>NZ_BDCC01000041.1 GCF_001613305.1 Nocardia vaccinii NBRC 15922
CGGGGCTGGTGTTGCTCAGCCTTTCGCTTCGCGGGCGACTACCAGCGGGACGGAGACGCTTCGCCGCTGGGCGCGTTGGCTTCTCGCTTCGCTTCGGTGGGGTGCGATGGGTGTGCGCCGGAACCTTTGGGCTGGTGTTGCCTAGCCTTTCGCTTCGCGAGCGGCTTCCAGCCGGACGGAGACGTTTCGCCGCTGGGCGGTGTTTCGTCCGGGGTGCCCGTGCTTCAGTTGTGCTTCCGGTCGGAAAGGCCGTGCATGAAGATGTAGCAGCCTGGGATGTGGGGCGCGCCCTCCGCGGCGAATTTCGCCTGGTAGGCGGAGGGGGACATGCCGACCAGATCGGTGAATTTGCGGCTGAACGAGCCGAGGCTGCTGTAACCGACGAGCATGCACGCCTCGGTGACGGTGACGTTGGTCGCACGCAGCAGATCCTGGGCGCGCTCGATGCGGCGCTCGGTCAGGTACAGGGCCGGGGTCTTGCCGTAGGTCGCGGCGAAACACCGCAGGAAATGGTACTTCGAGACCCCGGCCGCGGCGGCCAGGCCGTCCAGGTCCAGTGGTTCGGCATAGTGCCGGTCGGCCAGGTCGCGTGCTCGGCGCAGGTGGGGGAGCAGGTCCGCGGGGACCGGTCGCGGCGGGATCTGGGCCATACCGTCTCCTCGGCGCCGATATCAGCTGAACGGGGTCAGGTCGTCGAATCGCATGGAGGCGCGGCCCGCGGTGCGCCACAGCCGGGCGGTCAGGTCCGCGTCCTCCTCGGTGACCAGATTGCCCATCACCCGGACGGCGGTGTGCTGCAACAACTTCGAACGCATCATCGGCGGCCCGCCGGTCGGCACCATGCGCGGATGGGTGGCCAGCGCCGCGATCCGGCGCGCGACCGAGAAGGTGCGGCCGTAGCGGGCTCGCAGCAGATCCGGCCACAGCGTGGACAGATCCGGTTCGTCGAGTAGTCCGGCCAGCAGATGTCCGCCCTCGAGGCCGTAGTCGATACCCTCGCCGTTGAGCGGATTCACGCAGCCCGCCGCATCGCCCAGCAGCGCCCAGTTGCGTCCGCTCACACCGGAGACCGCGCCGCCCATCGGCAGCAGCGCGGAGGCGACCGCGCGAGCCTCGCCGTCGAATTCCCACTCCTCCCGGCGCAGCGAAACGTAGTGCTGCAGGAGGGGTTTCAGGGAGATGTGGGAGGGTCGGCGTTCGGTGGCCAGCGAGCCGACGCCGATGTTCACCTCGCCGTTGCCCAACGGGAACACCCAGCCGTACCCGGGCACCAGCGTCCCGTCGGCATCACGCAACTCCAGATGTGAGGTGATCCACTCGTCCTCGCTGCGCGCGGAGCGGATGTAGGCGCGCGCGGCCACCCCGTAGGCGAATCGGCGATGCCAGGTGCGCCCGAGCATCTTGCCCACCGGTGATCGCACGCCGTCGGCGACGATCAATGTCCGGCAGGTGATTTCCCGCACACCGGTGTCGGTGCGCACGCTGACGCCGGTGACCCGGTCGCCGTCGCGCGAGACCTCGACGACCCGGGCCCCGTCGACCATCCGCGCACCCCACTTGACCGCGGTCTCGCGCAATTTGTCGTCGAGTTCGAGTCGGGGAACGGCACTTCCGTAGGCGGGGAACGAACCGCCCGGCCACGGCAGCAACGCCTCGCGGCCGAACCCGCCCATCCGCAAGCCGCGGTTGACCGTATGCGCCCGCAACCATTCGCCCAGCCCCAGATTTTCCATCTCCGCGGTGGCGCGCGGGGTCAGCCCATCACCGCAGGTCTTGTCGCGCGGGAAGACCGCGGCATCGGTGAGCAGCACGTCGCGCCCGGCGCGGGCGGCCCAGGCCGCCGCTGCCGACCCCGCCGGTCCCGCGCCCACGACCAGCACGTCGGCATGTGCCGGCAGCGCGTGCGGCTCGCGCTCGCTCCCGATGGTGGCATCCGGTGAACCCATGCACCCCATCCTCGCAGGGCTGCGCGAAGGGTGTCGACGCGGCGGTGCGGGTGACGTGCGGAGGCTGCGCCGGTGCCGGATTCGTCCCACAATGGCGATGTTGGGATGGTGTTCACGGGGCCCCGGGACCCGACACGCTAGGTTGTGGGGCGTGGGGACGGACGCGGCATTGGGAGACGACATGAGTGCATCGGCGATCAGTGATGAGAGCACGGTGGTGGCCGGGGTCGACCTCGGCGACCACGAGCTCGCGTCGACCGTGCGCAACGGTCTGGTCGAGGTCGAGAAACTGCTGATCGCCGAGCTGTCCGACGGGGAGGAATTCCTGCAGGAGGCGGCGCTGCACCTGGCTCGCGCGGGCGGTAAGCGGTTCCGGCCGCTGTTCACCATCCTGACCGGACAGCTCGGCCCGCGCCCGACCGATCCGGATCTGATCACCGCCGGCACCGTGATCGAACTCGTGCATCTGGCCACGCTCTACCACGACGACGTCATGGACGAGGCCCCGATGCGCCGCGGCGCGCCGAGCGTGAACTCGCGCTGGGGCAACAGTGTGGCCATCCTGTCCGGCGACTATCTGTTCGCCCACGCCTCGCGGCTGGTCTCCACCCTCGGCCCCGACGCGGTGCGGATCATCGCCGAGACCTTCGCCGAGCTGGTTACCGGGCAGATGCGAGAGACGTTGGGCGCCAAGCAATCCCAGGACCCGGTCGAACACTACCTGCGCGTGGTGTGGGAGAAGACCGGATCGCTGATCGCCGCCTCGGGGCGTTTCGGCGGCACCTTCTCCGGCGCGGATCGCGATCACGTCGAGCGCCTGGCCCGGCTCGGTGACCTGGTGGGCACCGCCTTCCAGATCTCCGACGACATCATCGACATCTCCTCGGCCTCGGAACAGTCCGGGAAGACGCCCGGCACCGACCTGCGCGAGGGGGTGCACACCCTGCCCGTGCTGTACGCGCTGCGCGACGAGGGCGCAGAGGGCGACCGCCTGCGCACCCTCCTGGCCCGCCCCCTGGAGACCGACGACGAGGTCGCCGAGGCCCTGGACCTGCTGTCCCGCTCCCGGGGCATGGTCCTGGCCAAGGAGAAGCTGCAGGGCTACGCCGACCTCGCCCACGCCGAACTCTCCGCCCTCCCCGCCGGCCCTGCCAACGCCGCGCTCGAACACCTGGTCCGCTACACCATCGAACGGTCGGTGTAATTCCGGGCTGCGGAACTCGGGGTGGGACCTCCCTCGTTGACCTGGTGTAACAGATAATCGATCACGGGGTGCTGAAATGGAGGTCCGATCATGCACGGCGGGTATGCCAACGGGCTGAAGACGTTCGGGCTGATGGTCGGCATGTCGGCGTTGATCGTGTTCATCGGTGCGCTGTTCCGTAACCCCACGATCCTGGTGATCGCCATTCTGCTGGCCGTGGGCATGAACGCCTACGCCTACTTCAACAGTGATCGGCTGGCGCTGCGGGCGATGCACGCACAGCCGGTCTCCGAACTCGAGGCCCCGGTGATCTACCGGATCGTGCGCGAGCTGGCGACCGCGGCGCGTCAGCCCATGCCGCGGCTGTACATCAGCCCCACGGCCGCGCCCAATGCCTTCGCCACCGGCCGCAACCCCCGGCACGCCGCGGTGTGCTGCACCAGCGGCATCCTGCAACTGCTCGACGAACGCGAGTTGCGCTCGGTCCTGGGCCACGAACTCTCACACGTCTACAACCGCGACATCCTGATTTCCTCGGTGGCGGGCGCGCTGGCCGCGGTGATCTCCGGCCTGGCCAATCTGGCCTTCTTCGCGGGCCTCGGCGGTGGCGGCAACCGTGATGGCGAGGGGCCGAATATCCTTGGCGTACTTCTGGTTTCGCTACTCGGCCCGATCGCGGCCACGCTGGTCAAACTGGCCGTGTCGCGGTCGCGGGAGTACCAGGCCGACCAGGACGGCGCCCAGCTCACCGGCGACCCACTGGCCCTGGCCTCGGCCCTGCGCAAACTCGAACGCGGTGTGGCGGCCGCCCCGCTCCCGCCGGACCCGAAGCTGACCGCCCAATCCCACCTGATGATCGCCAACCCCTTCCGGGCCGGCGACCGCATGGCCCGCTGGTTCTCCACCCACCCGCCCATGGCCGAGCGAATCGCCCGCCTCGAGCACATGGCGGGCGGTCCGCGCCGCTACTGACAGCATCGGCATGAACGCGCAGGTGCCGACTGATTTCGTGGGTACATGGGTAACTCGCCGGGCACGCCCAGAAGCCGAGAACCCTCCCAACCGCCGGCCCGACGCGCAAGTCTCGTGGCACCCGACGGCACGCTGAAATCGCGGGGAGGCGGGGGAGCGAGGCGGGGCGGCCTACCGGTAGTTGACGAACTGCAGCGCCAGATCGAAGTCGCCGCCCTTGAGCAGGGCGATGACGGCCTGCAGATCGTCCCGCTTCTTGCTGCTGACCCGCAGCTCGTCGCCCTGGATCTGGGCCTTCACGCCCTTGGGGCCCTCGTCGCGGATCTTCTTGGCGATCTTCTTCGCATTCTCGGTGGAGATGCCCTGAACCAGGGTTCCTGTGATCTTGTACACCTTTCCGGACGCCTGCGGCTCACCGGCGTCGAACGCCTTGAGCGAGATGTCGCGGCGGATCAGCTTCTCCTTGAACACGTCCAGCGCGGCCTTGACCCGGTCCTCGGACTCGGCGGACAGCACGATCTTCTCCTCACCGGACCATTCGATGCTCGCGCCGGTGCCGCGGAAGTCGTATCGGGTCGAGAGCTCTTTGACCGTCTGGTTGAGGGCGTTGTCGACCTCCTGCCGGTCGACCTTGCTGACGACATCGAATGACGAATCGGCCACACTGCGCTCCTGTCTCGGGAATTCCGGCTTCGACGCTAGCGTCGCGGGTACCGCCCCGCCACTAGCCGCCGAGGGCCCGACGCTACCCCCGCTGGCCTGCCGGTTTGCATCCAGGGGCCCTGATCGTTGTATTCTGCTCTGCGCGCTCACCCAGCGTGTTTGGCGGATTGCCCGAGCGGCCAAAGGGAGCTGACTGTAAATCAGCCGCGCAAGCTTCGGAGGTTCGAATCCTTCATCCGCCACTCTCTCAGGGCCCTCCCCGATCGGGGAGGGCCCTGTTCGTATTCACGGGTGATATGGGGGTCGCGGCCCCACGCCGGAGGGCTTCGCCCCGGCCCTCTCTTACAAGCCGGCGGCGTCTGCATTCATCGGTGCCGTTTCGAGTTTGAAAAATTGGCTCTGAACTGCCGGTTTGGTAAGTCTTCGGTGTAGTGTGTAACCTCGTTCAAGGCTTCGGCGCCCCGGGTGCGAGCGATCGTCACCGGGAGCGCGGGTAGTCATGCCCCCTTAGCTCAGTCGGCAGAGCGTTTCCATGGTAAGGAAAAGGTCAACGGTTCGATTCCGTTAGGGGGCTCGCCGGATTGCCGGTGGTGACCGACGGCATCTCCAGGGCCAGGCACCATCGCAAGCCGAGCCTTATGGCGGTGTAGCTCAGTCGGTAGAGCAAACGACTCATAATCGTTGTGTCGCCGGTTCAAGTCCGGCCATCGCTACAAAGACCGATACCTCCGTCAGGTAGACCCGAAAGAAGGCATATCGTGGCCGCGAAGTCCACCGATGTCCGGCCAAAGATCACCTTGGCCTGCGAGCAGTGCAAGCACCGCAACTACATCACCAAGAAGAACCGGCGCAACGACCCGGATCGGCTGGAGCTGAAGAAGTTCTGCCCGAACTGCGGCACCCACCGGGCTCACCGCGAATCTCGCTAGTACTCCACGTGTGCCACTGCCGCACGCGACGTCGGTGAGATCGAGGCGGAAGCTTGCGTAGCTGCCAGGTCCCGCGCGTGTCGCAACTCGAGTCAGCCTTCAGTGCCGGAGCAGGGTGTCAACCCGCTCCGGCATTTGGTGTATCCGCGGCAGTGTGTGCTTCGGCAGATCCCGTAGCGGGGTCAGATAGGGACGTTCTTCCGTGACTACACAAGCCGCGACCAGCGATACCGGAACCGGGTTCGACGCGGCCGCGCACGCGCGTGACATGGTCGGCCATCACTACCGCGTCGACGACTTCTACGAGGTCGGCCGCGAGAAGGTGCGCGAGTACGCGCGCGCGGTGCAGGACTACCACCCGGTGCATTGGGACGAGGACGTCGCCCGGGAATACGGCTACGACGGTCTCGTGGCCCCGGTGACCTTCATCTCGCTGGTCGGCATCCTGGCTCAGCGCAAGCTGTTCGAGCAGGTCGTCACGGGCTACGACCTGAGTCAGATCATGCAGACGGATCAGATCCTGGAATTCCACCGGCCGATCGAGGTCGGCGATCAGCTGGTCTGCGACGTGTATCTGCACTCGTTCCGGCAGGCGTTCGGCGGCGACATCATCGTGACGAAGAACATCGTCACCTCGCGGGACGAATTGGTGCTCACCACGTACACCACCCTGGTCGGCCGCAGCGGCGGCGACGTCGACCCGAACATCTCCGAGGCCGTGCGCAATGTGCTGATGCACGGGATCGGCGAGGCCCCCGGACACCGCCCGCGTACCACGCCGCCGGTCACCGAACCGCCCGTGCCGGTCGCCACCGTGCCCGAATTGCCGGTCAGCACGCATGCGGTGCGTTTCGAGGACGTCAGCGCCGGTGACGAACTGCCCGCACGCGTGGTCCGGCTCACCCGCGGCGATCTGGTCAACTACGCCGGCGTCTCGGGCGATGCGAACCCGATCCACTGGAGCGACGAGATGGTCAAGCTCGCCGGCCTGGACAACGTGGTCGCGCACGGCATGCTCACCATGGGCCTCGGCGGCGGCTTCGTCACCTCCTGGCTGGGCGATCCGGGCGCGGTCAAGGAGTACAACGTCCGGTTCACCAGCCCGGTCTACGTCGCGGCCGACGAGCCCGCCGAGATCGAGTACACCGGCAAGGTGAAGTCGGTCGACCCGGAGACTCGCACCGCGGTCGTCGCGATGGTCGCCAAGTCCGCCGGGCGCAAGATCTTCGGTCGCGCGACGGCCACGGTGCAACTGGCCTGAGTCCCGCGCACGCGGCGCGGACCCGGCGGTTCAGTGGCCGCCGGGCCCGGATTGGCGGTGCGAGGGGGGCGTACCGTACACTCGGGAACCTGGGGTCACCAGCCGCTGCGCGCTGCTCCGAAGGGGCCGGTTCCAGGCGGATTTCCGCCGGTGCCGGAACACCGCAGGGGTGGCGCGCGTGTTGTGTGACTACCCGAGTACAACTGAACAGCACTGTGCTGGATCCAAAGTCCAGCCGAAGGGGTGTAGCTCAATTGGCAGAGCAGCGGTCTCCAAAACCGCAGGTTGCAGGTTCAAGTCCTGTCACCCCTGCAAGGATGCCCAGCGACGAGAGAGGATCGACGTGTCCGATGACGATGACACCCGCGCGGTGAGTCGTCCGACCGGCAAACGGTCGTCTCGGCGAGCTCGTTCCGGTTCGTCGGATCACGAGACGGGTTCTATCGCGACGATCGAGCGGGACGACGCGGGATCGCGCAAGACGTCCAAGCCTTCCGGTAAGAAGAAGGCCGGCGGCGGTAAGGGCAATCCCCTCAAGCGCCTGGTGAAGTTCCTGAAAGAGGTTGTTCAGGAACTGCGCAAGGTGATCTGGCCCAACCGCAAACAGATGGTCACCTATACGAGCGTGGTCCTGGTGTTCGTGATCTTCACGGTCGCGTTCATCGCCCTGTTGGACCTGGCGTTCATCAAGGGCGTCAACTGGCTGTTCGGCTAGCTGGCCGTCGGCGCCGGTGACCATTCCGCGCGGATGGGCGCTGGATGCCATCCGCCGGAATCGACGTCCGGAACGCAGAGGAAGTTAGTGACGACACAGGAAGCGAGTGCCCAGTGAGCACCCCGGAGAACGGCACAACCGAGGAATTCCCGGTCGACGACGTGGCAGACGAGAGCGCCGCGCCGGAGGTCGAGGAGTCCGCGGATTCCGCGCCGATCGCGGAGTCCGCCCCTGGCGACGCGCCTGCCGACGACGAGGTCGATCCCGTCGCCGCGATGAAGGCCGCGCTGCGCCGCGCTCCCGGCGACTGGTACGTCATCCACTCCTATGCCGGTTACGAGAACAAGGTCAAGGCCAACCTCGAGACCCGCGTGCAGAACCTCGGACTCGAGGACTACATCTTCCAGGTCGAGGTGCCGACCGAGCAGGTCACCGAGATCAAGAACGGTCAGCGCAAGAATGTGCAGCGCAAGGTGCTGCCCGGCTACATCCTGGTCCGGATGGATCTCAACGACGAGTCGTGGGGCGCGGTGCGCAACACCCCGGGTGTCACCGGATTCGTCGGCGCCACCTCGCGTCCGTCGCCGCTGTCCATCAACGACGTGGTGAAGTTCCTGGTCCCCGCCGACCAGCAGCAGAAGAAGCCCGCCGCCACGGCTGCCGCCAGCACCGAGGCCGCCGCCGAGCCGCTGACCAAGCCGGCCATCGAGGTCGACTTCGAGGTCGGCGAGTCGGTGACCGTGATGGACGGCCCGTTCGCCACGCTCCCGGCCAGCATTTCCGAGGTCAACGCCGAACAGCAGAAGCTCAAGGTGCTGGTGTCGATCTTCGGTCGCGAGACCCCGGTCGAACTCGCGTTCACGCAGGTCGCGAAGATCTGAGCCGACCGGGGCCGATTTCGGGCCCCGACGGCGTTCGACTACACTTGCCGGGTTGCGCCTCGGCTGACCGTATTCGTCGTGCGGTCGATTCTGCCGGGGCGTCGTCCGGAGAAGGCTTACGGGAATCCGTAACAACCGGGTCAAGGAAACCTAACCAAGGAAGAAAGATGCCCCCCAAGAAGAAGAAGGTCGCTGGGCTCATCAAGCTCCAGATCCAGGCCGGTGCGGCGAACCCCGCGCCGCCGGTCGGTCCCGCGCTGGGTCAGCACGGCGTCAACATCATGGAGTTCTGCAAGGCGTACAACGCCGCGACCGAGTCGCAGCGCGGCAACGTCATCCCGGTCGAGATCACGGTCTACGAGGACCGCTCGTTCGACTTCAAGCTGAAGACCCCGCCCGCCGCCAAGCTGCTGCTCAAGGCCGCCGGTGTGCAGAAGGGTTCGCCCGAGCCGCACCGCAACAAGGTCGCCACGGTCTCCATGGACCAGATCCGCGAGATCGCCAAGACCAAGCAGGAAGACCTGAACGCCAACGACATCGACGCCGCGGCGAAGATCATCGCGGGCACCGCCCGTTCGATGGGGATCACCGTCTCGGACTAGTCGCGGTTCTCGCGCAGTGGGAGGGATGGCCAGTCCCGCTACCACTTCTGACTCCAGAACAGGACAGATAATCATGGCAAAACGAAGCAAGGCTTATCTTGAGGCGGCGGCCAAGGTCGACCGTTCTCAGCTGTACTCCCCGCTGACCGCCGCGCGGCTGGCGAAGGAGACCTCCACCAAGAAGACCGACGCGACCGTCGAGGTCGCCGTGCGCCTGGGTGTGGACCCGCGCAAGGCCGACCAGATGGTTCGCGGCACCGTGAACCTGCCGCACGGCACCGGTAAGACCGCTCGCGTCATCGTGTTCGCGGTCGGCGACAAGGCCGCCGAGGCCGAGGCCGCCGGTGCGGACGCCGTGGGCGCCGAGGATCTGATCGAGCGCATCCAGGGCGGCTGGCTGGACTTCGACGCCGCGATCGCCACCCCGGACCAGATGGCGAAGGTCGGCCGCATCGCACGCGTGCTGGGCCCCCGCGGTCTGATGCCGAACCCGAAGACGGGCACGGTCACCCCCGATGTGACCAAGGCCGTCAACGACATCAAGGGCGGCAAGATCAACTTCCGCGTCGACAAGCAGGCCAACCTGCACTTCGTGATCGGCAAGGCGTCCTTCGACGACGCCAAGCTGGTGGAGAACTACGGCGCCGCGCTCGAGGAGATCCTGCGTGTGAAGCCCTCGACCGCGAAGGGCCGCTACGTCAAGAAGGTGACGATTTCGACGAACACCGGCCCGGGCATCCCGGTGGACCCGAACCGCACCCGCAACCTAACCGAAGAGGACGCGTAGTCGCACGCCGAATCATCAACGGCCGGTACGGATTTCCGTACCGGCCGTTCGTGTTGGTCCAATGGGGACAGCTGCAAAACCTTAATGAGAAACGTAACATCGGCTATCGTTGGTCGTATGAGCCGTACTGTGCATGTTCCGTACGTGTTGGAACAGGATGAAGACGGTGTCTGGTGTGCAAGCGCGGTTTTGCGTCCTGGGGTCGGCGCTGTTGGAGATGGCGAGACACCCGAGGCGGCATTGACCGACCTTCGTGCAGGTTTGTTGCTTCTCCTCGAAGACATCGAGCCTCCAGCGGAGATGACACTCGAATTGGATGTTGCCTGAATCGGATTCGGATAAACTCCGCCGGTGCCACCGACACCATCTGTTCGCGGTATCAAGGTTGTCCGAGCCCTGGAGCGGGCGGGGTTCAAGATCGACAGAGTCAAAGGCAGCCACGATCTGATGAAGCATTCGGACGGGCGATCCGTGCCCGTACCTGTGCATAGCGGTAAAGATATGCCCAAAGGGACTCTTCGAAGTATCGCCCTCATCGCCCAGATGTCGGTCGATGAGCTTATCGACCTCCTCTAGTCTGCGTTTTGGCTGATAGATAGGTCTCTGCTATTCTGGTTGACAGTCACCGACCAGTTCAGTGATCACCCCAATCGTTCTACCGAAGACCGTTGGTCGCTGTCCGTGTTCTTATGAGCACAGGCAGCTGAAGGTCCGGCGATATTGCCGGCGGCCCACGCAGGGAGAGCCGAGGTCGGGAAGCCGTGAGTCCCAGCGATTCGCGATGTTTCTTGTGCGCCCCGGAACGCTCTGCGTCCGGGGCGTTTGCTTTGTCGCAGTGTGGGATGCGGCGTCCGCGGGGCCCTATGTGGTTACGCAAGCTGCCTCCTTCGGGCCTGGCCGCTCCCGCCGGCCCAAGCGGACTTCGGTCGTTCATTACGAACCGATACCCCTGAGAGGAGGCGAAGTATGGCAATCCAGTGGAAGCACGACCAGGTCGAAGAGATCACCAAGCAGTTCCAGGACGCGACCGCCACCGTGATCACGGAATACCGTGGCCTGTCCGTCGGTAAGCTCACCGAGCTGCGGCGTGCCCTCGGCGACAACGCCACGTACTCCGTCGCCAAGAACACCCTCGTCAAGCGCGCCGCCGCCGACGCGGGCGTCGAGGGCCTGGACGAGCTGTTCGTCGGGCCGACCGCGATCACCTTCATCCACGGTGAGCCGGTCGACGCCGCCAAGGCGCTGAAGACCTTCGCCAAGGACAACAAGGCGCTGGTCATCAAGGGCGGCTACATGGACGGCGCGCCGCTGTCCGTGACCGAGGTCGAGAAGATCGCCGACCTGGAGTCCCGCGAGGTGCTGCTGGCCAAGCTGGCCGGTGCCATGAAGGGCAACCTCACCAAGGCAGCCGGTCTGTTCGCCGCGCCCGCCGGACAGGTCGCGCGCCTGTTCGCCGCGCTCGAGGAAAAGCAGCGTGCTGCCGGTGGCGAAGCGGCTCCGGCCGCCGATGCCGAAGCCGCCGAATAAATCCGGTCGCCGAATTCCCAATACCCCCAATACTTTTCCCGCTCGCGCGGGGATGACCCCACTGAAAGGAAGCCATCATGGCCAACGTTGACGAGCTGCTGGAGACCATCGGCGGCATGACCCTGCTCGAGCTGTCGGACTTCGTCAAGAAGTTCGAGGAGAAGTTCGAGGTTACCGCTGCTGCTCCGGTCGCCGTGGCCGCCGTTGCCGGTGCCCCCGGCGCCGGTGCCGCCGAGGCCGCCGAGGAGCAGGACGAGTTCGACGTCGTCCTCGAGGGCGCCGGTGACAAGAAGATCCAGGTCATCAAGGTCGTGCGCGAGATCGTCTCCGGCCTGGGCCTGAAGGAGGCCAAGGACCTCGTCGAGTCCGCGCCGAAGCCGATCCTGGAGAAGGTCGCCAAGGAGGCCGCCGAGGCCGCCAAGGCCAAGCTGGAAGAGGCCGGCGCGAAGGTCTCGGTCAAGTAATTCCGGCTCCAGCCGTACACGGGCGGGCGGTTCCCCATCGGGGAGCCGCCCGCTTTGCCTTTCCGAAAAAGGAGAGGATTTTCACCTTTGGGAGGGTTTTCCCAGGTGGGGAAGTGGGCGGTAATAAACCGGAGCATATTGCTTCTTACTCTCCGGTAGGGAGGGATGGGAATGCCGGTTTACATGCGATACAGTGGCCGCACCCAGTGTGACGCGTCACATCGTGCTGTGTTCTACCGGCCCAGCGCTGGAGCGGTTTCGGCCGAGCAGTGACACGGCACGGGATCGCTCGTTGCAAAGAAATATGTGGAGGTAGGCGTGGGCGTCGAGGTCCGGACCGAAGGGGTCACCAAATCCTTCGGCTCTCAGCGTATTTGGCAGGATGTCACCCTGACTCTGCCCACGGGGGAAGTCAGCGCCCTGCTCGGCCCCTCCGGTACCGGTAAGTCCGTCTTCCTGAAGTCGTTGATCGGTCTGCTGCGCCCGGAGCGCGGTTCGATCTTCATCGACGGTACGGACATCACCACCTGCTCCAACAAGGAGCTGTACGAGATCCGCAAGCTGTTCGGCGTCCTGTTCCAGGACGGCGCGCTGTTCGGGTCGATGAACCTGTTCGACAACACCGCGTTCCCGCTGCGTGAGCACACCAAGAAGAGCGAATCCGAGATCAAGAAGATCGTCATGGAGAAGCTCGAGCTCACCGGTCTGCTCGGCGCCGAGGGCAAACTGCCCGGCGAGATCTCCGGCGGTATGCGCAAGCGCGCCGGCCTGGCCCGCGCGCTGGTGCTGGACCCGCAGATCATCCTCGTGGACGAGCCGGACTCGGGTCTGGACCCGGTCCGCACCACCTACCTGTCGCAGCTGCTGATCGATATCAACGCGCAGATCGACGCGACGATCCTGATCGTCACGCACAACATCAACCTGGCCCGTACGGTGCCGGACAACATCGGCATGCTGTTCCGCCGCCAGTTGGTCATGTTCGGCCCGCGTGAGGTCCTGCTGACCTCCGAGGAGCCGGTGGTGAAACAGTTCCTCAACGGCCGCATGGTCGGCCCGATCGGTATGTCCGAGGAGAAGGACGAGGCACAGATGGCTCGCGAGCAGGCGCTCGCGGAGGCCGGCCACTACGACAACGGCACCGAAGAGGTCGAGGGCATCATCCCGCAGATGAAGGCCACGCCCGGTATGCCGGTGCGTCAAGCCGTGGAGCGCCGCCGTCGCCGCGTCCTGGAAATCATGCATACCCTGCCGCATCAGGCCCAGGTGGCGATCCAGGAATCGATGCAGGAGAACGGCGATACACAAGTTCTCCCGGCCTATACGGGTAACCAAAAGGAATACCCGGGCAACGCGTACGACGCCACCGCTAGACACAACCCAACCAACGGGTAACATACGCTCCCGTGAATCTAACCCTGACGCGGCTGCGCACCCCGGTCGAGTCGGGTTTTGCTCAGGCGGGCAATATCTTTGCGCTGCTCATCAGCGTTGCGCGTAAGACATTCGTCCGGCCGTTCCAATGGCGCGAATTCATCGAACAGTCGTGGTTCATCGCGAGTGTGTCGATTCTTCCCGCGTCCCTGGTGGCAATCCCGTTCGGTGCCGTTGTGGCGTTGCAGACCGGTTCACTGATCAAGCAACTCGGTGCCGAGTCCTTCACCGGCGCAACCAGTGTGCTGGCCACCGTCCAACAGGCCGCCCCCGTCGTCACCGCGCTCATCATCGCCGGTGCGGCGGGTTCGGCCGTCGCCGCGGATCTGGGCTCGCGGACCATCCGCGAGGAGATCGACGCCATGGAGGTACTGGGCATCGACCCGGTACAGCGCCTGGTGGTTCCCCGAGTGCTCGGCATGATGCTGGTCGCCCTGCTGCTCAACGGCCTGGTTTCGGTCGTCGGCATCTGCGGCGGCTATTTCTTCAACGTGATGTTGCAGGGCGGTACGCCGGGCGCGTATCTGGCGTCGTTCTCGGCGCTGGCCCAGTTGCCGGACCTGTGGATCGGCGAAATCAAGGCGCTGTTGTTCGGCCTTCTCGCGGGCGTCATCGCCGCGTACAAGGGGCTGAATCCGAAGGGGGGACCGAAAGGAGTGGGTGACGCGGTGAACCAATCCGTGGTGATCACCTTCCTGGTGCTCTTCTTCGTCAATCTCGTGCTGACGTTGGTGTACCTGCAGATCGTTCCCGCCAAGGGCGCCTGACCATGGTTGTTTCGCAGCGATCCACCAAGAATTTGCGCCGGATCGGCGGTGCCCTACGGGCTCCCGTCAATGTCATCGATCGCGCCGGCGATCAGATGTCGTTCTACTCCAAGGCAATTGCCTGGATTCCGCGTACCGTCGTGCACTACCGCAAGGAGGTCATGCGGCTGCTGGCCGAGGTGACCTTCGGCTCGGGCGCACTGGCGGTCATCGGCGGAACCATCGGCGTGGTCGTGATGATGTCGGCCTCGGTCGGTGTCGTGGTCGGCCTGCAGGGCTTCAAAGCCCTCGACGCCCTCGGCTCTTCGGTCCTGACCGGATTCCTCACCGGCTACATCAACACCCGCGAGCTCGCTCCGCTGGTCGCGGCGCTGGCCTTGTCCGCGACGGTCGGATGTGGTTTCACCGCGCAATTGGGTGCGATGCGGATCTCCGAGGAGATCGACGCGCTCGAGGTGATGGCGGTGCCGGGCGTGCCTTTCCTGGTGACCACGCGCGTGATCGCCGGATTCGTGGCGGTGATTCCGCTCTACATCGTCGGTCTGCTGGGCACATTCGTGGCCTCGCGACAGATCAGCGTGTGGTTCGAGGGGCAGTCCACGGGCTCCTACGACCACTACTTCAATTTGTTCCTGCCACCGCAGGACGTGCTGTATTCGTTCCTCAAGGTGCTGATATTCGCCTTCGTGATCATCCTGATCCACTGCTACTACGGATTCAACGCCTCGGGCGGTCCGGCGGGCGTGGGCGTGGCGGTGGGCCGTGCGGTCCGCGCCTCGATCGTGTTGATCAACATTCTCGATTTCTTTCTGAGCCTGGCGATCTGGGGGACGACGACCACAGTGCGAGTAGCCGGATGAGC
>NZ_BDCC01000042.1 GCF_001613305.1 Nocardia vaccinii NBRC 15922
AGCATGAGCGGGTCAGGGCCGGAGGAGCCAGTTTGCGTAACCACGGAGGCCTCCCGAGCATCCGGAATGGAAACAGTATGAGCGCGGCCGGAATTCAGTTCTGGCGGTCGACGGAGAAATTGCGTACACGCACGCTCGGTGTGCTGTTCTTCGTGGTGATGGCCCTGTTCCTGGGAACGACGGTCGCCATGTACAACAAGGCGTTCACCCCGGTGGTGAAGGTCGATCTGATCACCGACACGGTCGGAAACGCGTTGACGCGCAACGCCGATGTGAAGGTTCGCGGCATCACCGTGGGCGAGGTCAGGTCGAGTCAGCCACAGGGCAGGAAGGTCACACTGCATCTGGCGTTGGATCCGGGCAAGGCGAAGAAGATCCCGTCCAACGTCACCGCGCGGCTGCTGCCCAAGACGTTGTTCGGCGAGCGGTACGTCGATCTGGTCTGGCCGCAGGATCCCAGCGGGCACCTGACCGCGGGACAGACCCTGTACCAGGACGCCAGCGGTAACGCCATCGAGGTCAGTCAGCTGCTGGACAGTGTGATGCCGCTGCTGCAGGCGATTCCGCCGCAGTATCTGGCCTCCACGCTGGGCGCGCTGTCGCAGGCCCTGGGCGGACAGGGCGCCGAGCTCGGTCACACGGTGGACCGGCTGGACACGATCTTCCGCGGGCTCAACGGCGTCATGCCGATCCTGCAGGACGACATCCACAATTTCGCCACCGTCGCGGACACCTACTCCGACGCGCTGCCGCAGTTGGTCGACACGTTCAACGATCTGCGCACGCTCAACGCCACGATCGTGCAGAAGCGTTCGCAGATCGACACGCTGTACTCGACGCTGACCCCGACCTCCTCGCGGCTGGCCGATTTCCTGACGGCCAACCACGACAACATCATCGACGTCGCCGCCGATTCCAGGCCGGCGTTGCAGCTGCTGGCCACCTATTCCCCCGAATATGCCTGCACCATGCGGAATTTCGCGCAGCAGAAGCCGCGGATCGACCAGATCTTCGGTAAGGGAACCGATCTGCCCGGCTCGCGGGTGTCGATCAAACTGATCAATCCGCGTGGCCGGTACCTGCCGAATCAGGACGAGCCCCGCTGGTTCGACACCCGCCCGCCGGTGTGTTTCCCGGAGCCACCGCTGGGCATCGACGCCGGCCAGTATCCGACCGGTTCGGCCAATGACGGCTCCTACCAGCCGCCGACCCGTAATCCGGGCGATCAGAACATCGGCAAACTGCCGCCGGCGCAGTTCTCGGTCTTCGGCGCGCAGCCGGCCTCGCTGGCCGGTTCGCCGTCCGAGGAGCATGCACTGGGCGCGATCTACGCCGCGGCGAACGGGGTTTCGCCGGACAAGGTGCCCAGCTGGGTCAGCCGGATCGGTGCGCCCGCGCTGCGTGGAAGTGAGGTGAGTGTGAAGTGAGCGAGCTTGCGAGTGAACCATGTGCACAGCGCGCCGCGCGCACGACGGAGCCGAGCGTCAGCGAGGTGGAGTCGTGAGCGAGCTTGCGAGTGAACCATGTGCACAGCGCGCCGCGCGCACGACGGAGCCGAGCGTCAGCGAGGTGGAGTCGTGAGCGCGACACTGCGTGGACTGGGTGGGCCGCTGACCAAACTGCTCATCTTCGTCCTGGTCACCGTTCTGGCGACGGTTCTGCTCGGATTGACGATCGCCAACTACTCCGGCGGCGGCACCGGGTTCAAGGCACGCTTCAGCGATGTCACCTCGCTCAATCCGGGCGATGAGGTGCGCATCGCGGGTGTGCGCGTGGGCAAGGTCACGAAGGTGTCGGTCGTGGATCACGACCAGGCGATGGTGGATTTCCAGCTGACCGACCGCGATTGGCTGCCCGCCTCGGTGACCGCGACCATCCGCTACCGGAACCTGGTCGGCCAGCGATACATCTCGCTCGAGCAGGGCACGGGCCAACAGGGCCGAAAGCTCGACGCGGGCGGCACGATCGGCCTGGACCACACCCGTCCGGCGCTGAATCTGACGACGCTGTTCAACGGGTTCCGCCCGCTGTTCCAGACGTTGACCGCGGACGATGTGAACAAATTGTCCTACGAGATCATCCAGGTGTTCCAGGGTGAGAAGGGCACCATCAGCGATCTGGTGAGCAATACCGCCAGCCTGACGAACAAGATCGCCGACAAGGATGCGGTGATCGGTCAGATCGTGAAGAACCTCAACGCGATCCTGGATTCGGTGAACAAGAAGAACGGCGCGCTCAACGATCTGATCGTCAACACCGAGGCGCTGGTGAGCGGACTGAACGCCGAACGCGGCACGATCGGCTCGGCGGTCAGCTCACTGGGTAATCTCGCCTCGGCCACGGCCGATCTGCTGGTGCCGACGGTGCCGACGCTGCAGGGTTCGATCGCGGGATTGAACCAGCTCACCGGCACGTTGAACGACCGGTCGCCCGAGGTGAACGAGGCGCTGGCGAATCTGCCGATCAAGATGGAGAAGCTGGGCCGCGCCGCCAGTTACGGCTCCTGGTTCCAGTTCTATCTGTGCGGTATCGACATCGTCGCGGGACCGGGGATGAAGGACGGCCGGAATCTGAACCTCCCGGCGAATATGCCGACGGTGAATCAGCCGGTCTACACCAATCCCGCGCCGCGGTGCCATGGGAAGGGTGGTCGCTGATGGATGAGCGCAAGCTCCTGGGCCGGCGCAGCCCCGCGTTCATGGGTGCGCTCGGCATGTTCCTGGTGCTGTTGATCGCGGTGTCGACGTTCTACCTGGACCGGTTGCCGATCATCGGCGCGGGCACCAAGTACACCGCCGAATTCTCCGAGGCCGCTGGGCTGAAGAAGGGGAACGAGGTGCGCATCGCCGGCGTCAAGGTCGGTGATGTGACCGATGTCGGGCTCGACGGCGATCGGGTGCTGGTCTCGTTCCGCACCAAGGACGCCTGGGTCGGGAACGACACCACCGCCTCGATCCAGATCAAGACGGTGCTCGGGCAGAAATATCTGGCAGTGGATCCCAAGGGCACCCGTCCGGCGAATCCGTCCACGCGGATTCCGTTGTCGCGCACCGTTTCTCCCTATGACGTGACGGAGGCGTTCCAGGACGCCGCCAAGGATCTCGAGCAGACCGACACCGCGCAGCTGGCCAAGAGCATGCAGGTGCTCTCGGACGCGTTCTCCGAGACCCCGCCGGAGATCCGCAGCTCGATCGACGGTGTCGCGCGGCTGTCGGAGACGCTGGCCAAACGTGACGAGCAGCTCAAGCAACTGTTCGCGGCGACCAACAAGACCACCAAGGTGCTCGCCGATCGCAATGTCCAATTCGAGCGGCTGCTCGCCAACGGCGGCCAGTTGCTCGCCGAGCTGAACGTTCGCCAGCAGGCGATCGCGCAGCTGCTGACCGGTGCGAAAACCATTGCGACGGAACTGACCACGCTGGTGCACGACAACGAGAAGCAGATCGGCCCGGCGTTGACCAACCTGCAGAAGTCCATCGACATGCTCAACGACAACCAGCAGAACATCTCCAAGACGCTGACGCTGGCCGCGCCGTTCTACGGGCTCTACGCCAACGTGCTGGGTAACGGCCGCTGGTTCGACGCGGTCATCGTCAACCTGATTCCACCGGCTCTGCCGGACGTCCCGGGCAACCGTCCGCCAATCCGGACCCTGGGAGGCCGCTGATGGAACCCGAGTTCGGGAAAGATTCCCCGACCGAGAAGTTCCCGGTGCAGAAAGCTACGCCGAAGAGGGAAGAGGTTGCGGGAGGCGGTGATTCGCCGACAGAGCAGTTGCCCGTGCAGAAGGCCGAGGCGGAAGGCGGTGCGGTCGGCGGTGATTCGCCGACCGAGCAGATTCCGGTTCGGTCGGCGAGCGGATCGTCGTCCGAAGGCGCTGCGAGCGGGCGCGAGTCGTCCGAGGCCGCGGCCGGGTCATCGGGGGCCGCGGCGTCGGGCGGATCGGCCGGGGCCGCCGCGGCGTCGGGCGGCGGCAGCCGTCATCGCGATCCGCTGAGCGCACTGCGTGGATTCAGCGGTCCCACGAAGATTCTGATCTCGCTGGTAACCGTCGTGGCGGTCGTGGCGGCTGGAGTGGTGTGGTGGCTGTTCGACAGTTTCGACACCACTCGCATCACCGCGTACTTCGACAAATCGATCGGCATCTACCAGGGCTCGGATGTGCGCATCCTGGGTGTGCCGGTGGGCAAGGTGGATTCGATCACGCCGATGGGTGATCGGGTGAAGGTCGTCATGTCGGTCGACCGGAAGTACGACATCCCGGCCGACGCCTCGGCCGCGCAGATCACCCCCTCGGTGGTCTCGGACCGCTACATCCAGCTCAGCCCGGTCTACCGGGGCGGGCCGAAGATGGCCCGCGAGGCGACCATCCCGAAGGAGCGCACCGCGACGCCGGTCGAGGTGGACCGGCTCTACAAATCCATCGCGCAGCTGTCCGACGAACTGGGCCCCAACGGCGCCAACAAGAACGGCGCGGTCAACCAGCTGGTCGAGACGGGTGCGAAGAATCTGGCCGGTAACGGTGACGCGCTGGCCAACAGCCTCACCCAGCTCTCGCACGCGGCCAGCTATCTGTCCGATGCGCGCGGTGACATCTTCGGCACGATCAAGAATCTGCAGATCTTCGTGCACACCCTCGCGGTGAACGACGCGCAGGTGCGACAGTTCAACGCACAACTCGCGGATCTGGCCGGATTCCTCTCGGGGGAGCGGCACGACCTGGGACAGGCGCTGAATCTGCTGTCGGTGGCGCTCGGGGATGTGGCCCGGTTCATCGACGACAACCGCGAGTTGGTCGCGAGCAATGCCGCGTCGCTGACCAAGCTGACCCAGACCCTGGCCGATCAGCGCAACGACGTCGCCAACCTGCTGCCGGTGCTGCCGCTGGCGTTGAGCAACTTGATCAACGTGCACAACGGTGAGACCGGCACCCTGGACATGCGGGCCAACTTCACCGATCTGCAGAATCCGTTCGGCACGATCTGCAAGTTGCTCGATCTGGGGCAGTTGCGTCCGGGTGACCCGAAGTTCGACGCGATCAGCCGTCAGATGCGGCCGATTCTGGACCGGTGCAAGGCGATCACCGACCAGATCAAGGCGGGTGTGGTGACGCCGACGCTGAACCTGCCGTTCGGCATCCTGAGCGGTGAGAATCAGCAGCGCGCGCCGGTACCGGGGACCGTGCCCGGGACTCCGTCGAATCAGCAGCCGCCCTCGCAGAAGCCGGGAGGCCAGAGGTGAAGTCACTCAAGATAGCCTGTGCTGCAACGGTTCTGGGCCTTACGACAGTGCTGGTGAGTTCCTGTGGTTCGGCGGGGATCTACAGCGTTCCGCTGCCCGGTGGTGCGAGCATCGGCGATCATCCGCTGCATCTGGACATCCGCTTCGACGACGTCCTGGATCTGGTGCCGCAATCCGCGGTGAAGGTGGACGGCATCGCCGTGGGCCGCGTGGACAAGATCCAGGTCGCACCGGACGGCTGGACCGCGAGTGTGCGTGTCGTAGTGAACGATTCGGTGAAACTTCCCTCGAACGCGCACGCCGAGGTGAAGCAGACGAATCTGCTCGGCGAGAAGTTCATCGAACTGACCCGGCCCCCCTCCGGCGCCTCCGAGAAGCCGTTGCACGACGGCGAGGTGATCCCGGTGCAGAACACCCGGCACGCCACCGAGGTGGAGCAGGTCCTGGGCGCATTGTCGTTGCTGCTCAACGGCGGTGGTATCGCGCAGCTGCAGCCGATCGTCACCGAGCTGAACAAGACCCTCGGTGGTCGTGAGGACAAGGTCCGCTCCCTGCTGAACCAGGCCGACACGCTGATCAAGGGCCTGAACGATCAGGTCGGCGATATCCAGCACGCGCTGGACGGTCTCGGCACGCTGTCCGAGCGGGTCGGTCAGCAGAACGAGCAGATCGCCAAGATCCTGGACGAGCTGCCCGCGGGCATTCACATCCTGGACCAGCAGCGTCCCGAACTGATCGGGCTGTTGCAGCAGCTGAATCGGGTCGGGACGGCCGGGATCTCGGTGCTCGACAAATCCAAGGACAACCTGATCAACGATCTGACCGCGCTGCGCCCGACCCTGCAGGAACTGGGCCGCTCCGCGCCGGATCTGGTGACGGCGTTCCCGCTGATCCCGACCTATCCGTTCCCCGACGAGGCGATCAAATCCGAATTCGGCGGCTCGGTGAACACCTGGCTGTCGGTGGATCTGCAGATCGGCACCATGTTGAAGGGGCTCGGCGTGGGTGAACCCAATCCGGTCTACATTCCGCCGAAGTGGGGTCGTCCGGTACCGGTCGATCCGACCAACCCCTATTACAACGGCAACGGCCCGCGGCCGGGCTGGCCCACGGTCTCGCTGCTCCCGCTGCCGCCGACCGTCGTGGCGCCCGCCAACGCCAAGCCGGGTGATCCGATCGGTTCGATTCTGAATCAGTTGGGAGTGAAGCCGAGATGAGCAAACTCGTCCGCTATCAGCTGATCGCGTTCGGCGTGATCGCCGTGCTCGGCGTGGTGTTCGTTGGCGCGAAATACGTGCACCTGGACCATATGCTGGGCATCGGCCAATACCAGGTGCGGTTGAAGATGGCGACCACCGGTGACATTTCCAAAGGCTCGGAGGTCACCTACCGCGGTGTTCCGGTCGGCACGGTCGGCGCGCAGGACATCACCCCGGACGGTGTGGTCGTCTACCTGCAGATGGATTCGGGTAAGCCGAAGGTGCCCGCGAACGCGAAGGCGGTCGTGGCCAACCGGTCGGCGATCGGTGAGCAGTACGTGGATCTGGTGCCCTCCAGCGCCGGCGGCCCGTATCTGCGAGACGGTTCGATCATCGTCGGCGGTGAGACGCCGCTTCCGGTGCAGGACCTGCTGGCGAGCGTGAACACCCTCGCCAGCACCACCGATCTGAAGGCGCTGAGCACGACGGTCACCGAACTCGGTAAGGCGTTCGACGGCCAGGGCGACAATTTGCGCGTCCTGATCGATTCGCTGAACAAGTTCTCCGTGAGCGGGGTGGACGCGCTGCCGCAGACGGTGGAGCTGATCAAGGACGCGCAGACGGTCCTGCAGACGCAGGTTGATCAGGGCAGTGATATCCGGCAGTTCAGCGACGGCCTGGACAAGGTGGCCGCGCAGCTGCGCGCCAACGACCCCGATATCCGCCGCCTGATCGGCACCGGCACCGATGCCGGTAATTCGGTCGGCCAACTGCTGCAGGAGAGCGGTGCTCCGCTGACCAAGGACCTGGCGAATCTGCGGACGTTGCTGCTGGCGGTCTCGCCGAAGTATTTCGCGCTCAAACCGCTGCTGCAGATGTTGCCGCTGCTGTCGATCGGCGGTTCGGCCACCGCGCCCGGCGACGGGACCACCCACTTCGGGCTGGTGCTGGAAACCAACAATCCGCCGGCCTGTACCCTCGGGTACGAGGGCACGCAGAGGATTCTCGCGCAGATGAAGGCGAAGAATCCGAACTTCGATGACACCCGTGACGATTTCCCGTTCAACAAGGACGCGAAATGCACTGTGCCGCAAGGTAATCCGACGGACGTGCGGGGCGGAGCCCGGGCCGAACTGGCCGATCCGAGCGTTCCACAGCCGTGGGACAACAAGCCCAAGACCGATCCGGACAAGCTGAACCTGAACCCGGTCGCCACCCAGCTGGCCACTCTCATCGGAGTGACGCCGAAGCGGTGACGGCCGGACAGGGGTGGCAAGTCCGGGAAATAACGACGCTAGGGTGTCGCTGTGAGTACTGACCTGTCCAATGTCGCGCCGGAAGCTGCGCAGATACCGCCTGAAGAGGACGGCTCGAAGGTTGCCGGCACCTCGCTGACGCTGCGAACGGTGCTCACCTGCGTGGCCGCCGTCTGGCTGGTGGCGGCGGTGGTCGCGGCCGCCTGGTTCGGCGTCGGGTGGGTGCGCGCCGGATTCTTCACCGACGGGCCCCGGACCGAGGCCCGCGACAGCGCGTTGGACGCCGCGCGGCAGGCGGCGCTCAACCTGAGCTCGATGAATCCCGACGACGTGGACGGCTCGATCAAGCTGATGCAGTCCTCGATGACCGGGCAGATGCTGGACGAGTTCAACCAGAACCACGACCGCATCAAGCAGACCGCGCAGCAGTCCAAGACGCGGCTGGACGCCAAGATCCTCGGCGCCTCGCTGACCTCGCTGGACAGTGAGCGGGACAAGGCCGCGGCGATCGTCGTCGTACAGCAGACGCAGACCGCGCCGAATGTGCCGGTGCAGTCGTTCCGGGCCACCTGGACCCTGGACCTGGCGAAGGTCGGGGGCCTGTGGAAGACCGATCAGGCCAATTCGCTGGGACAGCTGGTTCCGTTGGACAACGCGGGTTCGGCCGCGTCGCCGCAGGCCAACCCCTCGCCGCAGGCCAACCCCGCCCCGCAGGCCAACCCCTCGGCACAGTCCGGGCCGTCCACGCCGGCGCCCGCACCGAGCGGTACTCCCGCGCCCGCGCCGCAGAGCCAACCGGGTTCGTAGGAGGTACCCGTCAATGACTTCACGTCGTCCCGTCAACAAGATCTCCTCGCGGATGCGGCCCGCGCAACGAGCCGCGGAAACCCCCGGTCGTAAGCGGACCTCCCGCGTTACCGCTCGTTCGCCGCGTTCGGACGCGTCCTCGGGCGAGGTCTCCCCGGGTAAGGCGCCGGCCGCCGGGGCCGGTGAGTCCGCCGAATCCGCCGGCAGGGCGGGCCGGTCGCTGCGTCTGCCGAGTGTGCGAATGCCCACACTGCCGCGGTTTCGCGCGTCGGGCTGGGGTGTGGGCGCCGGCATGCTGGTCGCCGCGATCGTGCTGACGGTGTTCGCGGTGGTCGCCTTCCTGCGGCCGGGAGTGGGCGACGGAAACGCGGCATTCGTGGATACCGCGGCCACCCAGCAGGTCACCGCCGCCGCCGATAACGCGCTGAAGACGATCTACTCGTACGACGTCAAGAACATCGACGGCTACAAGGACACCGTCCACAAGGTGGTCACCGGCAAGATGCTGGGCGATTTCGACAAATTCGCCGACACCACCGTTTC
The DNA here is from genome assembly GCF_001613305.1 of Nocardia vaccinii NBRC 15922. GTDB lineage: Bacteria > Actinomycetota > Actinomycetes > Mycobacteriales > Mycobacteriaceae > Nocardia > Nocardia vaccinii. The sequence goes on from NZ_BDCC01000042.1 coordinate 9,047, forward strand.
GGCGGTGAAACAGGCGCAATCGACCGCCACGGCCACGCCGGACCCGATCGGTGTGACTTTGCTCACCGACGATCGCGCCGAGCTTTTGGTGGATCTCACAGTGGCCGCGACCAAGAACGGCGTGCCTCAGGAGAGCGCCTCGGGTCCGATCGTGCTGCGCATGCAGAAGATCAACGGACACTGGCTGGCCAGCGAAATCGCCGACCGCTGAGCCGTTCCGGCTGGCGGAGCCGCTGTTCAGGGCATGATTATCGGTTTCGAACGGTGTCGGTATCACGTGAACGCCCAGCGCCCCAGGCGATCTCGCGGGTACCGGGGCGGCCCCGCCACTTGACGAGTTCCGTCCGAACCGTCACGCTATTCACAACAGCGGCAGCTGTCACAGGGTCCAGGACTCGGAGTGTGCAGGCAGCCGCCGACCCTGACGCAGCCAGCGAACACGGGTCCGGCGCGCCGATGCCCCGAAGCTGGGCCTTGGTGGTACTTTGACACCCCTGCTTCGGGGGTGTACGTTTGGACTTTGCGCTGGCTGCCTCCTGTCCACACCTTTGATCGCACACTACGAAAGTTCCACCGTCAGGTGTTACTTCCGTTGTCTGCTGTATGGGGCTCGTTCGGGTTGCGACCAGCGGGAATCTCACACAACGAAGCAGACAAGCGACGGTCGCAGGCCCACCGTGCGACTCGCGTGAGGTGCTGGAAGGACGCATCTTGGCAGTCTCCACCCAGACCAAGGCCGGTATCCCCGGAGCCCCTAAGCGGGTGTCTTTCGCGAAGATCCGCGAGCCTCTCGAGGTTCCGGGGCTTCTCGATCTACAAACCGATTCGTTCGCCTGGTTGGTCGGCTCCCCGCAGTGGCGGGAGAAGGCGATCGCCCGTGGTGAGGTCACCCCATACGGCGGGCTCGAGGAGGTGCTCGAGGAGCTCTCGCCGATCGAGGACTTCTCCGGGTCCATGTCACTGTCCTTCTCCGATCCGCGCTTCGAAGAGGTCAAGGCCTCCATCGAGGAGTGCAAGGACAAGGACATGACCTACGCGGCGCCGCTGTTCGTCACCGCGGAGTTCATCAACAACAACACCGGTGAGATCAAGTCCCAGACGGTCTTCATGGGTGACTTCCCGATGATGACCGACAAGGGCACGTTCATCATCAACGGCACCGAGCGTGTGGTCGTCTCCCAGCTGGTGCGCTCGCCCGGCGTGTACTTCGACGAGTCCATCGACAAGACCACCGAGAAGACGCTGCACAGCGTGCGCGTCATCCCGAGCCGTGGCGCGTGGCTGGAGTTCGACGTCGACAAGCGCGACACGGTCGGCGTCCGCATCGATCGCAAGCGTCGTCAGCCGGTCACGGTGCTGCTCAAGGCGTTGGGGCTGACCGCCGAGGAGATCACCGAGCGCTTCGGTTTCTCCGAGATCATGATGTCCACCCTGGAGAAGGACAACACCGCCGGTCAGGACGAGGCGCTGCTGGACATCTACCGCAAGCTGCGTCCGGGCGAGCCGCCGACCAAGGAGTCCGCGCAGACCCTGCTGGAGAACCTGTTCTTCAAGGACAAGCGCTACGATCTGGCCCGCGTCGGCCGCTACAAGGTCAACAAGAAGCTCGGCCTGAACCTGGGCGAGCCGGTCATCGGCTCGACGCTCGCTCGTGAGGACATCGTCGCCACGATCGAGTACCTGGTCCGGCTGCACCAGGGCGACAAGCTGATGACCGCTCCCGGCGGCACCGAGGTCGTCGTCGAGGTGGACGATATCGATCACTTCGGCAACCGTCGTCTGCGCACCGTCGGCGAGCTGATCCAGAACCAGATCCGCGTCGGCCTCTCGCGTATGGAGCGTGTCGTGCGCGAGCGCATGACCACTCAGGACGTCGAGGCGATCACCCCGCAGACCCTGATCAACATCCGCCCGGTCGTGGCGGCGATCAAGGAGTTCTTCGGCACCTCGCAGCTGTCGCAGTTCATGGACCAGAACAACCCGCTCTCGGGTCTGACCCACAAGCGTCGCCTCTCGGCGCTGGGCCCGGGTGGTCTGTCCCGTGAGCGCGCCGGCCTGGAAGTGCGCGACGTGCACCCCTCGCACTACGGCCGCATGTGCCCGATCGAGACCCCGGAAGGCCCGAACATCGGCCTGATCGGTTCGCTGTCGGTGTACGCGCGGGTCAACCCGTTCGGTTTCATCGAGACGCCATATCGCCGCGTCGAGCAGGGTCGGGTCACGGACGAGGTCAAGTACCTCACCGCCGACGAGGAGGACCGCGAGGTCCGCGCTCAGGCCAACTCGCCCGTCGCCGCCGACGGCACCTTCCTCGAGGACCGGGTGCTCGCGCGCCGCGGCAACGAGGAGATGGAGTTCGTCTCGCCCAACGAGGTCACCTACATGGACGTCTCGCCGCGCCAGATGGTGTCGGTCGCGACGGCGATGATCCCGTTCCTCGAGCACGACGACGCGAACCGCGCGCTGATGGGCGCGAACATGCAGCGTCAGGCCGTGCCGCTGATCCGTTCCGAGTCGCCGCTGGTCGGCACCGGTATGGAACTGCGCGCCGCGGTGGACGCCGGCGATGTCGTGGTGAACGACAAACCCGGTGTGGTGGAAGAGGTTTCGGCCGACTACGTCACCGTGATGCACGATGACGGCACGCGCCGCAGCTACCGGATGCGCAAGTTCAACCGGTCCAACCAGGGCACCTGCTCCAACCAGCGTCCGATCGTGGACGAGGGCCAGCGGGTGGAGCGCGGTCAGGTCCTGGCCGACGGCCCCTGCACCGAGAACGGTGAGATGGCGCTGGGCAAGAACCTGCTCGTCGCGATCATGCCGTGGGAAGGCCACAACTACGAGGACGCGATCATCCTGTCGCAGCGCCTCGTGGAGGAGGACGTGCTCACCTCGATCCACATCGAGGAGCACGAGATCGATGCCCGCGACACCAAGCTCGGCGCCGAGGAGATCACCCGGGATATCCC
>NZ_BDCC01000043.1 GCF_001613305.1 Nocardia vaccinii NBRC 15922
GGCTGGAGTACTAAGGGGACTCGAACCCCTGACCCCCACAAAGAGGCTCATGAGACTCGTCGATCCGGCGAGGCGTCGACGTTCGGCACCGACCCCAACGACCGACCCTGCGACGGCAACGCAGACGGGCACACCAGCAGGCTGCAATCCAGGCGAATTACGTTCAGCTACAACGGAAATACAGGGTGCAGTGAGAAACTGCCCCCATCGCACGGCCCCCGTTCGAACCACCCCGAAACTACCGTCACAACGAACACTCGACCCTCGATGACCGGTCGTCAGAATGTCGAGTCGAGGTAGCCCACGCAGCCTGCTGACTGGCTACGCCCAAGACGGCGCACGAAACCTCAGCAGACGGCTGACCAGGGAAAAGCTAAACAACCGACGATGCGCCTCCGGCTCCGCGAGCATCTCTCCCCCGGCAGACACCCCGACACCGACGTCACATAGACGACGAAAGCGCGGGGTAACCGCGGGGCTTGCCCCGAGTCTGCGCCCACGTAGCGCCGCCAAACGATACGCAACCTGCACAGCGGGTCAGCCCGAACGCTCGCTCTATGCCGATTATCGAGTGTTCGCGAACGATCGGCAGGATCTGCGATGATTGACAGTGACAGGCTGACACTGCCTATTCCCATCATTCCTTGTGGATCCTGACGTTGTTACCACCACCGGACGCCGGTGCGGTGGTGGCGAGCGTCGGCGTCGAAGAACTCCATGGTCGGGTATTCGAGGCCCAGTTGCTCGAAGAACGCCCGCCGTACGGCTTCATGACGGACGAATGGCTCATAAAGTATGACGAGCGGAGTCTGGCCTACCTTGGCAAGCTGGCAGTATGCGAAGTCGAGCGCATCGGCGATGCGCCGCCGTGCCTGGCGGCTGAAAATGACATGCTTACGTGCACGTTGTGACCGTACCGTGTGGTCCTTGTCTCGGATGATCAATACCGGTTGCACCGTATAGCCCGCCGAGGCCATGGAGCCGATGATCCTTGGACAGTCAGGCCAGCCATCGCCGTGCGGCAGGCTCTGGCGGAACACGATCGTGTTCGGACGGCCCGTGAAGTCGAGGTCATCCATCCGTTGCTCATGGCCGCCGTCCCCGAAACAGCCCGCAGCCACGAACGCCTGCGCCAACATGCGTGTCCCGCTGCTCTCCGGACCCAGGAGGAGATAGGCGGTCTTCATGCCCGACACTCTGCGAGATCCAGACTCGTGATGAAAGCACGCAGGTGCCGGTCGACCTCTTCGGGTTTCTTGATCGAACTCAGATGTCCCGCGTCGGGAATGATTACGAGCTGTGCACCCGAAATACTCGCGGCGACATCGGTTTTGTGCCGAAGAGGGATGAACCGATCACCATCTCCCGCAACCACCAACACGGGAGTGGTCCCGAGTGTGGCCAACCCCGCGCTGTGGTCGCACAGCGCGGTGTCGGTGATCAATGCCAGCAGACTCATGGTTCGCAATGACGTGACGAGCCGGCGCGCGCGGTCGATGTGCGCGAGCCGCATACGCGGACCGGTACCTGTCTGGCTGCTCGAGTCGTATGCCGAGTGTCGTCGCTCGCTGGTATTGGTGAGCATCCGGCGCAGCGGGGGTACCACCCGCCAGAGCGCCCGGACCAACACGCGGGTCACGAAACCGGGCAGCCGCAACGCGATTTCACCCCATCGTGATGGGACGGTGTCCAACAATGCGACGCCCACGATGCGGGTGCCGAACAGCTCCGGCCGATGCGCAGCCAAGGCACATACGGCCATACCTCCCAACGAATGCGCGATCAAGACGACCGGTCGATCGGGCACGACCGAGTCGATGATCGCGGCGATGTCGAGGCCGAGTTGGCCGACGGTAGCGCTCTCGACCGGAGATTCGTCGGAACGGCCGTGACCGCGATGGTCGAATAGGACGATCGTGCCCAGATCCGCAAGTGTCTTGCGCTGCCGACTCCAGTAGACAAGCGCAGTGTTGATCCCGCTGACGAAGATGATGACTCGCCTGGCGTCGCGATCGCCATCGAGCTCGACATGCAGTCCGGTGCCGTCGTCGGCGAGCACCCGAGTTTCGTTCACGCCGCCACCTTTGCCTCAGTGCCGCAAGAACACTGATCATTATAATGCATCTTCGCTATGATTCAGGCTCGGCGCACAGTGGGTGCGTTGGGTCCAGTCGAGGGGTTGACGCGTGATCGTGCACCTTACTGATGTCTTCACTCCCCGCGTCGGCGGCATCGAGGTTCAGATCGAGCGGCTGGCGCGCGCCCAAACAGCTGCGGGCGAGGAAGTCCATGTGATCACTGTGACCAGCGGGACCGAGGACGACATGGCAATGCCGTACAGGGTGCATCGCATCACCCGGGCTGGGCACCTGCGTTCGTTGCTGCTGCGCCTACGACCGCAGGTGGCGCATGTGCATCTGAGCGTCTATTCACCGTTCGCGTTGCGCTCCGCGAGACAGCTAGGGCTGCTCCGGATTCCGACCGTGATGACGGTGCACAGTATGTGGGACGCGCCCGTGCGGGCGGCCTATCGCCTGATCGGAAGGGCCGGTGACTGGCGACGTCGGTTCGTACTGACCGCGGTGAGCACAGTGGTCGCCGACCAGGTCGCCCGCGCGTTGCCCGGGACCGCGACGGTTGTTGTTCCCAATGGCATCTCACCGGCATTGCAGCAGAACACCTCTCGCCTATCGGGAGAACTGCATGTCGTCTCTGTCGGCCGGTTGGTGACCCGGCGGCAACCGTTGATCCTGCTGAAAGTTCTTCGAATGGCGCGGCAACGGCTCGATGGTGAGGTCTCGGTGCAGGCCACCGTTGTCGGCGCCGGTCCACGCACGGACGCGATGCGGCGGTACCTGTATCGGCATGGCATGACGGGGTGGGTGCAGTTGGTCGGGGTACAGGATCAGCGCACCATCCGTGACATCTTGGCTACCGCGGATGTCTACCTGAACGTGACCAGTCGCGAGGCATTCGGGCTGGCCACATTGGAAGCGCGCACCGCGGGGCTGCCGGTAGTCGCCCGATCCGGTACGGGAGTGGCCGATTTCGTCGAGCACGGGCGCGAGGGGTTGTTGGGCGACACGGCAGCCGAGCTGGTGACGGCCTTGGTGCGGCTCGCGCGCGATATGCCGCTGCACCACCGGATGACCTCGCACAACCGCACGGTGGCACCATCGGAACACAGTTGGCCGGTCGTGCTGGATCAGCTTCACCATTGCTATGACGAGGCGGAACGTCGAGCGCGCATGTCCCGCGCGAAGGCGGCGGGGAAGGCCGCCTGATGATTTCGCCCGTGCATGTGGCCCGGATCTCTTGGAGCAACGTCGATCACCTGCGCAACCGGTTCAGTAACGCCACCCTTGCCAGCCTGACTCGCGACGTGACCCGGGCGGCCCGACTACTGCGGACCGATCCAGCTCCGCGGATGGTGCCCGCGCGTGCCGAACGCGTCGTCGTGACACTGTCGACCGTGCCGCGACGACGCAGGCACCTGCGCCCGGTCCTGCGCAGCCTTCTGGACCAGACCGTCCCCGCTGATCGGCTGCTGCTGGCCTGGCCGCGGCATTCGCTCAGGTCGGGGGTTGCCTACCCCGACCCGCCGTCGCTGCCCGCCGAGGTGGACATTGTGCAATGCGAGGACGAAGGTCCGGCGACGAAGTTGCTGCCCGCGCTGCGGGCGGAGCCGAACGCGGTGCTCGTGGTCGTCGACGACGACGCGATCTACCCGCAGACCTTCCTCGAGGACCTGCTCGCCGCCCATCGCCAGGATCCGGCCGCAGCGCTGGGATTGCGCGGCCAGTATGTCCGATTCGGGTGTGACCCAAGGTATCTCGGGCATGTTTACGGGACGGCGGTGCTCGAGCACGTCCCGGTCGACGTGTTGATGGGCATGTGGGGATATCTGATTCCGCCCGGATCGCTGGACGAGGCTGTGCATGATTTCGAAGGTTGGCCCGACGAGGTGCGGTGGCAGGATGATGTGTGGATCTCCGCGCATCTGGCACGGCGGCGAGTGTCGCGGCTCGTGGTACCCGTGAGCGGCACGCCACTCGAATCCACTGGGGCGTTCGTGGGAGCGTTGCATCACACGGTGAATCGCTCCGGCCACAACGAGGCGGTAGCGTTCGAGACGTTCAAGACGTGGTGGTGACGATCGGCAGCACCACTGCGCTCGGTCTTTGCGGGTCGTGGAAAACCTCCTGCTCCACGCCCTCGCGGTGGCGGGCAAAGCGCGGCACCGCAGATATGCACTCGGAGTCGATGACCTGCCGCGAATTGGTCGGCTATCGGCGAATTGGTCGGCTATCGGCCGGCGCGGTCAACCCGCCGGTGAAGATCGTGTCAGCGATCGACGATGCCGCCACATGCACTGACATCGCGCGTAATTCGGTCACGTCGGCCGCATAGCCCAGCGTGCGAACCCCATCGCGCTCACGCCGGGCAATGCGACGGGCCTGCGGAACCAGGGTTGCCTGCGCAGCCATGCCACCCGTGACCAGGCTGTCCTCGCGCTCTGTGCTCAACAGCAGCACCTCGTCGAGACGGAGGTCAAACATCGCGCCGCACAAACCATTCCGTGCCGAGTACCCGTCGGAACACCGGCTGCGGCAACCGCAGCAGAGCGGCCAAAGTGCGCACTCCGTCACCGCCAACTGCCTGGCTGGCGTGCGCGACCATGCTCGCCCGCTTGCTTGCTGCGTAGCTGCGTACGTTCACCCGGTGGGTGATCGCGCTGCCGGGCGAGTAGCCGCCGGCGAGCCGGTCCGGCGTCAGCCCGGTCGGTGTCAGGCGAAACAGGGCGGCGATCCGGACCGCCCGCAGCAGCACGTCACGGTCAACGGTGGCTTCCAGCAGTACCCGGGTGCCCGCGATCCGCGCCGCGAGCGAACCCACGTGATGCAGATGAACATGGTCGGGATGCCCATAACCCCCCGCCGGGTCGTAGGACGTGACCACCTCGGCGCGCTCCTCGACCAGCAGTGCGGCGATCCGCTCCGCAGCCTGTTCGACTGGCGTAGTGGAGAACGAGTCCGGTGCGGCACCATCCGATCCGGAATCGCCGTAGCCGAGGAATTCCACCCGCGCGCAGCCGAGGGCGGCCGCCGAGTCCATCGTTTCCCGCCTCCGTCGCGCGCCGAGTTCGGTCCCGGCAGGCGAATCCGCGAGTCCCGCTTCACCGTCTGTGGCGACCACCAGAATGACCCGATGGCCCTCGGCGGCCAAGCGGGCCATCGTGCCCGCGGTCAACAAGGACTCGTCGTCTGGATGGGCGTGTAGGAACACACAGGTCGAGCTCACGAGACCTGCCCGCGGCGCGTAGCGTTCTCATCGGCGTCCCGCGCCGCGGCCTCCTCGGGGCTGGGTGCCGTGCCGCCGAGATGCTCAGGCTGCCACCACTTCTCGGTACCAGAGCACGGGTACTCGCGTTGTGCGCAGTCCAGCAATGCCTGCATAGTCACGCGCATCTGCTCGGTGACCTCCTCGGGATCGTCGTGGGATCTCGGGCGCAATGGTTCGCCGATGAGAACAGTAATGGGCAGCAGTGGCTGGATCAGCTCGCGCCGGCCCTTGGTCCACAACCGGTGCGTTCCCCACACCGCCACAGGGATCAATGGCACGCCAGCAGCGCCTGCCAGTCGGGCTGCGCCGGTCCGCAACGGCTGGACGGTGAACGATTGGGCAATAGTGGCCTCGGCGAACACGCCGACCACCTCGCCGGACTTCAGTGCGTCCGTGGCTGCGTCATATGCCGTGGCTCCGCTCGCAGACCGGATCGGAATCTGTCGCAGGCCCCGCATCATCGGCCCGCAAACCCGGTGGTCGAACAACTCCTGCAACGCCAGGAACCGCACCCGGCGCCCAGCTGCGCCCAAGGCGACCGCGAACGGGTCGAGGTAGGACACATGATTGGCGACGATCACCGCGCCGCCCGTTGAGGGGATGTTCACGTCGCCACGGATTCCGATCCGCAGCCCCAGCGCGCGAGACGCCACCCTGACGGCAAGAAATACTGCAGGATAGATGACATCACCCATGCCGTGACCTAACCGTCCGCCGCTCGATACCGAAGCGGGCGCCCGACTCATACACCGTCTCTCCACTCTTATATCCGGTCTTGTATCCGGCGATGAGTTCCTGGACCTGACCGGTACCGAGTTGGCGGGCTCGGCCGGGTCGGGGTCGATCGGCCAGCTGTGGAACGGATGTGGTCGGGTCGGGAAGCTTCCGACGCAGAGCCTCCCAAGTCCGCATCAGGACGTCACGGGTCCACGAACAGCAACCGACAAGAACAACCACGAACCCGCAGGTCACGCCAGTTCGCCAGATGACTACAGAGCCGACAGCATCATCACTCAGCCGGACCACAGTTTCCCTTACCATTCCCCGACCGAGACAACCCGATGCCCGAATACCTCCAAGGAGCCGGAGGACTCGGAGGGCCAGCCCGCATACATCTGGCTGGCTGTACACGCATGGTACGAGGGCGCCCTGAGCGCTCTCGCTAACCCGCCCGAACCCCACGACAGGCCGGTAGGACCTACGTCGACCAGCGCCTGCACCCGGATAAAAACGACATACGAACCCGAAAACGTGGGGTTTCCGTGGGACTGGGCCAAATAAAACAAGTCAGGCCAGGTTAAAAACCGGCCTGACCTGTGATTTCTGTGGAGCTAAGGGGACTCGAACCCCTGACCCCCACGAAGAGGTTCATGAGACTAATCGGTCCGGCGAGGTACCGGACCTTCGGCATCGCCACCGACGATCATCTCCGCGACGGCGTCGGGCGTGGCCGGACCAACCGGTCACAAGCCCAACGAATCATGTTCGGCGACAACGGAAGTGCGGCGTAAGGCGAGGAACTCCCGTCAGGACCGATCTGCACGGCTTCCTCACTGGGCGACCCCCAAAAGACCCGCGCATCGGATACTCAACCCCAATGACCGATCGTCAGAACGTCAAATCACCTGACGGCAACGCAGCACCTCTGGCCACTGAGACCCCAACGGTCCGCGATGCCTGGCCTAGACGCTCGAGCAGGGAAAACGGAGACACGGCCGACGACGTTTCTTCCGGTCCGCGAGCAGCCCGCACTCGGTCGCACCCCGACGCCTGCACCAGTTCGACGACGAAAGCGCGGGGTAACCGTGCGGCCAGCTCAAGTCCGCACCCACACCCGCACCTCGCGCATGCGTTGCTCACGCACGGCCCACCCACACCACGACCACGACCACGACCACAGCGCGGCTGCTACGGCTACCGGACCCATCGCAAGCAGGACCTCGACGAAGATCCAGCCAAGCCGGTCACGGCAGACACGGCACGCTCCCCCGGTGCCCGGAATTTCAGCGGCGTCTCCAGGAAGGAGATGGCCAGCACCATCCCGAGCCAGCAGAAACCAGCCGCGACGGCCACAGCCCATGCGGGGGTCATCTCCCCACCCCCGCCGGTGCCGGGTCGGTCGTGTCACTCGTACTGGTGGTGGCCAGGTGGGCCAGGCACAGATCCGGTGCGGCGAACGGTTCAAGCCCGGTGACGGTGACCGGCGCGGTCCGGGCTTCCAGTACGCCCTGCATCAGGCCCAGATGCAGGGGGCACACGACCGAGGCGCGGATTTCGGCCAAGTCGAGGAACGGGCAGTGCCGCAACCGGATCCGCGGCCGGTCACCCTCGGCTTCGGGTTCGGGGTCGAAGCCGGCCTCGTCGAGTACCCGCACCAGATCGCCGATGGCCTGCTCGGCGGACGGGGGCCCCGCGTCGAGGTCGCGGGCGGCGCGGCGGCCCCAGGCCCGCCCGGCGTCGGTCGCACGCGCGGCCGAGTCGGGTTCGATGGCCAGGTGGGCGGTGAGTATCTCGGCCAGAAGCCGGTAGTTGCGTGGCCCGGCCGGATCCATTCCTCGGTGGGCGCGGAACATCTGTGGCGGGCGTCCCGGGACGGTGCGGGTGACCTCGACCCGCTCGGCCTGCCCGGCCTCGACCAGTGCCTCGAGGTGGAACCGCACTGTGTTCGGATGTACGCGCAGTCGCGTGGCGAGCTCGGCGATGCTCACCGCCGTGGGCGAGGCCCGCAACATCGCGAGCACCTCGCCGCGGCGCCCTCGCTCCGTCCCGGTCGTCGACGGGTTGCCCGATGCAGTGGCGGGCGTCATGGCTGGTTGCTCCGTTTCGGTAGGCCGGTCACCAACGGGGTGTCCACGCTCAGGGGTCCGAGCTTGCGCGCGCCGCCCGGGGAGCCGAGGGGTTCGTCGCGGCCGGGCAGGGTGTCGGTGAAGAAGGCGGCGTTGTCGGCGCGGTAGGGCTCAAGGGCGGCGGGCAGATCGTCCTCGTAGTAGATCGCCTCCACCGGGCACACCGGCTCGCATGCACCGCAGTCGACGCACTCGTCGGGATGGATGTAGAGGGAGCGCCCACCCTCGTAGATGCAGTCCACCGGGCACTCCTCCACGCAGGCCCGATCCATCACATCCACACACGGCTCGCCGATCACATACGCCATACCTCTATTTATACAGGGAAATCTTGGATAAACTAAGCGTCGCCGACAGAACCAACCGCCATCCCGGTACGGAAGGGTAGGAATTTCGCGGTCCGATCGGTTCAGGATGGAATCCTCGGCATCGGATGCTCGATATCGGGCTGCTTGTCGGGAGGGCAGCAAGTCATGATCGGCGCACCTGCGGCCGGCATGCCGCCGGATCCGTCGGCATTGGACTTGGCCGAAAAGCGCCGGCGTAGGTGGAGTCCGGTGCCGAACTCGACTTCGCACCGGTCGGGACAGGAAGGAGTGGCCATGCCCGTACGCATCGAGATCGAGCCGGTCGTGGAACACGAATACCGCGTCCACGTCGACGACCACGGCGATTCGGCGCTCTCGGAGTTCGTCGTGCACCCGGATGTACTGGCTGAGTGGGGATTTCGGTCGCTGGACGAAGGCGAGGTCGTGCTGTGCACCGCGGAGTTCCTGGCTGAGCGGCAACCCGTGATCGACTTTCCGCCACTGGTGTATCTCGATGAGGTCGCCGCGGCCTACGACACCTACCTCGAGGAATTACGCGGCCGGCTCACCGCGACCCACCCCCGCGGCACGGCGCCGGCCGAACCTGCCGAGGGCCACCACAGCCCGGGCTCACCGGTCGAATGTGACGTTCGAGACCTGGGGGAAGCGGACAAACTGCGCGCGATCTTCGCCCACCTCGATTCACTGCCGGTGGCCCGAGAGCTCGTTCTGGTCAACAATCGACCGGTCGGGCATCTGAGGGAGGCGTTAGACGCCGAGTACGCCGGCAGCTACAGCTGGCAACCACTCGAGCCGCGCCCCCGCGCGGCGCGGTGCGCATCACCAAGCTCGCCTCCGCTGCGGTACCACGCCTGCTTGCACACACCACCGACGGATACGCCGCCACCGCGGAGGGCCAGTGGGTGCTACCGGAAATGCGGCACCATGATCTGGACGCCGAGATCATCACACTGCGACCCGGCACCGGCACCAGCGCCCATCCCGGACCGGCAGTGGATGCGCTGGCGCACATCCTGTCCGGAACAGGCGTGCTGACCACCGAACTGGGCACCCTCGACCTCGGCGCGGGCGCACTGGTGTGGTTGCCGAAACTGGCATCCAGAGGGTTCGCTGCAGGACCGGACGGCCTGAGATACCTGCTGGTGGCCCCGCATCGGAACTCTCCGGTCCCCGAGTCGGACGGGCCGTGGTGAGCCCCGGCGGAGCGGGCAGCCGGACGGGCTATTTCGACACGGTCAGCAACACCGCGCTGTCTTCGAGGGCCTCGAGACTGTGCCGTGCCTGCGGCACCACCAGCAGATCGCCGGGGCGGCCCTCCCATGCCGCCTGCTCAGACTGCAGCCGTACCCGGCCGTGCAGCACCATCACCGTTGCCTCGCCCGGATTTTCGTGTTCAGCCAGTGTCGCGCCCGCCGCCAGCGCGACCACCGTTTGCCGTAGCCGGTGCTCGTGCCCGCCGTACACCGCCGTCGCGCTGCGCCGCGCCGCCACCGACACGGCCCGCTGCAGCTGTTCCCGGACGATCGCATCCAGGGAGAACTTCTCCATTGCCTGTTCCTCTCCCGTCACCTGGTCCTCTGTTCCACAGGGAGACAGCCTGTGTCCGATCCGGTTGTCCGCACTCTCTCAGGCGCGAGTGTCGAACCGGCTCGATGATCTCAGCCCGCAGCCGTTCACCGGCGGCAGTCTCGGGCAGCTGATCAGAGACCGGCACGTCGATGGGCTGATCAGTAGTCCGACGATCCTCGCCGAGGCGGTTACCGGCAGTGACATCTTCGCCGAGCAGATCCACCGACTCGCACTAGTGTCGTGGTCCCGAAATTTTCGCTGTATTTGAGTATGGTTACTGTATGTCGGTTTCGGGGCGTGCTGGTGTGGAGTTCGAGTTGACCAGTGCTGAGCGGGAAAGGCTTGTTGCGTGGTCGGTTTCGGGGTCGGAGCGGGAGGCTGTGCGAGCTCGGATCGTGCTCGCGTGCGCCGAGCCGGGGGTGGTGTACGAGCGACTGGCCGCCGACCTCGGCGTGTCGGCGATGACGGTGGGCAAGTGGCGCAAGCGGTTCGCCGAGTCGAGGTTGGACGGGCTGCGCGATGCGCGTCGGTCGGGTCGTCCGACCGTCGGGCTGGTGTTGACCGGCGATGAGGCCGAGCAGCTGAGGCGCTGGTCGCGGCGGGCGAAGACCTCGCAGGCTTTGGCGTTGCGGGCTCGGATCGTGCTGGCTTGTGCTGCGGGCGCGTCGAACAAGCAGGTTGCGAACGATCTTCGAGTGATGGAAAGCACCGTGGCCCGGTGGCGGGGAAGGTTCGCCGAGCGACGGCTCGAGGGTCTGATCGATGAGCCTCGCAGGGGGCGGCCACCCTCGATCCTGCTCGATCAGGTCGAGGACGTGGTGGTCACCACACTGGAACAGATGCCGCCGAACGCGACGCACTGGTCACGGACATCGATGGCCAAGCGAACCGGCTTGTCACGCACCACGATCGGCCGCATCTGGGGCAAGTTCGATTTGAAACCCCATCTGGTCGACGGGTTCAAACTGTCCAACGATCCGCAGTTCGTGGACAAGGTCGTCGATGTCGTGGGCCTTTACCACAACCCGCCGGAACGGGCCGTGGTCCTGTGCGTCGACGAGAAGTCCGGGATGCAGGCCCTCGACAGGTCCCAGCCGGTGCTGCCGATGATGCCCGGTATGCCCGAACGCCGTAGTCACGACTATGTCCGCCACGGGGTGAGTGACTTGTTCGCCGCATTCAACATCGCCGACGGCACCGTGATCTCCCAGCTCTACCCACAGCACCGAGCGGCCGAGTTCAAGAAATTTCTGGTTGCGATCGACAAAGCCGTGCCAGCCAGCTTGGACGTGCACGTGGTGTGTGACAACCTGGCCACCCACAACGCTCCGCCTGTCAACACCTGGCTCGCCAAACACCCGCGCTTCCACATGCATTTCACCCCGACTGGATCCTCCTGGATCAACCAGGTCGAACGCTGGTTCGGGCTTCTCACCGACCAGCTCCTGCGCCGCAGCGTCCACAAAAGCGTTGCGGCACTGGAGAAAGACGTCAAGAGCTGGATCGAGAACTGGAACACCGACCCGAAACCGTTCATCTGGCGCAAAACCGCCGACGAGATCCTCGAATCCCTATCCAAATATATGGCGAAAATTTCGGGACCACGACACTAGGGGGTTGTCGATGAAGGTCGCGATGGTCGAGATCGAGCAAGAGGAGCGGCCGGCGTGTGCACGGCTGGAACCCGGGCATGAGGTGATCTACTGCGACACCCCGCTGACCATCGGCAACGCGGACCGGTTCACCGGCGCCGAGGTGCTCAGTCCGTTCGTCGACTCCCAGCTCGACGTCGGCCTGCTGGCGCGACTGCCGCGGCTGCGGTTGATCGCCACCCGGTCCTCGGGTGTGGACCACATCGATCTCGATTACTGCGCCGCGCACGGGATCACCGTCTGCAACGTGCCCGACTACGGCGATTCCACGGTGGCCGAGCATGTCTTCGCGCTGCTGTTGTGCCTGGCCCGCCATACTGTGGACGCAGCCGATCGCACGCGCCGCGGCGGGTTCTCCCGCTCGGGGCTGCGCGGATTCGAGCTGCAGGGCAAGGTGCTCGGTGTGATCGGGACCGGGCGGATCGGGCGTCGGGTCATCGAGATCGCACACGGTTTCGGGATGACCGTCGTCGCGACCGATATCCGCCCCGACCGTGCGGTGGCACAGCGTTGGAGATTCCGCTACGCCGCACTCGAGGACGTTTTGTCCGTCGCCGATGTCGTGACGCTGCATGTCCCGGCCACCGCCGACACCGTGCATCTGATCTCGGATCGGGAGTTCGCGATGATGAAAACCGGTGTCGTAGTGATCAATACCGCGCGGGGACCCGTCATCGACGTGGCCGCGCTCATCCGGGCTCTGTCGCAGCGGCGGGTGGCCGCGGCGGGTCTCGATGTCCTGCCCGAGGAGCCGGCGGTGCGAGAGGAGGCCGAGATCTTCCATCATCGGATACTCGCCGAGCGGCAGCTGAAAACCCTGGTGGCCGACCATGTCCTACTCGGCTTTCCGAACGTGCTCGTCACCCCGCACATCGCCTACTACACCGGCGAGGCATTGCACCGGATCATCGAAACAACACTGTCCAACATCGAAGCCTTCGCCGGTGGCGAACCCCGCAACGTGGTCGTGTCAGCGCCCGTATCCGGCGCGCGAGACCGGGGGCCGACGACGGACTGATTGTCTGTCCATGATCCGGCGTGGTTCCGGGGCAACATATTCCGGCGACAGCCGGGATGAGGTATCGCGATGCGGCTGCTCCCATTCGGCTCGACGCGCGCCGATTTCGCTCCGGGCCGTGCCGGATCCGTCATGCCGGTGACGGCCGGGTTCGAGGCAGGGCGCGCCACCCGGCGACGAGCATCCCGGCGAATACGACAGCCCACACGGCGAAAACGACCCACGCCTCGTCATCGCCGAGCCGAACCATCCAGTCCATGCCTGTCGCATGACCGAGCCGATGCGCCACACCGTACATGCCGACCGGGAAAGCCATGTTCCACAAGCCGGGTTCGTATCGCAGCGGTTCTCCACGCACCAGATATCGCCACAGGCCCAGCGCCACAAGCATGGGAATCAACCAGGTCCAGAATGACCACAGCACTATCGACACCCCCACGATCACCTCATGCGGTATCGGTGGGTCCGTATCCGACACCGTGAGCAGTTTCGCGCCGGCCAGCAGGGTGATCGCCGCGGCGCCCATGAACACCCAATACGATGGTGTGAGCTCCGCCGAGGTTTCCGGCTCGACCAGCAACCGCGCTAACCCGAGCGCAGCCAACAGCAGATTCAGCATCAGCCCGATCGACCAGCACACAGGTGCGAACACGATCAGACCCGGATTCCGGGTCGACGGCGCGACCCCTGTCGCAGCTACCGCGACCGACTCGGTGCCGACGACCCAGATGAACCAGGTTCCATCGACCTGACGCAGCGTCGGATTCCGGCGCGAATCGGTGATGAGCCCCGGCGGCACCCCGTATGGTGCCGATCCAGTTGAAGAACTTCACCCCGGTCGGCACCGCGATCAGAAACGACATCATAGAGAAGAACGGCAGCAGCACCGCGCCGGTGGCGAACATGTGATGCGCCCACACCGCCGACGACAACGCGGCAATCGAGATGGTCGCGTACACCAATGTGCTGTAGCCGAAGACGGGTTTGCGGCTGAATACCGGCAGGATCTCGGTAATGATTCCGAAGAACGGTATCGCGGCGGGTGACGAACCCCACCGGATCTCACGGTGCAGACCGTCGGAATCACCGCGGTGCGGGGTCGACTCGATCGTTGCGGCATCTCGCTCGCCACCGAGGGTGGGGGATCGGCCGGTCCCACCGGTGTGACGGCCGGGTGCACCACCGCCCATGTGCACCGGCTTAGTTTATACACCATTTCGCTGTATAAATGGAGTTTGGCGTATGTGATCGGCGAGCCGTGCTGGATCGGGCAGACCTTGCGCCGTTGCCGAGCTTCGGCACGGTCGCAGCGACGGTCAGCCGAACCGGGGCTGCGGTGCCGTTGCGCTGCACCTCGATGAGACAGATCGATGGCGCTGGATCGAGGCGGTTCGTCATGGGCGGATGCTGTTCGAGTCCTGGGGCATCGCTGCACTTTTCGTGCCTGCGCTGGGCGGGTGGGTGTTTGGAGGCGGTGGACTCCTGGTCAGAGATCTCAGCCTCTTTACCGCTGCGAATGCGAGCGCGCGCAGGATATCGGCGGTCAGCACGATGCCGTCGCTTTCCAACTTGGTTTGCAGCCGCTGCCCGGAATCTTGGACCGTCTGCGGGCCATGGAGGTGCACCTCGTGGTAAGCGGTCTGCGGGATGCGTGCGAACGAGTCGGTGTCGGGCGTCTGCTCGTTCACGAGTCGATGCTCCGGCTGCCGCTGGCGGCGAGCTTGTCGTGCTTGGCGGCGATGCTCGCGAGCAGGTTGCGCCAGGATGTGTCGAAGGATTCGGCGCCCTCCCTTTGCAGCTGGGCGGCCAGCCCCTGGTGGTCGATGCCGACGCCGGAGTACGCGTCCACAATCTGGGTGGCGTCGGCGCCGTCGGTAGGCATCAGGGCGTCGACGCGACCGTGATCGGCGAACGCGCGGAGAGTCGCCTCGGGCATGGTGTTGATCGTGAACGGGGCGGCCAGCGCGTCGATGTACAGCGTGTCGGGCGCGTCGGGGTTCTTGGTCGAGGTGCTGGCCCACAGCAGACGCTGCGGGCGGGCGCCCTCGTTGGCCAGCCGGGCCCAGCGGCGGGAATCGAGCAGGTCCCGGTAGGCCTGGTAGGCCCGCGTGGCGGCGGCGATGCCGAGGCGGTCACGGAACTCGCTGGGGACCTTGCCGGCCACGGCGGTATCCCAGCGGCTGACGAAGACCGAGCCCACCGACGTCACGGCGGGGTTCAGCCCGGCCTTGACCCGCCGCTCGATGCCCCGCAGGTACGCCTCTGCCGCTGCCAGGTACTGCTCGGCGGAGAACAGCAGCGTCACGTTGATGGGTAGCCCCGCGAAGGTGCATTCCTCGATGGCGGGCAGTCCCTCGGCGGTGCCGGGGATCTTGATGAACACGTTCGGCCGGCCCGCTCTGGTGTGCAGCGCGGCGGCTTGGGCGATGGTGGCTTCCGTGTCGTGAGCCAGCAGCGGGGAGACCTCGAGGGAGACCCACCCGTCCACACCGTCGGTGCGCTGGTGGACCGGCACGAACAGGTCGGCGGCCCGCCGCAGGTCACCGAGCGCGAGTTCGAAGAACACCTCCTCGTCGGTCGCGCCGGCCGCTTTGCGGGCGGCGATGTCGTCGTCGTAGTCGGCGCCGGCCTCGATGGCCTTGTCGAAAATCGTCGGGTTGGAGGTGAGCCCGGTGATCGAGTACTCGTCGATGTAGTGCGCGAGCGTGCCGTCATCGAGCATGCCGCGGGTGATGTTGTCCAGCCACAAGCTCTGGCCCGCCTCGTGCAGTTGCTGGGTGGGTTTCATGGGTGTCTCCCGGTGTGGGTGGGGTCATGGCGCGACCAGCCGGCGTGCGGCGGTGGCGATGTAGATCGCGGAGATGCCGGCGGCGTCGAGCAGTTGCGCGGGTGTGCCGGAGCCGGGCAGTCCCCGCACCGCGAGGTGCGCGACACGCAGCGGCGGCACTTCGGCGCCGGCCAGCGACTGCAGCACGGCGCCGCCGAGCCCGCCCTCGGGGTAGTGGTCCTCGGCCACCACCAGGCGGCTGCCGGTCACCAGGCAGGCGTCCACCAGGGCCTCGTGGTCGATGGGTTTGACCGAGTAGGCGTCGATCACCCGCGCGGGGATGCCTACGGCGGCGAGTTCGTCTGCGGCGGTGAGGCATTCGTGCACGGTGACACCGGCGCCGATCAGGGCGACCTGATCGTCGGGCCCGGCCCGCAGGACCTTCGATCCGCCGACCGGGAACTGCTCGGCGGGCGGGTAGAGCACCGGGTAGGCGCCGCGGGTGGTGCGTAGGTAGACGATGCCTGCGGTGTCGGCCATGGTTGCGACGAGCTTGGTGGTGCAGGTGGCGTCGGCGGGGTAGAGCACGACCGAGCCGTGCACCGCGCGCAGCGCGGCCAGGTCCTCCAACGCCATCTGCGACGGACCGTCCGGACCGATCTCCACCCCGGCATGCGAACCGACCAGGCGGATGTTCACCTGCGAGATGCCGGCCATCCGGATGAAGTCGTAGGCACGGGCAAAGAACACCGCGAAGGTGGCGGCGAACGCGACGTAGCCGCGCACGGCGAGCCCGACCGCGGTCGCCACCAACTGCTGTTCGGCGATGAACATCTCGAAATAGCGGTCTGGACAGACCTTTTGGAAATCGTCGGCGTGGGTGGAGTTGCCGACCTCGCCGTCGAGGACGACGACCTCGGGGCGGACGGCGAGAGCGGCGATGGCGGCGCCGAACGCGACCCGGGTCGCCACCATCTCGCCCAGTTCGTAGGTGGGCAGGGTGATCGGGGCGGCCGGGTCGGCCGTGGTGGCCGATGTCGCGGCGGCTGGAGGATGGGACGTGATGTGCAGGTTGCTGGGGCCGCCGAGTGCGGCGATGGCGCGTTCGGCCATGTCGGGGGGCAGGGCCTTGCCGTGCCACCCGTCGCGGTCTTCGATCTCGGGCACGCCCTTGGCTTTGATGGTGCGGGCCAGCAGCACCGCCGGCTGGTCCCCGCCGGCGCGGGCCTGGGTGAGTGCCCGGTCGATGTCGGCCAGGTCGTGTCCGTCGACGATCAGGGGCCGGCACCCGAACGCCTGGACGCGGGCGGCGTAGCGGTCCAGGTCCCACTCCAGTTCGGTGGGTCCGCGCTGGCCGAGCCGGTTGATGTCGATGATGGCGGTGAGGTTGCCGAGCCGGTAGTAGCCGGCCTTGTCCAGGGCCTCCCACATGGAGCCTTCCGCGGTTTCGCTGTCCCCGCACAGCACCCACACGTGATAGGGCAGCTTGTCCAGGTGCTTCCCTGCCAGACACACCCCGACCGCGTCGGGCAAGCCCTGACCGAGCGAGCCGGTCGCGACGTCCACCCAGGGCAGTATCGGGGTGGGGTGGCCCTGCAGCCGGGAGCCGAGCTGCCGGTAGGTTTTGATCAGCTCGTTCTCGTCCACGACGCCGGCGGCGCGGAACATCGAGTACAACAGCGGGGACGCGTGCCCCTTGGAGAAGATCAGGTGATCGTTGGCCGGCAGGTCGGGGCGGTGCCAGTCGTAATGCAGGTGCCCGACCATCAGCACGGCCATCAGGTCCGCGGCCGACAGCGACGAGGTGGGGTGCCCGGAGCCGGCGGGGGTGCTGCAGCGGATCGAGTCCACCCGCAACTGGGCGGCCAGCTGCTCGGCGAGCTCGATCTGTGCGGCGGTCATCGACGTGGTCATGACCGCGCCACCGGTACCGTGGTCACCTCGGCCAGCGGTACGGCGGGGTCGGCCAGCTTGTCACGATCCACGGGCCGACCGGCACGGACCAGGGCCGCGATCGTGTCGGTGACGTCCCAGACATTGACATTCATCCCTGCCCGCACCCGCCCGTCACGCAGCCAAAACGCAACGTACTCCCCCTTTTTCACATCGCCGCGGAAAACGACCTCGTCGTAGTCGCCATTGGCGACGTAGCCGGAGTACTCCATACCCATCTCGTACTGGTCGGAGTAGAAGTACGGCACGCGATCATAGACCGCGTCACGGCCCAGCATGGTGGCCGCGGCCACCACCGGCTGGTTGAGCGCCGCGGACCAGTGCTCCAGGCGCAGATGCGTCCCCAGGTGCGGATAGTAGGCGTTGGCGACGTCCCCGGCCGCGACCACGTCGGGGTCGCTGGTGGCCAGGCGTTCGTCGACGACGATGCCGTTGTCGACACGCAGGCCGGCCGCCTCGGCCAGTTCGGTGTCGGGAGTGATGCCCACCCCGACCACAACCGCGTCGGCCGCGATGACGCTGCCGTCCCCCAGGCGGACGCCGCTGGCTCGACCACCATCGCCGGTGATCTCGGCGACCGTGACACCCAGGCGCAGGGCGACGCCGTGTGCCCGGTGCAGATCGGCGTAGATCTCGGCGATCTCTCGGCCCAGGACGCGCAGCAACGGCAGCTCGCCCCTCTCGATCACGGTGACCTCGCAGCCGGCCGCGCGCGCCGCCGCGGCGGTTTCCAGCCCGATCCAGCCGGCCCCGATGATCGCCACCCGACCGGCGGTGGCGAACGCCGCCTTGATGGCCTCACACTGCTCGAGCCGCCGCAGGTAGAACACGCCCTCGAACTCGGCGCCGGGCACGCTCAGCCGCCGGGCGACCGACCCGGTGCACAGCAGCAGCTTGTCATAGCCGATCCGCTCGCCATCGGCGACGCTGACATGGTGAGCGGCGAGGTCGAGCCCGGTTGCCCGGGTGTCCAGCCGGAGCGCAACGTCGTGCTCGGCGTACCAGGTTTCGGGGTGGACGTAGATCTTGTCCTTCTCCGACTTGCCCTGCAGATAGTCCTTCGACAGCGGGGGCCGGTTGTAGGGGCGCTCGCTCTCCTCGCAGAGCAGAACGATCCGACCGGGAAAGCCTTGCGTGCGTAGCGATTCGGCCGCTGTGGCGCCGGTCAGGCCGCCGCCCACGATGACGAATGTTTGCTGTTCGGTGCTCATATCTCGCCCCGTCCTTGTTTGTGCGTTCAGATCGTTTGCCGGTAGCCGAAGAACTCGTGGTCCTCGTTGTAGCCGCCGTAGCCGCCGCCGATATCGGAGAAGCGCGCCACGAACTCGATGCCTTGGATCCACTTGACCTGTTTGAAGCCGAGCTGGGACTCGTTGCGCAGCCGCAGCGGCGCGCCGTGGCCGAACGTCAGCGGTTCACCGTTCATGTCGTAGGCGAGCATCGTGAGGTGGTAGCTCATCTGCTCGATCGGGTGCGCGTCGTAGTAGAGGCCGTTGTCGGGGCCCTCGGCGAGCGAGTAGAACACCACCCACTTCGCTTCCGGCCGCGGTTCGACCAGGTCGAGGATGGTTTGCATCGACACCCCGCCCCACTTGGCGATCCCTGACCAGCCCTGGATGCAGAAGTGCTGGGTGATCTGCTCATGGTGTGGCAGCGCTCGCAGCTGGGCCAGGCTCAACTCGACAGGCTCTTCGACCAGGCCGGTGATCCGCAGCCTGTAGTCGGCGAAGCCGCTGTCGAGCAAGGCGGTGTACTCCGCCGAATCGGGATACAGCCCGTTGTGCCAGAAGTAGGGCGAGATGTCCTTTTCCGTGTATTCCCCGGGCGTCGCGTCCAGGTGTTCGAACAGCCGTTGCGCCGGTCCGATCAGCGCGTACCCGACCCGCTGCACCATCCGGGGGTGACGCAGCGTGACCGGGGTCGCCGCCACCCAACCCACGACGACCACCACCATCGACGCGGCGAAGATTGCGAAACCCACCCAATCCGTCGCGTCGCGCCCGGCGTAGATGTGGTTGAGATTGCGCAGCAGACCCGTCATGAACACCAGCGCGACGTGGACGGTGATGAACAACAGGAACCAGACCAGCACCAGGAAATGCAGCGAGCGAGCCAGTTGAATACTGAACAGCTTGCTGATCGGCTTGAACCGGGTCGACAGCGCCGGGGACATGCCCAGCCCGGTCAGGAACGCCAGCGGCGCCGCGATGAAGATCGTGATGAAGTAGGCGATCAACTGCAGGCTGTTGTAGGCGACCCAGCCGTTCTCGACCGGCCACTGCAACGACAGGTACTGGATCAGCATCGACACCGCGTTCGGGAACACCGACCAGCTGGTGGGCACCACACGCCGCCACTGCCCGGTCGTGAACAGCAGCACGTAGAAGACCACACCGTTGAGCAGCCACAGGGTGTTCACGCCCAGATGCCACCAGCGGGCCAGCCCGATCGAATGCCGGATGCCTGGTAACCCGATCTGGCCGGGCAGGCTGATGGAATCCTTCTTCGCCGTCCACAGCGGGTCGACCGGAACCGGGCGCTGGATGCGGAACCAGTCCCGGCCCGGGGTGCTGTGCCGGGTCCAGTACAGCCGCGGATGATCGCTGAGGATCTGCAGCCCGGAGCGGATGACGAAGATCAGCAGGAACAGGTTGAAGAAATGCTGCACTCCAACCCAGATCGGCAGTCCGGGATGCTCGACGGCGCTGGCGGGCGCCACGGTGCCCGGGTTGTCGGCGATGAACTGCTGCACCGAGGTCATGTCCCGCAAGCCCTTTGCCGCGGCGACCGCGACGATCAGGACCACGAATCCGATCGGCAGCAACCACAGCAAGTTGAACCACCTGCTCCGGCCGACCCGCAGTCGCGGGGCGATCCCACTGACTTGTGGTACCGAGCCGGCCCAAGTCGCCGGATCGACGACGTCGGCGCCCGCGCTCAGCCGCGACCGGAACCCAGGTGGCGCATGGCCGTCGCCGTCGGCGCGCTGGTCGGTACGACGTTCGGTCATCAGCGTTCCTCGAGTGGGGAGGCGGTCAGTCGGTCAGCCAGGCCGGTCGTTCCCAATCGCATGATTGACTCCTCACCTTGTCGAATAACCCTGTGGTGTGCCGGCGGGTGTGTCCGGCGAAGCCGCCCTCAGCTGGGGGCCGCCAGCCAGGCCGGCTGCCACCCCGGATGGCCGCGCAGTAGGTCGTCGGCCTCGATCGGTCCCCACGTGCCGCCCTGGTAGGGGCGGATCGGCGTGGGGCGGTCGAGCAGTGGTTGCACGATGCGCCAGGTCTGCTCGACGCTGTCCTCGCGGGCGAACAGGTGGCGGTCGCCGACAATCGCGGCGTGCAGGAGCCGTTCGTAGGGTTCCAGTGGCTCGCCGAGTTCCGTGGTGAACGAGGTGTCCAAGTGCACCGGGCGCCAAGAGTCGCCGTCGCGTGCGGAGATCTGCACGCGCAGGCCCGCGTCGGGGTCGATCCGCAGCACGATCTGGTTCGCTTCGATCTGCATCGGGTTGTGCAGGAAGGTCAGCCGTGGGGTGCGGTGCAGGATCAGCCGGACCTCGGTGACTCGGTCCGGGAGCGCTTTGCCGGCACGCAGAAAGATCGGCACCCCGAACCAGCGCCAGTTGTCGATCTCGAGGCGCAGCGCCACGAACGTCTCGGTGCTCGATTCTTTCACCACCCCGGGCACCTCGGTATACCCGTCGTACTGTCCGCGCACGGCGTGGTTCGGATCCGCCGCCGGCATCGACCGGAACACCTCGGCCTTTTTGTCACGCAACTCATCGGCGCCGGCACCGGCCGGCGGCTCCATCGCGACCAGCGCCAGCACCTGCATCAGGTGGTTCTGCACCACGTCACGCAACGCGCCGACCGAGTCGTAGAACGCGCCACGGTCCTCGACGCCGAAATTCTCGGCCATGGTGATCTGCACGCTGGACACGCTGCGGCGATCCCAGATCTCCGCGAAGGCGAGATTGGCGAAACGCAGGTACTCCAGTTCGATGACCGGTTCCTTGCCCAGGAAGTGGTCTACCCGCAGAATCTGCGCCTCGGCGAGGACCCGGTGCAGCCGGGCGTTCAGCTGCCGGGCGGAGTCCAGGTCGTGCCCGAACGGCTTCTCCACCGCGACCCGCGCGTGTTCGGCCAAGCCGGCCTTGCCGAGGTGCTCCACGATCGGCCCGAACAAGGCCGGCGGAGTCTCCAGGTAGTAGAGCGGGCGCCAGCGAGCGGTGACCCGCTCGGCCAACCGCTCGTACAACGTATCGTCGTCCACGTCACCGTGCAGGTAGGACAGTCGTGCGGCGAGGCGGTCGAACACCGCGTCATCGACCTGTTCCCCGGCACCCGCGATCGCCTCGCGGGCACGTTCCACCAATTGCTCGACCGGGAGGTCGTCCGCGGCGACACCGATGATCGGGCTGTTGAGCAGCCGGCGCCGTTCCAACCGGTACAGCGCGCGAAACGTCATCTTGTGCGCCAGATCCCCGGTGATCCCGAAGATCACCAGCAAATCCGCCACCCCACCATGATTGTCAGAGGTCATCGCTCACCCCGGCGCGGTGTGCAATCTCGGTGCCCTCGGCCAGCCGCCGCTGGTGGTGGTGTAAACGCATAACGTCGTCACCTCGATTCCTGCAAGCACACGGCCGACACAGCGGCCCCGGGTTCAGGGCGCCGGAGATCGTGACGAGATGCCGTGGTCGTGACCCGGCCTGTTCGTTGCCGCACAGAGGATCGTCTGGAGTCATAGCTTGTCGCGGCACGGAGCGAACGTTCATGGTGATGTCGGCGAGAAGTGGTTACCAACGGGTCCGGCACCGAACTCGTGCTCGCCACGGTCAGCGGCGAACGACTGACCTCACTGCGGGACCGACTGGCTGTCCCCGCACCACTCAACCTACGCCGAAGCTCCGGCCCTCGTCGAGGTTCTCCCGCTTACGGAGAGGTGCCCTGTGCTCGCCGATTCGTCCCGAACCACAAACGAACTCGACGGACTCCCTACGATCAGGGCAGTTTGGCAACGGTGAACAGCACCGCGGAATCCTCCAACGCTTCCAGACTGTGACGGCCCGCCGGCGCGATCAACAGGTCGCCGCTGCGAGCCTCCCACGAGCTGTCAGCACAGGTCAACCGGACCCGGCCGGACAAGACCAGCATCGTGGCCTACCCGGTGGGGTCTGATCCCCGGCTGGTCGATGACCACCGAAATTCGGGGCCCGTGCTGGGTTACGACTCGCACCGACAGCGACAAGCCGATCAGGGCCGAGATCACGACGACGACCATAACGGCGATAACGATGGACATGGCGCGTTCTCGAAAGAGGCGGGTCACGGCAGCGGAGAAGGTCCGCGCGCCCAGTTGTGGGCGAGTGTCGCGGCCATTCTGGTTCCGAATACCGAAACGGTACTCAACACGACACGGTTCGGCGGACATCGGAATTCGGCTGCAAACAGCACACCGAGCGCGCAAACTGCACAGATGTGCCGCAGATCGCTGGACGCCTCGATTGCTCGCGCGTGCAGATCGGTGCTGCCGTGACGCTGGGCCTGCCGGACGGGACCCGGGCGTGTCTGTTCGATCTCGACGGCGTGCTCACCGACACCGCCCGGGTGCATGCCGCGGCGTGGAAGGAAATGTTCGACGCCTACCTGCGAGCCCGGGCAGCGCGAGAGCACTCGCCGTTCGTGGCGTTCGACCCGGTCGCCGACTACGACGCCTATGTCGACGGCAAACCCCGGGCCGACGGCACCCGCGCGTTCCTGACCTCTCGTGGGATCGACCTACCCGAGGGAGACCCGAACGACCCGCCGGACGACGAGACGGTGAGAGGCTTGGGGAACCGCAAGAACGAGATCGTGCTGCGCAGGATTCGCCACGACGGGTGCAGGCATATCCGGGGTCGGTGGCCTATGTGGAAGCGGTGCGTGCGGCCGGGCTGCGGCGGGCAGTGGTGTCGTCGAGCATGAACTGTCGCGACGTACTGGCGGCCGCGCACATCGAAGACCTGTTCGATCAGCGTATCGACGGGGTCACCGCGCAGCGGGAGAAGTTGGCGGGCAAACCGGCGCCGGACATGTTCCTCGCCGCCGCGCGTGCGCTCGGGGTCGCACCGGATGCCGCGGCCGTGTTCGAAGACGCCCTCGCCGGTGTCGCCGCCGGGCGCGCCGGCGGGTTCGGCTACGTGGTCGGCGTCGACCGTGTCGGTCAGGCCACGGAACTGATCGCACACGGTGCCGACATCGTCGTCACCGACCTGGCAGAGTTGACGAGACGCCGATGATCAATCACCCCGCATTCACGGTCGAGCCCTGGTGCCTGCGCGCGACCGGCCTCGACCTGGACGTGCTCGCCCAGACCGAATCGGTGTTCGCACTGTCCAACGGGCACATCGGCTGGCGCGCAAACCTGGATGAGGGCGAACCACACGGTTTGCCCGGCAGCTACCTCAACGGGGTCCACGAGCTGCGAACCCTGCCCTACGCCGAGCCCGGCTACGGCTATCCCGAGTCCGGGCAGATGATCACCAACGTGACAAACGGCAAACTGATCCGGCTGCTCGTCGACGACGAACCGTTCGACATCACCTACGGTCGGCTCGACGCCCACGAGTGGTGCCTGGACTTCCGCGACGGCGTTCTGCACCGCCGCACCGACTGGACCTCTCCGGCCGATTGCACGGTGCGCGTGTCCTCGACCCGCATGGTGTCGTTGGCGCACCGGGCGATTGCCGCGATCCGGTACCGGGTGCAGGCAATCGACCGGCCGGTACGCGTGGTCATCCAATCCGAACTGGTCGCCAACGAAGCGCTACCGGCGGCAAACGGTGACCCGCGTGCCGCGGCCGAGCAAGCGCCCTTGATCGGCGAAGAACACGCCGCCAAGGGCACCCGCGCAGGGTTGGTGCATTCCACTGGGCGCAGCGGTTTGCGCATCGCCGTCGTGATGGACCACGCCGTCGACGGACCCGACAACACGCAGGTGGAATCGGAAAGCTTCCCGCACCTGGGCCGCGTCACCATCACCGCGGAACTTCGCCCCGGCCAACGGCTGCGGTTGGACAAGTTCGTCGCCTACGGTTGGTCAGCAAGCCGCTCCCTGCCCGCGGTGCGCGATCAGGCCGATGCCGCCCTCGCCGGCGCACAGCGGACGGGCTGGGACGGCTTGGCCGCCGCGCAACGCGCCTACCTCGACGACTTCTGGTCCCGGGCCGACATCGAACTCGACGGCGACACGGAGATCCAGCAAGCGGTGCGGTTCTCGCTGTTCCACGTGCTGCAGGCCGCCGCGCGCGGCGAGGGCCGCGCGATCCCCGCGAAGGGTCTCACCGGTCCCGGCTACAACGGACACAGCTTCTGGGATACCGAGGCATATGTGCTGCCGGTGCTGACCCAGGTCGTCCCTGACTCCGCAGCACACGCGTTGCGGTGGCGACACTCCACCCTGCCGATGGCCACGGCCCGTGCCGCCCAGCTCGGGCTGGCCGGTGCCGCGTTCCCGTGGCGCACAATTCACGGCGAAGAGTGCTCGAGCTACTGGCCGGCGGGCACGGACGCCTTCCACATCAACGCCGGTATCGCCGACGCGGTGATTCGCTACGTCCAAACCACCGATGATGACGCGTTCGAACGCGACTTCGGACTCGAACTGCTCATCGAAACCGCCCGCCTCTGGGCGGCGTTGGGCCACCACGACACCGCCGGCCGCTTCCGCATCGACGGGGTCACCGGCCCCGACGAATACAGTGCCGTCGCCGACAACAACGTCTACACCAACCTGATGGCACAACAGAACCTGCGTGCCGCCGCCGAGGCCGCCGGCCGCCACCCCGACTCCGCCCGCGACCTCGGGATCGATGACGAGGAAACCGCCCGATGGCGTGACGCGGCCGACGCCATGTGCATCCCCTACGACGAGACTCTCGGCGTTCACCCGCAGGCCGAGGGCTTCACCGCCCACCAGATCTGGGGCTTCGATACCACCACCGCAGAGAAATATCCGTTGCTGCTGCACTACCCGTACTTCGACCTGTACCGCAAACAGGTGGTCAAACAAGCCGACCTGGTCCTGGCCATGCACCGCCGCACCGACGCCTTCACCCCCGAGCAGAAGGCCCGCAACTTCGCCTACTACGAACGACTCACCGTCCGCGACTCGTCACTGTCCGCTTGCACCCAAGCGGTCCTCGCCGCCGAGGTCGGCCACACCGGCTTGGCCTACGACTACCTCGCCGAAGCTGCCCTCATGGACCTCGACGACCTCGAACACAACACCCGCGACGGGCTGCACATCGCCGCCCTCGCCGGCAGCTGGATCGCACTCATCGCCGGATTCGCCGGAATGCGAGACAACAACGGCGAGCTGTCCTTCGCGCCACGCCTACCCGAAGCACTGACCCGCCTCGCGTTCACCGTCATGATGCGCGGGCGACGCCTCGCCGTCGACATCACATCCACCACCGCGACGTACACGCTGCAATCCGGTCAACCGATCCGCACCACCCACCATGGACAGCAGATCACCGTGGCCACCGAGGCCCCGATCACCCGACCGATCCCAGACCCCACGACTACAACCCCGCGCCCGACCCAACCGCCCGGACGCGCCCCCACCCCGCGAAGCTGCACATAGTGAACGACACGAAAGCTATTGGGCACCGGTAAACCGGGCAGGGCGTAGCGTGAAGGCCTGGGCAGTACTTCCCGAAAGAGGGGAGACGGATGTGGGTACTGCGGCACGGATCGCCTCCTGCTTGATGCGAGTGTCCGACCTCGAGCGTTCCGTGGACTTCTACCGCGACGTGTTCCGGTGCAACGTCGCGATTCACGAACCGGACGCGGCGCTGCTGTTGACGCCGGACGGCTTCCAGCTCTACCTGCGTACACACGAGGCAATCAACACACGCGACATCAATGATGTGGGCGTCGAGCAGATCATCTGGTCCGCCGGTAGCGAGGAAGAACTGCGACAGATCGAACAACGTCTGCGCGCCCACTATCCCAGCACATACACAAATACCCTGAACGGAATCACTTTCGTCGACGGCGTCGATCCCGACGACATTCGTGTACTGATCACCTACCCGACCCCCGAACAGCTTCCACGCGAGGTCATCGACCGACGATTCCGGTGACGGGGGGGCATCGAGAACGGTGTCGGAAGGATTGTTCCAGAACAGGATTCGTCGGACTATCGACGGAGAGGCTGATTCTACGATCCGGTGACCGTGAACCCGAAATGATCGCGCTCGCCGCTGCCTGCGCAGGATTCGCTGCCGGACAATGAATCCCCGGAATCGGACAGTACGGTGTAGGAGATTCTCGGGTCATGCGGCTGCAGACCGCCGGGCGGCGGCTCGCGGCGATTGTCGGGCAGGCCGGATGCGATCCGATACATGTCGCTGGAAGGTCGCACTAGTGACGACATGACCGTCTGTCAGGAACAACGCTCGTCGGCAACCCCACCGCTCCGGGCTACGCCCCGGTCGGTGCGGTGGGTGAGGCGATAGCTGCTATCGACTCCCGCTCGCTGCGCGGGTACCGACCGATCGGACCCGGATCTGGGGCTCAACCGCTGTCAGGGTGTTCGCGTTGGGGAGCGTTAGGCCCACCGAATTCTGTTGTTGCTCGACGTGTTCGACTGTATGTAACCTGTTTCGCCTCTGACAGCCGCCTAACGCTGGGAGGTGAGTCATACGCGAGAAGTCAGCCGCCGCCATGGAATCTCTCGGGTGATCCCACCGGTGCTGTCTGTCGACACCACGTAGGGGGCGCGGTCAGTGTCGAAATGCAGACATACCACCGCCCCGTGGTCGGTACCGATCGTCATCGTCCGCATGTTTGGCGCTACATCATCGGTGAACTTCGCCTCCACGGCAGACCACCAGTTCGCGATATCGGTATCGCCGAGATCGGCGACCTGGTGACCGCCTTCGTCCAGTCCGATGATCCACAGGATCGGCGAACCGCCGGCGGTGTTGGCCATCCCAGCGATCCGGCGCGCAACCTTCTGCGGGCCGGGCGGCCAGACGGCCTTCGCCTCGACGAAGTCGTCCTCGACCTTCCCGCCCGCGACCACCCGTTTGACGATGTCCTGCACACGCATCTCGGTGCGAAGTGGACTCACACGGAGCGTAGATACGCCGCAATTCCGACCGTGGCATCAGCTTTTCCGGGCCACCCGCGCAGCTGCGGTCAGCTGAAAATGAAGGACAGTCACCATACTGACTGCGCTGCGGTAGGCGTTGTGGCAGTGCAACATCCATTGGCCACGGTCGGTGGCCTCGACATCGGCTTCGACGACGGAATGCATGTACCGCACTACCCAACATGACGGAACGATGGAAAATTGAATCGAAACCGTGGGGTAAACGTGGGGTTGGCGGAATAAAAACGAGTCAGGCCCGGTATCAAACCTGGCCTGACCTGCGCTAACGGGTGGAGCTAAGGGGACTCGAACCCCTGACCCCCACACTGCCAGTGTGGTGCGCTACCAGCTGCGCCATAGCCCCGTGCTGCGCTTCCGGGGTGTTCCCCTTCGGCTTG
Source organism: Nocardia vaccinii NBRC 15922 (assembly GCF_001613305.1). Lineage (GTDB taxonomy): Bacteria > Actinomycetota > Actinomycetes > Mycobacteriales > Mycobacteriaceae > Nocardia > Nocardia vaccinii. The sequence continues at coordinate 28,016 of NZ_BDCC01000043.1, forward strand.
AACGAAGTTACACCACGGGGGTAATTGCCACCAAATCGGCTGGACAACGGGGTGGTGGAACTGATGTTCGAAAGGTAGGATCGAACACATGTTCGACAGCGGAGAGCTTCAGGGTATGACCGATGAGGGGCTGCTCGACGCGGTGCGGCGGGCGCACGGGGCGGCCGCGTTCGCGCAGGCTGCCGAGGTGCTTGCGGTGCGGGAGCTGTACCGGCGGCGAGCGGCGCAGGAGCGGGGCGCCGAGTTCGCCGCGGCCGAGGCGTCGATGGCGGTACAGATCTCGGAGGCGGTGGCGGCGGGGCTGATCGATATCGGGATCGGGCTCGATCGGCTGCCGCGGGTTCGAGCGGCGTTCACCTCGGGGCGGATCGATCTGGCGCGGGCACAAGTCCTGGTGGAGAACGTGCGAGATCTGCCGGAGGAGCTGCTCGCCGATGTCGAGCAGACGCTGATCGACGTGGCGGAGCGGCTCACCCCGGCGCGGCTGCGGCAGACGGTGCGACGCTGGGTGTCCAGGCTCGATCCCGCGGGCGAGCGTCGCCGCCGCGAGCGTCGCGAGGGTGATCGCGACGTGCGCATCAAAGCCGTACAGGACGGTATGGCGGTATTCGACGGCTTACTGCCCGCGGTGGGTGCGCAGACCGTCGCGATGCGTTTGCGGGAGATGAGCCTGCGGGTATGCGAGGCCGATCCGCGCACGATGCCGCAGCGGCGTGCCGATGCACTGGTGGCGCTCGCCGACGGGTCACGTCGGCTGCGTTGCACCTGTGGGCGCGGAAAGCGCTGTACCGCACCGGAAAGCGAGCCGCCACGCCGGCCGCTGATTCAGATCGGCGTGCCCGCCGAAACGCTGCTGGGCGAACGGGATGCCCCGGCGCATCTGTCGGGCTACGGCCCGATCGACGCGGCGCTCGTTCGCCGGATCGCGGAATACGCTCGGTTCCAAGCGATTCCAGAGCAATCGGAGCCTCCGGCCAGTCCGGAGGAGTCCGCTCGGCCCGACCCGGCGCAGTGGCAGGAGCGGGATGTTCGCGCGCTCGACGGTATGTGTCGCTTTCCGGGGTGCACCATGCCCTCTTCGGAATCGCTAGTGGACCACAGTGTTCCGTTCGATACGGCACGCCGGAGGACAGCCCTGGCGAATCTCGCCGTTTTCTGTACACGTCATCATCGACTGAAGGCGGCGGCCGACCGTGGAGAGACGTCGTGGCGGATCCATCGCGTCGATGCCGATCGGCTACTCTGGAAGAGTCCCACCGGCGATGAGCGCACCACTCTCCGCGAGGGTGAGCGATATCTGTTCCCACACACCGACATCGAAGCGTTCGATGCCCTATGGCCCTGTCCCGCAAGTGTTCCCGCACAACCGCATCCGTCCACCGTCGACCTGACCTATCCGATCGAACACGGCGCGTTCGTCCATCCGGAGCTGGCATCGATGACGCCCGAGAACGAACCGCCAGGCCACCTTGTTGTCGAAAACCCAAGTCGCTGAGGGGGATTCACTGATGCTCGCCCTGCAGCCGGACGTCCGTCCGGTAGCGATCCACAGGACACCGCACATGTCGCATCCGGACCGTCCGCCGGCGCCGACCGTCATCGACGTCGCCGTGGAACGCGAACGAATCGCAGCGCTCGACAAACTCCGCCGTCGCCTGGAATCCGAACTCGACCGAACCCCCGCGGGCGCCAGCTACGCCGCGATGGCCGGGCAACTGCGCGATACCGTCAACTCGATCGCCGATGCGCGCAATCGCGTCTACGAGGCGTTGATCGATGAGGACCCCTGACCGGAGGATGTCCACGGGGGTCCATGAACACCGCCCGGACGGCTGGGGTTGCCGTCCGGGCGGTTCGAGGTCGGGTGGGACTAACCCGCGAGCTTGGTGACCCAGGACGAGTCCCCTGTGTCGGCATTCTTGCCGCCATCCAGCACTGTCGGGGTCTGCACCTGCCCCACAGCATCTTTGAGGGCAGCCATCGCGGTCTGCGCATGGTCGCGCGCCTCGTCGACGCGGTCACCCTTGGCGATGCACTGCTGTACGTCCTCCGGGGCACCGGCATCCTTCGCGATCGCGGCCAGCTGCTCGTTGCTGAGGCTGCCGCCTTCCTCGCTGGGCTGTTTGGTGGTGAAAAGCGCCTGGTGGAATTTCGAGAACACCGGACCGTCACCGGCCGATGCCACACAATCACTGGCCGCGATAGCGCGGGTCGAGTAGTCCTTCGTACCCGACTTCGAATCCAAGAAGTTCACCAAGCGGTACCGCACGGCGAGCTTGCCCGCATCGATATATTTGGCGATCTGCTGCCCGTAATAGTGTTCGAGCGATCCACAATCCGGGCACAGTGGATCCTGGTACAGATCGATCGTCTTGGCGGCGTTGGCTTTACCGAGCACGATGGCGCCATCGGAGTCCAGCAGTGCGCTCACTGCCGAGTCGCGCACCGAACCGTACCCGTCTTCCTGGACCTTCAGACTCTTGCCGCTGCTCGAATGCATCACGTACACCACGATCAGCGCGATGACCACGACTGCGACACCGCCGAGGAGATAGGCGGTGCGGCTGGACATCGGGCGCGGCTGATACGTCGATCCGGGGGAGGAATTCACGGCCCCTACTCTGCCAAAGCAGCCGCCTCGCCGGAACCCGACACGTCCGGTTCCGCATCGCTGCCGGAACCCGATGTCGCCACGGGTGATCACCGGCCGGGCGCCATTTCGTCCGCGCAATTGCGATAGGCGGAAGAATCCTGCCCGGACCTCTGACCGGACTGGACCGGTAGGGAAGTATCAGGGCGTGGCGGTGGTGGCGCGGGGGTCGAATCCGCCGGGGATCTCGTAGACGACTCCACCGAATGTTGCCGCGAACAAGCGGCCGGTGGAGAAACCGGTCGTGCCACGGCCGTAGCTGACGACGCTGGTCGTGGGACCGGCGGTGCCGAGTTCGCAATAACGTCCGGGTGCGTCGACCCGCACGATCCGGCCCGATGGGTTCAACGGGACCACCGGCCGGTTCAGTGAATCCAGGGTGAGGCCGTCGGGGGCGGCGGTGATGTCGGTCCCGGCCAGGTCGAGCAGTGACTGCGGCGCGCCGGGATTGCCGATCGGGATTCGGCTGACGCCGGGGTTGCTGAAAGTGCGTGAGACGTAGAGGAATTGTCCGGCCGGGTCGAGTACCGCGCCGTTGGCGCTGGGAAAGCGGGCCCAGTCCGCTTGCACCGCACCGCCAGGGCGGACGCGGCCGATCAGGGTGGCGAAGTCGTTGGTGGCATATGCGGTTCCGTCATGGCCGACGGCAAGACCGCTGGCGGCGCTCAGGCCCGCGGCAAACGGAGTGAGTCTGCCGGTGGCGGGGTCGAATTCGTCGATACCGGCCGCGCGCACGGCGTCCCCGACGATCACGCCTGGATTCGATCCGTAACCGATCAGCAGCTTCCCGTCCGGGGTCCAAGCCAGCCCGCCCGCACCGGGCACGGTCGCGACCGGGACCGCGGCCGCTCCGGGAGCATCGATGCGGAACACCCGGCCCGAGCTCAGGTCGGTGACGTAGGCGCGGCCGCGTGGGTCGACGGTGAGGCCCTCGAAGGCGGCGCCGGACACGGACGCGGCTCGAACACTCGCCTGCCCCGCACCCGGGCAGGTCGCCGCGGCCTGCGCGGCAGGTGCAACGGCGGCGGTCAGGGCGGTGAGGGCCGATGCGGCCATCGTCGCGGCGGCAGCGCGCAGAATGTTCATGACCTACCTTCTCTGTTCGGGGCGGCAGGGTTGCCGCCACGCGGGGGGTCGCCTCGGCGGGCATCGCCACTGGTCTGGTTGAACGATCCGACCAGCGACGATACCGGCACGAGGAAGACCTTCCGTGTCACTACACGATTCGGGAAGGGTCGAGGTTCATCCCCGGTCGGCTGTCGCACAGGGCTGGAGTACGAGCCGGGCGAATTCAGGGTGCGGCTCAGGGGGTTCCCGGAGGCGCCGCGCACAGTCTGTTCGTAGGTTCGTACCGTTGCCTACTTCGAAGAAGGGTGGTCGGCGTGACTGCCGCGACAGAGGAGCGGGACGGCGAGCTGCGGGATGTCGAGGGGTCGGCCCGCGCTCGATGGAATTTGTTCACCCGCATCGCATTCCGGTTCTGCGTTCTGTACTTCGGGCTGTTCTGCGTGCTGTATCCGCAGTTGCTGTTCGCATTCCTGGGGTGGTTCGGCTCCAACGGGTGGCTGCCCGACGACGCGGTCGTCTGGCAGGTGCGGGTGCTCGAACCGGTCTATCGGCGGGTGGGACGCACCGTTTTCGGTGTCGATGCGGAACTGAACGGCAGCGGCAGTGGGGATCTGGCGCTGCTGTGGGTGCTGTTGTTCTGCGTGCTCGTGGTGGCCGCGGTCGGCACACTGCTCTGGTCGGTACTGGATCGGCGGCGCCCCGGATATCGCCGGCCGGCGGGGTGGTTCCTGCTGTTCGTCCGGCTGTGTGTGGCCGGGCAGATGCTGACCTACGGCATGGCCAAGTTCATCCCGACGCAGATGGCGCGGCCGGGGCTGACCACACTTCTGCAGCCCTACGGTGACTTCTCGCCGATGGCGGTGTTGTGGAGTCAGGTGGGTGCCGCACCGACGTACGAAATACTCCTCGGCACAGCCGAACTCGTCGGCGGGATCCTGTTGTTCATCCCGCGCACCGCGATACTCGGCGCGATGCTGGCCCTCGTCGACATGTCCCTGGTGTTCGTCATGGACATGACCTTCGACGTACCGGTGAAGATCCTGTCCGGGCACCTGATGCTCATGTCGCTGATCCTGCTGGCGCCGCACGCGCGGCGACTACTCGACGTGCTGGTGCTCGATCGCCCCAGCGCACCCTCGAACGCGCCCTATCCGTTCCACGCCCGCGGGCACCGCCGGGCCGCGGCGCTGATCCAGATCGCATGCATCCCATGGATCCTCGTGCCGCTGGCCCATCACAGCTGGAAGAACTATCACGAATCGGGCGACGGCCGCCCACATCCGCCGCTGTACGGGATCTGGTCGGTCACCGATTTCACCCGTGACGGACAACTCGTTCCCCCGCTGCTCACCGATGAAAATCGTTGGCAGCGGATTATTTTCGATATGCCGGGCGTGATGAGCTATCAGGACATGGACGGCCGGGTCTTCGATGCCGCGCTGAAACTCGACACCCGGACCCATCACATCGGACTGGCAGGCGGGCAGCGACACGTCACCGAGAGCGAGGGGCAGACCGATATCACACCGAAGCCGTTGGCCGAGTTCATATTCCGGCAATCAGGGCCCGACCGACTGAGTCTGGACGGCCGACTCGACGGGCATCCGGTGACCATCGAGTTGAACCGCGTCGACCTGAACAGCTTTCGACTGTACAGCGGCGGATTCCATTGGGTTCAGGACAAGCCGGCATTCTGACCCGTCCGCACCTCTACGATCCGGCTCGAGAGAATTGTCCGAAGAGGGGTGGTGACCGCGACGGAGTTCGTCGAGTTCAGCCGAGCGATCGTAGACCCGGTCGCGGGAATCCTGGACGATCGACGTGCCCCTGAGTTGGACGCACAAGTCGGCGTGGGCGTTTCGATGGAACCGAATTTGCGCAGACGTTTTTGTACGGCGTACGCCCAGCGGCCCGCGCCGGATTCCCGAATGATTACGCCCGCGACGATGAATTCATCACGCGCGCCCCGTCCTACCTTCGAGACAAACGCTCGGAAAGGAGCACCATGCCCGCACACGACATCGGGACACGGGAACAATGGCGCGCGGCGTACGAGGATCTGCGTGCGCAGGAGAAGGAATTGACCCGGCGGTCCGATGCGCTGGCCCGGCAGCGTCAGGCGCTGCCGTGGGTGCCGGTCACCAAGGAGTACCGGTTCGAGACCAATGCCGGCGAGAAGACCCTGGCCGAACTGTTCGACGGACGATCGCAGCTGATCATCCGGCATTTCATGCACGGCCCGAAAACGCCGGAGGGCTGCCCGGGGTGCACCTTCGAGACCGACAATCTGGTCGGTGCCGTCCCCCACCTGGCCCACCGCGACGTGACGTTCATCCTGGCCTCACGCTCCCCCTTGGCGACGCTGAACGCCTACAAGCGGCGTTTCGGCTGGGATATCGAATGGGTCTCCTCGGGCGACAGCGGTTTCAACGACGACTTCTTCGAGATCATGCGCACCGCGGCCGAACACCGCCCGCCGGGAAATATGCTCGACGTGATGGAACTGATGGCACTGAGCTGCTTCGCCCTGCGAGACGGCGTCGTCTACCACACCTACTCGACCTACGACCGCGGCACCGACGCCCTCAACGCCACCTGGCAACTCCTCGACCGAGCCCCGCTCGGCCGCGGCACCGATTTCGCCAACTGGCCCCGCAAACGCGACGAGTACTGAGTCACGACAAATTTCGCGCCCGTCATGGGTGATTGGTCATGACGGGCGCGGCGAGCCCAGCCACCACGAATCCCCTTCGATCGATCCGACCGTCAGACCGAGCCCAGCGCACGGCCGACGACCTCTTCCGCTGCGGCCTGGACCTGGGCGAGATGGTCCGGGCCCTCGAAGGATTCGGCGTAGATCTTGTATTTGTCCTCGGTGCCCGACGGGCGGGCGGCGAACCAGGCGTTCTCGGTGCTGACCTTGACGCCGCCCAGGGCCGCGCCGTTACCTCGGGCGCGGGTCTGGATGGTGGTGATCTCCTCGCCGGCGACCTCGGTGGCGGTGATGTCGTCGGGGGTGAGGGCCGCCAGGCGGGACTTCTGCGCGGTGCTGGCGGCGGCATCGATTCGGGCGTATGCCGGTGAGCCGTAACGTTTTTCGAGTTCGGCATAGCGGGCCGAAGGGCTCTGGCCGGTGACCGCGGTGATCTCGGCCGCCAGCAGGGCCAGCAGAATGCCGTCCTTGTCGGTGGTCCACACGGTGCCGTCGTGCCGCAGAAAGGAGGCGCCGGCACTCTCCTCACCGCCGAAAGCCAGTGAGCCACTGAATAATCCGGGCACGAACCATTTGAATCCGACGGGTACCTCGTGCACCTGACGTCCCAGCACGCTCACCACTCGATCGATCATCGCAGAGGTCACCGCGGTCTTGCCGATCTTGGTCAGCGCGTCCCAGCCCATCCGGTTGGCGATCAGATATTCGATCGCCACCGCCAGGTATTGGTTCGGATTCATCAGTCCCGCATCGGGTGTCACCACGCCGTGCCGGTCCGCGTCGGCATCGTTACCGGTGGAGATGTCGTAGTCGTCGCGGATCGCGACCAGGGAGGCCATCGCATAGCGCGAGGACGGATCCATCCGGATCTGGCCGTCCGCGTCGAGGGTCATGAACCGCCAGGTCGGGTCGACGAACGGGTTTACCACCTCGAGTTCGAGGTCGTAGCGCTGCCCGATCTCCTCCCAGTAGTCGACGCTGGCCCCGCCCATCGGATCGGCGCCGAGCCGGATGCCCGCACCGCGAATCGCGTCCAGGTTCAACACGTTCGGCAGATCGGCGATGTAGTGGTCGAGATAGTCGTACCGCTCGACGCTGGTCGTCAGCGCATGCTGCAACGTGGTGCGCTTGACCCCGACCAGGCCACCGCGCAGCAGTTCGTTCGCACGATCGGCGATGACCTCGGTGGCGACGGTGTCGGCCGGGCCGCCGTGCGGCGGATTGTATTTGAAGCCGCCGTCGCGGGGCGGATTGTGCGAGGGGGTGACCACGATGCCGTCGGCCTGATGCCGGGCGCCGCCCCGATTGTGCCGCAGCACCGCATGACTCAGCACCGGCGTGGGCGTGTAGCGGTCGCGGGCGTCGATGATCGCGGTGACCTCATTGGCGGCGAGCACCTCGAGCGCGGTGGTCCACGCGGGTTCGGACAGGGCGTGCGTATCGCGGGCCAGATAGACCGGGCCGGTGATGCCGCGGGTGGCGCGATATTCGACGATCGCCTGGGTGATGGCGAGGATGTGCGCCTCGTTGAACGCACAGTCCAGACTCGACCCACGATGTCCCGACGTACCGAACTGGACCAGCTGCGCGGGATCCGACGGATCCGGAATGCGCGCGTAGTAGGCCGTCACGAGATGAGGCAGATCCTCCAGATCGGTGGCCCGCGCGGGTCGTCCGGCTCGATCGTGGGCCATGGTCGGGCCTCCTTTCCGTATCGCCTGCGCCCGGCTGGTCATCAGGATCACGGCCACACCCACTCTGCGAGAAACGCTCCGGCGGCGGCCGCCGTGCCCAGACGTTCTACCGTAGCGAATCGCACCGGGTTCGCACGATCCACCGGAACCGGGGTACTCGGCCGGGAGGGTCGGGGGTTGTCCGCCGTCACGGGCGGCTCCCGGAGCCGCCGGTCCAGACCTGCACCGGAGACAACGCGACGGTACCGATATCGAAGAGTTCCGCGTTGGCGGAGACGAATTCGCGTAGTCGTTCGGCGTCGTCGATAATCATCACCATGACCGGGAGGTTCTCGGCCAGATCCAGCAGCCGGGTGGTGTGGATACGGGAGGAGACGCCGTAACCCTCCATCCCACGCCACACGCTGGCGCCGGCCAGGCCCGCGTCGCGGGCGCGCCGCACGATCTCGTGATAGCGGGGCCGGTGCTTCCAGTGATCATCCTCACCGAGCAGCACGGTGAGCCGGGCAGCTGGCCGCCATCGCGGATCCGGCTGCCATGCATCGGCTTCCGTCATGATCTCCACGGCGGGGTCCGCCGGTTCCTCACTCATCGCATACCCCCGATCCTCGTGCCCGCGTACCCGGTTGCCTCGAACCCTGTGTCATCGCACCGTCCCTCGCACCGCCCTGTGCTGTCCATCGTGCCCTCGCCGGCGCGCAGCCGCCCTGAATCGCCCGATCGGCATACCGCACGCGACGCCACCGCAATTCTCCCGAAGTACCCGCGGCGGCCTCGCCAGCGGGAAATCGCCTACCCCGGCCCGGTGATCACCGGATCATGCTAACTGCCAGCGATCACCGCCGATCTGCTCGGTCGTCCCCAATCGGTGACCGCCGCCCGTCGCGGGCTCGCGAGCGGCGGGTTCTTTCCGCAGATTCGAAGCGATGACTCGATCCGATCGTTGCGGATCGCGATATTCGGTCCGAGTGCGGATGCCATCGAGCGCTCACTCTCGGCTACCGCAGGGCAACTCGAGGCTTCACCAGGCTCGTTCACCCCCGAGCAACGCCAGCACCCCAGTTCGC
>NZ_BDCC01000044.1 GCF_001613305.1 Nocardia vaccinii NBRC 15922
AGCGAAGCGGAGGCCAAAGATACAGCGCCCGCCTGCATGCGCAGGCGGGCGCTGGTACGGACGGCATTGTCCGGAAAGGGAATTCGCGATCAGTGGACGATGACGGGCTCACCTTCCGCCGGGGCGGGGGCGGTGTTCGGCATCAGGGCCAACATGACCGCGGCGCCGGCCAGGAAGATCCCGGCGGCCCACCAGAAGCTGGTGGTGTAGCTCTCGATCAACGACTGCGCGACGTTCAGCGGGGTGGGCTGACGGTGCGTCAGATAGTCCGACGCGGCCGAGGCGGCGATGGTGCTCAGCAGTGCGGTACCGATCGAGCCGCCGACCTGCTGGCTGGTGTTGATGGTCGCCGAGGCGACACCCGCGTCCTCGTGGTGCACTCCGGCCGTCGCGCTCTGGAACGCGGTGGACATCGCACCACCGAGGCCCAGGCCCAGCAGGATCAGCGCCGGCAGGATGTGCGAGGCGTATCCGGTGTGCAGACCGATTCGCGTCAGCCACACCATACCCACCGCGGCGATCAGGAATCCGCCGCTGACAACGAGTTTCGGCCCGATCTTGGGCAGCACCAGGGACGGGACGGTCGTGGACGAGGCGATCATCGCGGCCACCATCGGCAGGAAGGCCACACCGGTCATGATCGGCGAGTAGTGCAGGGTCAGCTGCATGTAATAGGTCAGGAACAGGAAGATCGCGAACATCCCGATGCCCATCACGAAGATGGTCAGATAGGACCCGCCGCGGGTGCGGTCGAGCACGATCCGCAAGGGCAGCAACGGGTTCGACACCCGCGTTTCCAGCCAGGCGAACACACCGAGCAGCACGACGCCGCCGATCAGGAAAGTCAGGGTCAGGCCGTTGGTCCAGCCGTGCGATTCCGCGTGCGAGAAGCCGTAGACGATGCCGAACAACGCCGCGGTCACCGCCACGGTGCCGGGGATGTCCAGCTTCGGCCGCTCGGTCGTGACGTGCTTGGCCAGCAGCGCGACCGCACCGACCAGGGCGATGGCGGCGAAGACCAGGTTGACGTACATCACCCAGCGCCAGGACGCCCATTCGGTGAGCGCGCCGCCGAGCAGCAGACCCAGCGCGCCGCCGGTTCCGGCGACCGCGCCGAAGATGCCGAATGCCTTCGCCCGTTCGGATGCCTCGGTGAACGTCACGGTCAGCAGGGCCAGTGCGGCGGGAGCCAGCAGTGCGCCGAACGCCCCCTGTGCGACGCGCGCTGCGACGAGCATCACGAAACCGTTCGCCGCACCGCCGACCGCGGAGGCGACGGCGAATCCGACCAGCCCGACGATGAACGTCGTACGCCGCCCGAACAGGTCACTCAGTCGTCCGCCGAGCAGCAGCAGGCTGCCGAACGCCAGGGCGTAGCCGGTGACGACCCATTGCCGATCCGCATTGGAGAAGCCGAGATCCAACTGCGCCGCGGGCAGCGCGATGTTCACGACGGTAGCGTCGAGCACGACCATCAACTGGGCCACGCCGAGGACGGCGAGCACCCACCAGCGCAGGGCGTGCGAACCGCGGCGGCTCTCGCCGCGGTCGCGCCGGGACGAGGATGTCGCCCGGTCTTTCCGGAGATCTGTCGAAGTGGTCATTGGGTCCCTTGTCCGATGCCGTTATGCGGAGGATGTCCCTCCGCTTAGTTGGAAAGCTACCACAATAACGGAGGTATTGCCTCCACTTAATCCCGGATCTTGGTAATATGGGGATGTGAACCCCGCCACTACCCCCGCACCACCCCGGCGCCTGCGCGCCGACGCCGCCCGCAATCAGCAACGCATTCTCGAGGCGGCGCGCAGACTCTTCGCCGAACGCGGCCTCGAGGTCACCCTCGACGACGTGGCCGAGGCGGCGGGCGTCGGCGTGGGCACGGTGTACCGGCGGTTCGCGAACAAGCAGGAACTGATCGTCGAGGTGTTCGAGCACAACATCGCGGAGATGGCGGAGATGGTCGAGTCGGCCAACCGCAACCCGGATCCTTGGGCGGGGTTGACCGAGGTGTTCGAATACGCCTGCCAGCACATGGCCCAGAACCGCGGCTTCGGTGAGGTGATGCTCGAAATCCCCGATGCGCAGGCACGTTTCGCCTGGGTACGGGATCGGATCAAGCCCGCGATCGAGCATCTGATCGAGCGCGCGCGCAGCGCGGGGGTCCTGCGCGAGGGTATCGCGCCCTCGGATTTCTTCGTCCTGGTCAGCATGGTGGAGACGATCGCGGCCTTCGCGCGCCCGGTCGATCAGCAGGTCTGGCGGCGCTATATGACCATCGTGCTGGACGGCGTGCGAGCCGACACCGTCCCCCGCAGCCCCCTCACCATCCCCCCGCTCGACGAAGAGGCGATCGACCGCGCCAAGGCCGCCTGCTTCCCGCCTCGCAAGAAGTAGTCACACCCGGCCGATACGGTCGGGCCGCCCACGAACGTCGCCGACAGGGGTGCCGAAGTGGCGTGCCACACACCTATCACTTAAAGTTGGACGCGTGACCAACTCGTGGGTGAACTGGGCAGGCGATCAGCGATGCGAGCCGGATGTCATCGCCGCGCCCGAGTCCGCCGATGAAGTCGCCGAACTGGTTCGCGAGGCGGGAGATGCGGGGCGGACCGTGCGGGTCGCCGGCGCGGGGCATTCGTTCACCGACACCGTGCTCACCGACGGCACGCTGCTGCGGCTCGAGAAGATGAACCGGATTCTGGAGGTCGATCGCGCCAGTGGGCTGGTACGGGTCGAGGCGGGGGCGACGCTGAACGCGCTGAGCAGTGCGCTGCATCCGCTGGGGCTGGCGTTTCCCAACCTGGGCGATATCGATGTGCAGACCATCGCGGGTGCGACCGCGACCGCGACGCACGGCACCGGGTCCCGACTGCGAAACATCTCCGCCGCATTGCATTCGGTGGAGCTGGTGCTGGCCGACGGCAGCCGATTGGAACTCGACGAGCAGAGCGATCCCGAGGGGTGGCGCGCGGCACGGGTGAATCTGGGCGCACTCGGCGTGGTCACCGCGGTCACGCTCGAGCTGGTGCCCGCCTTCGTGCTCGAGGCGATCGAACGTCCGTTGCCGCTGGCGGACGTGCTCGCTGATCTGGACGAATTCGTCGACGGTAACGAGCATTTCGAGTTCTACATGTTCGCGCACAGCCCGATCGCGATGACCAAGCGCAACAACCGGGCCGACCTTCCGGAGCAGCCACGCGCCAAACCAGTGGACTGGTTCGCCGACATCCTGCTGTCCAATTACACGTTCGACGCGCTGGCCCGGCTGTGTCGCGTTCGGCCACAACTGATTCCGTGGATACAGCGGGCGGCCGCCTATGCCGGTTCGTACCGTCGCCAGGTGGATCGGTCGTACCGAGTCTTCGCCTCCCCCAGACTTTTTCGCTTCACCGAGATGGAATACGCGGTGCCGCGCGAACATTCGGTGGACGCCATTCGCGAGATCAAGGAGGTGTCCCGGCGGTTCGCCGGCCCGATGCCGATCGAGGTGCGCTGGGTGGCCGCCGACGATGCCTACCTGTCCCCCGCGGCCGGCCGGGACACCTGCTATATCGCGGTGCATCAGTACCACGGCATGGAGTACGAACCGTATTTCCGTGCCTGCGAAGCGATTTTCGATCGTTACCAGGGCCGCCCGCACTGGGGTAAGCGACACTTCCAGACCGCGGACACGCTGCGCGAACGGTACCCGGAGTGGGAGCGGTTCCAGCAGGTCCGCCGCCGCCTGGATCCGCAGGGGCGCTTCAGCAATCGGTATGTGAACCGGGTACTGGGCCCGCTCGGCTGACCTCGATCAGCGAGACCGCTCGCGCGCGAGGCGCAATTCCATCTCCACGGGCAGTTCCTCCAGTTCGAGGGCCTGCCGCAATCGGGGAACCGCGTGCGTGCGGATCCGGTCGCGCAGGGCCGTGACGTCGGCGTCGGGGGCCGCCGTCACGACCAGGTGCAGACCGGGCCCGCGCCCCGGCCCGGACAGCCGGGCCGTGGCGCTGCGCACCCCGTCGTACGATTCGATGTCGGTGGCCACCGGAGCACAGGCGACCGCCGTATCGAGCGCGACGGTATCCGCGCAATCCCTTGCGCGAGCACGCCATCGGGCCGGTCGCGGCGTCCGGGGAATCTGTGCGACCGCCCACCGCACGGCACCCAGCGCGGCCAGGCAACCGACACCCACGACCGTCCACAACACCCAAACAGGCGGCACGCCGTTCGGCACCAGAGCTGATCGACGCCCCACCCATCCGAGCCGGCCGAAGTGCGCGGCAAGCGCGTACCCGCCCACCGCTGTCAATGCCAGCCCGAACACCGCGAGCAACGTCCGGTTCAACCGAGCCGCACCATTGCGAGTCGTCATGGCGCACCCACCCCGCCATCCCGCCGCGCCTCGCAGGCAGCGGCCGTATTGCTGTCCCCCGCGGCATTGCAGCGCCGCGCCGCTGCGGCAACGCCGATACGTCGAGGCCCCGCCGACATCGCCCGCGTCATCCGGCCCTCCCCACGACCTGCTCCGGTCCCGCGACCGCGATCGAATCGCCGCCCACCGCGGCGTCGCCGGCACGCGGTTCCCGCTGGCCACCCGGCTCGGCCGATCGGCCCCCTCGGCGGGCTGCCACCACGACGCGTCGCGCCGGGTCCGGGCCGATCAGGGTGAGACGTTCGTCCACGACCGTGCGGACGCGCTCGTTCAACCCGGCGGAGTGTACATATGCGGTTCGAATCTTGACGTGAACCTTCTTGTGCCGCAGCCGGACTCGGGCCGAGCGCACCCCTTCGACCGATTGCGCGGCGTCCCGCAGGGCCGCGCACAGGCCCCGGCGGGCGACGCCCGCGGCGAATCCGTCGTCACCGGTCAGGGGCAGCACCACGGCGCGTCCGGGCAGGATCGCCGACATCAGCAGCGCGAGTCCGGCCGCGATGGCGACCACACCGCCGACCGCGACCCACCGGTCGTCCCAGGCGATCCCGTGCAGCCTGGCGACGACCCGCCCGATGGGCACGAATCCCTCTGTGCCGGTGAGGTGTTGAATCAGCAAGCCGACGGTGACCACACAGGCGGCCAGCAGGGCGACGGCCAGCACACTCGCGGGCAGGGCCCGGCGCGGACGTCGTTTCATAGCTCCACCAGCTCGCACATCTCGATCTCCAGGCGGCGCACCGCCAGGTCGAGCCGCTCGCGCACGCGTTCCACGACATGGCTCCGGCAGGCCGAGCTCACCTGCCAGACCGGCATCGGATAGCGGATCGGCAGTCGCATGCTCAGCTCCGCCGCACCACGGACGATGCGAACCCTGACCTGCACGTCGGCACATACACCGGTGATCTCCCGCGCGGCCTCGGCGGCGATCGCGCCCACCGCGCCGGGATCGATGACATCGGACGCATCCGGCCGTATCACCGCGGGTGTGGCGACCGTCGATACAGCAGGGACACCGCTGAGAATGCTCGTCATCAGTACCTCCGGTATTCGGTAGGGGCCGACCAACTGCTCCCCCCGCAATAGCCGAACAGTAACCGAAAATGACGTTCACCTCGCCTTACGCGCCGTGCGCGCGCCGATTCGCTGAGCGAGGCGCCCGGGTTTCACCGCTCGGCGGACACGCCGTGCGCCCGGCGACGGGCCCAGCCGAAGCTGAGCTGCACCGCGCGCTTCCAATCGTCGTACTGATCCTCGCGGCGCGACGGGTCCATGCGCGGGGCCCAGCGCCCGGCCGGACGCCAGTTGTTGCGCAGTCCTTGCAGGTCCGGCCAGTAACCGACGGCCAGCCCGGCAGCATAGGCCGCACCGAGCGAGACGGTTTCGGGGACGAACGGGCGCATCACCGGAATGCCCAGGAAATCGGCGACCATCTGCATCAGCAGATTGTTCGAGGTCATCCCGCCGTCCACGCGCAGGGTCGCGGCCTGCAATCCGGAATCGGCATTCATCGCGTCGACGACATCGCGGGTTTGCCACGCGGTCGCCTCGAGCACCGCCCGCGCCAGATGGCCCTTGGTGATGTAGGAGGTGAGACCGATCACCAAACCCCTCGCGTCACTGCGCCAATGCGGTGCGTAAAGCCCGGAGAACGCGGGCACGATGCAGCAGCCGCCGTTGTCTTCCACTGTGCGAGCGAGGGTTTCGATCTCCGGCGCGCTGGCCACCAAGCCGATGTTGTCCCGGATCCATTGCACCAGTGAGCCGGTCACCGCGATCGGGCCCTCCAGTGCGTAGACCGGGTCTCGATCGATCTGATAGCCGATGGTGGTCAGCAGGCCGTGGGTGGACTGCACGAGTTCACCGCCGGTGTTCATCATCAGGAATCCGCCGGTGCCGTAGGTGCACTTGGTTTCCCCACGGGCGAAACAGGTTTGGCCGAACAGCGCGGCATGCTGATCACCCAGTGCGGCGGCGATCCGGATACCCGGCACCACCCGCCGGGTGGTGCCGTAGGAGGCGGTCGAGGGCTGGATGCGGGGCAACATCGCCGCGGGAATGCCGAAGAAGTCCAGCAGTTCCGGATCCCAGCTGAGACTCGCCAGATTCATCAGCAGTGTGCGACTGGCATTGGTGACATCGGTGACGTGCTCACCACCGTCGACGCCACCGGTCAGATTCCAGATCAGCCAGGTCTCCATGGTGCCGAACAGCACCTCCCCGCGTTCGGCCCGCTCGCGCAGGCCCGGAGTGGTGTCGAGCATCCAGCGCAGCCGGGGCGCGGCGAAGTAGGTGGCCAGCGGAAGTCCGCACAGCTGGCGAATCCGTTGCGCGCCAGGACGTTTCTCGAATTCGGCGACCAGTTCCTCGGTGCGCACGTCCTGCCAGACGACCGCATGGCCGATCGGGTTGCCGGTGCGCCGATCCCATACGACGCTGGTCTCCCGCTGATTCGCAATCCCCAGTGCCACAATCTGTTCCACGCCGACGCCCGCATTGCGCAACACCTGCGGCACGATCCGGTCGACATTGCGCCAGATCTCCATCGCATCCTGTTCGACCCAACCGGGCCTGGGGTAGTACTGCTGATGCTCGCGCTGCGCCACCCCGGCCAGCTGCGCCCGCTGATCGAACAGGATGCAGCGCGTCGAGGTCGTGCCCTGGTCGATCGCCAGCACATATCGTTGTGTCATACGCCCAACTCTCCGATCGCCAATGGTCACCGCCCCGTGGCCAGATCCCGGGATATGGCGTGCGCCGCGTCGCGCACGAGCGCGATCAGCGGCGGGCGATGTCGCAGCTGTGCGTCGCAGATCCGATCGACGGGTCCGGCGATACCGATCGCGCCGATGACCAGTCCGCCCGGGGCGCGAATGGGCGCGGCGATACCGGCTTCGCCCGGCCGGAACTCCTCGACGTCGCCGGCCCAGCCGTTGCGCCGGACCTCGGTCAGCGTCCGGGTGAGCGCACCGCGATCGGTGAGGGTGCGGTGCGTCAGCGAGGTCAGCTCGCGACGCCGGACGGCGCTCGCGAGGTCGGGCTCGGCCGCGAGCAGTACCTTGCCCAGCGCGGTGGCGTGCGCGGGCAGCCGCTCGCCGACCTGCATGGCCTGCTCGGAGTTGTCCGGCCGAAAGACGTGATGTACCACCAGAACTCCGCCGTCGGTCCACACGCCGACGCGGACCGCCTCACCGCTGCGCGAGGCCAGCGAGTCCGCCCAGTTGATCGACCAGGACCGCAGGTCGTTGGCGTCGACCCCCGCTACGCCGAGTTGCCGCACCGCCGCACCCAGCCGATATTTGCCGCTGGCCGCGTCCTGATCGACGAAGCCGACACCCTGCAGAGTGCGCAGGATGCCATGGGCGGTGGGTTTGGCGAGATCGAGTGCGGCAGCGATATCGCCTACGCCGAGACGGCCGGAGCCGCGGGCGAGCAATCGCAGAATTGCTGCCGCCCGTTCGATCGATTGGATCGGACCGGGCATTGCGGGAACCTATCTGGAAAGTTTCGATTCGACAATGTCGAACGCTGGGTGATCGACCGATGACATCACCGCCACCATATGTGACCTGCACCATGAAGTCCTCCCAGCCGGAAGGAACGTAACCAGCTCAGCAGGGCCCGGCCAGCCCGGTCGTTCGGCATTGTCGAACGTTAACAATTCCGCTGTTCCCGGGCGATTCGTACCGTTTGCCGGTGCGGTCGCAGTGGCGACCGATGGCTCATCACGGAGGCTCAACGGTGAACTTCGGCTCGATCTTCGTCAGCGAGGCGTTCGGCACAGGACTTCTGATCCTGCTCGGCGCCGGCGTCGTGGCGAATGTGCTCTTGACCAAATCCAAGGGATTCGACGGCGGCTGGCTGCTGATCAACTTCGGCTGGGGACTGGGTGTCTTCGCCGGTGTGTACGCCGCCTACAAGACCGGCGCGCATCTCAATCCGGCGGTCACCGTCGGTATCGCGTTCAGCGGCGCGCACGAGTACGCCACAGGTATTCCGATCACCGTCGGCAATACCATCGCGTATCTGCTCGGGCAGATGATCGGCGCGTTCCTCGGCGCGTGCGCGGCCTATCTGGCCTACAAGCGGCACTTCGACGCCGAGACCGACGGGGCCAAGAAGCTCGCGGTGTTCTCCACCGGACCGGAGATCCGCTCCTACGGCTGGAACTTCGTGACCGAGGTCATCGCCACATTCGTGCTGGTCTTCGTCGTGCTGGCCTTCGGGCACACGCCGACCGGTCTGGGCCCGGCGGCGGTCGCGCTGCTGGTCGTCGGGATCGGCGCATCGCTGGGCGGTCCGACCGGATACGCCATCAATCCCGCCCGCGACCTGGGTCCACGCATCGCACACGCACTGCTGCCCATGCATTCCACCGCCCTGGCCGAGCCGGAGCGGGTCGCGGTCGGCGTCGGCGCGCATGAGGGGCGCGCCGAGCCGGAGCGGCCCGCGACCGCCGTGGGACCGGCACACCGCAAGAACTCCGACTGGTCCTACGCGTGGGTTCCGGTCGTCGGCCCGCTGATCGGCGGCGCGCTGGCCGGACTGATCGCCCACCTGGTGCTGTAGTTCGCGAACTTCCCGGCCGTGGCCCTTGCCATCGCCGCGAGATCCGATTAGAGACTTCTGCACCCCTTCTCCAGCACATTCTTTCGAAAGGACCGCGATGAGTCAGTTCGTCGGAGCCATCGACCAGGGCACCACGAGCACCCGTTTCATGGTGTTCGATCACGGCGGTAACGAGATCGCCCGTCACCAGCTCGAGCACGAGCAGATCCTGCCGCAGGCGGGCTGGGTGGAGCACAATCCCACCGAGATCTGGGAGCGCACCCGCGCCGTCATCGAAACCACGCTCACCAAGGCGAAGCTCAGCGCGGCGGACCTGGCCGCGGTCGGGGTGACCAATCAGCGTGAGACGACCGTGGTGTGGAATCGGCGCACCGGCCGCCCGTACTGCAACGCCATCGTCTGGCAGGACACCCGCACCGACAAGATCGCCGCCGACCTCGAGCGCGCGGGTCACGGGGACACCATCCGCCGCAAGGCCGGCCTGCCGCCCGCCACCTATTTCTCCGGCGGCAAACTGCGCTGGATCCTGGACAACGTGCCCGGTGTGGCCGAGGACGCCGAACGCGGGGAGGCGCTGTTCGGCACCACCGACACCTGGCTGATCTGGAATCTCACCGGCGGCATCGACGGCGGTGCGCATCTGACCGATCCCACCAATGCCAGCCGCACCATGCTGATGGATCTCGAGACGCTGGACTGGGACCAGGAACTGTTGTCCATCTTCGGAATTCCGCGCGCGATGCTGCCCGATATCGTGCCGTCGTCGAATCCGGGGCTGTTCGGCACGACCCTGGCCAACGGCCCGTTCCACGGCGAGGTGCCGCTGGCGGGGGTGCTCGGCGATCAGCAGGCCGCGACCGTCGGTCAGGTGTGCTTCCGGCCGGGTGAGGCCAAGAACACCTACGGCACAGGCAATTTCCTGCTGTTGAACACCGGCGAGGAGGTGGTGCGGTCCAAGCACGGACTGCTCACCACCGTCGCGTACCAGTTCGGTGATCAGAAACCGGTGTACGCGCTGGAGGGGTCGATCGCGGTCACCGGCTCGGCCGTGCAGTGGCTGCGCGATCAGCTGGGCATCATTTCCGGTGCGTCACAGAGTGAATCGCTCGCCGCGCAGGTACAGGACAACGGCGGGGTGTACTTCGTGCCCGCGTTCTCCGGACTGTTCGCGCCCTACTGGCGCTCGGACGCGCGCGGCGTCATCGTCGGGTTGTCCCGCTACAGCACCAACGCGCATCTGGCCCGCGCGACGCTGGAGTCGGTCTGCTACCAGACCCGCGACGTGGTGGCCGCCATGCAGGCCGATTCGGGCGTGGAACTCGATGTGCTGCGCGTGGACGGCGGCGTCACCGCCAACGAGCTGTGCATGCAGATCCAGGCGGACTTCCTCGGCGTCCCGGTCTCGCGGCCGGTCGTCGCCGAGACCACCGCACTGGGCGCCGCGTACGCCGCGGGTCTGGCGGTCGGATTCTGGCGCAGCACAGATGAACTCGAACAGAACTGGCAGGAGGACAAGCGCTGGGAGCCCACCCTCGGCGAGCAGGACCGCGAACGCGGTTATGCGCGTTGGAAGAAGGCCGTCGAGCGGACCTTGGACTGGATCGACCTCGACGAATGAGCGCCCGGCCCGGCGCCGTCCGGGCCGATCATCGAAAACCTTTGGAACAAGGAGAGTTACGGCAGTGCCCGCACATCTGGATCCCACCTATCGCGCCGACGCCCTCGCCTCGCTCGCTGCGGACGAGGTGGACGTCCTCGTCATCGGCGGCGGCGTGGTCGGTGCCGGAGCCGCACTCGACGCCGCCTCCCGCGGCCTGACCACGGTGCTGGTCGAGGCCCGGGACTTCGCGGCCGGAACGTCGAGCCGCTCCAGCAAACTCATCCACGGGGGCCTGCGCTATCTCGAACAACTCGATTTCGCGCTGGTGCGTGAGGCGTTGCGGGAACGGGGTCTGCTGCTGAACAAGCTCGCCCCACATCTGGTGCATCCGGTGTCGTTTCTGTTTCCGCTGCAACACCATTGGGAACGGCCCTATATCGGCGCTGGCGTCGCGCTGTACGACACCCTCGGCGGTGCGCGGGCATTGCCCATGCACCGGCACCTGAGCCGTTCGCGCGCACTGGGATTGGCCCCCGCCCTGCGCGAGGACGCGATGGTCGGCGCGATCCGCTACTTCGACGCGCAGGTCGACGACGCTCGGCACACGATGACGTTGGCGCGCACCGCCGCCCGGCACGGCGCCACCGTGCTGACCCGGGCGAGGGTGACGAGTCTGCTCCGCGAGCAGGAGCGGGTCGTCGGCGCCGTGGTCACCGATCGGGAGTCCGGGCGCGAATACCCGGTGCGCGCCCGCCGGGTGATCAGCGCGACGGGCGTGTGGACCGATGAGATGAATGCCATGACCGGCGTGGACTTCCCGTTCCATGTGCGGATGTCCAAGGGCGTGCACATCCTGGTGCCACGGGAGCGGCTGGACCTGGGCACCGGGCTGATCATGAAGACCGAGAAGAGCGTGCTGTTCGTGATCCCGTGGCGGGAGCACTGGATCATCGGCACCACCGATACCGACTGGTCGCTGGACAAGAATCACCCGGTGGCCAGCGCCGCGGATGTGCGATACATCCTCGATCACATCAATTCGATTCTGCGCGAACCACTTTCGAATGCCGATATCGTGGGAACCTATGCGGGGTTGCGGCCGCTGCTGTCCGGGACGTCGTCGAGTACCGCCAAACTCTCGCGCGAACACGCTGTGGCCGAACCGGTTCCGGGACTGTTCGTCATCGCGGGCGGCAAGTACACCACCTACCGGGTGATGGCCGCCGACGTGATCGACGCCGCGGTGGCCGGATTCGGGCGCGGAGTGGCCCGCTCGGTCACCGCCGATCTGCCGATTCTGGGCGCGGCCGGTTACCACGAACTGCTCGAGGATATCGACAGCGTCGCTCAGCGGGCCGGGCTGTCGGTCGCCGCGGCCGCCCATCTGGTGTCCCGCTACGGGTCGCTGGCCACCGAACTGTTCGCCATGATCGATCGCGAACCCGAGCTCGGCATGCCGCTGCCGGGTACCGAATATCTCGGCGCGGAGGCGGTGTACGCGGTCACCCACGAGGGCGCACTGCACCTGGACGACATTCTCACCCGCCGCACCCGGATATCCATCGAGGTCGCCGACCGCGGACTCGCCGCAGCCGCCACGGTGGCCGACCTCGTTGCCGGACAACTGGGTTGGGACGAAACCACCAAGAACCGGGAACTCGCCCACTACCGGGACCGAGTGAACGCCGAACTGGCCGCCAACGCGGCCGCCGACGACGACGCGGCCAACGCGGCACGCACGGCCGCACCCTGCTGAGCGCGTCTTCCACCCACACGCACGTGCGCGGTCCCGAGGCCTCGCCGGGCCGCGCACTGGATCCCCGGGAAACCCGTTGTGGTGCGAACGATTCAGCGATTCACGCGGCCGAACCACAGTCCGGCGCGAGAGCGAGCTACTCGTTGACCAGCCGCAGCCCCGGCGCGTGAACCCGGCGCCGGTCGACCAACCACACCATCACACTCTGATCCACCGCGGGATTGAGGGTTTCGATCTCGACCTCGACCTCACCGCGGATCGGGTGGTTCAAATGTACTGTGGCCGAACGGTAATCGGTCACGCGATGTTCCTGCCAGCGGCGGGCGAACTCCGGAAAGCGTTGCAGCGCTTCGATCGTCGTCGTCAATTGCGGATCGTCGGCCCATTGGGAGCGGGCCGCGCGCAGGGACGAGGTCATCAGGTCGGCGGCCACGGGCCAGTCGGTCCACCACTTCGCCGCCGCCGGATGGCCGAACAGGTAGTGCGCGAGGTTGCCCTCGACCTGTGCGTCGAGCAGCCCGAGCGGCTCGGCGAAAGCACGCCACGCGGCGTTCCAGGCCAGGATGTTGAGCCGGCGACCCAGCACGAAGGCCGGGGTGGGGTGTATCGCGTCGAGCACCGCTTGAACGGTGTCGCTGACGCGCTCGAAGGCCCGCCCGTCGGAGGGACAGCTGCCCACCTGGTGATCCAGCCCCAGCGCCAGCTTGCTGAAATGGTGTCGTTCGACCTCGTTCAGCCGCAGCGCATCGGCCAGGGCGGCCAGGACCGCGGTCGAGGGATTGGTGTCCCGCCCCTGTTCGAGGCGCGCCAGATAGTCCACACTCACCCCCGCCAACGCCGCGACCTCCTCGCGACGCAGCCCCGGCGTGCGGCGGCGACGCCCCGACGGCAACCCGACCTCCTCGGGCTGCAACTGCGCACGCCGGGCTATCAGAAACTCGGCGAATTCGGACCTCGACACGCCATCCATCCTCTACTGTCCCGGACCCGTTATCCGCGCCCTGCCAGTACCAGGATAAAGGCGGTGTGGATAACCGGACCACGGTCCGGAAGGCTGGAACGCATGACGACTTCCGAACAGACCCTCGCGACCGGAGCCTGGACGCTGGACGCGAACCACTCCTCGGTCAACTTCACCGTGCGTCACCTGGGCATTTCCAAGGTGCGCGGACGTTTCAACAACTTCGAGACCAGCTTCGTCGTCGACGAATCCGGCACCGCCGCCATCGAGGCCACCATCCACCTGGACTCGTTCGACACCGGCAACGAGGGCCGCGACAACCACGTGCGCAGCGCCGACCTGCTCGACGTCGAGAAGCGCCCCACCCTGCACTTCAAGGCGTCCGAGCCGGTGCGGGTGAGCGAGGAATTCGAGGTCACCGGCGAGGTCACCCTCGGCGGTATCACCAAGCCGGTCACCCTCGACGTCGAGTGGGGCGGCCTGCAGGAGTTCCAGGGCGACGGCAAGCGTCACGCCGGATTCTCCGCCACCGGTTCGTTCAAGCGCACGGACTTCGACGTCGCCCCGGGCCTGCCCGCCGCGATGCTGAGCGACAAGATCGCCATCGAACTGGACATCCAGCTCATCGAGCCGTAGTCCTGATCATCGGATCACGGGTCTGATTCATCACACCGAGCCGCCCTCGCCCACACCGGCAGGGCGGCTTCGGCGTATCGCACCCCGAGAACCGATTCGGCCGATCAGGGCAGCAGGCCGTGCCGCCGCGCCCGCACCACGGCCTCGTGCCGGGTGTGCGCGGACAGTTTCGTCATGGCACTGCGCAGATAGCTCTTCACCGTTTCCGGGCTGACCGAAAGACGTTCCGCCGCTTCGACATTGGTGCAACCGAGCGCGATCTGCGCGAGCACGTCGAGCTCGCGCGGCGCGAGCGTGGGCACCTCGTCCGGGATCCCGGGATCGGCCATCAGCCGGGCCAGCCGGTCGGACAGATCCCGCAACCGCGTGCGGGTCACCGCATCGGCGGCGGTCTGCGCGATACCCCGCACCTCGGCGTGAATGGCACGCAGCTGTTCGGCCAGCACCGCATCCGGTCCGGGCGCGGTCGCACCGGCCGCGGCCTCGCGCAGGCGCAGCCGCCGGTCCACCTCGTCGCGGATCGCCAGCTCGACCGATAGTCGCCGCCCCGCCGCCATGGCCAGATCCGCCGCGCGGTCACCGACCGGACCCGCGTCGCGACTCGCGACGTACAGCACCGCACGCGACTCCCCGTGCACCACGACCGGAATTCCGACCACCGCGCGCAACCCCTCGGTCAGCACCGGCGCATCGTAGTGGTGGGTGATCGTGGAGGCCGCCCGATAGTCCGCGACCGAGGTCGGACGCTTACTGGCGAAGGCCGCGCCACCCACCCCTGACGCCGAGGTCACCACCAGCCCCCGCATCGCATTGGTGCGAGTGCCCAGGAACTCGGTCAACACCAGCGCACCCGCGTGCACCTGACCACCGAATACCACCGGCATCCCCGAAACAGCCGCGACCTGCCGTAATTCCGCTCGCAGCGCATCGGAATCGCGGGGGCGCAACACATCGGCGGAACTCATTCTCGGCACCCCTTTCCGGGGGTAGCGGCGGGCAGGTGTGACCTAGATCCTATATCCGTGAGTAGGACCATGGGCCTGGCTCGGCCGACCAGCTATACACACGGAGCATGGGATACGCCGCTACTCGGCGATACCATCGGCGACAATCTGGACCGCACGATCGCGACCTTCGGCGACCGCGACGCGCTCATCGACCGCGTCACCGGAACACGCTGGAACTATCGCGAACTCGGCGCTCGGGTCGACGCACTGGCTTCGGGTCTGCTGGCCTCGGGCATCGGCAAGGGCGATCGGGTGGGCATCTGGGCGCCCAATCGTGCGGAGTGGACACTGGTGCAGTACGCGACCGCGAAGATCGGCGCGATCCTGGTCAACATCAACCCCGCGTACCGGATGCACGAACTACGATATGTGTTGCAGCAGGCCGGAATCCGGCTGCTGGTAGCCGCGACCGAGTTCAAGGGATCCGACTACGCGGCGATGATCGAACAGGCTCGACCCGAATGCCCGGATCTGGAACGCGTGGTCCTGCTCGACAGCGAAGAATGGTCCGCCCTGCTCGCGACGGGTGCGGCCGCGGACCCGGCGGAACTGGCCGCGGCACAGCGGAACCTGTCCCCCGACGATCCGATCAATATCCAGTACACCTCGGGCACAACGGGTTTCCCCAAGGGCGCGACACTCTCGCACCACAACATCCTGAACAACGGCTATTTCGTGGGCGAGCTGTGCGGTTACACCGCCGAGGACCGGATCTGCATCCCGGTGCCCTTCTACCACTGTTTCGGCATGGTGATGGGCAATCTGGCCGCGACCAGTCACGGCGCGGCGATGGTCATTCCGGCCGCCGCGTTCGACCCGGCCGCGACGCTGGATACCGTTGCGCGCGAACGCTGTACATCGCTGTACGGTGTGCCCACGATGTTCATCGCCGAACTCGCCGACCCGGGATTCTCCTCGTACGATCTGAGCTCGCTGCGGACCGGGATCATGGCCGGGTCGCCGTGCCCGATGGAGGTCATGAAACAGGTCATCGACCGGATGGGCATGCGCGAGGTCTCCATCTGCTACGGCATGACCGAGACATCGCCCGTCTCCACGCAGACCCGCCGCGACGATTCGCTGAGCCAGCGCACCGCCACCGTCGGCCGGGTCGGCCCGCATCTGGAAGTCAAGATCATCGATCCCGCAACGGGTCTCACCGTGCCGCGCGGGGAACAGGGCGAATTCTGCACGCGCGGCTATTCGGTCATGCTCGGCTATTGGAACGATCCCGGGCGAACGGGCGATGCCATCGACGCCGGACGCTGGATGCACACCGGCGATCTGGCGGTGATGGACGAGGACGGATACGTCGCGATCACCGGCCGGATCAAGGATATGGTGATCCGCGGCGGGGAGAACATCTATCCCCGCGAGATCGAGGAATTCCTCTACACCCATCCGGATGTCCTCGACGCTCAGGTGGTCGGCGTACCCGATCCGAAATACGGTGAGGAACTGGTCGCCTGGATCCGGATGCGCG
Organism: Nocardia vaccinii NBRC 15922; assembly: GCF_001613305.1. GTDB lineage: Bacteria > Actinomycetota > Actinomycetes > Mycobacteriales > Mycobacteriaceae > Nocardia > Nocardia vaccinii. The sequence continues at coordinate 16,427 of NZ_BDCC01000044.1, forward strand.
AGGGCACAATGCCGTTGGACGCGGCCGCGCTGCGCGAATTCTGCACCGGCAAGCTCGCTCATTTCAAGATTCCCCGCTATGTCCATCTCGTCGAGGAATTCCCGATGACGGTGACCGGCAAGATCCGCAAGATCGAGATGCGGGAGATCTCCGCGACGTTGTTCCGCGCGGATTCCGCGGACATCACCCCAGGCCCGACAGGAGCGGCTCAGTGACCCGGCCCGAACCCACGTCCAATACTGCGCTCTACCGCGCGGCTCGCGACCAACTCATCGGTGCGGCAACCGATTACGAGACCGCGCGGAGTACCTTCCGCTGGCCTCGGCCGACCGGGAAGTTCAACTGGGCCGTCGACTGGTTCGACGTGATCGCGCACGGCAACGACCGCACCGCACTGTGGATCGTGGAGGAGGACGGCAGCGAGCGCAAGGTCGGCTTCCAGGAGATGGCCCAGCGCTCGGATCGGGTCGCGACCTGGTTCGCGAATCTGGGTATGCGCAAGGGCGATCGGGTGCTGCTGATGCTCGGCAACCAGGTCGAACTCTGGGAGTCGATGCTGGCCGTCGCCAAACTCGGCGCGGTCATCATGCCCACCACGGCCGCGCTCGGACCCGCCGATCTGAGTGACCGAATCGACCGTGGCGCAGTGCGTTTCGTCATCGCCAATACCGGCGACACCGCGAAGTTCGCGGAGGTGGCCGGCGATTACACCCGGATCGTCGTGGGCGATCCGGTTTCGGGCTGGCACGCCTACACCGAGGCCGACGCGGTCGAGACCGCGGGACCGTTCAGAGCGGTCACCGACGTCACCGACGAACTGCCGGTCTACTTCACCTCCGGCACCACCAGTAAGCCGAAGATGGTGCGGCACAATCAGATCAGTTATCCGGTCGGACATCTGAGCACGCTCTACTGGATCGGCGTGCGCCCCGGCGACGTCCATCTGGCGATCAGCGCCCCGGGCTGGGCCAAACACGCCTGGAGCTGCTTCTTCGCGCCCTGGATCGCCGAGGCGACGATCTTCGTCTACAACTACGCCCGCTTCGACGCCGCGGCACTGCTGAACCAGTTGCACCGGGCGGGCGTGAACACCTTCTGCGCGCCCCCGACGGTGTGGCGCATGCTGATCCAGGCCGACCTCGGCGAACGCCCGGCCGGACTGCGCGAAATCCTCGGCGCGGGTGAGCCGCTCAATCCCGACGTCATCGCGCAGGTGCGCAAGGCGTGGGGCCTGACCATCCGGGACGGCTTCGGCCAGACCGAGACGACTCTGCAGGTCGGCAACACTCCGGGCCAGCCGGTCAAACCGGGATCGATGGGACGTCCCGTGCCGGGAGTGCCTGTGGTCCTGGTGGATCCGATCACCGGCGAACTCTCCGACGAGGGTGAGATCTGCCTTGATCTGAGCGCCGATCCGGTCAATCTGATGACCGGATACCTCCAGGACCCCGAACGTAATGCCGCGGCGATGGCGGGCGGGTACTACCACACCGGCGATGTCGCCACCCGCGACGCCGACGGCTACATCACCTACATCGGCCGCACCGATGACGTCTTCAAATCCTCGGATTACAAGGTCTCCCCCTTCGAATTGGAGAGCGTGCTCATCGAACATCCCGCGGTGGTGGAGGCAGCGGTGGTGCCGCAGCCCGACGACACCCGCCTGGCCGTGCCGAAGGCATATGTCGCACTGGCCGCCGGATGGGCTCCCGACGACGAGACCGCCCGCGCCATCCTGGAATACGCGCGCGATCACCTCGCGCCGTATCTGCGCGTGCGCCGCGTCGAGTTCACCGAACTTCCCAAGACCATCTCGGGCAAGATCCGGCGGGTGGAACTGCGTCACCGCGAACAGACGGCACACGCCTCGGGTACTCGCATAGACACCGAATTCCGTTACGAAGAACTCCTTCGCACAACGACACTCGACTAATGCCCACACCGCGCACATGATTCGGATAGTCTCCCATCCGGCAGTTCCAGCGGGCCTATCCGAGTTCCGTCTCGGGTATGCGGTGTCCGGCCGAGATTGGCGCGTTTGCCCGAAAGTGGCGTGTTCCGCGCTAGCAGAGCAATTGGTCAGCACACCAGGCTGGGGCTCACATCCCGATTATTCGTGATCGACAGTCCGTAACTCGACGATTGGAGATTACCTTGGCGCAGCACACCGGTTGCCAGCACAACAGCGAGAGCGCCACGGCGTACGTCGTGGCCGCCCTCGAGGCAAAGGGCACTGCAACCCGCGACGATTTCGACGTACCCGCGATCGTCGCCGCAACCCATGCGATAGCGGAGAGCTGGGATTTCGATTCCCTGGAACGCACCACGTTCTGGGGAATCGCCGCGACCCACCTGAAATTCTAAGGACCGATGGCGGTCCCCGCCTCGACGAACGAACGCGCTTGCGCCGCAACGTTCCACCGCTGCGCGGCGCGACGGACCGAGGCGGCGTCCGCATATCCCAGCAACTGCGCCTGCCGGGCACGGCTCACCGGGCCCGCGGCTGCGGCGCGATGGAGCCTGGCGCGATCCAACTCCCGGCGCCAGGTCGTGCCCGCCTCGGTCAGCCTGCGTTGCAAGGTGCGCGGACTCGTGGCCAGGCGGCGAGCGACCCGTTCCAGCGAGACCTCGCCCTCGTCCAGCGCTTCGGCCAGCGCGGCGCCCACCCGTTCGGCCCAGCACAGTTCCAGGGGCGGCGGTGGCGGCAGCGTGGCCGCCAGCGGTTGCAGCACCTCCGCCAGCACCGGATCGGCGGTGGTCAGCGGCAGATCCATATCGCCGGCCCGGAACGTCATCGCGTCCAGGGGCGCGCCGAAATCGACAGTCGCCGTGCCGAATACGTCCCGGAAGGTCCGCAGATTCCGCGGCGCGGACTGCCGCAGGGAGACCCGGATCGGGTCCAGCGGCGCGTCCACGACGGCGCGAGCCCTGGTCAGCACGGCCACCAGTCCCCAGATCTGAGTCAAATCGCGGGCCCGGCCCTCACCATCGATCATGTCCAGTGTCAGGGTGGCCTCCCGCTCGTTCTCCTGGAGCAGGTCGAAGCGGTGATTGCTGGTGACCGCGGTGACGTACGGCCCGCAGGTCGCCAACCCCGCCCCGACCGTTGGCCCACTGGTGAACAGGTAGTCGTAGAGCCGCGTGGTCGACAGCTTGTATCGGCTCGCGATGCGTAACGCCACGTCGGGATCGTCGAGCCATTGCTCGGCGATTACCCAGAGTCGGCCGAAATGGTCGTTCGGTACATGTGTGCCGGGCCCGGTCATCGCCCAATCGGGCAGCCCGCATTCGCGTAGCAGCCGGTCACGATCCAGGCCGGCCTCAGCAAGTCGCGTAATCACAAATCGGTGCAATAGCGTCGAATCGGTCCCCATGCCCCTCCTGCCTACTGTTTCCCCGAAGAATCTTCCTGGAAATAGCTACCTGGCAGAGTAGCCGCAACGGCCGCGACGTTTCGCATTACCGCCGGACCGCCGGTACTTCTCGGCGCGATGTCCGATTTGTTCAAGACCTCGTCGCGGTCACCGCCATAGAGTCCGGATCCATGACTCTTCGACTGAATGTGATCGGCCTCGTCGCCGCGGATCTCGATGCCACCGTGGCGTTCTATCGCCGTCTCGGACTGGATTTCGGCGAGGTGACCGGAGGTCACGTGCAGGCCGGGCTACCCGGTGGCATGCAGCTGATGATCGACACCGAGGACACCGTCCGCTCCTTCCACCCGGACTGGCAGGGGCAGCCCGGCCGGATCGGGCTGGCGGTCGAATGCGACGGGGTCGCCGAGGTTGACAAGGTCTTCGCCGAACTCACCGCGGCCGGATATCGCGGGGAACTCGAACCGTTCGACGCGTTCTGGGGCCAGCGCTATGCCACTGTCCTGGATCCGGACGGGAACGGGGTCGATCTCTACGCACCGCTGGGTTGAGCGGGCCGCCCCCGGGCGATCAACCGGGCCAGTGACGTCCCGGACAGCTCGCGCACATCCCGTGCCAGATGGGCCTGATCGGCATATCCGGCGCGGAACGCGGTCTCGGCGAACGGGACTCCCGCGCGGGCCAGAACCAGCGCGCGTTGCAGGCGCAGCACCCGGCCCAGCAACTTGGGTCCGTACCCGAAGGCGGACAGCGACATTCGATGCAGTCGGCGCTCCCCCAGGCCGAGCGACTCGGCGACGGCGGCCACCGAAGCCCCCGCGTCCAGTCGCCGCACCACCGCGCGCAACGCCGGATCGACCGGATCGGCCTGGGCGGCAACGAGTCCGGCGATCCGGTCGAGTCCGGTCATGGGATCGGCCGAGGCGGCGAGGATCTCGGCCAGCGGACGCACCCGCGCGGGCCGCCACAGCTGGTCGAGATCGGCACGGCGGTCGAGCAGTTCGCGCGCCGGGACCCCGAGCAGTGCGGGCGCGGCGCCGGGGAAGAAGCGGATTCCGCTGATTCGCGTTCCGGGCGGGGCGGTGGTCGGATAACCGCGAGTGTCCGGACCCGCGACGACCAGCCGCCCGCCCGCCCAGAGCAGATCCATACATCCGTCCGGCAGGACCGGAGCGTCGTCGACCGGGCCGATCGTGCGCGTCCACACTGTTGCGCCGGGAACCGTCCGGGAACGCCGTTCCCGATACCGCGGCGGCGGGTGGATCTGCACCTTCGACACACTACGCGGCACGCCACGCCCGTCGGTGTTCATCGCCACACGGACCGGGGAGCATCCGGTGACGCCGCAGTCGGGCCACTAAGCTACCCAGGACTTTCCGGAGGGAAGAAAAGCTAGTTCAGATTGGGGTCCACACCACCATGCTCAAGGGTTTCAAAGACTTCCTGATGCGCGGGAACGTCATCGACCTGTCCGTCGCCGTCGTGATGGGCACCGCGTTCACCGCGATCGTCCGGTCGGTCACCAAGGGGATCGTGGAACCGCTGCTGGCGATCTTCGGCAGTAACAGCCCGCTCGGGCTTGGTTTCCAGCTGGTGCCCGGCAAACCCGCGACCTTCATCGCGATCGGGCCGATCGTCAGCGCCGCGGTCGACTTCATCATGGTCGCGGCAGTGCTGTACTTCGCGCTGATCCTGCCGATGAACACCCTCGAGAAGCGCTTCGCCAGGGGCAAGGTCAAGGAACTGGTGCCCACTCAGGAAGAGCTGCTGACCGAGATCCGCGATCTGCTCGCCGCTCAGGCGAGCGGGAAATCCGACGTCTCGAAGCGCTCGGACGAATCGGAACGCACCGATGGTTCGGCTGTCGACGCCCGGCGCGTCACCGCGAAAAGCATCGCCGACTGAATTCCGCGCCCTCGACCGCCGAGGCCGTCAACCGCAGTCCACCACCAGGGCGGTGGTGTTGTCACTGCCTCCGGCCCGCAGTGCGCCCTCCACGAGAGCCTCCGCGGTGATCGCCGCGGTCGCGCATCCGGCGAGCGTCTGCTTGATCTCCGCCATCGCCAGTGGTTTGTGCACGCCGTCGGTGCTCAGCAGGAATCGGCCGTGACTCGATCCGGTCATGGCCCGGCCGATGGCCTCGGGAGCGACCGTGCGCGCCGACGTGGTCACCAGATGTTCGAAGCGCCGCGCGGGACGCCGCCCGAGGGACCGGAAGTATTCCGCGGCGGTGTGGTCGGTGGTGATCTGATGCAGCACCCGGCCGTTCCACCGGTAGGCGCGGCAGTCGCCGACCCAGGCGATATCGCAGGGCCCGTCGTCCCGCGGAAATACCGCGACGACGAGGACCGCGTCGGCCTCCTTCTCCGGGAACTGCCGCAGCAATTCCGCTTGCGCCGCAAGGATCCCGGCCGCGGCTCCGGCCTGCGCCGCGGCCCGCGCGGCCACCGCCGCCACCGTGCGAGCGGCACGGGCGGCCAGCAGATTATCGCCGACTCCGTCCGCAACGACGAACGCGTTTGTCCCGGTGGCCGAATCGGTCCAGCTGGACACGGCGTCGGCATTCAGTGACCGCAGGCCTCGCCTGCTCACCGATGCTCCTGCGACGCCGGCCACCCGAATCAGCTCACGGCGGGAAAACGCGGCGGTAACTCCACTGTCCACGGCCGCCTCCTTGGGCGCTCACCCCCCTGCTGCCTGTCGGCAGCTATTTCAGTAAACCTCGCACACCCGTGCACAACACCAGATCCGGCTGTGGGATTCCTGAGAACCGGACGACCAGCATGTTCCGCGGTCATCCCGGCAGGGTGATCAGTCGCTGAGCATCGTCGAACAGCGCGCGCTCGGCGACCCGGGCGGAGGCCAGCGCGGCCAGCGATGCCGCGGCGAGCAGCATGTACATCACCACGATCTGGTAGCGGATCGCGGTGAGCGGTTCGACGCCCGCCAGGATCAGGCCGGTCATCGCGCCGGGCAGGCTGATCAGGCCGACGACCTTCGTGGAATCGATGCCGGGCACGAGCGCGGTGCGCAGCGCCGATCGCCGGTAGGGCAGGAATGCGGTCCGGGCGGGCAGGCCGAGGCACAGGCGCGCCTCGATCGCGGGACGGGCCGCCACGGCGTCCTCCCGCAGGCGGCGCAGGGCGATTCCGGTCGCCTGCATGGCTCCCGAGACGATCATCCCGCCGACCGGGACCACCACCCGCGCCTGAGTCGAGATGACCTGCAACGCGATCAGCGCACCGAGGGTGATCGCCGTTCCGAACGCGACCCCGGCGGTGGCCGCTCGAATCGCATGCGGCAGGCCGTCGCCGCGCCGTCCGGCGACCTGTCCGGCGATGCCGATCATCAACGCCACCCAGGCCAGCGCACCGGGTAATCCGGTGTGCCGGAACAGAATCAGCAGAATCGCCCCGACCGCGACCAGTTGCACCCCGGCACGCGCGGCGGCGATCAGCAGCTCACGCGTCAGATGCAACCGCTGCCGGTACGCGATCAGCGCGGCCAGGGCCACCAGCGCCACCGACGTGCCCACGCCCTGCCAGTTCGGAACCGAAAGTCCTTGTACCATCAGGCTTTCCGATCGTCGTGCGCAACGATCCGGGACAGTCCGCCGCTGCCCAGCAGCAGCACCTCGTCGGCGACCCGCCCGACGAATCCGCTGTCGTGGCTGACCAGCACCACCGATCCGCCCTCGCGGGTGTGCTCGGCGATGAGATCCGCGACCGCTCCGGCGGCGGCCTCGTCCAGAGCCGAGGTCGGCTCGTCCAGAATCAGCGCCTGCGGGCCGACGGCCAGCTCGCGCGCCAGGCAGACCCGTTGCGCCTCACCGCCGGACAGCTCGTCGCAGCGCCGATGCAGGAACGTCGGCGGTAGTCCGGCCCGTCGCAGGAGCTCGGCCGCCTGTTCGTCGGTCAGTTCGGGACGGCCCACCCGCACCTCGTCGGCGACGACGTCGGTCAGCAGCGTCGGCTGCTGCGGGACCAGCCCGACCCTGCGGCGCAGATCGAGGACGTCGAGTTCGGTGATCGGCACATCGTCCAGCAGGATCCGCCCGCTGGTCGGTTCGGCGAGCCGATTCAGCAAGCGCAACAACGTGGTCTTGCCGACCCCGCTCGGCCCGACCACCGCGGTACACCGGCCGCCCGGCAGCCGAACGCTGACGTCGGCGAATATCGTGGTCGGCCCGTAATCCACGCCGACCTGCTCCAGAACGATGCTGTGCACGCCACCACCCTGCCGCACCAGGGCACATAACGCACCGCAACCGCACGAACGCGCTGCCACCCGGAACCGGATGACAGCGCGTCGCGGAGTTCGGTCAGTCCTCGCTGAACGAGGAGGCGCGCTGCTTGCTCGCGCGGGCGCGGCGACGCTCGGCGCGCAGTTCGGCGAGTTCCTGTTCGAGGGTTTCGGCGATCCGGAACTGGCCGGTGTCGTAGCCGTTGAGCGGATCGTCCTGTGCGGCATCGGGGTCCGCGCCATTGCTCGCGGATTTGCCGTTGACGCCGGACTTTCCGTTCTTGGACGCCGAGCCGTTGACATCCGAACCGCTCAACCAGGCGTCGTTGGCGCGGTAATCGGTGGTGACCGCGGAATCGTCGGCGGCCGAGGAACGGAACGATGCGACCGGATCGTCCGCGTCCACCGTCGAGGGCTTGTCCGAATCCTTCGCCCTGGCGTCCATCCGGGTGGTGTCCTCCGCCGAGGTGGCCTCGCCGCCCGGCAACGCCATCAGCGCACCGCTGGGCCGGGTCACATCCGGGGAGACGTTCTGCCGGAAGAAACTCACGAAGGTCGGCATCGTGCGCCGGATCTGCTCCGAGGGGTCGGGCAGATCGCGGACCTGATCGGTGGCCTGCGCGATGGCCATGCCGTATCGGGAGCTGGCGGCGTGGTGGATGAGCAGCGCGACACCGATCATCACCGGGGCGACCGCGTGCACGCCGACGTCGTACCAGCGGCCCGACCTGATGTAGGGGTAGGTGTTGAGTCCGACCGTCAGCGACAACAGGGCCAGTTCGGCGATGGCGACCTGCTTGCGGCTGTCCAGGATGCCCCATTCGGCGACCTTGTTGGTGCCGATCATGATGATGACCAGACACACGCTGATCATGGCTTCGAGCAGGTAGCTGAACCAGTACAAGGGATCGGTGGGACCACCGGGGGCGATGTTGTGTTGCACGTTGACCGCCGACCACAGCATGCCGGCCGCGACCACACCGGCCAGCGCGCGCAGCGACCACGCCCGATGCCGGTACAGCGAGGCGAGTTTGGCGTGCGGACTCGATTCACGCCGCTGCGCGGCGAGCGCCCGGCGGGCGAGCAACAGATCACGCATGTCGGCCTTCGCGATCTTCTGGGATGTTGTCCTGGCTTCGTCGGAGGCCGCGGCCGCGGCTTGGACGTGCTTCCAGCGTTGGTCGCGCTCGGCCTCGCGAATCTTTTCGGCTAGTTCACGTTCGGCGCGCAGCTCGTCTTCGGACAGGGCCTCGGTCAGCGCGGGGTCGAACTGATAGGCCAGCCGTCCGCGGGCATGCTCGACCCGCTTCGCCAGATGCGTGACATCGTCTTCACTCGAGTGCTCGATGGTCATCGCGCCTCCAAGCGTGTGAGATGCTGCGGCAGCCAAGGGGTCACGGTTGGTAGCGGCACATAGCATTAATAGTCGATAGACCGCCCATGGCGAAACCGCAAGCTTGCCATCGGACACGAATTACCGGCGTGGCGCGCGCGACACGCGCAGAAGACGGGTGCACCCGAGCATCTCGAACTGGACCACCGACCCGGAACCGGACGGTACCGAACGCGCGGGTCGTCCCATTTCGCGGGCGTCGTCGTGATCGCTTGCGGCACAGCCTGTCCCGGTACTCACGAGTAGTTTGGTCGGGGTGGGGCCAACAGCCGCACGGGGAGCGCGATCGGATCCCGATCGCAGGAGACAGTGAGGATATCGTGGTCGAAACCGAAGCACCCGCGCCGACCGAAACAGTCGGCGATGATTTTTTCGCCGACCCATACGCGTACTACCGTCGCTGGCGCGAACGAGGCCCGGTTCTGCGGGTCCGATTGCCCCGGACGGGCATATCCGGCTGGGTCGTCATCGGATACGACGAAGGGCGCGCCGCGGCCACCGATTCCCGGCTGCGCAAGAACGTTCCGGGATTGCGAGCGATCTTCGAACGCAAAAATCCTGCGGCCAGGGCGAATCCGGGCGCTTTCGATCTGTCCGCGCACATGCTCAACAGCGATCCGCCCGATCACACCCGGCTGCGCAAGCTGGTCAACAAGGCATTCACCGCACGCAGCGTGGCCGCGCTGCGCCCGCGCATCCAGGAGATCACCGACGGTCTGCTGGACGCGATGGAGGGCAGCGCCGAGGTCGATCTGATCCAGTCCTTCGCGGTGCTGCTGCCGGTCACCGTGATCTGTGAGCTACTGGGCGTGCCGTTCGAGGATCGCGGGGACTTCCAGCGCTGGACCAAACTGCTGATCGGCGGCGCGGCCGCGACCGACGAGGAGGTCTTCGCCGCGGGTTCGGACATGTCGCGATATCTGCAACGGCTCGTCCAGACCAAACGCGAGGCGCCCGGCGAGGATCTGCTGTCCGGGCTGGTGCACACCAGCGACGAGGACGACGATCGGTTCACCGAGCAGGAACTGGTCTCGATGGCCTTCCTGCTTCTGGTCGCCGGTCACGAGACGACGGTGAATCTGATCGCCAACGGTACCCGGGCGCTGCTGCACAACCCCGCCCAGTTGCACGCTCTACGCGAGAATCCGGACGGTATTCCCGCGGCGGTGGAGGAATTCCTGCGCTACGACGGACCGGTCGGCTGGGCCACCGTGCGATACACCGAGGAGCCGGTCGAGATCGCCGGGGTGGAGATTCCGGCGGGCGAGTTGGTGTACATCGCGCTGAACGCGGCCAATCGGGATCCCGAGCGCTACACGGATCCGGACACGCTGAACGTCACCGGCGATTCGAGCGGACATCTGGCCTTCGGGCACGGCATCCACTACTGCGTGGGCGCCCCGCTGGCCCGGCTCGAGGCGGATATCGCGTTCCGGACGTTGCTGCGCCGATTCCCGGATCTGGGCCCGAGCGCCGCGGCACCGGAACCGATCTGGCAGCCGAGCTTCCTGATCCACGGGATGACAGCCTTCCCGGTCCGGCTCAGGTAGGCGGCATACGGATAACAACTTCCCCCTGTTCGCAGTAGCACAATTCCGCTCACCTGCCACAATACAGCCGAAACTGTAACAGGTTTTACCTGCTGGTATAGCGAAGCGGTATTTACTTATTCCGCGTGTGGCAGTTAATCTCTCCGCGGACGCAGAGCAGAAGGGAACGTGATATGCAGATCAGCAACGCGGTCGCCGTGGTGACCGGCGGCGCGTCGGGCCTGGGCCTGGCGACGGTCAAGGAATTGCACGGACAGGGCGCGAAGGTCGTCATCATCGACCTGCCCTCCTCCAACGGTGAGTCCATCGCCAAGGAGCTGGGCGAGGGCGTCGTGTTCGCGCCGGCCGACGTGACCAACGAGGAGCAGGTGGCCGCGGCGCTGGACGCGGCGCAGGCGCTGGGCACGCTGCGGATCGCGGTGAACTGCGCGGGTATCGGCAACGCGATCAAGACCGTCAGCAAGAAGGGCGCGTTCCCGCTGGACGCGTTCACCAAGGTCGTCTCGGTGAACCTGATCGGCACGTTCAACGTGATCCGCCTTGCCGCCGAGCGCATCTCGGCCACCGAGCTCGACGGCGAGGAGCGCGGTGTCATCATCAACACCGCCTCGGTCGCGGCGTTCGACGGTCAGATCGGCCAGGCCGCGTACTCGGCGTCCAAGGGCGGCATCGTGGGTATGACGCTGCCGATCGCGCGCGATCTGGCGAGTGTGAACGTCCGGGTGGTCACCATCGCCCCGGGCTTGTTCCACACCCCGCTGTTCGAGTCGCTGCCCGACGAGGCGATCGCGGCCCTGGGCGCGCAGGTGCCGCATCCGGCGCGTCTGGGTGACCCGGTCGAGTACGCGGCGCTGGCCCGGCACATCGTGGAGAACCCGATGCTCAACGGTGAGACCATCCGCCTCGACGGCGCGATCCGCATGGCGCCGCGCTGAGGCAGGCGCCGATCCGTCGGCGATCGACACGGGGCCCGGTCCGCATCCCCCACGGACCGGGCCCCGTCGTTCGTTCGGGCGCGGGATACCTTCGCCCGCAACGTATTCGAAGTCTCAGACGACGACGGGCTTGACCCCGGCGACCAGCTCGGGCCGCAGGATGTCGGCGAGGCGCTCGGGCGGCAGCAGGCCCTTCTCCAGCACCAGCTCGGCCACGCCGCGTCCGGAAACCAGCGCCTCCTTGGCGATCTCGGTCGCGGCGAGATATCCGATATACGGGTTCAGCGCGGTGACCAGGCCGATGGAGTTCTGCACCATGGCGCCGGTGACCTCGGCGTTGGCGGTGATACCCGCGACACACCGGTCCGCGAGGGTGCGGCAGGCCGCGCTCAGATGCACCATGCTCTTGGACAGCGAGTGCAGGATGATCGGCTCGAACGCGTTGAGCTGCAACTGACCCGCCTCCGCGGCCATGGTGATCGTCATATCGTTGCCGATCACCTCGAAGGCCACCTGGTTGACCACTTCGGGAATCACCGGATTCACCTTGCCGGGCATGATCGACGAACCCGCCTGCACCGCGGGCAGATTGATCTCGTTGAGCCCGGCGCGCGGCCCCGAGGACAGCAGGCGCAGGTCGTTGCAGGTCTTGGACAGCTTCACCGCGATCCGCTTGAGCACGCCCGAAAGCTGAACGAACGCACCGCAATCCTGCGTGGCCTCGATCAGATTGGTCGCGGTCACCAAGGGCAGCCCGGTGATGGCGGCAAGATGACCCCGCGCGGCCTCGGCGTAACCTTCCGGGGCGTTGAGCCCGGTGCCGATCGCGGTGGCGCCCAGGTTGATCTCCTCCATCAACACCACGGCCTCGGCCAGGCGGCTCTGATCCTCCTCCAGCATCACCGCGTAGGTGGAGAACTCCTGGCCGAGCGTCATCGGCACCGCGTCCTGCAACTGGGTGCGACCCATCTTCAGCACGTCGTGGAACTCGGTCGCCTTGTCGGCGAACGCGTTGCGCAGCACCGTCATCGAGTCGAGCAGCTCGTGCACGGCCAGGATCGTCGCCACCCGCACCGCGGTCGGATAGGCGTCGTTGGTGGACTGGCTGAGGTTGACGTCGTCGTTCGGATGCAGGTGCGCGTACTCGCCTTTGGCGTGCCCGAGAATCTCCAGCGCACGGTTCGCGATCACCTCGTTGGCGTTCATATTGGTCGAGGTGCCCGCACCGCCCTGGATGACGTCCACGATGAACTGTTCACGCAGCCGACCCTGTTCGCGGATCTCCCGGCAGGCCGCCGCGATGGCCGCGGCCTTGTGCGGCGCGAGCAGACCGAGTTCCTCGTTGGCTCGCGCGGCGGCCTCCTTCACCGCGGCCAGGGCGGTGATCAGATGCGGATACGCGGCCAGCGGGGTGCCGGTGATCGGGAAATTCTCGCTCGCGCGCAGGGTGTGCACACCCCAGTAGGCGTCGGCGGGAACGTCGCGGTCCCCGAGCAGATCGTGTTCGCGGCGGGTCACGGCGGTCGTCATCGTGCGGGTATTCCTTCGCTGGAACGGAACGCGCCGAGGCCGGAAGGGTACCGCGGGCCACGGCGCATCCCATAGGTTTCGCGCCGGTCGGCGCCCGGATGACCCTACGCCGATCACGAGATATATGCCACCATTTACTGGCATATACCAAATTTCGTTGGCCCATAGACAGGTGGTGCGGCGCGTGGGACTACCGCCTCGGGCGTCCCGGGTGACTAGTGTGGTGGCCATGTCCACCGACTCGCGTCCCGCCACCGCCTCCGGAACCTTCACTCTCGGCGGCGATCTGCCCATCCATCGCCTCGGCTACGGCGCGATGCAGATCACCGGCCCCGGCGTGTGGGGTGAGCCGAAGGACCTGGACGAGGTGGTGCGGCTGCTACGGCGCGCGGTCGAACTCGGCGTCAACTTCATCGACACCGCGGATTCGTACGGCCCGTTCGTCAGCGAGACCCTGATCCGAAAGGCGCTGCACCCCTACGCCGACGATGTGGTCATCGCCACCAAGGCGGGTCTGACCCGGCCCGGCCCCGACGTGTGGCTGCCGCTGGGCCGCCCCGAATATCTGCGCCAGCAGCTGGAATTGAGCCTCCGGCACCTCGGGCTCGAGCGCATCGATCTGTATCAGCTGCACCGGATCGACCCCAAGGTCCCGCTGGCCGATCAGATCGGCGAGCTGGTGGCGCTGCAGAAGGAGGGCAAGATCCGGCACATCGGCCTGTCCCAGGTCACCGTCGCGCAGCTGGAGGCCGCGCGGAAACTGGCCACCATCGTCTCGGTGCAGAATCTGTACAACCTGGCCGACCGCACCTCCGAGAAGCTGGTCGACCACTGCGAGGCGAATCAGATCGCCTTCATCCCGTGGTTCCCGATGGCCACCGGCAAGCTCGCCCGGTCCGGCGGCCCGCTCGACGACATCGCCGAGACGCACGAGGCCACCCCGTCGCAGCTGGCCCTGGCCTGGTTGCTGCGCCGCTCGCCCGTGATGCTGCCGATCCCGGGCACCTCGAGCGTCGCCCATCTCGAGGAAAACGTTGCCGCGGCGACGGTTTCGCTCTCCGACGAGGACTACGCCGCGCTGTCCGCGGTGAGCGCGCCGGCCAACTCCTCGGGCGGCGCCGTCTCGCGGCTGTTCAAGCGGCGCTGATCGAATGTGTGGTGCGGGCGGACAGATCCACCCGCGCCACACAACTCACCGATGCCACCGCATCGGCAACAGGCATGCCGTTCGGGCCGAGGCGAGTGATCGCACCGATTCCTCTCGCCGCCAAGGGCTTTCGGGCTGAGCATCGTGACTTCGGCAGCCGCGGCCAACGGGCCTCACAGCGGCGTCACGTACGCGCCCGCGATTCCCCCGTCGACCAGGAATTGCGATGCGGTGATGAAGGAGGAGTCGTCGCTGGCGAGGAAGGCGACCGCGGCCGCGATCTCCTCCGGCTCGGCGAAACGGCCGAGTGGAACGTGCACCAGACGCCGCGCCGCGCGTTCGGGGTCCTTGGCGAACAACTCCCGCAGCAACGGAGTGTCGACCGGCCCGGGACACAGCGCGTTCACCCGAATTCCCTGACGTGCGAACTGCACTCCGAGTTCGCGGCTCATCGCCAGTACGCCGCCTTTGGACGCGGTGTAGGAGATCTGCGAGGTGGCCGCGCCCATGACCGCGACGAAGGAGGCGGTGTTGATCACCGATCCCCGGCCGCGCACGAGCATCTGCTCGATGGCGTACTTGCTGCACAGGTAGACCGAGGTCAGGTTGACCTGCTGCACCCGCTGCCAGGCGTCCAGGCCGGTGGTGAGGATCGAATCATCCTCCGGCGGTGAGATTCCCGCGTTGTTGAACGCGATATCGAGCCCGCCGTAGACCTCCACCGCCGTCCGGAAGAGCGCCCGCACCTGCGTCTCGTCGGTGACATCGGTACGCACGAAACGTCCGTCGACCTCCGCGGCGGCGGACTCGCCCGCGGCCTCGTCGATATCGGCGACCACCACCCGCGCGCCCTCCTGCGCGAAGCGGCGGACGGTGGCCAGGCCGATACCGCTGCCGCCGCCGGTGACGACGGCGACGCGATTCTCCAAGCGCTGCACGGTGACTCCTCTGCGAACGAGCTCCGGACGTTCCGGAGCGGGGAGATGAGAAGGCTGCCTCGAGGGGTTATTCGGTGGCGATGAAGACGTTCTTGGTCTCGGTGAACGCACGCGCCGCGTCCGGACCGAGTTCACGCCCGAGGCCGGACTGTTTGAATCCGCCGAATGGCGTCCAATAGCGCACGGAGGCATGCGAATTCACCGACAAATTCCCGGCCTCCACCGCGCGCGAGACGCGCAGCGCCCGGCCGACGTCGCGGGTCCAGATCGAACCGGACAGCCCGTACTCGGTGGCATTGGCCAGCGTGATCGCCTCGGCCTCGTCCTCGAATGGCAGCACCGCAACGATCGGGCCGAAGATCTCCTCGGTGGCGACCGGATCGGATGCGCTGCCCGGCAGCACAACCGTTGGCGGATACCAGAATCCGGGACCGGCCGGATTCGTGCCGGTGTACGCGACCGTGGTCGAGGAGTCGACGAATCCGGCGACCCGCTCGCGATGTTCGGCCGAGATCAGCGGGCCCATCTCGGTCGATTCATCGGCGGGATCACCGACCCGCACCGCCCGGACGGCCGGCTCCAGCAGCTCGAGAAACTTGTCGAAAATATTGCGCTGCACCAGGATTCGCGACCTGGCACAGCAGTCCTGCCCGGCGTTGTCGAACACTCCGGCCGGTGCGGTGGCCGCGGCCGACGCCAGATCCGCGTCGGCGAACACGATATTGGCGCTCTTGCCGCCCAGTTCCAGCGTGACGCGTTTGACCTGACGGGCGCATCCGGCCATGATTTCGCGGCCGACCTCGGTGGATCCGGTGAACACCACCTTGCGCACGGCCGGATGGGTCACGAACCGCCGGCCCACCACCGAGCCCTTCCCGGGCAGGACCTGGAAGACATCCCGCGGCAGCCCCGCCTCGAGCGCGAGTTCCCCGAGCCGGATCGCGGTCAGCGGGGTCAGCTCGGCCGGTTTGAGGACCACGGTGTTACCCGCGGCCAGCGCGGGCGCGAAACCCCAGCCCGCGATCGGCATCGGGAAATTCCACGGCACGATCACCCCGACCACGCCCAGTGGTTCGCAGAAGGTGACGTCCACCCCGCCGGGCACGGGAATCTGGTTGCCCAGCAGGCGTTCCGGCATACCCGCGCAGTAGTCGAGCACATCGCGGACGTTCCCGGCCTCCCAGCGCGCATTACCGATGGTGTGCCCGGCATTGGCGACCTCGAGGCGAGCCAGATGCTCCAGGTCCGCGTCGACGGCCGCGGCGAACCGACGCAGCAACCGGGCCCGATCGCCCGGCGCGACCTCGCGCCAGGACGACGCCGCCTCGGCCGAGCGCGCGATCGCGGCGTCGACCTGCGCCAGATCCATCGATTCCACTGTGGCCACGGGCCGTTCGGTGGCGGGGTTGATCACCTGCACCGTTGTCACCGCTGACACTCCTTTCGCCTCAGAGCCGTTCGAAGCCGCGGACGCGTTCCCAATCGGTGACCGCGGCGTCGAAGGCGTCCAGTTCGACCTGCGCCGCATTCCGATAGTGCCGCACCACGTCCTCGCCGAACGCGGCCCGCGCGACCGTGCTCTCGCCGAACAGTCGCGCGGCCTCGCGCAGCGTACCGGGCACGCGCGGACGCTGCGACCGGTAGGCGTTGCCGTGGAATTCGGGCTCGAGCGGGAGGCTGCGTTCGATGCCGTACAGGCCCGCCGCGATCAGGCCGGCCACGGCCAGATACGGATTCACATCCCCGCCGGGCACCCGGTTCTCCATCCGCAAGGACGGGCCGTTGCCGACCACGCGTACCGCGCAGGTGCGGTTGTCCCGGCCCCACGCGACCGCGGTCGGCGCGAAACTTCCCGAAACGAATCGCTTGTAGGAGTTGATATTCGGTGCGTACAGATAGCTGAACTCACGCAGACAGTCCAGCTGCCCGGCCACGAAGTGCCGCATCAGCGCCGAGGGTTCGCCGTCTTCGCTCGCGAACACCGGACGATCCTGCTCGTCCCGCAGGCTCAGGTGAATGTGGCACGAATTTCCTTCGTGCTCATCGAATTTCGCCATGAACGAGATGCTGCGGCCCTCCTGGGCGGCGATCTCCTTCGCACCGGTCTTGTAGATGCTGTGGTTGTCGCAGGTGGTCAGCGCCTCGTCGTAGCGGAAGGCGATCTCGTGCTGGCCGGGGCGGCATTCGCCCTTGGCCGACTCGACATACAGTCCCGCGCCGGACATCTCGCCGCGAATCCGGCGCAGCAGCGGTTCGATCCGGGCGGTGCCGAGCAGGGAGTAGTCGATGTTGTACTGATTGGCCGCGGTGAGATCGCGATAGCCCGAGCGCCAGGCCGCCTCGTAACTGTCGTCGAAGACCAGGAATTCGAGTTCGGTGCCGACGTAGGCGCGTAATCCGTGCTCCGCCAGCCGATCCAGCTGCCTGCACAGCACCTGCCGCGGCGATACCGCCACCGGTACGTCACCGGGCGTGCCCGTCGCGTCCACCTGGACGATATCGCACAGCACCAGCGCGGTGCCCGGCCACCACGGGACCAGCCGGGCGGTACTCATATCCGGTCGCAAGGCGAAATCGCCGTATCCGGTGTCCCAGGAGGACATCGCATATCCCTGCACCGGCGTCATCTCGACATCCACCGCCAGCAGGTAGTTGCACGCCTCGGCACCGTGGGCGAGCACCTCGTCCACGAAATACCGTGCCGAACAACGCTTCCCCTGCAACCGCCCCTGCATGTCGGTCACCGCGATCAACACGGTGTCCAACGTCCCCTCCTCGGCCAACTCGACCAACTCGTCCACACTCAACAGCCCCGTGCGCATCCCGAACCCCTCTCAGCTCGACCCGCCCAACGCTAGAGGACCCGGGGCGCACGGACCCGGCGAACACGCGATCACGCCGCAGACCCGCATCGACGGCGGCCACCGCGCTTGCGGACGAGGCGGCGACGCACAAGCACCTGGCGCGATCAGAAGACCTCCGCACGCGCACATCGACCGACCGGACCGGTGGCCCGGTCGACACCCCCGATACACGGACCTCGGCCCGGAATCCGTTGTGCTGCAGAGGACGAGGACACGCCGGAGACCGTGCCGCCGAACCGCCGGCCGCTCGATGTGCCGCGCCGGAACTCACGCCGATCACACCCGGCCGCGGGGTATTCGGCGCGGATTGATCAGGGCACCAGGACGACGACGCTCGGGCCGTGCGCACCGGCCGCGGCGGACAGGGCCGCCGCGGGATCGGCCAGTCCGACCACGGTGACGTCCAGTACCGACAGGTCCAGCACGCCGTGCCGGATCATCGACCACACCTCACGCACCGTCGTGTCCTGGCACATCCACGAGCCGCGCACGGTCAGCCGGCGGTGCATGAGGTCGTGATACGGAATGGGCAGTTCGTGGCGCACTCCGCCGATCAGCACCCACGTCCCGTCGATCCGGATCGCGTCGTACCCGGCCATCGTCGGTTCCGGACCGGGCACCATGCCGAGCGTGTCCAGGACCGCGTCCAGCGGCCCGGCCGCCGCGCGGATCGCCCGAGCGTCGGCCGTGCGGTCGCCGGACAGCGGTACTGTCAGCACGCGCGAATCCACGGCCGCGAGAGCGGCGAGCGTCGTGCGATTGCGGCCGACCGCGACCACCGCGGCCGCACCGCGTGCGAGGGCCATCAGGACCGCCGCCGTGCCGAGCTGTCCGGTCGCGCCGACCACCCCGACCGTGTGCCCGGGGCGAACACCGGCACGATCGACTCCCTCACCGGCAATGCACAACCACTGCAGGAAGGCGAGTCGTTCGGGTGCGGGATAGGCGTCCGCACCAGGCAGTGCGACCAGGGTGCGTTCGGGCTGCAACGCGCGCTCGGCGAACAGTCCGTTCCGCCAGACCTCGCGCATGCGGTCCGTGGTCGGCGTCGGCCGGCCGTCGCCGCCGATTCCGGTCCAGCCCAGCAGCACCTCCTGTGCGTCATCGGTGCGATTCGAGCGGAACATCGCGTTGGCGGCGACGATATCGCCCGGCTGCACCGCGAACACGTCGTCGGCGGTCTCGGTGACCCGCGCGATTCCACAGGGCCCCAGTACGATCGGGGTCGGGAAGCCGCCGCGCTGTCCGGCCACGAGGTTCCCGGTGTACGCGGGAATCATCGCGGCG
The DNA here is from genome assembly GCF_001613305.1 of Nocardia vaccinii NBRC 15922. Lineage (GTDB taxonomy): Bacteria > Actinomycetota > Actinomycetes > Mycobacteriales > Mycobacteriaceae > Nocardia > Nocardia vaccinii. The sequence goes on from NZ_BDCC01000044.1 coordinate 35,687, forward strand.
AGCACATCGAGGGTGGCCCCGCCGCCGCGCAACCGCGGTTCGGGGACGTCCGCGAGATGCAGGCCGCTGTCGAGTGCTGTCATCTGCCATGCCTTCATGTCCCCCAGTCCACCGCTGGTCCGGAGCGGTATCCAGAACCGCGTGATCGTGGAATCGGGAGTACCAGCATGAGCGGCGCGCCCGCTACGCCGATTCCGCCGCGGCGGCGACATCCTCCAGGCGGCGACGGGTCGTGCGTTCGCCGAAGGCGGCCAGCACGGTGCCGAGCAGGACCATGACCACGGCAAGATAGAGGAATACCGCGGTGTATCCGAGGCTCGAGTAGATTCCCGCCACGATGAACGCACCGGCCACCCCGGACAGCCGGCCGACACTGTTGGCGAATCCGGAGCCCAGTCCGCGTAGCCGGGTCGGGAATACCTCCGGCAGGTAGGTGTACAGCACCGCGACGAGCGCCTGCATCAGCATGATGATCAGAAAGCCGATCACCATGACAGCCACCGCGCCGGAGGAGATCCCGAAGGCGAGCAGCAGCACGGTGACGACCAGGCTGAGGCACAGGATCAGCGTCTTGCGCTCCCACCGGTCCACCAGCGGCCACGCCGACAACGCGCCCGGCACCGCCGCGATCGAGAGCACGAGCGAGTAGTTCAGGCTCTGTGTGCGGGTGTACCCGTCCGCGACCAGCAACGTCGGGATCCAGGAACTGAATCCGTAGTAACCCAGGATCAGGCAGACCATCACGATGGAGGCGATGATCAGGCGTTTGAGGTAGGGCGGGGTCAGCAGGTCCCGGATGTGACCGGAATCGGCGGTCTCGGCCGACGAATCCGCTTGTGGCAGTTCATGCCCCACGATCGCGCGGGCCTGCGCCTCCAGCTTCGCCAGCACCGGTTCGGCAGCCGTGTCACGTCCCTGGGCGACCTGCCACCGGATCGATTCCGGCAGCAGCCGCGCCGACAGGATCACCCCGACGATGCCGCCCGCGCCGATCACGAACACCCATCGCCAGGCTCCCGGGCCGATCGGCACGAGCAGTCGCGCGACGGCGGCCGCGATCGGCACCCCGAGCAGACCCAGCGCGAGGGTCAGCGACTGATAGCGCCCGCGTTTGTCCCTCGGGAACATCTCGGTGACGTACACCAGCAGCACTCCGGTCATGGCCTGCAGCCCGAATCCGGTGAGCACCCGAGTGACCGCGAGCATCACCGCGTCGACCGACAATGCCGAGAGCAGCGAGCAGACCGAATAGAACGTCGCGGCGACCAGGATCGTCGGACGGCGTCCGTACCGGTCGGCGAGGCGACCCCCCAGTAGCCCGCCGACGAACATCCCGAGGAACGAAGCCGAGGTCACGACCCCGACCGTGGTGATCGACAGTCCCCATTCGCTGCGCAGGGCGGGTGCGACGTAGGCGAAGGTGTTCAGGTCGACCAGGTCGAAGGTGAAGAAGATCCCCAGCAGCGCCACCCATGTCCGGTGTGAGCGGGTGATGACCGAAATCCGGTCCAGTCGGGCGTCGACCGCGTGGGACAGCGGTCTGACGGGCGTGGCATCCATGGGCACTCCAAAGTGACGTAGCTTACAACGAAAACATCAGACATTAACCTGAAAGCGGTTGTCAACCCCTTGCGTTGCGACCGGATTAGGCTGCTAGTATCCCGTCGCATCGATGGTTCGTTAATACATCTGATGTATTCAGACCAAGTACTGGTACGACAGTCGGCGATTCCGCGGGAATCCGCGAGACCGGCCGATCACGGACGAAGGAGGCTGCGCCGTGACGGTGCACACCGGATGGCAGGGACGTTTCTACGAGGACTTCGAGGTCGGCGACGTATACCGGCACCCGCTCGGGCGCACGATCAACGAGGCCGACAACACCTGGTTCACATTGCTGACCATGAACACCCACCCGGCCCACTTCGACCAGCACTACGCCGCACAGACCCCGTTCGGGAAAGTGCTGGTCAACTCGGGCCTGACGATCGCCATGCTGATCGGCATGAGCGTCACCGACGTCAGCCAGCGCGCGGTGGCGAACCTGGCGCTGACCGACGTGCAGCTCACCCACCCGGTATTCGTCGGCGACACCCTGTACGCGGAGTCGCTGTGTACCGGCAAGCGGGAATCGGCCTCCAAGCCGTACGCCGGGCTGGTCGAGGTGCACAGCCGGGCGCTCAACGCCGACGGCGACGAATGCCTCTCGTTCGACCGCACGATCATGCTGTACCGGCGCAGCGCGGCTGCCGATATCGACTCCTTCCCGGAGGCGAAGAACGGTCCGCTGTCCCTCCCGGAACCGGGAGCCGCGAAATGACCCGGCTGCCACTGGCCGACGTACGCATCATCGCGGTCGAGCAGTACGGCGCCGGTCCGTTCGGCTCGGTGCACCTGGCCGACCTGGGCGCCGAGGTGATCAAGATCGAGGATCCGAGAAGCGGCGGCGATGTCGGGCGCGGCGTCCCGCCCTACGCTCAGGACGGTGATTCGCTGTTCTTCGAGACGTTCAATCGCAACAAGCGGTCGGTAACCCTGGATCTGACCGATCCGGCGGGCCGGGAAGCCTTCGAGGAACTGGTGAAGGTCAGCGACGCGGTCTATTCGAACCTGCGCGGCGACGTGCCCGCCAAGATGCGGATCACCTACGACGACCTGAAGCAGCTCAATCCGCGGATCGTGTGCTGCTCGCTGACCGGCTACGGGATGACCGGCCCGCGCAGCAGCCAGCCCGGTTACGACTACATGCTGCAGGGTCTGTGCGGCTGGATGTCGGTGACCGGCGAGCCGGACGGGCCACCCGCCAAGTCCGGGCTGTCCATGGTCGACTACTCCGGCGGGCTGGTCGCGGCCATCTCGCTGCTGTCCGGAGTACACGCCGCGCGCCGCGACGGCATCGGAATGGACTGCGACGTAAGTCTTTTCGATACCGCTCTGAATATGCTGACCTACCTGGCGACCTGGCATCTGAACGCGGGCTTCGAGCCCGCGCGCACGCACCACTCGGCGCACCCGAGCCTGGTGCCGTTCCAGAACTTCCGCACCGCCGACTCGTGGATCGTCATCGGCTGCGCCAAACAGAAGTTCTGGGAGCGATTGGTCGAGGCGATGGGCAGCCCGGCTTGGGCGGCGCAGGACCGGTTCGCCACGCCCGCACTGCGCTATGCCAATGCGGCCGAATGCATCGAGCATACGGAATCCGAACTGGCCCAACGTACTACGGCGCAGTGGCTGGCGCTGCTCGAGCAGCGCGGAGTGCCTTGCGCGCCGGTCAACACGGTGGCCGAGGCACTACGTGACGAGCACACCACCGCACGCGGAATGATCACCGCCACCACGCATCCGCGGTTCGGCGAGGTGCGCCAGGTGGTTTCACCGGTGCGGGCGGGCCGGTTCCGGGACGACCATCGCCGGGCGCCGCGCATGGGCGAGGACAACCGCGCGGTGCTCTGCGACATCGCCGGCATGTCCCCGGACCGCTACCGCGAACTCGCCGATCGGGGCGCGTTCGGCACTACCGCATCTTCCACACCGAAAGGACAGTGACGCATGGACTTCCGATTGAACGCCGATCAACAGGAGTTCCGCTCGGCCCTGCGCAAGCTGGTGGACTCCGAGATCGTCCCGGTGGCACGCGACTGGGAACAGTCGGGCCGCTATCCGGCCGAGATCGTCGAGCAGATGAAGCAGATGGGCTTGTTCGGCCTGACCATTCCGGAGGAATTCGGCGGCGCGGGTGCGGATTTCGTCTCGTTCACGCTGATGTTCGAGGAGATCGCACGCGGGTGGATGGGCGTGGCCGGAATCCTGGGCAGTCATTCGCTGGCGTGCTGGATGCTCTCGCGGCACGGCACCGAGGAGCAGAAGACCAGGTACCTGCCCGAACTGGCGACCGGCGCGCGACGCACCGGCATCGCACTGACCGAACCGGACGCGGGCACCGACCTGCAGGGCATCCGCACGGTCGCCACCCGCGACGGCGACGACTACATCGTCAACGGCAGCAAGATGTGGATCACCAACGCGCGCTACGCCGATCCGCTGCCCGTACTGGTCAAGACCGACCCGAGCGCCGCCCCGGCACACAAGGGCATGAGTGTCCTGCTGGTCGACGCCGGCACCCCGGGATTCGAGGTGACGCGCGACATCCCGAAGCTGGGTTACAAGGGCACCGAATCCTGCGAGGTGGTGTTCACCGACGTCCGGGTGCCCTCGCGAAACCTGTTGGGCGGCACGGAGGGCCGCGGAATGCAGCAGGTCCTGTCCGCGCTGGAGATCGGACGGCTGAACATCGCCGGACGCAGCCTGGGCATCGCCCAGCGCGCCTACGACGAGTCGCTGGCGTACGCCAACGGCCGGCGCGCGTTCGGGCAGCCGATCGCCGATTTCCAGGCGATCCAGATCAAGCTGGCCGATATGGCGACCCAGTTGCAGGCGGCCAGGCTGCTGACCTATTGGGCCGCAACGGATGCGGACCGGGGTGAGCGCTCGGATCTGCAGACCGGGATGGCCAAACTGTTCGCCTCCGAAGTCGCGCTGCAGGCGGCCCAGAACGCGATGCGCATCCACGGCGGATACGGCTTCTCGACCGAGTTCGAGGTCGAGCGGCTGTATCGGGACTCGATCCTGATGACGATCGGCGAGGGCACCAGCGACATCATGCGCACCGTGATCGCCCGCTCGCTCAACGCGGGCAAGGGCAAGGTGGGCTGGTGACCACGCCGCCACGGAGCTGGTTGTTCTGCCCGGCGGACCGGCTGGACCGGCTCGCCGGGGCGGTGGCTCGCGCCGATGCGGTGATCGCGGATCTCGAGGATGCCGTAGCCCCGGCCGGTAAGCCGGACGCACGCGACGGGCTGGTGCGCTGGCTGCGGGAAAATCCGGCCACCGCGACATCGGTGTGGGTCCGGGTCAACAGCCATCCCCGTTATCTCCCAGGCGATCTCGACGCATTGACCGGCGGCGGCACGCCGCTCGCGGGATTCGTGCTGCCGAAGGCCGAGCTGTCCGGGGTGAGGTCGGTGGCCGAGCGGACCGACCGGCCGTTGCTACCACTACTGGAGACCGCGGCCGGGCTCTGGCAGGCTCCGGAAATAGCTTCCGGCGCGACGGTATACACGCTGGCTATCGGCGAGTACGACCTGTCGGTCGAGCTGGGCACAGCCGCACCGGACATCGACGCCGCACCACTGGCATGGGCGCGATCCCGGGTGGTCGCGGCGGTCTCGGCGGCCGGTATCGCACCGGCGCCGGCACCCGTATCGGCCGTACTCGACGACGAGGCCGGTTTCCGCGCGGACACGGCCGCACTACAGCGCTGGGGATTCTTCGGCCGGATGTGCGTTCACCCCGCGCAGGCCGTGGCCGTGCGCGAACTGCTCACCCCGACGACGAAAGAGATCGACCGAGCCCGCGAGATCGTCGAGCGGGCCGAGCAGGCCGAACGCGAAGGCGCGGGGGTTCTGGTGATCGACGGCAGAATGGTCGACCTCGCGGTGGTGCGGCGTGCACGTCGCACGCTGGCGCTCGCCGAATAGGCACGGCGACACCATCGGCATCGCCGACCGGACGGACATATCTCGCCGTCTGCGGCACCGCGGTCGCGCGTGCGGACACTCGCCCGCACGCACGACCGGCCGCACGCGCCCCTCGGACGACCGTGAGCCGGCCGGCGCGTGCGGCCGAATCGGTCACCCGCGGCAGGCTTCGGCGAACTCCCGGGCCGATGCACCCGACCCCAGGCCGAGTACCGCGCCGCGCACCCGGTCCGCGGTGGCGGCGTCGGTCGCCAGAGCCATACTCGCGGAGAACTTTTCGACGATCTCCGCGTTGCCGAGCGGTCGCTCGTCGTGGCCGCGGTTGACCTGCTCGCGGTGGGCGATCGTGCGGCCGTCGGTCAGCCGGATCTCCACGGCACCGGAATATGCTGCGGGGAAGGCGCTTTCGGGATCGTCAACGATCTCCACCTTGCGCGCGAGGGCAAGCACCGCCGGATCGGCCAGGGCGGCGTCGTCCAGTTCGGCCAGGGTGAACCGCCCGCGGGCCAGGACCGTGGCGACGACGTACGGGAGACTGAATTTCGCGTCGTACTCACTGCTCGGAGCCCACTTGTTCGGTTCCGGTTCACACACCACCCGGCGGGGCGTGGCGTGGATCGCGCATCGCACCGACACAATATCATCGGCTCCAAAATTGTTGTCCCGCAGCAGGATCTGCGCACTGTCGGCGAAGGCGTGGATGAAATGGCACACCGGGTAGGGCTTGACCGCCGTACGCATCAGTTCCCATGTTTCGCCCAGGTCCGCGGCGACCGCGCCGGGGTCTCGATCACGGTCGGCCAGGTGGGTGTTGAACAGCCCGAACCGGCCCTCGTAGATCGCCCCGGGTCCGGTCCAGCCCGCCTTGGCGAAGGTGGCCGCGGTCAGTCCGGACATGGCGGCCCAGCCGGGGTGCAGGCGCTTGGTCCAGGCGCCGTCCTGGAGGAATTCCAGCAGGCCCGACGCCATCGATCCGACGATCCCCTGCGCGGTCGCCAGACCGGCGGCATCAAGGCCCATCAGCTTGCCCGCGGCAACGGCGCTGCCGAACGCGCCGACCACGCCGGTGGGGTGAAAGCCGATGTCGTGGAATGCACCGTGCGCGGCGATACCCACCCGCGCGGAGACCTCCACTCCGAGGATGTACGCGGTCAGCAGGTCCATTCCGTCGGCATCGGCCGCGATCGCCGCCGACAGCGCGGCGGGCAGCGCGGCGGCCGAGACGTGCGTGACGGCGGGGATGTGCGTGTCATCGAAGTCGAGTCCGTGGACGAGAACGCCATTGAGCATGGCCGCGTCGCGGGGCGAGAGCAATTCCTTCGATCCGAGCACCGGGCATTCACCCGTCCCGAAGGTACTCAGCGCATCGCGCGCGATGGCGCTGAACGGGTACGTCGTCGCGGCGAATGCGAGCCCGACGGAGTCCAGGATCAGGTGGCGTGCCCGCTCGAGCACCTCGTCAGGGATGTCCTTACGCGTGGTGCGCGCGGCGAATTCGGCCACACGCGCGGCAAGCGGGGCGCTCGGCTGCTCGGTCACTATTTCCTCCTGATGTGTCGCTGCACCATGCAATGTAAACATCAGACATTTAGATGGCAAGGGCCAACGGCCAGAACTACCCCGAGCTGAGGGCACGATGATTAAACATCAGACTTACTGCGCACAGGTTGGTGTGCAGCCCTCCCGAGCAGGTAGGCTGCGCTCAGCGAACAGTAGATCGTCGGATGAGCGGAAGGCGTGGGATGTCGGCACAAGGTGCGGGCGCGGAGCAGGGGCTGCGCGTACAGCGTGTGCAGGCCGCCTACCGGCAGGTCGCCGATCAACTCAAGGACCGGATCGTCGGCGGGGAACTCGGGCCCGGAACCCGGCTGCCCAGCGAGTCGGAGCTGTCGCGGATGTTCGGCGCCAGCCGCAGCACGATCCGCGAGGCGCTGCGCCTGCTGGCGAGTCAGAACCTGATCAGCACCACCAGGGGCGTCACCGGCGGTAGCTTCGTATCCTCCCCCGATGTCGCATCCATCGCCGAAAACCTCAGTGGCTCACTGGGTCTGCTGGTCAACAGCCGCAATCTGACCGTCGCGCACCTGCTGGAGGCCCGGCTGATCCTCGAACCGTTCGCCGCCCGGTTGGCCGCTGAGCGCGCCGACGCCGAAACACTCGCCGAGTTGAAACACCTCACGGCGAGCACCCACCAGATGGCCCCCGCCCGAGGTTTCGTCGTGCACTGGGACTTCCACGAGGGCCTCGTCGCCGCGACCGGCAATCCGCTGCTCGAGCTGATGTCTCAACCGATCAACGAGGTCCTGCGCGGCCACCTGCATCGCGACCGGATCGAACGCGCCGCCTGGGACGCGGTCGACCACGATCACGTCGGCATCTACGAGGCCGTAGCGCGCGGCGACGGCGCCGAGGCCGAACGTCTCACCCGCGAACACCTCCTCGAACTCCGCGGGATCTACGAACAGATGGGCGAGCCCGCTCAGGAGTGACCCGCCAGATACCTCCGCGCCCCGGACGGCCCGGACTCGATATCCGCGGCTCGCGTGCGACCGCGCATGGTATTGGAGAATTGCGTGATGGTGGAATCAGGAGTAGCGGCATGAACGGCTCGGCGAACGTCCGCGTGAGCGCCGATGCCCGCAGGTCGCAAACCGCGGCCCGCCGCCGCGAACTCGGCACATTCCTGCGCGCTCGGCGCGAACGCACCAGCCCCGCCGAGGTGGGACTGCCGGGTTCGGACCGCCGCCGCACCCCCGGTCTGCGCCGGGAGGAGCTCGCGGTGTTGTCGGGCGTCAGCACGACCTGGTACGCGTATCTGGAGCAGGGCCGCGATGTGAACCCGTCGGATCAGGTGCTCACCGCCATCGCCGATGCCTTGCGCCTGACCGGGGATGAGCGCGCCCACCTGCGCGCCCTGGCCGACGGCACAGCCGGGTCGGCTCCCCCGCCTCCCGTGGAGAACCTGTCCGCCGAGGTCGCCGCCATCCCCGCCCTGCTGTCCCCCGCCCCCGCGTACATCACCGGCGCCACCACCGACCTGCTGGCCTGGAATGACGCCGCGGCGGAATATTTCTCGGGCCTGATCGTGCAATCTGCTTCCGCCGCACCGAATCTCGCACGCTGGGTATTCCTCGACCCGGACGCCCGGCGAATCCTGCTCGACTGGACCGAGGTCGCCCAATCCGTTCTGGCCCGCCTGCGCACCAACGCCGGCCGCCATCCCGATGACGCCCGATTCGCCCGTCTGGCAGCCGAACTCCGCGAGGGCAGCGCGGAGGCGGCCGCCTGGTGGCCGCGCTACGACATCGCCACCAGCCATTCGGGGACGAAACGCCTGCACCATCACACGCTCGGGCCGCTCACTCTCACCCACGCGTCGTTCACCGTGACCGATGCTCCGGACCAGATCCTCGTCGTCTACTCCGTGCCCTGATCGCACCGGCGGACAAGACCTCAGGCCCCGGCAGCATCCGGATAGAAGCTGCGCCCCTGCGCCCCGCCCGATACCGACCACACTTCGACGATCTTCCCCTCCTCGAAGCGCAGGATGTCGGTGCCGCTGAGATTCAGCTCGCCGTCCGGTCCGGATCGGCGCGCACCATACGGCCGGGCGATCAAACCCGTTCGCGCACTGTCGATCTCGATGACGGGTACACCTTGCGTCTCGTAGCGCAGGCCCGGCCGCTCGGCCCGGAACCGCGCGATCTGTTCGACGAAGGTCCGCGGATCGTGAATCTCGTCGTAGACCGTGGCGCCGGGCTGGGCGTATCGCAGCGTCAGTTTCGGGGCCAGGATCTCCTGGCCGAGCGTGAGATCGCCACTCCACAGGGCCGTCCACTTGTCGAACAGCTCGATCGCGAAGTCTCGCACGATTCCTCCAATAGTATTACTGATACAGTCTCATTGATACGGTCTCAATGAGACTAACATATAGTCTCAGCGATACGGTGTCAACGGACAGGGAGACGCGGATGCCCGAACTCGGACCGCAGGACCACGTCGTGCTCGGCCTCGTCGCACGCCACGGCCCGCTCACGCCGTACGAACTCAAGGCCAGGGTCGAAGAGAGCGTCGATTATTTCTGGCCGGTCCCGCACGCGCAGCTGTACCGGATCCCCGCGCGCCTGGCCGAGCAGGGATTGTTGCGCGAGGAAGCCGAGGAGACCGGCCGTCGCCGCCGGGTGTTCCACCTGACCGACGCGGGCCGCGAAGAACTCGAACGCTGGCTCTCCGAACCGAAGTGCCCACCCGCCGAGACCCGCGACCCGGCCCAACTCAAACTCTTCTTCGCCGACCTCGGTGCACCGCGGGACGTGATCGCCCTGGCCAACGACCAGGCCGCCCAGCACCTGCGCTGGCTCGACCTGTACCGCACCCTCCAGGCCGAGATCGACCCGAAGGACAGCATCCGCGCCGAATCCCGTTCCCGCATCCTCGAACTCGGCATCAAACACGAACAGGCCTACGTCGATTTCTGGGAAGCCCTGGCGCGCGACCCCGTCCGCTCCCCCTCGCCGGCACCCGACCCGGACACGGGCCCCTGACCGCACAACATCGGCAGATCCACCACGCGTACGAACCGAGCCCGGCGTCCACCGATGAATTCCACGGGCCAGCGGCGTCTACCCCTACAACCCGCACGCTGTGGACCCGTCAGGGAGGACTCAATGAGCACCGAAGCACTGCCGCCCGTCGTCGACGCCGAGACCTGGCAACGCGAACTCGACGCGCTGCGCATCCGGGAGAAGGCCGCGACCCGCGAACTCGACGCGATCGCCGCCCAGCGCCGCCGCTTGCCGATGGTCGAACTGCCCGATTACACCCTCGAGGGGGAACAGGGCCCGATCCGGCTGGCGGACATCTTCGAGGGCAGATCGCAGCTGATCGTCTACAACCACATGTGGTTCGAGGGCGAGCAGTGGCAGTGCCCCGGCTGCACCGGATTCACCTCGCAATTCACGCGTCTGGAGTTCCTGGACAACTATGACGCCCGTTTCGTCATCGTCACCCAGGGCCCGATCGACGAGGCCCTGGCCTACAAACGCCGCGTCGGCAACAAGATGCCCTGGTACTCCACCGCCAACAGCCCGTTCGGCGCCGCCGTCGGCGCACCCCCGAACAGCGGCTTCGCGGTGAACGTCTTCCTCCGCCACGGCGACACCGTCTACCGCACCTGGCACACCGACGGCCGCGGCACCGAACAACTCGCCCACACCTTCCCGCTCATCGACATCCTCCCGTACGGCCGCCAGGAAGAATGGCAGGACTCCCCCGCGGGCTGGCCCCAATCCCCCACCTACACCCGCTGGTCCAGCGCCCAGGACATCGCCGCCGTCTATGGCGAGCCGGACTGAGAGCCGGACCGCCGGCCGGCCGAATCCGAGAGCCGTGATCGAATCGGGGTCATCACCCCCGTTCTATGAATGGTTACCGGTGGGCACTACTGTGAGCGGCGTCTCGTCGAGTCACCAGGAGTGCCGATGCGTGGGATCCGCGGAATTGCCCGCCTCATATCCGTTCTCGCCGGGACGGTGACACTGGGGGCGGCCGCCGCCCTGGTCCCGGCCGGCGGCTCCGCGGCGGTGCCGAGGTTCGACCACATCGTGCTGGTGATGTTCGAGAACGCCGGATTCGATTCGATCATCGGCAGCTCCCGCGCGCCCTACTTCAACCATCTCGCCGACAACGGCGCGCTCTTCACCGACGCGCATGCGGTGACCCACCCCAGCCAGCCGAATTACCTCGCCTTGTTCTCCGGCGGGACGCAGGGCGTGACCGATGACAGCTGCCCGCACAACCTCACCGGGCCGAACCTGAGCACCGAACTCGTCGCGACCGGACGCTCCTTCACCGGATACGCCGAGTCGATGCCGACGCCCGGCTACACCGCGTGCACCGGCAGCAACGGCCGATACGCCCGCAAACACAACAGCTGGGTGGACTTCGCCGACGTACCCGCGGCCGCGAACCAAACCTTCGCCGCCTTCCCCCGCGACTACTCGCGCCTGCCCACGATCTCGTTCGTCAGCCCCGACATGTGCGACGACATCCACGACTGCCCCGTCGCCACCGGCGACACCTGGCTGCGCAACAACCTCGGCTCCTATGCGGACTGGGCCAAGGCCAACAACAGCCTCCTGGTTGTGACCTTCGACGAGGACGAAGGCACCCACGCCAACCACATCCCCACCATCTTCTACGGCGCGGGCATCACCTCCGGCCGATACAACCAGCGCATCGACCACTATTCGGTGCTGCGCACCCTCGAAGACGCCTACGCCCTCCCACCCCTCGGCGAATCCACCCACGCCGCCCCGGTCGGCGATATCCGGGGCCCCACTCTCGGCGGCCTCCCCCTGCCGACCGGCTCACACTGATCACCTCCGCTTCAGCTCACCAGTGCATCAGCGCACCCGAGTTCCATTCCACAGCACAGTAATCCGATGCACCGGTGTCGAACCATCTTGTGGTCCACGGCAATCAGGTCCGCCCGAACTCCGACGGCCGAGCACCGATGCGAAACGCATTGGACGACATCGCATTCCAGACACGTACAGCTCCCGGAAAGACGCGGGCCGAGTCCCGATGAGCCGGACCTGCCGAGAATTCCTCTGGCAGATCGCGGTGGATCCGGTTGCGGCCGTGATGACCTCAGGTCACCGGGCTCCTCGGCCGGCCTCGAGCAACCCCAGCTGCCGCAGGTCGGTCACGTACTTGTCGATCAACGGCTCGGTCAGGTGCGGCACGTCCTGGGTTCGGTCGATCGCGACGGATTGCACCGCGGAGCGGAACTTTTCCGCGGGCATGGGGGTTTTCGGCATCGGCGCCGCGGGCCGGGCATAGGCGCTCAGCAGCGGTAGCACGGAGTTCTTCCGCTGGTTCTCCGGCAGCGCCCGCAACGCCGCCTCGAATCTGCTCAGCCACTCGTCGTAGTCGTCGATCCGGTCGATCCGGTTGCCCGCCGCACTGAGCCAGTCGACGAACGTGTCCAGGGAAATTCCGTCGTCGTAGGTGTTGAGCACGTTGTAGGTGCGGTATTCGTCGGTGATGTCCCTGCCCAGGGCGGTGATCGCGGCGGCGGTGAAGTCTGCCGGTAGTCCGTCGTAATGGGCGCGCTGCGGGTTACCGGCCGGGTCGAGCTGATAGAAGGACCGGGGCGCGATATGGGTCGTCACCAGACTCAAGACCAGGCGCGTGAACATATCGGTCACGTTGACCTGGCCGGAGTAGCGGCTGTGCGCCAAGATCATGTCCGACCGGAATACCGCTACCGGCAACCCACACAGATCGTGCGCCCGGCGCAGCAGCACCTCTCCGGCCCACTTGCTGGTCGCGTACCCGCTGGCATACGAAGTACCCAGGGAACGGGCAGGGCTGGCCGCGCGCACGTCCGCGTCCTCGCCGATGAACCCGCCGTCGGGCAGTGCGGTCACCGCCACCGTCGAGATGAAATCGATCGCCTTGAGCCGCTTGGTGATTGCCAGCTCGATGATTTCGGCGGTACCCACCACGTTCGGGCCGAACAGCTGGCTGTAGGGCAGCACGTGGTTGACCATCGCGGCCGCGTGCACGATCAGGTCCACCGACTCGGTCAGGCGATTCCAGGTGCGGGTATCGAGGCCGAGGTGGGTCGCGCCCACGTCACCGACGAGGACCTCGAGATGTTCATCGGCCAAGGCGCGAAAGCGGGCGGACAACTCCGCGTCCCCGCTGTCGATCGCGGCCTCGATGCGCTGCCGCGCTGCGATCGGGTCGGCGCCACGGGCCAGGCAGATCAGCGTTCCCCCGACCTTCGCCAGCCGTTCCAGCCACTCCAGGCACAAGAAGCGACCCAGATACCCGTTGGCGCCGGTGAGAAGGACGGTGGTCACCGAACCGGTCGGCGCGGCGAGCGTGGGTGCGGCAGCCAATGTCTCCGCGTCGATGAACTTGTCCAGCGTGAGGTCGGCCGCGTGCGCGACGGTGGCGTCGCGGCCGTGCACCGAGGTGAACGTGGGCCGCGCCGAAGCCGAAGTGCGCTCGCCGTCAACGTAATCCGCGATAGTGGCCAGCGTGGCCGTGGGACCGATGATCGTCTGCACCGGCACCTCGATGTGATAGATCTGCTCCAGCAGCGAGCCGAAGGAGAAGGCCGAGAGCGAATCACCGCCGAGCTCGATGAATTTGGCATCGGCCGGCATGCCCGCTCCGGCAGCCTCGGAGCCGAGCGTTACGAGAGCGGCCCGCCGGACGGTTTCGATCGTCGGAAGTTCCCGGGCGTCGGCACGCAGCTCATCGATCCGGTTCTCTTGTCCCGCAGCGATGTCGGCGTACATCGCGTTCAACCGTTCGCCGTAGCGGGCCTTCAGCGCCGGGCGCAACAGCTTGCCGATCCCCGACAGCAGGCCGTTCGCACGGGTGAACGGCTCGGACTCCAAGAGGAACTCTCGCGGGATCTCATAGCCGTTGAGGCGATTCTCGGTTGCGATGTGCTGCAACGACTCCGAGATCAACGTGCGGGCATCACCGGCTCCGATCGCGTCCTGGTTCGGGACGACCACCGCCAGCAGGAACGATTGTTCGCTGCTGCCGTAGACGAATATCTGCCGAATGTACGGGCTGGCAGAGTATTCGGCCTCGAGCTTGGACACCGCGACGAACTCGCCTTGCGAAAGTTTGATGACGTTATTGCTGCGATCGAGATACACCAGGTGATCGGGGGCGGTCTCCGCCATGATGTCGCCGGTCTTGTAGAAACCGTCCTCGTCGAATATCTCGGCCGTCAGCTCCGGATGCTTGTAGTACCCGGGAATCAGGCTGGTCGACTTCAGGTACAGCTCGCCGCGCGGATGCGGCCGGTCGGTGGTGAGGTACCCGAGTTCGGGAACGTCGACGAGCTTGTAATCGGTCACCGGTGGACGCATGATAGTTCCGCTGCGCATGATTCCGCCGGCGTTCTCCGTCGAGCCGTAGCCGTCGCTGACCGGACAGTCGAGCAGGGACTCCATGAAAGTGTGCATCTGCGTCGACAGCGGTGCGCTGCCACACATCGCCGACACCACGCGGCCACCGAGAAAGTCTTGCCGCAGTTCGGATTTCACCGCGTCCTCCAGAATGTCGAGACTCTGCCCGCCGACCGTCGACTGATCGAGCTCTCTGCGGTAACGCCGAAAGATCATGTCGCACACCCGCGGAACGAGATTGAGCGCGGTGGGGCGGACCAGCCCGATATCCTCGAACAAGGTGGACATGTCGCTCTCGGCGGCGAAATATCCGATACCGCCGGCGGACAGCGTGCTGATCAGCCACGCCAGCCCGTACACGTGACTCAGCGGCATGTACTGCAGGTGAATCGCTGGGATCTGGATGCCGATATCGAGCGACGGGCTGTGCGGGCGCAGCCACAGCCGCGAGACCAGGTCGGCGGTGTACATCGCCCCTTTGGGCGTGCCGGTGCTGCCCGAGGTGTAGATCAAAGTGGCCAGTGGGTCCTCGCCCGCCGCGGGGGCGAACGCAGGCGCCTGCGGTAGTCCGCGCCCGGCATCCAACTCCTGCCGCAGCGGTATCACGTCCACCGCGCGACCAGCGGCGGCCAATCGCATCGTGGCCGACCGGAAACGCTCGTGCTGCTCATCGTCATCGCTGCGGTAGTCGAAGACCACCAACCGCTCGACCGAGGAAGCGCCGAGCACCACGTCGACCGCGATGTCCACCGATTCGATGCTGGCCGCGAAGATCCGCGGCTCGGTCTCGGCGGCGATGGGCGCCAGCCGGGCGGCGGTCGAACTGGTCTGCAACGGTACGAATACGGCGCCCAAGCGGATGCACGCCAGGTCGATCAGCGTGTAATCGATGCTGGTGAAGCCCAGCACGGCGACGAAATCCCCGGCCCGAAAGCCACTGGACCGCCACGAGTTGGCCAACGCGATGACCCGGTCACGCAACTGGCCGTAGGTGATCGTGTCGAAGCCCGACAGCAGCGTAGTGCTCTGGAGTCCGGTGGCCTCGCCCCGCGTCACCTCACGCGCGCGCTGCCCCAACGCCGGCCGCTCGGCGTAGCCATTCAGGTACTCCTCCACCACTTCCCACAGCCCGAGCCCCGGCCGTTGCGCGGCCTCGACTACTTCCGGCAGTGGCGCCGCGGCCCGAAATTGCGGATCGGTCGCGTACAGATGGTCGACTCGGCGGGTCAACCGCTGGAATCGCTCGGTTTCATCCATGATTCCTCGCCTTCTGAAGGTGTCCGTGCCCATCGGTCCGACGCGTCGAGTCACCGCGTCGACTCGCTCCGGCCAACAACCGCCTCGCCAGTTAGCTCACTGATCGCCACATAGGAGTTCCAGAGCGGCCAACCTCCCCGAACCCGGTCGCGCCCGGAGCCCGACAGCCTGTCCACTGTCGCGCCAAGCACGAGTTCAGAGCAGTTACGGCTCACATCCAGTGAAGCTCTGCCGAGCCCCCTCTTCAATAGGCAGAGGCCATGACCAGCAGATAGCTGGATCGACCGCGCACGCGAAGCACCACCCATCCGCCGGGGCGAATGCGACCTGATTCACGAAGTCTTCCGGCGGGGCGGGGCGGATGTGGCAGCGGAGTGGTGAACATCATCGCCGCCCGAACTGTCTCCATCTCGCGGTGACATCCAGCATCTGAAATGGGACCTGCGACACCAGTTCGTGAAATGTCGTCGCCCTACCGTCGAAGGTGTACGAGCCGCACGGCAGGCGCCGCGACAGGAGGAGCACATCATGAACTGGCCGACCGCCGCAGTCCTGATCGCCCTGATCATCATGGTCATGGTCATCGTGACCACCTATCTGACCGGCCGCTTCTCGAAGCGGTAGACATCGTCAACGCACGTATTCGTGCCCGGCGCCGCCTTCGACTCGGCGATGCGGTCCGGCGCAAGAAAGGCCACCGCGTTGACCATCGACGCATTCGGCCGGAGCGGTGCCCGCGTCCGCGATCCCATCGGCAAGCCCTCGAACGACGAAGGCCCGGTCCTGTCGGACCGGGCCTTGCTCAGTGGAGCTGCCGGGAATCGAACCCGGGTCCTCCGCCGCTTCTCCAGGGCTTCTCCGTGTGCAGTTCGCTGTGCCTCTGCTTGGATCTCCCGGTCTTGCGAACGAGCCGAGATGACGATCCCAGTCGCTGTTGGATGTCCCGTCCTACTCCGCGACCGAGCCGGACGGTGAGCCTTCTAGCTGATGCCAGGGGCCGGGCCGAAGGCGAACCCGGGCTGACAGACACGCTCTACTGCTTAGGCAGCGAGAGCGTAGTCGCGCTGATGAGAATCGGCGCTTATAGGGTTGCAGCGACGCTTACGGTGGTCTCTTGCCTGCACCGACACGCTTCCCCTGAATCGACGCACGTAGTCGAAACCGTTCAGCCCCGTACTTCAATCCAGTTACCCGGCTGGTGACCGGGCTGTTCATAGTAACACCTCGCGCACCACGAACATTCCCGCCACCCCGGGGCTCGCGCCGAGCCGTCCGGGACCGACGAGTGCACCACGGGGTCCACACGCGCCACAGATCGACGCCGGCGAATCGATCGCCGGATGCCACCGCACCCGCTCACCCGGAACGAGTGGGACAACCGGCCCGTCCGCACATCACCGGCTCCGCCAGGCACCCGAGCACGACGGGCCGGTCCCGGGAGCACCGGGCGAACGAAATTTGTCGGTACCCCCTGATACCTTCCGATTCGTACCGATGATTCGAAATCTAAGGCGATGCAATGACTTTCGGGGGCACTACCTATCTCGAGCTGTCCGAGGCGAACGGCTCTGCGCACAAATTCTACGAGGTCGCCGTAGCAGGCACCCAGGTCACGATCCGATACGGGCGGATCGGGGATACCGGGCAGAAACAGGTGAGCTCTTTCGCCACCGCGGAGAAGGCCGCAGCCGCGGCCGGCAAGAAGGTGGCCGAGAAGATGCGCAAGGGGTACGCGCCCGCGGTGATGGGCGCGCGGGGTAAACGCCCGGTGACCCGGCGAACGATCGTCAGCCAGCGCTCGACCGCAAAATCCGCTCCGGTGCTGTGGACATTCGACTCGGGCGCGCCCGCGTACGGCATCTTCGTCGACGAGTCCCGCTGCTGGGTCGGCAATGAAGCCGGCGATGTGTTCACCCTCACGCCCGAGGGCACCCCGATCGGCCGGTTCCGGCTGCCCGATTCGGTGAAATGCATTGTTGCCGATGATTTCTGGATCTATGCGGGCTGTGACGACGGCCGCGTGTACGACCTGTCCGGCAAGGTACCCCGCGCGGCATACGACATCGCCTCCGATGTCGATATCTACTGGCTCGACATCCACGACGGCATACTCGGAGTCTCCGACCGGCAGGGCGGCCTCACCGTGATCGACCACGAGGAGGAGTCGCTGTGGAGCAGGCGCAGCGCCGGCAATTCCGGCTGGATGGTCCGCGTGTCCCCCGAGGGTGTCTACCACGGTCATTCGCATGGCGTCACCGCGTACGACCTCGACAGCGGCGAGTCCCGCTGGCATGTGAACACCGGACCGGTGCTGTTCGGCTGGCAGGAATCCAGCTCCGTCTATGCCGGAACCAGCAGTCACGAGGTACGCATGGTCGCCAAGGACGGCCGGTCCCAGCGGACGTATCGGTGTGATGCGGCCGTATTCTCCTGTGCCACATCGCCGGACGGCCACTACGTCTTCGCGGGTGACAACTATTCCTCGGTCTACTGCTTCGATGCCGACGGCCGCCGACTGTGGAAGCTCGCCACCGGCTGCGGTTCGGCGTTCTCGATGCAGTATCACGCCGACAAGCTCTACCTGGTGACCACAAACGGCACTCTGGCCTGCCTGGATGTGAGCGAATCGGGTGTACGCGACGCCGAGCAGGGCGTCCTGCCGCAGACGCTCTCGATCAAGGCTCCGGAAATCGCCGCCGTCGCCCCCAGCGCCACCCTGGAGGTGACGGCCGATCCCGGCACCGGCGTGGTGGTGGAGTGTGTGCGCGAAGGTGGAAAGCTTCGCGTTCACGTCACTTCCCCCGGCTATCAGAATTCGTGGAATGTCCAGTTTCCGAAGGAGATTCGGGAGTACGGCGCGCGATACGTCGTCGATGCGGTCAGCGAGTCGGCGCGTGGCGGCTTCTATCGCGTCCGCGGCGATATCCGCAAGTTGAACTGATCGTTCGCGCCCGCGGCAGTCGACCAGCGCCGCCGCGGGCGGCCCGCCGCTGTCCGGCGCGCCTGCGTCGAACCCGCCTGAACATTCGAGGAGCTCACCCGATGGCTATCAGCGCGACCGACCCCAGCGCCATCGCCATACCGATCTTCTGCAACGGTCCGGCCCGTTCGCCGAGCAGGACCATGGCCAGCAGAACCGTTGCCGCCGGGTAGAGCGAGCCGATCACGCTGATCAGGGACAGCAGGCCCGAATGGAAGGCGTACTGCATGGCCACATTCGCTATCACGTCCAGGACGCTGACGTAGCAGGCCAGCCGTAACGGCTCACCACGTGGCGCTCGAAACTGACCGGCGACCAGCGCCGCCACCCAGACGACCAGGGTCGCCGCGACGCGCGAGAGCAGCACCGGCCATATCCTCGACGCGGTCGTGGTCTCGTGCAGACAGACGAAAGCGAGTCCGAACGCCAGACCCGAGCCGACCGTCAGCAACGCGACGCGACGATCGAAACGCAGCTTCCGGCCGCCGGTGATCTCCTCGGTGACGTCATCGGGCGATTCCTTGCTGACCAGTACCACCGCGATCAACGCAAGGCCGATCCCGACATAGGCCGGAGGACTCGAACGCTCCCCGATCGCCATTCCGACCAGCACCGGAACCCCGGCAACCAGCACCGCCGTCAGCGGTGAGACCACCGCCATCGGCCCACTGGCCAGGGCCGCGTAGAACCACCACACCGCAAGCCCGCTCGCCACCCCCGAGGCCACGCCCCACAGCATCGAAGCGGTATCACAATGCCCGCCGACCAGCGGCGCGATGATCAACAGCATCAGCACCGACAGCGGATAGGACACGATCACCACCCGCAGCGCGGCAACCCGCCGGGATGCGACCCCGCCCGCGAAATCGCTCACGCCGTAACCGATCGCCGCCAGCAGCGCCAGCAGAACTCCGATCAACGCATACCCTTCACACGCCGCCCGAGCTCCCGAGTCACCTCCCGCTCCATCGTGCGGCGCGCCAGATCCTGACGCTTGTCGTAGTCCTGCTTACCCTTGGCCAACGCGAGCTCCACCTTGACCTTGCCGTCGGAGAAGTACATCGACAGCGGCACCAGCGTCTGATTGCTCTCCTTCACCTTGCCGGTGAGCTTGTCGATCTCCCGGCGGTGCATCAGCAGTTTGCGGGTGCGGCGCGGCGAATGATTGGTCCACGTGCCGTGCCCGTATTCGGGGATGTGCAGCCCACGCAGCCACACCTCACCATCGTCGATGGTGGCGTACGCGTCCACCAGCGACGCCTTACCCTCGCGCAGGCTCTTGACCTCGGTACCGACCAGCGCGACCCCGGCCTCGTAGGTGTCGAGGATCGCGTAGTTGTGCCGCGCTCGCCGGTTGGTGGCGATAACCTTGCGCCCCTGCTCCTTCATGTACACCCTTCTAGCACATCCGCCCTGGTGAGCGGCAATCGATTTACCCCGGCACCACGAGCCAGATCACCCTGCCCGATCAACTCGGGGGGCAGGCGTGGACGAACCTCCCACACATAACAACCCGTAGGGGCGGTATCTTCCGGCACTGCGGACCCGCGCCGGATGCCCCTACGCTGCGATCAGCACGCCCGTGAACGCGATCGTCGCCACCCAGACAGTGGACAGGACCGCCAGTACCAGGGGCCGAGCGCCGACCTTCGCGATGGTGGCCGCGCGCACTCCACAACCCAGGGCGAACATCGCCGCGGTCAGCAGGATCGTCTGCGCGGTCTTGGCATTGTCCAGAATCACGCCGGGCAGCAGTCCGGAGGAGCGGAGCAGAACGCAGCCGAGGAAGGCCAGGACGAACAGCGGGACGAGCGGTGGACGTTTCACACCGGCGCCGGATCCGAGCCGATTACGTTGCCGCACACTGAGAGTCAGCATCACCGGAGCCAGCATCAACACGCGCGCGAGTTTCACCACCACCGCCACGCCCAGCGCCGCACCGCCGATCGCGCTGCTGGCTGCGACGACCTGTGCGACCTCGTGGATCGAACCGCCCGCCCACAGGCCGGCAGTCTGGTCGGACAAACCGAACTCGTGCGACAGCAACGGGACGACCGGAATCATCAGCGTGCCGAACAGGATGACCAGCGCGACCGCGGCGACCACCTCCTGTTCATCGGCGTCGACGACACCGTCGACCGCGGCGACGGCGGCGGCGCCGCAGATGGAGAATCCGCACGCGATGAGCAGTCGTTGTGTCCAGCCGAGGCCGAGAAGTTTTCCGGCGAACATCGTTCCGGCGATGCCCAGGAAAACGATCGCCAGCACGACGACGATCATTCCCCAGCCGAGATCGATGATATTTCGCAACATGAGCTGCAAACCGAGTAGAGCCACACCGACACGGAGCAGCCGCTTGGCGGAGAACTGCAATCCGGGCTGAATTCGCTCGGGTATTCGCACCGCATTCGTCAGAATCGCGCCCAGCACTATCGCAACCAGCAACGGACTTACCGTCGGCAGGAAGTAATTCACCGTCATCGCGATCGCCGTGGCGAGGACGCACAGCGCCGACCCGGGCGCCAGCGCAGCCCCGGCGGCAATCATGCGCGAACGGCGTGATTGCGCAACGTCCTCGACCACGCTTGCCGCGTCACCATTCACTCGAGTGCTCATGAATTCACGGTCGGTCATTACCGGCAGATGCGGAAGCCCGATTTTCTACATGAGGCCATATCAGATGGACATGCCCCTGGGCGAGACTATATCGTCGACGCATGTCGAGGCGGTTCCCGGATTTCGGTGCATTGGAGCTGCTGGTAGGCGTCGACGACTACGGGAGCCTCAGCGCCGCGGGCCGTAAGCTGGGGATTCCGCAACCCAATGCGAGCCGGGCCGTCAAGCGGCTGGAGCGGCAGTTCGGCGTGCCGCTGCTCGAACGCAAGACCAGCGGCTCAGCACTGACGGCGCAGGGAACCGTCGTCGCGCACTGGGCGCGAATCGTCCTGGCCGACGCGAACAAACTTCTCGACGTCGCGGAGGGGCTACGCGTCGGACATTCACCGGAACTCACGGTGGGCGCGAGTATGACGGTCGCCGAACATCTTGTGCCGCGTTGGCTCGGCCGCCTGCGCGGATTGCATCCGGAAATAACCGTTCATCTCCAGGTATACAATTCCACCCAGGTATTCGAGCGGGTGATCAGCGGTGAATGCGGAGTCGGATTCGTGGAATCACCGACGGTGCCGCCCGAATTGCACAGCATCGCCGTCGCCCGGGACAGGCTCGTTGTCGTCGTACATCCGGCACATCCGTGGGCTCGAAGCGGCAAGCCGATTCCGATTGCCGAATTGGCTGCGACGCCGCTGGTGGTTCGAGAACCCGGATCGGGTATGCGGAATACACTGGACATGGCGCTGCAAGAATACGACCGGGCGGAGCCGCTGCTGGAATTGGGCAGCGCCGCGGCTATCCGCACCAGCGTATTGGAGGGGGTCGGTCCCGCTGTGCTGAGCACCTTGGCGGTCGGCGATCATCTGAGTTCGGGCGCATTGCGAACCATCGAGGTCGAGGGCCTGGACCTGTCCAGGCTGCTTCGAGCGGTGTGGCGCTCCCCCCGCCGCCTCGCGGGCCCCGCGGGCGAACTCGTCGACCTGGCCTGTCGAGGTGCTCAGGACGGCGGCGGCCTGGAATGGAACTCCGACCGATAACCGATTCCGGATATCAGGCTCCAGCCTGAATCGGCTGGATATGGGCGGCAGTGGCGCCGGACGCTTTGTCCTCATTGTCGACCGGATTTCCGACGCTCCACGGCACCGAGAGTTGCGTGGTTTCGTTCGGCGGGGTGACCGACACCTTCGTCGGGGTCCACAGCGTCGAACTCTCGCCCGGCGGGACGCTGCCCGAGGGGTCGATGTAATAGATGACGCTGTGCGCGCTGGCCCCCGGGGCGAGGGTCACGGGCGACGAGTCGCCGACTCGCGGCAGGGAGTAGGTCGAACCCGGACCGACCAGATCGACCCCCGGGAAGCCGGACATGACGCAGGCATGTGACGAGTGATTGGTGAAGATGAGCGGCAGATTGTAGTGCGTACCAGCGGCTCCCAGCTGACCCTGGACGTTCGCCGCGACCTTCGCCTGCGAGCCGAGCCGGGCCGACAGGTCCGCGGTGTGGCAGGGCGGAGCCGTATCCGCGGGGGACGCGGCCTGCTGCGCGAACGATGCCTGCGCAGTCGTTCCCGGAGCGGCCGAGTTGCTCCCCTGGCAGCCCGAGACCGACAGCGCGAACCCTGCCACGGCGACAGCGATTCCCACCGAATTCCTGTATTTCACGCCCGCTCCCATCGATGTACGAAAGAGGTTTCGCCAACCCCACACAATGTCCTGAATCCGGAGCAGACTTTACCGCCTTGCCGCCGCACCCGCGGCACGACCAACTGTCCGGGACGAGCATTCTGATATGCGCGATCTTTCCCAGAGCCGATCTGTGCGCGCTTTGCCGCGGCAATGCGTTATTTATCGGACCGCTGTGAGGAATTGTCGATATCCGGGGCAATTTCGACGGTTCGCCCGTTGCCGAGATGTGCGCGGACGCGCTGTCCGCCGGCGGCGCCCGACCGGTCAGACGGGATGGACCTCGAGGTACAGGACGAACAGCGCGATCCACGCGAGCAGCAGGAGGATCGTCGAAACCCGCGGATGCCCCAGATGACGGTAGGTGTGCGGGCGCAACCAACCGGTGTCGACGGTTCCTTCGAGAACCCGAGCGCGAAGGCCGACCGGCTCCGGGGCGTCCGGCTGATCCCGATCGGAACCACCGGACTGCGAGTCGCCGCCATCGGAGTGATGGTTGTGGTGGACCATGCCGGAACGCTATCCGGGTACGCCCGCGCGTGGGGGAAACTTGCCCGAATCGAAATGGGTTCGTGCGGCGGTGGGCCCGTACGGACTCATGCCGGACGGATCTCCAGATACAGGGCCAGCACCGCGATCCAGACCGACATGAGCACGAGGGTGGATACCCGAGGCCGGCCCAGCTGTTGCCGACGAGGCCACAGCCGGTGTCGGCGGGTATGTCCCACGGCGTCCTGATGCGCTTGGGGATCGGGCCCTGTCACCGTGAGGGTCGGCACCTCGGTGGGGCCTGCGCCGCCACCGGTGACATCATCGTTACCGAGCGTCATATCGAAAAGTTACCCACGTTTCGGGTTGTGATAAACGGATCGTCCTGGCACGTTCAGTACATATCGTCCGGGGGCGGTTCGAAATCCCAGTCCGGCGGCGGTTCGTGATCCCAGGCCTGCGAAACCGGTTCCGGGCGGGCGGCGGCCCGAGTGCGCGAGGACGTCGGAGCCGTGCGGGCGGGCGAAGCGGAAGCGGCCGGGCGGGCGGGCGCATCACCCCGGGGCCGAGCCGGGGGCCGATTCGACGCCGCGGCGGATTCGCCCGACTCCGGCTCCCCCGCCACCGCCTCCAGCACGCCCGCACCGTATTTGGTGAGCTTGTTCTCCCCGATACCGCTGATCTCCCCGAGCTGAGCCAGGCTCGCGGGTCGGCGGCCGGCGATCTCCCGCAACGTCGCGTCGTGGAAGACCACATACGCCGGAACACCCTGCTCCTTGGCGGTGGCCGCACGCCAGGCCCGCAGCCGCTCGAACAGCCCGGCATCGGCCGGAGCCAGATCGGCCGCGGCGAGACGAGATGCCTTGGCGCGCGGCGCTTTCGCCGCCTTGGCGCGTTCGGGCTCACGCCGCAGCGCGACTTGACGCCCCTTGAACAGCACTTCCTCGCTGGCCTCGGTGAGCACGAGCACGCCGTAGTCCCCGTGCACGGCCAGCAGCCCCTGCGCCAGCAGTTGCCGAACCACACCGCGCCATTCGACATCGCGCAACTCCGCGCCGACCCCGAAGACCTTGAGCTCGTTGTGCTTGTGCTGCATCACTTTCGGATTGGACTTGCCGACCAGGACATCAACGATGTGCCCCGCCCCGAAACGCTGCCCGCGCTCGCGGTCGAGCCGCAGCACCGCCGAGAGCACCTTCTGCGCGGGCACCGTGCCGTCCCAGGATTCGGGCGGATTCAGGCACGTGTCGCAGTTGCCGCAGGGTTCACCGCGCTGGCCGAAATAGGCCAGCAGCTGGGTGCGGCGGCACTGTACGGTCTCGCAGAGCGCGAGCATCGCGTCCAGATGCAGTTGCAACTGACGTCGATGCGCGGCATCGCCTTCCGAGGAGTCGATCATCTTGCGCTGCTGGACGACGTCGTTGAGGCCGTACACCATCCAGGCGGTGGAAGGCAGGCCGTCGCGACCGGCGCGACCGGTCTCCTGGTAGTAGCCCTCCACCGATTTGGGCAGATCGAGGTGCGCGACGAACCGCACATCGGGTTTGTCGATGCCCATGCCGAACGCGATGGTCGCCACCACGACCAACCCGTCCTCACGCAGGAAACGCGACTGGTTGGCCGCACGGGTGCGGGCGTCCAGGCCCGCGTGATACGGCACCGCCTCGATACCGTTGCGGGTGAGGAATTCGGCGGTCTTCTCGACCGAATTGCGCGAGAGGCAGTAGACGATGCCCGCATCACCGGCGTGCTCGGAGCTGATGAAGCTCAGCAGTTGCTGATCGGCCCGGTTCTTCGGCTCGATCCGGTACTGGATATTGGGGCGGTCGAAGCCCGCGACGAAATGCTTCGCCCCGGTCAGATCCAGGCGCTCGGCGATCTCGCGGCGGGTGGCCTCGGTGGCGGTGGCGGTCAGCGCGATACGCGGCACATCGGGCCAGCGCTCGTGCAGCACCGACAACTCCAGATAGTCGGGCCGGAAATCGTGGCCCCACTGCGAGACACAGTGTGCCTCGTCGATGGCGAACACCGATACCTCGGCCTTGTCCAGCAGTTGCAGCGTGGACTCCAGCCGCAACCGCTCGGGGGCGAGATAGAGCACATCGAGTTCGCCGGCGAGAAACCGCTGCTCCATCGTGCGGCGCTCATCGGGGAACTGAGTGGAATTCAGGAAACCCGCGCGCACGCCGAGGGCATTGAGCGCGTCGACCTGATCCTGCATCAGGGCGATGAGCGGCGAGATCACCACGCCGACCCCCGGACGCACCAGCGCGGGAATCTGATAGCACAGCGATTTGCCACCACCGGTGGGCATCAGGACCAGCGCGTCGCCGCCCTCGATGACCTGCCGGACGATGTCGTGCTGTAATCCGCGGAAACTGTCGTACCCGAATACCCGCCGCAGAACCTGTTGCGCCGCATCGGGTTCGGCCCCCACGCCGGACTGATCGATCAGCGAATCGGCCACCGTCTCGAGCGTCTCCTGCGAACTCACCCCCGACATGCTAGCGCCAGCCCGGCTCCCCGGGGCTTCAGGCGGTCGTCAGTGCCACGAGATTCGGGCTTCGGGCCGGCCGTCGGGACGTCTCCAGTTCTGGACGTACCCGGGGAGTTACCCATGTACATGCGAAATCAGTTGTTGCGCAGGGAGAATCGGTTGATCCGTGCGTGCGCGGGATCGCCTGGGATGGGAGCCGGCCGTCAGTCGCCGCACACATTCCGCATGACAAACGCACCCATTGCACATGGCAAACGCATCTTCTCCGTGGAACAACTGCACCCTTTCGGAGACCGCAACCGCACTCTTACCGCATACAGCCGCACCCGCTCCCTCGACGGGAACGGGTGCGGCTGTTCGTCGGTGCCGCGAACTTCACTCCCGAACGTAGTAGCGCAACGTCCCATAGGCCGTCACGGCGGCGAATACGATGCCGACCGGAATGATCGTCATCGCGACCAACGTGACGTCGTCACCGGTGATGCGCGGGAACACCTTCGATTCGAACAGCGAACCCAGCGCCCGATCGATCACCAGTGGCCGGGCCGCGATCAACCCGAACACCGCCAGGACCGAGCCGACGATCGCCGCGGCCACCGCCTCGAGCAGGAACGGCAACTGCGTATACCAGCGGCTCGCACCGACCAGTCGCATGATGCCGACCTCCTCCCGCCGGGTGAACGCCGCGATCTGCACCATGTTCGCGATCAACAGCACCGCCGCGAACGCCTGGAGCACCGCCAGACCGAACGCCGCGTTACGCAGACCGTCGAAGAGACTGACCAGCCGGTCGACCACGTCCTTGTCGTTGCGCACGAACTTCACCCCGGGCCGGGCCTGGAATTTCTGCAGGATGCTCGGATACGTGCCGGCGTCGGTCATCTTGACCCGCAGCGAGGCCGGAAGCGGCGACTGCGCGACGTAGGCGGCCAGTTCCGGCTGATCCTTGAACGTCTTCTCCTTCGCCTCGCGGATCGCATCCGCGCGATTGAGGTACTGCACCGACACCACACCCGAGGTGTTCTTCAGATCCGACAGCAGCGTCTTGCACGGATCCTTCGAGCAGTCCACATCGGTGGCGGACACGGTGTCGTCCAGGTACAGCCGCACCTCGAGCCGGTCCAGGAAGTACTGCTCGGTCTTGTCGGCCATCGTCACCGCGAGCAGACCGCCGCCGAGCATGGTCAGCGAGACCGCGGTGGTCAGAATCATCGCGATCGTCATGGTGACGTTGCGGCGCAGGCCGTTGAGGACCTCGCTCAGCAGGAACGCTCCGCGCATTACCGGCCCACCCCGTACACGCCGGTCGCCTCGTCGCGGACCAGGCGGCCACGGTCGAGTTCCACCACGCGCCGGCGCATCGCGTCGACGATGTGGTTGTCGTGGGTCGCCATCAGCACCGTGGTGCCGACGCGGTTGATCCGTTCGAGCAGGGTCATGATGTCCTGACTGGTATCGGGGTCGAGGTTGCCGGTGGGCTCGTCGGCGAGCAGTACCAGCGGCCGGTTCACGAACGCCCGCGCGATCGCGACACGCTGCTGCTCACCACCGGACAGCTCACTGGGCAGCCGGTCGGCCTTACCGGACAGGCCCACCAGATCCAGCGCCTCCGGCACCGCGCGGTTGATGAACTTGCGGTTCTTGCCGATCACCTCGAGTGCGAAGGCGACGTTCTGCTCGACGGTCTTCTGCTGCAACAGCCGGAAGTCCTGGAATACGCAGCCGATCCGCTGCCGCAACTTGGGCACCTTGCGCCCGGCCAGGCGGTCCACCCGGAAATCCGCGACGTGGATCTCACCGGCGGTGGGACGCTCCTCCTTGAGCAGCAGGCGCATGAACGTCGACTTACCCGAACCGGACGGCCCGATGATGAACAGGAACTCGCCCTTTTCCACCTCGACCGAAACATTGTCCAACGCGGGACGCGTCGAGGTTTTGTATGACTTGGTGACGTTCCGCAGGGTGATCACGAGGTGCCAGTGTAGCCAGCAATGCAAGTGCACTCTCCGGCACACACCCGGTAATTGCCTCGTGTCACATTCGGGTCACTTGGTCTGCGTGGACGAAATCACTGATTTCGGAATCGTATTGGCAATCGGTGAGAAGCCACTGTGATCGGGGGTAGCCGGCTTGACGAATACGTACAAAACGAACGTCGCGACCCAGGCGGCGATCAGGGCCGCGGTGGATTTACGCAGTTTCACTCATGCCCTCCCGGCGTAATGCCGCGGCAACCCGCACCCGGAGCTCGCGGCCGACTTCGAACTGTTTGCCCGGCAGCGTCCGGGCAACCATGCGGATGTTCATCTGATCGACGGTGAGGTCCTCGAGTCCCATCACCGTGGGCTCGTCCAGCAGAAGCGATTTCAGTTTCCGATCGGCGAACGCCTTCGCGCCGACATCGTGCAGGATCTCGTTGACCTTGGTGATGTCGGCGGTCGCGGGAACCGGCACGTCGATCGCCGCGCGCGCCCAGTCCTTGGACAGATTCGTGACTTTCACGATCTGGCCGTTGGGCACGGTGATCACCTCGCCGTCCGGATTGCGCAAGGTGGTGATCCGCAAGGTGATGTCCTCGACGGTGCCGTCGGCCGGGTAGGTCTGGCCGGTGACCGCGATACTCACCACATCGCCGAATCCGTACTGCCGCTCGGTGATCAGGAAGAATCCGGCGAGCAGATCCTGCACGATGCGCTGCGCGCCGAAACCGAGCGCGGCACCGATCACCGCCGCCGGGGCCACCAGACCGCCGAGCGGAAAGCCCAAGCGCTGCAACACTTCCAGCGCCACCAGGAAATAGACGATGGACAGCAGCACCCAGGTGACCACCTGCGCCAGCGCGTGCCGGTGCTTGGCCGCCTCCGAGCGGACCAGCGAATCACTGCCCTGGAAGCCCGCATCGATCCGGCGGATGATCCGGTCCCGGACGAACTGGGCGAACCGGCTGAACAGCATCGCGCCGATCACGAACAGCACGATCTCCAGGCCGCCCGAACGCGCCCAGGCGCCGACCCCGGCCAGGGTCGAGCCGTCGGCCAGATTCGCGGTCATTCCCTCACCTCTGCCGACTTCGGCCCGTCAGAATCTGCCATGCTGCCACCCGAACACACGCCCAACAGGCTACTACGGTGCTCGGCGCGGATCGAAACGCCGTGATAGTGCCGTGATTGGCACGAGCACGAGCAAACCGCGGATTACTCCTCCGCGCCCTGGCGCATCCGCCAGCGGATTCCCTCTTCGATGAAGCCGTCGATCTCGCCGTCGAGTACTGCTGTCGGATTGTTCACCTCGTAATTGGTGCGCAGATCCTTGACCATCTGATAGGGGTGCAACACATAGGAACGCATCTGATTGCCCCAGGACGCACCTTCGGTGGTCTTGAGCGCATCCATCTGGGCGCGCTCCTCCTGCCGCTTGCGCTCGAGCAGTTTGGCCTGCAGCACGCGCATCGCGGAAATCTTGTTCTGCAACTGCGATTTCTCGTTCTGGCAGGTCACCACGATACCGGTCGGGAGGTGCGTGATGCGCACCGCCGAGTCGGTGGTGTTGACGCTCTGGCCGCCGGGTCCCGAGGAGCGGTACACGTCGACGCGGATATCGCCCTCGGGCACATCGATGTGGTCGGTGGTCTCGACCACGGGCAGCACCTCGACCTCGGCGAAAGAGGTCTGGCGGCGGCCCTGATTGTCGAACGGACTGATCCGCACCAGCCGGTGCGTGCCCATCTCCACCGACAGCGTGCCGTAGGCATAGGGCGTCTTGACCGCGAAGGTCGCGCTCTTGATCCCGGCCTCTTCCGCGTAAGAGGTGTCGTAGATCTCCACGCCGTACTTGTGCCGCTCCGCCCACCGGACGTACATGCGCATCAGCATCTGGGCCCAGTCCGCGGCGTCCACGCCACCGGCGCCCGAGCGGATGTTCACCAGCGCCTCACGCTTGTCGTACTCGCCCGACAGCAGCGTGCGCACCTCCATCGCCTCCACGTCGGCGTGCAGCGCGACGCGCTCGGCGTCGGCGTCGGCGAGGGCCTCGGTGGCCGCCTCGCCCTCCTCGGCCTCGGCGAGTTCGTACAGCACCGGCAGATCGTCCAGGCGCTGCCGCAGATCGCTGACGCGGCGCAACTCGCCCTGGGCATGGGAGAGTTCGCTGGTGACCTGCTGTGCGTGCTCCTGGTCGTTCCACAGGTCCGGATCGGCGGCCTGATGTTCGAGCTCATCGATGCGACGGCGCAGTTCGTCGATGTCGAGCACGGACTCGACCGTCTTGAGAGTCGTGTCGAGTTCGGCGAGATCAGCGGTGACGTCAGGGTGCACGGTTGTCCAATCTACCGGTCGCGCGTAAGGCGGTGAAATGCGGCGAGCCGCGCTCCGGCGCGAGCCGGTGTCGGCAACCGCCCATCGGCATCGCGAGTGTCGCGGCGGGCCGGTCGGTTCAGCTCGGTACCGCGCGCAACCCACCCGGCCGACGGCCCAGCAGCGCGTCGAGTGCCGCGGCGGTCGCCTCGTCGGCGGGCAGCTGGATCTGGATGTACTCATCGTCGTCGGCGGACAGCTCCAGCCTTTCGTAGGCCAGGCGCAATACCCCCGCCTCCGGATGATCCATCCGGCCGATCCCGTTCGTATCAGGCAGGCCGGCGATCTCGGCGACGCGGCGGGTGAATTGCTCGCCCACGAGTAATGCCAACTCGTCGGCGAGGGCGGCGATCGTCGGGTCGGATCGGAAGGGGCCTGCCTTGAGAGTGGCCACCGCGAGATCGGCTCGACGTTCCCAATCGGGGTGGACGATGCGGGCGCGCGGATCGGTGAACAGCCAGCGCGGGTAACCCGCGGGCAGGCCGTGGTCGAGCAGGCCCGTCCCGCCGACCAGTGCACGGTAGCCATCGGTGCAGCTCAGAACCTCGCCGAGGCGATTGAACACGGCGGCGGGCGTGGGCGCCAAGCGGTCGAGGATCGCTTGCACCGCGGGACGCACCAGCCGGTTGGGCAGCGCGCCGCCGGTACAGCTGAAGCCGGGATCGGCCGCCTTGACCAGACGATGCAGTTGGACGCGCTCGCTCGGGCTCAGCCGGAGAGCATCGGCCAGCGCCGACAGCACCACCGTCGACGGGTGTCGATCGCGACCCTGCTCCAGCCGGATCAGATATTCGACGCTGACGCCGGCGAGAGTCGCGAGTTCGGCCCGGCGCAGCCCGGGCGTGCGGCGACGTGGGCCGGCGGGCAACCCGACCTCGGCGGGGGTAACCGCCTCGCGCCGAGTGCGCAGGAACAACCCCAGCTCGTTATCGCTCACGAACCGAAGGTAACAGCGCCGACCGCCGCGAGGGTGTCCCTCTCGCTACCACTCTCGCAGCAGGCTCCCTCACCTCTCGGCCGGGCGGCAGAGTCGACAACAGCGACCGACGCGTTCCGAAGGAGATTCGAAATGTCCAGCAGCACAATGCAGCTCGCCGTTGTCATCGCCAGCGTCCGGGAGGGCCGCTTCGGGCCGGTGGTCGGTGAGTGGTTCGCCGAACAGGCACGGCGGCACGAGGGGTTCGAAGTCGACCTGATCGATCTGGCAGAGGCCGATCTGCCCGTCGCCCTTCCGGCGGTTCCGCCGCGCGTGGAGCCGAACCCGCCGCGACCCGCCGGAATGGCCGACCTGACGCGGCGTCTCGAGGCCGCGGACGCGATCGTCATCGTCACGCCCGATATCAACAGCAGCTATCCGGCCTCCATCAAGACCGCGATCGACTGGCACTACACCCAATGGGACCGCAAGGCGGTCGGTTTCGTGGGCTACAGCGGTGCGAGCGGCGGCCTCAATGCCATCGCGCATCTGCGACAGGTGTTCGCCGAGCTCAACGCGCACACGATCCGCGATTACGTGTCCTTCCCGCGCTATTACCAGCTGTTCGACGCCGAGGGACAGTGGACGGCTCCGGCCGAACAGGAAGCGGCGGCAGTGGTCGTGCTCGACCGATTGCACTGGTGGGCTTCGGCGTTGGCCGCAGCACGGCTCGCGTCCTGAGCACAGGCGCACGCACAGCCGTCCGCTCAGTGGAACGGGACCGCGAACCGGGCCGGTGGGCGGCTAACCTCGGTCCGATTCGTGGTTTCATCCAGCCGAAACAGGAGGGTCGATGGGGACCATCGCCGTGACCGGGAGCGCGTCGGGGATCGGGGCGGCCGTCGCCGCACACCTCGAGCGAGAAGGGCACCGGGTGATCGGTGTCGACCTGCGCAATGCCGAGGTGACCGCTGACCTGGGCATGCCGGACGGCCGGGCCCATGCCGTCGCCGAAATCACTCGGATCAGCGCGGGCCGGCTCGACGGTTTCCTGCCCTTCGCCGGTGTCGCCGCGGCCACCGGGCGGCCCGGCGACCTGGTCGTCTCGGTCAACTACTTCGGGGCGATCACCGTACTCGAGGGCGTGCTGCCGCTGCTGCGCGAGTCGGACTCCGCAGCGGTGGTGCTGGTGTCCTCGAATTCCACGACGACGCAACCGAATTGGCCGGTCGATCTGGCCGAGGCGTGTCTGGCCGGGGAGGAGGACCGCGCCCGGGAGATCGCGAACTCCTTCGGCGAATGGGGCGCCATCCAGGCGTATCCGGCCACCAAGGCCGCCCTGGCCTGGTACGCGCGCACTCGCTCGGCGGATCTGATCAAGGACGGCATCCGCATCAACGCCATCGCCCCCGGCATCATCGATACCCCGATGACTCAGGAGGGCACCACCGATCCGCTGGTCGGCGAGGGGATGAAGGGGTTCCTGGGGGCCACCCCGATCGGCCGGGCCGGGCGGCCGGAGGAGATCGCCGAACTGGCCGCATACCTCGTCTCGGATCGGGCCTCGTTCTTCGTCGGATCGGTGGTCTTCTGCGACGGTGGTATCGATGCGGCGTTCCGCGGTAAGGACTGGCCCGCCCGGTGGAGCTTCGAGTAGTCCCGAACAGGCCCGGTAACCTGTGAGGCCGTGACCGACCACACCGCCGATCTCGACCTCGCCCTGCGTCTCGCCGAGGAGGCCGACGCGATCACCCGCGCCCGCTTCGGGGCGCTGGATCTGAAGGTCGACAGCAAGCCCGATCTGACGCCGGTCTCCGACGCCGACCTGGCCGTGGAGAAGGCGTTGCGGGCGACGCTGGGCCGGCACTGTCCGACCGATGCGGTGCTGGGCGAGGAGTTCGGCGGCCATGCCGAGTTCTCCGGGCGCCAGTGGGTGATCGACCCGATCGACGGCACGAAGAATTTCGTGCGCGGCGTTCCGGTGTGGGCGACGCTGATCGCGCTGCTGTGGGACGGTGTTCCGGTGGTGGGTGTCATCAGCGCACCCGCGCTGTTCCGGCGCTGGTGGGCGGCCACCGGCTCCGGCGCCTGGTCGAGCGTGAACGCCGCTGAGCCACAAGCTATCTCGGTCTCCGCGGTCGCCGAACTGGGTTCTGCCAGCCTGGCCATCTCGAGCCTGTCCGGCTGGCGCGACCTGGGTCTGCGGGACCAGCTCGTCGGTCTCACCGACGAGGTTTGGCGCACCCGCGGCTACGGCGATTTCTACAGCTACTGCCTGCTCGCCGAGGGCGCGGTCGACATCGCCACCGAACCCGAGGTCTCCCTGTGGGATCTGGCCCCGCTGGACGTGCTGGTCCGCGAAGCCGGTGGAGCGTTCACGGCGTTGGACGGCGCCCCCGGCCCGCACGGCGGCAGCGCGGTGGCCACCAACGGACTGCTGCACGACCAGGTTCTCGCCCGCCTGGAGAGGTGATCGCCCGAGCCGACGGCCCACCGACCATCCGGCCATCCGCACGTTACGTCAGGATCCTTGCGCCGCAACGGATCCCGTGATCGTGCCGGGCTTGCGCTCGGGTCGACGAAAATGTGCGGCCGACCCGCGACGGCGTCCACCTGCATCGGCGAATCCGGCGCGGTCCGGTCGCCGCGGCGATACTGCCGACGCCCGGCCCGCGGCGACAGCGCTGAAGCCCGAGGGTCCGGACCCGGGCTGCGGATTGCGCCGAAGTGTCTGTGCCATCACCCCCCCTCGCCCGAGTGCGGTGGGCGGCCTGCCGCGATCACGGCGAGTTCCGGCCGGCCGGGACGTTCCGCGCAGCCGTTCGGTGGGTATCGACGGGCAGGGGAAGCACCGACGCGCAACGGCGACGAACAGGGTAGCTGTGGTCGAGATCGCGGTGAACGCGCTAGCGGTTGGCGGCGTTCTTACTCTGGAGTAAGATAGACTTACTCTCAAGTAAGAAGCTGGGAACACCCGATCACCCCCACCACGAGAAGACTGGTGATTATGAGCACTCGAGACACCGCAACCGAGCGACGCCCGGATTCCGCCGTCGGGCTGAACCCGGTCAAACGCGACTGGATGGGCGCGGCCATGCGAGTCATGACGACCATCACGGGTTCGGAGCTGGCCGAGAAGTACAACTTGCGCAAGCCCATCGAACGATGGACCTACGAGAGCACCAAGACCGGCTTCCGCACACTCGGCGCGGCAACTCGCGCATTCGGCAAGGTATCGGGCGGTGGTAAGCCGAAGCGGCTGCCCACCAACGAATCTCGCGGGAAGGACTACTTCGACCTCACCCCGTCCGATGAGCAGCAGATGATCGTCGAGACGGTGCGGGACTTCGCCGGAGAGATCCTGCGCCCGGCCGCCCACGACGCCGACGCCGCCACTCGGGCCCCGCGCGATCTGCTGGAGCGCGCCGCCGAGCTCGGCATCACCCTGATCAACGTGCCCGAGGAGCTCGACGGCGCGGCCACCGAACGCGGCGCGGTCACGAATTCCCTTGTCGCCGAGGCGCTCGCACACGGCGATATGGGTCTGGCGCTGCCGATCCTTGCGCCCTCGGGCGTCGCGGTCGCCCTGTCCCAGTGGGGCACCGACGCGCAGCAGAAGACCTATCTGGGCGCGTTCACCGGTGAGAACGTCCCGCAGTCCTCGGTCGTGATCAGCGAGCCGCGCCCGCTGTTCGATCCGTTCGCGTTGTCCACCAAGGCCACTCGCTCGCCCAGCGGCTACCGGCTCAACGGCGTCAAGAGCCTCGTACCGGCCGCGGCCGATGCGGAGCTGTTCATAGTCGGCGCCGAACTCGACGGCCGCCCAGCGCTTTTCGTCGTCGAATCGGATACTCCCGGGCTGGTGATCGAGGCCGATCCGAGCATGGGTCTACGCGCCGCGGGCCTTGGGCGATTGATCCTGGACAACGTCCCGGTCGCCACCGACGCGCTGCTGGGTGACGGCGATGCCGCACAGCACGCCGAGGACTACGCCGACGCGGTGCGGCTGGCCCGGCTGGGCTGGGCGTCGCTTGCGGCCGGTACCGGCGGGGCCGTACTGGACTACGTCAAGCCGTATGTGAAGGAGCGCGAGGCGTTCGGCGAGCCGATCGCGCATCGCCAGGCGGTGGCCTTCATGGTCGCCAACATCGCCATCGAACTGGACGGCATCCGCCTGGTCACCCTGCGTGGCGCGTCCCGCGCGGAGCAGGGCCTGCCCTTCGCCCGCGAGGCGGCCCTGGCCAAGAAGCTGGCCACCGACAAGGGCATGCAGATCGGCCTGGACGGCGTGCAGTTGCTCGGCGGCCACGGCTACACCAAGGAGCACCCGGTCGAGCGCTGGTACCGCGATCTGCGAGCCGTCGGCGTTGCCGAGGGCGTCGTGCTCTGCTGATGGCCTCCGCTTCGCTTCGGCAGGGCCGGGGCCCCCGAAGGGCCGATTCTTCCCTCCCTCCGCTCCCCCGCTTCGCTCCTCCGCTCCGGTCAGTCCAGAATCGACCCGGGCCCCGGCCTCGGAGTGGGCGTTGTCCGGAGTCGGCGGGCCGGGTGAGCCGAGAAGCCGCACCATTCAGAACTTGCCGCGCGGGTAGTCCCGCGACCCCCATCCAGTTGATGGAGCCGAATCCATGATCAATCTCGAACTACCCAAGAAATTGCGGGCCAGCGCCAATCAGGCCCATCAGGTCGCCGCGCAGATCTTCCGCCCGGTCTCGCGCAAATACGACCTGTCCGAACACGATTACCCGGTCGAGCTGGACACCATGGCCGCCATGGTGGAGGGCCTGGCCGATTCCGGCACCCAGGACATCTCCGGGGCCACCGGCGGCCGCAAATCCGAGAAGGGCGACGGCGAGGAGACCTCGCACGCCACCGAACTGCTCGGAAACTCCAACGGCGGCAACATGTCCGCGCTCCTGAACGCCTTGGAGACCTCCTGGGGCGATGTGGGCCTGATGCTCTCGATCCCCTATCAGGGCCTGGGCAACGCCGCCATCGCCGCGGTCGCCACCGACGAACAGCTCGAGCGCTTCGGCAAGGTGTGGGCCGCGATGGCCATCACCGAACCGTCGTTCGGCTCGGACTCGGCCGCGGTGACCACCACCGCCACCCTCGACGGTGACGAATGGGTTCTCAACGGCACCAAGATCTTCGTCACCGCCGGTTCGCGCGCCACCCACATCGTGGTGTGGGCCTCGGTCGACCGCAGCAAGGGCCGGGCGGCCATCAAATCCTTCGTGGTGCCGCGAGATGCCCCGGGCCTGTCCGTGGCCCGGCTCGAGCACAAGCTCGGCATCAAGGCCTCCGACACCGCCGAACTGCGGCTCGAGGACTGCCGGATCCCGAAGGACAACATCCTGGGCAGCCCGGAAGTCAACGTGGAGAAGGGTTTTGCCGGGGTCATGCAGACCTTCGACAACACCCGGCCACTGGTCGCCGCGATGGCCATCGGCGTCGGCCGCGCCGCGCTCGAGGAGCTGCGCCGCATCCTGACCGAGGCCGGGGTGGAGATCTCCTACGACATCCCCGCGATGAACCAGCACGCCGCCGCCGCGGAGTTCCTTCGCCTGGAAGCGGATTGGGAGGCCGCGTACCTGCTGGCCCTGCGCGCGGGCTGGATGGCCGACAACAAGAAGCCCAACTCGCTCGAGGCATCCATGTCCAAGGCCAAGGCGGGCCGGATGGGCACCGACGTCACCCTCAAGGCCGTCGAACTGGCAGGCGCCCTGGGCTATTCCCAGCGCACCCTCCTGGAGAAGTGGAGCCGCGACTCCAAGATCCTGGACATCTTCGAGGGCACCCAGCAGATCCAGCAACTCATCGTCGCCCGCCGGGTACTGGAGCTCACCAGCACCGAGCTGAAGTAGCCTGGCGCACAACGAGAACCGGTGCGGAACCCCGACATGGGCCCGCACCGGTTTTTTCGTCTTCGACCACGCGAGGCGGGCCCCAGCGCGCTGTTTCGGCAACATCGACTCGAGACAGGCTGTCGCCGGCCATCCCGTCGGTCATGCCCGCGCTCGCGATCGGGGCGGCCGGTCTCCAGGTATTCCGGGCCGGCACGGTTTCAGTGAGCGGCCTCGCCGAGCACTGCGCCGACGAGGCGGGCGGACTCGTCGGCGATCTGCTCGGGTGGGCAGGGGCGGTCGTGTTCGAGCCACCAGACGATCGATTGGACGAACATCGCGGAGATGACGCTGGGGACGAGCGCGTCCGGTTGCCGATCCGGGAGGTGCGCGGTGGACATGGCGGCCAGGGCCGAGCGCATGCGGTCGGCGAACCAGGGGCTGCCCCTGCGGCCGAGCAGCGCGCCGTAGAGCCGGTGATACGCATCGATGTGCCGGAAGAAGCCGATCCAACGTTCCCGCGACGTGCGGGTATCTTCGCCACCGGCGGTCATCTCGGCCATGGCCTCGTCGAAGATCTGCTCGACCAGCTCGTACTTGTCCCGGTAGTTCCGGTAGAACGCGGCGCGGCTGATCATGGCGCGGGAGGTCAGCTCCGCCACGGTCACGCGATCGAATCCGCGATCCTCGATCAGATCCACCAACGCCTCCCGCAGCAGCGCGCGAGTGCGGCGTACCCGCACATCGGGTCGAGACAATTTTCGCTCTCCGTCTCGTTCGCGACAGTGTCCGCGATGTGGTTCTTGTGGCCCCATCCCGCGCAATCGGACACTGCATTGGTCGTTTCGAACGAGACAACCTGTCTCGTTCCGTACCGAGTGTAGGAGTAACACCATGCGGGCTGTGCAGGTCACCCGATTCGGCGGACCGGAGGTGCTGGTCATCGATGACGTCGCGGATCCGGTGCCGGATGCCGGGCAGGTTCTGGTGGAGGTCGAGGTGGCGGGGGTCGCCTACGGTGATGTGATCGTGCGTTCGGGCCGGTACCCGCTGCCGCTGCCGTGGACGCCCGGACTGGAGGTCGGCGGCCGGGTGATCGCGGTCGGCTCCGAGGCGGATCGCGGCCTGATCGGCAGGACCGTCGTCGCGACCACGGTCGGTCAGCGCGGCGGATACGCCGAACGCGCGGTGGTCTCGGCCGGCTACACGTTTCCGCTACCGGAGGGTCTGGCGCTCGATACCGCGTTGACGGTGTTCCAGGCAGGCGCCGTGGCGGGTGGTCTGCTGACCGAGATGCGGGTCAGCGGTGCGGACACCGTGCTGATCACCGCCGCTGCGGGCCGGATCGGTTCACTGCTGGTCCAGTCGGCGAAGTCGGCCGGAGCCACCGTCATCGGGGTCGCGAGCGGCGAGAAGTGCGGTGCCGTACTGGATTTCGGTGCGGATCACGCGCTCGACCACGGTATCGACGAATGGCCCGAGCGAGTGCGGGAGCTGACCGGGGGCCGCGGTGCGGACGTGGCGCTCGACGCGGTCGGCGGCGAGACCGCCGAGCGGGCGCTCGCGGCCGTCGCGGACGGCGGCGGCCGAATCGGCTTGTACGGCTTCGCATCCGGCCGTTGGCCCGATCTGGACGCCCGTACGCTCGCGAGCCGGGGGGTGACCGTATCTGGGCCGCTGGGCGCGGTCATCCGCAAGTCCGATGCCGAGCAGCGGGACGATGCCGCTCGAGCGCTCGCGGCGGCGGCTCGCGGAGAGCTGATTCCACGGATCCACGCTCGATACCCGCTCGCCCGGGCCGCTGCCGCGCATCGCGAACTCGAACAGCGTCACTCCATCGGGGCGGTGCTTCTCACCAGATAGATGCCGTTGTCCCGCAGGGTATTCGGTGCCGGTACTCAGCAGCCGTAGAGTTCGCCGATGCCCTCGGTGGGGGTCTTCTCACTCAGACAGCCGTAGGGCAGGATGCCCGCATCGCTGATGCGGATGGCGGATTCGGCGGATTTGTCCTCGCAGATCAGTCCGCTGGAATCCATCCGGCAGGTGTAATCGCCTGCGGCGATGCGTGATCCGTAGGGGAGCTTGTTGCCGTAGCCGCGCACGAAGGGACCCGGGTCGCCGTGCATGGAGCCCACCGATGCCTTCGTTCCGGTGAAGTCGATCCAATTGGCCACGTACTCGCCCTCGCCGCTGTGGGCCGGTTGGGCGGGCGGATTCCGCAGGTCCACCAGACAGGAAAGACCCGGCATGCCCTCCTCGGCATCGCTGGTGCACTTGATCTTTCCGGTGGGGCTGGTGAACGCGACGTCACCGTGCTTCAGCGGGATGGTCGTACCGTCCTGGGTCGTCGCGGTGGCGTAATGCGCCGCCTCGACCTCGCTACCGGCCCGAACCCAGGTGTCGACCGTGGCGAACGACGCCCCGCGGCCCGGCGCGCCACCGGACGCGGCGGTGGTCGAGGCAGTCGTCGAGGCGGAAGTGGCCGGCCCGCTCGGCGGAACGGTGTGCGCGTGCTGATCGGTTGGGGTCGAACAGCCCGCCACCACGAGTACGAGCACTGCCAATGCCGCGATACGCATGCGACCCACCCTAGGGGCACGGCGCCGTACCCGCGAAACGCCGCGCGGCGAACCTGTCGTACCCACCTGCCATGCTGGGGCGATCGAGGGGCGGCGGATCGGAGAACATCCGACGCACACGGGTTCGAATGCCGTCGGTGTCGATTCCGGGGTCGTTCGTTCGACGGGTAGGTGAAGGGGCCGCAAGGCGGCCGCACAACCGGAAGGATCGAAGAATGCGCAAGATCGTAGCGTTCGAACACCTCACCCTCGACGGTTTCGCCTCCTCGGGGCAAGGTTCGGGATTCGAATGGACCCACCGCGCCTACAGCGAGGAGCTCGCGGAGTACACGACGCACATCCAGGCCGATTTCGACACCGCCGTGTACGGACGCGAAACCTATCTCGGGATGTACGGATACTGGAGCAACCAGCCCACCGAGGAAAGCTCGGCGCACGAACGCGCGCATGCGGAATGGGTGAACGCCGTCGACAAGATCGTCTGCTCGACCACACTGAAGTCGGCCGAATGGAACAACACGCGACTGATCACCGGCAAGCTGGCCGAGGAGTTCTCGAAACTCAAATCCGAACCGGGCGATACGATCGCGATCTACGCCAGCCCGAAGCTGGTGCACTCGTTCCTCGAGCTGGGTCTGATCGATGAGTTCCGGCTCGTCGTGCACCCGGTGGTCATCGGTTCGGGAACTCCGCTTTTCCCGGAGAAGACGGCGCTCGACCTGCAGCTGACCGAATCGAAGTCGTTCGACTCCGGCGCGGTGTACCTCCGCTACCGGACCGCCTGAGCACGGGCCGCCCGAGAAAGGACATCGGATGCGTCACCTACTCCTGATCCGCCTCGATCCGTCGGCCCAGCCGGTCGCCGGCCCGGATCCCGCGCTCGCCGAGGATATGGACAAGCTGATCGAGGAAATGACCAAGGCGGGGGTCTTGCTGGACACCGCCGGCCTGTGGCCGCTCGACGAGGCGGCCCGGATTCGGCTCTCGAACGGCGAACTCACCGTCCTGGACGGACCGTTCACCGAATCCAAGGAGATCATCGGCGGCTACTGCCTGCTGCAGACCCGCTCTCGGGACGAGGCAGTGGAGTGGGCGTCCCGATTCCTGCGGGTGCACGGACCCGAGTGGACGATGGAGATCGAGGTCAGACAGCTGGATCAGCCGTGAGCCCACACCGCCGATGAGCAAGGAGCCGGCGCAGCGGGCGGTCGAGGCTGCCTGGCGGATCGAATGGCCGCAACTGGTGGCCGGATTGACCCGCGTCGTCGGCGATATCGACACCGCCGAGGAACTCGCCCAGGACGCACACGTGGCGGCGCTGGAACAGTGGCCGCGCGAGGGCGTGCCCGCCAATCCGGGCGGCTGGCTGATGTCCGTGGCGAAACGTCGTGCGATCGACCGGTTCCGGCGCGATGCGACCTTCGCTCGCAAGCTGGCTCTGCTCGGCCGAGATCTCCTGGACGAGCAGAGGTCGGGGTTTCCCGGTGCCGATTCGAATATCGACATCGGGATCTCCGACGACATGCTGCGGATGATCTTCACGACCTGCCATCCCGCACTCCCCCGCCAGGCTCGCGTGGCGTTGACCCTGCGGATGGTCGGCGGCTTGACGACCGAGGAGATCGCCCGCGCCTACGTGGTCACCAAATCGACTGCGGCGCAGCGGATCGTGCGCGCGAAACGGATCATCAAGACACTCCGCATCCCGTATGCGGTCCCGGATGAGAGCGAGCTCGCGGCGCGGGTGGACGCCGTGCTCGAGGTGATCTACCTGATCTTCAACGAGGGATACGCCGCCACCTCCGGCGAGCAGTGGATGCGCGGCGAACTCTGCGACGACGCTCTGCGCCTGGCGCGCATCCTGACCGCATTGTTGCCGGCCGAACCGGAAGTGCACGGTCTCGCCGCGCTGCTCGAATTGCAGGCATCCCGGCTCGACGCGCGCAGTGATATCGCGCAGCGCCTGGTGCCGCTGTCCGATCAGGATCGCTCGCGCTGGGACCGACTGCTGATTCGCCGCGGTTTCGCCGCACTCGCCCGAGCACACGCGACCGCCCGGCAACGCGCGGCGCCACCCGGCCCGTACGCGCTGCAAGCCGCCATCGCCGCCGTGCACGCCTCGGCCCGCACACCCGCCGACACCGATTGGCAACGCGTAGCCGGACTGTATGCCATTCTGGCCCAACGTCTTCCGTCTCCCGTCGTGGAACTCAACCGCGCCGTGGCCATCACCATGGTGCACGGCCCCGCGGCCGGGCTCGAACTCGTCGATGCCGTCGAACAGACCGGCATGCTCGACAGTTACCACCTGCTGCACGCGGTCCGCGGCGATCTGCTCGCCCGGCTCGAACGCCACAGCGAGGCACGCGATGAATTCCTCCGGGCCATCGAACTCACCGCGAACACCGCCGAACAGTCGTACCTGCGGGCACGCGCCGCCGATTGCGCGGAGCCGGGTTAGTACCAAGTCCGTACGGTGCACCTTGGTCACAGTTGGCCGAATTTCTGTATCCCGCGTCACACCGGGCTGCTACCGTCCACAGCACTCGGTCGGTAGGCGTGCGAGTTGCGCACGGTAGTCGTGTGGAGGTGTTCGCAGGTGACGTCGGTTCTGAAACAGTTGCAGCGCAGGGTGCTTCACACGGTCGAGGCGATCCGGGGTGTCAACGTGCTGCGGGAGCGCGGCATCATCGATCCGCGCAATCTGCAGGAAACGCTGCGAACCGCGAAGGAGGGCGCGGTCCTCGGGTCGCAGGCGACCGCGGTGCGGCGTGCGACGCGGCTGTGGCCCGACCGCACGGCGGTCGTGGACGAGCGCGGCTCGCTGACCTACCGCCAGCTCGACGAGCAGTCCACCGCACTGGCTCGCGGCCTGCAGGATATCGGCATCACACCGGGCACGGTGATCGCCATCCTGGCCCGGGACCACCACGGCCTGCTGCTGGCGATGGCCGCGGCGGGCAAGGCCGGCGCGCGGGTGGCACTGATGAACACCGGCTTCGCCAAACCACAGTTCGCGCAGGTGTGCGAGCGGGAGAAGGTCAAGGCCGTACTACACGACAGTGAATTCGTCGACCTGCTCGACGCCCTGCCCCCGGACCTGCCGCGGGTACTCACCTGGGTGGATGACGGCCACGAAATCCCTTCCGGCGCAACCACGATCGAACAACTCATCGCGGGGAACCCGACCGCCGAACTGCCGTTCCCGCAGACGGTCGGCGGCTTCGTCATCCTCACCAGCGGCACCACCGGCCTGCCCAAGGGCGCGCCGCGCGGCAAGATCTCGCCGATGGCGACGGTCCAGGTGGTCGACCGGATCCCGTTCCCCCGCCAGGGCACCGTGATGATCGTCTCGCCGATCTTCCACAGCACCGGCCAGGCCACCTGGCTGGTCGCGGTGGCACTGGGCAACACCGTCGTGACCACGCGCCGATTCGACGCCGAGGACACGTTGCGCAAGATCGCCGAACATCGCGTGGAGATGCTCGTCGCGGTGCCGACGATGTTGCACCGCATGGTGGAACTGGGGCCGGAAGTCCGTGCGAAGTACGACCTGACCTCGCTGGAATCGATCGTGCTCGCGGGTTCGGCGCTCTCGCCCGAGCTGACCGTGCGGGCCACCGAGGCGTTCGGCCATGTCCTGCACAACCTCTACGGCTCCACCGAATGCGCCGTCGCGACCGTGGCCCAGCCGCAGGATCTGGCGATCGCACCCGGAACCGCGGGCCGCGCACCGGTCACCTGTGAGGTGGCGCTGTTCGACGACGACGGCCATCGCATCCACGACAAGCACGTCACCGGCCGCATCTTCATCCGCTCGGGCTCGCCCTTCGAGGGTTATACCGACGGGCGGCACAAGCAGATCATCGACGGCTACATGTCCTCCGGCGATGTCGGGCATTTCGACGAGCACGGCCTGCTGTTCGTGGACGGCC
The DNA here is from genome assembly GCF_001613305.1 of Nocardia vaccinii NBRC 15922. Lineage (GTDB taxonomy): Bacteria > Actinomycetota > Actinomycetes > Mycobacteriales > Mycobacteriaceae > Nocardia > Nocardia vaccinii. The sequence goes on from NZ_BDCC01000044.1 coordinate 79,307, forward strand.
GCGACGACGACATGATCGTCTCCGGCGGCGAGAACGTCTTCCCGCAGGAGGTGGAGAACCTGCTGCTGGAACGTCCCGATGTCTTCGACGCCGCGGTGGTCGGGGTGGACGATGTGGAATTCGGTAAGCGACTGCGCGCCTTCGTGGTTGCCGAGCCGGGCGCCACACCCGACGCCGAAGAGATCAAGGCATATGTGAAGGGCACCCTCGCGCGCTACAAGGTGCCGCGCGAGGTGATCTTCCTCGAGGAACTCCCTCGTAACACAACCGGCAAACTTCTGCGTCGTGAACTGGTCGAGTATCGGATCACGGAGTAGGCCTGACCAGACCCTTTGAGGGTACCGTCGGTAACAGAGACGCTAACCACATACGAGCAGGTCTGCTTGCTAGTGTTAGCACGCACTGGATCTCGATGTTGCGGTCAGCCCGGCCCAGGTCAGGCGGGATCGCGGAAGGTTGTACCTATGTCAGCTGTCCTTCCGTCGGCAAGCAGCACCCTGCGCAAGGTCGGGGATTTGGCTCTGGGGGCCAATACGATGCGCAGACGCGGGTTGTTCAATCCGCTGCGACTCGATCATGCCGTGCGGTCGGTCGTCGCGATCGGCAAGTACGGCCCGTTCGCCGGCGTGGTCGTACATTCCGCGCAGACCCGGCCGGACTCCCCGGCCATCGTCGACGAACGCGGTGAGCTGACCTTCGGCGAACTGGATCGGCAGTCGAACGCGCTGGCCCGCGCGCTGGGCGCACAGGGTATCGGCGAGGGTGACGTGATCGCGGTGCTGGCCCGCGATCACCGCGGCCTGGTGCTGACGCTGCTGGCCACCGGCAAGCTCGGCGTGCGTGCGGTGCTGATGAACACCGGATTCGCCAAACCGCAGTTCGCCGATGTCGCCGCCCGCGAGAAGGTCAAGGCGATCCTGCACGACAGCGAATTCGTCGAGCTGATGAGCGCGATCCCGGACTCCGTTCCGCGCATCCTGACCTGGTCCGATGAGAAGGACGGCATCGATCCCTCGGTGCCGACGCTGGATTCGCTGATGGCCGGTCAGTCCACGGACCCGGTGAAGCTTCCGGCGAAGCCGGGCGGCATGGTGATCCTGACCAGCGGGACCACCGGCACCCCGAAGGGCGCGCCGCGAGACAAGGTGAGCCCGTTCATCTCCGCGCAGCTGGTCGATCGGATTCCGGTGCCGCGCGACGGCACGATTCTGATGGCCGCGCCGATCTTCCACGCCACCGGACTGTCGCAGTTCACCATCGGTCTGGCGCTGGGCAACCGAATCGTGTTCCAGCAGAGGCGATTCGACCCCGAGGCGACGCTGGCCAATATCGAGAAGTACCGGGCCGAGGAACTGGTCGTGGTGCCGACGATGTTGCAGCGCATGCTCGATCTGCCCGCCGACGTGCTGGGCAAGTACGACATGTCCTCGCTCAAAGTCATTTTCGCGGCCGGGTCGGCGATCCCGCCGGATGTGGTGACCCGGAGCCTGGACTACTTCGGCGATTCCCTCTACAACGTGTACGGCTCCACCGAATGCGCGGTGATCACCGTGGCCACCCCGCCGGAGCTGCGCCGCGCGCCCAATACCGCGGGCAAATCGCCGGTGGGCATCCGCGTCGCGCTGTACGACGAGCACCGCAAGCGGATCACCGAGCCGAACGTGACCGGCACGATCTTCATCGAGAACCCGCACTCGTTCAAGGCGTACACCGACGGCCGCACCAAGGAAACCGTGGACGGCATGATGTCCAGCGGTGACGTCGGCCACTTCGACGAGAGCGGCCTGCTGTTCATCGATGGCCGCGACGACGACATGATCGTCTCGGGCGGTGAGAATGTCTTCCCGCAGGAGGTCGAGCATCTGCTCGCCGACCGGGCCGACGTGCTCGAGGCGGCGGTGATCGGCGTGGACGACCGCGAATTCGGAAAACGCTTGCGCGCCTTCGTCGTTCCCGGCCCGGACTCCAAGCGCGATGTGCAGGAGATCAAGGATTACGTCAAGGCGAACCTGGCCCGGTACAAGGTGCCGCGCGAGGTGATATTCCTGGACGAACTCCCGCGCAACGCCACCGGAAAGCTGCTGCGCAAACCGCTGACGGAAATGGACGTCCCCGCCGAATAACCCGTGCGGCACTGCCTCACCGATGGTTCGGCAGTGCCGTCTCGGTATCATCCTCGGGTGTTCTTCGACCCCGGCCGGTCCCCGGCCCGCGATTCGGCTACGACGCAACGGCGTCGAAGCACGGTCGCGCGGCTGCGCGGGGGATCGGCCGGAGCCGTCTCCGGCGCACTGGCCATCGAGGCACACGGCTGGGCCGCCGGAGCCATGCCGCCGCAGTCCAGGACGCTGCCGCTGCTCGTCGCCGCCTGCGCGGTGGTCGGCGCCCTGGTGACAACTCTGCGCCCGCTGCGCACCACCCGAACCGGCCTGGTCACGGCCCTGATCGGCGGACAACTGCTGGGTCACGCGGCGATGTCCCTGGAGATGCCGGACATGGCGCATCCGGACTCGTTGTGGAGTCCGGCGATGGCGGCTGCGCACGTCGCGGCCGCAGGCGCCGCATCCGTGGTGATCCGCGGCGCGGAGGCCGCCTGCCGAATCCTGATCGCGGCGCTGTCCCGGGCACTGCCGATGCTGGTTCGCGCGACCGTCGCTCCGCCCTCGCCGCCGCGGATCACACACCGCGACCACGTCATTCATCGAATCCTCGCCGCGAACCCCTGCCGGACTCGCGGCCCGCCGCTCCCGGCCTGATTCCCCATTAATCCGTACACCCGTGCGCACGAACATCTTTCGCGCGCTCTGTAGCACAGCGTCGATCGTCCAGCCGCCTGTCGACGGCCGCGATCATCGTGCCGCCGGGTGAATCCTCGCATCACACACTCGGATCGAACGTACGTCACACCGGATTCGGTGGGAGACGGCGCTCACGCCTGCGCTCCCGTATGCCGACAGGAGAACCGAACTCGCCGGCGGTGCGATGAAGCCGGCCGAACGCCTTGGAGCGCAACGTCGGTAGCCGTGCCGGTCGGCGACGGAAAGCCCTGCCGAGGTGAGATCCGCCCGACGCGGCACAGCATGTTTCGGCGGGTTCGACACGACCGTGAGCCACCGGAACTTCCCGCACGGGATCGGCGCGATCCGACCGGGAGTCCTGCCGGATGCCACGTCGATCCGACCGGGCCACTGCCGGGCCCCGTCGATCCGGCGGCTCCTCCGGGTGGTGCGACCGTGAGCGTGCCTGCCGGAACGCCCACTACGCCGAAGACGTCCGCATATGAGGGGCGGACGTCCTCGCTGCCGAGGATTCACCCGGGCACAGCGCTCGCACGGGTGGCAACCAGCCAGGAGCAAACGCCGTGAACATCACCGATCTGCCGATCCCCGACAGCACCCCCGAACCACCCACCGGGCGCGCACCCGCCCCGCTGGGCGACGCGTACGCGGGAACGAACACCGAGGTCGATGTCGATTCGCCAGCTGATTCGGACGCCGATTCGGCTACCGCACAAAACCCGATATCAACTGCTTCACCGAACCGACCAACCGATGCCGGACCAACCGACCGAAGCCGTACTCGAGCAGAACCATCCACCGCGCGGGCGGATTCGCGTGGTGCGCTCGCCGCGCTGGCGATGCGATTGCACTTCTATGCCGGGGTGTTCGTCGGGCCGTTCATCCTGATCGCGGCGTTCACAGGTGCGTTGTATTCGATATCACCGACCATCGAGTCGGTCGTGAATCGCGATCTTTTGCACGTCGATTCGACCGGACCGGCACGGCCGCTGGCGGATCAGGTGGCCGCCGCCGTGGCGGTCGAGCCGAAACTCGTTCCGGCGGCGGTTGATCCGGCACCGCATCCCGGAGATACGACTCGGGTGTTGTTCACCGATCCGTTGTTGGGTGAATCCGAGCAGCGTGCCGTATTCGTGGATCCGGCGACCGCGAAATCGGTCGGCGTGAGTGTGGTGTACGGCAGCACGGGAGCGTTGCCGACGCGGACGTGGATCGATCAGCTGCACCGGAATCTGCATCTGGGACAACCGGGTCGGCTGTACAGCGAGACCGCCGCATCCTGGTTGTGGGTGGTCGCGCTCGCCGGGCTGGCGGTGTGGCTGCGACGGGCGGGCTCGCGATCCCGAAATCTGCGGCGGCTGGTGTGGCCGGACCGCGGTCCCAAAGGACGGCCGCGGACGGTGAACTGGCACGGGGCCGTGGGCCTGTGGGTGCTGGCACCGCTGCTGTTCCTGTCCGCGACCGGTATGACCTGGTCGACCTATGCGGGTGCGCACGTCGATGCGCTCAGGGCACAGTTGAATTGGACGACGCCGTCGGTGAGCAGCGCGCTCCCGGGAGCGGGCACCCGGCCGGACGGCTCGCCGACCATGCCCGGGATGGATATGCCCGGTATGGACATGCCCCCGGACATGCCGGGCGGACCGCGACCACTGTCCACCGACCGAATTGCCCAGGTGGACAAGGTCTTCGCCGTGGCGCGCGGACATCACGTCGACGGACCGGTCGAAATCACCTTGCCCACAACGGATCACACGGCATTCGTGGTGAAGGAGCGCCGCATCTCCGGTGTGCTCACCCAGGACGCGATCGCCGTCGACGGCGTCACCGGGGATGTCACCGACACGGTGCGCTACGCGGATTGGCCGCTGATGGCCGAACTCGCGAACTGGGGCATCGCTCTGCACATGGGCATGATGTTCGGCCTGGCCAATCAGCTGCTGCTCCTGCTGACGATGATCGCGCTGATCACCGTCATCGTGCGCGGCTACCTGATGTGGTGGCGCCGCCGCCCCCTACACGCGAGCCGCTTTGCCCTCGGCGCACCTCCCCGGCGCGGCGTCCTGCGCGGCATCCACCCGGCCCTGCTCGGCGGCCTGGCCGTGATCGCGGTCGCTGTCGGCTGGTTCGCCCCGATGCTCGGCCTCACCCTGCTGGGGTTCCTGCTGATCGATATCGCCATCGGTCTGGTGCAACGTCGCCGCGCCGCAACGTGAACCGCCGCACCCGGCACCGGCCGCCATACCCCGCACATCTCGTACCGTGTACCGGACTCTACGACTGCCCGAGCCGACTCACCCGTCTCGGGCAGGAGTGACGTCGACCAGGTGCCGGGCGTTCACGCGCCGACCCGCGCGGCCAGGAGCGGTTGTCCCGGACCGGAAAGTTCTCCTAGGACACTCGGCCGACCGGTGATGGCCAGCAGTAGCGCCTCACCGGTGCCGGTCACTTCCGGGCCGGTGCCGTGAGACCAGTCGATGTCGTTGGCGCGCAAGCGAAGTCCACGTATTCGGTGCCAGGCCCCCAGGCGCGGGTTGGGGAGCGTGGCGTCGAGAACACGGACCAGGCGATCCGTCGGGATCTGCCGCGCAATGCCCAGGGGGCGGCGGATGTCCTGGTGATGGATGGTGCCGTCGACCAGTGCGATCATGCCGCCGAATCCGGCGGTCAGTCCGCGGGGCACCAGATGCTCGTTCAGGAATTGCAGCAGACGGTCGGGACCGAGCGACCCGAACTCCTCGACACCGGCCTCGTTGGCGCGCACGATCCGCCCCTTGACGAACCGCCGGAACAGCCCCCAACGCCCGAGTTCCTCATAGCTGACCATGTGCGCCACCACATCTCGGACCCGCCAGCCCTCGCAGAGGGAGGGCTGCTCCCACTGCTCCGGCGTGAGCGTCGCGAGGAATTCGGCCAGATCTTCGCGTTCGCGCTGGGCCATCTCCATATCGTTCACGCGGGATCTCCTCCGGCGGACCGACTTTCGGCGGTCTTCGCGAAGAGTTCGAGCAGAGTGCTCCATCCGCCGCCCTGTTCGGTGATGGTTTTCGCGATGCCCTCGCCCGCGACGAGACAGTCCAGGCGGCGATGTTCCAGCGTCACCGTGGTTTGCCCGTAATCGTCTGCGGTGAAGCGGATCTCGACCTCGCTGGCGTGCCCGGGGTCCGGGTCGAACTGCCAGTATCCGTTGATCTGCCAGGTCACCACCAGACGGTGTGGCGGCTCCCATTCCAGTACCCGGCCCCAATCACATTCGGCGCCGTCCACACCCCGCTCGTACCAGCGGCCGCCGACGCGCGGCTCGAGGATCGTATCGGCCATCTCGGACTTCCCGATGTGGTACGCCGACGGCCACCAACTGCCGAACGATTCGGTGAAGAAGGCGAATGCCCGGTCGAGCGGCAACGCGACGGTCGCCGTGCCCTGCAGAACCGGAACGTCGGATGTGTTCATGAAGGACTCTCCTGTTCGGGATCGCCGGCCGCCGCGTCGGCGGCCTTCTGAAAAGCGGTGAGTGCGTCGTCCCAGATCCGTTGGAAATAGGCCTGAATCGCGGCGAGCCCCTCCGGGTTGATCCGGTAGATGCGCCGCGTGCCCTCGGGCGTGGCCACCACCAATCCGCCGTCCCGCAATACCCGCAGATGTTGCGAGACCGCCTGCCGGGTGATCGGCAGCGATTCCGCGAGCTCCCCCACCGAGGAGGGCCTCCGAGCCAGGCGCTCGAAGATCGCCTGCCGCATCGGATCACCCAGAATGGCCAGACCCACATCTCTGAAAGCGGACACGAACGTAAGTGTACACTTTCATATGCTGGCCGCAAGGGGTCGATGCATATTCATCCGCCCAGCCCGCGGCGCGGGGCTCCGGCGAGTTCGGCGAGCTGCTGTCGGGAGACCTCGGCAGGACACCTCACGGACCCCGCCGGGCGCATGCGCGCGGGGCCCGCCCTCACGCCGTGGAGGCCGGCCGGTGACGAACTGTCCGATACTCGCCAGCGGTCGAGGCGCCGCTCTGCCAGGCTGGATCGAGTGATCGACGAGTTCGTCCTGGCCAGTGCGGAGTTCGAGCGGGTGCTGCGGAATGTTCGGCAGAAGCAGTGGGAACGGCCGACGCCCTGTCCGGAATGGAATGTGCGCCAACTGGTGAATCACATGACGCGAGGGAATCTGAATTATGTCGCGCTGTCGGAAGGAGGGACGGCGGCGGATTTCCTTCGCATGCGGGATGTCGACGCACTCGGGACGGACCCCGTGGACGCGTTCGTCCGGTCAGCCGCGCAGTGTGCTCGGGCATTCGGCGAATCCGGTGCACTGCAACGAATTCTGGACTATCCACTGGGGAGGATCTCCGGCCGTCAAGCGCTCACCGTTCGCACCACGGACAGCACCATCCACACCTGGGATCTGGCCCAGGCGCTGGATGTGGACGCCGCGCTGCGCCCGGAACTCGTGAGCTGGATCAGCGACCACCTCGATGAGATCTACGCCGACCTGGCCGAAACACCAACCGATCCCGAGTCCACGCACAAATTTTTCGCCGCGCCCACGGGCCCTCCCGGCGTATCGGAGCAAGAACGACTGTTGCAACGGATGGGGCGTTCGGCCGATTGGCGTTCGGACCGCGCCGCGCAGGACAACCTGCGCGTCACAGCAGTCGACGGTGATCAGCGGGCCGCGGTTCGGCCGCCACCGCGTGCACTTCGGTGAGCGCTCGCCGCGCGAGTTCACCGAACTCCTCGTCGCCGGCCGGGTCGCACCAGCGTTCGTAGGCGATCTTCCAGGCGATCGCGCACAGTTCCGCGGCAACGCGCGCGGTCAGATCGGGGACGCCGCGGCGCTCCAGCGCTTCGATCATCGCCGCGGTGAGACCGAGCCCCTTCAGCGCCTCGCGTTCCCGCAGCTCCGGGTGGGCGGCGATCACGGCCTGCCTCCGGGCGCCGAACTCGCGACGATCCAGGGGGAACGCCTCCCTGCCGATCACGTCCAAGGCGTGGGCCACCGCCTCGAACGGACCGGCCTCGGCCGGGGCCGCGGCGATACCGTCGACGACGAGTCCGGTCATCGTGCCGCCGCCGAAGAGGACCTCCCGCTTGTCCGGGAAATGGCGGAAAAAGGTGCTCTTGGTGATTCCGGCGCGCTCCGCGATCTCGATCACCGTCGTGTTGTCGTAGCCGCGCTCCTCGAACAGTTCGAGAGCGGCGATCGCGAGTCGCTGCGATGTGTCGGGCTTCCAGCGGGCCATGAGCCCATGATACCGGGACTTGGTCCCGTCACTAGGTGTAGAGTGATGGCACCAAGTCCCGTTACCATTCCCGTGGAGGTCATCGTGAGCCGAGCCGTCATTTACGAGACGTTCGGAGGTCCCGAGGTACTGGAGCTTCGAGAGGTCCCGGAGCCGCACGCCGGCCCGGGAGAGATCCGCGTTCGCGTCACGGCCGCCGGCCTGAATCCCATGGACTGGCTCATCGCCGCGCGGCCCGAGGCAGCGGCCCAGTTCGGCATCACCGTACCGTCCGGTTTCGGTTACGACTTCGCCGGCGTGGTGGACGAGGTCGACAGCGGCGCAACGGGTTTCGCCGTGGGTGATCGCGTATACGGCGGCGCGCTGGGCCGGGCCGCCGCCGATTTCGTGGTGGTCGATCCGCGCGCCGGGGGGCTCTGGCATACCCCGCTGGGCATCAGCGACGAGGTGGCGTCCACACTGCCCGTTGCCGGCATGACCGCCGCCGCGGCGTTGGCGGCGATCGACCTGCGATCCGGCGACACCGTCCTGATCGGCGGCGCGGCGGGCGGTGTGGGCGTGTTCGCCGTGCAGCTCGCGAAGCTGGCCCGCGCCAGAGTGCTGGGGACGGCCTCGGAAGGCACGTTCGATTTCCTGCGCGGGTTCGGCGCCGAGCCCGTGACCTACGGCCCGGGACTGGCGGACCGGGTGCGCGCCCTGGCTCCCGAGGGCATCAGCGCCGCGACCGACCTGTTCGGCACCGAAACGGCGGAAACCGCACTCGCACTGGGTGTTCCACCCGAGCGGATCTCCACTGTGGCCGCGGGCCCCAATCCTCCCGGCGGCGTGCGCGCGACCGGCGGAATCGACGCGGGCCCGGACGACATGACCCGGATCGGCGACGCGATCCGCGCCGGAACGATCACCGTGCCGATCGCCGCGACCTTCCCGATCGAGAAGATTCGCGATGCCGTGACACAACAGGCCGACCGCCACGTACACGGCAAGATCGTGATCACTCTCTGACCGGCACGGAATGCGCCCTGGCCTGCGGCGGGAGGCATCGGAAACCGTTGCCCGCGTGACGGTCTCCCGGCACGCGGGCGTTGCGGCTACGTGGTTGCCCAGGTTTCCGGGCCGAAGACCTCGTAGTGGATGCGGTCGGCCGGGACGTCGCGTTCCAGCAGGGCCTCGCGCATGCCGAGCATGAACGGCAGTGGGCCGCAGAGGTATACGCGGGTGTCGGGGGCGATGACCATATCGGCGAGATCGGCTCGGCCGCGGCGGAGGGTCTGTTCGGGTGCGCGGACGCCGAGGTCTTCGTACCAGCGGTAAAGCACGCCGGCGGGGAGGCAGTCGACCAGGTCGGCGAGTTCGCTGCGGTGGGCGTGGTCGGTGGCCGACCGATCGGCGTGCAGGACCGAAACCGGGCGTGGGTCCGCGGTTTCGGCGAGATGGCTGAGCATGCCGATCATGGGCGTGCAGCCGATTCCGGCCGAGGCGAGCAGCAGCGGCGAATCGTCCTGGTGCAGAACCAGATCGCCGAACGGCGCGGACACGGTGAGGATATCTTCTTCGAAAACGTTGTCGTACAGATGATTCGAGACCTCACCGGCCGGCGCGACTGTTCCGTCGGGCAGCGGCTGTTCCCGGATGCGCTTGACCGAGATGCGCCACTGCTCCTGGCCCGGTGCGCCGGTCAGGCTGTACTGGCGGATCTGGCGTGCACCGTCGGACAGCGTCACAGCGACCGAAATATATTGTCCCGGCCGGAATGACGGCAATGCCGTGCCGTCGGTTGCGGCCAGCGCGAACGAGACGGTGTCGGGTGATTCGTAGCGCCGCCGGATGACCCGCACCTCGCGCCACACCTGTCCGGGCCGCACGCCCGCCGATTGGTACAGCCCGGATTCCATGGCGATCAGGGTTTCGGCCATCCGCCAGTACACCTCGTCCCAGGCGGAGGCGACCTCGGGAGTCACCGCGTCGCCGAGGATTTCGACGATCGCCGCGAACAGATGGGTGTGCACGACCTCGTACTGATCCGCTGTGATCCCCAGGGAGGCATGCTTGTTCGCGATCCGGGTCAGGATCGACTCGACCCGCGCGGCATCGGGTTCCAGTTGCAGGGCGGCGAATCCGGCGATCGCGCCCGCCAACGCCTTCTGCTGCTCGCCCCGGGCCTGATTGCCGCGATTGAACAGATCCCGTTCGAGTTCGGGGTGCGCGGCGAACAGGCGACGATAGAACGCCGGGGTGATCTCGTCCAGAGCGCCTGCCACGGCGGGCAGGGTCGCGCGGATCACCTCGGCTGAAGCCGCAGACAACATTGTGAATCTCCTCATCATCCGGACAGCCCTTGGCTGTCACCGATCCCGCCGGGCAACGTCAGCAACACGGTGCGGGTCGGGCTCTCGACCAGATCCGCGATGGTGAGCGAATCGAGCGCGTCGAAGAACGCCTCCTGCGCGCGACGAAGTGCCGTGCGCAACAGACATCCCGAGCGCAGCGGGCACGGCGGATCGCCTTCGCAGCCGACGACTTCCGCCTCACCCTCGAGTCTGCGCACCAGCCAGCCGACCGAGGCGGTACGCCCCAGTTCGGTGATGGCCAGGCCGCCGCCGCGACCGCGCCGGGCGTCCACGACGCCCAGCTCGCTCAGACGGCTGATCACCTTCGCCGCGTGGGCGTAGGAGACGGCCAGCTCCTGTGCCATCGTCCGGCTGCCGGGACGTTCCCCTTCCGGGGCCACGGCCAGCCACATCACGATGCGCAGGCCCAGATCGGTGAACTGCGTCAGCTGCACGAATCGAAAGTACGATATTTCTCATCCTGGATACCAATTTAGTGATGGACGTCATGTCCTGCGCAGGAGCGTTATACGAACTCCGGCGAAACGCCTGTGACCAGGCGAAAAGCCGCTGCACACGACTCGGCCGCGACGGCACACCTACCGTCGCGGCCGATCGCCTCACTGGCGCGTGAACGTCCCGATTACTCTGCGGGACCGCTGGATTCGGTGCTCCGCGGCACCTGCGTGGGCCGCAGGCGAACCCAGATCAGGAATCCGGCGGAGAAGACCGCCATGCCGATCCCCGACCACAGATTGGTGTTCCAGCCGCCACTGCGCTGCAGATCCGCGGCGCTGTGATTGACGGCCCCGACGACGATCAGAATGACGCCGTAGATGCCGAGCAACGCGCCGACGATGGTGCGGATGTCGAAAAGCATTACGTCACTTCCTTATCCGAAGAAGATGTTCAGCGCGATGACCAGGACCAGGGAAATCCCCGCGAGCAGTACCGGACGCTGATACCACGGCAGCGTGGCGGCGTCGGCATCGGTCAGGCTGGCCTTGGGGGTCTGCGAGTACACCAGCCCGACCAGTTCGGCTTCGGGCTTGGGCGCGGTCACCAGGCTCACCACGACGCTGAGCACGATATCCACGACGAATGCCACGCCGGCGGCCAGGAAGCTCGAGCCCTGCCCGGACAGGTTGATCACCCCGGTCTCGCTCAGGATGAAGATGAAGATCGCGGACAGGGTGCCGAACACGAGGCCGACCCAACCGGCCGTCGCGGTCATCCGCTTCCAGAACATACCGACGATGAACGTGGCGAACAGCGGCGCGTTGAAGAACGAGAACAGCGTCTGCAGGTAGTCCATGATGTTCGAGAAGTTCCCGGCGATGAACGCGGTGAAGACCGCGACCACCGTGGCGCCCACGGTCGCCCAGCGGCCCACATTCAGGTAGTAGCCGTCCGGCCTGTCCTTCTTCACGTACTGCTGCCACAGGTCGAAGCTGAACACCGTGTTGAACGCGGAGATGTTCGCCGCCATGCCCGCCATGAACGCGGCCAGCAGACCGGTCAGCGCCACACCCAGAAGTCCGTTGGGGAGAATGTTCTTCATCAGGTAAAGCAGCGCGTCGTTGTAGGTGACATCACCCTTGCCGGTCGCCTTGTACTCGGCGACCTGCGGCACGATCAGCGCGCTGACCATTCCGGGGATCACGACGATCAATGGGATGAACATCTTCGGGAACGACCCGATGATCGGGGTGCGCCGCGCCGCGGAGATCGAATGGGTGGCCAGCGCGCGCTGCACCTCGACGAAGTTGGTCGTCCAGTAACCGAACGAGAGCACGAAGCCCAGACCGAACACAATGCCGATCACGGACAGGATGCTGTTGGAGAATCCGCTGAGTTCGTTACCCGGCCAGGAGTGGATCTGCTGAGAGGCGTCGGGCAGCTTGGTGGCGATCTGGTGTTTCAAACCGCTCCAGCCGCCGACGCGATGCAGGCCGACCAGGGTCAGCGGCAGCAGCGCGGCCACGATGACGAAGAACTGCAGCACCTCGTTGTAGATCGCCGCCGACAGACCGCCGAGCGTGATGTAGGACAGCACGATCGCCGCCGCGACGATGATCGACACCCACAGCGGCCAGCCCAGCAGCACGTTCACGATCGAACCCAGCAGATACAGGTTCACGCCCGCGATGAGTACCTGGGCGATCGCGAAGCTGAGCGCGTTGACCAGATGCGCGCCGGTGCCGAACCGCCGCCGCATGAACTCCGGCACACTGCGCACCTTGGAGCCGTAGTAGAAGGGCATCATGACCACGCCCAGGAACAACATGGCCGGGATCGCGCCGATCCAGTAGTAGTGCATGGTCGGCATGCCGTACTGGGCGCCGTTGGCGGACATGCCCATGATCTCGACGGCGCCCAGGTTCGCCGAGATGAACGCCAGGCCCGTGACCCAGGCGGGCAGCGAACGCCCGGACAGGAAGAAATCGATGCTCGAGGACACGCGCTGACGGGCCAGCAAGCCGATGCCGAGCACGAACACGAAATAGATCGCGACGAGGACGTAGTCGACGGCCGAGGCGTCCAGGCGCAACCCGCCGCCGTCGGCCAAAATTTCCTGTGCCGGGCCTCCTGCCAGCACCGATTCGACAATTCCTGGTGGCGCTGCAGCGGGTGGCATGCTGCCCTCCTGTCCGGTAAATCACGCTTCGACCACTTGGCCGTGTCCGGATCTTAGCGGGCCGTTAGCGTTCACATCGAGGTATGCACCGACCGACCGGCCTGTGTCCGACGCGCCCGGAGCCCACCCGACCGATTTGAAACGATGTTTTTCAGTTCAAGGGATTTTTGCCGCAAGATCACCCTTCAAAATGCAACACTGAGATCCCCGGGGGAAGGATCACAGAATGCTCACCACCCACCGACACCACGGCACGCTCGGTACCGGAAGTACCGCCCCGCCCCGCCCCGCCGCGCTGACCATCGAGGTCGGCGCGGCGGTCGGAGTGGGGTCGACCAGAATCTCCGCATTCGACGCCGCGCTGCGTGAACTCGGTGTGGGAGAAGCGAATCTGATCCGGCTGTCGTCGGTGATCCCGCCGCACGCGACGATCGAACGGACCCGCAGGGTACGCAGGCCGATCACCTGGGGCGACCGGCTGTACTGCGTGTACGCGGTGGAATTCGCCGAAACCGAAGGCGCGACCGCGGCGGCCGGCATCGGCTGGACCGTGCGCGACGACAGCTCGGGCGCGGGTCTGTTCGTCGAACACGAGGCCGAAACCGCCAGGGCGGTGGACCAACTCATCCACATGAGCCTCACCGAGATGACCGCGGCGCGCGCTGGGGTCTTCGGGCCGGTGTGCACCAGCACGGTCGCGGCCACCTCCGACGGGCGCCCGACCTGCGCCCTGGCCCTCGCGGCCTACTACACAGCGGGATGGAACCAACCGTGACCGAACCCGAGGAACCGGAAAGATCAAGGGATACAGCGACTTCGGCTGCGGGCGGCATCCGGGTCAGCGTGGAGACCACGATTCCGGATCCGCAGATCGAACGCTTCCAACTGCTCTACGAGGAGGCGTTCGGTCCATTACGCACTCGGGCGATCGCACGGCAGGTTCTGCATCCGGGCGAATTCCATCAGGAGATGACAGATCCGCGAATCCAGAAGCACGTCGCCCGCGCACCCGATGGCGAACCGATCGGCCTGACCACGTTGACCCGTCATCTGGAGACCGTGCCGTGGATCAGTCCCGACTATTTCGCGGCGCGTTTTCCACAACACGCCGAGCGCGACGCGATCTTCTATGCGGGGTTCACATTGGTCGCCCCCGGCGCGCGACAAGGGGCCGCATTTCATGTCATGATCGAATCAGTCGTCCGAATATTGGCGGCGGAGCGTGCGGCCGTCGGCTGGGACATCTGCTCATACAACAACTCTCACTTCTCCTTCGCCGAGGCCCTGCGGACGGCGGTCGGGGAGCGGGCCACCGTCGACATCGCAGTGGAAGATGCACAGACCTACTACACGGCACGGTTCATCGGGGACGGAGCGGACAAGGGGGACTGATGATGCTCAGCGAACAGCACACGGTCGACCTCCGGCATCTGGCCGGGCCACTGTGGCGGGCATTCGTGCCGATGATCGCCGCGTTCATGATTGCCCTACCCCTGCTCACCGCCGTGGACGCGGTCGTCACCGCCGCGCTGGCGGTGGTCGTGGCGATGACCGTCACGATGATCGCCGTGGGCGTGCACCGACATCGCCCGCCCGCGCCGATGCCGTGGTATCTGCTGGCCGGATCGGCCGTGCTCTTCGGTTTCGGGATCGCGCTGCGTGAACTCATCCCGGCCGATCGGTACGTATTCGACGATATGTTCACCCTGTCCGGATATGCCGGGGTGCTGCTCGCGGCACTGCTGTGGCTCGCGCCGCGACGCGTCCACGGCGGCGGCAACGATCTACTGCTCGACTCCGGACTGATCGGCCTGGGCGCACTGCTGGCCTCGTGGACCTTCCTGATCTCGCCGATTCTGAGCGGCGGATACAGCGTGAGCGCGGTGATCGCGGCCTGTTACCCGGTCATCGACGCACTGTTACTGACGGTGGTCACCCATTCGGTGGTCACCGCGATGCGTTCGGAAACCTCGTTGCGCCTGCTGCATACGAGTCTGCTGGCGATGCTGATCGCCGATTTCGGCTACAACCTGGTAGCGGCCGGGTCGATCCATCCGCCGTTCCAGATTCTGCTGATTCCGCTGCTGGCCGCGTACCTGCTGGTGGGGTTGGCGGCGTTGCATCCGACCATGGTCACCCTGGGTCAGCAACAGCGCATCCGGCCCGATCAGTCGCGTCAGCGGGCCAGTTTGGTCGCGGTCGCGCTGGTGGTGGCCTCGCTGGTGCCGACCATGGGCCACCGGCCCGGTGTGGTCGACCGAGTGGTCATCTCCACACTGCTGGCCGGACTGTTGATCGGCGTGCTGGCCCGCAGCGAGCGGGCCATCGGGCGCAGCGCCCGCAGCGAGCGACGCGCCCAGTACCAGGCCGATCACGATATGCTCACCGGCCTGCTGAACCGCTCGGCGCTGCTGCGCGCCCCCGCCCGCAACCATGATCGCTGGGCCGGGCGCACACTGTGTCTGCTGTTCCTCGATCTGGACGGCTTCAAATCCGTCAACGACAGCTACGGCCACGCGATCGGCGACGAGCTGATCGCCAATGCCGCGGCCCGCATTCGCCGCGTCATCCGGCACGACGATGTGGCCGCCCGCTACGGCGGTGACGAGTTCGTCGTACTGACCTGCTCGAATCGCTCGGATACCGCCACCCTCGCCGAACGGCTGATCGCCGCATTCGACAGCCCCTTCGAACTCAGCGTCGGCGCGGTCTCGATCACGGCCAGCATCGGCATCGCCGTGGGCTCCCCCCGCCCGCCGGGTTCGGTCCACGACATCAGGGGCCACATCGCTCCCTGCCCGGACCCCGCGCCCGCTCTCGTCGAAGACATCCCGACCCTCGACCAAGGCGTCCCCGCACCGCTGCCGCCGGAGCTCACTCCTGCGGGAACCTCGGTCTACGACCTTCTGCGAGAAGCGGATTCAGCGATGTACCACGCCAAGGAATACACCCTCGGCTACGTCTTCCACGACGAGATGCGCCGCCAGGGGCACCCCGGATCCCGCCGAATCTGGCGCCGGGACGGCCGCGCACCCCGCGACGCTCGCTCGCCTCTTCGCGACCTCAGCGAGTCGTTGGGTACGTGACGTCCGGCCGAGACCGATGGCAATCGATGAATCCGAAAGAGCCGGCGGTTCACACATCCGAATCCGGGTATTGCCCGGATATAGCCGACGATCTTGGCCGACTCGCCGTAATCCCACGAACAACCCTCTCAAACGTCAGATTTCAGGTATCGCCAGGCATTTGCGGGAAGTTCACCCAGCCACAGTAGGGATACTGGTGTCGCGGTCGTACAAACCCGGGTGCGAGCGGCACGACGTCGAAAGATCGAAATCCGTTCCACGAACAATGCGGTGTCGGCTGCCCGCACCGGTGGTCGGCACGGCATGGCGACCCGAGGAGGAGCCATGGCACAGACGCTGGAATCCGCGATCGGCAATACCGTGTACGACTCGGCCGGCGACAAGATCGGCAAGGTGAAGCAGATCTACGTGGACAACGTGTCAGGGACCCCGACGTGGGCGGCGGTGAGCACGGGAATGTTCCGCAGCGATTCCATGGTGCCGCTGGCAGGCGCACAACATCAGCCGGACAAGGGCACCCTGCAGGTCGGGGTGGACAAGGCACATATCAAGTCCGCGCCGTACCTGGACGACGACGGACGCATCTCGCCCGCGGCCGAGCAGGAACTGCTCCGCCACTACGGCGTCAACCCGCGCCAGCAGGCGGTCTGGAACCGATACGGCCGTCAGCGGGTCCGTCCGGGACCCGACGAACCGATGACGCACGGCCGCAGCGACGCCGACATGATCCGCTCCGAGGAGCGGCTCGAGATCGGCGCCGAGCGGCAGGAGACCGGCACCGAGCACGTGGTGACCGAGAACCAGACGGTCGACTGCCCCACCACCCACGAACAGGTGCACGTCGAGCGCGACCCGATCACCGGCCCCTCGCAGGTCCGCTCTCGCGGCGACATGGGCGATCAGGAACGAGCCGACCACCAGACCGTGTCCGACACCGTCCGCAAGGAGCGCGTCGACACCGAGGGAATCGACGACGAGTAACCACGACCACGCGGGAGGCCGCACGGCCCGGTCTCCCGCGCCCGTACGCCCGGCTCGGCCGCTCGCTCCCGGCGGCCGCGCCGTCTCGTCGGCCTATCGCTATCCCGACAGCTCATCCAGCACGCGGCGGGCCTGTTCGAGTTCGGATTGCAGCTGTTCGACCTTGGCGCGCTGGGAGTTTCGCACCGACTCCAGAACGGAATCGACCACCTCGGAGACCTCGGGGTGCAGGAGTTTGGCGGCCTGGGCCACCGATGAACCCGCGACGGTCAGGCCGCGCACGGTGCGCTTCTTACCGTTCACCACGTCGACCGTCCACTCCCCGTCGGCGGTGCCGGACAGGGTGACGGTGACCTCCGGCGCCTTCGCCTTGCGGGCGGGGGCCGCCTTGGCGGGACGGGCGGGCTGTTTGGCCGCACCGGCCTTGCCGTTCTCGGCCGAGGCGTCGGAGTCGGCGGCGGGCTTCGATGCGGCGGGCTTGGCGGCGGCCGGGGCCGGCTGCGCGGAGGCCGGACGTGCCGAAGCGGCACTCTCCGGGGCCGGGCTCGGCGGGTGCGGCGACGGGGTCACGGACGACGACATGCTCACTGGGGTGTCCTTCCTGGGTTTCGCGGCGGTCGCGGGCGCGGTGCGCCGCGCCGGTTTGGTCAGCGTCACTTCGGTGGGCGAGAACGACAGCACATCCTTGGAACCGGTGGGCCGAACCTGCAGAAAATCGCCCTCGGCGGGATCACCGAGCGCGAGCACCTTGCCCGAGCGGCCCTCGGGCACTCCGACCGCTTCCGCGGTGAACCAGACCATCGGTGGGCGCCCCGCGGCGAGGTCCGCGGCGATCTGCCGAATTTCTGTGTCGGACAACGGCTGCGGCTTCGTTCGACGCGATGACATGGTGCACTCCGGGCGGGTTCGTTGACGTCTGCGTGCCAAGAGCATGCCCCATGGCACCGACAAGTCCACATCGCCGGACGCACCCGAGCATCGCCGCGAAAGTCAGCAATACTCCGGCAAAACCTCGCTGCCGCAACCGCACCGCCACCTCCGGCCAATTCGTTGAACTCGACCAACCAGGAGAATCGTAGGGGCTGCGGACAACTCGCGACAGCGGTTGCCACCTCGGAACGCACCGAGTCCATATCACCCAGCAATCTTCTGGTATTCCTCGTCGGCGCGCACAGCAGGGCCGTTACCGGGTAATGTCCGGACTCCATGAGGAGTCCGGTCGGCGGGGCGGCGCGATGAGTTCGCCCTATCTTCCCGCGTTACACGACGAGCGACTCGCCGTGCTCGACTTCTGCCGCGATCTGAGTCCCGCGGATCTCGGCGCGCCGAGCGCCGCGGCGGGCTGGTCGGTGGCCGATGCGCTCATCCACATGACCACCGTGTTGCGCGCGATCCTCACCCCGACCGCCGCCGCCTATATGACCACCCGCGACGTGGAACGCCTGAATGAACGACTCGTCGACGAAAAGCGTTCGTACACAACCGCACAGCTCCCCGCAGAATTCGACACGTGGAGCCGCCGCGGCTGTGCGGCACTCACCGTGCTCACCATTCCGGTACTCGGCGCGATTCGCATCCCACTCGGCGAATTGGGCTGGTACCCAATCGAACTCGCGCCCGCGATGATCCTGTTCGAATGGCACACCCACATCCGTCACGACATCGCTCCCGCGCTGGACCGCCCGACTCCGCCCACCGACGCGCGCCGGATGGCCGCGATCCTGCGCTGGCTGACCACGCTGCTGGAACGTTCGCACCGGGAGGCGCTGAGCTGGCTCGAGGTCCCGGTGGCGCTGACCCTCACCGGTCCGGGCGGGGGCACCTGGCGGCTCGAACCGCGCGGCGGGCGGCTGCGTGTGCGGCCGGGACGCGCCGCCGGGGCCGCGGCCCACATCGCGGCCATGTCGGTCGAGTTCCCGCAGTGGAGCACCCGGCGGGTGCCCTGGCGCGCCTGCGCCGTCGCGGTGACCGGCGATGCCGAGATCGGCACCCGCGTCCTGGACTCGATCAATCTGGTCTGAGCGCCGCTGTCCGAGATGCCGGTTCCGATTCGCTCGCGCGCGGTTAGCATGCACATGCACCCGTACCGGGGTGATCGGGTGCCGGACGATCCGTCCGCGTGTGGGCGGCTCGAATCACGGATACGAAGGGGTTGCGAGTGGACAGGCCGACATGGGCGCCCGACGGCGTCGACATGACGAAGGCGAGCCCGGCTCGTATGTACGACGCACTGCTGGGCGGCTCGCACAATTTCGAGATCGATCGCAAGGCCGCCGAAATGGGTAAACAGCTCGTGCCGGATCTACCGCGGCTGGCCCTGAGCAACCGCGCGTTCCTGCGGCGAGCGGTGCGGTACCTGTCCGACGCGGGTATCCACCAGTTCCTCGACATCGGCTCGGGCATTCCGACCGCGGGCAATGTGCACGAGGTGGCCCAGGCGATCGACCCACGCAATCGCGTGCTGTACGTCGATATCGATCCGGTCGCGGTCGCGCACTCGCGAACCATCCTGGTCGGCAACGACTGTGCCGACGCTCTGGAAGCCGACCTGCGCAAACCGGCGGATCTGCTGGCCCGGGCCGCGGACAGCGGCCTGATCGACTTCACCGAACCGGTCGGAGTGCTGCTGATCGCGGTGCTGCACCTGGTACAGGACCACGAGGGTCCGCGCGAACTGGTCGGTGAACTGCGCGCGGCGGTGCCCGCGGGCAGCTGTGTGGCGATCTCACATCTGAGTTCGGCCCAGCGTCCCGGCGCCGCGGCCCGGCTCGGAGATCTGTCGGCGAACCAGTCCCACACGGGTATCCGGTTCCGCGACCGCGCCGCCATCACGGCCATGTTCGACGGCTGGGAAATGGTCCAGCCAGGAGTGGTCGAACTGCCGCTGTGGCACCCGGAATCCGACCGGGACCTGCACGAGACACCGGGGCGCTCGCTCGGGCTGGCGGGCGTGGGCCGTAAGGTCTGACTCGAGGGGCGATTCGGACAGGGGTGCTCACGTGGACGCACACGACCTGGCGGTGCGGTGGGCGGACGCGCTCGACGGCGTCGTCGCCCCCACCCTGACCCGGACCCAGATCGAGGCCCTGCTCGCCGGGCTGTGCGAACGACTGCTGGCCGCCCTGCGCGGGGAAAGCGGCCTGGATTCCGCGCGGATCGCCGCCGCGGCGCTGGTCGCGGCCAATTATCGGGACGAGTCGGCGGTCAGCCGCACCGTATCGGTGATCTGCCGGGATATGGCCCGGGCGGTCGTCGAGACGACCGATCCGCGACGGCAGGGGGCGTGCCACGATCCGGAGCGGGTGCGTGACCGTGCGATCGATGTGGCCGCGGAATTCGCCGCCGGATTCACCGCGGCCCTGCGCGCGGCGGCACTGACCGAGCAGGAGGCGACCCTCGCCGCGGCGCTGTCGGCGGTGCGGGAGGCGCAGGCGCAGCGGCAGTTGTCACAGGCGCGTTTCTCGGCCATCTTCGCGGGCGCGTCGGTGGGTATCGGCACCATCGACGTGCGCAGCGGGCGGGTGGTGGACGTCAATGCCGCGATGGCCGAAATGTTCGGCGCCCCAGCCGAATCCATCACCGGAAGGCAGGTCTCCGAGGTACTCGGCCCGATCAATATCGGACCCGCCTACGCGCAGTTCCAGCAGTTGCTCGAGGGCGGGATCGATCGTTTCCGGATGGAGACCGGCTACACCCATCCGGACGGGCGTCGCACCGCGATCGACCTGTCCATGTCGGCGGTCCGCGACGAAGACGGCCGGATACGCTTCCTGATCGGCGTCGCGGTGGACATCACCGAGCGCAAGGCGCTGTCGGATCGGCTGTGGCACGACGCACATCACGACAATCTGACCGGCCTGGCCAATCGGGTGCTGTTCTTCGACCGGCTCGCCGAGGCCATTCCGCCGATCGGCCTGTGCTATCTGGACCTGGACGGTTTCAAGGAGATCAACGACGCGTACGGACACACGGTCGGCGACCGGGTGTTGCAGGCGGTGGCCGAACGGTTGCGCGACGCCGCGGAACCCGATGGACTCGCGGCTCGCCTCGGCGGCGACGAATTCATCGTGCTGATCGAGAAGTGCCGCGACGAGGGCGGACCGCACAGCCTGTCCCGGCGGCTGCTCGCCGCGTTGTCCGCGCCGATAGTCGTTGCGGGACAGACTGTCTCGGTGGGCGCCTCGATCGGCACGGCACTGGTCGACGAACCGCCCGCCGCCATCGACGATCTCATGCACACCGTCGATGCGGCCATGTACCGCAACAAGTCCGCGCGGTCACGCCCGGGACTGCGCACGCGGCGCAGGCGCTGACGCCGCGCGCCGTCCGAGAGCCGGGCGCCACCCAATATTCTGCGATAGCCCGGAGTCGACCGGACGCGAAGGGATTCGATGATCGCGCTGACCGCGACGGCCGAGAATGTGCAGCGGGCCGCGGACCTGCTCGGCGTATCGCCTTCGGGGTATCAGGCGCGCTGCTGCGCCCGGACCGGAACCCGGGCCCGAGGAATCAATCGGAGTATTTCTCCTCTTATCATGGGAGTCGGCAGTGTGCACCGTACGGGAGGACCCATGGACGCAGCGACGCGGCCGATGCGCGCCGATGCGCGCCGCAATTACGAGCGCATTCTCGAATGCGCTCGCCAGACGTTCGCCGAACTGGGCACCGAGGCCCCGCTGGACGAGATCGCCCGCCGCACCGGCGTCGGACCCGGCACCCTGTACCGGCACTTCCCGAATCGCGCGGCGCTCATCGAAGCCGTCTACCGCTCGAGTGTCGAGGCGCTCAGCCGGCGCGCGGAGGAATTGCTCGACTCGGAGCACACGCCGTTGGAGACCCTGGACCTGTGGGTCCGGGCCCAGGTCGACTTCGTGATGAACCGGCGCGGTCTGGCGGTCACGCTCAAGGCCGCCCTCGACCGCGACTCGGACATCTTCATGCTCTGCTCCACGCTCGCCACCCAGGCCGCCGCCTCGGTCCTGCGCCCGGCCCAGGAAGCGGGACTCGTCCGCCCAGAACTCGAACCGCAGGATCTGATCCGCCTCGGTCACGGGGTCGGCGTCGCCTGTGAGCACACTCCCGAGGCCGCCGAGCGCCTGCTCACGGTCGTCCTCGCGGGTCTGCGCACAGCGCCCTGACTCGGGTACCAGCCTCACCCGTCGTCCGCGTCGAGCGCCTGACCGGGCAATCAGCGCCGTGGACCTAGTTCGCGGCGCCCAGCCCGAGTTCGTAACCGCGGCAGCGGGCCGACAGGGCGAGCCCGGCCGTGGCCAACGCCGTGCGAATTCGCTGGTCGTCGTGCTCGAATACGCGCAGTACCAGGGCCTGTGGCACCTGGTCGTGCAGTTCGGTGATGACCGCGCCGATCAATGCGGCCAGGGCGCCTGGATCGACGTCCTGATAGATCACCCCCTCCCCCGCATCGATATACGCCGCACTGCCGAGAACCGAGGTGGCCACGCTGGCCACCGGATCCACCGACCCCGGTGTCAGTAGCGCGACAACGAGCGCCTGACCGGGCGGTTCGGTGGATTCGGCGAGAGCGTGCAGTACACAGTCGACCGGTTCGGCGAAGGTCAGCGCCATCGGCGGCCGCCAGGTGCGCGGTTCGGCGGTCCACACCCGGGCGTATTCGCCGATCGCGACCGCGCCGAGCGCCACGGCCGCACGCCCCTCGGGGCCGGTATCGGTGCCGCGCCACCGCAGCGCCCGGTAGCCCAGTGCCCGCGCATGCCCGGCCACTCCGGTCAGCAGGGCCTCCACGACGGCCTCCTCGGCATCGGTGGCAGGTTCGAAATCATAGTGCCCCAACTGAATTCGTCGAACATACCGCGAGACATACACCGGCTCGGTCAGTACCCGCGCATTTCCGTCGTCGGTCAGGGCGGCCCAGCCGAGCAGTTCGCCCTCGCGCCGGGCGGCCAGGATTCCCAGTCGGCCGGGCGCGGGTCCGAGATCCTCGGCGACGGCCAGTGCGCCCGCACCGGCCAGCTCGTTCGCCAGGCGCAGACCTGTCCCCGGATGCCGATCCCATTCGAGCACCAAGTCCATATCCGCACGATAGCCACGAAATTTGCTGTTCGATTACCAGACACGGTGCGGACCGCTGTTCAGCTCATTCCCGACGACCCCCACCGCGCCGACATGATCCGCGCTCATCCGTGTCTTCACCGGCCCGAAGTGGTGATACCGTAAGCAAACCCAAGATTGCCAACCGGTAACAGGGAATGTAGTTCAGTCGGGCTTCAGCAAGGAGAATTGCGATGACAAGCTCACTGCGATTCGGGCGCACCCGTACCGTCGCCGCATTCGCGGCGGCCGCATGCCTAGGCGGGACAGCCCTCGCGAACGCCGTACCCCTCCCCCTCGATCCGCATCCCAGCGCGGCCGACAATCTGGTGACCAACGCGAATTTCCACAGCGGACTCGACGGCTGGTCCACCCACGTCTACCACGCGAATATCGGCGGCAGCGGCGCGAGCGTGCACGACAACGGCTACATCGGCCAGGACGTCCCGGTGCAAAACGGCGCGAAGTACGCCTATTCGGTGCGCGCCGGCGCGAATCCGGGCGGATCGGTACTCGCCCTGGCCCTGGATTCGCGAACCGGCGTGGCGTACGTCAGCCAGTCGGTGACCTCCCCGACGACCGTCAGCCAGACCTTCGCCGCGGTCGGCCCGACGGTATACATCGCCTGCCAGGCCACCGCCGCCGGCGCGGGCGGATGGTGCGACGACTTCAGCCTCGTCGCCGCACCGGGTCCGTCCAGCGGGTCGGCGGGAACCGGATCGGCGAGCTGAGGCTTCGCCGGGCCGAGACTCATCGCCCGAGATACAGCTAATTATCGGCTAACAGCGTTTCTCCTGTCCCATTCGGGCGATGCGGGTAGTTTTGTCCGAGTGCGGTATGCGCACGGAACCGTGGAGGCGATCACTTCCTTCCTGGCAACCATCGTTGCCGGGCTGTCGTTGACGTTGCCGGTCGACTTTCGGTGGGTCAGCGACGCCGGGTCGGTGCAATTGTATTCACTCACCTACAGTCAACCTCGGGCAATTGCGGCGGGGGCGGTCGTCGCGGTGATCGTGTCGGCTTTCGCCGCGACCGCGTTGAACGAACTGGTGGCCTGGTGCACGGCGTTGTTCGGGATCGCGGTGCTGTTCGTCGACCACATCATCGGGCAGTCGGCCGGGCCCGGCTCCTCGTTGACCACATTGAACTTCCTGGACGCCCTCGCGGGTGGTGTCCTGCTGGGCGGTCTCGGGGCGGCGGTGCTACACCGGCGGATATCGGCGTTCGGGTGGACGGTCGGCGCGATCGGCAGCACCGTGATCTCCGAGGCGCTGCCGACCCCGTTGCGCACCGGAATGACCGGTCACCACGTCCGTGCGAACTGGGTGCCGGGTAACTCGCCGCCGACGTGGATCATCGGCCTGGCAATGGTGTTGATCGCGGTCAGCGCCTACCTGAACCGGCGCCAGCCCCCGGCGAACCGGCTGTCGGTGGAACTGCCGATGGCGCCGATCATCACCGGGGTCATTCTGATCGTCTCCCGGACGTTCCTCGCCGGATGGATCGCGCGTCATGTCGACAGCGCGTTGTCCATCGCGATCGTCGCGACGATCACGGTGCTCATCACGGGCGCCGCCGCACTGCTGCTGCCGGGCCGCGACGGGGTGTTCGTCCTGCTCGCCGCGGCCTTGACCGCGTCCGGCGATGCCATCGTGCCCGCCGACATCTCACAATGGTCGGTCCCGATCCTGATCGTGCTGTGCGCGGCCGGCTTGCTGATCGGGGTGCGGTGGTCGTTGCTACCGCTCGCCCTGGCCGCCGTGGCGGCCCTGGCTCTGGCCGCGGCACTGCTGACCCACGTGCACCACCCGGTCGTCGACGCGATCTGCGAGGTCGCGCTGGTGCTGATCGCGGGCTATTGCCTGGGTACCTCCCCGCCCCGACACAGCGCCAGCCGGGTGCTGGCGATCGTGATCCTGCTGGTTCCCTCGGTGATCCTCGCCATGCGCGCCAGTCTCAGCTTCGGGCCCTGCAATCTGATCGGTGCCGACCGCGCGATCGTATGCGAATTCGACGAACGTTCCTCCGCGGCGCCCGGCTGGACGGCCTTGGCGATGGTAGTCGGCTACGCGGTATTCGCCTACGTGATCAGGCGCAGACCCCTGGTCGAGGATGCCGCTCCGGCCACACCACGGGCGACCCCGCCCCCCGACCCGATGTGCGACAAACCCTTCGATCAGACCTGAGGCCCCGAATGCGGGAGCGGAATTCGAGGATCGCCGGGCGTCCGGGGTGCCGCCGCGGCGCGCTCGCGTTCGAAGGTGAGCAGCAGGTCCGCGGCGACGCTGACGGCGATGGCGGCCGGTTCCTTGCCGGTGATCTCGGGCAGGCCGATGGGAGTGCGGATGCGGGCGATGGATTCGGGTGTGTGACCACCCTCGGATTCGAGGCGGCGGCGGAAGCGGGCCCATTTGGCCGACGAGCCGATCAGGCCGATCGAGCCGAAATCACCGCCGCGCAGGGCCGCATCGCAGAGAGCGGCGTCCTCGGCGTGGTCGTGGGTCATGATCAGCAGATGGGTGCCGGTGGGCAGTTCGGCCAGCACCTGCTCGGGCAGCAGCGGCACCTCGTGGACGTGGATGCGGGCCGGCGCGTCGCGCAGGACGGACAGCCGCTCGTCACCGAGCATGCCGGGCCGGGTATCGATCAGGTGCAGGTCGAGGTCGTGGCGAGTCAGGATGCGCGCGAGTTCCAGTCCGACGTGTCCGACACCGAAGATCGCGACGGCCGGCACCACCGGCAGCGGTTCCAGAAGCAGCACGACGGTTCCCCCGCAACACTGCACACCGTGACAGTTCGTCACCTGGTCGTTGAGCGCGAAATCCATCAGCTCCGGCTGCGGGTCCGGAGCGCCGATCAGCTCGCGGGCCCGCTCGATCGCGACCGCCTCGATATTCCCCCCACCGATGGAACCCCAAGTCTCCTGCTGTCCCACAACCAGTTTCGCACCGGCAGGACGTGGCGCATGGCCGCGCACGGCGGCGACGGTCAGCAGCACACCGGGCTCCCGGCGGGCTCGCAACAGCGCAACCGCATCCACCCAGGTCAGCTCACTCATAGCCGAAAATCCCCGTGCCGTAATATCTTTCGGCCGCCGACCGGTCCCGCACGCGCGTTGCGCCGTTCCCGTCACCGGCCGCACCGATACCGGCCGTAACCGGATCGGTGAACGAAAGATTCTGCATAGCAGTCTCATCCGCGTTCAGTCCGTGACGCGCTCGCTCGATCGCCCAGTACACCGCCTCGGGTGTCGCGGGTGCGGCCAGATCTATGCTCAGCTCGAGCCGGCCGAACGCCCCGACCGCCGCACGCAACGCCTCGCGCACCGAGAACGCCAGCATCAGCGGCGGCTCACCCACCGCCTTGGATCCGTAGACCGCGCCCTCCTCGGTGGCGTCGGCCAGCAACTCGACGTTGAACACCTCGGGCATCTCCGAGAAGCTCGGCAGTTTGTAGGTGCTCGCGGCCTGCGTCAGGAATCGACCGCGACCGGGTCCGTCACCGGTGTCCCAGCGCGGATCCTCGAGGGTCAGCCAGCCCGCGCCCTGGACGAAACCACCCTCGATCTGACCGATATCGATCAGCGGGGACAGGCTGTCGCCGGCATCGTGCACGATGTCGACCCGCCGGATGCGGTAGGCCCCGGTGAATCCGTTGACCTCCACCTCGGTGGCCGCCGCGCCGTAGGCGAAGTATTTGAAGGGCGAACCGTGCATACTCGCCGCGTCCCAGTGCAACCCCTCGGTCCGGTGGAAACCGGTCGCGGACAGCTGCACCCGCTGCCGGTAGGCGGTCCGCACCAGATCGGTCCAGGCGATGCCGTCGCCGGATGCGCCCAGCGGCCGGGCCACGCCGTCCACGATCCGTACATCCGCCGCATCGCAGCCGAGCCGGGTCGCGGCCACCCGCGAAAGTCGTTCGCGCAGTTGCTCACACGCGTTCTTGATGGCCGCGCCGTTGAGATCCGCCCCGGAGCTGGCCGCGGTCGCCGAGGTGTTCGGCACCTTGTCGGTGCGGGTCGGGGCCAGTCGCACCGTGCCCATCGGAACGCCCAGGGTGGTCGCGGCGACCTGCAACATCTTCGTGTGCAAGCCCTGCCCCATCTCGGTACCGCCGTGATTGATCAGCACCGAGCCGTCCTTGTAGATCAGCACCAGTGCGCCGCCCTGATTGAACGCGGTCAGATTGAACGAGATGCCGAATTTGACGCCGGTAACCGCCAAACCCCGCTTGACATGCCGATGTGCGGCGTTGAACGCCTCGATCTCGCGGCGGCGGGAGCTCAGGTCGGCGTTCTCGTGCACCTGCCGCCACACCGTTTCGATCCGCTCCGGCGTGCGCACCGGTTGCCCGTACGGTGTGCACTGACCCGCGGAATAGAAGTTGCGACGGCGCAATTCGGCCGGGTCCAGACCCAGCAATGGTGCGCAGCGCCCGAGCAGGTCCTCCATCACGAGCATGCCCTGCGGTCCGCCGAACCCCCGGAACGCGGTGTTGGAAGTCTTGTGTGTCTTGGCGATCCGGCCGCTGATGCGGGCGTTCGGAATCCAGTAGAGGTTGTCGACGTGGCACAGCGCCCGAGCCAGCACCGGTTCGGACAGGTCCAGGCTCCAGCCGCCGTCCGCGGTCAGGGTCGTCTCCAGTGCGCGCAACCGGCCGTCGGCGTCGAATCCGGCCCGCCACGCGGCGTGGAATCCGTGCCGCTTACCGGTAATGGTCAGATCCTGAGTGCGGTTGAGCCGCAGGCGAACCGGACGTCCGGTAAGGGTCGCGCCGAGTGCCGCGACGGCCGCGAATCCGTGCGGCTGCATCTCCTTGCCGCCGAAACCGCCGCCCATCCGCAGGCACTGCACCGTCACCTCGTGGCTGCGCAATCCCAGCACCTGCGCGACGATCTCCTGCGTCTCCGAGGGATGCTGGGTGCTGCACTGCACGAAAATCTGCCCGGACTCGTCCACCACGGCCAGCGACGCGTGCGTCTCCAGATAGAAGTGCTCCTGCCCCGAGAACTCCAGCTCGCCGTCGAAGATCCGCGTCGATTCGGCGAATCCGGCCTCGAGGTCGCCGCAGCGTATCTGCGGCTGTGCCCCCTGAAAACTGTCCGCCCGGATCGCATCGGCGATGGTGATCAAGGCCGGCAGCGGTTCGATCTCGACCTCGACGGCCGCCGCGCCGAGCCGCGCGGCCTCGAGCGTCTCCCCGAGCACCCAGCAGACCGCGTGCCCGTAGAACATGACCTCGTTCGGAAACAGCGGTTCGTCCTGTTTCGTCCCGGCGTCGTTGACACCTGGCACATCGTCGGCGGTCAGTATCCGCACCACACCGGGCACCGCCAGCGCGGGCGCGGTGCGCAGCGCCAGGATTCGCGCGTGCGCGCACATGACCTGCACCGGGTAGGCGTGCAATACGTCCTTGGTGCGATACACCAGATCGTCGGTGTACAACGCGGTCCCGGTGACGTGCAGAGCAGCGCTTTCGTGCGGCATCGGCACGCCGACCGGCGGCTTCTCCGGTCGTGTCACACCGCCACCCCCTCGACGCAGCGCGCGAACATCTCACGCAGGCTCTGCCCGAGCATCGCGCGGCGATACCCCGCGCTGGCGCGATGGTCGTCCAGCGGGGTGCCCTCGCCTTCGAGTACTCGCGCGGCCGCCTCCACGGTCTCCGGTGACCAGGGGCGGCCCCGCAGCGCGGCTTCGGTGGCACGGGCACGGACGGGGGTCGCGGCCACTCCGCCGAGCCCGATCCGCGCCGAACGCACCGTACCGGCGTCGATGTCGAACGCGAAAGCCACTGCGACACTGGAGATATCGTCGAAACGACGCTTGGCGATCTTGTGAAATCCGCTCAGCGGGGCGAGCGGGCGGGGAATGCGCACGGCACGGATCACCTCGTCGGGACGACGGACGCTCTGCCGATACCCGGTGAAGTAGTCGTCCAACTCCACCTCGCGTTCCCCCGCCGGGCCGGTCAGCAGGACCGATGCGTCCAGGGCCAGCAGCGCGGGGGCGGCATCGCCGATCGGAGAACCGGTGCCGAGGTTGCCACCGAGGGTCGCGCTGTTGCGAATCAGCCGGGAGGCGAACTGCGGGAACAACTCCGCCAGCAGTGGCACGCCGCCTGCCAGTCGGCGTTCGAGTTCGGTGAGGGTCAGGGCCGCGCCCAGTTCGACGTGATCGGGTGCGACGTGCAGCCCGCGCAGTTCGGGCAATTGATCGATAGCGATCACGTAATCGGCGCGGCGGGCGCCGATGTTCACCTCCACACCCCAATCGGTGCACCCCGCGACGAGGACGGCGTCGGGGTGGGAGCGCAGCAGGGTCAGCGCCTCGGGCAGCGTCGCGGGCCGGACGAAGGCGCGACCGTCTCGCTCGAACACGGTCGGCACCGGTTCGGGCGGCGCGGCTGCCCCGCGCTGGACTAACGGGTCATCGCTATCCGGTGCGCCGATCGCGAAGGCGGCATCGCGGATGGGGCGGTATCCGGTGCAGCGGCAGAGATTTCCGCTCAGCGCGTGCAGGTCGAATCCGTTCGGGCCGTGCTCGGGCTCCGCCGGAGCATCGGTTGCCGCCCGATCGGGGCGATAGTATTCCGCGGCCATACTGCATACGAATCCCGGTGTGCAGTAACCACATTGGGATCCGCCGCGGATCGCCAGCTCGCGCTGCACCGGATGTAGCGCCTCGGGGGTGCCCAGCCCCTCGGCGGTGACGACCTCCTGCCCGTCCAGCGCGGCAACCGGAATCAGGCAGGAATTGACCGCGACCCATTCGGTTCGCCCGACGATCCCGGGACGGGCGAGCAGAACCGAACACGCCCCGCATTCCCCCTCGGCACAACCCTCCTTACTGCCGGTGTATCCGCACCGGCGCAGAAATTCCAGCAGAGTCGTCGTCGGCGCGGCCGGAGAAATCGGCAGGAGTTCTCCGTTGACCGTAATCCGCGCCGCAACCATGGCAAACCCTCTTTTCGCTGTCGATCGAACGAGCGTGTAGTCGGGTCGAGAACGACAATCACCATTTTAGGCAGCTTTCCGCGGCGAGTGCGCGAGGCGCACGATCACCACATACCTTCGGGATGATCCTCCAAACGACACAACACATTTCATCGCGTCGATCGGATTATCCGCCGAACCGGCGCGTCGGAAGTGTTACCCCCGGTAAACATATCGTTGCGGCACAACCGGGCATCGGCTCCTGGCATTTACGCTTGCGCCGCGGGAGGTTCGCGACACGAATTCCCGCGACACTTTCGTGCCGGGAGTTCCGGCCGGCATCGGCCGGTATTTCCGCTCGCCCAGGAGGCCTGCCATGCCATTGCGCTTCTCGCGTCCCTCGCGCAATCCCCACGCCGGGCCGCCGCACCCGGTCGACGAGGTGCCGCCTGCGGCCCGGCTCACCCTTCTGGGGCTCCAACACCTGGCGATCATGTACGCCGGGGCGGTCGCGGTGCCGCTGCTGGTCGGGGGTGCGCTGAAACTGTCGCAGCATACGATCGGCGTCCTGGTGAACGCCGATCTGCTGGTCTCCGGGATCATCACGATCGTCCAGTCGGTCGGCGTCGGCAGGATCCTGGGCGTTCGGCTGCCGCTCGTGGCGGGCGCGACGTTCACGGTCGTCTCGCCGATGATTCTCATCGCCGAACAATTCGGTGGCGGCGAGGCGGGCCTGCCCACGGTCTACGGCGCGATTCTGGTATCGGGTGTCTTCGGTCTGATCATCGCCCGCTTCTTCGCCACGGTGGTTCGTTTCTTCCCGCCGCTGGTGTCCGGTTGCGTGATCTGTGTGATCGGGCTGTCGCTGATCGGCGCGGACGCCGGGCTGATCGCCGGTAACGACCCGAAATCACCTGAGTACGGCCAGATTTCGCATATCGGCCTGGCCGGGCTGGTGATCCTGATCATCGTATTGATCCACCGATTCTCCCGCGGCCTGATCAGTCAGCTGGCGGTCCTGCTCAGCATCGTGATCGGAACGATCGTCGCGATACCGATGGGCCTGGTCGATCTGTCCGAGGTCGGCAGGGCGGGCTGGTTCGGCATCTCCCGGCCGTTCCTCTTCGGCGCGCCCCAATTCCACGTCGCCGCAATCATTTCCATGTGCGTGGTGATGCTGGTGACGTTCACCGAGTCGACCGCGGACATCGTCGCGGTGGCCGAGATGGTCGACAAGCCGCTACAACCCGGCGATCTGGCGCGCGGGCTGGCCGCCGACGGCCTGTCCGGGGTCCTGGCCGGATTGATGAACTCCTTCCCCGACACCGCGTTCGCCGAGAACGTCGGATTGGTCGGGCTCACCGGCGTGCGCAGCCGCTGGGTGGTGTCGGTGTGCGGTGTGCTGCTGGTGGCGCTGGGGCTGGTGCCCAAGGTCGGGAGTCTCGTTGCGGCACTTCCGAATCCGGTGATCGGCGGGGCGGCGACGGTGATGTTCGCGATGGTGACCGCGGTCGGCCTGCGCGTCCTGCACAAGGTGCGGTTCGACGGCACGCACAACATGCTCATCATCGCGGTGACCCTGTCGGTGGCGCTGCTGCCCTCGGTCGCCCCGAACTTCTACGCGAAGTTCCCCACCGACTTCCAGATGATCGCGAGCAGTCCGATCACCTCCGCGGTGATCGTGGTGTTCGTGCTGAATCTGTTGTTCAACCACTGGCGCAGCGGTGCGCGGGCCACGGTGGGCTGATCCGGGAGCAGTGCGAACATCCCCTGTCCGGGGGATCGTCGATCACCTGTCGAGGTGACGATTTCACCCCCGGATCTTCCTACCGTGATCGATACGGCAGCACCCCCGCGGCCGCCGATTCACCAGGAGGTAGGGATGTCCAGCGGTCTGTTCCTGTACGCGTTACCCGCGTTCATCGTGCTGATGCTCGTGGAATGGGCGGGGTACCGGTTCGATCCGGACCGCCGGGGCGGCACGGTCCACGACTCGGCCACGAGCATCTCGATCTACCTGCTGGGCCGGTTGGCCAAGGCGTTCGAGCATTTCCTGGTGCCCTTCTCCATCCTCGGAGTGGCGGTCGCGCTGACGCCGTGGCACTTGAATCCGCACGATTGGCGGGTGTGGGCGCTGGGCCTGGTGGTCACCGATTTCTGTTACTACTGGGCGCACCGGGCCGATCACCGGATCCGGCTGCTGTGGGCCGGGCACAGCGTGCATCACTCCAGTCAACAGTTCAATCTGACCACCGCGGTGCGCCTGCCCTGGCTGATCCCCGGGACGTTCATCCGTTCGGCCGCCTGGATACCCGCCGCCGTGATCGGCCTGCCGCTGTGGATGATCTTCCTGCTGCAGTCGATCGGCCTGCTGTACCAGTTCCCGATCCACACGCAGCGGATCGGCACACTCGCCGCCCCGATCGAATACATCTTCAACACCCCGTCACACCACCGCGTCCACCACGGCGCCAACAACCCGTACCTGGACAAGAACTACGCCGGCATCCTCATCATCTGGGACCGTATGTTCGGCAGTTACGCCGAGGAACTCGAACCCGTCCGCTACGGCCTCACCAAGAACATCGACACGCACAACCCGTTCGAGGTCAACTACCACGAATTCGCCCGCATGATCTCCGACGTCCGCCACGCCCACACCTGGCGAGCCCGGCTCGGCCACGTCTTCGCCCCTCCGGGCTGGACTCCCGAGCCCGCCGTGACCGGTCCGGCCCTCGAACGGGAGCCCATCCGGATCTCCGAGTAGCCGGGCCGGAGCGAGTCAGTCGGGCGCTTCGTCGCCGGTGTCGATCGGCTCCATCGCCTCTCGCTCGGCTCTGTTACCCGGCACGCCTCTCGAGACTCGCTCCGCGGCGAGATCCTCCTCGATATCGTCTACCAGTGCCGCCGTATCTTCGCGATCGTCCAAGTCCTCCGGTGTTTGCCGGAAAGCCTGCTCTCGGCTCTCGGACGTGGGATCGCCGTTTCCAGAGTGTGAACTCATCGCTGTGCTCCTTCGGGTGTTCAGTCCGTGAGGTTCCGGGCCGCTGACCACAACAGCTCGATCGCGTACCGCACCGTTCGGTCGAGCACGTCCGCCGGCTCGCCGTCGAACCGGCGATGGCGGGCCCGGGCATCCCGGCGCGAGGCGACGGCGAACCACACCGAACCGGGCGCTTCACCGTCCTGGGGGCCGGGGCCTCCCACACCGGTGGTGGCGACGGTGAGGTCCGCGGCCATCAGCGAACGCACGCCTTCGGCCATCGCGATCGCCGCGGCCGCGGACACGACGGGGATATCGGGTACATCGAGTACTCGCCGCTTGACCTCTGCGGAGTAGGCGACGACGCCCCCGCGAAACCATTGCGCGGAGTCCGCCGCGGCTCCCAGCGCGGCCGCGAGGTTGCCCGCGGTCAACGATTCCGCGACCGCCACCGTCAGCGCCCGGCGTTTGGCGAGCTCGGCAAGCTGCGTCACGATCTCGGCCATGATCTCCTCTCACCATCGGCGGCGCGTTCGGGATGCCCGAGAAGGCCGGGCCCAAACCCGGGACCAGCCCGAAGCTGGCCAGCGAACGAGTCGTCACACCGATGTGGCGGAAACAGAAGAACGGCCCGGAACATATGTTCCGGGCCGTTCTCCCTAGTAGCGGGGACAGGATTTGAACCTGCGACCTCTGGGTTATGAGCCCAGCGAGCTACCGAGCTGCTCCACCCCGCGTCGGTGAACACAACATTACACACGGGTGGTTGACGATCGCAAATCGCCTGGTCGGTAGGGGTTTTCGAAGTTCCGATCGGTCGAGTCGGATGATCTTGCGACCCGAAGACTTCTATGACTGCAATCACACAGCGGCAGGTGCGGCCGGGTGTGGTGGCCGTTATTTCGCGCACGCACGCGTGCGTCTCCAGCGCAAGCCAAAAATAACGTGACCCACAACACAAAATGGCGGTGATTCGAGTCACAGCGAAGGCGAATAACAGACCGACCAGAATTCCGTTTTACGGCATTGCCCACCTGCGCGGACAGCGATTTTCCAGTTATTCGCTTCATGCAATTCCGGATGTTATCAAGACGTGATCTGCCGAGATTTGTTCGTTATGGTCGTCCACGACCCGGATCGACACCGTGACGGGCACCCATCCGAACCGCTGCACACCGGCAACCCTGCCCCGCGGTCCGGGAAACCCCGACCACCTGGGGGCAGGGACTCGGCGGATATCGCCGCGCCGGCGGGCACGGGGAGGGACAAACCATATGAACAAGAACCGGAAGATCAGCAGTCGCGCCCTCGGCCTCGCCGCCGTGACCGGCGCCCTTGTTGCCGTCCCGTTCGGAATCGCCGGCTCCGCCTCGGCCGCGCCGACCCACGACTGGGACGGCGTCGCCCAGTGCGAGAGCGGCGGAAACTGGCACACCAACACCGGTAACGGCTACTACGGCGGCCTGCAGTTCACGCAGAGCACCTGGCGGGCCAACGGTGGCTCCGGCCTGGCCAGCCAGGCCAGCAAGGACGAGCAGGTCCGTGTCGCGGAGAATGTGCTCAATTCGCAGGGTGCGGGCGCCTGGCCCGTCTGCGGCAAGTACCTCCGCTGGGGCGCCACCACCTCCCCCGAGGCCGTAGCCCCCAAGCCCGCCCCGGCTCCGGCCGCGCCCGCCGCACCGGCCCCCGGGAGTCGCGAGGCCATGATCGCCCAGGCCGAGGACACCGCCTCCCAGGTCGCCAAGAAGCTCGGCTTCGATTCGCAGTACCAGCAGGTTCTGCAGCAGAACACCGGGCTGATCCAGTCGCTGGGCCGCTGACCCGGCGAAAGACTCCTCCATACCGGAGACGCGAACGGCGTCGCCATCGTGAGTGATGGCGACGCCGTTCGCGTACTCCGAGCCGGGCGGGCTACCCCCCGGACTTGTTGTAGTCGTCGATGGCCTTCTGCAGATCCTGGAAGGCCGAGCCCAGCTTCCCGAGATCGCCGGACTTCTGTGCGTCCTGCACACTCTTGAGCGCGGTGTTGAGCTCCTGCACCGCCGCGTCGCGCGCGGCCGAGGAACCGGTCGGCGGAATCACGGGCGGCGGCTGAGTGGCGCCCTGATTCGGCGTGGTGCTCTGACTGGGCGGCGGACTCGTCGCGGCCTGGCCGGGTTGCTGTGTCGCGGCTGCGCCCAGGCCCGGTTGCATGCTGTTGAGCGCGTCACCGAGCGTCGCCTCGTAGCCCACGTTGCCGCCGTAACTGGCCAGCACCTTCACCAACTGCGGGAACGATGCCGCACTGGCACTGTTGCGTTCGAGATACCAGGGCTCGACGTACAGGATGCCGCCGTTGCCGATGGGCAGGGTCAGCAGATTCCCGTATCTGATCTTGTTGGTATTACCGCCGGTGAGGGTGGTTCGCTCGTTGGATACGCGGGCATCGGTCGTCATGGACGTCTGCACCTGTTGCGGACCCTGGGTCTGCGAATCGGTCGGCAGTTGCAGCACCGTGAACTTGCCGTAATCGCCCGGGTCCGAACTCACCGAGATGTACGCGGCCAAGAACTGACGCTTGTAACCGACCATCGCGCTGGTCAGGTCGAAGGACGGTTGCCCGGTGGCCGGATTGCCCTTCAGGACGTAGTACGGCGGCTGATTGGCACTGGTCGGGGTGTCCGAGGTCGGATCGCTGGGCACCGACCAGAACGCGTTGTTGGTGAAGAACTCGCGCGGATCGTCGACGTGGTAGCGGCCCAGCATGTCGCGCTGCACCTTGAACAGATCCTCCGGATAGCGGAAGTGCGCGCGCAGCTCCGGGGTGATCGCGCCGGCGGGCTTCACGGTGTCCGGGAACACGCCCTCCCACGCCTTCAGCACCGGGTCGGTCGGATCGACGGCATAGAGATTGACCGTGCCGTCGTAGGCGTCGACGGTCGCCTTGACCGAGTTCCGGATGTAGCTGACCTCCTTGCGCGGCAGCACGCGCCCGGTGTTCTGGTCGATGCTGTCCTGGGTCAGCCCGTCCAGCGAGGAGTGCTGTGCGTACGGGTAGTTGTCCAGAGTGGTGTAGGCGTCCACGATCCACTGGATGCGGCCGTCCACCACCGCCGGATAGACATCGCTGTCGGTGGTCAGCCACGGAGCCACCTGCTGCACCCGGTCCCGGGGATCGCGGTTGTAGATGATCTTCGAATCCGACCCGATCGCACCGGAGAACAGGATGTTGCGCTGGGCGTACTTGGCGGCGAAGGCCAGGCGGTTGAACCAATTGCCGATCGGCACGCCACCCTTGCCGTTGTAAGTGAATTGCTTTGTGCCGGTGTCATATTCGCGCGCCGGCTGGTTATTGCCGCCGACGATGGCGTAATCGTCGTCGGATTTGGCGATCATCTCGCCGAAGTAGATCCGCGGCTGATCGACCTGGATCGCTTCCTTGTCCTTCTGCGAGAACAGGTCGCTGACGGTCGACTTGTCGCCGACGTTGAACACCGGATAGCCGTAGGTGCCCGAACTCGTGTTGGTGCCGTTGGCCACGCCGGTGGCCGCCTGCGAGGTCTCCTTGGGCGGCGCGACGTTGACCCGGTTGGCCGGGGCCGCGACGAATCCGTCACCGTGGGTGTAGACGGTGTGCTTGTTGATCCAGTCGGTCTGGTTGCCGGACAGGTTCTGCGGCACCAACTCTCGCGCGGCGACGATGTAGTCCTGAACCTGGCCGTCGATCGTGTAGCGGTCGATGTCGAGCGGGTCCGGGAAGCCGTAGAAGTTCTGCAGCTGCTGTTTCTGGATGAACGTCTGGGTCAGCAGATTCGGGTCCAGCAGCCGGATGTTCGAGATGGTCTGCTGATCGGCCGGGATGGTGGTCGGATCCTTGGTCTGGTTACCGGAGTAGTCGACGTACTGCACCTTGTCGCCGCCCAGACCGTACGCGTGCCGGGTGGCCTGGATATTGCGCTCGATGTAGGTGGACTCCTTGGTGGCCGCGTTCGGGCGCACCTCGAACTGCTCCACGATCAACGGCCACACCGCGCCGACCAGGATCGAGGACAGCACCAGCAGCGCCGCGGCCATCGCCGGAACGCGCAAGTCCCGCAACACGACTCCGGCGAAGAAGGCCAGCGCGCAGATGATCGCGATGGACAACAGAATCAGTTTGGCGGGCAGCACCGCGTTGATATCGGTATACGAGCCGCCGGTGAACGTGGGCTCCTTACGAGTGCTGGACAGCAGCGAATACCGGTCGAACCAGTAGGCGATCGCCTTGAGCAGCACGA
Organism: Nocardia vaccinii NBRC 15922; assembly: GCF_001613305.1. Taxonomy (GTDB): domain Bacteria; phylum Actinomycetota; class Actinomycetes; order Mycobacteriales; family Mycobacteriaceae; genus Nocardia; species Nocardia vaccinii. The sequence goes on from NZ_BDCC01000044.1 coordinate 116,623, forward strand.
AGACTCCCGCGATGATCGCGAGCTGGATACGCGCCGGGCGGGTCAGCGTGCCCTCGCGCCCGGACAGGCGCAGGCCGCCGAAGATGTAGTGCGTCACCAGGTTTGCGAAAAACGCGATCACCGTGGCGACGAACAGCCAGTTCAACATCATCTTGTAGAAGGGCAGATTGAACGCGTAGAAGCTGACGTCCAGATGGAACTGCGGATCCTTGATGCCGAACGCACCGCCGTGCAGGAACAGCTGCACCGTCACCCAGCTCGACTGCGCCACCAGGCCGCACAGCAGACCCACCAACAGCGGCAGGCCGATGCCGAACAGCCGCAACCGGCCCATCACCGTCGTGCGGTACCGCGCGATCGGGTCGTTGGGCCCCGAGACCGGGACGAACACCGGCCGGGCCCGGTAGGCCCCCAGTAGCGCCAGCCAGATGATCAGGCCGACCACCAGGGCCACCACCACGAACAACACGATCCGGGTGAACAGCACGGTGGTGTACACCTTGCGGAACCCCACCTCGCCGAACCACAACCAGTTGGTATAGGCGTCGGTCAGCCGCGGCCCGACCAGCAGCAGTGCCGCTATGACGAGTGCCGTCACCAGCAGCACACGGCTGCGGCGGGACAGCGAAGGTAAGCCTGTCGGGGGGCGCACGCCCACGATGCCACTCTCCCAGGTCCGGCGGCGCACAGGCCCGAGCCCGGGACCGGCACACCGCAGTTGCTTGCGTTGCGTGTGGTCCATACGGACCATTCCGGGCCCACTCTACGTATTTTTTGGCCTCCGCTTCGCTCCGGCGGGTTTTCGGCGTTGTATCTATGGCCTCCGCTGCGCTCCGGCGAGGTTTTCGGCGCTGTAAGACTCGTCGTTCAGCCCTCGAGACCCGGCCTTCGGCCATGCGCTTCGCGGGCTGAACGACGAGCCCGCGCCGAAAACCTTTGGGGTGTTCGTGCTGAACCTATCGCTTCGCGGGCGACTACCAGCAGGCCGGAGACACCTCGCCGCTGGGCGCGTTGCGAGATGCATCGGTGGTTCGGCGCACGAGAACGTCGTCGTCCTCGAGCTGTCCGGGCTGACTCGTACCGATGCTCGGGCGCCCCCTAAACTCAGCGCGCGTGACCGTAGACAACCCGGCCTCCGCCCTCTACCGCTGCATTCGCGAGGTGGCGGAGTTCGCCGATGCCGAGGGGTGGGACCGGCCACCGCAGATATTCGCCCTGGTGCCGACCGCCGATCTGGTGGCCGCCGAACCGGCCCTGCAGGATCAGCTCGACGACGGCGCCGAGCTCACCCCCATCGCGCAGGAACCACTTCCCGACGATGTGACCGGTGAACTGGCTCTGGACGAATTCCTGGCCACCACGAGCTGGCCGGAGGCCGTGCGCGGCTGCGTCCTGGTCCAGCAGATCGTGGTGCTGCCGCCCGACGCCGAGCAGACCCTGGACGATGCCATCGCCCCGCTGCTCGCCGACCGCGACGCCGCCGACCGCGCGGCCCGCGACGCCGCCATCACCCACCCGGGCCGCCGCGACGCCCGGCTGTTCGCGGGTGTCCTGCGCGAGGGCGTATCCCTGTGCCTGCTGCAGGTGCGTCCGGACGAGGACGACGCGGACGACCCCTTCGGCAACGACCTCGACCTGCGCACCGCCCCCAACCTCGCCCCCAACCTCATCGAGGCCCTCGCCCACACACTGGAGAACGAAAACTAGCGCTATGCCGGCCTCCGCGTCGGCCGAACCCGAAGGTCAGGCCCCAGCCGCTGCCGGCTACCCGACAAGGCCGGGTGCACACCTCCGGCCGATACACCCACCCAGAAGATGCTCACCGGCAGAGCATCTGGGTACGCCAGAACTGCCAGGCAAACAGCCCCAGCGGCAAAGGTTTTCGACAGCCGCACCGAAATCCCGCCGCAGCGAAGCGAGGCGAAAGACCAACGCGCCCACCGGCGAAGCGTCTCCATCCCTGGAACTCGCCCGCGAAGCGAAAGGCTCACCAACACCAACACCAAGGTTTTCGGCGCGGCTCGTCGATCACCCCTCCAAGCGCATGACCGAACCCCGAGTCCCGACCGCACAACAACACACCCTCGGACGCCGAAACCCCGCCGAAGCGAAGCAAGGCGAAAGACCAACGCGCCCAGCGGCGAAACGTCTCCGTCCCGCTGGAAC
>NZ_BDCC01000045.1 GCF_001613305.1 Nocardia vaccinii NBRC 15922
GCCGGAGCGGAGCGGAGGCCATAGACACAGCCGAGTCTCGAGGGCTGAACGACGAGCCTCACAGCGCCGAAAACCCCGCCGCAGCGAAGCGGAGGCCGAAAACTCAGCCGCAGCTGGGAGTGGGTTTCCCGGCGTTGAGGTCGTCGAGGGCGTGCACGGCCGTGGTGAGGGTGTCGACCTTGATCAGTTGCAGCCCCTTCGGGGTGCGCTGCCGGGCTTCGTTGCAGTTGTCGGCGGGGACCAGGAAGGTCTGCGCGCCCGCGTCGTGGGCGGCGATCATCTTGTACTGGATGCCGCCGATCGGGCCGACCTTGCCGTCCGGGTCGATGGTGCCGGTGCCCGCGACGAACTTGCCGCCGTTGAGTTTTCCGGTGCTGAGCTTGTCCACCAGGCCGAGGCTGAACATCAGCCCGGCCGACGGGCCGCCGATATCGGCCAGATTGAAGTCGACCTGAATCGGCCCCTGGGCGACCTCGGTGGGCGTCACGCCGAGATAGCCCTTGGCCGAATCGTCCGGACGCGCGGCGAGTTTCACCTCGACGGTCTGCTCGACACCGCCGCGCCGCACCGCGATCGGCACCACCGCGCCGGGCTTGGCGCCCTGGATCGCGCTGACCACATCCGCGGAGGTGGCGACCGGCTTACCGCTGATGCTGACGATCTGATCACCCTTGTTCAGCAGACCCTTGGCCGGGCCGTTGTCGGCGATACTGCCGACCTGCACCTCGGTCGGATACTTCAGGAAGCGCAGTGCGGCCAGTTCCGCGTTGTCCTCGGAATTCTTGAAGTCCTGCTGATTGGACTTGTCGACTTCATCACGCGGCACGCCCGGGGGATAGACCTCCGCACGGGGCACCAGACCGTAGTTTCCGTCGGCCCACAGCCCGAACGCCTCGAAGATATTCAGCCCGTCGCGAACGGACACGGTGGTCATGTTGAGATTGCCCGACGTCGGATTCACCGTCGCACCCCGCACGTCGACGACCTGTTTCCCGTCGACGACGCCCAGTGTATTGAACGTGGGACCAGGGCCGAGTGCGACGAAGGGCACCGTCACGGCACTGCCGACGATACCGAGCACCAGGACGGGTATCAGGGCGGCCAACAGGGTGAGGATCCGACGATTCACCCGGCCCACAGTAGCGGCTCCCGTTCCAGCATCCGCGTAGCCTTGGGGGCATGAGCGACGTGCCCTTCGGATTCTCGAACCGCGATGACGACGACGACCGCAAACGCGGCGACGAGCATGGCGGCGCCGGGGCGAACAACCCGTTCGAATTCGCCATGGGCGGTTCGGGCGCGGCCTTCGATCCGTCGCAGCTCGGGCAGATGCTGACCTCGCTCGGTCAGATGTTCTCCAGTATGGGACAGCCCGGCTCGCCGCAGGACGGCCCGGTGAACTACGACATCGCCAAACGCCTGGCCCGCCAGCAGCTCGGCGCGAGTGTGCCGCCGGTCTCCGCGGGCTCGCAGAGCGCCGTGAACGATGCCGCGCACCTGGCCGAACTGTGGCTCGACGCGGCGACCACGCTGCCGGCCGGTGCGACCCGGACCGTGGCCTGGACGGCCAACGACTGGATCGAGGAGACGCTGCCGACCTGGAAGCGGCTGTGCGATCCGGTGGCCGAGCAGGTTTCGGGCATGTGGACCACGACGATGCCGGAGGAGGCACGCGAGTTCGCCGGCCCGATGCTCGGCATGCTGGGGCAGATGGGCGGGCTGGCGTTCGGCTCGCAGCTCGGTCAGGCCCTCGGCCAGCTCGCCGGTGAGGTGCTGACCTCCACCGATATCGGCCTGCCGCTGGGCCCGAACGGCACCGCGGCGCTGCTGCCCGCCGCGATCACCGAGTTCAGTAAGGGGCTCGAGCGTCCCGAGAGCGAGATTCTGGTCTATCTGGCCGCTCGCGAGGCCGCTCACCAGCGGTTGTTCGCGCATGTGCCGTGGCTGCGCCAGCAGGTGCTCGGCGCGGTCGAGGACTACGCACGCGGTATCCGGATGGACTTCTCGGCCATCGAGGAGGCCGCGCAGGGCATCGATCCGATGATGCTGGCCGATCCGTCCAAACTCGAAGAGCTGCTCTCGCAGGGCACATTCGAGCCGCAGACCACGCCGGAGCAGAAGGCCGCGCTCGAGCGGCTGGAGACGATGCTCGCGCTGATCGAGGGTTGGGTTCAGGTCGTCGTCGCCGAGGCGGTCGGTGATCGGCTGCCCGGTGCGGGCGCGCTGGCCGAAACCCTGCGCCGCCGCCGCGCGACCGGCGGCCCGGCCGAACAGACCTTCGCCACCTTGGTCGGCCTGGAGCTGCGCCCGCGCAAGTTGCGCGAGGCGGCCGAACTGTGGCGCCGGTTGACCACCGACGCCGGGATGCAGGCCCGCGACGCGGTCTGGGCCCATCCGGACCTGCTGCCCAGCTCGACCGACCTGGACAATCCGGCAGGTTTCATCGACGGCGTGATCGGCGGTGGCACAGGCGAATTCGATGATCCGCTCGCCCAGCTCGCCGAGACCGAGGCGCGCGAACGTCAGGAGCGCGAGGGTAGGTCGGACCAGCCCGAGACAGGTGCGGACGGCACCGAGAAGTAGTCGGCTCGACGACCTCAGCGGATCCACGCCGGTCGTTGCGCGGCGAACGGGTCCGCTGCCACGTACGACGCGTCGTTCCAGATCTTCACCTGTCGGGTGGCAGGGGTGTAGCGCGGCCACTTCGGTCCCGGATCGCCGTCGCGCACGAATGCCACCCAGGCCGAATGCATTTCGGTGGCCAGGGCCTGCGGCGGATTGTCGCCCTCGACGGCCGTGACGCCCTTCGCGTGCAACAGGTCGAAGGCGAACGGAATGTCCAGGCAGTGCGCGGCCATTCCGTGATGGCCGCCGGAAGCCGCTGACATACGGTCGAATTCGTACAGCCAGGTCGCCCGTCCGCGGCGGGCGTGGTCCTCGGCGAGCCGGTAGGACGGGCCCCGGATGGCCAGATCGCTGACGATCTGGCCGACCAGTTGCGCGGCGGTGGAGCCGGGATAGGCTGCGCGATAAGCCTTCTCGGCGATCGCGTCGATGTTCATCCGCGCCAGTGCGGCAGGGGCGGTCGCATCGGTCACCTTCGCCGAGCCCATGGTGAACTCGTCCCGGGTGAATCCGATCAGCAGCGGAATATCGGCACTGCGTCCCGAAACCAACAGTTGCGCGGTGGATTCCGGGATGAGCGCGCCGTCCGCGATTGGAGCGAGTTGCAGCACAGCCGGATCGGCATTGCCCGGCCCCGGTTTGGGCACCATGTTCTGGAGCTTGTGCAGGTGTTCGGGGGATAGGTCCCGCAGTGCCGCAACGGTTGCGGGCACCCCGGTGTGTTCCGTGAACACCGCGGCGCCCGCCGCGGCGGCGGTCCGATCGTTCGGCTGGGCGACCACGCCGGACTGGCAGATTCCGGACCGGAACAGCGAGCGCGCGGACGGCGCGGCCATCAGCGCCCACACCGCGCCGCCGCCCGCGGATTGCCCGGCCACGGTCACCTTGGCCGGATCACCGCCGAAGGCCGCGATATTGTCCCGCACCCAGGTCAGCCCGGCGATCCAGTCGAGAACCGCGCGGTTGTCGGGTGCGCCCTCCACGTGCAGGAAGCCCTCGAGGCCCAGTCGATAGCCGAGCGAGACCAGCACCACGCCGTCGCGGTTGAACGCGGCGCCGTCGTACCACGGACTGGCCGGCGAGCCGCCGACGAAGCCGCCGCCGTGAATCCATACCAGCACAGGCAGTTTCGCGTCCGGCGACGGATCGGGCGTGAAGACGTTCAGGTTCAGATAGTCCGTGCCCGCGATACTCGGCTCCGGAATCGTGGTCACCGCCGCGACGGGGTGCAGCTGTGCCGTGGGCCCATACGCGGTGCAGTCGCGGACCTCGGTCCACCGCGCGGGCGGCGTCGGCGCGGCGAACCGCAGCTCCCCCACCGGCGGCTGGGCGTACGGAATCCCCAGGTAGGCGAATCCGGCCGGCCGGCGGGCCCCGCGCACCGGCCCGAGTGCGGTGCGAACGGTATCGTGCGGCATCGACCCAGAATGCCCGGTCGAACAAGCCCCCGCCAGCGTCAGGGCTCCGGCCCCGAAGATCAGTGATCGGCGAGTGAGTCGGTCCGCAGGCACGGCGATCGAGCCTAGCGCGAACATTGCCCGAAATTTCCCACCGGAACCGGCTCGGCGATCAATCGCACCCAGCGACTCGGCTGTGACGTGTTTCACTCACTCGACTGTGCGGGATCGAGGCAACCGTAAGTCCAGAGCACGGAGCCATGCCGACGCGCGGCCGTCGGCCCCGCAGCGCGACTGCGTGATGTGAGTGCGACTGCCGGTATGGAGTGCGACGGACGCGACGTGCGTCTGCTCGGCGCGCAGTGCGAATGAGCTCCGGCGCGTGGCGCTTTCCGGATCGGTGACCGGATAGGCGCGGGGAGCGAAACGAATCGGTCGAAAGCGTCATTTTCGGGGTTCGCAACGGGCTGGTGAAAAACTTTGGGTTCCTGGGGATATCGCATGGGATCGAGGCGGAGTAGGACAGTGGTGAGCGGGGTGGGGACAAGGGGTCGTCCTGGGTGAATGTCCTGTGGATCAGTGCTCGATTCTGTGGATAACCAGGAGTTTCGGCGATCGTGGCCGGGGCCGTGCCACGACACTGGTGCGCATGAACGTCTTTCGCCCACGTGGGCCGATGTTGCATCCGCGGGTGCCGGTGCTGCGCCGTCCGTCGGGGACGGTGCAGTTGGGGTGGGACCCGGAGCATGCCGTGATGCTCGAGCCGCCGGACGTCGCCGCCGATACCGTCGCGGAGTTCTTGCGGCTGCTGGACGGGCTGCGCAGTCATCCGCACATCGTCTGGCAGGCCGACGGTTTGGGGATCGGCGTCGAGGAAACCCTGCGGATGCTGGCCGAACTCGATGCCGCCGGGCTGCTCGTCCACCCGCGATCGCGGCCCGCGCGGGTGCACCGGATCCATGTGCACGGCCGCGGGCCGCTGTCCGAGGCCGTCGCCACCGGCGTGCGCCGCCTGGGCCTGCGCCCCACCCGTTCGCGCGAATATCCCACGGCCACCGCGGCATCGAACTGGCCCGCCGACGTGGTGGTGCTGGCCGATACTCTCGTCCCCGATCCGATCCTGGTGAACGACCTTGTGCTGTACCGGATTCCGCATCTACAGGTGCGCATGCGCGACGGTCGCGGGATCGTCGGCCCGCTGGTGCTGCCCGGCGGCACCAGCTGTCTGCGTTGCGCGGACCTGACTCGGCGCGATATCGACCCGGAATGGCCGCACCTGGCAGCCCAACTGCTGGGCCGGATCGGCCACGGTTCGGCCGCCGCCATCACCGCGACCACCGCACTGGTGCTACGCGATCTGGAGACGGTGGTCGAGTGCGCGGCCGAACGCCCACCCCGAACTCTCGACACCACACTGGAATTGGACCCCGACACCCACCACATCGCCCGACGTCACTGGCCGATCCACCCGGCCTGCGGCTGCCGCCTGCTACGCCCGCCGCGCACCTCCCATGCCCCAGCCACGAATCCGCCTCTCCCCCACGGCCCCAACTCCGGTCGCAGCACCGACTCCGGCGCTGGTCCGGCCTTCGGCCACTGTCCCACCGGCACCGGCCGTAACCCCAGCTCCAGCGCTACCCCGAACTCTCGCCGCCGACCCCGTTCCAGCACTGGCCCGGACTCCGGCCGAAGTCCCCGCTCCAGCGCCGGCCCACGTACTGACCGCAGCACCGGCGGCGCTGGTTCTGGTCCTGGCTCCGGTCCCAACCCCGGCTGTGGATCCGGCTCGGGTCCGCTTCCCGCCCAGGGCACCAGCTCTGGCGCCGCCCGCTTCAACTCCGACTGCGAGGGCGACGCAGACGACCGCACTCCCACCGACCGGACACTCGACAATCGCCATACCACGGCGCGTTCGCCGCGCACTGCCGCCTGTTCGCGGGTCCGCAACGACCGATTCGGCGCACCATGAGCCCACCGTATTCAGCGCACGGCACGCCACCGCCGGCTCAGCCGGTCGTCGACCGACCTCGTCCAGCGGCGCGCGATCGAGCGCAGCCGGCACACCACCGACCATGTCGATCAGCAAGTCCGAATCGTCTGCTGCCATCCGACCCGGCCGGTCCATCCGTGATCCGGTGCAGCGTTGCCCAGCGACCCGATCGGCGCGACATGAGCGCATCGGATCGAGCGCACGGCCCCGCACTACGATCTCGGCCGGCGGCGACCGGCCGCATGATCCCGCGATGTGTGATCGAGCACAGCCGGTACCGCGACCATGCCGTCGACGAGATATCGACCGTCGCGTCGACGCGACTACGGCACCGGGCTCGATCCTGCCCGTCGGCGGCGGATTCGCCGCCGACGGGGCGCCGATACGCCGAATGTGGTGCGGCCGCCGCACCGGTTGCCGAAGTACTGTGACACATGCCACGCACAGGTCTTTTACTCAATTCTCATGGCACGGCGCGTGGTGAGTCGGGAATGATGGGATTGTGTCTGAGATTGTGAGCCGCCGCTCGTCCCGTAATGCCAAGCTGGCCAAGATTCCGCTGGGTATCGCGGGCCGGGCGGCCGTGGGGTTCGGTCGCAAGCTCGCCGGGGGCGACAAACAGGAGATCAACGCGGAGCTGAATCAGAAGGCCGCCGAGCAGCTTTTCTCCGTCCTGGGTGAACTCAAGGGCGGGGCAATGAAATTCGGGCAGGCGCTGTCGGTGATGGAGGCCGCGGTCCCGGAGGAGTTCGGCGAACACTACCGCGACGCGCTCACCCGGCTGCAGGCCGCCGCGCCCCCGATGCCCGCCAATGCCGTGCACCGCATGCTCGACCAGCAGCTCGGCACCGCGTGGCGGCAGCGTTTCAAGGAATTCGACGACACTCCATCCGCTTCGGCGAGTATCGGCCAGGTCCACAAGGCGGTGTGGTCCGACGGCCGGGTCGTCGCGGTCAAGGTGCAGTATCCCGGCGCCGACGAGGCCCTGCGCGCGGATCTGAAAACGCTCAACCGGATGGCCGGAATGATGGGTTCGGTCATCCCCGGCGCGGATGTCAAACCGATCCTCGCCGAGATCACCGAACGCACCGAGGAAGAACTCGACTACCGGCACGAGGCCGCGAACCAACGCCAGTTCGCCAAGGCCTTCGACGGCCACCCGCGGTTCGTGGTGCCCAAGGTGGTGGCGAGCGCGCCGAAGGTGATCGTCACCGAATGGCTCGATGCCACGCCGGTTTCCGCGATCATCAAGCGCGGCGCCCAGGATCCGGAGGGCACCGTCGCGGAGCGCAACGCCGTGGGCGCGCTGATGGGCGAATTCCACTTCTCCTCCCCCGCGATCGTCGGCCTGCTGCACGCCGATCCGCATCCGGGCAATTTCATGATGCTGCCGGACGGCCGGCTGTCCGTGATCGACTACGGCGCGTGCGCACCGCTACCCAACGGCTTCCCGCCGCTGCTGGGGCAGATGGTGGCCATGGCGGTAGACGAGCGCTTCGACGAGCTGACCGCGCTGATGTACGACAACGGCTGGGTCATTCCGAGCCGCACGGTGACTCATCGGGAAATCGCCGACTATCTGCGGCCGTTCACCGATCCGATCCAGGCCGAGTCCTTCCACTTCACTCGCAAGTGGATGCAGCGCGTCGCGGGCAAGGCCACCGACATCAACCGGCCGGAGATGAAAACCGGTATGGCCCTGCAACTTCCGGCCGAACATTTGATGGTGTTCCGAGTGCTGGCCGGATCCATCGGCATCTGCGCACAACTCGACGCCGAGATCCCGTTCATGAAGCTGATGCAGGACTGGGTGCCCGGTTACGTCGAACACCGTTCCGCCAGTTGATAATTCACTCAACAGACAGATAAGGGCGAGCCCCGCATCTCCGGTCGAGATGCGGGGCTCGGTGCCGTCCCCCGGGCGTCGTCCGGCTCACGCCAGAGCGACCTTGCGCGGGCGGCCACGGGGCCGCTTGCGGGCGATCACGACACCCTGGTCGAAGATCTCGCCGCCCCAGACCCCCCAGGGCTCACCGCGATCCAGGGCAGCGCTCAGGCAGCCCTTGCGGATCGGGCAGGAAGCGCACAGCGCCTTCGCCTCCTCCAGTTGCGCCGGGCTCTCGGCGAACCAGAGGTCGGGGTTGCCGACTCGGCAGGGCAGGCTCAGCGTGACTCCCCGGGTGCGGGAAGCCGGGGCCACGGGTGTACGGCATGTCACGCGAAATGCGGTCGCGGTGGACACGTCTTGCTCCTTCAGCTCGTGCAGCGGTCATATGTGGTGGAAGCAACTGCGTTGTCTTCCGCGAAACCGGGGCCGATGGCTGAGGGCCGGTAAAACAATGGCCACGGTTTCGCTCGGTGCGATCCGTGGCCAGGAGGCTGGGGAGAGTTTCCCTACCTGAGTCGACTTCGGTGTCGACTCCTGATCACGGTCGCTGGATGGGCCTGGCGGAGGTGGAATGCCTGCAGCAGATAGGCCGCCACGGGTGCGGCATCGACTGCGTGGGCACCGGCATCGGTGAATGCCGGGCGCCAGCTCCGCTCGAGCTTGTCCGTTTCGATTTCACGCTGCGGCGCTTGCAATTCGGCACCGAAAACGCTTGCAACGGAATGCCCGGTCCCCTGCATGGCGAGGACCCCCCGGGAGACGGACGCACCGGGAATCATCGACACGGCAATGCCGATCGGGGCGAAGTCGTTCGCGATTCCGTTCATTTCGTCTGCCTCCCTCCATAATTCGTTGTCCGTCGATGTACTGTGCGCGCGGGAAGTATCCTCCCGTTGCGTAGAACCCACCCTACGGGCGCGTTACATACCCGCACAACCCATTTTTCACCTGCAGTTTCAGGGGCTTGCCGCCGTGCGCGGGACGTGGTTTCGTTGGCGGTTACCGCGCTGCCATCCGTGCGCGCACGATCGCCAGCAACTCCGTGCCGAACTGCTCCCGACGCTGCTGTCCCATACCGGGTACCGCGGCCAGAGCATCGTCGGTCGTCGGCCACTGTTCCGCGATCGCGGTCAGGATGTTGACGCTGAGCACCGCGAACGGTTTGATCTCCAGCTCGTGGGCCTTGTCCCGGCGCCAATCCTGCAGCGCGGCCAGCAGCACCGGATCCACCTCCCCCGGACAGCCCGCACATCGTCCGAGCAGCGTGTCGCGGGAGGCGAGCAGGGAGCGGCCGCATACTCGGCAGACCGGCAGCCGCTTGGTGCGCTCGGTGCGAGGATCCGCGCGGCGAGCCACCAGGGAGGCCGGGGAGTCCTCGGGGACCAGGCCGTTCAGGAAGCGGCTGCGCCGCCGCGAGCCGCGCCCGCCCTCGCTGCGGGCCAGTGCCCAGGTCAACCGCAGATGTTCGCGGGCTCGGGTGACGCCCACGTAGAGCAACCGGCGCTCCTCCTCGAGCGCCGCCTCGTCGGCGACCGCGCCGCCCTCACCCAGCACGTGCGAGATCGGCAACGTGCCGTCGGCCAGGCCGACCAGGAAAACCGCATCCCATTCCAACCCCTTGGCCGCATGCAGCGAGGCCAGGGTGACGCCCTGCACGGTCGGTGGATGGCGAGCCTCGGCGCGAGCGGCGAGTTCGCGCAGCAGGCCCGGCAGGGCCAGGTCCGGATCGGCCGCGGTGAGCTCCTCGGTGAGTCGGACCAGCGCGTTCAGCGAGGCCCAGCGTTCGCGGGCCTGCGCACCGCTGGGCTCGACGGCGGTCAGGCCGAGACGGGACAGGGCCGCGCGCACGAGAGTGACCAGTTCCGGCCCGCGCGCGTCGGGCAGATCCTCACGAGATGCGTTCTGGCGCAACGCTTGTACGGCTTGGCGGACCTCCGTGCGCTGGAAGAAACCCGCACCCCCGCGCACCTGATACGGAATGCCTGCCTCGGTCAGCGCCTGCTCGTAGGCCTCGGACTGCGCGTTGATCCGGTACAGCACGGCGATCTCCGCGGCCGGGACGCCCTTGCCCAGCAGCCGGGCGATGGCCTTGGCGACGCCGAGCGCCTCCGCGGGCTCGTGCTCGTATTCGCCGAAGGTCGGTTCCGGGCCGTCGGGCCGCCGGCCGATCAGCTGTAGCCGGGTGCCCGCGATCCGGCCGCGGGCCGCACCGATCACCCGGTTCGCCAGCGCCACCACCTGCGGGGTCGACCGGTAATCGCGTTCGAGGCGGACCACCGTCGCGTCCGGGAAGCGGCGGGAGAAATCCAGCAGATACGCAGGACTGGCGCCGGTGAAGGAATAGATGGTCTGATTCGCGTCGCCGACGACGGTCAGATCGTCGCGACCGCCCAGCCAGGCGTCCAGCACACGCTGCTGCAGCGGCGTGACGTCCTGATACTCGTCGACGACGAAACACCGGTAGCGTCCGCGGAACTCCTCGGCCACGGCCGCGTAGTCCTCGAGTGCGGCCGCGGTGTGCAGCAGCAGATCGTCGAAGTCCAGCAGCATGCCCTCGGGTGTGGTCTTGAGCGATTCGTAGCCGGTGTAGACCTCGGCGACCCGCTGCGGGTCGTACGGCGTCTCGCGCCGGTGCCGTGCCGCCGCGTCGGCATAGTCCTCGGGAGCGATCAAAGATGCCTTGGCCCACTCGATTTCGCCGAGTAGATCGCGCACGCTCTCGGTCGCGGTGGACAGTCCCACCCGGTTCGCCGCCTGCGCGACGATCGGGAACTTGCCCTCCACCAGCCGCCACGGCACCTCGCCGACGACCTGCGGCCAGAAGTACCGCAGCTGACGCAGGGCCGCGGCGTGAAAGGTGCGAGCCTGCACGGTATTCGACGCACCGCCCAGGCCCAGCGACCGCAATCGCCCGCGCAGTTCACCGGCCGCGCGCGCGGTGAACGTGACGGCGAGCACCTGATCGGCCCGCACATGACCGGCCGAGACCAGATGGGCGATGCGATGGGTGATGGTGCGGGTCTTCCCGGTGCCCGCACCCGCCAGCACACAGACCGGCCCCCGGGGCGCCCGGACGGCAGCGGCCTGCTCGGGGTCGAGTCCGTCGAGCGGGCTTCCGGGCGGGGCGGGCGAAGCGGGCACGCGCTCCATCATGACAGCGCGGTCCGACAGATTCTCCGGGCGCCGACGGTCCGGGCACCGAAGTCGCCACTGACCTCATCGTGCGGCGGAAAATGTGATGACATGCCGATTTCGCTGGTGTCACACTGAATCCATCGAGCGGACGACCATCGGCTCGGCGTGCGCTACAGTGACGAGCCGATGCGGCTCGAGAGTTCAGACGGGGGTTTCCGACGGTGACTCCGAATGCAGCACGGCACCTTTCGTCCATGAATGACACCAAGGCGGTCGACCGGTGAGTTACCCTCCGCAATCACCTCAGCCGGACGGCGAGGCGGCCAAGCCGACCATCCATTATTCGGGACCGCCGGATCAGGCGCCGGGCGGGTCGTACCCGCCTCCCGGGCAGTCCGCACCGGACAACCCGACCCAGCAACTCGGCCAGTCCGCACCGGGCATCCCGTATCCCGCCGACCAGGCCACGCAGATGTTCGCCGGTCAGCAACAGCCGCCCTACACCGCGCCGCCGCAGCCCTACACCCCGGAACAGCCGTACGCCGCGCCCGCTCAGCCCTATGCGGGTGATCAGGGGTATCCGCAGGCTCAGTATCCGGGTGGACAGGGATATCCGCCGGGCCAGTACCCGAGCGGGCAAGGGTATCCGCAGTACACCCCCGAACAGCAGTACCCGCCGACCCAGGGCTATCCGCCGGGGCAGATCCCGCCCGGGCAGATTCCGCCCTACGGGACCGGCGGTGGGCCCGGATCGGGCGGCGGCGGGGGCACGAATATTCCGCTGGTGATCGCGGCGGTGGTGATCGCGTTGATCGTCGTCGGGGTCGGCGGGTATTTCCTGCTGCGCCCGCATCACAGCGAGAACAACGTCGCGACCGGGACCTCCACCACCGAGGAGTCGTCGACGACGACCGAGACGACCACCACCGCGCCCGAGACCACGACGACCGTCCCCGCACCGGCCGACGAGTGGATCGCCGCGACCTACAACGCCGACACCCATCAGGTCTCGTGGGCCAAGAGCTCGATCGGCTCCGACGATGCCAGCTCGCGCGCCAACTCCCAGTGCGGAACCAACTGCCAACCGGCGACCTGGGCGAAGAACGGCTGTGTCGCGATCGCCGTCGGCGAGCGCGACGGCTGGGCCGGGTCCTGGGGCGCCACGGCATCGGAGGCCGAATCCAAGGCCATCTCCTCGGCACAGACGAACTTCAAGGTCAGCGGGCCGTTCCACACCTGGTCCAAGTGCGCGAGCGATAGCTGACCGAGCGGCTAGCGATCGCGTAAGCGCCGCAGGTCGCGGGCGAAACCGCCGGCGTCGGCTCCGAGCGGGCCGAAGAAGTCCCGGTCACATGCTTCCACGGCGGCAATGGCCCGGTTCACCAGCGTCACGCCCGCCTCGGCGGGGATCAGCGCCTTGGCGCGGCGATCGCTGGGATGATCACGGCGCTCGAGCAGTTTCTTGTGCTCGAGGGTGCGCAGGACCTGGGAGGTCATCATCGGATCGGTGGCCGCGTGATCGGCCAGGTCCCGCTGGGTGACCGGCTCGCCGGCGGCGGCATCGGCGAGCCAGGTGACCGCCGCCAGCAGTACGAACTGCACATGGGTGAGACCGAAGGGGGCCAGCGCCGCGCGCTGGGCGGCCTGCCAGCGATTGGTCACCTGCCACAGCAGCAGACCGGGGCTGTCGTCGGCGCGGGCGAATTCGGTGTGCAGCGCGTTCACGCGGCGGCCATCGCCCGCGAGATCAGCTCGAAGTCGTGCGCGCTGAGCTGGACGAGCCCACGCCGGAGCACCACACCCCAGTTGGGGACGCTGGTCAGCTCGAGTTCCCCGCGCAACATATCGATCGGCACCTCCCGGGCGCCGGTGTCGTAACTCACCGCGCGACGCCACGGCCGGAAGCAACCGCCCTGATCCTCGGCCTGCCAGACCGGGCGATCGTCGATCACGCCGAGCGCGGTGAACGCCTTGACCACCGCGCCCTCGCGCATCCCGGTGCGCGGCGAGTAGTAGACCAGGCCGTCACCGGGCCGCATCCGTTCGACCGGTGCGCGCTTACCGTGATTGGCCTGTGCCACACCGAATTCCACGGCGCGGCGGACGTGGTCGCGAGAGACCACCGCCAGCCAGTATCTGGTCGTTTCCACCGGATCGGGCATGAGCTGTCGCTGTGTCCGGTCTGTTCGGGTCGATCGCGTCATGAAAATAGTATGCGCGCTTACTACATTCCTCCGCAACCCCGCCGGGAACACCTCCGACCCGCACGATGTTGAATGAGCCGTGACTGGAACCGATCTGACCATGTACTCCACGACCTGGTGCGGCTACTGCCGCCGGCTCGAGAAGCAGCTCGACGAGGCGGGCATCACCTACACCAAGGTCGATATCGAGCAGGACCCCGCGGCGGCCGAATTCGTCGGCAGCGTCAACAACGGCAACCACGTGGTGCCGACCGTCAAGTACCGCGACGGATCCACCGCTACCAACCCCAGCCTGGTCCAGGTCAAGCAGGCCCTGGCGGCAATCGTCTGATCACTCCGCGCGACCGGCCGATGCACCGGCCGGTCGAATTCTCGAATCAGACTGCGGCAGCCCAGGATTCGACGATGGTACGGGCGATGGAGATCGAACCGGGCAGCAGCAGGCGGTGCCGGCCCGCATCGTCGGCGGTCGTCCCGGTGACCGATCCCCAGGCCCCCGCGGCCAGGGCAGCACGCACCTCGTCGCGGGTGAACCAGTGCGCCTCGGTGATCTCGCCGTCGGAGAAGACCAGCGGCTGCTCCGGATCGCCGATCGCGGCGAAACCGAGCATCAGCGAACGCGGCAGCGGCCACGGCTGGCTGCCCAGATAACGGATATCGCGGACGTCGAGGCCGACCTCCTCGTGCAACTCGCGCTGCACACACCGTTCCAGCGATTCCCCCGCCTCCACGAATCCGGCCAGGATCGAGAACATCCGCTCCGGCCAGGTGTGCTGCCGAGCCAGCAGCACCCGGTCGCCGCCGTCGTGCACGAGACAGATCACGGCCGGATCGATCCGCGGGAACTCCTCGTGCCCGGCCTCGTTGAAGCGCGACCAGCCGCCCTTGGCGGGTGTGGTCGCGGTGCCGTCGACGGCGCTGAACCCGGCGCGATCGTGCCAGTTCAACAGCGCCAGGGCACTGGTCAGCACACCGAGGGTGGCGTCGTCGAGTATCACCGGCCCCATACCGACAGCACGCAGATCCATCAGCTGCCCGTCGATGTCGTTATCGCGCACCGCCCAGATGTGATCGCCGTCGACGCCCAGGAAGACCGCCTCCGGGACCGGCTCGGCCGCCAGGGCGGTCGCCGCTTCCAGCACCACCGCGGCCCCGTCGATGCGAACCTGTCCGCGCCGGTTCATGCGCAGCAGACGTGCGGTGGCCCAACCCTGTTTCAACGCCTGCTCGTCCGAACGCAACTCCTCGGCGCGGTCGAGCCCGGAACGGGACAGCAGCGGAACTTCATTCAATTCGAAACCAGCCACCTGTCGAGACTATCCGCCGCAGGCGACGAGCTCGGAGGCGGCAGCGAACAGCCTGGCCGACCGCTACTTGTGCGCGCGGTGGATGTACAGCAGTTTGTCGCCGGTCTCGAGTGCGTCCACCTCGGGCTCGTCCGCGCGGATGAGACGGCCTTCGCGCACCACACCCAGCACGGTGTCCCGCAGATGACGCGGTGAACCGCCGACCTCGTCCGTCTCGACCTCTCGTTCGGCGACCGTGAACCCCACCTCTGGGGTCAGCAGGTCCTCGATCATGTCGACCACGCTCGGGGTGATGGTGGCGACCCCGAGCAGACGACCCGCCGTCTCCGAGGAGACCACGACCGAATCCGCACCGGACTGCCGCAGCAGGTGCGCGTTCTCCGACTCGCGGATCGAGGCGATGATCTTGCCCGTCTTGTTGAGTTCGCGGGCGGTGAGCGTGACCAGGACCGAGGTATCGTCACGATTGGCGGCGACCACCACCGCGGACGCGTGCTGAACTCCGGCCAGCCGCAACACATCCGAGCGCGTGGCCGACCCGGCCACCGTCACCAGCCCCGCATTCGAGGCGGCCTCGAGCGCCACCGGATCGATATCGACGACCACGATCTGCCCGGCGGGTACGCCGTCTCCGAGGATCGCGTCCACCGCGGTGCGGCCCTTGGTCCCGTATCCGACGACCACGGTGTGATTGCGCACCCTGTGCCTCCATCGCTGAATCTTGAACGCCTGCCGGGATCGATCGGTCAGAACCTGCAGGGTGGTGCCGACCAGCACGATCAGAAAGAGGATGCGCAGCGGCGTGATGACGATCGTATTGATCAGCCGCGCGTGCGCGGTATAGGGCGTGATGTCGCCGTAGCCCGTGGTCGACAGCGACACCGTCGAGTAGTACGCCGCGTCCAGCAGGGACAGCCGGGTGCCGCGATTGTCGTGATAACCGTCACGACCGAGATAGACCACCGCGGTCGCGATCACCAGCAGTCCGAATGCCAGAAACACCCGGCGCACCAGCGCCGACCAGGGGCTGGACTGCAATTCCGGGATACGCAGAATACCTACGAGCTTGTAATCGGGCCGGTCGTTCAGCCGCGGCACCCCAGGCGAGGGCTGCTCACCGAACATCGAATTCACCGTCCCCTCGCGTGCGCCACACGCACCGCAGCGTACCGCCCGAGGAGCCGCTCGACGGGATCGGCGCACAGATGGAACAGTGGTTCACATGAACGAGCAACCCCCGGCGCGGCCCGGCCGCCTGTATTTGCTGACGGCTCTGCTGTTCGGTGTGGGCACACTGCATTTCGTCATACCCGGACCGTTCGACTCGATCGTGCCCGGCGCCCTGCCCGGCAGGGCCCGCACCTACACCTATCTGTCCGGTGTCGCCGAGCTCCTGGTCGGCCTGGCCCTGACCCTGCCGCGCACCCGCCGCCTGGGCGGGCTGCTCGCCGCGGCGCTGTTCGTCGCGGTGTTCCCGGCCAACGTCAAGTTCACCGCGGACTCGCTGGGCAATCCGAAGACGCCGACGCTGGTCAAGATCGTCTCGGTGCTCCGCCTGCCCATGCAGATACCGATGGTGACCACGGCCCTGAAGATCAGCCGTACCGCCTGAACCCGCAGGCACACCCGGGCGGGCGGTTCACCCGATCGGATCGTCCTCGTCGGCGGTTCCGGCGAGCGGGGTCGCGGTGATGAGGGCGGCGAGTTCGTCCGGGCCCGGCAGGTCCGGCGGAGCGATGGTTCGGCCCGTGCGGACGTAATGGAATGCGGCGCTGGTCCTTTCGAGCATCTCCGATTCGAGGGCGCCGGTGCGGGCGGCCATCAGGCGGGCCCAGGCCAGGCGGTAGACCGCCAGCTGCATCGCCACCGACTGCTCCTGAGCGCGAGCCGGCTCCGCGCCGGTCTTCCAGTCCACCACCAGCCAGCGACCGCCGGGTTCCGGGAAAACCGCGTCCATCCGGCCCCGGATGAGTGTTCCCGCAACGGAAGTCTCGAAGGCCACCTCGACCTCGACCGGATTGCGGTTGGCCCACGACGAGGACAGGAACGCCTCCTGTAGCCGAGTGAGTTCGGCATCGGCTTCGTCCGGATCCTCCGCACCGGACAGCACGTCCAGGTCCAGCAGCTGACCCGCCCCGAACCACCGCTGCAACCAGGCGTGGAACGCGGTGCCGCGGCGCGCGAACGGGCTGGGCGGATACGGCAGCGGACGACGCAGCCGCGCGGCCAGTTTCGCCGGATCGGCGCGCAACTCGACCAGCGATGTGGCGGGCAGCTGTGCGGGCAGTTCCACCTCGCTGATCGGATCGGCGGCGGCGAAATGCTCGGCGAGCAGGGCATCAACGTCGGCGGACCAGCCTTCGGGATCGTCGTCGGGATCATCCATGCTGGCGAAATCCGCATCGCCGGTGTCGAATTCAGGCGATTCCGGCTCCTCCGGAAGGTCGTCCGGATCAGCGAAGAGGGCCAATTGCCACGCTGGACCTCCGGATTCGGGGACACTGTCATCATCGGCCGCAACCGCTGCCGATCCGGCACCGAGTCCACCCGCACCGTCATCGACAGCGGCCGAATTCCGGATACGAACCGGCCCCTTCCCGTAATCCGCCTGTCCGCCGGGCGATCCGACAACGCCGCCCCTCCCGCCGGTAGCGGAGTTACGCGAGCCCGCACCCGCCGGCGCGGCGATATCCGCGACAGTCTCCGCGGTGAACTCACTTTCGGGTGGCAGGTCCGCGAGCGCGGCGCGCACGAGCGTCGCTCCCGACTCCAGGGCGCTGCGGCGCTTACCGAGGGGGTCGCGGGGCCAGGTCGCGCTGGGCGGGTCGTCGGTGAACGGGTTGGCCGCGTCGGGGGGCGGCGCCTGGTCCCAGCGGTCGATGCGGACGGCGGTGGCCAGATCGGTACCGGGAACCTCGGTGGCGTGTTTCAGCTCGAGCAGGAAATCCGAGGGCCCCTTCGGAGTGGAACCGGTCTCGGCCCAGTGGTGTGCCGAAACGAACAGGGCGCGTTCGGTTCTGGTGAGCGCGACGTAGAACAGCCGGCGTTCCTCGTCGGTCCGGCGACGAGCCAGCGCGTCCTTGTGCTCCTTGATGGCCCGTTCCAGTTCTGCCCGGTCGTAGAGGCCGGACAGGTCCAGGACCGGCACGCCGTCGCGGGCGTCCTCGCGCTGCCGGTCACCGCGCAGCGAGGTGGGCAGTTCGGCGAGCGCGCCGAGCCAGGTTCCGGCCGCGGCGCCCGAGGGGAAGACGGAACGCACGACGTGCGGAACGGCCACCACCTCCCATTCCAGTCCCTTGGCGGCGTGCACGGTCAGCACCTGCACACGATCGCGGGCGACCTCGACTTCGCCGGGCTCCAAACCGTTCTCGACCTCCTCGGCCGCGGCGAGAAAGGTCAGCAGGCCGGTCAGGCTCGCCCGGTGATCGCCGGCATACCCCGCGACGACCTCGGCGAAGGCATCCAGATGTTCGCGCCCCGCACCGCCACCCGCCGCCGCGCGACGCGCCTGGGTCTCCACACCGACCCCGATGGTGCGCTCCACGTCGGCGACCAGTTCGGGCAGCGATTGGCCACCGCGCTCGCGCAGGGCGGCCAATTCCTGCCCCAGTGCCTCGATCCGCCGGTATCCGGAATCCGAATAGTGCTCCGGCGCACCGGGATCGGCGATCGCATCGGCCAGCCCGGCGCGTTCGGCGGGTTCGGGTGCGACGGTGTGCAACGCCTCGGCGAGGGCCGCGGCATCGGTGATCGCGGCGGCCTGTTCCGGCGGGCGGGTGATGGACAGGTCCCGGGCGCGACGTGCCAGCGCGGCCAGATCGGTGACTCCGATCCGCCAGCGGGCCCCGGTCAGAATGCGCATGGCCGCGCTCCCGGCCGCGGGGTCGGCGATCAGGCGCAACGTCGCGACCACATCGGCGACCTCGGGCGTGGCCAGCAATCCGCCCAGGCCGACGATCTCCACCGGTAATCCCCGCTCGCGCAACGCTTCCGCCAGTCCGGGCGCGTCGGCGTTGCGCCGCACCAGCACCGCCGAGGTCGGCGGCGCGGCGCCGACGTCGGCATGGGCCTCCCACTGCGCGGCGATCCGCTCGGCGATCCATTCCCGTTCGTCCGCAACGGTTTCGGTGAGCGCGAGGGCCACCGCACCGGGAACCGCGCCGGGTCTGGGCCGCAGCGCGTCGACGCTCACCCCGCCCTCGGTGTGCCGCAGCGGTTCGGCAACCAGATTCGCCAGGTCCAGCGCCTCGGGCGGATTGCGCCAGCTGGTCAGCAGCGGCAGGATCGGCGCGGGAACACCCGGAGCACTGGGGAAATCGGTCGCGAACCGCGGCAGATTCGCCGCCGACGCGCCACGCCAGCCGTAGATGGACTGCATCGGATCGCCCACCGCGGTCACGGCCAGCCGTCGCGTTACTTCGGATTCAGCCGAAATATTCTCAGCACCAACCACATTCATTTCGGACCCGGTCGGGGCACCGGCCGCATCGGGATCTCCGAACAGCGCGGCGAGCAGAATGCGCTGCGCGTGACCGGTGTCCTGGTACTCGTCGAGCAGGACGACACCGAGCCGGCCGCGCTCGGCCGCGCCGACCTCCGGATGTTCGGCTGCCAGGCGGGCCGCCAGTGACATTTGGGAACCGAAATCCAGTGCGCCCCTGCGACGTAACTCCTCGGCCAGGCGTCGCACCAGTGGCAGCAGGGCCACGCGTTCGGTCTGCACGGCGATGATGTTCTGCAGTTCCTGACTCGGCCCGCCGCGCTGACGCGGCCCCTTCGGCAGGGTGTAGACCAGCTTCTCCAGTTCGGTGTGCGCCTGCACGAGTTGCTCGGGTTCCACCAGATGTTCGGCCAGTTGTCCGGCGAGCGCGAGCACGGCCTCGGTGACCGAGACGGGGGTGCGCTGGGTTTCCAGATCGCCATCCCAGGTGGTGACCACCCGATGAGCAAGCTGCCACAGCTGCGTCTCGGTCAGCAATGTCGCGGACGGCTCCACCGGAAGCAGCAGTCCGTACTCGCCGAGCAGGCGTCCCGCATACGAGTGATAGGTGCTGATCTCCGGTTCCGACCCGGTCAGCAGGCCGCGCAGCCGCCCGGTCGGATCGATCTCGCGCAGCAGCGGTGATCCGGCCAGCCGCGCGAGCCGGGTGCGGATGCGCGTGGTCAACTGCTGCGCGGCCTTGCGGGTGAAGGTAAGGCCGAGAACAGCATCGGGGACCACCAGACCGTTGGCGACCATCCACACCACGCGAGCGGCCATGGTCTCGGTCTTACCGGCGCCCGCGCCCGCGACCACCAACGTCGGGCCGGGCGGCGCGGCGATCACCGCGGCCTGCTCGTCGGTCGGCGGCGGCAGCCCGAGCGCGTCGGCCAGCTGCCACGGCGTGATGCCGCGACGACCGGTCGGATCGCCGGGCCCGCTCACTCCTCGGTCACCTGGCGCCCCGAATCCTGAACCGGGCAGCTGCCCGCGACCGTACAGTGGCGGCAGCCGTCATTGCGGACGGCCAGATAGCCCGGACCGCGGGTGGCCGCGGCAGCATCGTGAATGGTGTTGCGCCACTGCTGAATCGACTCGTCGTCCAGTGCGGTCTGCAGTCGCTGTGCGGCCCCCTCCTTGGCACTGGGTTTGGCGACGTAGACCAGGCGCGCGCCGCCGGGCTGCGGATCCGCGCCGGTGTCGTCCAGTGCGCCCGCCGCGGCCGCCACCTGATAGGTCGCCAGCTGGGCATGGTCCTGGGCGGCCTGTTTGGAGATGGGCGTCTTCCCGGTCTTGACGTCGACGATCACGAAGCGCCCCAACGTATCCCGCTCCACCCGATCCACCCGGCCGCGGATGCGCACCGGATATTCGTCGGCGGTGCGAGCGGGCAGCACACAGTCCACGGGCACCTCCACCCCCAGCTGGGTCAGTTCGGCGCGGGTGTTGCGCAACCACTCCAGGAAGGTGTCCAGCATGCTCTCGGTACGGCGCAGATCCAGGCGGGAATGCCAGCTGTGCGGGCCGTCCTCGTCCGAACCGGGATCCACCGCCTTCCACGCGCGCACCAGTGCCGCCTTGACCTCGGCCTCGGTGACCTGCCCGGCCAGCGCCTGCACCAGGGTGTGCACCAGACTCCCCTTCACCGCATAGGGATTCTCCCCGTCGTTGCCGCCGTGCCGTTCCAGCGCCCAGCGCAGCGGGCAGGTCTTCAGCAGTTCCACCGTGGACGGGGACAATGCGACCGGGCCCTCGTCCTGACCCCACAGCGGCAGTTGGGAGCTGAGTTCGGCGGTGCCGTACCAGTCGTCGGGGTGCGCGCCGCGAACCCGTGCGCGGGCCAGCCGGGCGAGCTGACGCGCCGCACGGTCGCGACGTAGCGAGGTTTCTTCGGGATCGCATGCCACCGTGCGCAATTCGGCGATCAACGCCTGCATGACCAGGGCCCGTCCAGGATCCACCGGTGGCGGGATGCGGCCCGGCTCACCGGATGCGGCGTCGGCGTCGAGTTCGGCCAGGAAGCGCGACGGCACCAGATCGCGGTCGCCCGAGACGGATTCGACTGCCGTCACCAGCAGCGAGCGCCGCGCCCGGCTGCACGCGAGCAGCAGCAGCCGCCGCTCCTCGGCCAGAATGGGCGCGGACCGGCTGAGCTGCTCCCCCGGAAAGCCCACTCCGGCAAGCAGGTCCACCAGATCCTCGACGCCCAGCAGGGTTCCGCGTGGACGCAGATTCGGCCAGATCCCCTCCTGCACACCGGCGACGGCGACCACATCCCATTCCCGGCCCGCCGCGGTGTGCGCGCTGACGATCGCGACCGCGCCGCCGGGATCGGTGAGCGGCGCCGAATCCTGTGGAATCTCCTGCTGCTCCAGATATTCGACGAACCCCTCGACGGTCGCGCGGGGCAGTCGATCCACATAGCCCGCGGCGGCGTCGAACAATCCCACCGCGGCATCCAGATCGCGATCGGCCTGCAGCGCACCCGCACCGCCGCGCTCGGACTGCGCGACCCAGCGTCGCTCCAGACGCGAGGCCGTCCACAGCGCCCACAGCACATCCTCGAGCCCCGCGCCCCGCCGCAACGCCTTGTCCGCCCGCCGCACCGCGGCCAGCACCCGCCGCAGCGGCGCGGATTCCACCTCGGTCAGCCGTTCCGGTATCGACGCGTCGCCGGTCCCGACGATCAGATCACGCAGCACCTGCGCCGAGGACCGATCCAGCTCCGCGAACCGATCGGAATCCATGGTGGCGTCGTCTGACCGGCCGGATGCCTTTGCCGCGGAGGCGGATTCGGCGTCACCACCCGACTCGGCCGCCGTGCGCGCATGTTGTCCGGCCGCGTCGCCGGCTGTTGCTACGGCGGCAGAATTCGATTCACCCGGGATTTCGGAATCCGCCGGCTCGAGCGGCGGCCGATCGGCGGCCCACGGATCGGACGGGTCCTCGCGACGGGCGCGCTCGAGGATGGTGCGGCGCACACCGCGGCGCAGGCGGCGCAGGCTGATCTGATCGGCTCCGCCCAGGGGGCCGGTGAGCAGATCGAGGGCGTCGTCCTCGGTGAACAGGTCGGGGCGGTCCCGGGTCGCGGCGAGCAGGGCCCGCAAGGCCAGCAGCATCCAGCCGGCACCGCGTCGACGTGCCAGTGGCACATCCGGTTTCGGTTGCAGCACAGGGACTCCCGCGGCCAGCAGAGCACGCCGCAGCGGAGCGAGCGACAACGGCACCGACCGCACCACGACCGCCATCCGCGACCAGGGCACCCCGCCGGTCAGATGTGCGCGCCGCAGATGGTCGGCGATCAGCGCAGCCTCCTTCGCCGGAGTCGTCAGCACCCGCACCGCGAAATTCGCCTCCGCGTACTCAGCGGCCGTGAGGCCGGGCTGCGCGGTGCCGACCCCGGAACCCGTGGCGCCGGCGTGCCCGGCCTCCGAATCCTCGAAACCAGCCGCCTTCCCGGCACCGGCCCGCTGCCCGAATTCCGCGGTACCGAACGGCGTCTCGGAATCCGGTGCTCGTGCGGGCGCATCGGGGCGGCGGGCGGCCCGGCCCGGCATGCGGCTGCGGATGCGGGCTACCGCCTCATCGATAACCGGGGCGGCCCTGTGGTTGTCCTGCAACAGGATTCGACGCTCGTGCCGGGTCTCCAGATCGGTGAGGAACTGCGGATCCGCACCGCGGAACGTGTAGACGGCCTGGTCGGGATCTCCCGCGACGACGGTGGTCGCGCCGCCGCCTCCGATGACGCGAATCAATTGCGCCGCAAGCGGATCCAAATGCTGCGCGTCGTCCACGAGCAGGTGGTGGATGCGGCTGCGTTCGGCGTCGAGCAGGCGTGGTTCCATCGCGAGCGCGTCCAGGGCCGCGCCGACCAGCTCCGCGGCGTCGAGAGCGGGCGCACTCGCCTCCGGGGCCTCGATGCCGACCGACCAGCGCAGCAGCATGGCCTGCTCATATCGTTCGGCGAAACGTCCGGCGGCCTCCCATTCGGGCCGATCGTGCATGCGGCCCAGGTCGATCAGGTCCTCGGGGCCCAGGCCGCGTTCGGTGGCGCGCAACATCAGATCGCGCAGCTGCTCGGCGAAACCGAGGGTTCCCAGCGCCGGATGCAGACGCTGTGGCCACAGATCCATCGCACCGCCGTACGGGCCGCCGGGCCCGGCCTGGATGTCCTCCAGTTCGCCGCGCAGCATCTCGCGCAGGACGACGTCCTGTTCGGCGCCGGTCAGCAGCCGGGGCGGCGGATTGCCGTTCGCCTCGGCCTGCATGCGCACGATCGCGAAGGCGTAGGAGTGCACCGTGCGCACCAGCGGCTCGCGCGTCGCACCCGGCACACCGCCGACGATATCGTCGGCGCCGGCCGAAACCTGCCGGGTGACGGCGTTGCGCACCCGCAGCGCGGCCTGTTTCGAATGGGTCAGCAGCAGGATCGATTCCGGATCCGCACCCGCGGCGATCCGGTCGGCGGCGATATCGATCAGCAGCGAGGTCTTACCCGTGCCCGGCCCGCCCAGCACCTGCCAGGGCCGCCAGCCCGGATCCGCGCTCGTACCGCGCGCGAACAGCATCCGGACATCGGCGCCCCATTCCCGCGGGCGGGGGGCCGTCTCGCCACGGCGCACCAATCGCACCGGGCTATCCGATCGCATCACGACCGCTATTTCAACAGACGAGGCCGACAGGAATTATTTCGCCACAGCAAATCGCCAGGTCCAGGGCATGCGTATCCGTCCTGTGATCGACCTCCCGAGTTCCCGCGGACCCGTCCGCGACCCGAATTCGCCCAACCACCGCGCCCGCCGCTCGAGCCCCGGAAGAGCAGCGCGTATCCCGTCTCGCATACATTGCGCGCAGCCCACATTCCGGTATTCGAGAAGCCGACGACCGATCGCATCCCATGTTCGGCAATGCCGTCGAACCGTGATTCGCGCCGACCCCGGGAGCAATCATCCGGCGCGCCTCGGTCCCCGGTGAACCGAATCCGCGCCGAGGACGGCGCGAGATCGGGGCATCTCACCGCCCAAGTCGCCGCGGCGACCTTCGCGAGCGCGCTGGTCGAGCGTCGCACTTGTCGGTGCTACCGGACACAATGGGGCTGTGCTCATGCCGCAGATTCATCGCATCGGTATCGGCCGGCCGATACCCGTCCCGGTCGAGTCGGTGCTCGCGGTACCCGGGCCGGGGTGTTGTTGACGTGCCGACCACAGACGCACAGATCGAGCGGGTACGTGAGCTGGTCGCGACGATTCCGCCTGGTCGGGTGAGTACCTACGGCGATATCGCGGCCGCGGCCGGATTGTCCACGCCGCGCACGGTCGGGTGGATCATGCGCACCGACTCCGCCGACCTGCCCTGGCACCGGGTGCTGCGGGCCGACGGGTCACCCGCACCGCATCTGGCGCATCGGCAACTGGCCCGGCTCGCCCTGGAAGGCTGCCCGATCCGCGGAGACCGGGTGGATTTGACGTCCGCGCGACATCGATTCGAGGACTGAACGCCGCGCCCGAACACCGCGCGAACCGGACGAATCCACCCGTGAGACGAGGTGCGGAGGTTACCGTGGATTCATGTCCACCCGTTTGGCGTGCGTGGTGTTCGACGCGGCGCGACCGCGTCGGGTGGCCCGGTTCTGGGCCGAGTTGCTCGGGTGGGAGATAACCCTCGACCGGCCCGACCAAGTCGACGTGGCCGCATCCGATCCGGACGCTCCCGATATCGCGCTGAGCTTCCTGCCCGCGCGGACGCTCGGGGCCGGGAAGAACCGCATCCATCTCGACCTGGCCAGCCGGTCGCTGGATCATCAAGGCGTACAGGTGGACCGGGCCTTGTCCCTGGGCGCGCGGCGGGTCGATATCGGGCAGGGCGCGGTGCCCTGGGCGGTCCTGGCCGACCCCGAGGACAACGAATTCTGTGTGCTGGAACCGCGCGAGGAGTACGTCGACACCGGCGCGATCGCCGCCATCGTCGTCGACACCAGGGATCCGTCGCGGCTGGCCGCATTCTGGTCGACCGCCTCCGGTTGGCCGATCACCCACGAGCACAACCGCTACACGGGTATCCGCTCGGCCACCGCACAGGGCCCCTGGCTGGAGTTCCTGCGCGCACAAGATGATCCGAAGGATCCGGGCCACCTGCACCTCGACCTGGTCCCCTTCCCCGCCGACGACCCGGCCCGCGAGATCGAGCGATTGTGCGCCGCCGGTGCGCGCACCTCCCGCCCCGCCGACTCCCCCACCGCGCCGATCACCCTGGCCGATCCGGAAACCTACGAGTTCCGCCTCCTGCGTCCGCACCGGGACTGAACAACCACCACCAGCACGCACACCCTTCGGAACGCACACACCGCCAACCCCACACCCCACGGCACTCCCTGGCCGACCCGGAAACCCACGAGATCCGCCTCCTGCGTCCCCACCGGGACTGAACAACCACCACCAGCACGCACCCCCTTCCGAACACACGCACCGGCCGCCCGCGGCCCCTCTTCTCGACGGGTGAGGCCTCGCTGTGACGTAGCCGTGTCGGCCGGACGAACTACGATCGGCGCATGAACTACCGCGCGGGTGAACGATCGTGACCACTGTGGACGCGATCGTGCTGGCCGGGGGCCGGGCCAGTCGGTTGGGCGGGGTGGACAAGCCGGCGATCGTCGTCGGCGGGCAGTCCATGCTGGAGGCCGCCATCGGTGCGGTGGCCGCATGTGTGCGCACGGTGGTGGTAGGGCCGCATCGCCCCGATCTGGGGCCGGGTATCCGGCAGGTGCAGGAGGTACCGGCCGGATCAGGTCCGGTTGCCGCCATATCGACAGGGCTGAAAGCGTTGGCGGACTGCGACTTTCCCGCCGATCTGGTGGTGGTGCTGGCCGCGGATATGCCGTTCCTGACCGCCGCGGCCATCGATGCGCTGATATCCCGCGCCGTCGAATCCGGGGCCGATGCGGTATTCGCCGCGGACGAGTCCGGACGTCCGCAATATCTGATCGGGATGTGGCGGCGCATCGCGCTGCAAGCCGCAATCGAGCGGCTCGACGCACCGGTCAATCAGCCGATGAAGGCATTGATTCCCGAACACGCCGTGCTGGTACCGCTGCCGGACGTCGCCGACTGCGACACCCCGGACGATATCGCCCGAGCCCGCGCGCTGGCCGCACCACTCTCACTCGATCAGGCACGAAGTATCGTGCGCCACAAGCTGTCCCAGCTTCCGACTCGACGCGTAACGCTGCGCAGGGCCGCGGGCGCGGTGCTGGCCGAACCGCTGACCGCGGCCGAGGCGCTGCCGCGATTCGATGTCTCGGCGATGGACGGCTACGCCGTGTGCGGACCCGGGCCGTGGCGGGTGCGGCGCGATATCGGATTCGCCGGAGGGGAACGTCCCGCGGGACTGCGCGCCGGGGAGGCTGTCCGTATCGCCACCGGCGCACATATCCCCGAGGGCACCGAGGCAGTGGTGCGCGACGAATTCGCCCGGTCCGATACCGACGGATTACATCGCTTGCCGGACACGCCGATTCGCGACGACATCCGCCGACGCGGCGAGGATTGGCAGCCCGGCGACATACTCGCTCCCGCGGGCACGCCGGTATCGGCGGCACTGCTGTCGGTCGCCGCGGCGGCCGAGGTGCCCGAGGGGCTGGTACACGGACCCGTGCACGCGCGAATCGTCATGACGGGCGACGAGATTCGCAGCGAGGGTCCGCTGCACACCGGGCAGACCCGCGACTCGATCGGCCCCGTCCTGCCGGAACTGTTGTCCTGGTGCGGAATTCAGCCGCTGGACCGAGTGCACCTGCGCGATACCGCGAACGGTTTCGACGAGGTCCTGGCTCAGGCCGTCGACTGCGAACTACTGGTGATCGTCGGCGCCACCGGCGGCGGCGCGGCCGATCAGTTGCGCGCCGCTCTGGATCGCACCGGAGCCCAGCTGCCCGTGCACCGATTGCGACTACGGCCGGGCGGATCCACGGTCGTGGCCGAAACACCCAGCGGGACAGCGGTTCTGGGGCTCCCTGGCAATCCGTTCGCGGCAGTCGCGACGCTGCTCGCGCTGGCCCCCGCGATCATCGAGGGTCTCACCGGACGCCCGGCCCGTCGCGCGATCACCGGACCGCTGCGCAACGCCGCCGATATCTCCGGCCCCGTCCCGCGCATCGTGCCCGCCCGCGCCGCGCCCGAGGGCGGCTGGATCGGCGATCCGGGCATCCGCACCGCCCACCTGGCGGGCCTGCTCGATCGCGACGGCCTGGTGATCGTCCCTGTCCACGCCGAGAACGGCACTCCGGTCGAATTCCTCCCCCTACCGATATGAGAGTGATCATTTCGACATAGCCCTGCTACCTCGAGAACCATCACCCGGATCCGAGCACTGCGGTGGGGAATGGGCGGGGGCCGGTTTCGGGTTGGCATCGAGTGAACTCGTCAGGAGGCGCGAATGAAGGTCCGGTTCGGGGTGGCCGCGGGTGTGGGGAGCGATCCAGTGCGGTTCGCGGGGTTCGTGGACCGGTTGGAGGAGGCCGGGGTGGACTCGCTGTGGCTGCCGGAACTCGTGTACTCGAAAGCCGTGGATCCGACGGTGGGGATGGCCTTCGCCCTCTCCCGGACGAGTCGGCTGAAGGTTGGGACCTCGGTGGCCATTCTGCCGGGGCGACATCCGGTTCTGGTGGCCAAACAGCTCGCCACGCTGGCAGCGCTCGCCCCCAAACGGGTGTTGCCGGTGTTCGGGCTGCGTCCGGCGCAACCTGCCGAACACGAGCTGTTTCCGGTGCCGCAGGGCAAGCGGGCGGCGGTATTCGACGAATCGCTGCGACTGCTGCGCGAGGTGCTGGACAAGGAGCGGGTGGACTTCGCGGGCGAGTTCTTCACACTCGACGGCGCGGGGCTCGAGACGCGCCCGGACCGGCCGCTGGACATCTGGCTCGGCGGTTCGGCCCCCGCGGGTTTGCGCCGTGTTGGCCGCCTGGCCGACGGCTGGCTCGGCAGCTTCCTGACCCCGGCCGAGGCCGGACGCGCCCGAGAGACCATCCGAACCGCCGCCGCACAGGCCGGGCGCGAGATCGAGGACGACCACTACGGCATCACCCTGTTTCTCGCCGAGGACGGCATCGCCCCCGAACGGGCCGCGCTGATCCGCAGCCGCCGCCCGGATATCGACCCGAGCGAGCTCATCGCGAACGGCTGGCCTGGTCTACACCGCCTGATCGACGGGTATCTGACGGCGGGGCTGAGCAAATTCGTCATCAGCACGACCGGCGATCGTCCCTACGAGGAGTTCATCGATCGATTCGTGGCCGAGTTGCTGCCGCGGCAGAACTGACCGTCCCCGCGTGGACGCTCGCATATGTTTGTGCGTGTCCGGACCATGTGCATGCGCGCCGCAGGCCGCTGTACTGGATACATGACGACGACAGCACCTGCCACCTCATCGACCTTCGGCGCGATTTCCCTTGCGGCAGCGACGATTACGACCGGCCTGCTGGCCGGAGTGTTCTACGCCTACGCGTGCTCGGTGATGCTCGCGCTGCACCAGCTCGACGACCGGACCTTCGTGGATGTGATGAACCGGATCAACACCGTCATCGTCAATCCGGTGTTCATGCTGAGCTTCCTCGGCTCGGTGGCCTGCACGGCCCTGGCGGCGATCCTGCATCTGCGCGGCGACCAGCGCACCGTGCTGTGGTGGATTCTGGGCGCGGTGGTGTTGAACGTGCTGAGCTTCCTGATCACCTCCGGCGGCAACATACCGCTGAACAACCGTCTGGCCGACGTACACACCGGCGACTTCGCCACGCTGCGAGCGCAATTCGAGACTCCGTGGGTGCGCTTGAACATCCTGCGCGCCCTCGCCAACACCGGCGCGCTGGGCGCACTGGCCTGGGCGATGCAGCTGCGGCGGGGCTGAGTCAGAGATGGATCTCGCGGCGGACGACCTTTCCGGTCGCGTTGCGCGGCAACAGTTCCGCCGTGATCACCCAGCGGGACGGCACCTTGAAGTAGGCCAGGCGCTCGGCGGCGAAGGCACGCAGCTGCTCGTGCGTCACCGCATCGGTCTCGGCGACGACCACCACCGCGGCCACCTCCTGTCCGAGGTCCTCGTGCGGAACGCCGAGCACCGCCGACTCCACCACTGCCGGATGTTCGTCCAGGACGTTCTCGATCTCGATGGGGTACACGTTCTCACCGCCGCGCAGGATGAGATCGCTGCGGCGACCCGACAGATGCAGGCGCCCCTCGGCGAGGGTGCCGAAATCTCCTGTACGCAACCATCGTTCAGCATCGATAGCCGCGGCGGTGGCGGTCTCGTCGTGCCAATAGCCGAGCATCACATACGGGCTGCGCACGCAGATCTCGCCTTCCTCGCCGTCGGGAACGGCCCTGCCCGCGGGATCGCGAATCTCCACCTCGACGCCGAGGATCGGCCGCCCCACCGTCTCCGGATACGCGGCCAGCTCGGCCGGCGTGGCAACCGTTGCGGCCGTTCCACTTTCGGTGAGTCCGTAACTGGTCGTCAAAGCGACCTCCGCGACCGGGAGGCGTTCGCGCAGCCGCTGATGGAACGCCGGCGAGGAGGGTGCGGCGTTGAGCGAGAACGCCGCGAGCGAGGACAGATCGAAACCGCTCAGATCGTGTTCGAGGATGCGCGCGGCCATGGTCGGCACCGCACCCCAGTTGCTGACCCGTTCACGTTCGATCAACCGCAGCACCCGATCCACCTCGAACGAGCCCTGATGCATCACCACGGCAGCGCCGGTCATCAGTCGCGGGACGACCAGATTGTGCAGGCTGGCGATATGGAACAGCGGCGAGGTGAGCAGGAAGCGTTTATCGCTGGGCTCGGTGAACTCCCGTCCGCGCATCGCGGCCACCATGGCATCGGTGAATCGGTGATAATCACTCACCGCCAGCAGGTTTCGATGCGAATGCACAACTCCCTTGGGCCGTCCGCTGGTACCGCTGGTGTAGAGCACGACCGCCGGATCGTCCTCGGCGACCGGTGTGCGGGGATTGTCCCCCATATGCTCCGCGATCAGGTCGGGCACGTCGCGCTCCATGCTCAGCACCGGCCCGTCGAACCCCGAATCACTCAGCAGGGCGACTCTTTTCGCATCCGCCACGACGACCTTCGGCGCGGTGTGCTCGAGTCCGTACGCGATCTCGCGCGGCGCCCACCAGGCGTTGTAGCCGACCGCGATCGCACCCAGGCACTGCGCCGCCCAGAACGTCACGACCCATTCGGGGGTATTCGCGGCCAGGATCGCGACCCGATCGCCCTTGCCCACGCCGTACCGCCGCGCCAGCGCACCGGCCAGAGCGCCCGCGGCAGCGGCGTGTTCGGCGAAGGACAGCCGCCGGTCCGCGGTCACCAGATAGTCGCGAGCACCCCACGCCGCCGAGGCGTCGAGCAGTTCGGACAGTGCGCCGCGGCGATTCCGCAGCACCGTCAGGGGCGCTCCGAGCACCTCTTCGACGGTCGTCTCGAACGCACCGCCCGGCCCGGTGAGGGCGGCGGTGATCTGCGCGGCGGCGGCGCGGGGGTCGGCGGATGCGGTCATGGGCTCCCTGTCTTTCACGGAATCGGCACGGCCTGTCACGGAATCAGCACTGCACGGCCGCGGATCTCGCCGCGATCGAGACGTTCGAACGCGGTGCGGCCCTCCTCCAGCGCGAAGCGCTCCACCTCGACCCGTACCCTGCCCTGTTGCGCCAGCGCGACCGAGGCATACAGGTCACTCCTGGTGCCCGCGTAGGATTTTCGCACCGTCGCACCCCAGGGCAGACCCGGGCCTCCGGCGGGCCCGGCATCGATGCCGGGCACTCCGCCGCCCAGACCCACCATCCGGTACGCGCCGTCCGGGGCCACCACCTGCACGGCCAGCGCCGCCGTCGCATCGGTTGCCGACGAAGTCGAACACCGCCTCGGCGCCGCGTCCCGCGGTGCGTTCGAGAATCTGCGCGGCGGCGTCTTCGCCGGCCAGAATGCCGAGCGCGGCACCGCAATCCGCGGCCAGATCCAGTTTCTCCGGGGCGATGTCGACGGCGATGACGCGGGCCGCGGTGATCGCCGTGAGAATCTGCACGGCCACATGCCCGAGCCCGCCGATACCGATGGCCACGGCGGTGGCCCCCGGCTGCAATTGATCCATCGCACCGCGGATCGCGTGATAGGGGGTCAGGGCGGCGTCGGCCAGCGGTGCGGCTTCGGCGAAATCCAGCTCGTCACCGATGGGGACGAACGAATTCGCCGGTATCGCAACATATTCCGCCATTCCACCGGCCGGGCCCAGACCCGGGCAGGGCGGCATCGCGGTGCGGCCCGCGGCCAGGCAGACATTCTCCCTACCCCGCGCACACTCCCGGCACACCCCGCACGACCAGCACAGGTAGACGATTCCCCGGTCGCCGACGGCTGGCCCGTCGACCTCGGAACCGACCGCCTCGATGGTGCCCGCGATCTCGTGCCCCATGGTCAGCGGATCCTCGCGCAGCGCGAACGGCAGGCTGAGCACATACGAATCCGAATGGCAGATACCGGCCGCGCCGACTCGCAGCAGCACCTCGCCCGGACCGATCTCGGGAACCGGGATCTCCCGCAGTTCCAGCGTGCCCGGTCCGGTCAGTTGCAGCGCACGCATCATCCGGCTCCGTTCACCGCCAAGGGCAGTTCATCGTGTCCAACTCGTCCTCCCGCTCGGCCACGCGTGAGTGAGGCACACGCTAACACTCACCGGCGTCGCCACCGCCCGACCCGCGGTCGCGTTCCCGCTGAGCGGGACGGTTCGGCGAACAGACCACTGGCACGGCGAGCGAATCGCACAGCACGTCACAGGACCCCGGCAGCGGGTATCCCAGCGCTATTTCGCCGGAAGGGTGCGCGCGTATTCGACGCCGCGATCGATCCATCGCTGCAGGTCGGCGTCGTCGTGGACGATATTCGTCTCCACCCGCAGCCAGTTCTTCATCTCCCGGCCGCCCATGATCATCGGCGCCACGCCCGCACCGTCGATGAGCGAAGCCGCCTGATCGGGATCGACCCGCACCATCAGCCCGCCCCGGCCACTGGCCACCACCGCCATATTGCCGCCGATCAAGAAGGCCAGACCGCCGAACATCTTCTTCTCGGCCGCCTCCGGCAGCGCGGGGCCGAGCAGATCCCGAATCCGGTCGGCCAACTCCTCGTCGTACGCCATACCGCATTGTGGCACCGGCCACCGACAGATTCCGGGAAAGCGCTCAGGGCAGTGCGGCCCACTCCCGCAGGCGGGTGACCAGCGCTGCTTGCATGAGCGCGCGGGACTGGTCGGTCAGGTAGACCAGGGGTGGGTCGACGAAGCCCGGACAGCCCTCGAAATCGGCGATCGTGCCGGGGAGGGCGTGATTGAGAATCGCGCGAACATCGCCGGTCTCGGTGCGGGCGCGCAGGGCGGGAAGGTCGATCAGTTCCAGGGGTGCGGTGCAGACGAGCACGGTGCCGGGAGCGAGTGCGGCGATCCGGGCAGCATCGATAACGCCGCGCGTTCGGTCGGTCAGCGCCAGGTTGACGGAGACGAAATCGGCCTCGCACAGTAGAGCGTCGAGATCTTGGTATCGAAATCCACTGTCGTCCTTGCGGTGTCGTGACCAGTACCGAACCTCCGCACCGAGCCCCGCGGCCATCTCGGCCACCCGGCGGCCGATGGTGCCGAGCCCGACCACCGCGACTCGGCTGCCGCGAAACTGCTTGGCGGGGAACGCGAGTGGGAAGAAATTCCCCTCCCGCCGGAACGCGCGGCCCGCTGCCAGACCACTGGCCTGCTCGAGCAGCACCGCGAGGACGAACTGCGCCACCGGCTCGGTCATGTAGTCCGGCAGGGTGGCCACGGCGATACCGCGCTCACGGGCGTAGTCCACATCCACGGCATCGAATGCGGTCGAGGCGACCTGTAGATACCGCAACCTCGGCGCGGCATCGATGGCGATGCGGCCGAAGGGGATCGCGAACGCGAGGACGGCCGCGTCGGCATCGGCGAGTTCCGGGCCCGGATCGGTCCCGCGGGCGACGGTGACGAGGGTGTCGGCCAGTTCGTCCAGGATCGCGCGATGCGGCGGGTCCAGCACCGCTTCCACGCCACCGACGACCACCAGCTTGCGGAAGGTCACCGCCGCACTCTACCGAACGCTCAAACCCCCAGCGCGGCGGCGAACACCGGCCAGGAATGGTGCAGGTCGTCCTGCCAGTACGGCCAGGAGTGGGTCCCGGCGTGGAATACCTCCGTGGCCGGAATACCCAGCGCCGCAAGACGACCGGTGAGCGCGCGGGTACAGCCGTTCACGACGTTCTCCATCGCGCCCCCGATCGAGAGGCGGTTGGCGAGGGTGAGCGGATTGCCGCCGATGGACGGGTCGGCCAAGGTGTCGTGCACACCCGCACTGCCGTTGCCGGAGGAGATGTACAGCGCCACTCCTCGCAACCGGGCGGCATTCACCACCGGATCATGCGCCGACCAGGCGGCATTCGTCGGTCCGCCCCACATGTTCGCGGCATTGGCGCCGAACGTCGCCAGCTGCGAGTACACCAACGCTCGCGAGGCCGGATCGCTCGTGCTCGGGCATCCGCTGTAGACGCCGGCGGCCTGGTACATCCCGGGAGCCTCGATCGCCAGATCCAATGCCGAGGTCCCCGACATCGACACTCCCGCAACGGCATTGCGACCGGTGGCGTGGAAACGCGCGTTCAGCAGCGGCGGCAGTTCGCGGATCAGGAAGGTGGACCATTCGTTGCGGCCCAGCGCGGGATCGTCCGAGGTCCAATCGGTGTAGTAACTGGCCCGGCCACCGATCGGCACGACCACGTTGACCGGCTTGTCGGCGAAGAACCGCGCGGCATCGGTGCGCACGTTCCAGGGGCCGCCGTCCTCACCCCCGTCGACGGCATTGAGCAGGTACAGCGTGGGCGCCGGCCGATCGGGGTGCGACACCCACAGGGTGATCGGCCGCTTCATCGCCGCGGAGTACACGACCACCTGGTACTGCTGGCCGCCCAGCGGCCGTACGTCGAGAATTCCGGGCACCCTGCCGGTATCGGCCGCCGCGACGATCGGAACGAACGTGGCGATCACGGCAAACAGGACGAAAAGGCAACGCAGAAGCCGGTGCATCATTGGAGTATGCCTCGAGCGAGCGTCTCTTCGGGCATATCACCGGGTGTCTTCATCGTGAGAGTGCACCCGCAGCCCGGTGATGTCCGCCACCGCCGCGCCCTCGACCAGCATCCGGTCGGCTATCGCCCAGCGCAGCCGCCTGGGCAGATCAGGTGCGAAATGGGTGAAGTAGGCGTACAGCCACTCCGCGCGCCCGGCGAGGAAGGGGAAGTCGGTGCTCATCATCGGCCGCAGCACCAGCATCGGCACCGGGGCGTCCAGCGGGCGGAAGTCGCGATTCCACAGTCCGGGAACATCGCATCCGGGATAGAACTGGCCCAGCATGAAACCCTGCCGGACCGCATCGGATTTCCAGGCCAGATGCGCCGCGTCGATGCGCTCGTAGTGCGTCAGTCCCGGAAAGAGGGTGACCAGCGTGAGCTGCCGGGCCCGGTCCGGGTGTTCGGCGCACAGGTGGTGATACTGCTCGAGCGCATCGCCCACGATGCACCGCAGATCCGCCGTGCCCAGCCGGTCGCCGCCCGTGGCCAGACCCGCCCAGAGCAGATCGTGCACCACGCCCGCACGCACGAACGGGCAGACCGGACCCTCACGGCCGAGAGCGGGATGCGGTCGCATCAGATATCCGTCCACCCATCGGGTGAACGCGGCCGCGCCGGGGTCGGACCGGTCCCAATCCGCCCGGTCCCGATACACCTGTCGCCACTGCATGCCGGTGCGACTCCCGGTCCGCACCGCCCGGCCGGGACCGGCCTCCGGCACCTCCGGACGGGAATGCCGATGCGCCGCAGGCTCTTCGGCCGCACTCATGCGGGCGCCCCGGCCAGCTGCGCGGCCAGCAGCGGGCCGATGATCGGCACCACATCGGAATTGGTGAGCTGGGCGTGCACGGCCGGTACGGGGTGCTCGATCAGCGCACCGGTCACATACGGCCGCCACAGGTCCGCACCGAGCGATGCGGTCACCCCGCGGGTAGCCGAGAAGTACAGCAGATCACCGTCGTATACGCCCGGACGGTAGCCGTGCGACAGGCGCACGCATGCGACATAACCGCGATGCAGCCGGGTCAGTTGTGCCGCGGTCAGACCCGCGCCGAAACTAGGCCCGGCGGAAGCCAATTCGGCCGCTGCCTCGGCGGCGGTGAGATCGGCGAGCGCATCACCGTCCTCGGGCTCGTCACCGAGCAGATGGGTGAGCAGATCACGCATCCGGGGCG
The DNA here is from genome assembly GCF_001613305.1 of Nocardia vaccinii NBRC 15922. GTDB lineage: Bacteria > Actinomycetota > Actinomycetes > Mycobacteriales > Mycobacteriaceae > Nocardia > Nocardia vaccinii. The sequence continues at coordinate 35,376 of NZ_BDCC01000045.1, forward strand.
TCGGCGGAGGTGGCGAGCCCGCCGGAAAGACGATGCTGTCCAACATGGCCAGAACCGCTACGGCACAACCGCGTTCACGCAATCGCACGGCGACGGCATGGGCGATCTGACCACCGAGCGACCAACCCAGCAGATGGTACGGACCCTGCGGCTGAATCCGGAGTATGTGCGCCACGTAGCGCTCGGCGAGATCATCGATCGTGACGGCCGCATCCGGTTCGCCCTCCGGGGTGAGCCCCTGGAGGCCGAAGACCGGACGATCGGTGACGTATCGCGCCAGTCCGGCATAACACCAGGCCAGCGGCACCGCGGAATGAATGCAGAACAACGGCGGCGCGGCGCCGCCACGGCGCAGTTCGAGGACCGCGTCGAGCCCGTCCTCGGTCTCCGGGCCGCCCCGATGACCGGCGATCCGCTCGGCCAGCTCGGCGACGGTCGGGCCGGTATACAACCACCGCACCGTCACCGGCGCACCCGTCGCCGCGGCCAGATCGGCCGAGAGCGTCACCCCCAGCAGCGAATTGCCGCCCAATTCGAAGAAATCGTCGTCCAGACCGACCTGCGGCACTTCCAGCGCGGTGGCGAAGCGCTCGGCAACCCTTTGTTGCAGAGCCGTTTCCGGTGCGTGATAGGGGCGGCTCACCGGATCCGGGACCACGAGTGCGGCCCGGTCCACCTTGCCGTGTGCGGTGACCGGAAGCCGGTCCAGGCTGACCAGTTGCGCGGGCACCATGGCCGGGGGCAATACCTCGCGCAGGTTCGCGATGATCGCCGCGGCGTCGGCGTCGGCTCCCCGGGCCACAACGACATAGCCGATCAGCCGAGGTCCCGAAGGTCCGTCGGCGACGGTCACCGCCGCCTGCGCCACCTGCGGCGAGGCGGTCAGCGCGGCCTCGACCTCGGCGGGTTCGATCCGCCGTCCGCGCACGCTGAGCTGCTCGTCGGCACGGCCGAGGAATTCCAGCGTCAGATCCACTTCCGCGCGTACGAGATCCCCTGTGCGATAGAGACGTTCACCCGAATGAAAGGGATCGGCGACGAATCGTTCGGCCGTCGCCCCCGGTCTGCCCAGATATCCCTGTGCGACACCGGGACCGCCGAGATACAGTTCGCCGCGGGTGCCCGGCGGCACCGGGCGCAGGGCGGGATCGAGCACCAGCGCCCGCACGCCCGGCAGCGCCCGCCCGATCGTCACCGGACCGCTGGCACGCAACGCCTCGGATTGGGTCGCCATCACCGTGGTCTCGGTCGGCCCGTACCCGTTGAACAGACGCAGCGGGGTCGCCCAGCGGCGCGCGAGTTCGGGCGGGCAGATCTCCCCGCCCACCACCGCCACGCACAGACGGGGCACCTGATGCGGCTCGAGCGTCGCCAATACCGCTGGTGTGGTGAGGAAATGGGTGATCGCCGCGCTGTTCAGCAGATCCGCCAGTTCCCGTCCGGCGATCACCGACGGCGGTTCGATCACCAGCCGGGCGCCCGCCGCGAAGGCCGCGAGCAGTTCGAGCAGATGCGCGTCGAAAGAGGGCGCGTGCGCGTGCAGAACACGCGAATCGCGGTTCACGCCATAGTGTTCGACCAGATGGTCGCTCAGCGCCCCCAGACCCTCGTGGCCGACGACGACGCCCTTCGGCGTTCCGCTGGTACCCGAGGTGTAGATCAGATAGGCCGGATGCCGCACGTGCAGCGGACGTCGCCGATCGGCATCCGAGACCGGATGGCCGTCGCGTCGCTCGACGCGCGCCACGGTCGCGGGATCGTCCAACACCAGCCAGTCCACCTCAGCGGGCAGCTCATCGCGCACGGCTTGCACCGTAATCCCCAGGCGTGCACCGGAATCCGCCGCTATCGCCGCGATCCGCCGAGCCGGGTCGGCCGGGTCGACCGGGACGAAGGCCGCACCGGTCCTGGTCACCGCGCAGACCGCGAGCACCGATTCCATCGACCGAGGCACGGCCGTCATCACGAAAACTCCGGGCCCCGCGCCGAATTCGATCATCTCGCGCGTCCAGCGGTCGCACAGCCGGTCCCATTCGCGGCCGGTCCAGGTGCGCGCACCCGCCTGCACCGCGATCCGGTCGGGCGCACCCCGGAAGCGCAGCAGATCCGCCAGCACGCGGTCCGCGCGAACCGGCGGAACCTCCGGCGGCACCCGCGGCTCGTCCAGCGTGCGGACGACGCGATCCGGCCCGGCGGCAAGGAATCGGTCGAAGTAGTCGAGGAATCGCTGATGATGCCAGGTCAGCGCCGCTTCGGAGTACAGCGCCGGATTGGCCTGCATGCCGATGGTGGCGCTGTGTTCATCGGCTCCGAGCTGATAGCCGTTGACGAGCAAATCCTCCACCGGCCCCAGCGACAACAGCCGCACCTGACCGGTCACTCCGCCCATTCGCAGCGGTTCGACGAAGCCGAGCACGTTGAGCACCGGGCCGAAACCGCCTCGGGCCACCTGTGATTCGCCGCGATCACGCTGCATGTCCTCGTACCGATAACGCTGATGGCGCAGGGCGCCGATCACCCGGGTCCGGACCTGACCGAGCATCTCGTGCACCGTCAGGTCGCCGATGCCGTTGAGCCGCAACGGAACCACATTCGACACCGAACCCGCCGATCGGCGCAGCGCCGCGGTCGGCCGGGCCGCGACCGGTAGCGACAGCATCACCTCGTCGACCCCGAGGGCTGCGGCCAGATAGCAGGACATGGCGGTGACGACCAATTCGGCGAAGCTGGCGCCGGTCCGCTCGCGCACGGCGGCAAGGTGTTCCGCGGTCGCGCCGGACAGCATCGCATCGACGCGGTGCGGGTGCGGCGCGGGGGTGGCCGAACGTCCCGCGAGCCCGGCCGCGTACAGCGGGCCGGACAGTTGCTCACGCCAGTACTCGCGGTCCGCGTCCGCCCGCACGGAGTTCTGGTACGCGCGTTCGTCTTCCAGTAGTTCCGGTATGGTCATGGGCCGCCGTCGGTCCGAGACCGATTGTGCGGCAGAAGTTTCCTTGTTCGCATACAGTTCGGCCGTGCGACGCAGGATCGCCGCGGCCCCGACGCCGTCGAGCACCATGTGATGGCTGCGCAGATACAGCAGGTGCCGCCCCGCATTCACCCGGTAAACATTCGCCACGGTGATCGGCCCCGCGACCAGATCGACCGGTGCGCCATGGTCTTGTTCCATCGCCGCGCGGGCCGCGCCGACCGGATCGGGATGATCGACGAGGTCGTGCACGGGCACGGCGCCGAATGCGTCGGGGTCCAGGATCTGCCGCGGCCCACCCGGCCCCGGAACGAATCGCACATGCGGGGACTGCAATTCCCACGCCGCGCGCGCTATCGCGGACCGCAGCACCTCCAGGTCGAGCGGTCCGGTCAGATCCAGGTACATGGCAACGGTATTGGGCACGTCCGGATACAGCTGCTGAGCCACCCACCAGCGCAATTGGGCGGCCGACAGCGGGAATTCACCGATGCCGATCCCGGCTGACCGCACTCGAACTCCTCGTATCCCGACCCATTGGACGATTCTGGGCAAACCTACGGCATTCGTCGCGATGTACGCGAGTAATCCGGGCGGGTCATTCGTTTCCAGGACAGCATCGGCCGCATCCGGATACCGGATGCGGCCGGGTGGAATATCGCTCCGCGCGTGCTCAGCCGCGCTCGCTCGCCTCCCGCAGGCCCCGCAGATCGATCTTGGACATACCGTTCAGCGCAGCGCCCACCGCGGCGGCGTGCGCACCGCCCAGCAGGACCGGCAATTCGGACGGTACGACCTGCCAGGACAGCCCGTGCCGATCGGTCAGCCACCCGCAGGGGCCGGGCTTGCCACCCGCGGTCAGGGCCGCCCACAGCCGATCGACCTCCTCCTGACCGTCCACGACGACCTGAATGGACACGGCGTCGGTGTGCGGATGCCCGGGACCCCCGTTCATCAGCGTGACCGCGTGACCGGCCAACTCGAGCGTCACGACGAAAACCGAACCGTCCTCGTGACGGGTGATTCCGGTAATACGCGAGCCCGGAACCGTCGCGGTGTAGAACTCGGCGGCCTGCTCGGCCTCGCTGTCGAACCAGATGAAGGTGCTGACGCTGGTCATGATGTGCTCCTCGGGACGATGTGAACCTGCTGTCATCCTTCGGTCGGAGCCGCCCGGCCCGATTCGACACATCCTCGCCGATCCCCCAGAGTTCTTTTCACACCCCGCACAACCGGTCCAGCGCCGACTGACTCTCCTGGTCGGCCGCCCGGTAGATCACCAGCCGCTGATCCGGATCCTGCAACGGCATCAGCACCTCGAATTGCACGGCCATCCGGCCGACCTCCGGATGCCGCAGCACCTTGACGCCGCGCCCGTTCACCCGCACATCGCGCTGATCCCACATGGTCGCGAATTCCGTATCGGCAGCGATGAATTCGGCGATCAGATCGGCCAGCACCTGATCCTCGGGATGGGCGGCCCAGGCCGCACGCAGATCCGCGATCCCTTCGCGCAGAATGGTTTCCCGGTCGACGTAGAACCCATCCCGCATCCGCGGATGCATCAGGCACATCCACATCGAATTGCGCTGACGCGGCGGCAACTTCTCGAAATCCACCAGCACGCGCGACATTTCGTGATTCCACGCCAGAATGTCGTAGCGGTGGTTGACCAGCATCGCCGGCAGCGGCGCGAGATCCGCCACCAACCGGATCAGCGCCGGGTCGGCGGTGGTCGCGGGCTTATCGATCACCGGTGCGCGCTGCTGCGCCAGATCGAACAGATAGGCGCGTTCATCGGGCGCCAATCGCAACGCACGGGCCAGCGCCTCGAGCACCTCGGCCGAGGGGCGCAGGCCGCGGCCCTGTTCCAACCGCACCACATAGTCGGTGCTGACCCCGGCCAGTTCAGCGACCTCCTCGCGACGCAGGCCCGGGGTGCGCCGGGACTGCCGGCGCTGTGGCAGGCCGAAATCGCGCGGGTCCAGACGTTCGCGCCGGGCACGCAGAAATGCGGCCAGTTCCTGGGTGGTGTCCACGGTGTGCGTCATCGCCACCGATTTTACGGCCGGGTAGGACCGGCGTTCCTAGGCAAAACCTTCCCTTAACCACGCCCGCCCCACGCAACAGACTGGTTCTCGACATCGGAACACGAGTACAGGAGAACAAGATGTCCCTCACCCTGGACACCTATCGGCTGCTGGGACGTTCCGGACTGCGGGTCTCCCCGCTGGCCCTGGGAACGATGACCTTCGGCGCGGACTGGGGCTGGGGCGCCGACACCGACGACGCCCGCAAGCTGTTCGACCGCTACGTCGAGTTGGGCGGCAACTTCATCGACACCGCCAGCGCCTACACCAACGGCAGCTCCGAACGTCTGCTCGGCGAATTCACCCGCGACAACCGCGACCGTCTGGTGCTGGCGACCAAGTACACGATGCTGCGCAATCCGACCGATCCCAATTCCGGCGGCAACCACCGCAAGAGCATGGTCACCTCGGTGGAATCCAGTCTGCGACGGCTGAATACGGACTACATCGACCTGCTGTACCTGCACGCCTGGGATTTCACGACGCCGGTCGAGGAAATCCTGCGCGGGATGGACGATCTGGTGCGCCAGGGCAAGGTGCTCTACGTCGCGATCTCCGACGCCCCCGCCTGGCAGGTCTCGCGCATGCAGGCCATCGCGGACCTGCGCGGCTGGTCACCGCTGATCGGGTTGCAGATCGAATACAGCCTCGCCGAGCGCACCTCCGAACGCGATCTGATCCCGATGGCGGCGGAGCTGGGCCTGGGTGTGATTCCGTGGTCGCCGCTGGCCAACGGCGTGCTCACCGGTAAGTACAGCGCCGCGGACCTGCAGGGCGAGGCGATCACCTCACCGGAGGGCTCCCGCAAGAGCGTCGCACTGGCCCAGGGTTCGCTGACCGAACGCAGCCTGCGCATCGCACAGGTCGTCCAGGAGGTCGCCGCGGATCTCGGCCGCACGCCCGCCCAGGTTGCCCTCGCCTGGACGCTGCGGAACCCGGCGGTCACCGCCCCGATCATCGGCGCACGCACACCCGATCAGCTCGAGGACAACTTCGGCGCCCTGGACGTCGAATTCGACCCCGGCCATCTGGCCCGCCTCGACCAGGTCAGCGCCATCGACCTCGGGTTCCCGCACAATATGCTCACCCGCGATATGACCCGCACCGTCATCCACGGTGACCTGAAGGTCCAGACCCGCGCCTGAGGATCCATCGGTTCCGTACCCCGCGCGCCTTCCGCTCCGGCAGACCGTGCGCGGAGTACCACCGCATTCACCGAGTGCGGCAGAGCACCGCGCACTCCATCGGCTCGGACCTGCCCACGTAGCCCTCACAGCCGAGGGCGGCGAGTGGAGATGACACCCGTCCGACGCGCACATCGGATTTCTTCGGCCTCGGACAACACCGTTCGGGGCACGCCGCACCCTGCGCTCACGCCGCGGTGCGCAGCAGATCCCGTACGGCGGTGTGGTATCGACTCGCCAGAAGCCGAACGACAGCGGGATGGATGCCGATGGGTTCGGCGACGCCGTCCGCACCCGCGGTGTGCAGGCGCTGGTGGAACAGGCCGTGGGCGAGCAGATAGGAGGCGATGAAGACGCGCCGGGAGCCTGATTCACGAAGTTCCGCAACGACTTCCGGGACTCTCGGCGATCCGGTGGCGACGTAGGCGATCCGGGCGGAGGTGTCCAATTGCGCGGACAGCAGAGTCGCGGCCCGTCGAACGTCGCGGCGGGCTCGGGAATCCGAGGAACCGGCGGCCGCGAAGACCACGGCATCGCCGGGACGCCAACCGGCCGAACGCAATCGCATGCGCATCACCCGAGCCAAGGCGACGTCGGGCCCCATGGCCGGGGTGACCGAAACCGACGGATGTCCGCTCTCGGTGACCTCGCGCGGAACATCCTGGTACACATGGTATCCCGAGGCCAGAAAGGCCGGAATCACCACGGCCGGAACGGATTCCAGATTCCGCAACACCTCCGAGGGCGCCGGTCCGAGCACGTCGACGAAGGCCGTGCGCACCCGGGGCGCCGAGATATCCTCGGGCGCACCGTTTCCCCGCAGTTCACGCGATACCGCCTCGGCCAGGTCGCCGATCATCCGCACGCCGCGAGCGCTTCTGGTGCCATGCGCGACCAGCACCAGAGCGGGCGCGCTCACCACACTCCCGCCAGCGGTGCCGGATGCGCCGGACGCCGCGGCACGGCGGACCCGGCGACGGGCGGACGCGGATTGTTGTCCACACACTCGGCCGGATCCATGGCCAGCCGATAACCCCGTTTCACCACGGTCTGAATGACTTTCGGCGCACCGAGTCCGGCGCGCAGTCGCGCGATCCCGGTCTCCACGGCATGAGTGTCCTCACCGCCGCCGGGCAGTGCGGCCAGCAGATCCCCCCGGGACACCACGCGGCCGGGCTGGCGAGCCAGCGCCCGCATCAGGGCCATCGGCGCGGGCGCGAGCTGACGTACTGTTCCATCGACCACGACACAACCACCGCGCACGCTGATTTCGTGTCCGGCGGCGTGAATCCGGTTGGCACGCCTGGGAAGTTCCTCCGCGACGTGCCGGGCCAGCGCACCCAGACGCGCTCGCGCGGGCATCGTGGTGCTCACACCGAGCTCCTCGAGCGGTGCGGCGGTGATCGATCCGACGCAGGCGGCCAATACCCGGGTCCGCAGCGCGTGCAGCACAGCCTCGAGCAGTCCGGTCTCCTTGGCTCGCATGAGCATCGAAGCAGCCGCGGGCGCGCTGGTGAAGGTGATGCAATCCAGTCCGGCGGTGATGATCGACTCGATCAGCCGGTCCATCGGTCCCTGATCGTCCGGCGGGACCCAGCGATATACCGGCACGGGAACGACATCGGCCCCCGCGCAACGCAATACCTCACAGAAGTCGGGCACCGGCTCCCATTCCGTGGTCGCGCCGTGCAACTGCACCGCCACGCGCACGCCTTCCACACCCTCGGTGAGCAGATGATCGAGTACCTCGGCCGAGGATTCGGAGGCCGGAGACCACTCCTCGCGAAGTTCGGCGGCGCGGATGGCGCCCTTGGCCTTCGGCCCGCGGGCCAGCAGCCGGGTCGAGGCCAGCGTCGAACGCAACTCCTCGGCCAGACCCCAGCCCTCGGCGGCCTCCATCCAGCCGCGGAAGCCGATTCCGGTGGTGGCGACCGTGATCTGTGGCGGATCGACCGCCAATTGCCTTGTGACCCGCTCCAATTCGGTGTCATCCGCCAGCGGGATGATTCGAATGGCCGGGGCGGCAACGATAGTCGCGCCACGCCGGGTCAGGATCGTGGAGAGCTCATCGGCGCGCCGGGCGGCGGTGACGCCGACGGTGAATCCCTCCAGCGGGAGCTGTTCGTTCATGGGCAGTCCACCGGCTCGTTGGACACCGACACCAGCCCGTCGTCGACGCGGACCGCGTAGACCGGCAGAGCAGCGGCAGCGTCGTCCAGGCAGTGGCCGTCCAGCAGCGAGAAAGCCTGCTTGAGCAGCGGCGAGGCCACCACAGGCACGCCGGCGCGGTCACCGACGATGCCGCGCGACATCACCGCCGCGCGCCCGAACGGGTCGACGTTGCCGACGGCGTGGATGGTGCCGCCGGGTAGCAGGAACAGTGCGGCCTGCCGGCCGCCCCCGAGCAGCACAGCAACACCACGGCCGGGAATCAGCCGGTCGAGCCGGCAGGCCCGGGTCCAGCCGGTCGTCACGACGGGGGCATGTGCGGGTGTATCGATAACGGTCATCGGTAACTCTCCTCCGAACGCCTTACCTATTGGTACCGGCGCACTGTTTCCGCGCGATTACGCGCCTATTTCCCATCCGTGGCAGCACTGCGAGTTCCGCCTCAGTGTGTGACCGGAATCTCCGGAATACCCAGCAGCACCGGAACTTTGCGTTCGCCGGTGTCGTCGAACGAGATGGTCGGATCGGCCTCGTCAGGGGCGTTGACGAAGGAGACGAACCGCGAGAGCTTGTCCGGATCCTCCAGGACA
>NZ_BDCC01000046.1 GCF_001613305.1 Nocardia vaccinii NBRC 15922
TTAATTAACGACGTGTCGCGTAGCGATTCTGCTGAAACTGGAAGTAACGGGGCTGTCGGTGTGTGAAGTTGGGCGTGGACTCTGTGCGGCTCGTGCCGGCCGGCAAGGTGACGGGAAAGCAGCCAAGGTCCCCGGGGGATCCCTGGCTGCACACTCCGGCTAGTGGTTGGCCATCAATCCCAAGAATTCCCGCACTTCCGGCACCTTCGCATACGGTCGCGCCGAAGTAGCAATATCGTTCAGGCGGTGCTGCAATCGGGCCGATGCTAGCTCTCTGATGGTAGAGAAAGCAGAGGACCCGGCCCGCCCGGGCGCACCACCCGGGTCGCGGTGAGTCTGCGTAAGAAGTGAGCAAGCCCGCGCAGCATCGCCGCTTTGGATCAAGTTGTGCGCCAAGTGCAGTTGCCATGACGCGCGCTCCCGCGGCCATGCCGCTGAACTGCGTATCGCATTTTCGAGGTGATGGGTTGCTGCTACATGGTCGCCGAGCCGCATGTGGGCTTTGCCTGATACGCCACTGATCTCGGCTTCAGGCAGGTAAACCCAGTCTGGATCGTATCCTCGTTCGGAGTCGTAGGCGCGAAATGCTCGCGAGATCGCGTTGATCGTGTCTCCCGCATCGCCACGTGCACCGTTCGCTTCGGCCTCGCGCAGCGCCATGAGCGCCCGCAATTTCGGACCGCCGCGAGGCAGTGCCGCTCGTGAGGCGGCTTGGGCGTACTGAACAGCCAGCTGGTCTCCGGTCGTGTTCGACCCGAACCGATTGACCATCAGATGGCTAGCGTTGCCGAGGGCGTGCGCAGCAGCGATACCGTTGTCGGCGGCGGTCGCGGTCTGGGCTGCCTCCGCGTAGTAGCGGCCAGCATAATCCGGATAGCCGGAGTCGTAGTGCACCCAACCCGCCGCGGTCATTATCTCTGCTGTGGCGCTGGCGAGATCTCGCCCAACATTGTCGCTGTAGCTGCCTGCGTTCAGGAGATGTTGTGCGTAGCGAACCTGTCCGGCTGCTACTCCGCGCAGGCGATCTCCACCGATCACTAGATCCAGGTCGTGGATCTGGTTAACGCTGTCGGCGATGGCCGCGACATCGGTCGCGCCGACCTTGATCGTTGATGCTGTGGTGGAGATAGGGCTGGGCGATGACGCGCCTGCCGCTGCTGCGGCTAGACTGCCGGCGCCGAGAGCGCCAGTTCTGAAGAATTCGCGTCGTTTCACGTCCGCCTCCTCGTCCGACTCCACTACCAGTATGGCAAGCGGAACGTGCAATGCCTTGGCGATTCGACGCAGGACTCGGACATCGTGAATCGCGGCACCATCGTGTTCGAGCTGTGAAATTACGGGTTGGGTGTAGCCGAGGATCGTGCCCAGTTCGGACTGTGTCATGCCGAGTGATTTGCGAATCCGGCGGATGACCTCGCCGGTTGTCATGTGCATGCTGCTGCCCCTGCTCTTCGAGTGAACGTGCATTTGCATGATCGGGTGGCCGCTCGGGACACATTGCCAGGCAAGGACTTTAGCCCCTGACTGCACTTTATATGGGTTTCCGTATATTTCAGTGGTTTCGGTTATTTGCGGCGGTACATGGTGTGAAACCCGCCGTACGGTCTGCTCTGGTATTCGGTGCTGGGTAACGCCGCAGCTTCTTGGCGGTGTATCGGCTCTGGTGAGCTGGGGCTGATAGCGAAAGCTCCAGCGCTGGGCGCCTCTGCTTTGATCCGAGCTCTGCCCCAATCTGGAGGTACGAACAATGCATACCCTCGCTACACATCACACGGTCGTCATGACCGAGGGGGAGAGCCACTTGGCACCGGACACGCCATTCAATGTCGCGGATGCGCACCTTGTCATGCAGGTTCATGCGTCCTGCCGTGCGGCGTGGTGTCTGCGTAAGGCGGCCGCGCTCGATGTTCTGGTCGAGGCCGGCCGTCTGGTGCCGTCGGCGAGTCATCCGCGGTGAGCGCGATGGACGGATCGCCTGATCACGGCAAGCCGGGGAATCACCTGAGTAGTGCTGGTGATGTGGACGCGCTTGTGCAGATCCCGGAGTGGGTGCCGATGGAACCCTTGCCATCGAGCCGTATGTTGTTGTCCGCGTTCGCTGGTAAAGCGCTTGCCGGGATGTCGGACATTCTCGAGCCGGCATTCGACTTGGTGGCGTGTCGGGAGCAGTACCGGTTGGCGTTCGAGATGCTCGGCAAGAAGACGGCCTCGTTCGAGCAACTAAGGTACGCGGCGTCGGAATTGGTTACAGCACAACAGGATACCGAGGTGCTGGTCGCCATCATCGACGACGCGGTGGCCGAACGGTTGAAGTGGCGGCCGGAGGTACCGGCCTCGCCACCGGTTGCTGCGCCGCCCGACGGGCTGGCTCTAATGCCGGTGCACACCCAGTCCGTGGGGGAGATCGCGGCGCGGATGGCGGACTTGTGGGATGCGGTTATGGCCAGGATCGACGGCGGTGGCGGCGAGGACTTCCCCGAAGCCGGCCAACTGCTCGAATTGTGTCGGGGTTACGACTGTTTGGCTGCGGAGTTCGAGTCCGGCCGACGAACGCTTCCTGGGATGTGATCGGTCATGGGTCCTGTCGGTTCTGCTCGGCGTGTCCGCCACATCCGTATCGAGTCCGGTGCGCTGGCGCTGGATTACCAGGCTGGCGAAGAACAGGCCCAGAGCGTTGCGGACGAGTTGGCGTGCACGTTCGGCGGCATCGGGATGGTGGTGCGGGTGGACGACGATGTGCGTCCGGAACTGCCGCCGCTGCCGTGCGGCGATCTGTGGGGTTGACCGGCCGAACCCCGCTTTTCCCAGGCTTTTCCAGTCCGTTCTCGATGAAGAGGCATATTTCGTATGTCAATCGACCGCGCCGAGCACGTCGACGGGCCTGCCCCTCGTAACACGCGACCTTCACATGCCGCCGGCTGAAGCAGTAGTGGAGGCGCGGAGGGCGAGTGATGGCAGCTGAACCATGTTGTGCCTGCTCTGGCTAGCGTCGCTGGCGGCCGCGGTCGCGGTGGGCCTATGGATCGGGCGTCGATGGCACCGTCGCGAGCGCACCGACAATCCGTCCTCTATCTGCAGGCCCCTCTCGAGCCTCTCGGCCCCGCTCGAGCCCTGCCGATGGCCGAACCCGGACACCGATACGGAGGTCTTGCCGCGACTGCAAGATCTACGGCCTCCTTCTCGGCCCACACCTATCCGCAAGCCACCGTGGGTCGATCGACGACCCGATGGTCGTCGATCGACCCACGGCCCACCGCAGGAAAGGGATTGAAAACGTTGTTCACCAATAGGTTTGGAGAAAATCGGCCACTGATCGCCCATCTGCACGGGCTACATGAACCACGGCCTACTGTCGGAGAGAACGGCGCGCACCAGCGCCATCCACACATGTTCGTCGCAGCAGACGGGGGGCTTGTGGAACGGATCTGCGCAGTGGAGTTGTTCGATTCACTGAGCGTCGAGCGCGCCCGGGAACTGGCCGGGATTCACCACGAACACCCCCTCGGGGAGTGCCTGGTTCTGCAAGCCGCGCTGGCTTTGCTGTGCGCTGAGAATCCTGCCGCTGCCGATCGAAATGACGACTGCCAGAGAAACTTTCCGATGTTCCACGCTGAGGTGTGCGAGCTGTGGCCGCGCACCTGCTCGGGAAGATCAGGCCCGAGCAGACGTTTGTCGCTTCCGCCTGAAGACTGGATCTGGCACAAATTTGGTGATTCGGCCGGTGGGGTTGTTCACTCGCTCAACAGGATTCGCTTGCGCAGGAGGTCGGTCTTCGCGCGACCGAACATCTGGCGTTTGAGCATTTTGATGCGGTTGACGTGGCCTTCGACCGGGCCGCTGCTCCAGGGCAGGGTCAGGCCGGCGGTGACCGCGTCCTGATCGCGGCGCAGACCGCGTATGAACGAAGCCAGCGCGGGTTGGTCGTCGGCGTCGACGCTGGTCATCCACTGTTCGAGGTCTCGACCGCGGCGCTGGCCCGTGATCTCGGCGAACTCGCGGACGTGCCCGGTCAACGCGGCGAGGTCGGGACTGGCTGTGAGGATCGAATCGAGACTGGCCCGATGTTCGGTTGCGAGGGTGTCGGGGTTGGTCATGATCCAGGCGACGACCTTGCGGACGGTCGGCGGTTTGGGTTGCGCGACCGGGACGTGTGTGTGGGCGCGGAAAGGCTGCAGGTAGTTGCGCACCAACTTCTCGCTGCCCCGATAGCCGCGGGCCTTGATCTCCTCGAACAACTGGGTCGCATTGGTGCAGCCCTCGTTCCATCGCCGATGCAGGTCGGGTTTGTAGGGCTCGAGAATGCCGACGCGGTATCCGGTGCGGTTGTTGACCAGTAGTTCCTCGGCCGAGGCGGCGCGGGCGAAGCGGCGGGTGGTGCCGCGTGCCAGCCCGAGCGTGCGGCCGATCGCAAGGATGCTCGCCCCGTCGGCCAGCAGCGCATGGACCTCGGTCCAGCGCTGGCGCGTCCGCACCGCAGTACGATCCTGGCGTTGACCGGGTGCGACTGGCCCGCAATGTATTTCGGCGGCGATCTCGGTGATGTCGGGCCGCTGTGGTGGTTCGGGTTCGGTGGTCGCGGCGGACAGGCTGGCGCGGTGCCGTGCCACGGTGCGTTCGACCGCCTCGCCGAGGTTGTGCCAGAGATGCCAGCGATCGGCGACCTGCACCGCATCTGGTGCTCCCGCCGTGGTGCCTTCGGCGTAAGCGCCGGCGCGGTCGCGGCAGACGATCTCCACGCCCGGGTGAGCCCGCAACCATGCCGTGAGGGTGTCCGCGGTCCGGTCGGCGAGGACCTCGATCGGGCGGCGGGTCTGCATGTCGATCAGGATCGTCCCGTAGTTGTGGCCGCGGCGCAGCGCGAAGTCGTCCACCCCCAGCACCCGCGGGACCAGATTCTGTGGATCGGGTAGTGCCCGGATCTGACGCAGGAGCGTCATCCGGCTCACCGTGGCGGCCAGCTGCCGGGTCAATCGCGCTCCCGCTCGGCCACCCAGGGCCAGCGCGACTGCGCCCAACATGTGCTGCAAGCTCAGTGTTCGACGGGCGTGCCGGGCCGCGAGCTGCGGAACCTGCTCGGTGAAAGTCCTTTTGCCGCACTCGGAATTGACACAGAACAGTCGGCGGACCTGCAACCCGATCACGACCTCACGACCGGTGATCGAGGTATCGGACAACCGCCGCCGGTGACGACTGTGGACCCGCTCCGACACCGTCCCGCAGCCCGAACACGCGACCGGATTCTCACCGGTAGCCGCCTCGATCCTCACCGTCGAACCCGCCGCGCGGATCTCCTCGATCCGCAAACCGTCCAGATGCGGGAACAGGACCCGCATCGCTCCAAGATCAGAACACCCACGACATGATGAACTATCAACCACCCCTTCGCATCCCGACCCGGTCAATCACGAAGTGTGTGCCAGATCCACGGTTCAACCGAAGTTGACACTGTCGACGATGAATACTACGAGCGGCGCAACCTCTACGGCGGTTGGAGTAGTGATCGTTGATCAGCGAGTCCTCGTGGGCGTGGTGGGGTTGCTCTGGCGAAGTTGGCCGAGGCCACTCAACGAGCCATCGCCTACAGACCGGGCTTCGTCATTTCCGGTGTCGAGGGGGGCGAGCCTGTTCACGCCTGATGCATTCGCTGCGCCAAATACGCTCGATGTGCAGAATTCCCTCATTGAGGCGCGTTGAGATGGTGATATCCGGCTCGAGGCTGGAAATCAGTGGGACTTTCCAGTGATTTCGCGAATGCGTGGATTGCGGGCCGTTGACTGATGGCATGAGCGAATCGACTAGTTCTGGGGTTACCGTTCCGCTGGCACAGTGGGTCGCACAGCTGACCCTCGATGCGATTCCCGAGCCGATCCGATTGCGCGCCAAGCACCTTCTCCTCGATGGCGTCGCGGCTGGTCTGGTCGGTGCGCAGCTGCCGTGGTCGCGGGTGGCCACCAAGGCGGTCCTCGCATTGGAGGGACTGGGTGACGCTGTCGTGATCGGTACGGGCGCCACCACCTCCGATCCGGCGTCGGTGCTGATCAACAGCACCTTCATCCAAGGCTTCGAGA
Source organism: Nocardia vaccinii NBRC 15922 (assembly GCF_001613305.1). Classification (GTDB taxonomy): domain Bacteria; phylum Actinomycetota; class Actinomycetes; order Mycobacteriales; family Mycobacteriaceae; genus Nocardia; species Nocardia vaccinii. The sequence continues at coordinate 6,069 of NZ_BDCC01000046.1, forward strand.
TCGACGACTTCCATCCGCTGGCGCCGCTGCACAGCAATTCGCTGATCGTGCCAACGCTGCTGGCGACCGCGCGGCACCTCGGCGGCGCGTCCGGCGCACAGGCATTGACCGCGGCTGTCGCGGGCTTCGAGGTCGGACCGCGAGTCGGTTTGGCGCTGCACGGGTCGCAGATGCTCTCGCGCGGCTGGCACAGCGGACCGGTATTCGGTACCCACACCGCAGCCATGGTCGCTGGAAAGTTGCGCAACTTGAATGCGGGGGAGTTGGAGGATGCACTCGGCATGGCCGGGACGCAGTCCGGCGGTCTGATGGCCGCGCAGTACGAGGCCATGTCCAAGCGCATGCAACACGGGTTCGCCGCCCGAAACGGTTACTACGCCGCGGGTTTGGCCGCCGGCGGCTACACCGGTATCAAGCAGGTGTTCGACCGGCCGTACGGCGGCTTCCTGTCGGTGTTCGGCGAGGGCCACGATCCCGATCCCGCGCAGGTGATCGCGGGCTTGGGCCAGGGCTGGCACACCGAGTACATCATGGTGAAATCCTATGCGGCCCAAGGCGGTCTGCATGGCACCATCCAGGTCGCGCTGGAGTTGCGCGCCGAACACGAGCTGGACCCGAGCAGGATCGCCCACCTCGAGATCCGCGTCGGGCACACGGTGTATCACCACGGCTGGTGGGAGCCGGAGCGGCCGCTCACCAGCATCGGCGCTCAGATGAATCTGGGCTATGCCGCGGCGGTGGCCTTCCTCGATGGGCGGGTGCTGCCGCCGCAGTTCACCGAAGCCCGCCTCGACGCCGACGACGTGTGGGAGTTGATCGGCAAGGTCGAGGTGAAACTCGACGAGGCCATCCAGAACGGCCCGCTGCGGGAACGCTTTGCCACTGATCTGACCGTCACGCTCGACGACGGCACAGTGCTGAGCAAGCGGATCACGCAACCACACGGCGGACCCGACGATCCTGTCACCAACGACGACATCGTCGCCAAATACCGATCCTTGGTCGGACCGCTGATGGAGACCTCTCGCCTGGACGCCATCCAGCAGGTCGTGCTCGGCCTCGAGCACGTCGCCGATCTGGGCGAACTGACCGAACTGCTCGCGGCCCCGGTGGCCGGAGCCTTGGACGAAATGGAGCGCAATCGATGACAGCACATGACGCCCGCGTCGCACTCCGGACGGCTCTCAGCGGCCCGGACGTGGTGGTCGCACCGGGAGTCTTCGACGGCCTGTCGGCCTCGCTGGTGCGGCGGCTGGAATTCGCCGCGGCCTACATGACCGGCGCGGGCGTGGCGGCCTCGGGCTTCGGGCTGCCCGATATCGGATTGCTCACCCAGACCGAGATGGTCGAACGGGCGCGGATGTTCGTCGGCGTGCTCGGCGACATCCCATTGATCGCCGACGCCGACACCGGATACGGCGCGCCGCTGAACGTGATTCGCACCGTACGGGAGTACGAGGCCGCCGGCGTGGCGGCGATTCAGCTGGAGGACCAGGCCTTTCCCAAGAAGTGCGGTCACCTGCCCGACAAGGAGCTCATCGCCACCGAGGAGTTCGTCAGCAAGCTCACCGCGGCCCTGCACGCGCGCACCGACGAGGATCTGGTGATCATCGCCCGCACCGACGCGCGTGGCCCACTCGGCATCGGTGCCGCCATCGAGCGCGCCAATGCCTACGCTCTGGCCGGTGCGGATGTGATCTTCGTCGAGGCCCCGCAGGGGTCCGCGGAGATCGAACGCATTGCCCGGGAAGTCAAGGCGCCCTTGCTGATCAACCTCGTCATCGGCGGGCTGACTCCACTGGAATCCACGACCCGGCTGCGGGAGCTGGGCTATTCCATCGCCATCCAGCCCTCACTGTCGCTGGGCGCGGCCGCCTACGCCATGCTGACCAGCCTCGCCGAGCTGGCCGGGCGCGACCCGGCGCTACTCCTGCCGTCCAAGCCGGTCGAATTCTTCAACCTCGTCGGTCTGGCCGAATGGTCGACACTCGGCGAGCGCTACCGTACCGAAGGAGCCTGAAAACTCATGGGCATGACCATGATCGAGAACCTGCTCGCCTGCAAGGCGGGTGTCGAACGGGTGAAACCCGGCGACATCGTCACCGTCGAGGTCGACATGTGCGTCATGATCGACCTGCAGTTCGCGACGCTCTGGATTCCGCCGAGCCGCATCCATGATCCGGACAAGGTCGCCGTCATCATGGACCATGCGGTCCCCGCCCCGTCGCTCAAAGACGCGGAGGGCGGTCCGAAGGCCCGAAAGTTCGTCTCCGACTTCGGTATCGAGAAGTTCTTCGACGTCGGCCGCCACGGCATCTGCCACCAGGTGATCGCCGAAAACGGGCTCGCGCGGCCCGGAGAAGTACTGGCCTGCACCGATTTCCACACCTGCGCGGGCGGCGCCTACAACACCGCGGCCCGCGGTATGGGACCCGCCGAGGTGTACTCGATCCTGTGCACCGGCTCCACCTGGTACCAGGTCGCGCCGACCGTGCGTTATGAACTCACCGGAACGCTGCCGCCGGAGATCAGCGGCAAGGATATATTCCTCTCCATCGCCGACACCTACGGCGACGCCACCAACCAGAACCTGGAGTTCGGCGGTCCGGGCCTGGCCAGTGTGCCGCTCAACGATCGGCGCACCATCGCCACCCAGGCCGCGGAGATCTCCGCCGACTTCGCCACCTTCGGCGTGGACCAGCTGCTGGCGGACTTCCTCGCCGAACGCGGTGTGCACGACTACGAACCGGCCGAGGCAGACGCCGACGCCGAATACTTCGACGTGCGCACGATCGACCTGTCCGCGCTCGAACCCTACGTCGCCCGCCCGGGAACCGTGAGCCACAACGGTATTCCCGTCTCGCAGGTCGAACCGCGCAAGGTGGATCAGGCGTTCATCGGTTCCTGCGCCAACGGCCAGCTCGAGGACCTGCGCATCGCCGCCGACATTCTGCGCGGCAAGACCGTTGCCCTGGGCACGCGCCTGCTGATCACCCCCGCCTCGCAGGCGGTCTACCGCGACGCCATGCGACTGGGCTACCTGCAGGTCCTCGCCGATGCCGGTGCGGTGGTGACCAATTCGACCTGCGGGGCCTGCTTCGGCTACCACATGGGTGTGATCGGCTCCGGCGAAGTCTGCCTGACCTCGAGCACCCGCAACTTCACCGGCCGCATGGGCAGCACCGACGCCGAGATCTACATGGCCTCCCCCGCCACCGTCGCCGCCTCCGCCATCACCGGCTACATCACCGACCCCCGGAGCGTCACCGCATGAACACCACCATCACCGGAAAAGTCTGGGTCTTCGGCGATTCCGTCGACACCGACGCCATGTACCCGGCCTTCGCCATGAAACTCGACGTCCCCGAGGCCGCCAGGCACGTCTTCTACCAAATCCGGCCGGGCTGGACCGATCTCGTGCAGCCCGGTGACATCGTCGTCGCCGGCCACAACTTCGGTGTCGGCTCGTCCCGGCCGGTGGCCGCGCTGTTCCGTCACCTCGGCGTGGCCGCGCTCATCGCCGAGGACTTCAATTCGCTGTTCTTCCGCAACGCGGTCAACGCCGGCCTGCCCGCACTGGCCGTGCCCGGCGTCACCGACCTGTTCGCCGACGGCCAGCAGGGCACCTTCGACATCGCCGAGGGCACGTACTCCAACGACACGACCGGCGTCACCGGGCAGACGGCCCCGCTGCCGCCGCTGATCCTGGAAATCCTCGCCAGCGGAGGCGTACTCGCCCGCCTGGCCGAACAGGGATACCTGCCGATCGAACTGCTCGAGGTGCTCCGCTCTGGCGCCGTTCCCGTCGACAGCGGATCCGCGGCATGACCGCCACTCAGCGACCACACGCCCACCCGGCATCCTCGACCCGCAAGGAGACGACGTCATGGCTGTTCGCCTGATCGGCCGACTCATCCGCTCGATCCGGGCCGGCATCGACAGCATCGCCTGGTGCAACCCGGCGACCGCGTCGGCACCGGACTCCATCACGATTTCCAGCGACGCGTTCGCCGACGGCGGCCCCATGCCGCGGCGATTCGCCGGAAACGGTGTGGGCGACGATATTTCGCCCGACTTGAGGTTCTCGGGCGTACCCGTCGGCACGGTCGAACTCGTCCTCGTCATAGAAGACCCCGATGTACCACTACCGCGACCCATCGTCCACGGATTGTTCAGCGGCATCAGCGCAACGACATCCGGAATCCCCGAGGGCGCACTGAATTTGGGTGCGAACTCGGACGTCATGCCCACGATTGACAGCCGGATTCGGTTCGGTGTCGGAGCCTTCAAGCGCCGCGGGTACGCCGGGCCACGCCCGATATCCGGACACGGCGCGCACCGCTATGTCTTCCAACTATTCGCCCTCGACAAGGTGAGCGGACTCGACGAGAACTCCACGCTCGCCGACACGATGACCGCTATCGACGGACACGTGATCGCCCGCGGAATGCTCATCGGCACTTACGAACGCCCCTGATCCGAGGAATCATGAAGCCGGAAGCAGGATTCGCGGACCTCGAGGCAGCGCTCCGCGGTTCGCCGATCACCGCCGCCGTGGTGTATTCCGGTGGCCGTGAGATGTTCTCGATCGGCGACACGAGTAGCCCCGTCGAAGTCCATTCGATCCGGAAGTCGTTGATCAGCGCGCTGTTCGGGCGTGCCTACGACCGTGGAATCTTCCAACTGGACACGATGATCGAAGCGATCGGAATCGATGACACACCCCCGCTGACCGAGCGCGAGAAGCGCGCGACCATCGAGGACCTGCTCACCGCACGGTCGGGCGTCTACCTCCCGCCCGCCGCCCGGATCGACGGGTTCGAGTGGCCGCCTCGGGAATCCCATGCGCCGGGCACGCATTGGCATTACAACAACTGGGATTTCAACGTCCTCGGCAACATCTACGAACGACTCACCCATCGGAGCGTAGGTGTGGCGTTCGACCGCGAGATCGCCTTGCCGCTCGGGTTGCGCGACTGGGACATCTACGAACACGCCCGCTACGAGTACCGAGACGATCCGATCGGCGGGAATCTGCGCTACCCCAATTACGCCTTCGCCCTCTCGGCGCGAGATCTCGCCTCGTTCGGCGCCCTGTACCTCGACCATGGAGGGCCCAACGGTGTGCAGTTGATATCGCGGGAATGGCTGGACCGCAGCACCGGACCGATCGCGCGAACTACGTTCCCGCCGGGGCTTTTCGGGATGTACGGCTACTGCTGGTGGGTCAACGGCCCGCACAATGACGGTGGTTCCGGCATCGGCGGGCACGTCTACTCCGCGGTGGGCTTCGCCGGTAACTACCTGACGGTACTGCCGGAACTCGGGACAGTCGTCGCGGTCACCGCCGACCCGTCCCGTTCGTCGAACACCGATGGCGAACTACTCACCGATCGCCGATACGAACAGGCGATCTCCGCGCTGGTTTCCACGCTGCGCGAACCGGCTCGCGCGATGCCGTAACCCGTCGATCACGAGGTCGACCAGTACCCGAGTCCTGGCCGCCCCTCGCTCGCGGGGATCGGCTGGTCACCCTCCAGTGCGGATATGGGATGCCAGGGGTCTACCGGGACCAGGTCGACGGCGCGTCCATCCGGGCCGAGCAGCCGCCCCCACGACTTGTGCGCGCGCAGCACCAGCCGCTGGTCGACAACCGCGACCTGCGGTGTCAGGCACCGGAAGCGTTCGAGGATGTCACCCACATCGGCGAGCCGGTGAACCTGCGACATGACCATCAGATTCGCCGGTCCCACGGTCGACATGCAGATGCGGATCTGCGGCCATCCGCCGATCTCCTCGCCGATCTCGCCGAGTTGATGGTGCGGGCACGACAGCCAGAAGACGTAGGCGGCCGCCCAGCCGCCCTCACGGCGGGCGAAATCCGTTCGGAACGAAAGAATTCCGCGCCTGACCATCGATTCCAGGCGGCGCCGCACCAGATTTTCCGTCATGCCGATCTCCTGGGCGAGCATTCGGTAGCGGGCACGGCCGTCACGCTGCAGCGCGAGGAACAGTGCTCGTTCGGCGGGATCGAACGTGCGATTGCGAATGGTACGTCGCCGATCCTGGTCGTCCCGCTCGGTCACCGACTGCTTCTGCGCGGCGTCCATCGCGCCGAGCTGCCAGTGGACCCCGCTGTACCACGTGAGGCCGACGCTGGCCCGGGTCATCGCGATTCCGGGTAGCCCCGGAAGCCGTTCGAGGAGCAGTTCACCCAGCGCGACCATGTCGTCGGCGAAGACCAGAGCATGTAGATCGAAGCTTCCATCGGTGGCGTAGACGCTGGCGACTTGCGGGACCGCACACAAGGCGTCGGCCACCTCGACGGCGTGGCCGGGCTGCGCGCGAACCTCGAACACGGCCGCGACCAATGCCAGATGAGGGCCGGGCACTGAGGAGACCCACGCCCGGCCCGAGTCGGCGAGCCGTTGCCAGCGGCGCGCGGCGGTCACCGCCGAAATCCCCAGCGCCGGTCCGAGCCGTTCGAACCGGGCCCGGGGATTCGCGTGCAGCGCGTCGAGCAGCATGACGTCGACCTCGTCGACGCTCGTGTCTCGCTGCTCGGACACCCTCACTCCATCCCGGTGCCCGGCATGGCCGACACCATGATCGTCCTGTCCGGTTGTGCGGACCGTAATTACAATCTAGACAAGATGAGCCGAAATCCAAGGCGTTTCCAGGTCTCTGGAGAGGTTTCCTTCAATATCCGGGTCACGGGTGTCACGTCGAGTTCACTGACGATATGAGCGAATCGGAGCCCGCGACGGGCGCCGACAGCTCACTCGAATCCGCCGTACCGCCTTTTCACGATCAGAGGATCTCCATGAAGACAATGCTGTCTGTCGGGCTCATCGCCACCGCCGCCGTGAGTGCGGTGATCTGCCCTCCGCTGACGACCGCCGCCAATGCCGCCACCGAGTCCGGCACCTGCACCCTGAACGCGACCGCGAACATCTCACCCGGACTGACCACCGCCTCGCAGTCGTTCACGGTCACATTCGACGGCACCCTGTCCCATTGCGCCGGCGCCTCGCCGAATACACCGCCGAGTGGGCAGCTCATCGCCGGACTCGACGGCGCGCCGGTCCCCAACGGCACCGGAAGCTGCGAAAGCAACACAGTCAACGGCTATTCCATCAACAAGTGGAGTGACGGCAACACCACCGTGGTCAAGTTCAGCGCAACCGGCACGCCCATCGGACTGGACTTGACCGGCCAGGTCGTCGACGGCGTGAGCAACGGCTCGACGCAGTTCACCACCACCGAGCCCACGACACCGGTCGGCTCCGCGGTGAAGGGCGCAATCGCGTTCGTGACAAATCCGCTCAACTGCCTGCCGGGCCAGGGCGTCACCACCGCGCAGGTGGCCGGTCAGCTGACCCACACCAACTGACCGCGCCGTCGAATCGCCCCGTGCCGCCGACACCGCCGCGTTTCGGCGGCACCCGGGTCCCGGCGCGACCGATTCCGCTGCCCAGACGCGAAATTCACGCGCACACCCTCGGACCGTGGAAGGCCGATGAACCGATGAGCATCAACCCGTACCGACCACTGATCGGGTTCTCCGTGTTCACGATCTTGTCGGTGCTGACCACCACCGTCATCTGGATGATCGGTCAGCCAGGCGGCCAGGGTGTCGGCTTTGCGGTCGGGCAGGACATCGATCCGGTCGTGAGAAACCGGGTCGATCACGACCGTGGCATACCGGTGCCGACGCAGCAGCGCGAAGTGGTCGACACTGACCACCTCGGGAATCAGCCCTGTGGAAGAGGATTCCCAGCAGCACCCGCAACGCAAAATGATGCCCGACCGCGACGTCACCACCGGAATTGGGCCAGAGCCGAATGTGCGACAGCGCTGTTATTCGGACAGACCCGATCGGTGGCGGTGGCCTGCACCTGTCAACGGGCAGGCGGTGAAGATCGCGTCGATGGTCGTCGTACGCCTTCGTGAGTCGTTGCTGCACTTCGTGAAACGGTCGATCACCACCGAGCGGCCGGTCGCTGCCTTGCATGAAGTGTCCGCTGTCGCCGGCAGGCGGCCGAGGCGCCCCGTATGACAACGGTCGGGAGGAAGTTCGGGTGCGCTGCAACAGTTCTGCGCTGATCGTGTCGGGATCGGCGAGATCGTACATCGCATCGAGGCCGTAGTCCGCGCTGCCTCTCGAAACATGCCCACAAGGCCAGTGATTCCGCGACGTCCCGTCGACGTTCTGTAGATCCGAATGGATCGGCGACCAGGAACGTTGGAGGCGTGGTTTCAGTGGCTTCGTCGTATCGAAACGCCGCTCGACTGCGGGTTTGCTGTTCGTCGCAATGCAGAGAAACGGGTCGAATGTCGAACTGCCCCAGTCTATTTGCGGATCGATCGCACCCTGTGATGCTACTTGCGACCGCTCGGTTTCGGCCGCCGAACCGGTGCGACCTGGGCCTGGAGAGAACTGCCTCGGAGACCGCTGTGGAGCTGACCAGCGAT
>NZ_BDCC01000047.1 GCF_001613305.1 Nocardia vaccinii NBRC 15922
ACTTGCGACCGCTCGGTTTCGGCCGCCGAACCGGTGCGACCTGGGCCTGGAGAGAACTGCCTCGGAGACCGCTGTGGAGCTGACCAGCGATCCCGGGTTGCCCAGCCCATCGTGTCCAACCTGCCCGGCTCGCCTTGGGAAGCCGTGCCGAACCTCGCGTATCTCGTCTTGCTTCCGCTGATCGTGCTCACGGCGCCGATGGTGCTGACTGCGCTGGTTGCTGTATTCGGAAAGTCGCCCTACAACGAGCGCGCTCTCGAAGCCGCACTCGACGCCCTGTTGTGGCTGCTGTCGTCGATCCTGCGCGACACAGATTTTCCGATCGGGCGCGATGATTGACTGCCCGACTGGCATGGATATAGTGAGGCGGCGCTCGCCGGTGAATCATCTCGAAGATGGGGTTTCCGCAGCGCATATGCATGAATGGCAGCGATTCGGACATTCCCTCCGCCAACTTCTTCCGGCACGGCGAGGGTACCGCAGCAATCTGTACATATCTCCCATGTGGCCGGTTACCGCCAGTACCCGTCCTGAACACTGTCCCGACAAGCGGTTTCAACGACATGGAAAGTGAGGAATTCAGCGTGCGAGGGTTTTTCTCGAAATCTTGCCACGACCGATTTATACCTCGGCTTTCGGCTGCGGCGCGGGCGATGGGCAAGTCGTTACCCGTGGCGCTGGCCATGCCATTGGCCGTGGCGGCCATGACAGCAGTGATTCCGGCGAACCCTGCCGCCGCAATCGGATCGAGTTCTGGATCGAGTTCTGGATCGGGAGCGGGAGCCGGGTCGCTGTACATCGCCCAAAACGGGAACGGCACAGTCGTTTCGATACCGAGTTCGGGCGGCACGCCCGCCAATATCGCCACCGGGCTGACAGCTCCCTATGGCGTGGCGGCCAATAACAACACCGTTTACGTCACGGAATTCGGCAACGGCACAGTGGCATCCGTGCCCGCGGGCGGCGGCACACCCACAACCGTGGCCACCGGACTCGTGGGACCCAGCGGCATCGCCGTGTCAGGTAACACGCTCTACGTCACCGAAAGCAACGGCACCGTAGTCTCGATTCCCGCCACCGGAGGCGCGCTCACCACCCTGGCCACTGGCCTCAGCAACCCGCAAGGCATCGCCGTATCGGGCAACACCCTCTACATCACCGAGAACCTGGCCGCCGGCGTCGTGGTATCACTGCCGGTGACCGGCGGCACACCCACACCACTGGCAATCACCGGACTGGTCAATCCGAACGGCATCGCCACGTCCGGCACGACCCTCTACATCACCGAGAGCGTCGGTCCGGTGGTGTCGGTGCCGACCATCGGCGGCGCACCCGCCACTCTCGCGACGCTGAACGTCCCCGTCGGCATCGCCCTGTCGAACAGCACTCTCTACATCACCGAAAGCATCGGCACGGTCGTATCGCTTCCCGCGACCGGCGGCGCACCCACCACCCTGGCCACCGGCCTGAACAACCCGGCCGGTATCGCTGTGCAACAATCCGGCCTCTGCTTCGGCTCGGTGTGCTTGCCGAGCGGTTCGAGCGGGTAACTAGCTTCCTTCCACCTCCGAGCATCGTCGATGCGCCCATAGTTGTTCGTGTGAGCAGCCCTTGGTCGATGAGTCCCGTTGCGCTGTCGGGAACGTCGGTCAAGGGCTGCGACGTTTCACGAGGAGAGCTGAGAGAAAACGAACCAAAGCGGAGCCGGATTTTCTTGCCGATGCACCGACTATGGAGAATTACCGGAGACAACGGGTCCCGATATCGTCGGGCCTTTGCAGCAGAGCCGTTTTCATCTCAGGTCACCATCGGAGGCTGCTCGATGCCTACTCTCGCTTCGCTTTCGCCGAACTCGGGTCCGGTTTCGGGTGGCAATGGTGTCGGACCGACCGGCACGGCTTCGCGGGTGTGGGCCCGTTGTCCGTGCACTTCGGCACCGTCGCAACCACTTTCACCATCAGCTGATCACCAGTTGCGTGGGAAGGGCACCTGGATGTGGGCCTATGGTAGTTGTAGTGGATGTTCCAGATCCCGAGTGCCTCGGCGCGGTCGGCTTCGCTTGTCCATTCGCGGGCGTAGAGGAATTCCTCGGCCAGGATCCGGTTGTAGCGTTCGACTTTGCCGTTGTGGCGTGGGGTGTAGGGAGTGATCCGCTGGTGCCGTGCACCGAGTAACACTTTCGCGAAATCTTTTGTACGGTAACAAGACCCGTTGTCCGTGATGATCCTTTCGATCCGGTCGATTCCGTGGGCGGTGAAGAACGCCCGCGCGCGGAATACGAAACCGATTGCGGTGGTGGCTTTCTCGTCGGGCAACGCTTCGGTGTAGGCCAGGCGTGAGTAGCCATCGACCGCGGTGTGCAGGAATACGTATCCGGTGCGGGTGCCGCGGGTTTTGGTGCGGCCGACGGCCTTGGCGTGGTCGGATCCCCTGCCGTGGGTGCGCCACCCGCCGCCCTGCTCGATCCGCACGAGGACATCTGTAGCGGTCGCGGTGGGCTGGCGACGCGGTACCGAGGATCGATCGTGTAGACCGAGTTCCCCGTACCGGCGAAATCGGTTGACCCACTTGCTTGCACACTGGCGCGAGATCCCCATCTCGGTCGCGACGTGAGCGATCGGACGGTCCCGGCGCCGCTGAACGCGACCGCACCCGCCACCACCGACATGACCAACACCCCGATCAGCGCGTGTGCGGTCACAGCGGCCAGCAGCCAGACTCCGACGAGTACGACCGTTCCGGCGACGATGATCCGCCGCTGATGACGATCGCTGTAACGACCGGTGACCGTCACTCCGAGAAACGAGCCGACACCGAACAGGGCCAGCACCACCGGAACCCACCGACCACCCTCAGCGATGTTGTTCGTGATGGTGCCCAGATAGGTGAATCCAGCGAAGGTTGCCGCGTTGACCAAGACCCCGGCCACGACGGCGATCAGGACCCGCTGCTGCCGCAATACGGACCACTCGCGCCGGATCGACGGTGCCTGCCCGTCCGGCGTATCGCCCTCGCACATGCCACGACCGAGCATCATCCACACTGGAATCAGCACTGCCGCGCTCAGGACGGCAACGGCCCAGAACGCCGAACGCCACCCCCACACCTGCCCCAGCACCGTGCCCGCGGGAACACCGGCGATGCAGGCCACCGTCACACCGGACACCACCACCGCGCTCGCGCGCCCGATCCCCGCCGGGCCGACCAACCTCGGCAACGCAGCCAGCACGACCGCCAAGAACCCAGCATTCGCGACCGCCGCGACAACGCGAGTCACCAACAGCACCGTGAACCCCGTTGTCACAGCACCGACCACATGAGCGGCGCAGAACAGCCCCAAAAACGCTGTGACCGATTCCGGCGCGTCGATGAAGAAGCTGTACAGCCCGCACCACGACTTCTACGAGACCACCTATCACGGCGGCGTCATGTGGTTCATGCCGCGCGCCGCCCGCGAGGGCCGTGGTGGCGACTCGGGTTGGGCATTCACCGACAACGTGAAATCTCGCATGCTCGAGACGTTTTCGCCGGATGAGATCGAGAAGCTGGTCGCCGAGCGTCTGCGGGATCCGGACGTGGCCGCCTGGCCGAACCTGGTGCATGTGCTGAATTACCCGCAGCACCATGAGGTTTGGTTCGACATCGTGATGAACCACCTCGACGGCGAGTGGTACGAGGAGCGCAATCCCATCACGCTGGCCCCGAACATCGACATCCCGGTGTACCTGCAGATCGACCAGGGCCGGGGTTGGACCATGGACGGCACCATCGAGCTGTTCAACGCGCTCCAGGGTCCCAAGAAGCTCGACATCGGCCCCTACCCGCCGATGCAGTCGCGCCCGTTCATCGAGGAACACGACAAGATGTTCCGTTGGTACGACTACTGGATCAAGGGCATCGACAACGGAATCATGGACGAGCCCCCGGTGAACGTCTTCGTGGAGGGGACCCGCGAGCACACCACCGGCGACCAGTGGCCGCCCGAGGAGGTCGAGTACCGCTCGCTGTACCTGCGCACCCGCCGCAAGCTCTCCTTCGAGCACGAGCCGCTCGGCGCGGAATACGCCGCGCCGGACGGCTTCTATCAGGCGCCGCTCACCGTCACCGACAAGGTGGAGACGCTGAGCTAGAGCACCGCGCCGTTCGAGGAGCCCACCGAGATGATCGGTCAGGGGGCCGCGCACCTGTTCGCCGAGATCGACCAGCCCGACACGAATTTCATTCTGCGCCTGTGGGATACCGCTCCCAGCGGCAAGCGTCAGCTGATCACCACCGGCTACCTCAAGGCCTCGCACCGCGAGCTCGACGAGGAACGCAGCACCGAGGGCAACCCCTACCACCCGCACACCCGCGCCGTGCCCGTGGAGCCGGGGAAGATCGAGGAGTACGTGCTGCGCCTCTACCCCTTCGCGGCGACCTTCCTGCCCGGGCACCGGCTGGTGGTGGAACTGTCGAACAACGAGCCGCTGGCCGACGACCACAACGCGCTGCTACCGCCGGACGCTTTCCACCTGCCGGTCGGCCGCCCGGTCACGCACAAGATCTACCGCGACACCACGCACCGGTCGCGGCTGGTGCTGCCCTTTACCACTCGCACCGCGGACTGAGGAGGACGCCTCGGCCGAGTGACGGCGGCCTGTCCACCCTGTCACTGCCCGGGACGATGCACTGGAACTCTCTGCTGGAGAACGAGTTCGACAGTGGCACGAATTCGTTGCTCTGGGACAACGGCTGATCGAAGGCGTGATCGGCCTTTCGGAGGGACGCCGTCGGTGCCGGTGGTTCCACGACGTCCTGTCGACGTTCTGTAGGTCCGGGCGGACCGTGACAACGAACATGCATCGCGTGGTTCCGGCCGTGTTCGCTGTATCGGAATGCGGTTGAACAGCAGGTTTTCTGTTCTGCGGAACGCAGGCAAACAGGTCGTACGCGGATTGATACCTATCTGGTCGCGCATCCCCGACTGCCTCGGAGGGGCCGCTGAGTGGGGGCGACGCTCGAGTTCGTGTTCGCCCTTTTTCACCAGCCAGTGATCGGAACGCATCAGACGTAGCGGCCTGCGCTGATAGCGTTCCAGGGCCATCGGCGTGCGCTCGAGCCGATGACGCACCGAGGCAACGAAAGTCGGGGTGCAGGACGACCCGGCCCGAAACTGGAGATAGTGAACATTGGAGTCATACGTACGCGGCGAGGAGTATCCCGATCTTCTGCACGAGACAATCGGCGCGAATCTGGAACGCACCGTGTCCGCGCATCCCGATCGTGAGGCTCTGGTAGAGGTCGCGAGTGGCCGGCGATGGACCTGGGCCGAGTTCGACGCCGATGTCAACCGGACCGCACGTGGACTGGTGGCGGCCGGTATCACCAAGGGCGACCGGGTCGGAATCTGGTCGCCGAACTGTGCGGAGTGGACTCTCACCCAGTACGCCACCGCCAAGATCGGCGCGATTCTGGTGAACGTGAACCCCGCATACCGCGCCAACGAGTTCAGCTTCGCGGTCAACCACAGCGGATTGTCCCTGCTCGTAGCGGCCACCAGCTTCAAGACCTCCAACTATCGCGGCATGATCGAGGAGACCCGTGAAAATTGCCCGACTCTGAAGCGGGTCGTCTACCTCGACACCGATGACTGGACCGACCTACTCGCGCACGGCGATTCCCTCCCGCGAGACACCGTTGCCGAGAAGATGGCGGCCTTGGACCCGTTGGACCCCATCAACATTCAGTACACCTCCGGCACCACCGGGAATCCCAAGGGTGCGACGTTGAGCCATCACAACATTCTCAACAACGGGTACTCGACCACCGAGCTGATCAATTTCACCGAGGAAGACCGGCTCTGTATTCCGGTGTCGTTCTACCATTGCTTCGGCATGGTGATGGGCAACCTCGGCTGCACCAGCCACGGGGCGACCATGGTGATCCCGTCACCGGGTTTCGACCCGGCGATCAGCCTGGAGACCATCCAGAACGAGCGTTGCACGGGCGTTTACGGCGTGCCGACGATGTTCATCGCGATGCAGAACCACCCGGACTTCGCGTCGTACGACCTGACGTCTTTGCGCACGGGGATCATGGCGGGGGCGCCGTGTCCGGTCGAGGTGATGAAGCGCTGCATCAGCGATATGCACATGACCGAGGTGTCGATCGCTTACGGGATGACCGAGACTTCGCCGGTCTCGACGCAGACCCGGGCCGATGACGACCTGGACCGGCGTACCGCCACCATCGGGCGGGTGCACCCCCACCTGGAGATCAAGATCATCGATACTCTGACCGGGGAGATCGCTGAGCGCGGACAAGCCGGGGAGTTCTGCACCCGGGGTTACTCGGTGATGCTCGGCTACTGGGACGAGCCAGAGAAGACCGCGGAGGCGATCGATGCCGACGGCTGGATGTATACCGGCGATCTGGCCGTGATGCGTGAGGACGGCTACTGCAACATCGTGGGCCGGATCAAGGACATGGTGATCCGCGGAGGAGAGAACGTCTATCCGCGGGAGATCGAGGAGTTCCTGTACACCCACCCTGACATCGAGGATGTCCAGGTGATCGGCGTACCCGACAAGAAGTACGGCGAGGAGCTCTGCGCCTGGATCAAGATGCGCACCGGTGCGCATCCGTTGGACGCTGAGGCGGTGCGCTCGTTCGCGACCGGCAAGCTGGCGCACTACAAGATCCCCCGCTACGTGATGGTCGTCGACGAGTTCCCGATGACGGTCACCGGCAAGATTCGGAAGATCGTGATGAGGGAGCGGTCTGCCCGCGCCCTCGGGTTGACCGGGGAACGGTCGTGAGGTGGACTGCCGATCGGAGTCGCCCTGAGCGGGCGTGATGCGGACGGTCGTCTACAACGCGGCTGCCGCAGGCACGCCGATCCATCTTCTGCCCGGCCAACCAGAACTTCCCGCCGCCGTGGCGGCGGCAGTGCCGTGCACCGGTCTGGCACCACTTTTCATACGGCTCAACGCCGCTGAATCGTTCGCCGGAATCGATGTCGCAGGTGTCCGGAAACCGGTTGGCGACCGGTACGGCAACTCACCTACCGTGAGGTTGTCGACCAGAAGAGCACCGAGGCGGCGGCAGCAGAGCCGTAACGCGCCGCACTCGCTCGCGTGAAGGACCCGCGACTCCACCCGGTCGGGCCCGTGCTGAGACGACACATTCCCGGCACTCGCCGCACCGGCAGCCGACCCCGGGAATTACTCATCCGGGCTCAACCGCACCTGGGAGTCAGGCGCAGGAGCACGAGGCCGTGGGGCGCTACGCCGACCCGGCTGACAGCGCGGGTTGTCGTCGTTGATGTGTGGGCCCACAAGTCGCGCACCGTATAGCACTGTGCGCCGGGCAATCCGGCCGCGGTGGCCGTGGTACTGATGTCGGCGGGGTTGTCGTCCGGGTTGTACAGGGCGACCGCCATCGAGCCGTCGGAGAGTGGTTTGATCATGACATGGTCGTCGCTGGGCAGGAAGGTTCCCTGTACCGATGCCGGGTCCTGGTCGACGGCGATGACTTCACGGTTGGTGAGTATCGTCCGGGTCTGCTCGGTCATGGCACGCACGTCGTTGCCCGCGATCAGGGGCGCGGCCAGCATGGCCCACAGCGAGAAATGCGTGCGCTGTTCCTCGGTTGTCAGGCTGTACTGCGGATCGCGCAGGGCCGCAATCTGTTCCGGGGTGAGCGTCAGTAGCGATGTGGCCTGCTTGACGGTTGCGCGGGCGGAGATCCGTTGTTGCAGAGTCAGCGGCAGCGCCTTCAGTACCGCGCTGGGCACCGTGCCCGGGTGCATGCCGAGGAATTCGGCCAACTGGGTGCCGACGACCAGCATGTCGGGATCGTTCCAGTAGCCGGGACGGCTGCGCGCGGCGACGGGAGTCGCGGCGGCCAGCTGATCGGTGATGCCCAAGAACTGTTCGGACGAGAAGTCGTTCACCGAAACGACTGGAGTTCCGTTGTGCCAGAACGGGTACAGATCGTGGGCATTGCGGGTCAGGTCCGCGATACGGGACCAGTCGTAGTCCTGCGCGGCATGCAGTCCGGCGGAACTGTTCGGGTTGATGCTGTAGACGATGTGGCGGCCGGTGGCGCGCAACGCCTCTCGCATCGCGGTGAACACGCGTACCTGAGCGGTCAGGTCGTCGTCGTTGCGGCACCAGTCGTATTTCAGGAAGTCCACGCCCCAGGCGGCGAATGTCCGTGCGTCCTGCCTCTCGTGCCCGGCGCTCGCGTTCTGCAGTGATTGGCCGCAGGTTTCGTTGTACGGGCTGGAGTACAGCCCCAGCAACATCCCCCGATCGTGCGCGTAGTGCGCCAGCGCGGCGATTCCGCTGGGGAATCTCTGCGGGTCGGCCACCAGGTTCCCGGCCGCATCGCGTGCGGCTGCCGCCCATCCGGCGTCGAGGTTCACATAGCGGTAGCCCGCCTCCCGCATTCCCGAGCTCACCAGGGCGTCGATCGTGGCTCGGATATCGACCTCGGTCAACGGGATTCCGGAGTTCCACGAGTTCCATCCCATCGGCGGACCCGAGCTCACGGGTTCGGCGGTCGCGGTCTGTACCGGAGCCACGCCGAGCACCGCGGTCGTCGCGCAGACCGCCACGATCCAATGACGAATACGCATCACGCCGCGACGTCGGGCGGCGGCGATCTTCACCGTGGTAGTTCGGAGCACGACGCCATGGTTACAGCGTCTCGCTGATGGGAAGGATCGGTCAGGCTTCTTCGCCGACGCGAGCGTGGGATTCCGGGCTGCCTGAGCCAGTTAACGGCTCTTCTGTAAGGCCAATTCCAGAATTGCCGTTGCATAGAAAACGGTGGCGCTTGCGGTGATGCCGTTGCCGCACCATTCCGAGTACTCATGCCGGAGCCGAGTCCCGTCCACTATGCCTAGATCGGCGAGGGCTGGTGTGCGGAAGAGACGGTCGAGCACAGGACGCGCGATTGTCCTCATGCTTCGCTCCATCGAGGGAGAGAAATCGTCGCGAAAGTTCGGATGGGTGACCCTCGGAGTCAAACCTCGGCGCGAGAGGTAGGCCCGCTCAATGTGTCGGTCGCGTCGCCACGGCACCGGCAGACGCGCACAGTAGTGAACGAGTTCCGGTGTACACAGAGGGTGGATGGGCCAGATCCCGTGGCGTAGGTACCGAGCCGCACTGAAGGCTGCTGCTTCCACTGCCGATTCCGAGCTGGAGGAACGCGGCATTTGTTCTGCCCGTACCGCGTCTTTGGACATAGAGGTGAGGAAATCCGGCCCGAAGCGGGTATCGGCGTTGTCGGTATCGAACGTCGACCGGCCGGTCACTGAGCGGCGTTCCGAGGGCCGCAGGCCGAATAGTTCATCTCCACCAAATCCGGTCGCAAGTACTCGTGTTCCGTCCGCGCGCGCACGTTCGAGCAACTCGTCCATGGCCTCGTAATATCCTTCTTCCCATGGCATTGTCGGTAACCGTCCATTGAGCCGGCCACTTTCCGGTGCGAGCGGTAGAAACTGGGCCATATCGATTGCTGTGTCACGCAGATTGAAGCGTTCGACAATCTCGGTCCGGCGCTCGCGCTGATCGCGCTGGGCCTGCGGCGATCCGAGAACCGTCAGGCCGTAGCTGCGGCGTGGCATGGCGCTTTGCTGATTCGCGACGGCTGTGACCATGCACGAATCCAACCCTCCGCTTACTTCGCACGCGAAGCCATCGTCATCTGCGAATGCCCATCGTCGGAGGGAGGCGTCGATGATGTCGCCCAGCGCTTTTATCGGGTTCGTGCCGTCACGTAGTGTTCCAGCATAGGGGCGTGGCCAGGATGCCGGCGCTTCGAAGACGATATCTGACAGGCCATCTCGGCTACTGTTCCAGCGCGCTTTCCAACGTTCCGGCAACATTTGGAGATCGTCGAAAAGGGTATGTGTCGAATATGGTGTTTCGTAATACATCAGCCAACGCGCAGCGCGTCCGGGATTCAGTGTGTTTTTCCGTACGAGAGGGAGTAGGTTGTGTGCGTCCCAGTCGCCATACAATACTTCTCTGTTTGCCACCAAAAAGATTGGAGCAGTGCCCCAATGTCCCGCCTCGAGTTCCACCGTCGCACCGTTGGCGAGGAGCATGTGCCATTGGAGGGGCCAGGAACGCAACGTTTCAGCTACCTGATCAATCACGGCGTCAGCGCGCAGCACGGGCATATTCGGTGCCGGTGTACCAGCGGGTTTTTCACGTACGCAAATCACCGCTCGCTTGCCTTCGACGAAGCTGATTTCCTCGAGTGCTGGGTGTCGCAGGGGTGCTATGTAGCTCGAGCCGCGTGCGAACCCGGTCGGCGTCTGCCGCCATTCGAGATCGGCGTCATCGGCTCGGAGCCGAAAGCTGAACATAGGCTGCTCCGTTCCCTCCAATGCCAACTGTATCCGGTAGAACTGATCAATGCATTGTCGCTACTGGCGGATCGCCTGCGTCAACTCTCGCATCACCAACGGCGGTTCTGCGCATCTTGCCCCGCGGTGCCTTTTTTCGGAGCGTCCGTGCTTCTATTCTGCGCATCCTCACCCGAGTTGTACTTCCGGTGCGGCTCGTCCGTGCTTCTATTTTGCACATCCTCACCTGAGCTGTACTTCCGGTGCGGCTCGTCCTTGCTTCTATTTTGCGCATCCTCACCCGAGCTGCGCTTTTTTACCTTTTTGTTCCCATCCTCGGGGGGGTCGTAGCAGGCCGGCTCGGTAAACAGCTCATCACCCTGGGGAATGGCAGACTCTTGTTTGATAGTTTGCCCGGCGTGCGTCAAGTTGATCATGGCAAATTCCTCTCTGAGTTCTGGTCCCCTCTTGTCGGTATCTACATCTTCAATGCTGACTCGCGTGCCGGTGCACCTCAAGTAGCCCTCAGAAGGAATCTGCAGTCCTCATCCGCAAGAACGATCGACCGTCGCTGCGTACTTTTGACGGAACCTCGCTGATACAGGTCCTGTTGGTCGGCCCGATGATGCCATCGGGCGCCGAACTGATGCTGGGAGGTTACGCGATTCACCTTTCTGATTCGTTGGAACCGAACTGCTGGAACTCGACACTTGCACTCACTCGTAATCTATAAGACGAGGCCTTGCGATCCGGCGCTGACATCCGCAGCACTCACAGCAGTGTCTGCGGTTCGAAACGCATCTTGGGAAGTAAGAAGCCTGTCGGGCGTTCATCCGTAGGGCTGAGGGCCTCCGTGAGCAGGCTGTCTCCTTGTGGTGAACAATATCCATTTCGATATCCGGCCCGTATTCGTGGCGGCGTCGATGAGGAAATGTTCGGCGCGGCCGTGGCAGTTTTGGTTGTTCATGCTCCGGACCCACCGCTGACCTGGGAGGTCTTTACCGACCTGCTCCCCAGCTCGAACGACGACGGCACCGGTGTTGGGACTGTGGATATTTTCTTCGGCTCTGGTGCACTTCCGGTGGCGCGTGCGGCCCTGAGCGACGGCAGTATGCCGCAGTGGGTGAGGTGAATGATGTTGCCGGGCTGTTGTTTTCGGGATCATCGCCGCTGATCGCGGCACTATCGGCCGGCATGGTCACCGTCACCGTAGTAACCGAGTCGAAGCAGGGTGGTGATCTCACTGATCAGCGGCATCCGCGGATTGGTGCGATTGCTCAGGTCCTGGAATGCGGTCATCGCCAATTCCGGTAGGGCCGAGAGGAATTCGTCCTCGGCGATACCGGTCTCCTGGAGTGTGCGCGGCATCTCGAGCCGGTCGAGGAGCTCTTGCACCCCCCGGAAGAGCCGCCGGCGGCTTTCTCCCGGATCGTGCCCGCCGAAAACGATCCGCCCGAGTTCGGCGTACTTCTCGGGGGCAACATAGGCCGAGTAGCCGGGAGCGGGCATGAACTTCGTCGGCAGGCCGGCGTTGTAGTGCAGGGTGTGCGGCAGGAAGACGCCGTTCACCCGGCCGTGGGCGATGCCGAACCGGGCGCCGACAGCGTGGGCGAGAGCATGATTGGTGCCGACGAAGGCATTGGAGAACGCCAGGCCGGCCAGCGTGGCGGCGTTGGCCATATCGGTGCGGGCGAGCAGATTCCGGGGGTCGTCGCAGACTCGGGGAAGCGCCTCGAAGATCAGCCGCGCTGCCTGCACACAGAAGGCATCGGTGTAGGGCGAGGCGAAGATCGAGGTCAGGGCCTCGAGGGCGTGGGTGAGGGCGTCGATGCCCGTGTCAGCGGTAAGAGTCCGCGGCATCGAGACGGTGAGCAGCGGGTCCACGATCGCCATATCGGGCACCAGGGAATAGTCGACAAGTGTCTCCTTGCGGTTTTCCAAGGTCAGTACCGCCGCGGGGGAGACCTCCGATCCGGTGCCCGCGGTGGTCGGCACCGCCACCAACCGCACCGTGTGCGGATCCTGGGGATAGTCGGCCATGCGCTTGCGCGGATCGAGGAAGGGCAGAGTGAGTTCGGACAGCCCCTTCTCGGGATGCTCGTAGAACAGGCGGATCGCCTTGGCCGCGTCGATCACCGATCCACCGCCCGCGGCGATGAGTACATCGGGCTTACATGCCTCGAGCAAGTCGACGCCGCGCCGGACGGTGGCCTCGCCCGGCTCCGGCTCGACCTCGCTGAAGATCTTGATGTGCCGGGCGCGCAGTTTGTCGCGGAATTCGTCCACCAAGCCGCGTTGTTCGCTCGGCGCGTCGGTAATGACGACGACACTGTCGCAGTCGATATCCCGCAGGTTCTCGAGCGCGCCCGCATTGAAGAACGTGTTCGACGGGACCCGGAACCACTGAGGCGGACTTCGCCGATGCGATACCGTCTTGATGTTGAGCAACTGTTGGTAGTTGACATTCTCGGTGGTGCTCGAACCGCCCCAAGTACCACAACCCAGGGAGAAGGTCGGGGTGAGGTTGTTGTAGATCCCGCCGAGGGCCCCGACCGCCGTGGGCGCGTTTACCAAGATCCGCCCGGTGCGCACGGCCAGGCTGTAGGCATCGACAACGGCCTTGTCGTTGGCGTAGATCGCGGAGGTGTGCCCGAGGCCACCGTGCTCAGTGACCAGGACCGCGACATCAATAGCGTGCTGGACGTCGCGGGCGCGCACGAGCCCGAGAACCGGCATCAGCTTCTCGCGTACCAGCGGATGTGTGTCGAGCTGGTCGAGCTCGGCCGGCAGCGGCGCAAGGAGAATCTTGACCGACGGGTCTACGCGGAATCCAGCCCGGGCGGCCAGGTCGGGTGCCTGACGGCCGAGAGCCTCGAGGTTGGCCGTGTCGCCGCAGCCGAACGCGAATTCCGCGAGGGTATCGGATTGCTCCTCGGTGAGCAGGTATGCGCCCATCCGCTCGAATTCGGCGACAGTGGCGTCGTAGATCGCGTCGTCGACAATGCAGGTCTGCTCGGCGGGGCAGATCACCGATGCGTCGAAAGTCTTCGAGATCAAGATGTCGACGACGGCGGCCTTGATGTCGGCCGTCCGATGCAGGTAGATGGGCGCATTGCCCGGACCGACACTCAGGGAGGGCTTTCCGGCCGCGTTGGCAAGGGCGACGATCTTCCGGCCACCGGTCACCCAGATGAAATCGACCCCCGGATGCTTGAACAGATAGTGGGTCACCTCGTGGGCGGCGTCGGGAATCACCTGCAACGCGCCCGTCGGTAAACCGGCCGAATCCCCCGCTCGCTGGAGGATCTCAACAGTGCGTTCACACGACCGCGCGGCGACCGGCGACGGCCGGAAGAGGATCGCGTTACGTGTCTTGGCCGCGACGATCGCCTTGTACAGCACGGTCGATGTCGGATTGGTGACCGGGGTGATGGCCAACACCACTCCGATCGGATCGGCGATGCGAACGATGCTGCGCTCGACGTCCTCCTCGATGACGCCCACGGACTTCTTGCCGCGCAGATAGTCGTAGAGGAACTCGGTGGCGACGTAGTTCTTGACGACCTTGTCCTCGAACACCCCGAAACCGGTCTCCTCGATAGCCACCCGCGCCAATTCGGCCGCCGCCCTGATCCCAGCGCGAACCATCGCCTCGACGATCGCGTCGACCTGCTGCTGATCGAGTTCGCGAAACGCCTTCGCCGCGGTCCTCGCACTGTCTACTATCGCGTCGACCTCGGCGAACCGGGTCGGGCCGCGATCGGCCGCACCAGTATCGGCAGTGACTGCGTCAACGCTGCGATCTACGTCCCGGGCTTCGGGACCGATCCGGATGTCGGTCATCAGAGCTTCTCGAATCGGGGATTCGTTGCTTTTCGGCTTCGAAGGCGCTCACCAGTGACGGTACTCGCGCAGTCCGGCGTTGACCGGGGTCTTTGTACCCTGCCATCGGTCCTGCTCGGCCCTCAGATGCAGCGGTGAGCACAGTCGCTGCTGGTCATCCCGAACCCTGCTGGCATTCGGCAAGTGAGTCCTCAGCACACGAGTCGACACTCTCCCGCGCATACGACAGCCCCTGCGGGTGGATGCCGCAGGGGCTGTCAGGGTTGGATCGAGGCATCTGCCGATGTGGTGGTGCTGAGCGCCTGTGTATCCGGTCGCCGTCAGCCCACCAGGTAAAGTCGGTAGATGGCGCTTTCCGCCTCCTCGGATTCTAGAACAGCATCGACTTGTTTACCCGATATCATCGCACCGAGCGCAACCAGCAGCATTGGTTCGTTTGCTTCCTCGACAGGGCAGAAAAAGTGGTTGAAATGGTGATCGGGTGGACCTTCCAGGCCGATGTATACCGAGCCGTCTTCTATTGGACCAGCAGCTTTTACAGTGCACCTATACCAGGTGCCATTCGTGCTTTCGACATCATTCATTTTTATACCCCTTTCTTCCGGTGAGTGGTAGGCGCTTCGATCCGAGTACAGAGGAAGAATCTCCTTATCGAATGCCGGGTAACCGTTGCCCGGGCGCGTCGGGTCTGGCCGTCGATCTGCACAGCTCCTTCAACTCCTGGCCCGACTGAGTATTCGTCAGGGCAGATCGTCCGGCGGGATGGCAGGGTCGACGGGGATTTTGAATTGCATTACCCTGTACGGCCATCCGTTGGCGGCGGCCGTGTTCCATTGGCTGAGCAGGATGTGGAATCCGCCGTCGGGTGTCGATCCGGGGATGATGCTGGGTCCGTAGAGTTGGGCGACGGCATCGTCGCCTTCCATTCCCCAGGCCGTTCCTCGAATGGGTGTGGTCTTGCGGGTCTGGTAGAGGTTTTCGGTGATGTCGGCGAAGACGCGTACGTCGATGCCGGAACCGTCGCTGGTGCTCGCGTCGAAGTTCACCAGGAACCATTGTCCCTGGATGTAGCGCAAGCTCGTTTCCCCGAATTTCGCACCAGAGGTGACGTCTTCGAGGACCGGTGTGGGTGGGCTGGCCCAGTTCCAGCCGCCATCGGCCCAGCCCCAGCCTTGGTAGGCGTCTGGGTTTTCGATCTGGTCGTGCGGTACACGGCGCAGGATGAGCGGGTCGTTGCGGGTGAAGCTGGTGGACATGATGTATACCCAGCCGTTGGGGTGCAGGTCCCAGGTGATCAGTTGTGCGAGATTGTGGTGCAGGTCGGCGGGGAAGCGCACACCAGTGTTCGTCCAATGTCTGCCGTCGTCGTCGGAGCGCCACAATTCGGTGCGAATCACGTGCTGTAGACCGTTGTTCACCATGACGTGCAGGTAGATTTTGTCGCCGACGGTGATGACGTCCGACGGCAGGATGGTGGTGAATTCCCCGTTGTCGTGGGAGTAGTCGATCAGTTGGCCCGCGTATTTCGGGTCGTCCCCGCAGGCCTCGCTCCATTCGATACCGTCGTCGAGTGCGGTGGTGTCGCTGAACAACCCGACCGGTGACCGCCATTCTGGGCCACCGACGCCCGGGTCGCGGAACGTGTCACCGAAGACCGCCAGGATGCGCCCGGACGGGGTCCGGCACATCACGCCGAGGTCGGTTCCGCCGATGCCGAAACCGTCGGTGTGACCGGGGCCGGTCACATCTTTGATCTTCTTCGGCCGTGTGACTTTCGGCCCTGGGTCGATGGTTCTGGTCGATGGCGAAGGCGGTGCGAGTGTGGGCAGGGGGGCCTGCTCGGGGAAGCGCCAGCCATCGCGGATGACAGCATCCCATTCGCCCATCCAGACCAGCCCGTAACCCATTTCCGGATGCGGGGGCCAATGCCGCAATTGCTGCATGCGGGTGGCCGCAGCTTTGGTGGCGCCGTCGTAGACGCCGGTGCCGGGAAGGCCCAATTCTTGTTGCCAGCGCGCCAATCCGTCTTTGCTTGCCTGTGATTCGGTGCCGCACTGGTTGCTGATGCACCAATCCGGCCCATCCAGCGGGCCCCAGCACTCACGGACGGTCTCGTCCCACCGCAGTGGATATGCATCCGGGTCCGGGGGTGCGGCAGCAGGAACCGCAGTGCCCTCGCGCCTGATGGGATGGTCGTCGGCCGCGGATGTCTTGCCTGCCCATTTGTCGACGGAGGCCTCGAACACATCCCAGGGGAAGCCGTCGCCCACGTCGGTGTGGTTGCCGATGCCCAGGCATTCGGTCACATACCGATGGTCGGAGATCCCCGGCGCTTGATGATACGGGGGTTTGATGACCTCAACCGGGATGCCGTATTTGCGGCAGTCCTGGACCGCGATATACGCCGCGATCTCGATATCGCGCTCGCGCCGCATCCACTGGTCACGAGGCCACGCCGCCCGTGTGCCTGCGAAACACAAATTGAGGCTGAAAGCATTGGCCGCCAACACCGACCACGACGCGTAGTCGGTGTCCACCACATCCACCAGCACTTCATCGCGCAGGGTGTAGTGATACGACACCCCATTGTCAGGATTGTTGAGATACGCCGCCAAGCTCTCCGCCGAGGCATCGCCTTCTTCGGTATGCAACAAAAAGTTCGTCGGGGGAGAAGAACGAACATCCCGGGAAGCCCCCATACGTTCGATCTCGGTGTAGTCCGGCTTGTCCGCAGCGGCTCGTTCGGCTCCTGTGGCCTTCCCGCCGTCGGGCGTGGTAGCCTCCGCCAACCTGTCGTAGATTGCCTGTGCCTCGCTCATCCGCTGGTCGTACCTGCCCGGATAGGCGGATTGCTGCACTTGCTGGGCATACCGCCCGGGGGAATTCGCAAGATCGTTGTAATTCAACCTCTGCAACGCTTCGTAGAACAATCCCGCGCTGCGCGCTGGATCCATCCGGTCCGCCGCAGTACCCCACCAGGGCGGACGCTGCTGGAACAAACCGGAACTGTCCGCATCGGTGCTCAGTCTTTCATGCGGGTAATTCAGCGATTCGGGATCGTTCCGATTCGCATACATCACCAAGTTGGATTCCACCAACGCAGTCGCCAGAGCGATCACGATACCCCGAGGCGATACGCCTCTCGCCTTCCCTTCCCGGATGATGGCGCGAGCATGATCCTCTTTGCTCACCACACACCTCGATTCGTGACATGGATGGTTCTCTTTACTCGGCGGACAAACGCATCATCGTGGCGCCGTTCTGCAAACGGCTTGATTCCCATTCAACTCCATCTTCCCGCAGGACAACACGCACACGCGCGAGGTCGGCTGGGGAGTAGCGCTCTTTGATGTCGTCTGTGTTGACGGAGACGGTGATCGCGGATGACACATTCTGTTCCAGTTCTGCAATTTCGCCGACTCGGGTACGCACTGCGTCGATCAGGACCCGCCGCTCCTTCGAGCCGATCCGCTTATGCTCTTCCGAAGAAATTATCTTGCCGACAATCGATTCGGCCTTGCGGATGACCGTTTCCTTCGGGATCATATGGCCTGGCTTGATTGTCCGACACAAGTCCACATGTAATTGATCGAAGATCTGACGCGGCACATTCGCCCGGATCTCGCGCCCGGCCTCTCCGAGAGCATCCAGTTCGTCATCGATGACAGCGCGAACGCTGTCGGCGATCATCTGCGGGTCCTGCAACCTACTTGGGGTTCCCTCTGCTATATCCCCGACGGCAATCGGCAGGTCGAGCTGTAGTTCGGGAACACGAATACGGGGGATGCTCAAACGTTCCAGCAGTTCATGATCCTTATATCGCTCGGCAATGGCTGCCGTTTCCAAGTCGGCCATGTACCGAGCTTTGGCCAAGCTCGCCAACACGGAGCCGAGCATCGTCGAAAAATCGGTCATTTTCAGGCCCATTTCAGGTCGGGAGCGCTACGTTGATGCGGTACCACGCGGTCCGGTGCGGTCTTTATCACTGGGCGCAGCTTGGGCGGTTCCTTCTCCGATACCGCCCTCCAGTAAGCTGAGGAGACGGTCCAATCCAGCTGGAAGTTCGTCCTGTACAGCCTTCACGTTGACCGACATCCCATACTGGCGCTCGACCTTCTGCCCTTGAGAATTCGAAGACTTGTGGGAATACGAAGCTTTGAGTTTGGCCGAAAACGGCCCCCATCCAGCTTTGGCCTGTGCGTCAACGGATAGGTCACTACTCGACGTCGTCTGAGTCTCCTCCACCGAGTTGATCTTGGCATTGAAGTCGATGACGGTTTCCTGAATCCTGAGGCATGGAATGGGAAGCATGGTCAAAACTGGAATATCAATCTTCGTCAAATCGGACGTCGTGCCCTTCGCGTCGGTCGGTGTCGAATTCTTGTAATAGCTGAAGGACATCGTCTCGAGTTTGCCATCTGCGGTGAAGCCGACTTTCCTGACGAAATCAGCGGTTGCCTGGGCGGACTGGGCTTGCGCCTTGACGACCGCGATAAGCGGACCACCGATCATAGCGGAGAAATCCAGGCTGGATATTTCCTGACCTATAGCCATTTCTGCAACCTCCTTGTGTTACGTGCCATTCGGTCGGATGACTACATCGAAAGAGCCGTCGAGTGTGCCTTGCTACGGCGAACTCGATATTTGTCTGCGAGTCGATGCAAGTTGTCAGGGCGCTGTTGTGATCTCCTGTTCAGGTCGGATTAGTGATATCTGCAAGACTGGCTTGCGCGTCCAGGTCCTTCAAGCGTCTGGAGAGGGAATCTACGGTACTCATTCCCGCGACGGATGGCACGATCCAGGTGGATTGCAGACTGCCACCGGGCACCGCCGAAGGGTTGACACACTCGCGAGAATTTCCTGAGTAGCTGGTAGTTCAGGCAGCTGGCAGGTGTGCTCTCTGGTGTGCGAGCCGATGGTCTTGCCCGAGACCGTGGAGGGAAACTTTGCACGCTCGTCGTGAATATCTGACACCCATGCAAGTTCAGCGTGAGCTTCAATTGTCGGCCGAACATGTCATCAGCTTGGTATCCAGCGGCAGGTTGCCGGCATTTCGTATCCTCGGGCAATTGCGCATCGAACGTCAATTTCTGGAACAGCTCGTCGACCAGCTGTACGAGGAGCCCGTCGATCCCCCACCAGATCTCGGTAACGTCAGTGAAAGCACCGACGAACAAGCGCCCCCACCCACGGATTCCGGTCGGAGCGCAAGCGCACATGCGGCGTCAGCCCACAGCGCGCCTGCGACCGGATTCGCGGATTGTCCCGAGGCTCCTATCGCAGGACTCACAGATCATCAGCAGCGAATCCTCTCGCTCGTAGCGCAAGGGTTCGCCAACGCCGAGATCGCCGACCGGCTGACCCTGGAGGTCAGCACCGTGAAAAGCCATATTTCACGGATACTTCAACGTTGTAATCTGCGAAACCGGGAACAACTCATCGTCTTGGCCTGGCGATCCGGGCTCTTCGCCGACAGCACGGCCGAGTGTAAAGAGGGAACCGAGGGAATGTGACGCCCTTCCTTCAGTTCCATTGAGCAGTTCAATTGGGCTGGTTTCAGGAGGGGCATAGGAACCGGCAAAGGTCAGTCGAGGCTCTGCCGCGAGTTGTCGTCGGGATACACGCGGAGGATGTATCCCGACGACAATAGAACTGCGGTCCGGGGAACTTCGCGTCATCGAACTATCCGGAAGACGGTGGTGACCGCCTGTGGACTGCGGCCGTAGGCCTGTGATCCACCTTGCGGACGAACACCGCAGATTCCTCACCGCGGCGCTTGAAGGCCACCGACACGCGCGTCCACTATTACAGATGGTATTACCGGAGACAGAAAGATCACGGACTCCACATATACCTTTCGTGTGCAGCTACTGGTACGAGCAAGTGCACCTCGATCCGCAGATGGGCTGATGAACAGCTTCCGCACAATCCGCCGACAGGCCGATCAAGGTAACCGCGATCTGTAGTTGGGAGGCATAAATCATGAGCCCGGCATCACAGGGAAGGCAGAAACCCACTCGACAAAAAATCGATGACTCCTCCTCGAATCTGCCCAGATGGCTCGCGTGGTACGCACACACCTTTATCCCGCAACAAAGGCGTAGGACGCAGACTCTGGAGGAACGTGTGGCGGAGGCGATTTTCTGGTTCGTCTTCCTCCTCGGACTTGCGATCACGGGCGGCCTCATCGCCCAATCGGCTTATGCGTTCTCAGTTCGCTCCGATATTCGATGGCAGGTCTTCGGGCTACTCAACGTGTATGCGCTCGCATCCTTTTTTGTGGGAGGATTTTTCGGGTTTATTTTCGGGGTGCCAAGGACGGGGGCAATGACCGAGGGACGAGATCCAGTCCTGCCGAACACCAATTTGGAACAGATCTCGGACTGGCTCACAAAGGTACTTGTGGGTGCCACCCTCGCGAATATGAACGAGATACCTTCGGGCGGCGATTCCATCTTCACCGCTATGGGACAGGCGCTGGGGACCGGCGCCTCGGGAAAGGCCTTTGCCAGCGGTTTGACAATATTCGCGGCCGTACTGGGGTTCATGTCCAGCTGGCTCGCTACACGTGGGCTCATGGGTCGCGTGTTATTGGCCGCGGACCTCGGCGGCCAGCCACGGGGCAGACAGCGCGACCATAAAGAACAAGACGCCGAGGTGGACGGCGTGTCCACCACCAGTCAGTAGCATTCGGACCGTCACGCGCCCCACATGGCCGCAGTTCTGACGGTCCAAATAACGGCTCGTCACCTGTTCACGCATGTGCCCATGCCGATTATGGCTACAACATCGGCGGCCTATCGGCGGCGTCCGTGGGAATTCTGCAGCTCTTCGGTTCAACAACCATCTTACGAATGAGCCCTCTGGATTACCTCTCGAGGCCCTCGAGTATTCGAGTTCCCCGGGCCATTCTTGCAGATGTAATTGTCGGCGAGGGAGGAGGCTCCGCACGCCGGCTGGAAAAGGAGGAATCGTGATCCCGACCCACGCATATTGGCAAGCGAGAAAAATTCCCACCCAAGCTGGAAGTCAATCTGCTACCCATGTGCATCGTTCTCGCCGGAATGAGGTTCGGCCGGACTCCGGATGGCACTTGCTCGAACGAGCTCTTGACGAGTTCACACAGACCAACATTGTCGACCGGCTACAGGGCTGCCTGCCAGTCAATCGGATGGAGGAAGGATGCGCACGAACCGGACCGCGATCGGCTACCTGCGCCGCGACATTGCGGGTGCCCAGCAGAGCTCGAATGAGGCCCAGATCCGAAGCCTCGCCAAAAGGCTCGGCTATGACCTCACCAAGACGATCGTCTTCAGCGCCAACACCGACCGCCCGACCGACCAGCTGATCGAAATGGTAAACAACCTCGGCATCAACGCGGTCTTTACCCCCGGTGTCGATCATCTCGATTCCGCGATCCCGGCCGGCCTGGTCGCTACCGTCGACGTGATCACTGTGCATCCCGAATTCATCCACTCATCGTCCATCGAGGCGCTACCCAAGGAAGCAGCAGAACGTCTCCACGGGAGCGCCGGTCGGCTTCGCAGACTGGGTCGGCGCAGGGACCCAAGGGTGAATGTGGTCCGGTGGGGCGCTTGACGGCGAGGGCTTGATACTCGCGCAATTCAAAGCCGTGCGTGTTTCCCGTAGGTCCTGTTCGACCGATGTGTAGGAGGATCCAATTGACGACCGATGAGCCGATGAACCCTCCCCACCTCTCTACTGGCATGGGTGGGGGCCGTGGCAGCGCGAAAAGTCCTGCTGGCCTTGTCCTGATATGCGTGGGCTGGCCGACCAGTCTGTTGGTGTTGCTCGCCGGATATCACAAACTCTTACAAGCTGCCGGATTGTCCGGCGCCGGGATAACCGCGGTCATGGTGTTGGCGACGCCGTTTGCGGTGTTCTTGACCATCGGCGCCAATACCTGGGTGCTGGGTGCGGTCGCGGCGGCGCGACGCACGGTGCCGAAAGGGTTGCGGTGGCCGGAATCATCGTCTTCGGTGACAGACTCGCGTGTGGCTACCGCGATCGTATTTCCGATCAAGAACGAGGACACCGCCGAGGTGTTCGCCAACGTCGCCGCGATCGCGGAGTCGCTATGCCGAGCCGACGCCCAGGATTTGTTCGATATCTATGTCATCAGCAATTCCGATGATCCGGACTGCTGGGTGGAGGAGGAACTGGCATGGCACGCGGTATCGAGGACTTTCGGGCGGATCTATTACTGGCGACGCCACCGCGAGCAGGGTCGCAAACCCGCCAACATCGCCGAGTTCTGCGAACGCTGGGGTGCCGGCTACGAGTACATGGTGACCATGGACGCCGACAGCCTGATGTCGGCGGAGTGCTTGCTGAGTTTGGTCGAGTTGATGCAGGCCAACCCTGCGGCGGCGTTGATGCAGACCGCACCCGACATCATCAAAGGCCGAACATTGTGGGCGCGTCTGCAACAGTTCACGATTTGGAGCAACGCCCGGATCGTGCAGTGGGGCGAGCGAGTCTGGCAAGGCGGCGCCGGCGCCTACTACGGGCACAACGCGATCATCCGGATCGCGCCGTTCATGCAGCACTGCGGGCTGCCCATGGTCCCAGGACGTCCGCCCTTCGGTGGGGAGATCCTCAGCCACGACTTCGTCGAGGCCGCGCTGCTGAGCAGGGCAGGCTGGCAGGTGTGGTTGGTACCTGAACTGGAGGGCTCTTATGAGCAGTGCCCGCCGACTTTCGACGAATATTTTCGCCGCGACCGTCGGTGGTTCCAAGGCGATTTCGTCAATTTCCGGCTCATCGGCACCTCGAAACTCCCACAAGCGGGGCGGATCCGCTTCGCCATGGCCGCCATGCGTGATGTGTCCACACCGCTGCTTCTGCTGCTGTGCGGCCTGATCATCGCAATGGCCCACGCACCCGGTTACGGAGCCGCGGCGATCTTTGTCCCGCTGCTGGTGTGGGACTTCGCCGCCCGTCAATCTTGGGCCGGGGTACCTGCGGTCGGGTTCGGGATCGCGGTCCGCAACCGGTCGATCAGCGACCAACGCGTGCCCGTCTGGAGTTCGCTGGGAAACCGTGTGCTGGACCAGGTCTTGTGGTTGGCAACCACCCCGACTCGGCTGCTGACCCATGCGTTGTTCGTGGTCGAACTCGGCTACGGGCGTGACGTGGGATGGACCACCCTGCGTCGTACCACGGGAATGTCGACCCGTAGCCAGAGCCTCGGACTGTATTTCGCTCACACGGCGTTCGGTGCATGCGTCGCAGCGACCCTGTTCTTCACGGACTCGTGGGCGCTGTGGTGGCTCTCGCCGATGTGGATGTCCTGGATCTGCACCGTACCGATCGCACGAACCTTCGCCTCCGAGCGCATCGCCGCCCTTACCCGGCGCGCCCGGATCCTGCTCATCCCCGAAGAGGCCGATGCCCCGCCGATCATCACCCGATCCGGACACTGGGCGCAACTCATCGGCCGAGAGCTCCCCTCACAACCATGGCGAGCCGCGCTGACCGAGGACACCGCGATCGCCGTGCATCAAGGTTTCCTCGCCCACGCTGCCCCCATGACACCGCAACAACGCGCCGCCGCGGCAACCGCAGCCGAAAAGTACTGTGCCAGCGCAACACCAGCGAGCGAACTCACCGATAGGGAGAAGAACGCCCTGTTGCGCGACCCCCACCATCTGTGGGCGGAGGCCCCACCGGTAGTGACGATCGACTACCCGCAGGTCCGGCCGACACCGATGCCTGAACAACCACTCGTCCGCACATGAACCCGGTGGTTTTCCCGTGCGTGCTGGGAGTATCGACGACTTCGATGCCGTCGAGATATCGGTGCCCGATGCCCCCACGAGAACCGGCTGACGCACAGCTCGCATCTCGAATCGGAAGCTCGTCAACCACAGGCGCGTTGAACCGCCGGCAGCCATCGGCCGATCGCCCTGTGGGGGCTGCTGCACGATCGGGTGACCCCGAGCTCGCGAGTTCGGCGGTCGCCGGCCCTGTACCGGAGCTACGCCGAGCCCGCGTCGCCGCGCAGACCACGACGACCCAATGACGAATACGCATCACCCCGCGACGTCGGGCGGGCGGAGTGGGAATGGCGCCATCGCCTGCGCGGGCAGGGGTCCGTTCGTTACCCTGAATCGATGCGATCCTGGCTTCTTCGGATTGTCGCCGCGGTGTTCGTCGCTGCCGCCTCGGTGTCGCAGGCCGGGACTCCGGCCCTGGCGGGACCGCCGCGGGCGGCCGCGCTCTCGTCGCTGGGTTCCGGATTCCTCTGGGGGGTTGCCAGTTCGGGATTCCAGTCCGAAGGTCGTGCGCCCGACAGTAATTGGACGCGTTATATCGCTCGGGATCGAGGATTGGAGCCACTGGGGAATTCGGTCGACTTCGCCGACCGCTACCAGTCCGACATCCGGCTGGCCGCGGACATGGGGATGCGGGTGTTCCGTATCGGGATCGAGTGGGCCCGCCTGCAGCCCGCGCCCGGGGTGTGGGACCAGCGTGCCTTTCGTTTCTACGATTCTGTCGTCGACAGCATCGTGCGGGCCGGCATGCGGCCGATGATCACACTGGACCACTGGGTGTACCCGGGCTGGGAAGCGAGCCGGGGCGGCTGGCGCAATCCGGGAATGGTCGGGGACTGGCTGGCCGATATGCGTGCCGTCGTCGATCGGTACTCCTCGCGGAATCCGTTGTGGGTCACCGTGAACGAGCCCGCCGCATACATCCGGAACGAGGTTCGCGAGGGCGGTGCCGACGCCGACCGGATGCTGAACGAGATCGTCGATGTGCACAACGCCGGCTACGACTACATCCACAGCAAACAACCCGGCGCTCAGGTCACCGCCAACGTCGGATATGTCGCAGGAGCGGAGGACCAGGTCAACGGTGCGTTCGTCGACCGGGTCGCCGCCCGGCTCGACTACGTGGGCGTGGACTACTACTTCGGCTTCGACCCGGCGCAGTCGCTGTACGGGGCGATCGGGCGGGCCACCGGTTCGGCGCTGCCGACCCTGCCGGGTCCGCGCATCTGGGAGATGCCGCTGCGCACCGAGGGGATCTACTATGCGCTGCAGCACTATTCACGCCGCTTTCCGGGGAAGCCGCTGTACGTCGTGGAGAACGGGATGCCCACCGAGAACGGTCGGCCTCGCGGTGACGGCTACACCCGCAGCGACCACTTGCGCGACACCGTCTACTGGCTGCAGCGCGCGAAGGCCGCCGGTATGAACCTGATCGGGTACAACTACTGGAGCCTCACCGACAACTACGAATGGGGCAGCTACACACCGAGATTCGGCCTCTATACGGTCGATGTACGCACCGACCCGTCGCTCACCCGCCGCCCCACCGACGCTGTGGGAGGCTATGCGCAGATCGTCGCCGCGGGTGGAGTCCCCGTCGGCTATCGCCCCACCCGTGCCCCGGCTCTGTGCATTTTCGTCGACCCGCCGGCCAGCTGTCTCGACCCGGTCGCGGGGCCGTAGATCCGGAATCCACGGCTGCCCGATTCGGCGCGGCACCGCTCGGAACCCTCGGCAGGTCTGTCCGGACATCGATGTTGCCGATGAACCCGATCCGGCACTCGTGGCAGATCGGATAGTTGAGCGCCCCGACCGGCGCCGAGACGAAATCGGCCCGGTCGCTCGGAGAGCGACCGGGCCGGTGTCACTGCCGCGGAGCGGCCGTGCCTTACTCGTGGAACATCTCCTCGATCGATCCCGAGGTGGTCGGAGAGCAGGTGTTGGCCAGGCAGCCCAGCTTCCACAGCTTCTCGATGGTCGCCAACGTGGTGTAGTGGTCGGCCCGGGTGTTGATCTTGTGACCCTGCTTACCCTTGTTGTTCAGGACCAACATCGGGGCATCGCCACCGCCGAGGACGGCACCCTTCGCGCCGACCGGGCTGCCCGGGCCGCCGGAATAGCCGGCGTAGTCGTTCTCGTCCCAGGCGATGATGATGCTGTTGTTGCCCTTCGACCAGATCGGCGAGCTGGTGATCTTGCCGATGGTGTCTTTCAGGTACTGGTCACCCAGCGTTATCACGCTGTGGTCCAGGCTCGAGGCCGGGTAGGCGCAGTTGGAGATGCCCGCGCCGGTGGCGATGGCGGTGGACGCGCCGTGCATGTCGTGGCACACGTCCGGGCTGATCCAGGTGAATTGCGCGACGTTGCCGGTGGACAGGTCCTGGTCGAGGTTACCCTCCTGCGGCACAACCTTGTTCGTGCGTGCCGGGTTGTTCGCGATGTCGGAGAAATACATGAACGGGTTGTGCTTCACCGCGTACAGCGACTTCGGGTCCTTGGCGCCGGTGAAGCCGGCCGTGGGCATGGACTGCATGTACGCCTTCCACGACTTGCCGGCGGTCTCGAGCTGATCGACCAGATTCCGGCCGTTGAACATGTGCCGCTTGGCGGTCGCGCCGGCGATCTGGTCCGGGGTCAGCGAAGCGCTCGCGGAGGCGTCGCCGGAGGTCGGTACGAATTCCTCAGGGGCGCAGGTGATATTGGCGCCGGCGGCGCAGTCGTCCCAGATGCCCTGGAAGTCGCCGGAGAACGCGGCGAGGTAGTTCGGCAGGCTCGGGTGAGTCACACCGTGGAAAGCGGTCTCCACGTTCGCCCGGGTGGTCAGCGAGTTGATGTACGGTGCATCGGCGGTGTTGCCGATGACCTGGGAGTACCCGTGATTCTCCATCATGATGTAGAAGATGTGGTCCGGAGCATCGCCTCGACCGGGCTCGGCGCCGGCCACGGCGCTACTGAGAATCATGGCCGCGACGGAGGCGGCAATGGCGAAGGCCCGCTGGATCTGCGGCTTCTTCATGGGGTATCTCCTTGTCTCTGGCAAGATGCCGCGACAGAGCTAACCAGCAGCAAGTGACCGAGCCTCCCCGACCGAATGAACCGACGGCAAACGTCGATCGCCGAAACACGCGATCGCCACCGTCGTCCACCACGGCCTCCCAGCGGCCGCTCGGTCCACGCACACCGAGACGACGGCGCAGTGACCGCCGATCCGCCCAGTTATCGGAGCTGCGGTGGGTCCGGCGGTTCGTATTCGCGCGAGCGGCGATCAGGGGCGTTCAGTCGAGTTCGAGTTACGGGGCGCGAACGAATTCCGCATATTTCACCGCCAGGGCCCGGAGCAGGACGATCCGCGGCTCCGTTCGAGTGCTGCGGGTCAGGGCTGGTCGCCCACGAGAGCGATTGCGCGCGTCTCGGGAACTCCCAGCATCAGCAGGCTCGTGATCGTCGCTGCTCGGGCGCCGAGGGTCCCGTTCGACAGGTCGCTGTCCGCGATGGCGAACACGGCGCCGTAGGCGACCTGGCTCAGAATGTCTGCCGGCAGGTGCTGTGCGAACACGTCGTTGTCCTGGCCCCGTTTCACCAGGTCGGCGAGAAGCTCATCGACCGGCCCGAGCAGGCCGTGGATCGCCTCGCCGTACTCGCCGCGGCGCAGCGCCAACAGCACTCGGTACCGGTGCGCCACCGGCCAGAGGCGGGCGATGAATTCGACCCAGGTTGCGTCCGCTTCTGCGTCGGAGGCGTTGACTTCGGTGAGCACGGCTGTCATCTCGGTGACGGCCCGTTCCGTGAGTGTCCGAACCAGGTCGAGGCGCGAGGGGAAATGGCCATAGACGGTGCGACGCACGACGCCGGCAGCGGAGGCGATGTCGCCCATTCCGGCGTCGGGGTTTTCTCCCAGCACATCGAGGGCGACGTCGAGGATGCGGTCGCGTGTCTCGTTCATCGAGCGCACACGGGAGGACTCGGTGGGCACGACACCAGTGTTGCACATTGGTGTGCAATGAATCACACTGCACACTAGTGTGCAATGAATTAGGCTGCACACTAGTGTGCAACGAAAAGTTGCGCTGTGCTTCGAAGCTCAGGAGAAGAAGGCAATGACCACACCGCCGCCGACCTCGGCCCTGGTCCGCCCGTTCACCGTCTCGATCTCGGATTCGGACATCGACGACGTGAGGCAGCGACTGGCCAGAACTCGATGGCCGGATCGGGAAACGGTGGGCGACTGGTCGCAAGGGGTTCGCGTCGAGAACGCCAGATCTCTAGTCGACTACTGGGAGCGCGGCTACGACTGGCGGCGCTTGGAATCCGAGCTCAATCGCTTCCCCCAATTCCTGACCGAGATCGATGGGCTGGACATCCACTTCATCCACGTCAGGTCCGAGAATCCCAACGCGATGCCGCTGATACTCACGCACGGATGGCCGGGCTCGATCGTCGAGTTCCTGAAGCTGATCGGCCCTCTGACCGATCCGGTTTCGTTCGGAGCGGACGCCGCCGATTCGTTCGACGTCGTCGTCCCGTCGCTCCCCGGGTTCGGGTTCTCCGGGAAGCCCACCCAGGCCGGGTGGACCGTATCGCGCATCGCAAGCGCGTGGGTGGAGCTGATGAAGCGTCTCGGCTACCCGAGATGGGTTGCGCAAGGCGGTGATTGGGGCGCCGTCGTCACCACCGCCCTCGGGGCCATGCAACCCGAGGGGCTCCTCGGAATTCATCTGAACACTCAGTACGCCTTTCCCGAACAGATACCCGACACCTTGTCGCCCGAACAGCGCTACGCCGTGGAGACCCTGGCCCTCTACACCGGCGATCTCGGTGGGTCGAACCACCTTCAGGGCACGAAGCCGGAGACCGTCGGATTCGCCCTGGCGGACTCTCCCGCCGGCCAGGCAGCCTGGATCTACGAGAAGTTCCAGTCCAAGACCGACAACCACGGGCTCGCCGAGGACGCTCTCGGCATCGACGACATGCTCGACGCGATATCCCTCTACTGGTTCACCAACAGCGCAGCGTCGTCCGGCCGCATCTACTGGGAGAACAAGTCGCTCACTTTCGCCGGCCCGAAGCTGACGCTTCCGGTCGCGGTGACCGTCTTCCCGAGGGATATCCCACGCCTGCCACGAAGCTGGATCGAAGACGCCTACAGCAATCTGATCCACTACGGCGAGGCCGACAAGGGCGGGCACTTCGCGGCCTTGGAACAGCCCGAGATCCTGGTCAGCGAAATCCGCACCGGGCTGCGCACCCTTCGTTCCTGACGCCAACGCTCATGCCGGGCACATCGTCTCATCCAACCTGGGACAGTCCCCGCCGGGCTGAGGTATTTACATTTTCGTCTCACGCGCTCATGGCAGGACGAGTCACCGCGTGACAGCGCTGCCGTTCCAACTCCGGATGAGGGGCGATCCCGCACAGATCGGGAGTCAACCGAAACAACATTGCTTGCTAACGCCCGTGGCGGCTGCGCAGACATACCCACCGTCGAAGTAGTTCGCCGATCGGTTTGCGACGCAACAGGATACGGGCGAGCACGAGGGAGGGATCGCGATCATGAATCGGAATATCGCGAGTGCGGCAGTGATGACCTGCGCGTTCGTTGCGGTGACCGCCGGCTGCTCTGCGAATGGAAGCGGATCGCCGGCGGTGACGCCCGGCCCGGGTGCGCCGGTCACCGTGTCGAGCTCGGTTCCGTCGGGTTCGAGTGTGGCACCGTCGACGCCGGGCGGCGTACAGGTGTCGCCGGGGTCAGGGGGTGCGCCGGATTCCGGCGGCTCCCGGCCATCGGCCGCAGATGCCCCGGGGCTGCCGACGGTTGCGCCCATCGCCGAATGCGCGAACGGTCAGATCCACGTTCGTGCCGAAAACCTGGCGGTCTCGAACCGGAACCACGTCGGCACCGCGCTGATCTTCGAAACCACCGGCGACACCGCGTGCTGGATGGTCGGCTTCCCAGGCGTCGACATGTGGGCTCCGAACAACAACTGGGAGCACGCCCAGCGCTCCCTGCAAGGATTCCTCGGCGGCAACCCCGACCACAGCTACTCGGCCCCGCAGCAGGTCACGATCAAACCCGGCCGGCCCGCCCACGCCATCGTCGAAGGCACCACCACAACCGACGCGGGCAAGCCCTGCCCGGTTTCGCACACCCTCAATGTCACCCCACCCGATATGACCGCCACCCAACCGGTGGAAACCGGCAACATGTTCCCCTGCAACGTCCTCGTCCACCCGATCACCCCGTAGGTCGAGAGCCCGACAGGTGCCGGGCCTCGGACCTGCCGGGACCATGCCGCGTTCTGCCCCTCCCGCGAGGTGGTGGCGGCCTCGACCGGATCGAGCTCGCCGATCAGAGGTCGATCACGACCTTGCCGTGGACGTGCCGGGCCGCCTGGAGATCGACGGCCGCGCGAATGTCTTCGACAGGGAAGGTTGCTGCGATGGGTACGCGCAGACGGCCGGCTGCGATGAGGCGCGCGATGTTGTCGAGAGCATCGGGCGCGGCGTTGGCGCCGTTGGCAGCCGGGACTCCGTCGACCACGGCCGCGATGGTGCAGATGCGAGCATCCGGAACTCCGAGCTCGCGGGCGGCGTGCACCGCATCCGTTCCGTGTAGGTCCAGTGCCGCGGTGATGGGGCCCGCGTCGAGGTCGCGGAGCCTGTCGACGAGGCCGTCGCCGTACGCGATCGGTTCGGCGCCTAGGCTTTCCAGGTACTCCGCCGTCGATGGCGAGCCGGTTCCGATGACTCGCGCACCTGCGATTCGCGCCAACTGCACTGCGAACACGCCGACTCCGCCGCCCGCGCCGCCGATCAGCACCGTATCGTCCGGACCGAGGTCGAGGACGGCGAGAGCGGCGGCCGCGGTGCTGCCCGCGATCGAGAGGGTGGCGGCGGTGCGATCATCGACGTCGTCCGGGGTGTGATGGGCGACGCCGCTCGCGATGTTCCCATTCGCGTCGACCACGACGAAGTCGGCGACCGCTCGGGACAATGCCGCCCCGAATACGCGGTCGCCGACCGCGTAGCCGACCGCGCCCGCACCGACCTGGTCGACGACTCCCGCGTAGTCGGTCCCGAACCCGGCGGGCAGGCTCAGGCCGAACCGTGCCGCAGTCTCGGCGTCCGCGGTCATGAACCAGTCCATCGGGTTCAGACCGGCTGCTGTCACCCGGACGCGGATCTGCCTGTGCTCCGCTCGGGGTTCGGGCCCGTCCAGGACGGCCAGTGTCTCCGGGCCGCCGAACGACTCCAGCCGGACCGCCCTGCTCGTGTTGTCTCGAAGTCCGTCGTCGTGCTGCTGCATGCTTCCTCGTCTCCCTCGCATTCGCGGATCCGCCCTGAAACGGACTATGCTCCGTTTACGGAAGTCAGCATAACCGGAGCGCGATCCGTTTGATGGATCGGGAACCGCGGGCGCCGCGGGGCCGATGCCGCGCGTAACCGCGAACAGCTGATCGAGGTCGCGGCGCGTATGTTCGCATCCATCGAGACGGAGACGTCGATGCGCGTCATCGCCCGCGAGGCCGGCGTCGGCATCGGCACGCTCTGCCGCCGTTTCACCACCCGCGTGTCCTTGGTGGAGGCGGTTTACCGTGCCCAAAGGTGTGGCCGAGTATCTCGTGTTTCGCAGTCAGGCTGCAGCGTTTGCCCAGGCCAGGCGGATGGTTTGGATTTGTTCGGGGTGGGGTCGCCCCAGATCTGCAGCTCGGCACCGGGTTCGACCTTCGATGAAGCCCTTGCGAGTTCGCGGGCTGCTGCATCAGCCGGCCACAGCGCCGCTTCCGTCGATGCGGACGACCTCTCCCGCGGGGAGACCGAGTCGAGTGGACCACGTCAGCGCGTCGTCGATGGACGAGACGCCACGCAGATGCGCCACGGCGAGAGTGGACGGTAACGTGGCTTCATCGAGGAACGCGGCCCACTGCGGCGCCGTGAGCGCGAGCGCACGAAGTTCGGGCATATCGGCCAATATCGTCAGGTCGATGACCTCAGCGGCCGACAAGTCCAGGCACCGCAGGCTGGCATTGGCGCGTAACGGCGTGATATCCAGCGGTGACGTAGTGCTCACCTGGATCGAAAAGAGATCCGGGTGCCCAGCGAGGGGTGTCAGATCCCCGCCGGCCAGCGCAACGGACAACACTTCCACCGGCATCCCCGCAATCGGTGACAGATCTGTGGTTCCCCCGCGCCCGGTCACACTGAGACGTCGAATGCGCGGTGCCGCCGCCAGCGGTGACAGATCGACCGGTTCGACCACGTGGTTGATGTGTACGTCCTGGGTAGCGGGAGCGATCTCCCTCGGCAGGGTGGTCGTGCTCAGCATCTCCGGCCCGAGACGCCGCTGGGGCTCGATGAACGACAAGCGATCGCCGTCCACCCGATAGTTGTCCGCGTCCAATTCAGCTAGGTACTGACCGAGCAACGCGGTGACCGAATCGGCCTCGTACCAAACGGACTCGCGGAAATCACGACCGATGGAAATGACCTGGCCAGGACGGCCCCGGAGCGCTGGGGCTTGGTCGACCGCCAGGAAATTGAAGCCGTCGCTGGCCGCGAACGGCAGCCACGCAGGATGATCGGCGCAGCGCCGCACCGTCTCCGGCGGATCGGCGTCGAAACCACCCACTGCCAATACAGCGCCTTGTCCAACGTGCTCTCGTAATCCCACATCGAGGGGAACTCCTCGACGTAGTCCGCGAGCAAGTTCAGCGGAAGCCATCGGTAGCCGTTGAACAGATCGCCGTCGTCGTCCGCTTCGCCGTCTGCGATGAGGTAGAGCGCCCGCAGATCTGCCGGCAGTTGGCAGCCGAGTCGACGCTCGGTTTCCTCGATCGCGGTCGAAGTCGCGGGAGGCGACAGCGTTGCCGGCCTTCCGAGGATCGCGTCCCGGCGTGCGAGGTACGTCCGGAACCGGGCGACCGCGAGGTCCGGATCGCCTGTAGGTGCCGAGTTGCCCGCCTGCTGCGCCGCGCCGGACCTGGGCAACCGGTATTCGCCGTCGAGAATCGCGACATAACAACTCTGCCCTCCGACGATTTCATGCGTGATGGGACCGGAGGCCGCCGTGAACGTGAACGTCCCGGTCGGCTCGCACCACAGTTCCAGGCACGCCTGCTGCCATCCGTTCGTCCGCACCAGCATTCGAGTGAAGCCAGGCATCATCCCCATTACGATCATCGGCTTCATCAGGACTTGCCCGTTCGGCGCGCCGGGGACCAGGTAGGTCCCGAGCACGCTGACACCTCCACTCCGGCCCGCGACACCGGTCACGACGGCCCGCGTCCACCCGCCGGGAGCACTCGTCGCGATCCGTTCGGCGATCTGTCGAATCTCCGATTGCACGCCCAGCCCTCTCCCACCCGTCGACCACGTCCGTTACCACCATGCCAGATCGCCACAGAAATCCCATCGCCGACAAGGCCGGCACCGGCCTCGATCGAATCGACACAGCGAGCGATGGCACCGCACGCAGAACATCCTGTAATGCCGCTGCGCGAGCGGTTCGGGGTGATCTTGACGGGCTCGAAAGATCAACGGGCTGAGATCATTTGGATCGGCTGAACGACCGCAACTGCCGCTGAGTGCGCGATGTACATCGAACACTTGGGATGGGGCAATTCCGATGCGCCGCAGGTTCACGCCTTCGGACCGACCCTTTTCGGCTCACCCCACCCGCGCACGCGTCACCGGCGTCACGACCCACAACAGCCAGCTGACACCGTGCTGATCTCGGAGTTGACACCCAATCTCGACCACGAAATGCCTATCCGGCAAGGGATCTCGTCGGCCACCGACAGCGCGCGCTATGGCCGGACGGCGAGGAGCTGGAACAGCTCGGAGCTGCGCCGGGTGATCGTGCCCCGCACGGAGAACGAGCACGACCCGGGCCGAGCGCGATATCTGCTGAGCCCCACCCGGTTTCCGGTCGAAAATGCGCCGGGAGTGTAGTCGGGTGATATTGCGTTCCGCCGGGACGCGAAACCGATTCCGCCGCAACGTATTGCGAAATCGGGTCGCGAAGGGTTGAGTCGGCGGGGTGATGCGTGTGCGAACAATGACCGAGGCCGGATCGGGTCATGCCGAATTCACCGCGACCGTGTCTGGGGAGGTTCCGGAGATATCCATGGTGTTCTCGGTTCTGAACGCGTTCCGGGACATGGTGCTCGGGGGGAGATGGATCGAGCCGCGAGCGACCTTCCGCTTCGGATGCCGCGTGCTTCGCGTCATCGCGCGCGAGGACGGCACCTTGGGGCTCGAGGAGACGGTCGCGCCGGATGTCTGGCGGGAGCAGGTCGATGAGACGATCACCGATCTGCACAACCAATCCGTCGTGTGTCGCAAGCTCGGCCTCGCGCAATCCTGGGGCGAGATCACCGAACAGCATCGGGTGATCATGCACCGCTGCGCTGCGACGGCGGACAAGATCGCCTTCAGCCGCCATACCCCGGACGGGGAGGGGGTGTCCGGTTGGCGCGTGATCTGCCTGGACAAACATGAGGACGAACAGGTCATCGACGTCGAACTCGGGCAGGTTATGGCGGATTTCCCGTACCTGCGTCAGTTCCTGGCGTTGCCCCCCGAGACCGCGGTCGTGATGTCCCCGCCGCAGCGCCCGGACGGTGCCGTCACAGCGATGGTGTTGCACCACGGAAACGATCTGACCGCGGGTGGCACCCGATTCGGACCGGAGCCGGCGCTGACCGAGCCGACCCCG
Organism: Nocardia vaccinii NBRC 15922; assembly: GCF_001613305.1. Lineage (GTDB taxonomy): Bacteria > Actinomycetota > Actinomycetes > Mycobacteriales > Mycobacteriaceae > Nocardia > Nocardia vaccinii. The sequence goes on from NZ_BDCC01000047.1 coordinate 34,694, forward strand.
GCCCGACACGCGCTACTGACCGACGGCCGGGGAATGACCTGGACCACCGTGGGCAAGCGATCGGGCCTGCCGGATATCGCAGCCTGGACCGTCCTGCCGGCGCCTGCGACGGCGCCCGGGTCCGGTTGGGCCGCGTTGGTGCTGGACGAGCTGCAGGACGCGATCGCACAGGGTACTCGGTTCGCAGCCGGTCAGACCGTCCGATCCGGTTGGCGCACACTGCGGCTCATCAGCCGTCCCGATGGGATGCTGGGCCTCGAGGAGCGGACCGCCGGAGAGACGTGGGCCGAGCAGATCGACCTCACACTGCGTGAGCTGTGGGCACAGCAGCAGGTGGTCGCCGGGCTGGGGCCGCAGGAGTGGACCACATTTCCCCTCGACACTCAGGACGCGACCGTCACCGACTGCGTCACCGATTCCGACTCGGCGGTGTTCCTGTTCCGCGAGTCCATCGACGATCCGGCTCACTCCGGCTGGACCCTGCGCTGCACACGGCAGCATGAGCACGGTGCAGGACACGTGCGCAGCCTGTGGGACCTGACTCGATCCCTGCCCTTCCTGACCCGATTCCTGGCCCTTCCGCGCGGGACCGAGGTGCTGATCGAAACCCCGCAGGGCCCGCGCGGCTCCGAAATCCGCTCCAGCGTCCGAATATTCGGCAACGAGCTCATCCCCGAACCCGGCTCGTACACCTCCGAACTCCTGGGCCTCACCCGCTGACGCGGTCGGTGAGCGTGGTGCGAACCGGGTCGTTCACATCTCTGGGAACGTACGCAACTGCCGACTTGTGTGCGTCCAGCCGCGGAGCCGCCGCAAAAATCCGTTGGCGAACGATTGCGACCACTGCTACCTTTCCGGAGGCCGTGCCAGAGAACGAGGAGGTGGTACCCGTGAACGCAGTATCGACATGGGTGCTCCCCTCCGGGGTCACGGTCGGGCGATAGGTCGTCCGGGAGCGCCGTTCAACAGCATTCCCGAAAGGCACGACCGTGCAATTCATTACCGAACAGCGCCTCGACGACCACATCCTCGAACGCGCGTTCACCCTCGGCGAGATCCCCGGCATCCTGTGGACGCCCGGATCCGCGTCCACACCGGTGCCGCTGATCCTGGTCGGCCCCCCTCCCCTCGGGCTGCGCCGGGCGTACCCGCGACTGCTGGCCCGGGCCCGGCACGCCGTGGCGGAGGGCTACGCCGTAGCCACCATCGAGCTCCCCTGGAGCGGCGACCGGCCCCGTTCGTCAGCCGCCGATCAGGCCCTCGCCGACCTGCACCGGGCGCTGGCGGCTGACGGCCCGGTCGACGACGAGATCGTCGACCGGCTCATCCTCCCGATGGTCGACAAGGCGGTCCCGGAATGGCGGGCCACCCTGGACGCCCTCCTCGCGCTGCCCGAGATCGGCGGCCCGGTCGGCTACTCGGGCGGGGTGATCTCCATCGGCACCCGGCTGGCGGTGGTGGAGCCGCGCATCGCGGCCGCCGTTCTGTTCGCCGGTAGTTTCGTGCCCCGCGCCATACTCGAGGAGGCCCGGCAGGTCACCATTCCGCTACACGTCCTGCTGCAATGGGACGACGAAGGAAACGACCGGCAAATGGCCCTGGACCTGTTCGACGCCTTCGGCTCCAAGGAGAAGACGCTGCACGCCAATATGGGCGGGCATACCGGCGTCCCGCAGCACGCCGGGGAGGAGGCGAACCGGTTCTTCACCCGGCACCTGAAGTGAGGCCGGGCCGTCAGGCCAACTGCAGACAATAGAGCCGTCGGCCGGAGTCGCTATCGAGGACAGGTCCCGGCCCTCCTCGATAGCGGTGCCGCCGTCGACGCACGGTAGCCGCTTATCGAGCGGTTTTCCGCCATTCACAGCCTGAGTGGCAGATTCGGCCAGACGATAGTCGTGCGCACGGATTTCGTCGACGCGCCCCCTCCCGCCGGCTGGATGGTCCGGCGCCGGTCGGTGTGTGCGGATGCGTCCCTGCATCGTCTGCTCGCCAACCGGGCCGCCCCGTTGGGCGGGGCTAGCATCGGGACATGGACGTCGAGGAACTGGTAGGGCGGTGGCAATTGGTCGCGTGGACTGCCATCGACGAAAATGGCTCGATCTCAACGCCTTTCGGTGATCAGCCGCAAGGGTGTGTGATCTACACTTCCGGCGGGTGGATGAGTGGTCAACTCGCCGTTGCCGATCGGCGGGAGCTGTCGACACCGATGGTGCTCGCCGGTACCGAAGGTGAACGGGCCGAGGCGTATTCGAGTTACATCGCCTACTGTGGTGAATACCGGCTGGAGGCCGACGTGGTCGTGCATACGCTGCGCATGAGCCTGTTCCCGAACTGGGTCGGCGGTGAGCAGCGACGCACGGCGGAACTGTCCGGCGACCGGCTGGTACTCGCTACGCCGCCGACCCGGGTAGGGGAGTACGTCCTGGTCAACCGGCTGTACTGGGTCCGCGCGGAGTAGCGATCAACAAGCGCCGGCCGGACTCTGTTCGAGTTCTTCCGACATTTCCGGCCGCTAATACCCGACCAGCTGGAAGTGGCTGGGCCGGATTCGATCGGTCGTCGCAACACCGGTTCGCTGGAGTGATCGTAGTTGCTGGGCGAAGGCTTCGGCGGGTGTCTTCCAGCCGAGGGTCTTGCGGGGTCGCGTGTCGAGGGCGTGTGCGATGGCCGCGATATCCCGTGCGCCCCAGCGAGAGAGGTCCGTCGTCGGCCGATCCGGAGACGGTATCCGACCCCGATACTCGCGAACCTTCTTCTGCCGAGGACCAACGCAATGCCTTCGCCGGCGCGGGCATCAGCCGGAAGCGGGCAGTGTGGTATCAGGCGGCGAGCTTACCCCTGCCTCCGAGCGTGAAACACGGCCGAATATCGACCCGGACACGGTCCGGCCACAAGACTGAGCCGCCACCACGGCCTCATTAAAGTAGCAACCGATTTGTACTGTGCGGCATCACTGACACCTCTCGTTCGGGAAGGAAGTCGGCATGACAACGGTACGAAAACTCCTCGCCAGGACCGCCGTCCTCATACTGGCGGTCTCGGCCTGGCCAGCTGCAGGGCACGCGCACGCCGCGCCGCCCGCGGTCATCGGCGGCGGCTCCGGGATCGTCCTCGAGACCGACGATTCCGGCAAGCAAGCACTGTGCACGCTGACTGCGATCGGACACGACCATGCCGGCCGGCTCGTCGGGATCACCGCGGGGCACTGCGCCCCGAGCGGAACCGCGGTTCTGGCGGAGAAATTCCCGGAGTCCGGGGTAATCGGTCACGTCGCACGGGTAGATCCTCGATACGACCCTAACAAGGATCGCATCGACCACGACTGGGAGATCATCGAATTCGATCCCGCACGGGTGAACCCGGTACGCCAGGTCGGCGCCACCGTTATCAACGGGATCGGCGTGCCACCCGTACCTGGCCAGATCATCTGCAAAAACGGCCGCAGTACCGGATTCACCTGCGGCGCCGTCCTGGACTCCGATGCACAAGGTTTCATCCACTATGCGTGCGTGGACAAGGGAGACTCCGGCGGCCCGGTCCTGCTCGGTGACCGACTGGTGGGAATGATCAACCACTTCGAGATCGCCTTCAAGAACTCCGAACTATACCGGTGTCGCGATCCTCAAAACCCTATCCACAGCCCGATGGATTCCCTCCAGATCAATTACGCGCTCGCCGATATCAACCGCAGCACTAACGCCGTAGGAGCCGGATTCATACTCCTGTGAAGGACACCCCGGTTACACCTGCAGTGCGCAGCTTCGCGGAATATGTGCGGGTGTCCGACGAAGGGCTGCGCCGATACAGGCCGACAGCGACCCGGCTGCGCGGCGTCGCCCACCGCCGACCTGGCCCTGTACGATGTGGCATTGCGCGTGGATTCGTGTGGGGCCAGGTCGCGATGCGATCGATCACCGACGTACCGCTCAACGTGGTTGTCTTGTGGTGCCGGGGGAGGCATGCATGGTCGGCTCCTATGTCGCCGACACCGATACCGACACGGTGGAGCTGATATCCCTGGGTGGGCTGTCCTGAGGTTCTGTCCGCCAGGTTGTGAGATTCCTACCCGTTTCGATGGAAGGATCTCCGCCCGTGCCGATGATGTATTCACCGCAATCCCGGGAGCGCGCAGTCGGTCTGATCCTCGAACAAGGTCGGCGCGTAGCCACCGTCGCCCAAGATCTGGGAGTCGCCGAAGGCAGCCTGTACCGATAGCGCAGCAAGCCCTCGTCGACCGCGGTGAGGCACCTGGCATCCCCACGGTGGAATCGGCACAGCTGCGGGACGCGCTGAACCGCATCAAACAGCTCGAGGACGAGCTGCGTGCAGCGCGGCCGGCATGAAAAGTATTGGTGTTCAGGTCAAACGGAACTTCACCGCTGAGCGAGAGAATCAGCTGTGGTGCACCGACATAACCGAACACCGCACCGGTGAGGGCAAGGTTTTGCTGCGCGGTGATCGACGCATACTCTCGACGGATCGTGGGCTGGGCCATCGACTCCGGCCAACCGCGTCGCTCGTGCTCGCCGCACTCGACATGGCCATTGCGGCACGTTCACCCGACCGGACCGTCGTTCACAGCGACCACGGCACCCAGTTCATTTCCTGAGCGTCAGCCGCCGCATCACCGACGCCGGCTGCAAGCCAAAGGATCTCACTTGCCGAATACATCACGACAGTGCCACTGATGCACAGAGAACCAGGGACTTGCCGAAATCAAGCAAATTGAAAGCCCAAGCGGATTGCAGGACTTAGGTCATCCGGTTTGAGCCCTAAGGAGACTTAATCAGCCCGGCTAGCAATCATATGGTTAACGATGAGCAAGCTGGTCGAGTGGTCGCTGCGATCTCGGCTACTCCCAATTACTTTGCCCGTCGCTACCACACCGGGAGGAGCCAGTGAAAGAAGTCAATGCGACGAGCCCGTGTGAGGGCGCGAACGAAGACTTTTGGGATGATCTGCTCGACCATATCAGGGAGCAGGTACTGATACCGGTTGTCGGACCCGAGCTGACGACGGTCAATGCCGACGGCACCGAACAAACGCTTACTACGCTCATCGGCCAATGCCTCGTTGATCAGTATGAGCTGTCCCTGCCACCGGGAACGACCACGATGGGCGAAGCGGTGGCGGCCATCCTGCGACAGCACCCGGGAGACAGGGCAGAGGTGCTCGACGAGTTATATCGCATCATCAACCGCACAATCAAGGAACTCGATCCGGCGCCTGGGGACGCGCTTCGAAACCTCGCCGCGATCACTGACTTGCGCCTGTTCGTGAGTACGACGCCTGACCGGCTGCTGGCGCAAGCACTCAACCAGGTCCGTTCCCATGGATTGCCGCCGACACGTGAAGTCCCATTCTCGCTGAATCTGTCCACTAATCAACATGATCGAAATGACCAAGCGGCCGGCCCCGCCGAAACCGTGGTCCTGAGCCTGTTCGGTCAAGCGGCCTCCACTCCGCAGTATGCGATTCACGAGGAGGATAAGCTCGAGTGGCTGCACGCGTTGCTCAGTAATGCCGCTCGCCTTCCCGGCTGGCTTGCTGAACCGCTGAAGTCTCAGCCGATGCTGTTCGTCGGCTGCGAGATCCCCGACTGGCACGCGCGGTTTCTCCTGCGCATGGAGAGCCCAACTCGCCTGTCCCTGCAGTCCAAGCAGTTCTTCTTCGTCTGTTCCTCCGGCGAACCGTCACTATCGGACTTCTTCACAACATACTGTCGCAGGACACAGATCCGGCAGCTGCAGATGAAACCGGCCGCGTTCGCTGCGGAATTGCGTAGGCGGTGGGAGGAATCCACCCCGAGGCGAGGCACCTCCTCTGATGCCATCAGTCCTCCTGCTCCGCACACACCGGCGATCTTCATCAGCTACTCGCACGAGGATATCTATGCTGCCCGGAGGCTGTGCGAGGCGATCAAAAGGCTGGGTGGGGATCCTTGGCTGGACGAGCGCCGACTCAATCCGGGCGATGTCTGGGAGCAGGAGATTCTGACCGCCATCCGCAGAACTGTGGGATTGTTCATCCCGGTCATCTCGGCCAACACCGAGCTGAAATCGCAAGCCTATGTGTTCAAGGAGTGGTACGAAGCGGTAGACCAATCGCACTCCATTCTGGGGCGCCACTTCATTGTGCCCGTCGTCGTCGACAACGACTACCAGGGTAATCCAAGTCGGTACAAACGGATTCCGCCTGGTTTCAGCGACTTGCAATTCGGTCGCGCGCCGGGCGGTGACCCTGATACGGCTCTGCTGGAGATGTTGAAGGAAGAAATCCGTGCTATGCGGAGCGCCGAGGCAGCGGCGTGATCAGCGCAACGGCGGCGGCCGTGCAACTCGACGCCGACAACCCGTGGCCGGGGCTCGAGGCGTTCGAGGAAAACGCGCGCGCGTTCTTCCACGGGCGCGACCGTGAAGCAGAATCGTTGTTGAAGTACGTGCTCGACGCGCCGGTTACGGTCTTGTATGGACGGTCGGGGCTCGGCAAGACATCTCTGCTGCGAGCGGGCTTGTTCCCCATGCTGCGCGAAAATAATCTTCTGCCGATCTATGTGCGCTTCGATGTCACACCGGGTGCGGCGCCGCTCAATCATCAGCTACATCAGATTATCCGGAACTCGATCCGCGCCGACGTTCCCGACGCGATTCTGCCCTCGGACCAGGAATCTGTATGGGAATACCTGCATCGCGTGGACTTCGAGCTATGGAGTGCGGATAACTATCCCCTGACGCCGGTTATCGTGCTCGACCAATTCGAAGAGCTGTTTACGCTCGGCGAGCGGGTTGGCGATCTCGTCCAGACGTTCCGGAATGATCTCGGCGACCTGGCCGAGAACCGCATTCCCGACGATCTGGTCGCGCGGATCGAGGCTGATGAGACCGTAGCTGCGCGGTTTCGGTTGCGGTCGCGCAATTACAAGCTGGTGATAAGCCTGCGGGAAGACTTCCTTCCCGAACTCGAAGAATGGCGTCAGCTTATTCCCGCGCTGGGACGCAAGCGGATGCGGCTGCTTCGCTTGCGGGCAGCCGAAGCATTCGATGCGGTGCACGAACCAGCTGCGGGCCTGATGACGGATGCGTTGGCGCGCCGGGTGGTGCGCATCATCGCCGGCGAAGGCATGCACCGCGATCGCGATACCGCCGCGCCGGACGGCGCCCGTCCCGGTGACGAACTCGACGGCGCGGAAGTCGAGCCTGCGCTGCTGAGCCTATTCTGCCGCGAGCTCAATGAGGAGCGGAAGCGGCGTTGCCAGTCGCACTTCGACGAGAAGCTGGTCGAGGACGCCAAGCGCGACGTCCTGTCCAACTACTATTCGTCGTGTGTGCGTGATCTGCCGCCACGCGTCGCCCGCTTCATCGAGTCCGAACTGATCACCGAAAAGGGGTACCGCAATAGCTACGCCCGCGAAGACGCTGTGCCTTTGTATCTGACCGACGACGAACTCACCCGGCTCATTCGCTTGCGGCTGTTACGCCTCGAGGAACGCTACGGCGCGCAACGGATCGAACTGACCCACGATGTCCTCACCGGAGTCGTGCGCGAACACCGCGACCGGCGGCGCGCCGAAGAGGAGAAGGCGGCGTTGGCGGCCCGCGCGGAACAGCAGCGGGCCGAACTCCGAACCGCCCAGCAGCAGGCTGCCGCGCTGCGGAAACGTTCACGGATACTCATGGCGGCACTCGCGGTGACCGCCATCACCACCGTGGTGGCTGTGGTTCTCGGTGTCGTGGCAGTCGCGAAAGGTGATCAAGCGCGGAACAGCTTCTGGGATGCCACCGGTGAGAAACTCGAGAACGATGCGCAGGGTATATTGTAGGGCACCCGGACCGGCGGTGACATCCGGGCTTTTCAAGAGCTGCTTGCTGCCCAGTCGCTCGAGAATACCCCTGGCTCGGCCCCTCTCTATGTCGCAGCGGTAAACCGGGCCAGCACCGGCAAGGTCATCAAAACTCCAGGAATCCGCGATTTTTCTGGAATGATGAATATATACCCGAAGTTGAGTGCCGATGGAAGTCGCATGGCGGCAATCAGCAGCGATCGGCGTCAGATCGAAAATTGGAGTATTACACAAGACGACGCGGCTATCAGCAAACCTCTCACAGGCTCGCAGAATAAGCTTTACTCTCTCGCGATCAGTTCCAACGGCAAGCGTATTGCCGCAGGAGGCGACGAGGGCGAGATTGTCATCTGGGACACACAAACTGGCCAACTGATCAGCCACTCCAAACCAGACGATTCACAATGGGTAACGGCAGTTCAATTCAGTCCTGATGGTCGCCGCGTGGCGTCTGGCAGTCCCGACGGGACTGTTCGCATCTGGGATCCAGCCACTGGCCAACCCATCGGCGGGCCACTCACTATCGAACCACTGGCCGGCCAATCGAAGCGGCCGAAAGTTGATGAGATAGCGTTCAGTAACGATGGCGAGCGTCTCGCAGTCGGGGCCGACGACAACTCCATACGGTTGTGGAATGCCGACACTCGTCAACCGATCGGTCGGGCACTCACCATCGATGTGCCGAGTGGTCACGAGCCGCAAGTCACCAGCCTCGCATTCAGCCCTGACGGCCATCGCCTGGTTTCCGCGCACGGCGGCGGGAAACTTGGCCTGTGGGACGCCGATACGGCTCGGCCTATTGGCGAACCGGTTGACGCCGACAAAATTACAGTGGACAGCTTGGCGTTCAGTCATCACGGGCATCACGTCATCTCCGGCGGCGAAGACGGAACCCTCCGGCTGTGGAAGGTCGACCCACTCCAGCTTGTCGGCCAACCACTGCGCGGCCATACCGCCCCCGTTCGGGATGTGGCGTTCAGTGCTGATGGCAACCAGATCTATTCCACGAGCCTGGACGGAACAATCCGGCGGTGGGATTGGCCCCGAGTTCATCCGCTTATCGAATATCCCGAGCTTGGCGGTGCCTCATTCAGCGGCGATGGAACTCGCATCGCACTTTCCGACGGGGGCGGCACCGTGCAGGTGTACGACGCGGCAAACGGGGCTGCCATCGGCCCGCCACTTGCCAGTAAAGGTAAATCCAGCGATACCTTGAGCTACGACGGGCGCCGAATGGCAATCGCCGACGAAAACGGAACACTTCAACTCTGGAACGTTGATACCGGCGAGCAGATCCTCAATGTGCCTACCGGACGTGGTCCTGTTGAAGGGACTGCATTCAGCCGCGATGGCCAGCGTATCGCCACATCTCACGAAGACGGTGCCATTCAGGTGTGGGACGTCGGTACGGGTCAATGGATGCTGTCATTAAAGCAACAACCGTATGCGGTTTACGCTATTACGTACAGCCCGGATGGGGAGCGGATATTCGCCGCAGTTGGCTCGAAAGTTATGCAGTTCAACGCCCGTACCGGCGACCAGATCGGCGTTCCCCTCGAGGATCACAATTCGATTTCGTATGACATTGAATTCAGTCACAACGGCAGCCGCATCGCCACCATCGGTCAAGATGGGACCGTGATGCTGTGGGATGCCAAGGACGGAAAACTGATGAGCCGGCCAACTATGTCTCACCAACAGCAGGTGACGAGCGTGGCCTTCAGCCCTGATGACCGCTTTCTGGTCACAGGCGATGCATCCGGAACGTTCCGCTTATGGAATGCCGTGAATGGCGTAACTGTTGGTGCGGGCATAGGCGCGCACGAAGATCTCATCCAAGGGCTGGCATTCAGTCCCGACGGAAAGAACATCGTTTCCAGCAGCCACGACGGAACGGTACGGGTCTGGCCGGCGCCGGTGCCCCCGCCGGATCCCTGCAGAAAGCTCGCCATCGATATCAGCCACCAGCCGTACCGAAACTGGGTGTCACTCCAGAAGGACTACCACAAAATCTGCCTGCCGCTTCAGCATCAGCTATGCAGTAAGCTCACGCAGAACATGAGCCACAAGCAGTGGCGAGAATGGGTCTCACCGGATATCGACTACATCAAGACCTGCCCGGACCTCCCGGACGCGCGGGACCAAACCCGCTGAGCGGATGGGTCATCGGACCCTCACAGTCGCGGAGGGGCGAGGTGTACTAGAAGTCGAGGGCAGCAACACCTGCTCTACGCAATCTCCTTCAGGCGAAAAGCCCGCTCGTGGTTCGAGTTCCCCACACGATCGGACGCCACGCGTAGCCGGAACTGCTCACGAGGTCAGGTGCCCGAGCCGGATCGCCAGCAGGTTCGCGACCAGGACGGCGACGAAGACGACCGCGGCCGCTCGGTAGCCCACGACCCACAGCCCGACCGCAGCACCGCCGAAGACCACGACTTTGGTGACGCCCGCGAGCAGTGGGTAGTGGAATGCCGCATTCGGCGCCGCGAACAGGCCCCAGGCCAGCGCCGCGAGCAGAGGCGCGACCACAGCCGACACGAACTTGATCGGAGTCGCACCGGCGGTCGTCCAGCCCCACAGCCCCAGCGCCGCGAGCGCGACCAGCTCCATCACGAATGCCAGCGTGAGGTTGGCCCATTTCCAGGCTTCCTGCATTTCCGTTCTCCCTCGGGCACGTGAGAGCAACGCTCTCTGATGAGAGCAATGTGTACGGCTGGTTCGACTTCGTCAAGTCGCCGCCTCCCAGGGTGGGACGCCGATAGCCGGATCAGGTTCGGGCAGCGTCGCAGTTCCGTCCGGACGACGTGCGTGCCTTCTGTTGCCGAGTCCGGAATGTCGGAGCCTAGCGCTATCGTCCCGGGCATGACCGATATCGGCCCGCTCGCCGCGGGCGCGCGGGCGCGCTTCGGGACTGCGGCTGCGCACGCGACCGTCCGTAGCGGCCGGACCGTGCACGCGGTGCAGCTCGGGCAGTGGGTCGGGGCGGAACTCGCGCCGGAGCTGCTGTGCCACACCGGGGTGTCCGGGTGGGACCCGGATGTCCTACGTCCGACCTCGGCCCCGGTCACTTGCGCGCGGTGTCTGCGCATCCTCGGGGCCAGTATCGCGCCCGCCGCCACACAGCTGTCCTTGTTCGGGCCCGCAGCCGTGCCGAGCGCGAGCCAGAGGACAAGTGCCGCAACATCATCACCATCACCGAGTTCGGCGAGCACGGCCGACGTGTGACCTCGCGTGGTTCGGCGCTGGCGACGTGCCGTTCGCATTCTGCTGGACTATTGCTGCGTAGGTGACGAGAAGGCTTCGTCGGCAACACCATTCATGGATCCACGGCGCAGACCGGCGATCTGTCGCCGGCTGGATGAGGTGGTTGGACCGGTCGCTCCGACTCCTGACCGATACGCGCCGACGCGGCACGAGCTCCGCGGTTCTGCCTGGGTGCGCTGATACCTTCGCAGGATCGTGCCGTTGCTTCGCAGACCGCCGCCCGGCGAGGAGGTCGGCCTATGCCGTTACGTGTAATCGAGAATTGCCGTCGAACACTGCGCAAGGCCGTGCTGCGCGCGGCTGTCGTGTCGTGTGCGGCGGCATTGCCGGCGGCGGTGACCGTGTCGGTCCATGCGGAACCATTCGCCCCGACACCGGGCGCACTGGTGGGCTGGGATACCTATCGACAGCTGGATCGGTTGCCGTACCTGGCCCCCGGGGTGCAGACGCAGCAGTTCTCCAGTTATGACCGCAGCGGTGGCAACAACGACGGCGGCGGCGGTTGTCTGCACGGCGGCGGTGCGGGATGTGTGGTGGCCGAGGATCATGGTCCCGGCGAGATCGATTCGATCTGGTTCACGCGGGACCGTGGGAATGTCGCATCCATGGGCAACATCCGTATCGAACTGGATGGGGCAATCGTCCTCGATGCGCCGTTGCAGGCTGTGGTGAGCGGCTCGGTCGGTGCGCCGTTCGCCTTTCCGCTGGTGGCCGACGCCGGTCGTTCGCCGGGCGGTGTATACATCAAAGTGCCTATGCCGTATCGAGATTCGATGCGCGTCAGTATCGCGAGGAATTTGCAGTATTACCACGTGACCTACCGCCGGTTCCCGGATCCGATCGGTGTGCGGACCTTCGACCGCTCGGACCGCGCCGAGGATGTGCTGGCCATGCTCCGCAGGGCGGGCATGAGTGATCCCAAGCCGCCCAAGGCCAACGCGCAAAGGCAAACGCGCACAGTCGATATCCTGCCCGGCGCGACAGTGCCGGTGGCGCGGGCGGCAGGCCCGGGCGCTGTGTCGGCACTGCGGTTGAGGATGCCCAGCGAGGCCGCGTTCACGGGATTGCGCTTGCGAATCGGCTTCGATGGCCGGCAGACGGTCGATGCCCCGGTCTCGGAGTTCTTCGGCCTCGGCCTCGGTACTCCCGGCGCGATTCCGGTGCGGTCACTGATGTTCGGGGCAGATCTCGCTCCCGGCGGATGGCTCTCGGCGTGGTGGCCGATGCCGTTCATCGCCAACGTCACTGTGAGCCTGGTGAATACGACGGGAGTGCCCGTGCGTGGCGTCGACACCGATATGGTGGTCGACCCGGATCCGCTGTGGGCAGTGGCGCTGGCCACCGGCGCGGCGGGACACTTCAGTACTCACTCACACGCGGGACCGACTGTGCCAGGGCAGGATTGGAGTTTCGCCGACGAACTGGGGCACGGCAAGTTCGTCGGGGTATCTCACACGATGCGTGGTCACCGAATCGGTACGTCGTCGGGTATTCGGTGGCCGGCGTTCCTGGAAGGTAATGAACGCGCCTATGTGGATGGCGCATCGACTCCGCAGATCCCCGGAACCGGCACCGAGGACTTCTACGAGGGCGGTTGGTTCTTCGATTTCGGACGGCGTTTCAGCCTGCCGCTGACCGGTTCGCCCACCGAGCGCTCGAGTGGCCCCGGATGCGCTGATTACTGCCTGACCGCGTACCGCTTGATGCTCCCCGACGCCGTGAACTACCTGTTCTCCCTACGGTTCGGAATCCAGCACGGCCCCTTCGACGATGATCAGCAGGCCGACTACAGTTCGACCGCCTTCCTGTACCGGTAGTCCGGCGAACGAGGAGCGGGGTAGCTGAGGCCGTTCCTTCGTACGGCCGTTGGTGTGCCCGCGCCGGCCGAATACCTGGTGCCGAAATATGTGCATCGAGTAATCGATGGCCGAGCGCTCTCGGGCCCGTTACCCGGGCCCCGCGAGAGCGGTCGTCGCCGCGTGAGCGACGACCCTCTTGCCGGCGAACAGCGGCGTCCGCACACCTTCAGGCGCGGACGGCGGGTGGCGCCGGAAGTCTGTCAATCTGTTTCGGGCAGAGTTCGGGGTAGTCCGAAGCGCGTCATGACATTGACATTGCTGAAGCCGGTGATGGCGGTGATGTGGTCGCCTGCGGTGGCGATGACCAGGAGGGTGTAGGCGCGGTAGACACTTGCGTGGGGGTCTGCCAGGTACAAACCGAAGGCGGGCTGGCCGTTGGCACGGGTGGGTACCACGCGGTAGGTGCGGCCGGGGCGGAAGACAACGGCTGCGAACAGGCGCTGTGCGGATTCGATGCCGCGGTATTCCAGCATGGCCGGGGGCATGGAGAGTCTCACGTCGGTGACGAGCAGTTCGATCAGAGTGTCCAGGTCGGCGCGTTCCAGGGCGTCGGTGAACCGGGCGACGAGCCGGTGTTCGGCCGCGGTGTCGGGTTGGCGCGCAGGCCTGCCGCCGCCGGTGCCGCCGGCGTCGGCGAGGTGGTTGTCGACGGTGGCGCGGGCGCGTTTGAGGGCGCTTTGAACCGATTCCTGGGTCGCATCGAGCATCCGGGCGACTTCGGCGGCGTGATAGTCAAGGACGTCGCGCAGGACGAGCGCGGCGCGTTGGCGCGGCGGCAGCAGTTGCAGGGCGGTGATGAAGGCCAGCGAGATGGCCTCGGTTGTCTCGTAGCGGGCCTCCGGTCCGGGGCGCTGGTCGACGAAGCGGTCGAGAAGGACATCGGGGTAGGGTTCCAACCAGGGCGGGTCGCCGGCGCCGGTGGGTTCGGGCAGGGTGGCCTCGGGCAGCGGGGGAGCGATGCGGGGGCGTCTACTGTCGGCGCGCAGCATGTCCAGGCAGCGATTGGTCGCGATCTTGTAGAGCCAAGTCCGCAGCGAGGACCGCCGGCCGAACTCGCCGAGGCTACGCCAGGCGGACACGAGGGTCTCCTGGAGCGCGTCCTCCGCGTCCTGCAGTGACCCGAGGATGCGGTAGCAGTGCACCTGCAACTCGTGGGAGTGCACTTCGACCAGGTCGCGGAACGCGTCGTGGTCGCCGGCCCGAGCCCGGGCGATCAGGTCCGTCGTATCTATCTCCATGCATCCTCGCTCTTCTTCTTTCCGCAGGCCGCGTTCGGCTCGCTTACTGATGTCGACGCCGTCGGGCCCGCGAATTGGGCGGTGTCCACGCGCCCAATCTCATTGCCGGGCCGGCGTCTACCTGTTCAGAGGCGGTCCCGATCCGGGGCGCGCCCCCGGATACAGAACAGGACCACAGATCATGGCCAACTATGTTTTCTCCTACCGTGTGCCCTCCGACTACAGGCCCGACGCCGGGACGCCGGCCGACTGGCGGGCCTGGTTCGGCGGGCTGGGCTCGGCCCTGGTGGACGTCGGCCATGCAGTGACCGAGTACGGCTCACTCGGCGAGGTCGGCGGTAGCGGCTCCCGGATGATCGGCCACTCGGTGGTGTCCGCCGAGGACATGGACTCCGCGCTGGCGTTGGCCGAGGACTGCCCGGCGCTGCGGGTCGGCGGCGGCGTCGAGGTCGGCCCCGTGATGGAAGTGGCTGGGTCGTGAGCGCCGCGCCCCGACCGTAACGATGGCGCGCCGTCGAGACCGGTAACAGCCGACAACCACTGTCAACATTGTCAAAGGAGCACGGAAATGGGAAAGATTGTCATCAGCTCGAATGTCACACTCGACGGCGTGGTCCAAGACCCGGACGGCGAGGAGGGCTTCGAGCGGGGCGGCTGGTTCCACCAGTACGTGGGGGCCGAGGACCTCGAAGACTGGGTTACCCGCGAGACGGAGGAAGCGCTGGGCGCCGAGGCACTGGTGCTGGGCAGGCGGACCAGTGCGTGGTTCGCGTCCCGGATGGCGCTCGCGGGCGCGGATGTGCGTGTAGGTCCCGAGTGGGCGGCCAGAATCACAAGCATGCCCAAGTACATCGTGTCGTCGGCTCTCGATGATCCTCGGTGGAGCAACGCCACCGCGGTCCTCAACGGCGATCCGGTAAAGGAGATCTCGGAACTGAAGCGCAAAGTGGACGGGGAAATCCTGGTCTATGCCAGCTATCAGCTGGTGCGCATGCTGATGGAACAGAACCTGGCCGACGAATTGCGGCTGGTGGTCTTCCCGGTAGTGCTGGGAACCGGCCTGCGCATCTTCGACGAGAACAGCGACACGAAGCCGCTACACCTGGTCAACACACGAAAACTCGGTGACGGCCTGCTGTTCTGCACCTACGAATTCGAGAAGAACTGAACGGGGAACACTGCCTGTACCACCCGCCCCCGGCTGACCTGCTGGGATAGCGACACGATGCGGCCGGTGGGGCCGGGAACGCCGTAGGCTCACGAAGGGCATCTGGAACTGATCACAATCAGCTCGAACCGAACGGACCTGCGAAATTCCGAGCGGTGGTTCTTCGGCAAGTGCGCTCCCGTTCTGCGCGGACGCCAACGGCCCGAGCTGAGCTCGGGCCGTTGATCTCCAGACTGTCGCATCCGGCTCCCGTGCAGGGATGCCGACAGCATCATCGATTACGAAATTCGGCTGGGACTTCGAATGCGCCGCTATTCGATCGAGTTGGCCAACCGATCGGCATAAGGGGCAGTGAATTTTCCGACGATGGGAAGCCCCGCACGGACCCCGCCGGTGTTGTTCGCCTGGACCATGGCCATGATCCAGATGACGACCGCGAAGATCGCGACCGCGAGTCCGGCGAGGCTGAAGATGATCCCCAGGACCCCGAGGAGCGAGCCGACGATGCTCAGGACGATATTGACCATCGATACCGCCCCGAAGAAGACGATCGATTGCGAGGCATGGAATTTCACATCGGGATCGTTCTTCCCGACGAACAGGAAGATGATTCCGGTGAGCCACCCCAGCGCGTACGACAGGATCGCGCTGGTCTTCTTGTCCGGGCCGGCGGACTGCGGTTGGTTCGCGGGAGGTTGAGAAGATGTCATGGGGTGAGTAGATCCGGCGCGCGCCTCCTACCGATCCCAACTTTCAGCACGACCGCGCTGGTGGTTGAGGAGCCCGCGCGCTCGGTGCCGGCGGAGTCCGAGAACGCGCAACCGGTCGTCGTCGGCTGCGGTCGCGGTGGGTTCACCGGCACGTCTGGTCGATGTGATGTGGGACCGCAGTCTTGGTCCGCATGCCGCACGACGATCGTCACACCGGGCGCGGTCCACGGACTCTGTCTGGAATCGGCTGATGGCGGTGGAATCGGGTGGTGCGCAGAAATTCCCCAGCCCACCACAGGAGATGATCCTGTTACCGGACTTGTCCTCGTCCGGTGAGGTGCGCGACGCCGTCGAGCGTGGTCACTACACGGTGCGGCGGACCGGGAGACGAAGAGAGTCCGGAGGTGGTTGCCATGCTGTTCCGCGATCGCGCTGACGCAGGCGGTCGGCTCGCGGCGTATGTTCGGTTGCTCTCCCACGCGAATGTGGTCGTGTTCGGACTGCCACGTGGCGGGGTTCCGGTCGCGTTCGAGGTCGCCCGGTCACATCGTGACCGCGTTACCGTTCTGGCCCGGGGTTGTGATTCGGCCGACCTGGCTCGAGGTGGAAGATGACCAGCCCGCCGGTTCAGCCCGGTCCGGTGCTGCTGGCGCTGGCGGGTGATGTGATGCTCGGTCGCGGCATCGATCAGGTTCTCGCCCATCCGGTCGATCCGGAGCTGCGTGAACCTTGCGTCGACGACGCCCGCCGCTACGTGGAGCTGGCCGAGCAGGCAAGCGGCCCGATTCCCCGCCCTGTCGCACCTGCCTGGCCGTGGGGAGAGGTCTCGGCGATGCTGGGTCACCTCGACATCGGCGCCCGGGTGATCAATCTGGAGACCGCGATCACCGCGGATGGGGAGTTCGCTCGCGGCAAGGGCATTCACTATCGGATAAGTCCGCGAAATATCGCAGCCCTGTCGGCCGGGCGGCCCGATGTGTGCGTGCTGGCCAACAATCATGTCCTCGATTTCGGGCCTCGCGGCTTGTATGACACCCTCACCGCACTTGCCGACGCCGGGATCGCCACCGCCGGCGCGGGTCTCACCCGCGATCACGCGTACCGGCCTGCGGTCGTCGACCTCGACGACGGTCGGCATGTCATCGTTGCGGCGGTCGCCGCCGCCTCGAGCGGAGTGCCCGGGTCGTGGGCGGCCCAACCGCGCCGCCCCGGCGTATGGCGCATCGACGACTTGTCGTCACCGGCCGCCTCGGATCAGGTCGCTGCGATCGTATCGGCGCACAAGCGGGCCGGTGATGTGGCGGTGGTGTCGGTGCATTGGGGACCGAACTGGGGGTATGGCGTCGCCGACAGCGAGATGGTGTTCGCGCACCGGCTGATCGACGCTGGTATCGATGTCGTGCACGGGCATTCCTGCCATCATCCGCGCCCGCTCGAGTTCTACCGCGGCCGTCCGATCCTGTACGGGTGCGGGGATCTGATCAACGACTACGAAGGCATTCGCGGCTACCAGTGGTATCACCCGGACCTGCACTTACTGTTCGTGGTCTCGGTTGCCCCTGGAGGTGACTCGGGGGTGCGGATGCTGCCGCTGCGGATCCGGCGGATGCGCCTGGAACCCGCCGGTGCCGCCGAAGCCGAGTGGTTGTGCGCCACAATGGATCACATCAGCCGCCCATTCCACACCGGGATCGTGGCGGGACCGGATGGGCTGCTGGTCGCCGAGCACACTCGAGGTTTGTTCGCCGGTCACTTCGCCCGCAGCACGTCGCCACCCCACGCCCACGAATAACGCTGCCGAAAAATGTTGTCATCCAGCGTGATTCTGTGAATTGCCTGCCCGATCTCGCGCGTGCCGCGAGCGCTTGGTGCGGCCGTGAACGGGATCTGTCGACGGCCGGGATGTCCGCTCTCATCCATGATTGTTCTGTTGCAGGTCCGGCGGTGTCATCGGGCCGGTGTCCGGTTCGCGGATCACGTTGGTGATGAGTTCGCCGAAGGCGCGCGGTTCGTACATGAGCCAGGTATGCCCGCCGGGCACGGTGATGCTGTGCGGGTCACCGAGGGCGGTCTGCAGCGACATGATGGTGGATTCGGGGATGACCGTATCGCGTTTGCTCCACACCACGAAGACGGGTAGCCGGCGTTCTGCCAGCGCGGCAAGTTCCGGAGCCAGATTGGCGGTGCGGGCGAGGTGAGCGACTTCCCATACTGCGGTCGGGTTGCGCAGCATGTTCGGCACCGCATCGCGCAAGATCACCGGAATGACGCGGGTCAGTTGGCGGCCGAGGAGCAGATCGGCCTGCAGGTGCAGGCCCCAGTCCCACAGCGGGCGGTCGCGCAGCGCGCGTGCGATTCCACGGTCGTCGGTCCACGTGGAGCCGCCGATGGAGTTCACCAGTACCAGCCGCGCGGCGAGGTCGGGCAGGTCGTGGGCGGTTTTGATCGCGACGCCGCCACCGAAGGAGTGCCCGACCACGGTCACCGGCCGGGGCAGGCTGATCGCGTCGGCGAAGTGGCCGACCCATGAGGCGTACCCGGTGAGGGTTCGCTGCTCGGTCGGTAGGCCGGCGGTGCCGCCGAACCCGGGCAGCGCAGGCGCGTATACGCGCACTCCCATGCGGATGAGTTGTTTGAGCGGGCGAGTGTAGGCGCGTCCGCCGAGTCCCCAGCCATGCAAGAACAGCACGTCGGGGCCATGCCCGCCGCTCGCGTATCGGGTGAGGCGGCCCTCGACCGAGATCGACCGCCACCGTAGTCGAGCAGAGTCGGGCTGTGGTGACTGTTTCATGTCCATACCTACCACCGCATGGCTATCGCGTCAGTGTGTGAACAGACCCCGCACATCGAGGCAGTGCGTAGCGGAGCCACAGCGACAGGGGCTTCTACTTGTCCCGCCACTACAGAAAGCGAACTCATATCGAGAATCGTCGGAGAGTGGATACGGTCGGAAGGGCGCAACGTCGGGCATGTCCGGGTAGACCGTTTCTCGATCCCGGGACTTTCGGCATCGCCCGATCCCGTGCTGTGCTGCTTGCCGCTCCCGCGGCAACGCGCCTTTCGCGAATACCGGCTTCGCCATACACGGGAAGTGATGTGATGGATCACAGCCGCGTGTTGATTTGGTGATCCTCGGTTCGTGCGGGACGTCGTCGACACCGGCGTAGTCGTCGATCCACTGCGGAGTGCCCTCGCGCAGCAGGCGATGGCAGCCGCGGCAGTGGCCGATGCTTGCGGCACCGACGGACTGTCGACGGATCTGCGCATGCGGTGCGCGGGCGGGCGGAGTGACCGCGCACGCAGCGCGATCGTCGGCGGCGCGACCGGAGCGGAATCGCCGGAGACGAAAGTCCTGCACTCTGCGTGTCGTGCTGCCCTGTCCGGCGAGTGGCGCCGCGGCGAGAATGGGACATGGACGTCCGTGTCGGGATCGGCGCGGCCGCCCGATCCAACGGACAGGAGCACTCCATGGTTCAGAACAGGCCCGAGCACCCGGACGATGAATCTCGGAATTCGGTCGTGTGGCCTGACCCCAGTCCGTTGGTTTCCTGGTGGGAAGCGGTGATGCACGGCGACGTTCGCCCGCGCTCCGCTTCGGACAATTCCGCTGCCAAGTGATCGCACAGGGTCTGCCACGCGTGCTGCTTTCGCCTATCGGTATCGCCTGACACGAAGCTGGTGGGCGGGGATGGCGGTAGAACGAGTCATGCGCGGTCGCACCAGGTGACCTGCGCGCCGCTGGAGAATTCCTCGCGCCCGGTGACCGTGAACTGCGTCGGGCAGAAGTTACCGGCGAAGGCGCGCACGCCCTCGCCGGCGATCACCGGGTAGCTCTTGATGATCAGCCGATCGACCTCACCGAGCAGCTGCCCGGCCAGATTGCCGCCTCCGCAGAGCCAGATATCCAGTCCCTCTTCGGATTTCAGCTGCCGGACCAGCTCGACCGAATCGGTGTCGACGATCTTCACCCGCGGGTTGTCCACCGGTGCGAGGGTGCTGGAGAAGATGTACTGCTTCAGGTGGTTGTACGGGCTGGTGGCGCCGACCGCGAGGCCCGGTTCATAGCTGCCCCGGCCCATGAGCACAGTGTCGAAGGTCTTGTTCGGCGTATCGAGCGGCAGGCCGACGTGCTCGCGGGCGAACGTTGGTCGAGCGAGTGTCCACCTTCCACACCGGCTATCTCGCGATCCTCGAACTGCGGCTGGAGGCCACGCGGCGGCCCGAACTCCAGGCCCTGCTCACCGATCGAGTGCGCGCGGAGCTCGACTTCAACATCCGCAACTACCGGGAATCGCAGCTGCCCGGCGACGAGGACGCCGCCGTGCTGCTGTACCTCGCCCTGAACTGGCTCATCCTCGAACGCCTCACCCTCCCAGGCGTTTTCGACGACCAGCGCGCCGCCGAACTGGTGCACACCATCGTGGAACGCGCCATCCCCGCCAGCTGAGCAACCGCCGCCGGAGCCACATACCGCGGTTGATAGTTGTCCGACACGGTGTGAGGTCGGCGTCAGGACTGTTCCGGTGCCGAGCGGTGTAGCCACAGGAACTTGTCCATTCCGGCCGCAAGGATGAACGGCCGCACCAGTAGCGGATATGCCTTCAGCGCGTCCGAGATCGGAACGAGTTCGGGCCGTTCCAGCGCATGATGTTCCCCGTTGCGGGTGAGCGTGCATCTTCCGGCGGCCAGCACGTTTTCGCACCAGTCGACCCGGGGGTAGGCCACCGCCAGGACGAAGCCATCGCCGAGCGGGAAGGCACTCAGCGGCGTCGAATACGGCCTGCCGCTGCGCCGCCCCACATGGTGCAGGACGCTCAGGTCGAAGTACAGCATCCCCAGGCGCGTTCCGGCGATCCCATCGGGCAGACGCCGATTCACCGTTCTGCTGAACCGGCGCGTGCGGTCGCTGACCCAACCCAACCGCATCAGCCCGGTGTAACCGAGCAAGAGCAGATAGCACGCGAGGGCGACGCCGATCGCAATGACAGGTACCGACACCAGCATCCGCAACATCTGCGCCGACGAGGTCCGGCCGACCGAGGAGGTCTCCCGCTCCGTTCCCGGCCATCGGGTGCCGCACCCGATGGCGGCTTCGGCGCCGGAGTACCGGCACGGACCGGTGTGCGGCACCCCTGCGGGGATCGACCCCAGCTTGCCGCGGTGTCGAGTCACGGTGCGAGAGCGCATGGTCACTGTGCGTGTTCGACCGGTGATTCGGCCTGCGGTTGTGCAGGCTGGTCCGCGCCTGCATGGAGCCAGACGAACTCGTGCATTCCGGCCAGCCGCAATAGCAGCCGGTCCCGCGTCGGCCACGCGTACATTGCCTCGCGCCCGGAAACGATCTCCGGCCGCTCCAGCCGGTAGGTGCGCTCTTTCCAGGCGAGCTCGCCCGTCCCCGCGGCCATTTGGTTGCGGTACCAGTCGGTGTGCGTGCCATAGCCCAGGGGCAGCAGGAAGCCGTCACCGTAGGGATGCGCGCCCAGCGGCGTCCGGTAGACGCGGCCGCTGCGACGCCCTACGTGGGTCAGCAGTCCCCAGGATGATCGCTCGGTGCCGGAGATCGCGCGGGTCGTGTCGTTGTACCTGTGCACCAGCTTTCGGACAGGACCGCGACCGAGCAGGGTGTCCCGGTACCGCCTGACGATCCTCGGCAAGATCACCAGCCACGCCAGCACCACACCGGCCAGAACCGACACCACGACGAGAACAACGCCGGCGAGCCGTTGCCGACCGAATCCATTGTCGCTGCTCATGAGCGCCTCCTTCCTCGACAAGCTCACACCGGGCACCGGGCGCGACACCAGAGACGAAGGTCATCGCTGCCCAGGACCCGCCAGGTCGCTCGTCGATCGGACGATGAACCCACACGCCGGAGTCGGCACGGATCGTCGGGGCGTTCGCGCACTACCCCCGTCGGCCCGCACCTCGACGGGATCTCGGGACGCACGTGCTGATCGCCGCGCAATGGCAGGCACAGCGGGTCGATCGACTCGGCGCGGTATGCCCAACGGCCCTGGTTCACTGGTCGCCAACGGCGCATCATCGACTGGGCCAGGGTGGTATCCGGGAACGGGCGAAGTAGGCCGCTAGGCGGAGAGCCGCCACGTTTCGCCGCGTTCGTTATGCCGAAAGCTCGCGAGGAGAAGTCGTAAACGCTGACCTTATAAGGAGTTTCGATGTCGTCGGTTATCGTTGTCCGAAATCTGCGTAAGACGTTCGGACATGTGCGGGCTCTGGACGGTCTCGACCTCGATGTCGGTGAAGGGCGGATACACGGCTTCCTCGGCCCCAACGGGTCGGGCAAAACCACGACGCTGCGCATTCTGCTGGGTATCTTGGCCCGCAGTTCGGGTGAGGTCCGGGTACTCGGTCACGACCCGTGGGCCGATGCGGTCGCATTGCACGCCGACGTCGCGTACGTTCCCGGCGACGTCACTCTGTGGCCGTCACTGTCCGGTGGTGAGACCATCGATCTGCTGGCTCGCATGCGCGGCGGACTCGACCCGGCACGGCGCCGGGATCTGACCGAGCGTTTCGAGTTCGACCCGCGCACGCGAGCCCGTGCCTATTCCAAAGGTAACCGGCAGAAGGTCGTCCTGGTCTCGGCGTTCTCCTCCATGGCCAGGCTGATGCTGTTCGACGAGCCGACCTCCGGCCTGGACCCGCTGATGGAGAAGGTATTTCGGGAATGCGCCCGCGAGGCCGCCGCCCGCGGGGTGACCGTCCTGCTGTCCAGCCACATCCTGTCCGAGGTGGAAGCGCTGTGCGATCGAGTCACCATCATCCGCGCCGGCAGGACCGTGGAAAGCGGCACGCTGGCCGAGATGCGCCATCTCAGCCGGACCTCGATCAAGGCCGAATTGACCGGCGATCCAGGCGATCTGAGCCGCGTCCCGGGCGTCCACGATCTCGATATCGAAGGCCGTACCCTGCACTGCCAGGTCGACAGTGAACACCTCGGCGAGCTGATCCGCGTGCTCGGCGACACCGGTATCCGTAGCCTGATCAGCCGGCCACCGACTCTGGAAGAGCTTTTCCTACGCCACTATTCGCTCGGCGGCGAAACGGGCGCCGCCGATACGGCCGCGGCGAACCGGACGCTGGAGAATGCCTCGAAATGACCACCGCGACCGGAACCAGGCACCGCCCGGAGCAGGCCGAACCCGCCCGGGGGGCATCGGATTTCGCCGGTACCCGGCGGTTGTTGCGGCTGTATCTGCGGCGCGACCGGGTCGTGCTGCCGCTGTGGGTGCTACTGTTGTCGATTCCGCTGGGCAGCGTGTACGTCGAGAGCATCGAGAAGGTCTACGGGACACTGGCCGACCGGGTGCAGTTCGCATATGCGATCAACACCAGTCCGGCGCAGCTGGCGATGTACGGCCCGGTCTACAACACCACCGTGGGCATGGTCGGCGTGTGGAAGGCGGGCGTGTTCCACACCCTCATCGCGATCGCTACGATCCTCGTCGTCATCCGGCACACCCGCGCCGAGGAGGAAACCGGGCGTGGGGAGCTGATGGCCTCGACACGGGTCGGACGCCTGGCCAACCTCACTGCGGCGTTGCTGGTGGCCTGCGGCGGTGCGCTACTGACCGGGCTGATCGGCGCCGCGAGCATCACCGCGGCCGGTGTGCCGGGTAACGGCGCACTGGCATTCGGGCTGGCCGAGGCCGGATCCGGCATCGTGTTCGCCGGCGTCGCCGCGGTCGCCGCCCAGCTCAGCGCCAGCGCCCGTACCGCACGCGGTATCGCCTTCGCGGTACTGGTGACGACCTATTTCCTGCGCGCCTTCGGTGATGTCCGAGCTGCCGACGGGCCGGCCGGCCCGCTCACCTGGCTGTCGCCGCAGGGCTGGTCACTGCAGGTGCGGCCCTACGCCGGTGACCACTGGACAGTTCTACTGCTGCACATCGTAACGACCGGTGTCCTCATCGCGGCGGCGTACACCCTGCTGCGCCGCCGTGACCTGGGGGCCGGGCTGATCGCCGAGCGGCCCGGCCCGCGCACCGGCGGGCCGGCGCTGAGCGGGCCGTTCGGGCTGGCCTGGCGGCTACAGCGCGGCGCCTTGCTGATGTGGACCCTCGGAACCACCCTGATCGGGCTGGTCTTCGGCAGCCTCGTGCACGGCGTCGGCAACGAACTCGGCTCCAATCAGGCCCTGCACGACATCATCGCCCGGCTGGGCGGTACCCGGGCGCTCGAAGACGCGTTCGTCGCCATCGCCTACATCATGGTCGGCATGATGGCGACGGCATATTCGATTTCGGCTGCACTACGGCTGCATTCGGAGGAGAACGCGGACCACGCCGAAACCGTCCTGTCCGGCGCCGTCGGCAGAATCCGCTGGGCGGCATCGCATCTGGTCTACGCGGTCGCCGGACCGGCTGTAGCGCTCGTGGTTTCTGGCGTAGGCGCCGGGCTGGTCTACGGCGCCTACGCACACGACATTCGCGGGAAGCTGCCGCGGGTGCTGGGCGCGGCCTTGATCCAGCTACCAGCGGTATGGGTGTTCACCGGTATCACCGTCCTGCTGTTCGGGCTGCTGCCGCGCTGGGCGCCCGTCGCGTGGGGAATCTTCACCGCGGGCATCGCGGTGTACCTGCTCGGCTCGATCTCCGGTATGCCGCAATGGATTCTGGATTGCTCACCGTACGGTCACCTGCCCAAGTTGCCGGCCGAGTCGTTTCGCGCGATGCCAGTGGTGATCATGCTACTGATCGCGGCTGTACTCGTGGGTGTCGGAGCAGCCGGTTTCCGTCGTCGCGACCTGCGCTGATGATCGCCGACCGGGCCATCCCCGCTGCCGCCATGGAGCGCGCCGACCGGTGCGTATCATGATGCGGCCAGCCGGGATATTGCTGATTTCCTTGATGTGGACGTGGATCAGGTCGCCGGAGTGGGTCCGGGGCCCTCCAGCTCCAGGGATCGAATGTGCGAGAGGGCAGGCTCGTTCCGAGGTTCTGTGCTGCGTACCCGAGGAGTTCGCCATGCTGAGTTACAGCGACTACCTGCGCTGGCTGTATCGGACCGGTCGGCCCAATCGGTTCGCCCGGTTGCAGAATCGGGCGTCGGCGTGGTTGTTCGCGCGGGGAGTCATGCCGCGCAGGGTCGCCGCTCTGGGCGTCGTCGGGCGGCGCAGCGGGCACTTGATCTGGTTGCCGGTCGTGCTGACCGAGGTCGATGACCGGCGATATGTGGTGTCGATGCTGGGCCCGAACGTCAACTGGGTGCGTAATCTGACTGCTGCCGACGGTCGGGCGGTGGTGCGTCACGGGCGCTGCGAAGATGTCCGCCTGATCGAGGTGGAGCCCGAGGACCGCCCTCCGATTCTGCGGCGCTACCTGCGGATAGCCCCCGGTGCGCGGCCACACATGCCGGTCGCGCCGAATGATCCCATCGCCGATTACCGGCGAATCGCCGCGGACTACCCGGTGTTCCGGATCGAACACTTGGCGACCAGGTCTCGAGTGCACCATTGTGCTCGCGCGCGGCCGCTGTGGTGAGCGAACGGCAGCACTGATCGAATCTGTCTGTGCTCACTGCAAGACTCGGCACATGAGATGGGCGATCGCGCAGGCGGGGGAGGGCGGGGCACGGCTGTGCCCGCTGGACAGTGCGGGTCGGCCCGCGGGGCCGGTGGTCACCGAATCCTCGCTCGCCGAGGCGGTGCGCTCACGCCCGGAGGTCGAGCGGTGGGTCTGGCGATCGACGGCCGACATCTACCGCCGCCTGCTGGCGGCCGGTGTGCGGGTGGATCGCTGCTACGACGTCGAGGCCGCGGAGGCGCTGCTGATCGGGCACGAGCAGGGGCAGTCCGGCCAGGCTCGTTCGCTGGCTGCCGCCTGGGCGCGACGGCACGGTTTGCCGGTTCCGCCGGACGCTCCCGCCCGCGCCGCCGAGACACAGCCGACCCTTTTCGAGTCGGGCGGGGTGTCGCTGCCGGCCGGTGTCGACGAGCTCACCGCGCTGCTGGAGGTCTACGCGGGGCAGGTGGCCCGCACGGCCGAGACGGAACACCCCGAGCGAATGTGGACGCTTCTCGCGGCCGAGTCCGCGGGCATGCTGGTGGCGGTGGAAATGTCCCGGGCCGGGATCCCGTGGCGTGCCGATATTCATCGATCGCTGCTCGATTCACTTCTGGGAGAGAGGGTTTCGGGCGATGCGGAGCCGCGTCGGATGGCGGAGCTGGCTGCGGAGGTGTCCCGTGCGTTCGGCGGTGTGCGGGTGCGCCCCGATCTGCCCGCCGATATCATCCGGGCCTTCGCCCGAGCCGGAATCACGTTGTCCTCCACTCGGAAATGGGAATTGCAGGCGATCGATCACCCGGCGGTGGCGCCGTTGCTGGCCTACAAATCGCTCTACCGCCTGTACACCGCGCACGGCTGGTCCTGGATCGATCAGTGGGTGCACGGGGGCCGGTTCCGGCCCGAATATCTTCCCGGCGGCACGGTTTCGGGCCGGTGGACCACCAATGGCGGTGGCGCCCTGCAGATTCCGAAGGTGGTCCGGCAGGCGATCCGTGCCGAACCGGGCTGGCGGCTGGTGGTCGCGGACGCCGACCAGATGGAACCGCGTGTGCTCGCGGCGATTTCCCGCGATTCGGGCTTGATGGAGGTGGCCGGGCGCGGTGTGGATCTGTACGCGGATCTGGCCACGCGTGCCTTCGGCGGCGATCGCGCACAGGCCAAGCTCGCGATGCTGGGCGCCATCTACGGCCAGACCTCCGGAGACGCGCTCACCCATATGGCCGAGCTCCGCCGTCGATATCCCGCCGCGATGGCGTACGTCGATGACGCGGCCAGGGCGGGGGAGCAAGGCCGCCTGGTACGAACGTGGTTCGGCCGCACCTGCTCGCCCGCGCTGTCCATCGATCGGGCCGACCCGAACCAGGAGGCGGCGAGCGGATACGGCGGCACGTCCGCGGCGCGTGCTCGCGGCCGGTTCACCCGGAACTTCGTCGTGCAGGGCAGTGCCGCGGACTGGGCGCTGCTCGTGCTCGCCGGTCTGCGGCATGCGATGCACCGCGCGGGTCTGCGCGCCGAACTGGTCTTCTTCCAGCACGACGAGGTGATTGTGCACTGCCCGCGGGAGGAAGCGGCAACGGTCGTCGAAGCGATCGCGACGGCGGCGAATACCGCGGGCACGATCGCTTTCGGGCCGACGCCGGTGCGATTCCCTTGCACCACAGCGGTAGTGGAATGCTACGGCGACGCCAAATGAACGGCCCCAGCGGCGGTGGGACGCCCGGACTCGCAGGAGAGGAGGAGTCCCGTGGAGCACGGTTATCAATCCGAATCCGACTCGACGAGGGATTCCATGACGACCGAGGATCGAAGGGATTCCTGGCGCGACTATCTGTTGACGCGACAGGGCCCCACCGGTGTGGCGTTCCGTGGCAGCGACTCGGCCGGCGACTTCACCTGGTCCACGATTGCTCAATCGGTAGGTCCGGCAAAGCAACTCGTGAACTTCGTGTCCGGACCCGTGCACTACCGGCGAACCGATCGGCAAGTGCGCGGCGGCGACGACAACTTCCGGCTGATGGTTCCGGTGGAAGGAGAGTTCAAGGTACGCCAGCGCGACTCCGCGGAAATCGTCGAACCCGGCACGATCGCGTTCCTGCGTTGGGGCGAGCGCGTGGTCCTGGACCACGACACGCCGATGCGGGCACTGATCATGACGGTCCCGCGAGAAGCCGTGGGGCACGCTGGTGCGGAGAACGCCCCGCTCGTACTCGATCCCCGTCGGCCCCTGGTCCAGTCGCTCCTGAGCGAGATCACCCAACTGCACGCCCACCACGGGCACTGGGCCACAGCTGATTTCACCATCGCGTACGACAACGCGCTCCGATCACTGAACGGGGTGCTCAACCCGCCCCCGGGCCCCGCGGATCGACGTGCTCTGCTGGCCGTCAGGGCGCGCGAGATCATGGAGCACCACGCGGACGATCCCCGGCTGACAGTGGACGCCGTCGTCAAGATGTGTGAGGTTTCCCGGCGGACGCTGTACAGCGCGCTGACCGAAACGTTCGGCCAGGCGCCGGCCGATTTGCTGCGCGCCATCCGCCTCGAGCGCGCGTTCGACCGCCTATCCCAGCCCGAACCCGCCGACATGAAAGCCATTGCCCGCGCGGCGGGGTACTCCAGACCGAGCGGTCTACTGGAGGCGCTCCGCCGGGAATACGTCGGACCGCCTCCGAAACAGATGCGCCGCAGCCGATCTCGCGGCCGGTGAATACCCGATCGTCATGCTGCGGCACGACCGCACACCGTCGCCGCCCCCTTCACGGCGACGATATGCGGGCCGGGCCGTGGTACGACGGGGCGAACCCGTCGGGACGGCGGCCGTGCCCGCGAGCGATGAACCCGGTTGTCGTGTGGGGTTCGTCGACCGAGGCAGACGTAGAGAAAAGCTAGCCGGGAATTCGGCCGAATCCTGGCAGGTTTGTCACGATCTCCGGCAAGCGGTTGCCGACCCGGTCTGCCCAGCAGGGTGGCAAACCGGCGCCCGAGGGTGGTCGGGCCGCCCGCAAGTCGCCCGGCTGTGGTTGCACGTCCTCATCGATGTCGAGGTTCCAGGATTGGGTGCCGGCGAAGTGCCGTCGTAACCCGACTTCAGGAACAGGCGAGTCACCGACTCGATGATGGTCAGCGCCGTCGCGAGCTCGGCGTCGCCGGTGAAGGCCGCATCAGCAGCTGGGAGCTCTGTCACCTGCTGCGACCGGCCGTAGGGAGGCGCTGACCGGGGTCGTGTACGGCTTGCTGTCGGTGCCTCGGGCGTGTCAGTCGACAGGCCCCCGGGCGGTCAGGACGGTCCTGAGGACGTGCTCGACCGCGGACTCGAACAGCGCCCCCCCGTAGCTCGTTTCGTTCGGCGAGGTTGCGGGTGGCGAGGTCGAGCATCTGGTCGGGGGTCAGGCGGCGCACCACCAGGGCGGCAACGTCTTCCAGATCGAGGTCGCTGTTCGCGTTGTCCAGTCTGGTCAGGGCGAACGCGACCACGATTTCCTCGTCGGTCATACTTCGCCTCCGCCGTCGCTCGTACGGTTACGTCATGGGTAGCCAGGCTCAATGCTACGGCGTTGGTCGTCTCGCTGCCCGGGGCCGCCGATCGGTGCGATCCGGGAGGTTCGTGGTGCGTTGCCCGATCTTCGCCCGCGTCATCGAACCTGTTGTAGTGCAGTGTAATCGGAGCCGCTGGACTCGGCCCCGAGGGCGTGGTCGGAGAACAGGGTCGATCAGCTCGCGTCAGAGTTTGTAGCCGATGTGGCGGAGTAAACGTGTACGGGCGGCCACGTCCGCATCGCCTTCCACCCCCAGTGGGGGCGAGCCGTCGACCACACCGATGATGCCGCGGCCCAGTTCTGTCTCCGCGACGATAACGTCGACCGGATTGGCAGTGGCGCAGAAGATGCCGCACACCTCCGGCACATGACGGACCGCGTTCAATACGTTGACCGGGAAGCCCTCGCGCAGAAACACGATGAACGAGTGCCCGGCACCGAGGGTTTGCGCGTTTTTCGTTGCGAGCTCCACCAGTTCGTCGTCATTGCCCGACCGGCGTACCAACCGCGGACCGGATGCTTCACAGAATGCGAGCCCGAATTTCAGATAGGGACCGACCCCTACAAGCGCCTCATGAAGGTCTTCGACCGTCTTGATGAAGTGAGCCTGACCGACGATCACGTTCTGATCATCCGGCTTCTCGATGCGCACCGCAGACAGTTCCATCGCTCCATCGTCTCCCCAGCTACATACCTGCACAAGGGCAGGTCGGCGGTGATCGCTGCGAAGTCGGCGAGCTCCGGCAATCGCACGTCCGCGTTGCGGAGGCGCTCGCTCGGATGCGATGCGCCGGCGAGTGGCTCGCCGGGGCATCGCATACCGCGACTGCCCGAATTGGGTGGTGTTACCGGTGCAGGTCGAAACGGTCGAGGTTCATGACCTTGGTCCAGGCGTCGACGAAATCGCGCACGAACTTCTCCCCGGCACGGTCGGTGCCGTACACCTCCGCGACCGCGCGCAACTCCGAGTTGGAGCCGAAGACGAGGTCGACGCGGCTGCCGGTCCACCTCGCCTCGCCGCTCGCGCGGTCGCTACCGACGAATGTGCCGTCGTCGGCGGGCGACGGTTCCCATTTCGTGCGCATGTCGAGCAGGTTCACGAAGAAGTCGTTGGTGAGCGTCCCCGGCTTCGCGGTGAGTACGCCCAGCGCCGACTGCTTGTGGTTCGCGCCGAGTGCACGCAGGCCGCCGACGAGGACGGTCATCTCGGGAGCGCTGAGTGTCAGCAGGTTCGCCCTGTCCAGCAGCAGGTACTCGGCCGGGAGCCGGGTGCCCTTGCCGACGTAGTTGCGGAAGCCGTCCGCGGCCGGTTCGAGCAGCGAGAACGACTCGACATCGGTCAGCTCCTGCGTAGCGTCGGTACGGCCCGGGGTGAACGGCACCGTGATGTCGAATCCGGCGTCCCCGGCGCCCTTCTCGACCGCCGCGACACCGCCGAGCACGACCAGGTCCGCGAACGAGATCCGCATGTTCCCGGACTGGGCGGAGTTGAACGACTCCTGAATGCCCTCGAGCGTGCGCACCACCTGCGCCAGCTCGTCGGGTTCGTTGACCTCCCACCCGGCCTGCGGCTGCAACCGGATCCGGCCGCCGTTGGCGCCGCCGCGCTTGTCGCTGCCGCGGAACGACGACGCCGCCGCCCATGCCGTTGAAACCAGCTGCGGCACAGTCAATCCCGAGGACAGGATGCGGCTCTTCAGGTCGGCGATCTCCGCGGGACCGACCAATTCGTGATCGACCTCGGGAACCGGGTCCTGCCACAGCAGCGTCTCGGCCGGGACGAGCGGCCCGAGGTAGCGGGCCTTGGGGCCCATGTCGCGGTGGATCAGCTTGTACCAAGCCTTGGCGAATTCCTCGGCGAGTTCCTCGGGATGGTCGAGCCAGCGCCGGGTGATCGGCCCGTAGATCGGGTCGAGCCGCAGCGAGAGGTCGGTGGTCAGCATCGACGGGGTGCGCGTGCGCGTCCCACCCTGCGGGTCGGGCACGGTGTCGGCCCCGGCGCCGTCCTTCGGCACATACTGCCAAGCCCCGGCCGGGCTCTTGGTCTTCTCCCACTCGTAGCCGTAGAGGGTTTCCAGGAAGCTGTTGTCCCACTGGGTCGGTGTCGGCGTCCAGGTCACCTCGATACCGCTGGTGATGGCATCCGCGCCGACGCCGGTGCGGAAGCTGCTGCGCCAGCCCAGGCCCTGCTCCTCGAGCGGGGCTGCCTCCGGCTCGGGACCGACGAGATCGGCATCACCGGCGCCGTGGGTCTTGCCGAAGGTATGGCCGCCCACGATGAGCGCCGCGGTCTCGACGTCGTTCATCGCCATCCGGCGGAAGGTCTCCCGGATGTCGACCGCCGCGGCCAACGGGTCCGGATTGCCGTTGGGCCCTTCGGGATTGACATAGATCAGGCCCATTTGCACTGCGGCCAAGGGGCTTTCCAGGTTTCGCTGGCCGGTGTAACGCTCGTCGCCGAGCCAGGTGTGCTCGGGCCCCCAGTACACGTCCTGGTCGGGCTCCCACTGGTCGACGCGGCCGAAGCCGAAGCCGAAGGTCTCGAAGCCCATGGACTCCAATGCCACGTTCCCGGCGAACACGATCAGGTCGGCCCACGACAGCGCCGGGCCGTACTTCTGCTTGACCGGCCACAGCAGGCGGCGGGCCTTGTCCAGGCTGGCGTTGTCGGGCCAGCTGTTGAGCGGTGCGAACCGCTGCATGCCCGCGCCGGCGCCACCACGGCCGTCGTGGATGCGGTAGGTGCCGGCCGCATGCCAGGACATCCGGATGAACAGTGGCCCGTAGTGGCCGAAGTCGGCCGGCCACCAGTCCTGCGAGGTGGTCATGAGTTCCTGGAGGTCGCGGCGGACCGCGTCCACATCGAGGGTGGCGAATTCCGTGGCGTAGTCGAAGTCGGGGCCCATCGGGTCGGCGACCGCGGGATTCTGCGCCAGGATTCGCAGGTTGAGCCGGTTGGGCCACCACTCCCGGTTGCTGTTTCCGCCCTCGGCGGGGTAGTTCAGATTGCCGACGACCGGGCAGCCGCTCACGCCGGGCTCGGTGCTGGCCTCTCCAATGGGTGGGTGTTCCGGGTTCTCCTTGGGCACGTCAATTCCTTTCGATAGCAAGCGAATTCGGGCTCTCGGTCATGAATGATGTTGGGCGGAGGGAGAGTTCGAACAGGCAGGGCACAAACCCCAATAGACGACTTCGGCCTCGTCGATGACGAAACCGTGACTGTCGGAGGCGGTCAGGCAGGGGATCTCGCCGACAGCGCAATCGACATCGGCGATCACGCCGCATTCTCGGCAGACGGCGTGGTGATGGTTGTCGCCGACGCGCGTCTCGTAGAGCGCCACCGAGCCCGTCGGCTGGATGCGCCGCAGCAGCCCCGCCGCGGTCAGGGCCCGAAGCACGTCGTAGACGGCCTGATGAGACACCGCTCCCAGCGCTTCGCGCACCAGCCCGATGATCGAATCCGTATCCGAATGCGGTCTGCGATACACCGCCGTGAGCACCGCTATCCGCGGCGCCGTCACCCGCAGCGCAGAGCTGCGCAACATTGCCTCGAAGTCCGGGGTCGTGGACACACTCTGAAGTATGACCCATTCAACCAGGCGTTTAGCAAGGTTTTAGCAAACCCATAAAAGTGTCGCTATCTCGATTGTGGGATCGGATTCGCGCGCTGGTGCGACCCTGGCAAACTGCCGGACGCGACGCGCTGTTCGTTGCCTCGGAGGTCGGCGTTCGAGTTCGAGAGCGGGCTGGGTCGTGGAGGTCGGTGCCGTCTGCGGTGACGGTGTTCGGACGCCGGAAGGCCCTTCGGTGCACGGGCCGCGGGTAGTTCGACCCTGGTCGCGACGGTGGCCTCGGGAGTGTGCTGGAGAGCATGTCGAAGCATCGGAAGACCTACCAGGATCATCGCACGTTGACCCGGGCCGAGCTGGCTGCCGAACTGCGCCGCCTGGCCGGCGACCTCGACGCTGGTGGGGAGCTGGGCTATGCCGGAATGGGCGGTGCCGTCAGCGTGCCCCAGCAGGTGATCCGGGAGCTGGAGATCGAACGCAGCAAGGACGACACCGGCTGGAAGGTCGAGGTCGAATTCACCTGGGCCGACCGACAGAGCGCGCTGGAAACGATTGCCGCCCAACCGGACCACTCCGCGCAGCCGCAGTAAACCCGCAGAGTCCGGGCAGCAGCCACGGGCCGGGCGCCCCGCCGCGGATCGTCGGCGGCCCCGACAAGGACTCGGACGGATCCCGCCCAAACCTCGCTCGCCGCGGACGATCGGGGGCCGCCCGTGCCCGAAGTCCCTGAGTTGCGGCGGCGATTTCGGTCGCCATCTCGACGGCGATGTCCCCGCCCTCCTGGGCCGCGCCGTCGGCCGCGCGTTCCAGGCGGCGTACGAGCTTCTCCGGGAGGCAGTCCGGCGCGAGCTCCTGCCGCAGCAGGTTCGCCTCGGCGGCCGAGCCCAGTGCGTGCAGGGTCGCGACGACGGGGACGTCGCCATCGATCACGTTCGGGACCGAACGAACCGGTCCGTCGTCGGCGCAACGCCGAGGCCGTCCAGCAGCGGCGGGATCTGCGGTATGTCACCGGCCTGACCGGGCGTGAGCATGTCCGAGCCGGGGCCGGTGCGATGTCGATACCACACCGGCCGACCCGGTACCCACGTAGGATCGCCTCGGTACGGGGCTGAGTTACTGGCTGGGTTGAGGGACGTCGACGTGGCAGTCGGCGATCTTCGGGTTTACTCCGAGGTAGTTCAGGGGGCCGGCGACGATGGTTACCGCTATGGTTCCGGTGCTTGCGCAATTGGTGGGGGCGCTGTCGTAATAGTGGCGCTGCCAGCCTGCTATGACGCCGATGACCAGCCATATCAGGACTAAGGACATGACGAGCCGGGCGAGTGGGGACCTGGCGGCGTACATCGCGCGGCGATCGCTTGTGTAGCTTCTCATTTCAGTCACTTCCGGAAGGTGTCTTTGATCTTCTCGGCCGTGGTCTTCAGGTTGGACTTGACCTGGTCGGCCTTGCCCTCGTTCCGCAGCCTCGGGTTGTTGGTCATCTCGCCGATTTTTTCCTTGGCCTGACCGGTGAGTTTGTCGGCCCTGTTCTTCGCCTTGTTCGTGAAGCCCATTACGTTCACCTATCGGTGTTACCCGGCCGCCGGATGCTGCCGGTAGTTCTGGCAATAGACCGTTTCCGGGCTTCCAAACGGGGGCCGGCAGATATCCAACTTTCTGCGGTGATCGGGGAGATGCTCCGGCGTGCCCCCTCGAGGGCGCACGTCTCGTTCGCGTACAGCAGGCCGCAGGTGAAACCGTTCCCGTCACGTGCCGTGCCGATCGTCAACGGCGCGGGCTGATCGTTGTGCGTGGGAGACTCAGGCCGTGTCGCCGGTGTCGGGTTGCTCGATCGTGCCGGTGGCGGTAGTCGTC
Organism: Nocardia vaccinii NBRC 15922; assembly: GCF_001613305.1. GTDB lineage: Bacteria > Actinomycetota > Actinomycetes > Mycobacteriales > Mycobacteriaceae > Nocardia > Nocardia vaccinii. The sequence goes on from NZ_BDCC01000047.1 coordinate 69,259, forward strand.
AGTGGTATGTGGCGGGGGCGTGCCCGCAGTTCTCGATCCGCGCGAGCACCGATGCGGCGGGCCTGTCCGCGCGAGGATGCCAGTTGCCACGGCACCGAGGTGACCATGACCCCGGGGGTGTAGAGCAGTCTGGCTTTGATGCGTAGCGCGGATTGGTTGTGCAACAGTTGTTCCCACCAGCGGCCGAGTACGTACTCGGGGATGTAGATGACGATCAGGTCGTTCGGGCGTCTGTCCCGCAGGCGCCGCACGTATTCCAGGATTGGGCGGGTTACCTCACGGTATGGGGATTCGACCACCTTGAGTGGCACCGGCAGGTCGTGGGTCTCCCATTGTTGAACGAGTGCGCGGGTGTCTGCCGGGTCGACGTTGACCGTGACCGCTTCCATGGTGTCGGCGCGGGTGGCTCGTGCGTACGCCAGCGCACGCATGGTCGGCAGGTGCAACCGTGACACCAGCACGATCGCGTGGACTCGCCCGGGAAGCAGCATGTCCCGCTCGTCGCCCTCGGTTTCGTGAGCAACGCGATCGTAGTGGCGGCGGATGGCCTTCATCATCACGAAGAACGCCGCCATCCCCGCGACCGCGATCCAGGCCCCGGCCAGGAACTTGCTGACCAGCACGATGAGCAGCACGATCCCGGTGAAGGTGAATCCGACGACGTTGATGGTCTGGCTGCGACGCATCCGCCTGCGCACGCCCGGGTCGGTCTCGGTGCGCAAGAGCCGATTCCAGTGCCGGATCATCCCGGCTTGTGAGCAGGTGAACGAGACGAACACCCCGACCACATACAAATGGATCAACGAGGTCACGTCGGCCCGGAACGCCACCAGCAGCACCAGAGCCATGATCGACAACAGCACGATGCCATTGGAGAAGGCGAGCCGGTCACCACGGGTATGCAGCTGGCGTGGCAGGAACCGGTCCTGCGCGAGAACCGACCCGAGGACGGGGAAACCGCTGAACGCGGTGTTGCACGCGAGGAACAAGATGATCCCGGTCGTGATCGACAAGAAGTAGAAGGCGACCGGAAATCCGGAGAAGACGGCTTGGGCGATCTGGGCTATGAGTGTCTTCTGGTGGTAGTTCGTCGGCGCCCCGACCAATTGGCCGGGGTCTTCGGCAACCCGAGCCTTGGTGATCAGCGCCAAGCCGACCAGTCCGAGCATCATCGTCACCGCCAGCGCGCCCATCATGGCGAGCGTTGTGGCGGCGTTGCGTGATTTGGGTTTACGGAATGCGGGCACGCCGTTGGAGACCGCCTCGACCCCGGTCAGTGCCGCCGACCCGGATGAGAATGCGCGCGCAAGGAGAAATATCAACGCGAATCCTGAGACGGCGTGCTCGGGGCGTAGCTCGAACCCCGCGCTTTCCGCGCGCATCGGCGAACCGAGCAGCCAGCGCACGATGCCGGTGGCCAGCATGGCCATCATGGCGATGATGAACGCGTACACCGGGATCGCGAACGCCACACCCGATTCGCGGATGCCACGCAGGTTCGCGCCGGTCACCACGAGGACGACAATGACCGCGGCCCACACCGGATGCGCGCCGACGATCTCGATCGCCGAGCCGATGTTCGCCACGCCCGACGCCGCGGATACCGCCACCGTCAGGATATAGTCCACCAGCAGCGCGCTGCCCACCACCAGTCCGAAGTCGCGGCCCAGGTTGGTGGTCGCGACCTCGTAGTCACCGCCACCGCTGGGGTAGGCGTACACGTTCTGCCGGTAGGACGCCACCACCACGACCATGACCAGGCAGACCAGTACCGCGATCCACGGTGTGTAGGCGAATGCCGACAGGCCCGCGACGGACAACACGGTGAAGATCTCGGCCGGGGCGTAGGCGACACTCGACAACGCGTCGGAGGCGAACATAGGCAGCGCGAGACGCTTGGGCAACAAGGTATTGGACAACCGCTCACTACGGAACGGGTGACCAACCAGCAGGCGCTTGGCAGCGGCCGTCACACGAGACACCTGGGGAGCCTACAAGAACGGCTCGCCACGACAGTCGAGGCGGACGCCCCGGCCTCCGGTGTGCGAGCGCTGGTGTGAGCCAGGCCGCGCGAGCCGCGCAAGTCCGACTGCCTCGCCGGCCTGGACCCGACACCCACCGCGAACTCGAAGAACGCGACGCCGACGCCTGCATCGCCACCCTGGACTGTGCCCGGCCCACCTCACCACCAGCGGCGCCGCGACCGCGCCCGCCGCGACAGGATCCGGGGCTTGGCCATCGCCAGGGCCGTCGCGGCGCGACCGGTTTCTGCCGGCTTGGTCGCCCACATCAGCACACTCGCCGGCAGCGCCTCCCCCAGCTCGGCGCCGATGGGCGCCGAGGTCACCGCCGACCGGATCGCCGGAATCACGGCCGCTCGGCTGCTGCGCCGGGCCCGCTGCCTGGTCACCGTTGTGCCCTGACAGCGGGCCGGCGTCGGCTCGCCGACCTGGTTCAGCCGATCGGGTCGAGCACCAGCGCCTGGCGGCGTTGATGCACCGTCAGATACCGCAGCCCGTGCGGTCCGGCGGTGAATGCGCGACGTGACCGGCGTGGCAGCCACACCAGCGCACCCGCGGTCAACTCGACCTCACCGAGCTCGGTGGTCAGGATGCCCGCGCCATCCAGTACGTGGATCAGCACATCCAGATCCGGGCCATTGTGGGCGTCGATGCGCCCGCGCGGGGCGATACGGATGATGTTGGCATCCAGATCGCGCCGCCGTACCGGCAACGTCCACACCGCACCCGTCGTATCCGGATGCCCCGGATCGAACGCGCTGGTATCTATCAGCACCCGGGGCGGCGATGCCGAGGCCAGCTTCCCGATCCGTACCCGCCACACGCGCGGTCCGTCCTCGACCACATCCCAGCTGTACCCGCCGGGATGTTCGACCTCGAACTCGTCGCGCAGATGCCGCGGATAGTGATTGTTCACCAGCACGAACGACTCCCCGGTGGCCAGGGCATCGAACCGCGCGAAGATCGCCGGATGCTTGTCGGGCTTACGCAACTCCCGCACATCCAATTCCCCCGGTTCGGTTCCCGTCAGGTCCGTCTCGGGCATGTGACCCACCTCCTAGTTTTTACAATCTCTTATTGTATAAAATAATCCTTGCGCAGCGCGCCAGCCAAGCCATTCCGGTTATGACACGCGTCATTCATGGCCCCCGGTCCGGCAGGCAGCGGCTCGTACAACCCGCTCATGCCGGAGAACTCGAGGAGAATGCGATGACCACCGCAACCCTGCCCCCGCCCCCCATCCACCACCAGCTCGAGATCCCGCAGCGCGCGGTCAGCGCGGTCCGGCGGGTGCAGGACGCGGTGCGCGCACTGCCCGCCCCGACGCTCCCGCAGGACTTGCTCGCGGCAACGACGGTGGACGATCTCGCCTCCACTCACGTCATCGACGCCCGCACCCTCGCCGTCGTCGCCCGCAAAGACCGACACATCCAGCCGATCGCCGCGATGATCACCGAGCATCTACTCGGCGTCACCGCCACCGTCGTCGGCAGCGCAATCATCATCAGCCTCGGCTGACCAACCCTGCCCGCGCCGGTTTCAGTTCCCGCAATGAATCGAACGGTGGTTCACCTCATGCATATCGGGAAAGCCACAACAGTGCAGGCATTCGATGCCATCGTCGGGAGCCGGAGGCATGCTGCCGATCGGTCCTCTCCGCGGCATGAACGCGGCTTCGCGTCCCTGGTCGAGGCCGGAACGGAGCACGCTGATGAGTGAACTGGCCAAGGTGATTCGACTGCGCGACTGCGACTTCGAGGCGCGGCAGCGCCCAGCGCCGCGGCAATGGCCGAGCCGGCCAGTGTCACGTCCGGTGACGTCGCTGACCGAGCGAGTCGCGCAGGTGCCCCCGCGCCGGCCGCGCGACCTGGGCGATCTGGCCCGCGACGCGATCACCAGCGGTATCCGCGGCGCGGCCGATTTCGCTCGCCGCCGCCTGGCCGGCGACTACCAGGTCGACGAATTCGGCCTGGACGAACACCTGCTGGAATCGGTCCTGCTACCGGCCCTGCGGCCGCTGTCGGACCTATGGTTCCGGGTGCAGGTCACGGGCATCGAGAACATCCCCGAAACCGGGGGCGCGCTGATCGTGTCCAACCACGCGGGTGTACTCCCGATCGACGGGCTGATGCTCCAGCTGGCCGTGCACGACCGGCACCCGAAACAACGGCTGCTGCGGCTGTTGGCTGCTGATCTGGTCTTCGAACTGCCCATCCTGAGCGGATTGGCCCGCAAGGCCGGACACACCCTGGCCTGCTCCGCCGACGCCGTACGCCTGCTGGGCTCCGGCGAGCTGGCCGGAGTGTTTCCCGAGGGATTCAAGGGTGTCGGCAAGCCCTACAGTGAGCGATACAAGCTGCAGCGGTTCGGACGCGGCGGCTTCGCCTCGGCAGCAGCCAAGACGGGCGTACCGATCATTCCGTGCTCGATCGTCGGCTCCGAGGAGATCTACCCCAAGCTCGCCGACATCACCCCGCTGGCCCGGCTGCTCGGGCTGCCCTACTTCCCGGTGACATCGACGTTTCCGCATCTGGGCGTGCTCGGCGCAGTCCCGCTGCCCTCGAAGTGGTACATCGAATTCGGTACCCCCATCCCGACCGACGGTTTCACCCCGGGGCTCGCCGACGACCCGATGACGATGTTCCACCTGACCGACCAGATCCGCGAAACAATCCAGCAGACACTGTACGAACTGCTCACCAAACGCCCCCACCCGTTTGCCGGCCCGAACAACTGACGAACAGTTCAGTTACCCGGAGCGGTCGACAAGCCCGGCCGACAACCGGGCCACACGCCGAGACCGAAAGCCATGGACACGGAAATCATCGGCGGCCGTGCTCGATACATGGCTGGAGATGAACCCAGCACGCACGCCTCGGTATCGGCTCCGCAGCCACTGCCACACTCCGCGGCCAACGCACGGTCCGTGGCGTCGAGCGGCACGGGACAGCCGGGCGCGGTTTCGACGCGGGCCTCGGCTGGTCGAGGCACCGCGATAGTGGACGGGTGGATTCAGCCGAGGTGTGCCTGCAACAACCAGGCGGGCACCGAGCTACGGCCACCCGGCTCGTCACGGACATCTTCGAACGAGATCGGTAACTGCTTGTCCCTCGGAAGATTGTTGCCGTGGATGCGGGCCTGGCGGATCTCGTCGATCACCCAGTACTTCGAGACCACTTCGCGCAGTTCGGCTTCGGTGACGGGGTTGGGACCGAACCCGGCAGGCGGATTCGGGAGGGCCTTGCGGTCGAACACGAGCACGAAGTAGGACGCTCCGGGGGCGGCGGCGCGGACGATGGACTGCTGGTATCCCTCGCGCTGGTCCACCGGGATCGAATGGAACAGGGTGCTGTCGACGATGGTGCCGAAACGGCCGTCGTATCCGGCGAACGAGGCGATGTCGGCGACCTCGTAGGACGCGGTGGTCAGTCCGCGGCGGGACGCCTCGGCGCGGGCCAGTTCGATGGCGGTCGGGGCGGAGTCCAATCCCACTGTCGTGTAACCGTGTTCGGCCAGATACAGGGAGATCGCTGCCTCGCCGCACCCCACATCGAGCACGTCACCGTGGAACTTGCCCTGCTCGATGATCGCCTTCAGTTCCGGCTGCGGCTCGCCCAGACTCCAGGGGGGTTTGGCATCCCAGAACGGTCCGGCCTCGCCCTTGTATGCAGCCTCGAATGTGAATTCGCCCGGCGTGGTCGTGTCTGCTGTTCCCGCGTCACTGTCTCGGGTTTCGATTGCTTTCACTGTTTTGTCGAGGGTTTGTTTCAGGACGCGTTTGCCGACGGTCCCGACGACGGCCCCCAGGACCCGGCCCTTGAGGTTCTTGCCCTCGCGCACGACGACCACATCCACGTCGGTCATCCCGTCGGGTCGACGTGTGAAGGTGTAGGTATGACCCGAGTGGCCACCCCACAGGTTCGAGTCGGTGGTCGTCATGACGACGCGGTCCGGGTTCGACCAGTCGTAGTGCAGGCGTTCCCAGATGCCGTGGGAACCCTCGGTGACGTCCGCATCACACTGGCCCTGATCGTGGACCTCGAGATATTCGTCGGCACTGTTGCCGAACACCTGCGAGCGGCCCGGCCCGAAATCGGTCAACGCCGCCACGAACTGTTCCGGTGTCGAACTCGTGGTCTCCTTGAGGTGGATGGTGGACATCGGAGCCTCCTGTTCTGGGCGATAACTCCTCGAGGGATCGACGGGTCGCCGTTCACACGTGCGCAACAGGAAAGACCGCCCAGGCCGAGGCGAGGATGCCGACAAGGACATCACGCCGAGTACCTGCCGCGGCCGCAGCCGTCTGTACCGTTTGCGCGACGTTTGAAACTGTCGAATCACCATCCAGTCTAGGACCTTGCACGGGACAATCCGAGGTACTGGTTGCAGTACCGGCCGCTACCGCCGACGAGTTCGAGCTGTGAGTCCGCCGGTTCGAGCAGACTCCTCCAGGAGGGGCTGCTGTGCGGCTCGCCCGATTCCCGCACGAGTGCGCCCGCTCGGCCGTGTTCAACAGCGAAGTGCGCCAGCAACTTTCGCATCGTGTCGGCTTCCGCGGTGAAGATCCGGACTCGCTCGATATGCGCAGATTCGCGCCCGGCCGCGGCACACCGGGCCATCTCGCCTTCAGTCAGGCGATAGCGCCGGTCGGCCCGTGTGAGCGGGGTTATCCGAATTTGTGGTGGTCCCACTGTCGATGTCGGCGCTTCGATGGGTGGATCGGTTTGCCCGGGCCGCGACTGGCGGCCCCGGTTCACTGCTGGTCGAGCCGGCATTGCACCATTGGCAGGCCGGTGCCGCGGCTGTCGATCGGTGCGCCGAGGGTGTTCTCGAGCGCGGGTTTCATGGTGTTCCAGGCGCGGGGATAGCGGGAGATGTACGACCGCAGGGAGGCGGCGGTCTCGTCGGGGGTGAGTACCCGAGTGGTGGCGGCGGCAGGGCCGTGGCGGCCGATCCAGATGCGCGCGTGTGGATCGGCTTGCAGGTTGCGGAACCATTGGGATCGGGTGCCGAAGCCGGAGACCACGACGTAGGTGTCGGGTGCGGGGCGGTCGATGACTTCCAGGACGACGTACCGGCGTGTTCCGGTTTTGCGGCCGATGTGTTCGAGCATCAGCATGCGTGAGCCGAACAGGAATCCGAGGTGTGCTCGGTAGAGCAGGATCGGTGCGCGCATCAGCCGGCGGTTCCGGAGCGCTCGGGTTGCGGTGCTGACCAGTGTGCTGGTCAGGGCGGGTAGTGCGGAAGTGTCGGACATGGTGTGACCTCGTTTGTCGAGTAGGGACCGGTAATCGTCATCGGTTGTCGTCTGTCGCCGCACCTCCCAGTCCGGTTCGGTAGATCGACAACACCTCGGTGCCCCAGCGCCGCATACCGATCTCGGTCAGCGGGTCGTCGCCGAGGACGGTGCGCAGATGCGGGCGCAGGATCAACACCGCGAGGTCGTTGATGAGCAGGAATGCCGCGCGCACGCCGGGATCCGAACCGGCATCGGCCATCCCGGCTTCGGCCAGTCTCGCCAGGGCCGTCTGGCTGATCGTGTACAGGCGCGTGAACAACGTGGCGCCTGCCGGTCCGTCCGCGACCAGCATTCGTCCCAGATAGGCGGGTATCGGGGAATCCGCCGGCAGCTGTCTGATCACCAGCTCGGCCATGGTCGGCGCCGTGGCCGCGGCGAAAGGGTCGGCACCGTCCGGGTTGGTGACCTCGTCGAGCAGTGAGTCGAAGATCTCGGCCACATGTTCGTCGACCGCCTCGCGTAAGCCTTCCTTGGCGCCGTAATGCCGCATGACCAGTGCTGGAGACACGCCGGCGGCGGTGGCGATATCACGGATCGAGACCCCGTCGGGGCCGTGGTCGGCGAACAGTCGCAGGGCCTCGTCGCGGATTCTGGCTCGCGCCGTCCGGTCATCGAGTGAACGCATGGTTACTATAGTAAACAAATGTTCACCTCGTGTCGAGCCGGTGCGCTTCCCGGCCGTGCGTAGCCGCTCTCGGCGGTGAGCCATACGTCGGTGAGGGCTCACGGATGCCTTTTTCGCGTGTGCCTGTTGCCTGGTGGTGGGGTGGCTGAGCGCGATGCGGCGGCATGAATAATTCAGTGCAGGTCGAGCAAGGTCCGCGGTCGAGGGTTCGGGCGTGAGGCTTGCATCCGGTACCTGGGTACGGGCTTACCGTGAGTTATGGCTATTTCTCCTGGTGCACAGGATTGGATCCGGGATGCGTGCACATTGCCGACGATCGAGCAGCCGATCCGGATCGCCGAGTTCGACCGGCTGTTCGCCGATGGCGTCCTTGCCGTTCACCGGCCGGGCCCGGTCCGGCTCGAACTGGCTCTGGATCCGGTTTTCGAGCCGGTTGCGCGGGATTTGGCTGATCGTGAGTCGAGCTGCTGCCAGTTCTTCACGTTCGACTTCCTTACTCCCGAGGACCGGGTAGTGATGGTGGTCGGCGTGCCGGCGGCCTACGTCGAGGTGCTCGATGCCTTCGCTGCCCGGGTGGACGCCGCCCGCGGTGGTGACAGGTGACCATGCTGCGTACCAGCGAGCTGGCCGCCGCGGCCGGGGTGAACGTGCAGACGCTGCGCTATTACGAGCGCCGTGGCCTGCTGGCCGAACCTGGACGCACCCTGGGTGGGCATCGGCTGTATCCGGAGCAGGCGGTGACGGTATTGCGGGTGATCAAGGCCGCTCAGCGGCTGGGGTTCACACTCGGCGAGGTCGCCGATCTGCTGGCGGCCACTCGGCTCGGGCGCCTGCGCGCCGGTGCCGGGTTGCAGGCCCGCGCGACGGCGAAGCTGGCCGAGGTCGACGCCGGACTCGCCCAGCTGACCGCCGTACGCGACACCCTGCGGGCAGCCTTGGCGGCCGGGTGTGACGACTTGCTGACATGCAGTGAAAGTCCGGACTGCCCAGTGCGATTCACCGAAAGCGACGAGTCGAGCGCGAAGGGCGGACGTGATCGAGATCCCGGATGGCAGCGGCCATGACGTACTGGGCGTGCCTCGACGTCGCCCACCGCCGCGAATTCGGCACGGTCGCCGGGGTCCGAGTCGGTGTTCGGGTCACCGAAGCCATCACCGGCTGTCAGAGTTGGTAGCCGTCGATATCGGGTGCCGGGTGCGGTTCACCCCCGGCGGCGCTGAATGCCGTCAGTGCACGCACCATGCCCGACCGGTCCTCATCGGGCATACGGGCCACCAAGGCCGCGATCTCTTCGCGGCGGCGATCGGTCACCGCGGCGACGATCTCGTGTCCACGCGGGGTCAGTTCGATGATCAGCTCGCGGCGCGAGTCCGGATTGAGTCTGCGGTCGATCAAACCCGCGGCCACCAGCCGATCGACCATGCGGGTGGCCGTGGACGGCTGCACGTTGAGCCTCTCGGCCAGCGCGGCGATCTTCGACGGGCCGCGGGTCGACAGGATCACCAATGTGCGGAACTGCGCGATGGTGAGGGTGTCGTCGACATGGGCGATCGATCGCGCCGACAACGCCACCAGCAACCGCGAGGCCGTGAGCAGAGCGTCGGTCAGCTCGTCCACGGACTCCTGCGCCACCTGCCGACGACCTCGTCCTGCCACGAGTACCTCCATCACCAAAACCCGCCGTTCTCCCTCATCCTGCCGCTTGTGTCCCGTGACGTGAAGTCGCACCGCCGAGCCGGAAAGCCACACAGGACGATTCGCTGCACGCTACCGAGTGCGGCCGGGGACCAGCGCGACCGGCCACACCACAGCCGGCGTCCATGCCCCGTCGCTACCGAGGCGCACGCTGTCCTCGCCGCCACCGTGAATCACGTACCTACTACAATTGTTGCTTACTGCATGTTTCCGGGTGATGAGGGATTCGTATGACAGCGACGCAGTCCAAGTCGGCGCACACCGGGAAGGTTGTGTCCGGTAGGCGGTGGTCGTTGCCGGTTCCGGCGCGGGTTTCGCTGGGGGAGTGGGTCCGGGACAGTCGCGGCGGGATCGTCGTCCTGGCGGTGATCATCGGCGCCGGGTCCGGTCTCGGTGCGATCGTGTTCCGTTGGCTGATAACGACGTTCACCGAGCTTCTGTCCGGTCACGCGGATTATTCCGCGGCCGGACGGGTCGCGAATCCGCATCTGCCCGCGCTGGGGATCTGGTTCGTGGTGCTGGCTCCGGTGGTGGCCGGGGCGATCTATGGTCCGTTGGTCACGAAGTTCGCACCCGAGGCGCGCGGGCACGGTGTGCCGGAGGTGATGTACGCGGTCGCGGCCCGGGGCGGCCGGATTCCACCGCAGGTTACGGTGGTGAAGGCATTGGCTTCGGCGCTGTGCATCGGCGGGGGTGGTTCGGTGGGCCGTGAGGGGCCGATCGTGCAGATCGGGTCCGCGTGGGGGTCGAGCCTCGGCCGACTGACCCGGATGCCGGAGAACCGGCTGCGGATTCTGGTCGCGTGCGGTGCGGCCGGTGGTATCGCCGCGACGTTCAAACGCACCGATCGCGGGGCCGTTCTTCGCGATGGAGCTGATCTTGCGGGACTTCGCGGCCGAGTCGTTCGGCGCGGTGGTGCTGTCGTCGGTGACCGCCAGCGTGATCGGCCGGGCCGCGTTCGGCAATCACCCGTTCCTGGATCTACCCGTCTTCCATCTGAAATCGGGATGGGAGTACCTGATCTTCGCGGTGCTGGGCATCGTGGTCGGCGCGGTCGGAGTGGCGTTCACCCACATTCTGTACTGGATCGAGGACGCGTGCGACTGGGCGTGGCGCGGCCCGGAATGGTTGCGCCCGGCTGTGGGTGGTGTGCTGCTGGGCGGGCTGTTGCTCGCATTGCCGCAGATGTACGGGGTTGGATATCCGGTATTGGCGCACGCCATCGACGGCGAATACGTCGTATGGCTGCTGCTGATCCTGATGGTCGGCAAGATCGTCGCGACCAGCCTGACCATCGGCATCGGCGGCTCGGGCGGAGTGTTCGCGCCGTCGCTGTTCATCGGCGCGATGGCTGGTACAGCCTTCGGAGTGCTTGTGCACCAACTGTTCCCGGCCGCGACCGCGGCGCCTGGCATGTACGGGCTCATCGGCATGGGTGCGGCGTTCGCGGGTGCGACCCGCGCGGCGATCACCGCGGTGGTCATCCTGTTCGAGCTCACCGGCGAGTACAGCATCATCCTGCCGCTGATGCTGGCCATCGTCGCTGCCGCACTCACCTCACGGATATTGTCGAAAGAGACGATCTACACCCTCAAGCTGACCCGGCGCGGGGTGGATCTCGATGCGGCGCATCATGGTTCGGTCTCGCGCCTCGAACAGTCCGCTGTCGCGTCGGTGATGGAGCTGATGCCCGAGCCGATCGCGGCCGGCACTCCGATCGAGCAGGCCGGGCGCGCGGTGTGGTTGTCGGCCAACGGTGTCCTGCCGGTGATCGGCGCGGACGAGCACTATCACGGCTGCCTCACCGCGCAATCGGTCGCCGAGGCCCTGTCCGACCCGGCCTCGGATCACGCCACCGCCGGGGATCTCGCTGTCATCCCTCCGAAGATCACCGAAACCGCTTCTCTCGCAGATGCACTCGACGCCCTCGGCGCCGCGACGGCCACCGGCATCCCGGTCCTGGACTCCGCCGGGCGTACCGTGGTCGGCTGGCTCACTCACCGCGCCGTCTTGAAGGCCCTGCAAAGCGCGCACACCGGAACGTGATTCGCCTCAGCAGACCGGAATTCTCCGATGGTGCGGCCGTGCGAATGAATGTCCACACTCGCCGCGTGGTCATACCGGGTCGCCGTCCTTGTTCTCGTGCGGGGAAACAGGGCCTCGACCGTGCAGCTGTGCCAGACGCGCGTTGTAGGCGTCCAGCGCTGCTTGCTCGGCGTCGACGTCGGTGCCGCCGAAAGCGGATTCGCCGAGTAGGGCGCGCTGGCGGATTCCGTCGAGCCAGGGGCCGAAACTGCGGGCGGTGTCACCGGAATGGACCCACCGGCCCGCGACGATGATCATCAGCAGCATCATCAGGCCGTCCCCGCCCAGCCACATGATCACCCCGGCGGTGTTCTGATCGACCAGCGCGCCGGGGCCCCACGTCCGGGACGCGGCGTAAGCGGGCGCCAGCACCGACGAGGACATCATCAACGTGACCCCGACGAGGGTGTCCGGCCCGACGCAGATCGCCAGCACCAGCAGCCGCAACCCGTACGGCCACGACGGCTCGGTCGTCAACTCGTCCCCGGCGAGCGGGAGCAGCAGGAGGTAACCGCTGATCAGGTAGAGCAGCAGTTCGGCGTCGTGGATCCAGGTATCGGTGAGCATCGCCTGCTGGAATCCGGTCAGATGAGTGAGCACCAGCACCACGGCGTACAGCGGCACCGTGAACCGGGCCGATATCAGCCACCGCCACGGCGCGCGCCACCGGGCGGTGTCGATGATCGCGCGGGCGCGGGGCCCGCCGGTGAGGTGGAGCAGCCGGATGGGCTGTCCCCACACCGCCAGCGCGGGCACCACGGTGATCAGCAGCAGATGGACGACCATGTGGATGGTGAACAGGTGATGGGCGTACGCCGCCAGCGCGCTGTCCAGGGCCAGGACCAGCACGGCCAGTCCCGCGTACCAGCTGGCGATCCGCAGCACCGGCCACGACTGTGCGTGCCGTCGTGCCCGTATCACCAGCCATCCGTACCCGATCGCGGCAACGGCGATCAGAGTGTCACCGATCGGTGAGATCGTCCAGGTCGTGAGCACTCCGGTCAGTGTTGGTGCCGCAACGTCGATCGCCATAACCACACGAGCAGTATGCAACAGTTGCGCACAGCACATTAA
>NZ_BDCC01000048.1 GCF_001613305.1 Nocardia vaccinii NBRC 15922
TTGGCATAGTCCTGACCGTGGTCGAACCAGGAGCGACGATCGAGCGGTCCCGGTATCCGGGCAATGGTGGACGCGGACACCGGCTCTGGACCGGGGCAACCAGACGCATCCACCAGGCTCGACTACCGGCGCCCCGCTGCACGAGGACACGGCCACCGGAAGGATCCGATCTCGTCGACCCGAGCGGAGGCCGGGTCGGTATCACCGGATGTGTGCGGTGTAGCACAGGCCGGTGGCGGGCAGGACGACACCGTCGGAGCGTTCCAGTGGTCGGAGGGTCGTGGCGATTGCCTTGTGTGCGTGCGCTCGGGTGTCCGGATCCAGATCGCGCACGAGTGAGCGCAAACTGCCCGCCATGAGGAACTCCGCGGCGTCGTCCGCGTCGCGGCCCGCCGTTGTGCGTGAATCGAACGTCGTTGCCCGCACGTCATGAAAACCGCTGTGCTGTAGAAGATTCTGCACCCATCGAGGGTCGGCGAACAGTGTGACCCCGGGCTCGGACTCGGTCACGGTGGCGCCGGGGGCGAGCTGTGCCAGCACGGCCAGGAT
>NZ_BDCC01000049.1 GCF_001613305.1 Nocardia vaccinii NBRC 15922
GGTTGGTGGTGGCGTTGGCGTGGCATACGAAGGCCAGTCGCCCGCCCGCGCGTAGGGCGCGGGCGATGTTGGTGAAGGCGGCGAGCGGATCGTCGAAGAACATCACTCCCGAACGGCTGATGACCGTGTCGAATCCTGCTGTCGGCAGCCGATAGCGCTGTGCGTCGGCGTGAATGTAGCTGATGTTGGAGATGTGTTCGGCGGCAGCCAGTTCGGCGGCGACTGCCAGCATCGGGGCGGACAGATCGATGCCGGTGACCTGGCCGGTGTCGGCTCGGCGGGCGGCCAGGCGAGTGGTTTGGCCGGTGCCGCACCCGATGTCCAGGACCCGGTCGGCCGATCGGAGCGCGGCAGCTGTCATCAACTGCCGGGTGTAGTCGGCGGCCATCGCGTCGTAGCGGGCGGCGTGGTCGGCCCAGTGCCGTGCGTCGGGTCCGTTCCAGCGGCGAGTCTCGGTGGCATTGGGCTCGTGGGTCATCGCGTCGCTTCGTCGGCGAGTTTGCGGCTGAAGTGTTTGCGGCAGCCTGCGCTGCAGAATCCGTAGACGGTGCCTCCGTGTTCGAGGGTCAGTTCGGGATTCGCCGCGGTCATGCCGCAGACCGGATCGATGAGTACCGCGGAGTCGACCGGGACGGTGGGACCGGATTTGGCGACGCTGATCATTTCCAGGAGCTCGGCTTCGCCGACGATGCGGCCGTCGAGTCCGTAACTCCCGTCGGGGATGCCGAGTATCTGCACCTCGATCCGGGAGCGTTGCGGTTCGGTGACGAGAGTCCGGAGCGCGGCGGTGACTGCCGAGATCAGGAACGCGCTCATCTCCTTGCGCCATGGCGCGGGCAGGTAGATCCGTGCCAGGTAGCGGGGATCGGTGCTGGTGACCGGTTGCCCTCCTGCTGCCCACTGTCCGATTTCGTGGATGACGACGTGGTTGAGGTCGGCCAGCATCGTCATGACGCCAGGGTCGGCGGACGCGGCTTCCTCGGCGTGGTCGCCATCGGTGGCCGCGTAATACCGGACCAAGCGGTCGAGTGCGAGCCGGTCGGACAATTCGCGCAACTGTTCGGGGGTGTGGGTGCCGCGTGGCAGGTAGATTTCGCAGAACAGCATCGGTGGTCTCCTCATTGATCAGGGTTGCTGATGCTGATGCTGCACGGAGGTTCTGTCAGATCGCTGTCATCGGCCTGCCAGGGTGCGGGTCGGTCGTCAGCGCCGTGCGGACCAGCGCGAGTGCCGGTGTCAAGTCGAGACCGCGGCCCCGCTGATAGTGGGCGTCGAAGTCTGGGCCCAACCGGTCGGTCAGGCGGGAGCGCACCGTGAGCACGTCGGGGTCGGTGGTGGCGGCGGTGCCGCGCAGCGTGTGCGCGGCACCGAGTATCTCCGCTGCGGCTCCGGGGTGGCCGGTGAGCGACATCAGGTTCGCGACGCCGACCGCAATCGCCGCGGCCATCGGTGTGTCCGGTGTCGCGGCGCAATCCCATGCCGCGCGCAGATATTCGGTAGCGGCGGCGATATCGCGGCGGGCAAGGGCCAGTTGCGCCTGAGCCAACCGCACGAGCGTGTCCTGCGGTCCGGGCGGGCTGTCGCCGGCCAGCGCGAGATGCTGTGCCGCGCGATCGAAGTCGCCGCAGTGCCGGGCCAGTTCGGCGGTGAACAATTGGACCAGCGCAGCATCCGCACCCGTCGCCCGGACACCCAACTCCCGCAACATCGTCTCGGCGGTGTCGCGATGCCCGGCGCGGGCGTACAGGTGCGCGAGCCAGGCGCGCTGATAGTGGCCGGTCGCGCCGAGTGACCGCACCAGGCGCTCCGCCTCGGTCAAATCCATTGTCGCGGTATCGATATCACCCCGCATCTCGTTGGCCAGCCCGAGAAACGTCAAGGCCAGCGCCCGGCAATAACCATCGCCGGCCGCCTCGTAGCGCCCGGCCGCCGTGCGTAGGTCGCCACGCATCCCGGTCAGATCGCCGACGGTCCCGCAGGCGATCGCCCGCACCAGGGCCCATCGCGCCCGCTGCCACGAATCACGCTGTGGGACTGCGGAATCCATTGCCGCAGTGGCCGCTGGGTCACCCTGCCCGATGGCCGACAATGCGGTGAGCACGGGCTGGGCGAGCGCGTGTGGCCGGACCCGCGCAGCCACCAGCCGCGCGTCCGCGTGTTCGCCGGCGAGGATCGCGTTGAGCAGATACTGCACCGCGACCTCGGCCACCACCTCGGGGGCTGCCCGGCCATCGACGGCCAACGCTTCGCGCATGTACCGGGAGGTCTCGGTGTGTCCGTCCCGGATCATCCAGAATTGCGCGGCAGCCGCGGCCAACCGGCACGCACTGGCAGCGTCGTGACACTCGAGTGTGAAAGCAAAAGCCGCGGTGAGGTTTTCTCGCTCGACGGTGAATTCTCCGAGCGCGCGCACCTGGTCCCGAGTACGCAGGAATTCGGAGCGCTCCTCGACGAAGGCGAGCATGTAGTCCAAGTGCGCGGCCCGCGCCCCCGGCGCCGCGCCCGATTCGTCGAGCCGGGCCAGGGCATAGGCGCGAACTGTGTCCAGCATCCGATAGCGGCCGGGCACCGATTGCAGCAGCGATTTGTCCGCAAGCGCATCGAGCGTCGCCCAGGTGACCCCGAGTGCCGCAGCGGCCTCCGGGGTGAACGATCCGGCGAATACGGACAACCGCTCGGCCTGCTGCCGCACATCGGGCTCGAGCAAATCCCAGCTCCATGCCACCACCGCAGCGAGATCGCGGTGTCGCGACGGCAGCGCCCGCGGTCCGGCAAGGGGAGGTTCGGATCGATCCGAGAGGCGAGAAGCCAGCTGTGTGACGGTCATCGACCGGAGCCGGGCCGCGGCCAGTTCGATCGCCAGCGGCAGACCGTCGAGCATGCGGCAGATCTGTCCCATGAGCAGCAGATCGTCGCCGGTCGCACGGAAATCCGGGCGCGCGGCTTCAGCGCGGTCCAGGAACAAGCGCACCGCTGGACCGGGCGCATCATCGGCTCCCGGCTCCGGGACCGGAAGGGGCTGCACTGGATAGAGACGTTCGCCCATGACGCCCAACGGTTCCCGGCTGGTGGCCAGGATACGTACACCGGGGCAGTCCGCCAGCAGCCGGGCAGTCAGTGCTGCAACCCCGTCGAGGACCTGCTCGCAATTGTCCAGGGCGAGCAGAACGCGTTTGTGTCCCAATGCCTCCCGCAACCGCGACAGCGGATCGCCGGCCGTGTCCGGGGCGGCGATCCGAGATGGCCCGACGACCGCTGCCACCGCCGAGGCGACCGTGTCGGCATTCGAGCATCCGGACAACTCCACGAGCCCGCACTCCTGCATCGCGGAATCCGGGCGCGTGGCGGCCACCTGAATCGCCAGCCGGGTCTTTCCGACGCCACCGGGACCGATCAGGGTCACAAGCCGGTGTGCAGCCAGGATCGCTTGTACCGCTGCGCAATCCGATTCTCGCCCGATCAGCCTTGTCAATGGCGCCGGTAAGGCCGTCGGGGTCGGATCGGGTGTCTGCCGGCCGTGCAGCACGGTCAGATATTCGCGCTGTAACAGCGGGCCGGGATCGGAGCCGAGCTCCTCGGCCAGCAACCGCCGAGCCTGCTCGTACATTCGTAGCGCATCCCCGTCGCGGGCCTGCGCGACCAATCCCCGCATGGCCAGCGCCCGGAGCCGCTCCCGCAGTGGATGCGCCCGGATCAGCGCTTCCGTCTCCGCGACCACCATCTGTGCCCGGCCCAGCAGCAGATCTGTCTCCAGTCGATCCTCCACCACGCCCAACCACACCTCACCCAGCCGGACCCGCGCTGCCTCCGCGTAGTCCGCGTGCCCAGCGTCGAGCAATGGGTCTCCGGCCCACAACGCGAGCGCATCGTGGGACAGCGCCGCGGCCCGTGAGATGTCGCCGGATTCCAGGGCCCGGCGAGTGCTGCGAGCCAGGTGTTCGAATCGGTGCACATCCACCGCATCGGGTGCCAGATCCAGTTGGTAGGAACCCGCGGGTCCGGTGACCACCGGACTGCCGGGCAACGCTCGCCGCAACCGCGCCACCAGTGAATGCACCGCCGCAGCCGGATGCTCGGGTGGATTCCGCGGCCACACTGCCTCGCCCAGCGCCGCGGGGCCGACCATCCGGCCGCAATCCCACGCCAACCGCACCAGCAGCGCCCGCACCCGTGGCCCTGGAACCTCGACTCCGCACTGGCCGTCGAGCACACGCAACGGGCCGATCACCGCCACCTGCATGCCCACCACCATGCCACTTCCACGGGCGCCGTCGCCTGGTATCGCAAGCTGTCGGCGATCGAATCGGGCAGGGGGAGAGGCGCCCCCAAATGTGCTGGGGTGCACTGCAGGTCGAGTTCGGGACAGTGGCAGGCCCGCCGAGCCGGGGCATCGCGTCGGCGGGCGCTACATATCCAGGACGATGTCGGCCCTGGGCTGGGCACAGCAGATGAGGACTTCACCATCGGGTGGGGGTTCCAGTGGTGCGGGGCTGTAGCCGACAGCGCCGGACAACAGAGCGGTGGTACATGTGTGGCATACGCCGGTGCGGCAGCTCCAGCGGGCGGGGACGTCGCAGGCGTCGGCGAGTTCGAGCACGCTGCGCACACGCTCGGGGAAAGGCACCGAGATTCCGCTGCGGGCGAAGGTGACGAGCGGGCCGGTACCCGGTGGTCCCGAGGGCTGGTGGGGCGATAACCCGGCCTGGTCGGTGAGGCCCGGATTGATCGAAGGCAGGGCCCCGAACAGCTCGGTGTGGATGTGGGCCGGATCGATCCCGGCGGCACCGAGTGCGTCCTGCATATCCGCCATGAAGGAGGCGGGGCCGCACACGTAGGCGGTCCCGGAGGACGGAATGGACAGCGCGATCAGCTTGTCCTTGGTGAGGCGCCCGAAGCAAGCGTGGGCACGGTCGTGGTCCTCGGGGGACGCGGCGCTGTAGAACACGTGCTCGCAGGCGTGCGGCAGCGAGGCGAGCAGGGCGTGCACCTCGGCCGCCAGCGGGAGTTCCTGCGGCCGCCGAGCACCGTGGATCCACCAGACCTCACGGTCGCTGCCGCGGGCGGCAAGCTCATGCAGCATGGACAGCACCGGTGTAAGACCGATACCGGCTGAAATGAGCAGAACCGGGCCGGTGCCCTCGTCGAGCACGAATTCACCGCGGGGTGCTGCGGCGTCCAGGACGTCGCCCGGCCGCACCTTCGTGGTCAGGTAATCGCTTACGGTGCCGTGCGGTTCGTGTTTGACACTGATTCGGTAACCGCCGGCATCGGGCATCGCGGACAGTGAATAGCTCCGTACCGGAGCGGGCCGCCCGGCACCGGGGATCCGCAGCGTCAGGTATTGGCCCGCGCGGGCCGCCGGGAGCCGGGTGCCGTCCGGGTTGGTCAGGCGGATCGAGGAGACCGTAGTGCTCTCGGGAACGACCTCGGCCACCTGCAGCGCGCGGAAACCATTCCAGGCTGGGGCGGTAACAGTGCCCGCAGTGTCGGCGGCCGCGAGCAGCTCACGGAACGAGTCCTGCCACCCCTGGCTCAACGCGGGGATCCGCAGGGCGCGGCGCAGCGTGGCAGGGGCGCGCCCGGGAAGGTAGAGCAGTGCGTCGGCGTCGGCCACACTGAGCGCGCCGGGCCCGGTCCTGGTCTGGATGATCCGGTCGCCGGCCTGGATGATTCCCTCCCGGATGACTCGCATGTAGAAGCCGGGGCGGTGGTGGCTGACCAGCAGTGCGGGCAATTCGGGTTCACCGAGGCGAAGGCCGACGCGGTAGCAGGTGACCCGTGGCTGGGTGACTTCGAACTCGGCCTCGCCGATGCGATACCGGTCGCCGATACAGACCTCGTCGTCGGGCAGGCCGTCGACGGTGAGGTTCTCCCCGAACTGGCCGTAGCCGAGGTCGTCGCGTCCGAGGTGCTGCCGCCAATGCCGATAGGACTGGATCTGGTACACCAGCACGGCCCGTTGCTCGCCGCCGTGGCCGTTGGTGTCGCCTTGGCCGTCGCCATCGATGTTGAGCCGGCGGACCACGGCAGGGCCGGGTACGGGGTACTTCCACACACCGGTGTAGATGGTCCTGCCCTGCCAGGAGACGTTCTTCGGCATGCCGACGTTCACCGACAGCAAGGACGGCATCGGTTGCTCCTTCCTCGGTGATTGCGGTTGTGACGACCCCGGTCAGGGTTGATGTGCGGCAGTCGTTTCGTCGGGCGCACCATCCCGGAGATGCGCCGTACCTCGGTCCAGGCGTCCTCGTACGACCATGCCACGCCGCGTGCCCGTCACGACAGTGCTCGCCCGAGGAAGCTGCGGATGCAGCCCGTGGCCGCGTCGAGGTGGCTTTCGAGCAGGAAGTGGCCGCCGTCGAACAGGCAGATCTCGGCGCCCGGCGCGTCATCGGCGAAGGCGAGCGCGCCGTCGGGTCGGAATATCTCGTCGTTGCGGCCCCACACGGCCAGCAGCGGGACCCGGCTGTCACGCAGGTAGGCGTGCAGCTTCGGATACAGCAGGAGGTTGCCCGCGTAATCGGCGAACAGCCGCAACTGCACCAGGTCGTTCCCGGGCCGGGACAGCAGGGCGAAGTCGTGGTACCAGGTATCGGGGCTGACCAGGCTCTCGTCCGGGACGCCGTGCAGGTACTGCCACCGAGTGACCTCCAGGGTCAGCGCTTGGCGGACCGCCGCTTCGGTCTGCGGGTTCTGGTCCTGCCAGTACGACCGTATCGGTTTCCAGAACTCCTGCGCGAGCCCCACCTCATAGCCGTTGCCGCTCTGGCTGATGATAGCCGTGACGGCGGCCGGATCCGCCAAGGCCAGCCGCCATCCGACCGGTGCGCCGTAGTCCTGGACATACAGGGCGAACCGCCTGATCCCGAGCTCACTCAGCAGGCCCGCGGTCAGGTCCGCCAAGGCGTCGAAGGTGTAGTCGAATTCGTCCGCGGGCGGTGCGTCGGACAGGCCGAAGCCCAGGTGGTCCGGGGCGATCACGTGATACCGGTCGGCCAGCAGTGGGATCAGGTTGCGGAACATGAACGAGCTGGTGGGGAAGCCATGCAGCAGTACAACGGTGGGCGCACCGGATGGCCCCGCTTCGCGGTAGAACAGCTGTTGCCCACGGACGGTGGCATAACAGTGGTGAATTGTCGGCATCCGGACTCCGTTCACGATCGGTCCTGGACTGTTGTTCATGCTGGGTCCCAGCATGCGGCGGCAGGGGGAGGGGCCGCATCCGCCGATGGCTGGTCATCGGCGCCAGTGCGCCGGCAAAAGGGATAACGTGACGCTGTGGGTATGTCCGCGGATCTACCTAAGTGGAGACGTGCGGCGGAGCTGACGGGCCGCCGGGGCGAATGCGGGGTGCTCGACTGGCTGATCGGGGCTGTCCGCGCTGGTGAAAGCCGCGCTTTGCTGGTCCATGGTGAACCAGGCGTGGGTAAGACGGCCCTACTGGATTATCTGGCCGTACAGGCGCTGGGCTGTCGCATCGTGCGCGCCGCCGGAGTCGAGTCGGAGGTAGAGCTTGCGTTCGCGGGGTTGCATCAGCTGTGCGCGCCGCACCTGAACCGGCTCCAGCATCTCCCCGTACCCCAGCGTGATGCGCTGCGGACCGCGTTCGGCATCACTGCCGGGCCGGTACCGGACCGGTTCCTGGTCGGTCTGGCCGTGCTGGGGTTGCTGTCCGAGGTTGCCGAACAGCGGCCGCTGATATGCCTGATCGATGACCAGCAGTGGCTCGACCGCGTCTCGGCACAGGTCCTCGCGTTCGTCGCACGCCGCCTGGGGACGGAGGCGATCGGCTTGGTCTTCGCGGCCCGCGGCGTAAGCCGCGACCTGGCGGGAGTGCCGGAACTGCCGGTCGGGGGGCTGCGCGACGCGGACGCCCGGGCCCTGCTCGACGCGGCGCTGACCGGGCCGATCGATGTGCGCGTGCGGGACCAGATCGTCTTCGAGACACGGGGTAACCCGTTGGCGCTGCTGGAGCTGCCGCGGGGGTTGACCCCGTCGGAGCTGGCCGGGGGGTTCGGGTTCCCCAGCCTGGGTGCACTCTCGGGCAGCATCGAAGAGAAGTTCGTTCGACAAATCGGTACCCTCCCCGAACAGACCCGGCTCCTACTGCAGATCGCGGCGGCTGACCCGTCGGGCGACTCGGCCCTGGTGTGGCGAGCAGCCGCTCGGTATGGGGTCGGCGCCGAGGCAACGGCACCAGCTGCCGACGCCGGCCTGGCCGAGTTCGGCACCGGCGTGCGGTTCCGTCATCCGCTGGCACGCTCGGCGGCCTACCGATCAGCGTCGACCCACGACAGACAGCGGGTGCATCGGGCCCTGGCCGAGGCCACCGATCAGCACCTCGATCCCGACCGGCGGGCCTGGCACCAGGCCCAAGCCGCCTCGGGACCCGATGAGGACGTCGCCGCCGAGCTCGAGCACTCGGCAGGGCGAGCCCGAGCACGCGGCGGTCTGGCGGCGGCAGCCGCATTCCTGGAGCGGGCGGCCGCTCTCACGCCGGACCCGGAGCAACGGGTCAGGCGGGCGCTGGCTGCCGCGCAGGCCACCATCCAGGCGGGTGCCCTCGACGTGGCGCGGGACCTTCTGACGATGGCTGAATCCGGGCCGCTCAGCAACCTCCAGCAGGCGAACGTCGACGTCATGCGCGCCCGACTCGCCTTCATCACCAGCCGGGGCGGTGATGCGCCGAGACTGCTGCTGAAGGCGGCCGGGCGGCTCGAGTCCATCGATGCGGATCTTTCCCGTGCGACCTACCTGGACGCATTGGTTGCCGCGATCTTCGCCGGCTCCCTGGCCGGCCCGGGTGGCACAATCCTCGACGTGGCCGCCGCGGCCGGCGCGGCACCTCCGCCGACGTGTGCCCCCCGCGCTGCCGACCTCCTTCTCGATGGCACGGCAGCGGCCCTTCACGTGGGGTATGCGGCAGGAGTCCCGGCCCTGCGCAGGGCCCTGACCTGTTTCGGTGACGGGATGTCCGCCGACGAGGAGCTGCGTCGGATGTATCTGGCATGCATCACGGCCATGCGACTCTGGGATGACGATTGTTGGGACGCGCTCTCGGCGCGGTACGTACAGCTCGCACGCGAGGTCGGGGCGCTCAGCGAGCTTCCGCTCGCCCTCACCGCACGTGCCTACTTGCTGTTGTTCACCGGCGACCTGACCGCTGCGGCGTCGCTGACCGACGAACTGCAGACGGTCACCGAAGTGACGGGGAGCGGTCTTGCGCCCTACGCCGCCATGGGCCTGGCCGCGCTCCGCGGCGACGAGGCCGGGGCATCCGCCCTGATCGCCGCCACGATAAGAGACGTGACAAGGCGCGGGGAGGGCGTCGGGATCACCTTCGCCGAATGGGCGAATGCCGCGCTCAACAACGGCCTCGGCAACTACGACAAGGCCGTGGCCGCGGGTCTGCGTGCCACCACCGACGACATGGACCCCGCTTCGCTGTGCTGGTCTTTGGTCGAGTTGATCGAGGCCGCGGCGCGCTGCGGTATGACCGAGACCGCGAGCTGTGCCTACGGCCGGCTCACCGAGATGGCCGGCGCCAGCGCCACCGACTGGGTGCTGGCGGCCCAGGCACGGTCGCAGGCGCTGTTGAGTGAAGGCGAAACAGCGGAGCGCCTCTACCGCGAGGCGATCGCCCGCTTCGGAAAGACCAGGCTCCGCGTCGATCTGGCCCGCGCTCATCTGCTGTACGGGGAGTGGCTGCGCCGGGAACGTCGCCGCACCGATGCACGCGAACAACTGCGTAGAGCCCACGGCATGCTGGAGGGGATGGGTATCGCGGCGTTCGCCGAGCGCGCCGGCCGCGAACTGCGCGCCGCCGGCGGAACCGCGCACAAGCGCACGCTTCCGGCCGAGCATGAGGGATTGACCGCCCAGGAGGCCCAGATCGCCCGGATGGCCCGCGATGGATTGTCGAATCCGGAGATCGGCACCCGTCTGTTCCTGAGTGCTCGCACTGTCCAGTACCACCTTCGCAAGGTCTTCACCAAGCTCGGCATCACCTCGCGCAGTCAACTCGACCGGGTTCTTGCCAACACGCCGACCAGCTGACTGGATAGCGGGTTCGCCGGGGGCGCGTATCCGAGGAGTTGGTCAGGCCGGGCCATGCCGGTAGGTCAGCGCTCGAGCGCGTCCGGGAAGCCGAACATTGTGACCAGCGCCGGATCGTGGAACTTGATCACGTGGGAGACGCCGGTGGCGGTGGGTGCCAGCACCACGACTCCGTCGGCTCGCGGCGTACCGTCCGCGCCCCGGCGGTACACGACGGCGGCCGGCTGTCCATTGGCGGTGGTCGCGATCATCCGCCAATCGCCGGGCGTGCCCAGCACGTACGCATCGAGTATGTGGATACACGTCGCCCGGCCCGACTGCCAGTCGCCGAACGGCGTCGCCTCCAGGGTGGCGTCGACGCGCAGCACCTGTTCGAGCAGGCCCGCGTCGGAGCGCTCGAACGCCGCGATATGCCAAGTCATAGGCAGTGGGCTGGACGGGGGCGAGCACACCGGCGGCTATCAGCGTGGACAGTTCGCCCATGACCTCGCCGAAGATCTGCGGTGCGGCCTGGATCAGCACGCCGATGTTGAGACCGATGAGGTGGACCTGATGTCTGTACACCAGATCCCAGTTGGTGATCGCGGCTTCACCGCCCGCCGAGCCGTAGACGACGACCCGACCGGTGATTCGCTTGGCGGCGGCCAGACTGGCCTCGAAGGTGGCACCGCCTGCCGATTCCAGCGCCACATCGACGCCGGCTCCGCCGGTCAGCCTCAAGACCTCGGCGGCGAGATCGCCGTGGAGGGAGTCCAGAACGTGGTCGGCGCCCAATGCCAGTACTGTCTCGTGCTTGGCCGGCGAGGCGGTGGCGACAACTGTCGCGCCATAGTGCTTGGCGATGGCTATCGCGGCCTGGCCGGTCGCGCCCGCCGCGGCCTGGATCAGCACGGTCTGCCCGGCTGTGATGCCGCCCAAGGGTTTGAGTGCGGCCAGCGCGGTGGGCCAGTTGACCATCAGCCCCAGCGCCTGCTGCTCCGTCCAGCCGGGTGGCACCGGCACCGCCGCGGCCGCGGGCAGCACCATGTAATCGGCGAAAGCGCCGACTCCGACGCCGACGACACGAGCCCCCGGCCGCGGGCTGGTCACCGCGTCGCCCACCGCGACAACCTCACCGGCGGCCTCGAAACCCGCCAGGTACGGCGGCTGCGGGCCGTCCCCGAACGTGCCGTGGGACTTCGAGATGTCGGCGAAATTGACACCGGCTGCGGTGACGCGGATCAGCACCTCGCCCGGACCGGGGTTCGGCACCGGCGCGTCGGTGATCAGACGCATGTCCCGCGGGCCATTGCGGGAGGTCTGCTGCAGCGCGCGCATGGTCGCGGGAATGCTCATCGGCGATCGGCCTTTCTTTCTCGGCGTACTTGATCGAGACCGGCCAATCGAGCGGGCCGGCCCTCCACCATGTAGACCCCGGTCGCCGCAGAAAGGAATCGACCGCTCCCGGACCTCGGTCTCGGCCTCCGCCGAGGGGAGTCGGCTGGATATGTTGAGCTCGACCTCGCCGCAGAGCCCTGCCACTGCCTGCGCAGCCGAGAAATTCAGCGGAAGGTCGGGTCACCCATGGCGCAATCCTTCGTGTCCAGGTGTCGACAGTGGGTCCGGTGTGTCTTCGAGAATGATGGCGTGAGGCGTATCTCCGGCGCACCGGCAGTGGATCTCTCGGACCGATCCCCGAATCTATCCGAAGGACTTTTGCGACACGGGCCGGTTGGCGCCGTGGTCGTCCGGGCCGGACCAATATCCGGCGCGGTCTTCTGACTGAATATGCTTATGTTTCAGGCTTGATCTGTCGCCAATTCGACTACGGTATGTGCCGATGGGTGTCGCACAGCGACCGGTGGCGGTTGGTGCTGATATCCATTTCGTGCTTGGCCAGCGATCGTCTATGCCGTTATTCGGGACCGACCACATCACCGGATGCTCTTCCTGTCAGGAGCCGCTTGTGACCGCCGTAACGCCTCGTACTCCCGCTCAGCTCGTGCCGTCGCGCCCGTTCCCGGCGCGGACCGGGCCGAAGGGTTCGTTCATCTACAAGTTGGTCACCACCACCGACCCGAAGGTCCTCGGGGTGATGTACCTGGTGACGGCCACGTCGTTCTTCATGATCGGCGGGCTGATGGCGTTGCTGATGCGTGCGGAGCTGGCTCGTCCGGGTCTGCAGTTCCTCTCGCCCGAGCAGTTCAACCAGCTGTTCACCATGCACGGCACGATCATGCTGCTGTTCTATGCGACGGCGATCGTGTTCGGTTTCGCGAACATCGTGTTGCCGCTGCAGATCGGCGCGCCCGATGTGGCCTTCCCGCGTCTGAACGCGTTCAGCTATTGGCTGTACCTGTTCGGCGCGACCATGGCGACCGCCGGTTTCATCACTCCCGGCGGCGCGGCCGACTTCGGCTGGACCGCGTACACCCCGCTGTCGGATATCCTGCACTCCCCGGGTGTCGGGGGCGACCTGTGGATTCTGGGTCTTGCCGTGTCCGGTCTCGGCACCATTCTGGGTGCGGTGAATATGCTGACGACGGTGGTCTGCTTGCGCTGTCCGGGTATGACTCCGTTCCGGATGCCGATCTTCACCTGGAATATCGCGGTCACCAGCATACTGATCCTGATGGTCTTCCCGTTGCTGACCGCTGCGTTGATGGGTCTGTTCTATGACCGGCACCTCGGTGGGCACATCTATGACCCGGCCAACGGTGGCGCCATTCTGTACCAGCACCTGTTCTGGTATTTCGGGCACCCCGAGGTGTACATCATCGCGTTGCCGTTCTTCGGCATCGTCTCGGAGGTCTTCCCGGTCTTCAGCCGCAAGCCGGTCTTCGGTTACACCACGCTGGTCTACGCGACCTTGGGTATCGCGGCGTTATCGGTCGCGGTGTGGGCGCATCACATGTTTGTGACGGGTTCGGTGTTGTTGCCGTTCTTCTCGTTCATGACCTTCCTGATCGCGGTTCCGACCGGTGTGAAGTTCTTCAACTGGATCGGCACCATGGTGCGTGGTCAGTTGACGTTCGAGACGCCGATGCTGTGGTCGGTGGGCTTCCTGGTCACGTTCCTGTTCGGTGGTTTGTCCGGTGTCATCCTGGCCAATCCGCCGCTGGATTTCCACGTGTCGGACACCTATTTCGTGGTCGCGCATTTCCATTACGTGCTCTTCGGCACCATCGTGTTCGCCACCTTCGCGGGCATCTACTTCTGGTTCCCGAAGATGACCGGCCGGATGATGGACGAGCGCCTGGGCAAGTGGCACTTCTGGACCACCTTGGTCGGTTTTCACACCACGTTCCTGGTGCAGCACTGGCTGGGTGCGGAGGGGATGCCGCGCCGGTACGCGGATTATCTGCCCACCGATGGTTTCACCACGTTGAACACCATCTCCACGATCGGCGCGTTCATCCTGGGCGGCTCGGCGCTGCCGTTCGTGTGGAACGTGTTCAAGTCCTACCGTTATGGCGAGGTCGTGACGGTGGACGACCCGTGGGGCTACGGCAATTCGCTGGAGTGGGCGACCTCCTGCCCGCCGCCGCGGCACAACTTCTACGAGTTGCCGCGCATCCGGTCCGAGCGTCCGGCGTTCGAGCTGCACTACCCGCACATGGTGGAGCGGATGCGGGCCGAGGCACACGTCGGCTGGGGCGCGCAGTCGTATGACTCCGAGCCCGCACCAGCACGCAGTAACGCCTGACTCCGCCGGTTTCGGGTATCGCTGTGTGTCACCTGGTGACTCGTTCTTGGCTGTCTTCGCACGGGCGGTCATCGCGGTGGTTCGCGGGCGGGCGGTGCAGCCAGCGCAGATGCTCCCGGTTGCCGAGCAGGTCCAGCCGACGCCACAGCACAGGATTGTCGTCGGACTGGGTGGCGTGGCATCCGATCGCGGCCCGTTGCCGCGCGCGGTCGACCTCGATCGTGAGATCCAGTTCGGCGCTGCGGCGACCGCTGAAGCCGGTCCCGAACTCGGCATTGAGCCGCTCGGCGACCGATTGTGGTAAGGCCCAGGCCAATACGGGAATTTCCGATGCCGTTGCTGCCGCGAGCGCGGCCTCGGTCGCGCGGCGGTGGTCGGGGTGGCCGGTGATGCCGTTGTCGTCGAACACGAGCAGCAGATCCGCCTCACCGAGCGCGCCGAGGACGTGATCTGTCAGTTCGTCGAGCGGTGGTTGCGACAGACGCCCATCGGGGTAGGAAAACAGTTGTACGTGATCAACTCCGAGAACCTCTGCGGCGGCGGTGAGCTCTTCGGCGCGCACGTCGGCAAGCGGCCGGTCGGTTCGGCCGAGCGTGGACGCCTCACCGGAGGTGAAACACAACTCACGGACCCGTGCTCCCCGCTCGGCGAGCGTGGCCAGAACCGCACCGAGACCGAAGGACTCGTCGTCGGGGTGGGCACACACCGCGAGCACCTGCCGCGCGTGGGGCAAACAGTGATGGATGCTGTCATCGGTCTGCGTACCCACGGCGGGTTCGGCGGTATGCGCTGCGTGCGGTGTGGACATGGTTCCTCCTCCGGACTCTTTTTCTACCCGGCCGACGAGAGCGCGGTTCATCTTCAGTTCCCGGCGGGTGCGGTCCCCCCGGCTCGGATTGCCTGCTCGATGTCGTCGGCGCTGAGGGGCCGGGTGCAGAAGAACCAGTCCTGGCATTCGACGTCGGCCTCGCGGCCGGCCATACGGTCGGCGGCCACCCCGCATGACCCCGCGGTCGGTACGATCACCCGGTCGCCGGGACGCCAATCGGCCGGTGTGGCCACACCGAATGCGTCGGCCGTCTGCAGGGACTGCATCAAGCGCAGCAGTTCGTCGAAATTGCGGCCTGTGCTGAGCGGGTAGTAGATGATCGCACGCACGACCCCGGCCGGGTCGACGACGAAAACCGCGCGCACCGCCTTGGTGGAGTCCTCACCCGGCATGATCATTCCGTAACGTCGTGCGATCTCCATCGTGACGTCCTCGACCAGCGGAAAGCTGACCCGAACGTGGTCGTGGCCGTGGAAGCTGATCTTTTCTTCGATGGTGCGTAACCAGGCGATGTGGCTGTAGAGGCCGTCGACCGACAGGCCGACCAGCTCGGTGTTGTACTGCCGGAACTGTTCCTGCAGTGCCGCGAACTCGACGAATTCGCTGGTACAGACGGGTGTGAAGTCCGCTGGGTGGGAGAAGAAGATCACCCACTTTCCGGCGTAGTCGCGCGGAAAGTCGATCGGTCCCTGTGTCGTCGCGGCAGTGAACCTCGGTGCGGGATCACCGATGCGCGGCATGACCGACACGGCTGCGGAAGAGTTCTCGGGAACGGTCATCGGATACCTCCGCTTGTGATCGGATCGAGCAGGGCGACGCGAACCAGCGACAGGGCGCGCAAAACTGACGAGAATGGCTCGTGGACATCGGCTGATACGCGGACGCCCCGATGGACGGAATCGCTGTTCTTGCCGACGCTATTTCGGTGCGTCCGGTTGCGCACGGGTACACAGACCCCAGTCGTCAGGACGTCGGTCCCGGGCGGCGATGGCCGTCGATGTCGGTCAGCGGGCGGCACCGCTCGGCGGCCAGTCGGCTCTCGCATGACTGACGCCACAACCTTCTATCATACCCCTGGGGGTATAGTCCGAGGTAGATGAATCAACGAGAAGGAATTTCGCCATGGTGGGCAACGAAGAGACGATCGCAGTGGTACTGAACCGGCTGCGTCGCGCGCAGGGGCAACTCGGCGGCGTGATCGCCATGATCGAGCAGGGACGGCACTGCACAGAGGTCGTCACTCAGCTCGCCGCGGTGTCACATGCGCTGGACCGGGCCGGTTTCAAGATCGTCGCCACCGGGCTGCGCGAATGCACGACCGGCGAATCCGCCGACGGAACCGAACCGCTGAGCGAGGCCGAACTGGAGAAACTCTTTCTCGCTCTGGCCTGAAAATTCAGTGCCCGGCAACCCTGCTGCTATGCCGACTCGGACTGCCCGCCGCCGTGCCCTGCAGTGTGTCCGGAGCCTGACAGCTTGGCCACATTCACTATCGAAAGGAAGTGCCGGCAATCATGGACCCGGCCATCTCCACGTGCTGCGCACCGACCGGTAGCCGATGCCGTCGAGCGGACTCGGCGGGTCACCGATGAATCGGACCTCGAGCCGATTGCGTCGGAGGCAGCGACCGAACTCCGCGCCGCGATCGATAGCCTGGATGCCGACTTTACATACCGCGGACGGGGCAGAATCGCCGACAGTTCACGCATTCGGGCCGGCCGAGCATCAACGGTCCTCCGCCGCCAGGGCGGTGCATCGTGAAACGGCTTGCTTCTGAAATGTACGACTGCGCGCCAACCGGTTCTGCTGGTGACTTACCCGGAAAGGCCGACATGGTAATCGGGTGGTGGGGTGATCTCGGGCCCACCGCTGGTGATGTCGGCGAATTGTGGCGGCGAGCCACAGTATTCGCCGGGCTTGCTGGAGGAGGCCTGATCGTGGAAGACGAAGTATGGCTGTCGAGCGAGGGTGATGTGCACTTGCGGATCTGGCTCGGCGCTATGGTTTTCGACTACACGGCCACCGCGGAGGCGGCGCGCAATTTGATCCGCGATTGGAAGCGAAAGCGTTGTTGCACAATCGAAGTAATGCGCGAAAACATTGCGGAATATCCACTTCCGGTCCGTCTGCCGTGCGAACGACTGTACGTCGGGCCATGATCGAAGCATGGCGCTGTCAACGCAACCGCCCGACCGTTCGGCTGGGCCTTCACTCGCCATGGCCACGACGATCTGCTGTATCGCCTCGGCCGCTACGACCCGAACGTCCCGCCCGCTTGCCACATAATTTCGTCGAACCAACGGGCGCAGCCACTGGGAAGACCGCTCCCAGGCTGCGCAGTTGGCCGACTCCGCGCACCCGGTCGGCTATCAGTTCGGCGTCACCCGGCAGGTGACAGTTGCCTCACCGATTGCCTCACCGATGTCTGGTTCAGTGCAGGAACAGGACCTTGACGAGCATGAAGGCGGCTACGGCGAACGCGACAACGCTGTCGCCGGTTCGATACACAACGTCCACCCGGTAATTCCGCTGCGAGACCGTAACCACACCAACCGAATCCGGCAGCGCGGGCGTGCCGCGAACGCCCTTCGCCTGCGCACCGTCGCGGCGTGCTGCCCCGGATTCGGCGCGGCGGGCCGACCGACGTGAACGATGCGCGACACATCGCGGTGAGCACCGCCACCGATGCCTCAGCTCTCCGACGCTTCGGCTCAGACCCTCTCACCCTGTGTCGACAGCTCACGGCGCACGTCGTCCATATTCAGACTGCGAGCGCGTGAGATCAGCTGCTCCAGTGCATCTTCGGGCACCACTCCCGGTTGCGCGTACAGTACGACGCCTTCGCGAACGATCATCAGCGTCGGTATCGAGCTGATCTGGAACGAGGCCGCCAACTCCTGCTCGACCTCGGTATCGACCTTCCCGAACACGATGTCCGGATGCTTCGCCGCTACGCGCTCGAAAATCGGCGCGAACATCCGGCAGGGCCCGCACCAGGATGCCCAGAAGTCCAGCAGTACCACATCCGAATCCGCGAACACCTGGTCGAAATTCTGCTTGGTCACCGTCGTAGTTGCCATGTCTACTCTTCCTCTCTGTGAATGACATACCCCGGGGGGTATATGTGAAAGCTGCGGACGCGGCGGTTCTATTCCTGCCACTCGTGCCCTTCGGCAAGCCGCGCAGGCGGAATGGGGAACCTCACTCGCGTGCCGCCGCTCGGTCCGGCCTGGACACCGCAGTCGAAGGCTCCGTCAACCAGGTGAATCGAACCTGTGGCGTCGCCGCTGCATTCGACCGCCCTCGATCGCGCGCGGCCGACCAGCTGTTACAGCACAGCTCCGACGTTCAGGGGCGCTTCGGAACGCTGGAATCGGCATGTCAGTGTGTTGGCGTTCCGTGCTGGTCGGCGACCGCTGATTTGTCGTAGACCAGTGAGTATCGCCAGAACAGAGGTCGGCGAATGTGTGCGCCGGGCAGGTATTCGGCTGCTGCGCTGCGGATCTCGGCGAGCGTCTCACGCGCGGGCGCGACGCGCGGGTCCGGCCGGCGGTTCTCGGCCGGCAACGGCGCGACCAGGCACCGGCCCGGGTATCCGGACCACCGCCGGGTGCTTCAATCGTCGCCGTGCTCGTGGCAGGCCAGGAACTGCTCGACGAGTGTGTTGACGGCCTCGGGGACCTCGGCGGCGGCCAGATGCGCGGCGTCATCGAGGACAATCAGCTCAGCGGTCGGAATGGCGCGGGCCATCGTTTCCAGCTGCGGCAACGGGAAGGTTTTGTCCTCCCGGCCCGCGATCACGAGGACCGGACAAGCGATGGCGGCGAACAACCGACGCTGGTCGGGCCGGCGCATCACCACTGAACGGACGGCGAACACCGCCGAGGTGAGATCGTTGTCGGTGGCGGCGGTCAGGACTCGGCGGACTACGTCTGGGCGGGTGGTGCGGGTGGTGGGTCCGAGGAATGCGCGTAGGACGCCGTGAGTCAGCGGCGGTTTGATGCCGCGCAGAAGCCGTGCCAGCGCCAGCAGCGCGGCATATTCCGCCTTCTGCCGCAGCGGCGCCGGCGAGGCCGTTCCATTCATCAGCACCGCGCTGGATACGCGGTCGGGATAGGTCGCGGCGAGGGTGCCGCCGATCATCGCGCCCCACGAGTTGCCCAGAAAATGGGCACGTTTCACACCGAGGTGGTCGAGGACGGCGACCACGCAGCGCGCACATTCGTCGAAGTCGAACACCCGGTCCAGCCGATCGGATCGGCCGTGCCCCGGTGGGTCTATCGCAATGGTGCGGTAGTCGCCGGAGAAGTGGGTGATCTGGGGCTGCCACAGATCGGCGTCCATCAGCAGGCTGGGCCACATCACCAAGGCCTCACCGTCGCCGCTGACGGTCACATGGAGGTTGCCGAGCGGGGTGGAGACAAACGTGTCGATGCGATCCATGAAGGGTCATTTCCTGCTGGGGACGGATGATTCTGCGGTAGGCGAGTTCTCGGCGAGTGCGTCGAGTCGAAGCATGATCGACTCGGTGGTGGCGGGGTGGACACCGACCGAGCCCAGTACCGCGCGCACGGCGGTCGCCGGCGCGCATTCCGGAGTCAGATCCCCCTGGGCGACCGCTTCGAACACGCCCCATTGGACCGCGGCCGCGGTGTGCATACCGGCGCGCGTCGGGATGTGAGTGTCGAGCTGCCCTCGCGACTGCGCGTCGGCCAGTAGGGCGGCGATCCGTTCACGGACCGCGGCGGTGGCGGCGTTGAGCTGATCGCGCGCTCCGGGCACCGAGGACAAGGGTCCGAGCCGGTGCAGCTGCGCGACGGCGGCGCTGTTGGCGCGTACGAAGGTTGCCAGGGTCATCAGTGGTTCCCCGGAATCGGCCACCGCGGCAGCGCGGGCCGCAATCTGCTCACCGATGTCGCCGGCCGCGGCGGCGATGAGATCTTCGCGAGAGGAGAAGTGCAGGTACACGGTGCGCCGCGTCAGCCCGGCCTCGGCCGCAATCTGGGCCAGCGTCGCCTGCGGGTCCCGGCCCAGCAGCCGCAGCGACGCTTCGAGGATCGCGCGCCTGTTGGCGATCCAGTCGGCTCGCCTGCCCGGTGCCGGTGTGCTCATAGCGCCACCATAGACACGCCGCGGCTGCCTCGCGCGGCAGATCCCGCGCGCCCGCGGTGCCGGGCCGCGCGCGGACCGCCCGGTCAGGGTGACGGTCGCTCTCGCATTCATCGTCACCGGCGACCCACTCCTTCACAAGTTGCACACTAATGTGTAGGTTATTCATATGGCGGCCGCCCGTCCGTCGAACGGGCGGAAGGGTGTCATGGGATACCACTCATCGGGGGGCGGCATATCGGCGAACGGCGGCTCGCCGCTACTCGCGATCACGCCGCACGCCCCGCATCCGCGTTCGCCAGGCGCGGTGCCGCGCGCATTCCGCGGCACACGAACTATCCGGATCTCGCTGTTGGGAAGAGAGAACTCTGATGACTCGGAACTCTGCACGTGCGGAGAGCGCGGCGTTCGACACGCTGCGTGTGCACCGGCACGGACGCGTGCTGCTCGTCGAGGCCGACGCACCCCCGTTCAACTACATGACTCCGCCGATGCAGCAGGACTTCGTGCGGCTGGTCGAGGCCGTGAACGATGACGCCACCATCGGTGCGGTAGTCGTCACCGGGGCCATCGAGGGCCGCTACATCCTGCATTTCGATCTGGCCGAGGTCGAGGCGGCGGTCACCCCGACGCCGGCGGTGTCACGCAGGGCCGCGACCGCGGTGGTGCGCGGCGCGCGGGCGCTCACCGGCGCCGGGGGATCACGGCTACTCGCTGCGTCCTCGCTGGCGGGAGTGGGAACCCTGCTCGGATTCCATCGAGCCGCGCTGGGGATCCTGCGGTCTCCGGCGGTGTGGATCGCTGCGGTCAACGGTGTGTGTGCCGGCGCCGGTCTCGAATTGTCGGTGTTCTTCGACTTGCGTATCGCGGCTGCCGAGAAGGCGTCGTTCTCGATGCCCGAGCTATCGATCGCACTGAACCCGCCCTTCGGCGGTCAACGACTCGCGCAACTGATGAACCCGTCGCGGGCACTGGAGTTCATGCTCGAAGCCCGGTTCTACGATGCCGGCCAAGCCTGCCGCACCGGCCTGGTCAACCGGGTTGTCCCCGACGGCGAACTGGTGGAGTACTGCTTGTCCGCGGCGAAGAACTATGCGAGCCGTCCGCGTGGTCACGTGGCCGCCCAGAAACGCATCTTCAACGAAAGCCATTCCTGGACACCGGAAGACAGCCTCGCCCGCGAGGCCGGGACACAGATGGCCGCCGCGTCCTCACAGCTCTTTCGCGCCACGGTCCGGCGTTGGTTGACGATGCGCGACAACACCGATGGCGACACCGTGTTCCTGACCGACCCTCAGCCCTGGGTCGAGGGCACGGCCATCGATCTGAACCCCTGACCGCCGGGCCGGGCATCGAACTCATCGCCACGGTCCGGGCGGCCATGACGCCACCCGGACCTGTATCGGCATCAGGCGGCCGAAGAGCTCGGCTCTGCCGATGCCGGGTCGGCGTCCACTCCGGCGCGGCGCAGCAGCTCATGGTGATGCTTCCACGCCCACTGCAGCGCGATCACAGCGAACCTCAAGGTCAAAGCGTTCAACAGCACGCGGAACACCGCATAGGGCGCGCTCGACCAGTACAGGCCGTGCTGGAAGTTGTAGAGCACGTCCACGGCGGTGATATACCCCTTCGCGCCCGCTGCCAGCGGCAACCACACCAGCGCCGCACCGGGCCGCGGCCCGGCGAGGGCGCGGTATGCGACCGCGACGCAGACCAGCACCCAGAGATGCCCGAGGGGAAATGCGTTCTCGTAATGGACGAACTCGGAGGTGACCATGTCGGTGACCGAACGATGGTCCACAAACCAGGCCACCCAATAGGCCATGTCGAGCATTATCGCCACGACCAGTACCCGGCGGATTCCGGCGACTCCAGTGAACATGCGGTTCCCCTTCCCAGGATTTAACTTGCAGTGTACAGTGCAAGTTATCCGGTCCGAAACCGCAGACAGGCAGGTGGGAAGATATGACCTCGGCAACGGCGTCGGTGCCGCAGTCGCCGCACCAGTCCGTGACCGCCATCTCGGGGGTGGCGGGATGCTGATTCTCGCCAGCTTGCTCAAACGGCTCGAAACGATGTCGCACGAGGAATTCGTGCACTATCACATCGAGTGTCACTCGCCGTTGTTCGTCGCCGCCCCGAAGGTTCGGAGGCATCTGCGGCGCTACACCGTCGAGCATCCCCGCCCGACCCACGCGCCGGGTCTGCCGTTCGCCGATTACGACGCGGTGGTCCGGATGTGGTTCGACAACCGGCTCGACATGGTGAAGGTATTCGCCTCCCGCTCCTACTGGAACAAGATCCGTCCCGACGAGAAGCGGTTCTTCTCGCACAGCAGGAGTTCCTTCTACATCGCGACCGAGCGGGTGGTCCTGGATCGGGGCGTCATCACGCTCCCGACGATGCGGGAACCTCCCCTGCACGATTCGCCCGCTCCGGCGGACTGGGAACCGACATGAGCAGGCGTACAACGACCGTTTCCGCGATGTTTCGAGGTGGCCTATGTTGGACGTCATGACCAGTCAGGCCGGGCGACGCGCCGACGCGATAGCGAACCGGGAAGCGATCCTGACCGCTGCCCGAGTCCTGCTGGCCGAGAACCCCAGCGCGAGCCTGACCGCGATCGCCGCCCGCGCCGGTGTCGCTCCGCGCACTCTGTACGGGCACTTCGCAACCCGCGATGACTTGACCCGCGCGCTGGCGACGCGGATCGGGTCGGAGATCACCGCGCATGTCACGGGGATCGAAGACGGTCCGGACGCCTTGACCACCCTGGCCCGGTTCGTCTACGAGACCAGCGCGTTCAACACCCGCCTCTACAGCATGCGCCAGCTGTCCACCGAACCCGGTGCCCGCGAGATCGTCAGCGAGGCAACCGCTTTGATGCGAGAGCGGCTGGTCGACCTGATCGGCTGGGCGCACCGGGACGGGCAACTCGACCGCCAGATCAACACCCCCACCGGGGTGCATCTGGTCGCTGCCATCCAATGGGCGATCTACGATGCGCTGGCCGCGGACACCCTCACCGCGGCCGAAGCCCCGCGAGTCGCGGTGAAATCCGCACTCCGCGCACTCGGCGCCGACCCGCGACAGGTCGTTGCCATCCTCGAAACCATCTGACCGCACCTCGGACCGCAGGTCGGTCGGCGCACATCTCTGCCTGTCAACTTGCATATTGTACTGCAAATAATGCGGGTCATGCCCTGGGCGCACCCGGCCCGAGTGACCCCTCGCTCGGCGACCATCGCCCATTGCTGGAGCGCGCGGGCGGCAGTGCAGCGCGCTCGCCACACTGCCCTCGCGTGCCTCAATCGCACCGAAACATACTGGTGGACAAAGGAATTGAAATGAAGACGATAATCGTTGGCGCGGGGCTCGGCGGTATTGCGGCCGCGGTGGAACTCATGCGCCACGGCTACACCGAGCTGACCCTGCTCGAGTCGGCACCCGACCTGGGCGGTACATGGCACTACAACACCTATCCCGGCGCGGCGTGCGATGTGCCGAGCCACCTGTATTCCTTCTCCTACGCCCAGCGACGAGACTGGTCGCGGATGTGCTCGCCGCAGCAGGAGATCTTGGCCTACATTCGTGAGGTCGCCGCCGAGCACGACGTCGCGGCAAAGGTGGTCACCGGCACCACTGTCACGGCATGTACCTGGAATGAGACGACCTGCCGATGGCATGTGCGCGCAGAGAACGCCGACGGCAATGTCGTGGGCCACCACGCCGATGCGTTGATCATGGCGACCGGGCAGCTCAACCAGCCCGCCATCCCCGCCTTCCCCGGCGCGGACACCTTCGCGGGCACCGCTTTCCACTCCGCGCGCTGGGATCACGACTTCGACGTACGCGGCAAGCGTGTCGCGGTGATCGGCAGCGGCGCCAGCGCCGTGCAGATCGTTCCCGCGATCGCCGACCAGGTCGACAAGCTCAGCGTGTTTCAGCGCACCGGCAACTGGTTCATGCCGCGCCGCAACGAACCGTACGCTGCGCCGGTGCGATGGGCGATGCGCCGCTCACCCGCTATCGCCCGTGCCTGGCGGTGGCTGATCTTCCAGTACATGGAGACACTGACGGCCTCCATCCACCATCCCAACACATTTGGCCTGTTCAACCGCGCCATCTCGTATGTCTTCATGCGATCGCAGTTGCGCGACAGCGATATTCGCGCGAAGGCGTGGCCGGACTACTCGTTCGGATGCAAACGGATCCTGTTCAGTTCGGCGTTCCTGCCCGCCCTGCAGAAACCGAACGTCGAGCTCGTCACCGACGCGATCGAGCAGATCACTCCCGCCGGTATCCGCACCGGAGACGGCCGCGAGCACGAATTCGACGCCATCGTCTATGCCACCGGATTTCGTACCAACGACTTCATGCTCCCCATGGCGGTCACCGGCGTGGGTGGGAGGACCCTCGCGCGATCATGGGCTGACGGCGCGCACGCCTACCTGGGGATCTCGGTGCCTGCGTTCCCGTCGATGTTTCTGATGTACGGGCCCAACACCAACTCCTCGGGTGGATCTGTCATCCACTTCCTCGAGGCCCAGGCCCGTTTCATCCGCACGGCGCTCGACCACATCGCGGCCCGGGACGCGGTAGCTGTGGATGTGCGTGCCGAGGTCGAGTCCCGCGCGGACTACCAGGTGCAGCAGCAGTTCGCGGGAACCACATGGACACAGTGCAATTCGTGGTATCGCGCCGACAACGGCCGCATCGTGGCGAACTGGCCGGGCTATATGCGCGAGTACACCGCCCTGACCCGCCACATCGACGCCGACGACTACAACCTCATTCCCGGACCGAGCACGCCGGTCGGCGACTCGATAACCACCACAACCGGCGTGGACCTCATGGCGCAGAACAGCGAGCGACCCACCGCGAGAAAGCGACGGACGGCGCCGAGGCCCGCCGCTGCTACCGACCCGAACGGCAACGGAGCCGAGGACGCCGGCACCGGGTCGGCCGCGGCACATACGAAGACCGTCGGCGTGAGCGGGGAGGGAACATCGACATGCGGATAGCCGAGTCGCTGGCCGTGGTCACCGGAGCGTCGTCGGGAATCGGCGCGGCAACGGCCGAACGCCTTGCCCGCGAGGGTGCTCGGGTCGTCCTCGTCGCGCGCCGCAAGACCCGGATCGACACGGTCGTCGACGACATCGTCCAGGGCGGTGGGGTTGCCGCGGGCATCGCCGCCGACCTGACTGTCGTCGAGGATGTCGACCGCGTGGCCGATTACGTCCTGACCAACTTCGGTGTGCCGGACATCGTGATCAACAACGCCGGTGCGGGACGGTTCCTCTCCATCGATGAAACCACCGCCGAGCAAGCAGTCCAGATGATGGCCGCGCCCTATTTCGCCGCGTTCTTCACCACCCGCGCGTTCATCTCCCAGATGCTCGCCCGCGGTACCGGAACGATCCTGATGGTCAACACCCCGGTGTCGGTGATGCCCTGGCCCGGCGCGGTCGGATACGCCTCGGCCAGGTACGCGCTGCGCGGATTCACCGAATCACTGCGACAGGACCTGCGCGGCACCGGAATTCACGTCAGCTCGGTCACCCCGACAAAGGTGCACAGCGACTACTTCGTCAACAACCCGGGCTCCGAGGACCGCATCCCCGGGATCGAGGCGATCGTCGGGTCGACCACCCCCGACCGCGTCGCCGCGGTCATCTGCCGGGCACTGGCCACCAACGCCACCGACGTCCACACCCCGTGGCGATGGCGGCTGGTGCAACCGCTGGCTCGCGCCTTCCCGCAACCGTTCCACTGGCTGGCCGCGGCAACCGCGCCCAGCCCGAACAAGGAGACCGCACAATGACCACCAAATCCACTGTCTCCGAGCATTCCTCGCTGCACGAACTGACCACCGCCTTCGCGAACGCCCGTCATCCGCGGCTGTCCGATCTACTGGGCGCTCACGACGGCAGCTTCGCCGGACCGTTGTGGCTGCGGCTCCCGGCGCCACTGCTTCTGGCCGCGACCGGCATGGCCGGATGGTGTGGCAAATCGTTCCAGAACACTCGGGACGCGCATGTGATCGCCGGGCACAACCTGGCCCGCCGCGGCGGCCGCATCGTGGAATCGATACCCATCACCGCGCAGATCGCTCGCGCCCGCAGCGATAACGGCCCGGCGCTGATCGTCAGTTACCCGCCTGATGCCGCCTGGCCATGGCGGCATGTCACCGACGAGTTGCGGCCGGTGGACGACCACACGCTGCTGGGCCTCACCTATGGCATCCCCGCGACGCCGCCGGCAGGTGCGCCCTTCCTGCTCCGTCGCCACTGACATCGCTTGTCCGACAAAGTAATCCGAAGGAGCTATGATGGCCGTCAAGCCGAAGATCACCCCGCAACGCTGGAACCCCCCGGTCGCCGTCACCGACCGACCCGCTCTGCCATTGACCAACCTGACGGTCCACCCGCTGCCCGGCCCCGCGCCCGAGGACGTCCTGCCCGGCGACCACGGCACCCTGCTGACCGGCCTCGAGGACGGGCGCGTCATCGAATACGATCCAGCGACCCGCGAACACCGGCTGATCGCCGATACCGGCGGACGTCCGCTCGGGTTGGCCTGGCACCCCGACGGCAGCCTCGTGATCTGCGACGCGGTCCGCGGACTCCTGCGCTACCACGATCACCGCCTCGACACTCTGGTCTCGGGGCACCAGGGGCAGCCGTTCACCTTCTGCAGCAACGCCATCGTCGCCGAAGACGGCACCATCTACTTCAGTCACGCCAGCTCGAAGTTCCGGCTCGACACCTGGACCGGCGACATCCTCGAACACCGTCCAACCGGCCGTCTGTTCCGCTACAGCACAGACGGTGAGCTCGACCTGATGCTCGACGGGCTCGGGTTCGCCAACGGTGTCACCCTCTCAGCGGACGAATCCTCCCTCATCGTCGCCCAAACCATCAGCTACGACGTGCTCGAGCTGGATCTGACCGGCCCCACCCAAGGACAGGCGAGGCGCTTCGGCGACCCGATGCCCGGATTTCCCGACAACATTTCCACCAGCGCCGACGGCGATATCTGGGTCAGCATCGTGGCACCCCGCGTGCCGTTCGTCGATGCCCTTCTGCCCCGAAACCCGCTGTGGCGCAAGCTGCTGTGGGCACTACCCGAACGGCTACAACCACAGGGCGAGAGGCCCATCGCGGTACGTGTTCTCGACAAAGCCGGTGTCACGCGCTACGACTTCGGCGGCACCCACTCCGACTTCGGCAACCCCACCGCAGTCTGGCAACTCGGCGACAGAGTCTGGCTTGCCGGGATCCGCAGCAATGCTCTGGCCTGCTTCGACGCCCCTGGGTTCGATCGGTCCTGCTGATCCGGGGTGGCAGATAGGGCGAACGGCGCGAGCAGAGTTGTCGAATTGGCTGGATCAGCTCTTGGGTAGTCGGATGACCTGCAGTCCGGCTGCGGCCAGGAAGACCGGGATGTCGCGAACGAAGATGCGATCGTACTCGGCGATGTCGGGGGGCAGGTCGGCGAAGGGCACCAGATATGGCGTCGTCTGCTGCTGCGGGTCCCTGGGGCCGGGCCGCCAGCCCGCTGCCGAGCGCTCGCGCATCCAGCGGTCGTGCTCGGCGATGGCCAGCCGTTCGACTTCCGCATCGCTGAACGTGAAATCGGCTGCGGCCCAGTCCCGCAACGGAGCGATCGCACAGCCGATGCTGGCCAGCTTGACCGCGATATCGCGGGCCTGCGCGCGGTTGGACTCCTTGCGTGATTCGTCCAATTCGTCCCAGGGGGGTGCGGGCTTCCCACCGGCGAGCTGCCGGTACCGGGAATGGATCGCCACCGCGATTGCGTGAAACGATCCGCTCTGTAGCAGCTCGGTGGTGCAGGTGCGCTGGAGTGTAGGGAACACGTCCAGTCTCGTCGGCGCGTTGCCGGTGTTCACCTCGTTGATCAACCTGCTGACCCCCTGCCTGCGCGACAGCGCCACCACCACCGGCACGGTTGGATCGAGTTCCTGGCGCAGCATGAAGGCGGTCTCCAGCGCGTCCTCGTCGCGGTAGGCCGTCACATAGCCACGCGTCAGCGGCGGCATACCGGCTTGCGCGTAGCGCACTGTCAGGTCCCGTACATCGGCCACCGCCGGAGCGGCGCAGACGAACCGACACACCCGCGTCAGGGCCGGGTACTGCCCGACCAGCGAACCGAGACGCTGCTCTGCGTGGGTGTCGAGGACCGTGACCGATAATGGGGTAATTGCGGCGTTTCTATCGCGCTTTCGACATTGGACATACCAGTTGCGCGCCGCATGGACCAGCAGCCAACCCCCGGTGGTATCCAGATCACTGATCAGCACATGCGGATGCTGAGGTCCGGCCTCGTCGATGGGGAAATCATCGAGCAACAGCCGGGCACCGATCTCGTCGAGGTTGAAAAAATCCAGCGACGCAGAGCCATCCGCCAAGTTGGCCTCCTGAACCCGCAATATCCCGCACAGCTGCGGGTCGCCGATGCGGGCCAGGCACCTCAGCTCGCCGCCGCGCCGTCCCGCCGCAACCTGCCTCGCGACAACGACGGTCTCGGCGTTCACCGCATCGTTGGGGGACACCGCCAGCAGCCGATCGGCCCGGCGCACGCCTGCCGCGCGCAGGTTGCGGGCCAGCTGCGCGTCGCCCACGATCACCGGGATGCGTAACCGGCGGCACAGCTCGATGTGCGGATTGGTTCGATCCGACTCGATGACCACGGCCGCGACGTGGTCCTTTTGTAGATGGCGCAGGAACTCGGCGCCGACATAGCCGACACCACAGACCACGACATGCCCGCGCATCAGCGGAATCCGCATCTGCAGCACCCGATCTCGAAACAGTGCCGCCAGCGCGCTCAGCGCAGCGAAACTGGCCACCACCGGCGCCAGAAAACGGGCCACCTCCAGTGTGATCGGCAGCCGAGGCTCGTCCGGGGCGGTGAAGAAGAACAGCTCCAGGCTGTGAAACACGACATCCGACGGAGTCGGGTCACGCAAGCAGGAACACCTGGCGAACCCAGCGCAGCCCAGCCCGAACGCGGCCACCGCGGCCACCGCCAGCAAGCACCACCGGAAATCGCCCAGAACACGCGCCAGCGATCGTGCGAACCTCGCGGGAGAGCCCACGCTGACCGGTCGAGTCGGGTGCGCGGTCGTTGCCATACGGTCCTCCCCGGCGTTCCTCCCTGGTCTGTCCTCGGTGTTATCCAGTAGATGCCTCCCCGGCCCTCTCGTGCAGGGCTTTTAGTCCCGAGTACGTGGATGAGGACGACCTGGCCGTTTGCGGTACCGACCATGCGCGC
The DNA here is from genome assembly GCF_001613305.1 of Nocardia vaccinii NBRC 15922. Classification (GTDB taxonomy): domain Bacteria; phylum Actinomycetota; class Actinomycetes; order Mycobacteriales; family Mycobacteriaceae; genus Nocardia; species Nocardia vaccinii. The sequence goes on from NZ_BDCC01000049.1 coordinate 28,977, forward strand.
GGCGCCGTCAATGGCTCCAGCGGCCACCGTTTGGGCCATCGCATCGCCGGGCCGGATACGCTGCCTGCGTGGCTTTGGTCTTCGTCGCCAGGGGCAACCGACCATCTGGCCTCGACGGTTCGACAGAGGAGCAAGCAACACTCTCCGATGCCGTGCTTCTTTTATGGCAGGGGCTATGGCGGCGGTCGTTGTCGGCCTGGATTACGAATGATCTGCAGCGCTGTCAGGGGCTCGAATGGGGATAGCAATTGTTGGTGGGAAACGCATTGAGCTATATAATGATGCCGATCCGTACGCGGCATTCGGTGGTTGACCAAGGTGTGCCCGATAGAGGTATTTGGTCCCTTCATCGGCTGTAGTCGATTTGTCATTGTGAGGGTGGAGCCGCGGGACGGGGAGCGCGGAATATCAAGGGCATTATGGGCCCACGGCGAGCCTGGCCACCGACGTGGTCTGTGCGGAGAAAGGGCACACTGGAACGGAAGGAGTGCATATGTCTGGACCCAGCAATCCCGGAAGCGATGGGCCTGAGGAGCGCACACCGAAGTATCCACCACCGCAGTATCCGCCGTCTCCCCCGCAGCAGGAGTTCCAACAGCCACCGCAGTCGAATTATCAACAGCCGCGGCCCGTACAGCCGCAGTATCAACAGCCGGGATATCAGCAGCCGCAATACGGACAGCGTGCTGGTACTGCCAGCGCTTACTGGCCGATATCGATCATTTCGTTTCTGATGTCATGCCTCATCGGCGGCGTCGCCCTGTATTTTTCCTACCAGGTCGGGGAAAAGAACAGGGTCGGCGATACGGAGGGGGCGGCCAGGGCGTCTCGTACGGCGCTTATCGTCGGAATCGTCGGAATAGTGCTCGGTGCGCTGGGACTCATCCTCGTTGTGAGCCTGGGCGGGAGCGGGGGCGGGAGCGGTGGTGGTGGTTATTAGTCGACAAGGCACGCCTGATCACTCGTGCGCGACGATCGAAAAACCGCCTGCCGAATCTTGACACCGCGGGGCGCGCTACCATCAGCCGAGAGTACGCTAGGGGTCCACGGATTCGATGCCACCGTCTGCGACATGGTCTGACCAGTTGCGCTCGAACCAGCGCCATTCATGTCTGCCGGATGGATCAGGATACCAACCCGGCGGAGGATGCGGCGGTTCGCGGTCCGTCTCACCGCGGTGCGGCGGTGGTTCGGGCGGTGGTTGCGGATCGGCCGATGCCAGCAGATCGGCAAGTCTGCGATCCACATCGACATACAAGTCCTTTCGCTTCCTGAACATGTTCAGCACGTAGCGGCCGCCCCGGCACTCCTCGGCATCAGCCGCACGAAGCGCCGGCTCCAATTGGACGAGCACCTGGCGCTGCTGCTCATGGGACAAGTCGTCGGGCTGAGCAACCTGTTCGACCAGTTCGGAGAGGTACGACAGCGGGGCCGGTGGGGGCTCGGGTAGCGGCTCGGGCAGTGGCGGTGCAGCCGGAAGATTTCCCAGGGCGCCGGCCAGCGCCAACGCTGCTTCTTTCGAGGTGGAGTAGGCGATAATCTGACACATCGCCAACGCGCGCGGGAGCGCGTCGGGCTGTCGCCCCACCGACAGCGGCAATATTGGCTTATTCAGCGCTGACGCCCACTCCAGCTCACGTTTACAGGCGACAGAGCTCGCCGTTTCCTCGGAGACGACCGCTACAAACACGTCGGAGTCTGCGATGCGCTGTACGATTTCGCCCCACCAGGTTTGCCCGCCGCGCAGCGACGAATCGACCCAAGCCTGATACCCCAACGCGTCGAGGTCCCGGATCAGCGCTTGGACATCCGGTTTGTTCTCGCGCGCATATGAAATGAACAGTTGTCGCATACGGCCTCCCGCACAAATATCTGCCTCTCCAGTCATCATGCGCTGCTGTCCGGTGGAAGCTGGGACACGGGCGATGACAAACTCGCCACCACGGCGTCGACAACTCGATGTCCGGATACGCCATGAACGATGGTGCCCGCACTTATCCCACCATTCGGCCGGTTCGACCCTACGCCGTTTCCGCAGGGGTAAGCCACGATCGTTCGGCGAGTCGAGTCAGGGGCTTCACACAGTGCCTCTCGCCACCGCCCGGCGCTTCCTCCGAATTCGGCTTTTTTCGCACAACCGCAACACGAACCGGGGCCCGGCCGGTTATATGCCGAGGACATCGGCCTCCGACAGCCCCAGACTTTCCTCCAGGCTCCTCATCGAGGCTTCGATACTCTTGTACTTCTCATGCGTCGCGGGGCCCAGTCCATCAGCACCCCAGAAGGTTTTCAGGGCGTTCTTGACGTTGGGCAGTTTCTGCACGGCGAGTAGCGCGTTCTCGATCTGTCCGCGCAGCGAGTCGTCGGAGACGATCAGAGCGATCGGGTCACTGGCTATATCCCTGCGGCCGATACAGTGCATGACCTGCTGGGCATCATTGAACCCGTCCTGTCGGGACAGATCGGTAATCGCCCCGTTGTGACCGGCACCGACATCGGCCTGTCCTTCGTAGACCGCGCGTGCGACCAGGTCGTGGCCGCCGAAGAACTCGATCCTGCGAAAGCGGGTGAGTGGATGAATATTGTTGTCTTTGAGTAATGCTGCATTCACCAGGAAATTCGAGGTGGAGAACGAATCGCCGAATCCTATGATTGGACGCTGCTGCAGCGGCTGCGCGCACTTCCTGCGAAGCTCGTCGAAATTGGATACGCCGATGCGGTGATGCGCATAGATCTGTGCGAAGTAGGTGTCACCTAAATTCTCATCGATCGTGCGGAGCGCAATGGCGCCCACGTCGACCGCTGGATTGTGACGGCGTGCGTAGATGTATGACGAGGGTTTCATGAGCGCAATCTCGCATTGCGCATCAGAAGCCATTCTCGTCTGGTCCGGCACGGAAGCGACCGGAAGGACGGGAACCGTATAATCGCGACCTGTGGCGTCGCGTAGCTCCTTCTGTAGTGCGGCTGCGAACTCCTCGACAGCATCGCGCACGTCGTCCGCCGGGCAATACTGGGTTATATCGGGATAGTAGGAAAGGCGTAATTCAGTCATAGCAACTCCTTCCCGCCGCAATCGGTGTCTCGCCAGGTGTGGAGCTGTATTCGATAGTACCCGCCGGCGGTTCTGGATTGAACCGACCGGCGTCGGATGGGTCGAATCGGCCGCATCGAAACCGCCGCGGCCCGGACCGCGGCGGTTTCTGGTGTGCCGGTTCAGGATTCGACCGGTAGCGCCAGGACGACGTCCTCCTCCGCGCCGGGTAGGTAGTGCACCTGGACGACCCGGCCGATCTGGACGAGCTCGACGCCGGCGGACGGCACGAACTTCTCGGTGTGAGTGCTGAAGGTGCTGCCGTCGGGTCGGGTCACCGCCAGACCCAGTACGACCTTGGCGTAGCCGTCGCGGATCTCGCCGGGAACCGACAGCGACTGGACGACAGCCTGGGCGGCGATGCCCCGGGCGGCGATGTCGAGCTTGCCGCGGCTGGTCAGGCCACGCCGAATCATGTTCTCGTTCAACGCATTCTGCATCGCCGCGCGGTCACCGGACCGATCGATCTCGACCCTGTCGGTACGGCCCGGGACGTATCGGACCGGCAGCACGACCCCGGGTCGCAGCAGTGCGAGCTCGGTGAGTGGGACGATGATCGCGGCCTGGGAATCGAAGGTGTCGCCATCGGCGCCCTGGACGCTCAGTTCCAGGCGGATCTGCGGCTGGTCGTTGATGGTGACTCCGGTCTGACGGACCGATGTCACGGTCGCGATCCCGACCGGACCGTCGCGAAATTCCGCGCTGTTTCGCCCGGTGAAGGCCTGCGCGATACCCTCACCGCTGAACGCGAACACGATCGGAACGACGGTGATCGCAATTATCGGCAGCGCCATCTGCCAGCCGACCCACCCGAAGGCGCCGCCGTCGAGGCCGTCGGAGCGGTACGTCAACCCGTGCCAGAGGTAGTACCCGACAGCCGCGACGGCGGCGATGAGCACGAGCGCCCGAACCCTCCTGGTCATGATCAGCCTCCGATCACGGTCGGGCAGGCGAAGGTGATGTCGAACTTCGAGGACTTCGCTTCCGCGAGGGGGTTGCCCGGGTCCGGGGTGCCGACGCCCTCGCCGGTGACGTGGAAGGTGTTGCCGCTCTTGACGAGCGACGCCGATCCACCCGGTGCGCCCTTGCCGAATCCGATGGCGTACGGCAGCCCCGACGAACCGCCCTTACTCCCGGTGATGCCTACCGCCTGCACGGTGTTGCCGCCGGTGACGGTGGCGCTCACCGCAAGATTGCCGTAGGCCGCATTGCCGGTATCGGTCAACGCGAGCGCGAGCAGGCCGCCCTGGTGCGCGCAGGTGGTCGTGAAATTGCCGGAGACCGGCTTGCCGTCAACGGACAGCGCCGAGGCGCCCGGGTTCGCGGACGGTGCGGATGTGGCCGGCGTCGGGGATGCCGCCGCGGGGGATGGGGACTTCGATGAACTGCTGCAGCCGGTCAGGGCCAGGGCCAGTGCCGCGGTGGCGGCGACGGCGGCGGTGCACAGACGAAAGGGGTTGGTGCTCATGGGATTTTCCTTCGGGTCGGGTGCGGCTCGCGGGTGGCGGAGCCGATGGGGAAAACGTAGGAACGATCACTTCCCTACCGATCCCAGGTTTTCTGGGCGGCGGCGAGTGGAGCAGGGCAGAATCACCGTCTAACCTGAGCAAATGCGACGCCCCCGCGATATGGTGCTGCACGAGGCCTGGCGTGCGCTCGACGGCGTCGAGGCGCTCAGTGGCCCTCAGGGTGGCCCGCTGCGCCGCACCGTCAAGCTGATCCTGGACCCGCTGGTGATCCGCCCGGTCCAGAATCCGTTGTGTGCCGGGCCGATCGTCACGGCCGAGGGTGCGGCCGAGGTGATCACCCTGGTGCACGCGGCGGCGCCGCTGCTGCGGGCCACCGCCGAATGGTTCACCCTGCTCAAGCAGGTCCGGCGGGGGTTGCGGATCACCGACGGCAACCCACAGGACCTGTACTTCCAGCGCTGCTTCGAGCTCGCGACGGCTACCGGTGCGCCGGATCGGTTGCGGGACGGCGAGATCGCCGAGACGACGCTGCTGGAGCTGCACGGGTTCGCGGCCGGGCGCACCACCCGGGCGCTACGGGAGTACCTGACCGAGCCGGACCGCGCCCGGGAGCTGACCGACCTCATCCGGCTGGCGTGGCTGCGCCGGCCGTTGCAGGACGGTGCACGCGGGGACCGAACAGCTCAACTCGCCGCGCTGCTCGACGCCTGTGCCGCCGCACGGGGGCGGCCCCTGCGCGACGGCGGGCGTTCCGCGCTCGCCGAGCTGCTGGCCGCGCACGCCGGAACCCATTCCGGAATCCGGTTGTGGTTCGCCGAAACCACACCTAGCGCACAGCATCTCGGGCTGACCGAATATCCGGCGCCGGCACCGCCGCCGTTGGGCTCGACCGCATCCACGGCCACCTTGGCCAGACCGTTCGATCGTTCGATCTACGAGCGAGTCTTCACCGTCCTGCGGGCCGACCTCGATCGGGCCGATCTGCCGACCGTTCCCGACCTGGTAGAGGCGGAGATCGCGCGCAGCTGTGCACCCTGGGCGTTACTGGACGAGTCTCTGCGGCTGGCCGCCGCGGCGGGGGCGGTCCTGGCTGTGGGGCTGCGTCCTCTCGGTGCGGATCCGATGACCGATACGGCCGCGCAGCGGGTGATCAACGGGCGCTGGCGGCGTGAGGCGTATGTGCTGCAGGCCCGCCGGCTCGCGGTGCGGCCGTCGGAGGAGCCCGACGGTCCGTTGGCCGCCGTCGCCGCCGACCTGAGCACACCCTGGCGGCCCTATCTGCGCCGGTTGTGGGTTCGGCTGCACGGCCGCGATGTCCGCGAGCTCGCGCTGCCGGACGGAGGCGAACTCTGGGATGTGCTCGACGGAGTGGCCAGGTCCGTGATGCTCGATCACCGGATGCGGGTCAAGCAGGCGCTCAGCACGAGTTCCGCAGGCGCCGCGCCGGATTCGGCCGAATCGAGGGCGAGCTGATGACTGATCCGATCATCGTGCGCGGCGGCCCCGGGGGCACACTGTTCGTCGGCCCCGAAACCGCACCGGTGCTGGGGGAGGGCGCCGCGCCACTGGATACCGCGGTGCTGGAGGTGCGCGGCGGACATCTCGTGTGGAGCGTGCTTGCCGGGCAACTGTTTCCGGCAGCGGTCATCGACGATGCGGACGCCGCGCAGGAGTGGATATGGGCGGTGTTCGGCGCGCGGATCGCGCTGGCCGTGGCCGATTTCGACGGCACGCCAACGGAGTTCGTGCCCGAACCCGCCCTGCCCGCACTGGTTGGGCGGGTACGCAAACTCGGCTATGCGCACTGGGCGGCGCGGTGGTGGCCCGCGTCCACCCTGGACGACATACCCCCGCTCGACGAGCGGCTCGTCGATATCGACATCGCAACGCTCACCAGCGAATGCGACCTCCTCGTCGACGGCGCCGACGCGATCGGCGCGGACACGGACGACGACCTCGCGCCTCGGCCCGGGGCGGACCGCGCCGAGAATCTCGCGCCCCGCGTAGATCGCGCCGAGGATTACGCGCTCGCGGCGGGTCCTGCGGCCGACACCGCGTTCGACGCGCTGATCCTGGCCCGCGGCGTCGGCGGTTGGGACTGGCGCAGGTGCCCGCCCGGCATTGTCGACGCCTCCGAACGAGCGTTGTCCTGGGAGGTCCTGCGGCGGCCGGGCGCGACGGTGTTCCAGGTGTCCGCCGTGGCGGCGCCTCGACCGAATGCCGCTGTGCCGCCGCATTTGTGGCCTCGGGCCCGGCTCCGCAGTCCCGCTGCTACTGCCGTGGCCGAGCTGACCCTGTCCGGCGACGTCTGGACCGGGGCGGCGTTCGCCCCGGATCGTTGGGAATCCGCTGTGACAGTCGAGGTTTATGTGCCCGGCGTCGGCCCCGCCGATAGCGCCGATCCGGGCGATGCGCGAATCCGGCCGCAGCTGAGGGAATTCGCCGCGACCCGGCTCCGCAACGCTGGTCGGACACCCGACGACACCACACTGCTGGCCGAGATCGCGGCCGCCACCACCGATATGGACTTTTGATATGTGTTGCAGGACAACGGATTCACGCCCAGTGTCGCGTCCGCCGACCCGAATCTTGCGAGGTCACCGTGCGGAACCCGGCGACAATTCCGTCGGGATGACCAGGAGCGAGCTCGGTGCACTCGCTGTACTGGCGCCGGGTCGCGGTTCGCAGTGCGATGGCGTCGGAACCAGGAAGCCCTGAGATGGACGAGGCCGCCGGGTCCGCCGGGAGTGATCAGCCGCAGGCCGTGGCCGCTGATTCCGATGGGCGCGATCTCCTGCAGGCCGGTGCCGCCGCCTATCAGGGCGGCGATGCGGCGGGCGCGCTGCGGATCTTCGAAGATGCGGCACAGTCCACCTCGGGCCGAATGCGGTTGGCGGCCATGGTCAATGCGGCGAGCATGGCCGACGAGCTCGGCGAGCACCGCCGCGCGGTGACCTGGTTCCGCACCGCGCTGGCCGAGATGCCCGCCGATGCCGGTGCGATGCGGCCCACCGCCCTGCTCGATATGTCACAGGCGCTGCAACACCTCGGCGATCTGGACGAGGCACAGGCCGCGCTGACGCAGGCGCGATCGCTGCTCACGGACGATCCCGAGCACGGCATGCTGCGGGTGGCCTGCCTGCTGTCGTGCACCGCGGTGGCCATCCATCGCCGGCAATGGGTGCGCGCCGTTGATCTGGCGACCGAATCCCTCGATGCCGCACGGCGTTTCGCGCCGCAACTGGCCGGACATCCGCTGATGAATCTGGCCGCGGCCTACTTCGAGACCGGTCGCGGCGAATTGGCCCTGGACTTCGCGCAGCAGGCGCTCGATGCCTTCGGAGCGGCCCGGGACCACAACGGTGTCGCCGAGACCCAGCAGAACCTCGCGCTCATGCACATCCGATCGGGGCACCCGCAGGAGGCGGAGCCGCTGCTGACGGCGAGCCAGACGTATTTCGAACGGCACGGGCTGGGCCCGCGAGCAGGGATCGGCCTGAAGGCACAGGGTTTCGCCGCTGAGATGCGCGGCGCGGACGCACGAGCGTACGAGCTGTACGGGCGCAGCCTCGCGCAGTTCACCGCCTCGGGCGCGGTGCTGGAGGCCGCTGAGGCGCGCATTCGCGTTGCGACGGCGGCTTTTTCGCTGGGTCGTCACGACGAGGCAGCTCGACTGCTCGGGGAGTCGTTTCGGGTATTCGCCGAGCACGGGCTCGGTTTGCACTGCGCACAGATCGATTTCTGGCATGCGCGGCTGCTCGAATCGACGCTCGACGACGCCCGGTCCGACCCGTACAGACTCGCCGAGGCCCTCCGGCTCGCGGTGCTGTCCGCGCTGGCCATCGACGCCGTGCGCCACACTTTCCGCAGCGGCGAACAACGCCACCGCTGGAACCGCGAACTCGCCGAACCCGCCATGCGGGCCGCATTCCGGCTCGCCTACCTCCGCGGTGACGCCCGGCTCGTCGCCGATCTCATAGAAACCCAATGCGCCGGGGCCACAGTGCGACTCACCGAACAGACACCCGAAAACCCGGCGAGCCGCTGGACGACGCTGGAACCACAGGAACCGCCCGACGCGCTCACCGGGAGCCTGACCCTGGCCGCCGCCTTGGCCGAGGTCGCGGCGGGGGAGGGGATCGCCATCGCTCCGCCGCCGCGCCTGCGGTACGAACCGGGCGGCCGCATCGTCCTGGACGACTACATCACCGAGGCCGAACTCCGGTACGGGCGTCGCATCCGCGACGACCGGATGCTGCCACTGTGACCGAGTGCGGCGAGGGAACCATTGAACACAGCACCATCGGTCGCAGCGGAGCCGAGCGTCGGCGAGGCGCGGCTGTGACCGGCTCGCACCAGCCGACGGTGCTGGTCCGCATGGCCGACGCCGGCGATCACTATGTTTCGTGGCGCTGGCAGGACGACAGCGCGAGCGCGGGGGTGGCGGCGATACCCGAGGCGCAGGTGGGCGAGGCCGTGGCCCGCGTGCGTGCGGCACTGCCCGACCCCTCCGCCGAGCGAATCGAATATGCCCTGACCGCAGGGGCGTTCGCCGGCTACGACGCCGAACACGACCTCGCCCAGGCGTTGTCGCGAACGCTGCTACCGTACGGTCTCGCCGCGCAGCTGTACGACCTGCACATCCGTGGCGTGCGGCCGCACATCAGACTGCAGCCCGCGCCCCGGACGGCGCAGATCCCCTGGGAACTGCTGGCGCCCGATCCGGGCCTGCGCCTGCTCGACATCGCCGATATCAGCCAGCTCGCACCGACCGGCCTGGTTCATGCGCCCGGGCGCACCGCACGATCCTGGACCCAAACCCGGGAACTGCCGGTCGTCGCCGTGCTCGACCCCCGAGTCCCGGGATTCCGCGCGGATTCGGCCCTCGGCTCGGTGCTTGGGCGGATGTCGGCGCACGCGCCGCTCGCCGAGCATATCGGCCGATACCTCACCCGCGATCGCCTGCGACCGGCGGTATCGGATCCCGTGGAGATCTTTCGCCGTGACGACCAGGATCGGGCCTGGCTGGGCGCAGCACTGCGGGCCGGTGCCTCCCGGCTGCTCTATGTCGGCCACGTGACCGCGGCGGCGCCCGAGTCCGGGCGCAGCGAGAACGCGCGCCTGCACCTCGCGTGCACGGCCGACAACCCCGGCTTCGCCACGCCGGAGCGCACCCACAGGCCACTGTCGGCCAAGGATCTCATCCTGGGAAGCCACACCCTCGACGGCGAGCCGCGGACCGGTCCCGAGCTGTGGCCGATTCCGAGCCGCGTGGCGCTGATCGCCTGCGAGAGCGGTGGCGACCTGCGCTTCGGCGAGACGCTCGGCCTGCTGGCCGCCATGATCAACGGTGGCGCCGAACTCGTCACGGTCGGCCGCTGGGCACTTCCCACCGATCTCGCCTATCGGCGCTTCGCGGGCATGGACGCCGACTGCCGCCCGCTGCAGGAGACCGTCTGCGCCATCGATACCGCCCATGAACAGCCCAACCCCATCGCGGCGCTCATGCGATGGCAACGCGAGCGCCTCGCCGCCTGGCGCGAGGAGCGCTCGGTGCGCGATTCCCCGCTGCTGTGGGCGGCGTTCGCCACCGTCACTACCGGTTAGCCAAGTTGGCGCCACGCCGCGTTGCCCTGCGTTCATCCCCGGACTGTGGCACTCGATGCCCGTCGGTGACCCGCGATGAGACAGGCGGGTAACGATGCGATCCGGTGGTGCGAAATCAAGACAGTGATCTGTGGAGATCACGGTAGAGGAACTGACCAGGGGGGACACCATGCGTTGCGCACTGTCCGAGCACGCTCCACGCACCGCCGGCCGACTCGCGCGGCGAACAGGGGCGGGGCTGCTCGCTGTGTTCGCTGGTGCGGCCGTGATCAGCGGATGCTCGGCCTCGTCCCCCTCGTTGTCCCCGGGCACATCGGCGATCTCCGGCACGACGTCGGCCGCCGCCGGTCCGCCCGATACCTCTGGTACGCCTGCCCCGTCCCACGACGAAACGCCGTCGCAGGCCCAGATCACTTCCTCGCAGACAGCAGCCCCGCAGCCGTTCACCTCTGTCCCGGCGACCAGCGCGCAGCAGCCGACGGCGAACCACCCGGCGTCCGGCACTCCTTTTCCTGGTGAGGGACTGACCGCCCAGCAGGCCACCGACCTGCAAGGGTCCGTGGACGGCGGCCACCAGCCGTGGCGCCTGGACCGCGTGCAGGTCGCAAAGTCCTTCGTACAGGGGCGATTCGGCTGGACCAGCGTGCGAACGAGCACCGGTGCGCCGATGGTCGTCTTCGTCACCGATCAGGACGGCAGCAGGGTCGCATTGCACCTCGCCCAACCCGCGACGCAAGGCGACCACGGCATCTGGATCGTCGACAGCGGCGTCTGGAGCTGACCCGGACCATGGACCTGCCGCTGGTCGCTGGGTGGGCCCATCCGGATCCGGACGCCGCGCGCAGCTCGACAATCGATGTGGCCGAGTAGGCGCGGTTCGGCTGCCATCCAGCGCCGATGGCGCTGTGTAGTCGCCACGACCGAAGTTCAGATGCCTAAGTGGCCGCCGAAACTGGTGTGGCCGCCGACCCCGTAGCTGGTGTGGCCGCCGATGGAGGGAGTCGGGCGCGGCGGATCCGGAATCTTTCGAGAGTCGACCCATGAGCCCGGTGTGACCGCGCGCCACCAGGTTTCGAAATCGATGCCATTGGCCTGCTCGGATTCCACACGATCGTGATCGTTCCAGCGCACCGTGTAGCCACCGTAGGTCTTCCGCAGAATCTGCGTGAGTGTGGCGATGGTCATCGTCGAATCGTTCGCGCGGAAAACGTGAACGACCTGGTCGGCTTCATCGACCTCGTAGCGCCAACGAGTTTGCTCGGCCAGCGCGTGGAACTGCTTGTCCCGCTCGGCTTTTCGCTTGAGGGCTGCCCACCTTTGCGCCGCTTGTTCCTGCGCCTGCACCTCCGCTTGCTGTATGCGTGTTGCGATCAGCTCCCGGACGGGCCGATATTCCCCGTCGATATCGTGCAGCTGCTCCCGGAACTCGTCGAACGCCCGCCGCAGCCCCGAGCGGTCGAACCGTCGACGGGCCGCTCGCCAGCCGTACCCCCGTCGCAGACTCGGCCGATCGCCTCCGACGATCCGCAGCCCGAGGTGATGGACAAGCCGTACTTCGGCGGCGCGCAGCGCGTCCTGGGCGGACGCTTGGGCCTGGGACCACCGGGCGAATTCGTCCGCGGTTGCCTGGATCTCGATGCGCGAGGCGCCGGCGGTGTTGGGCCGTTCCCTTGTGAAGGTGGTCCACTCGTTCCCCAGCCAAAAATCCCGGTGTGAGGTGGGCTCGAGTACGTACATCTCGAAAGTCGTCGGACGCGAGTCGAAATTCCCACGCCGCCACTTCTTCGCCAGGACGGGCTCGGGCCGGGAGACGTAGCGGTGCAGCATCACCGAAACCATCGCGATCCTCCCTCACGGGTATCTGTCCACGATAGCGCCGGAACGCCGGGTCCGGTGCTGACCGGGGATCGTTTGCGCCGCAACCCCATTTACCGTCTGCCACATCTGCTTCACTGCAGTGATGGTCACGATCGGTGCCGGGGCCGGGAGGTGGTACCTGAACGTCGTGCCGATCCTGCCGCGCTCGAGGGCCGAACGCGCGAAAGGGCCTTCTGCCCGGAAGAAGGTTCAGGGCGGATTCGGCGTTCGGCCATCAGTGTCTCGTCGTGACCTGTTCATCCAAGGCTCAGCTGTGCGAGTGCCGTGAGACATGCGCAGGAAATCCTCGGAACGATTGTTTCACTGTGACCAATTTTATCGACAGACCGACCAGTCGCCGACAGGTACTCGCCGGCGCTGCCGGACTCGCCGTGGCCGCGGCAGCAGGCACGAACACCGCACGAGCCGACAGTTCACTTCCCGCTCCGGCGAATTCGGGCATCGACCACATCGTCGTGGTCATGATGGAGAACCGATCCTTCGACCACTATCTCGGTTGGCTGCCCGGCGCCAACGGCAACCAGGCCGGGCTGAGCTTCACCGACCGGAACGGCGTCGCGCAGCGGACCTTCCACCTGGCCACCACCCAGGGCTGCCAGTACAACGATCCGGACCACTCCTTCGAGGGTGGCCGGGTCGAATACAACAACGGCGCCTGTGACGGGTGGCTGCGGGCTGGGACGAACGACCTCTTCTCGATCGGCTACTACCTGCCGCAGGACCTGGCTTTCTACAGCAACGCCGCGCCGGCCTGGACGGTGTGCGACAACTACTTCTCCGCCATCATGGCCGAGACCTACCCCAACCGCTTCTATCAGCATGCGGCGCAAACGGATCGGATCCACAACTCGACGACGATCTCGACGCTGCCCACGATCTGGGACCGGCTCGCCGCCGCGGGCGTCAGCGGCCGCTATTACTTCACCGACGTCCCGTTCACCGTTATGTGGGGCACGAAGTACCTGTCGATCAGCCGCCCTTACACGGAGTTCCTCGCTGCCTGCGCGGCCGGCACGCTGCCGTCGGTCTCGTTCATCGACCCGAAGTTTCTCGACGAGGACACCGGCACCTCCGCTGACGACCATCCGCACGCCGACATCCGGGCCGGGCAGGCATTCCTCGATCAGGTGTATCAGGCTGTCACCAAGAGTCCGGCCTGGGGCCGCACCCTGCTGATCATCAACTACGACGAGTGGGGCGGTTTCTTCGATCACGTGCCGCCGCAGACCGCACCGGATGCCAACCCCGCCTGGGGATTGCGTGGATTCCGGGTGCCGTGTCTGGTCATCTCGCCCCGCGCCCGCCGGGGCCACGTCGCGCACAACGTGTACGACCACACCTCGGTGCTCAAGGCGATCGAATGGCGTTGGAACCTCTCGCCGCTGACCCCCCGGGACGCGGCCGCCCGCAATATCGCCGAGGTGCTCGATTTCGGTGCGACGCCGAATTTGTCTGCGCCGCAATGGAATGTGCCGCCATTCCTCGGCGGTGTCTGCGCCCCGTCGGTGGTGGCCGACTTCGAACAGTGGAATGCGCTTCGCGCCCTGGGTAACTCGCTCGGCTGGAGTTTCTGATGATCAGAGCGACTCTGCGACGGCGAATTCCGTTCCGCGGCATCGGATCGCTGGTGGCCGTACTGGGCCTGCTGGCCGGCCTGGCCGTAATCGGTCAGGGTGGCCGGTCGGCGAGTGCAGCTCCGGCGCCGGCCGCACCCGGTCACATCTTCCTCATTCAGCTCGAGAACAAGGGCTACGACGAGACCTGGGGCCCCAGCTCGGCAGCCCCGTATCTGAGCGAGACCCTGCGCTCGCAGGGCGTGCTGTTGTCCCAGTACTACGGCATCGGGCACAACAGCCTCGACAACTACATCGCGCAGTTGTCGGGCCAAGGCCCGAACGCCGAGACTCAGGCCGACTGCCAGATCTACAACAATTTCGCCGGAGCCGGCACCGTGCCACCGGGCCAGGCCGTCGGTCAGGGATGTGTGTATCCGGCATCGGTGCCCACCCTGGCCGGCCAGCTCACCGCATCGGGCCGGAGCTGGAAGGGCTATATGGAGGATATGGGCACGCCGTGCTCGCATCCTGCGCTCGGTACTCGGGATCAGACCCAGAAGGCCACCACGACCAGTCAGTACGCGACTCGGCACAACCCGTTCGTGTACTTCCACCAGATCATCGACTCGCCGGACTGCCAGGCCCGGGACGTGGATCTCAGTGCGCTGAAGACCGATCTGGCAAGTGTGCAGACCACGCCGAACTTCGCCTTCCTCACGCCCGACCTGTGCAACGACGGGCACGACTCGCCGTGTGTGACAGGCGCACCCGGCGGTCTGGCCTCGGCGGACGCGTGGCTGCAGCGGTGGGTGCCGGTGATCACCTCGTCCCCGGCCTTCCAGCAGGACGGTCTGCTGATCATCACCTTCGACGAGTCGGACGGCCCGCAGCAGGACGCCTCCGCGTGCTGTGGTGAAGGCCCCGGGCCGAACGCCGCACTGCCCGGGCTGACCGGTCCGGGAGGCGGCCGGGTCGGCGCCCTGGCCATCTCGCCGAAGTTCATCACCCCCGGAACCTGGAGCGACACGCCGTACAACCACTACTCGCTGCTGGCCAGCCTGGAAGACAAGTTCGGACTGCCACATCTCGGTTACGCCGCCGCGCCCGGCCTGCCGCGATTCGGCACCGACGTCTTCAACCGGCGGAACTGAACCGCGGACGGGGCCGGTCACCCATCCGAGCCCGGCCCCGTCCCCTTATTCGGTAGCTGATCTCCGACAGATCGAAATACTGAGGGCGACTACGTTATTCACCGACTCCTCGACATCGGTGGCGCGCTCGGGGCGAGACGGGCGGTAGGGACGGGCCTGTCTACCGTGTCCTCGGACGTGGGCCCGCCGCGGCCCTCATCGCCGGGTCTCGTCGCGATCGTCATCTGGTCCGGGGTTCCGGCTCGGGTCGTAGCTGGGGGAAGCGGCGCTGCAGCTGTCGACGGCCGGATATTTGCGGGCGGCCGCGAGGCCAGGTCCATCCGGCGAAGTGGAATCCGGCCTGCAATCGACCTGCTCGCGTTTGTGATGTCCGGCAAGCGGCTTCGACAGCGCTGTGCGGAACGACGAACGCGCGCAAGGAGTTTCCGCTAATCTACAACCCGTACCGGTCCGGAGTGCCGAAGCTCGGCAAGCATCCGCGCACCGATGAGTTCGTGACGTCAACCGAGTTGCAGCGACATGTGGGAGGGGACAAGAACTTCTGCGGCGGCATCGCCTACAGCGTCCGACCGCCACATCACGCCCAGCTCTTCCTTCGACCAGGTAACTGACTCGGCACATCGAAAGGCAGGTCCCACGATGACAACGACCTCGGAGCACTCGGCGTTCTCGACCGGGCAGGAGGCTCGCGAGATCGACGCAGTCGTCGTCGGAGCCGGATTCGCCGGCCTCCATATGCTGCACAAGCTGCGCGAACTCGGCCTCTCGGTGCAGGTGTACGAAGCGGGCGGGGGACTCGGCGGCACGTGGTACTGGAACCGCTATCCGGGCGCACGCGTCGACGTGAAGAGCGTGTACTACAACTACTCCTTCGACCCGGAGTTGGAGCAGGAGTGGGAGTGGACGGAGAAGCTGCCGCCACAGCCGGAGTTGCTCCGCTACATCGACCACGTCGCGGATCGTTTCGATCTGCGTAAGGACGTGCGGTTGCAGACCCGGGTCACCGCGGCGGTCTACGACGAGTCCGCCGCGCGGTGGCGGATCACGACCGATCGGGGCGAGGTCGTCTCGGCACGGTTCGCGATCATGGCGACAGGCTGTTTGTCGGTGCCGAAGATGGTGGAAGTTCCGGGCATCGAGACGTTCCGGGGCCGCAGCTTCCACACCGGCAACTGGCCCGGGCAGGAGGTGGACTTCACCGGTCGGCGGGTCGCGGTGATCGGCACCGGTTCCTCTGGGGTGCAGGTTATTCCGCTGGTCGCCGAAGCGGCCGAGCAGCTCACCGTGTTCCAGCGGACCGCGAACTATGTTCTTCCCGCCGGCAATCACCCGATCGATCCCGAATTCCAACGCGGGATCAAGTCTCGCTACCGCGAAGTGCGCAAGGCCAACCGGGAATCGGGCTTCGGCATCGCCCAACCCGAGGCCACCAAGGGTGCGCTCGAGGTGAGCGAAGAGGAACGAAATGCCTTCTACCGCAAGGTATGGGAGGACAAGGACAGCGAACTGGTCAGCATGCTGGTCGGATTCACGGACCTACTCGCCGACGAGGCCGCCAACGAGACCGCCGCCCAGTTCATCCGCGACCGAATCGCCGAGATCGTGACGGATCCGGCTGTCGCCCGGCTACTTCAGCCCGCCGGCCTCTTCGGCGTCAAGCGTCCGGTCCTGGGGACCGACTATTACGAGACCTTCAATCGTCCCAACGTCCGGCTCGTGGATGTTCGCGCGACTCCGCTCACCGGGGTCACCGAGTCCGGACTCGAGACGACGCGGGAGAGTTTCGAGTTCGACGACATCATCTACGCCACCGGATACGACGCGATGACCGGTGCGCTGGATGCGATCGACATTCGCGGCCGGGATGGTGCGTCGCTGCGGGAGAAGTGGGCCGCCGGGCCCGTCACCTACCTCGGTCTCGCCGTCGCGGGCTTTCCGAACCTCTTCACGCTCACGGGCCCGGGTAGCCCCTCGGTCCTGTCGAACATGATGGTGTCCATCGAGCAGCACGTCGACTGGGTGGCGGACGCGATCGATGCGTTGCGGTCCAAGGGCGTCACGACCATGGAGGCCGAGGTCGACGCGGAGCGGGAATGGACCCGACACGTCGACGAAGTCGGCGGTATGACGCTATATCCGAAGGTGGACTCCTGGTATGTGGGATCGAATGTGCCAGGCAAGCCGAGGGTGATGTACGCGTACATCGGCGGCGTCGGAGCATACCGCGAGAAATGCGATCAGGTCGCCGCCGACGACTACGACGGTTTCACTCTGACGCGGTGACCACGGCACTGCCGAGGCGAGGGACGGTGTGCGAAACATCGTCGGCCGCGGGTGCGGCCTGCATCGGCGATGGCGCCGTCACAATCGACCCGGCAAGAAATGGGCACAGGCACAACAGTTTTCGTGATACCGGATTCCGATCGGAGGGACCACCACCCGATCGAACAAGAGCTACGGTAGGTGCATGTACGTTATGCCGCCACAGCGGACCGAGGCGCGGCCGAATGGCGACCGTGCAGGGTGGATGCTGATCGGACCCGGGTTCGCCGCGATCATCGGCCTGGCCTTGCTGACCGCGATCTACCGGACCGACGGAAAGCCGTTGATCCAGTTCGAATTCCACATGTCCGGCCAAGCTGTGCTGCTGACCTGTGTCGTCGCGTACCTGGTCGCGGCGCTGCCCACCGTTGGACTCGGACTTCTGCTCGGGGCACGATTTCCGACAGCGGTGACTCTGCCCGCGGTCGGCCTCATGCTCATCGGCGCCGCAGTGACCGCGTTCGCCGGCAACAGCGCCGTGCTGCTGGCGGGGCGCGTGCTCGATGGGCTCGGCACGGGTGCGGCCGCCGGAGTGATCGCGGTGCTGGTCCATCGGCTCGACGGTCGGCGAGGTATCGCGGCCGCGGTGGTGGCGGCGCTCGGCGTCCTGGCAGCGGTGATCGCACCCGTTATCGGCCAGCTGATTTCGGATATGGCCAGTTTCCGCTTGGTATATCTGGCGGCGGTGCCGTTCTTGCTCGTCGCGCTGATCGTCTGCGCCGTGAGTGGAATCGCCTCTGCCAAACGCCACGTCCACTCGGTTCCCGATGGCACGCCGTATCCAGCGCCGGGGCCTGCTCAATACCCGAATCCGGCTTCCTACGGCATGCCGTATCCGCCGCAGATGCCGCCCCAAGGCCCGAACCCGGTCCCTTACGGTATGCCGTATCCGCCGCAGGTGCCGCCCCAAGGCCCGAATCCGGCTCCCTACGGCGTGCCCTATCCGCCGCAGACGCCTCCCCGCTGAGTCTGGATCTTTCGACCCGGCTGGGCCTTGGGTAGCCGGTAGCCGCTGCTGCCCGGCTCCTCGGGCCGCTCGGCATCAGCCACCGATATCGCTGGCCTATCCTTGGCCCTATCGCCGTGCCGGCCGCACGGGCCCCGCGTGCGCGGCACCGATGCGTTCGCCGTCTGTCCGTAGCTGACCGTCGTTGCGAAGAGGATCCGAATCCTATTGCGCCACAGCAGCCCTCGGTCGGCATCGATCGATCGGCGCGATTCGCGACGACCCCTCGGGGTGGTGTCCCGGAGGCGAATCAGCGACGCGTGGGCTCGATCCTGCGCAGGATGTTCTCCGACCGCCGGATCGAGGCGAGCAGTTCCTCTTCGAACCCGATCGCCCGGTACACCGAACCGGTACGGAGTCCGGCCCGGCAGCGATACTGCTGACGGTTGTGCTCTCGTATCTTCGGCGACGGAATTCGGCCAGTGTGCCCGGATGTGCGACGCGGGTTCACGAAGTTGCCCGGTGGGCAGTTCACTCCTGGGCGGTGATCTGGCCAATACAGCCGTTGGCGCAATTGTGACACCGGCGGCGCTATTCGGTCACCGGCGTTGGCCCCGCCTTCCGAAAACCGGCTGACCAGCGAAAATGTGAACGGGGTCAGCGCGCGACGGCAATTGGTCGATACCGTGCGGTCTGTGATAAACCGGGATACCATCCTCCAAATTACTGAATAAGGTTCTATTCGCGAACCGAGCGGTCGAAGGCCGTAGCAACAAGAATCCGGGAGGACTCATGCCTGGAGAGTGCGGTCGGCAGAACGTCTCGCCACTTCCGTCTGGTTTGACTGCCGATGTGCAGTGGAACCGGTCGATCTCGATCCGGTCACCCACCGGGTCGGTGCACACCCCGCCGCAGCGGGTCCTGCTGACCGGCGGGACCGGGTTTCTCGGCGCCTATCTGCTGCACGAGTTCCTCACTCGTACGGAGGCGAAGATCTACTGCCTGGTCCGGGCGCGGAGTCACGCCGAGGCATTCGATCGGATCGTGTCCGCGTTGCGCGGGTACAGGCTGTGGGATCCGCGGCACAGCCCGCGGATCCTGCCGTTCGCCGCTGATGTGTCGGAGCCGGGATTCGGTCTTCTCGCGCGGGAATATCGTGCGTTGTGCAGGTCGGACGTCATCGTGCACAACGCTGCCAGGGTCAACCACGTCGAGCCCTACTCCCGGCTGCGCAGCGCGAACGTGCAAGGGACTCGCGAGGTGCTCGAACTCGCGGCCGGCGGGGCGATACCCGTCCACTTCGTGTCGACGTTGTCGGTCGCCGCGGCCTGCGCACGACCGCCGGCCGTTCCGGTTCTCGAATCGGCCCGTCCGGGACCGGCCGAAGTGCGCGGCAATGGTTACGTGCTGAGCAAGTGGGCGGGGGAGGAACTGGTCGCGCGGGCGGGTGAGCGGGGACTGCCGGTGGCCGTTCATCGCCCCGACCGCGTCTGTGGCGGCGCGGTGACCGGAGCGGTGAGCACGGACGACGCCTTCTGGACATTGGTGCGCGCGGCGGTGATGCTCGGTGCGGTAGTGCCGGAGTCCGCCGAATTCTCCCTGGTCCCGGCGGATTATGTGGCGGCCGCGATCGTTCACCTGGCCACCCACGGTGGCACGGGACAGACCTACCATCTGATGAACCACTCCACCGCTCCGCTGACGCTCGTGTGGGAAAGGTTGCGCGCCAACGGATTCCCGCTGACCACGGCATCTCTGGCAGACCTGGCCGCGCGTTTGACGAGTGTGGCCACCACCGATCAGGGGCTCGCCCGCGCCGCGGCCATCCCCGTGCAACGCTCGGACGGCGAGGTGCGATTCGACGACAGCAATACCGCGCATGCTCTGGCCGGCACTCCGATCAGGTGTGCACCGATGAGCGCGGAACTCATCGACCGCCATATCGAGTACCTCGTCGACGTTGGTTTCCTGCCGTCGCCCGTCGCCACTGCCGGGGCGAGCGCATGATTCGAGCTGCGGGTATTTCAGGGATTCAGCTCGTGGGGGATCATCGGCTCCGGAGGTGATCCGCCCTCGGCCTGGACCGCAGAGGTTCACGGCCGCAGTTCGTCATTCCCCTGTACCGACGACGGTGCTCGCCCGGACTCATCGGTACCCGATCCGCCTCGTCCACGGGAACCACGGCTGATACCCCGGTCCGACAAGGTCGAGGCGGCTCCTTATGCGCCGCTCTTGCGGCGGCGTGGCGCGGCCGAGCGGGGCGGCGTCGAGCGCATGTGGTCGCGCACCGGCGCCAGCAGGGCGGCGAGGGCCTCGACGTCGTCGCGTGAGAGCGGCTCGAAGAGCAGGCCGCTGACGACCTCGATGTGACCGGGCAGCACCTCGGCGAGCCGTGCGCGGCCGGCGTCGGTGATGGTGACGGTGATGACTCGCTCGTCGTCCGCGGAAGGGGCTCGCACAACCAGACCTGCCTTCTCGAGCAGACCCGCCTGGTAGGTCAGGCCGCTGCGGCTGTAGACGACGCCGTCGGCCAGGTCGGTCATGCGGTGACTGCCTGTCGGCGAGTCGCCGAGCCGAGCCAGCAGCTGGAACTGCACGTAGCTGAGATCGCCGGCCTCGCGCAGCTGCTGCTCGACCGCGTGCCGGAGCAGGCTGGTCACCTCGACGAGGTCGAAGTAGGCGCCGAGCTGCACGGGGTCGAGTGACGGCGTCGAATCGGGCATGACCGGAGTTTACTGCTTCGAATTCGAAGAGTGCCGCGTGGTGCGGGTGTGCGGTACCGGGCCCGGCCGATCGTCGCGGAGCTCGTCGTGGCGATGGGGTGGCCGCCGCGAATCAAGTATCACTTGCTTCGAATTCGAAGTGGTGTTACCGTGATTGAAGGTGCTTCGAATTCGAAGCAGCAACGTGAAGTGAAGGGAGAATCCGATGAAGGCAGTGCGTTTCCATGAGTACGGCGCCCCCGACGTCCTGCGCTACGAGGACGTGGACCAGCCCGTCCCTGGAGCCGGTGAGGTCCGGATCAGGGTTGCCGCGACGTCTTTCAACTCTGTCGACGGCAATATCCGCGGCGGCTTCATGCAGGGACCCATCCCGGTGGAGCTGCCGCACACTCCCGGTCTCGACGTCGCCGGAACGGTCGACGCGCTCGGTGAGGGCGTGGAGGGCATCGCGGTCGGTGACGATGTGGTCGGTTTCCTGCCGATGGACGGCAATGGAGCCGCCGCGGAGTACGTCATCGCGCCGGCCGAGGTGCTGACGCCGGCGCCCGAGAGCGTCCCGCTGGCCGACGCCGCCGCGCTGCCCGTGGTGGGCCTCACCGCGTACCAGGCACTGTTCGATCATGGCAAGCTGACGGCAGGGCAGCGTGTTCTGATCAATGGTGCCGGTGGAGCGGTCGGCGGCTACGCGGTGCAGCTTGCCAAGAACGTCGGTGCCCACGTGATCGCCACGGCCGGCCCGCGCAGCGCCGCGGCAGTCGAGTCCGCCGGTGCCGACGAGGTCGTCGACCACACCACCACCGCCGTGACCGCGGCGGTGACCGAGCCGGTCGATCTCGTGCTCAACCTGGCCCCGGTGGACCCGGCCGAACTGGACGCGCTCGTCACCCTGGTCCGGCCGGGCGGTGTCGTGGTCAACACGACGGTGTGGATGCCCGCCCCGAGCGATGAGGAGCGCGGCGTGCGCGGCATCGACCTGTTCGTCCGCAGTGACGCCGACCAGCTGGCGAAACTGGTCGCGCGGGTCGATCGCGGCGAGCTGCGCGTCGACGTCGCCCAGCGGGTGCCGCTGTCCGAACTTGCCGCGCTGCACGCCCGCGCCGCCGAGGGCGCGGTGCACGGCAAGGTCATCGTCGTCCCGCTCACCGCCTGATCCTGGAAGGCGAGAATTCTCTCCGGCCTGGCTCCCGAAATCGCCGCGGCGGCCCCGATGGCAGGCGCGATGGCGGACGTCACACCCCCGGAAGTGGGCGACGTCCCCGCGTGCCGCGCCATGTGGCAGCCGATCATCGGCGCCGCAATCAGTCGGCCATTGCGACTGGAACCGAATCGTGAGGCAAGTCGGGATGTCGGCGACCAGTTTCGGTCACTGCGGTGTCGCTGCGGCAATCTCGTTCGCCAGGGAGAGGGCCTGGGGGTCTTCGTCGGGTTGGCCGGTGTCGGTGGTGATCAGATCGTGCAGGCTCTCGTCGATGTAGAAGGACCAGCCCTTGCGGCAGGCCTCGAAGCATTCGAATGCGGGGGTGAGGCCGACGTGGGTGAAGCGGAGTTCGGTGGTGTCGGCGAAGCGGGTGATCTCGAAACGGATTTCGGTGCCGTTCCATTCGGTTTGGTCCTCGACGAGGGTGATCTGGGCGTCGAGGACACGCCAGACGACACGGTCGTGAGGGACGACCTCGGTGACCTCGATAGTGGATCGATGCACGCCCGGCACCTCGTAAGTGAAGACGTCTCCGGGCTTTTCGCTGCGTCCTGTGAGGGCCTTCGACCACCAGCCGCGCACGTCGAGTACGGCGTCGAAGACGGTTTCGGGGTTCTGGTCCACTGCGAAGGTCGTCGTGAAATTCTGCTCGGTCATGGGTTTCTCCCTGAAGGGGTGGGTGAATCGGCCGCGATATTCAACCGATGGGTTGACAGTAGGCATGGGCAGGCGGGATAGTCAACCATGTGGTTGAGAATTCTTCGGAACAGCTCGACGTGGTCTTCCAGGCGCTATCGGACTCCACGCGCCGCTCGATGCTGCGCACCCTGGCGACCCGCCAGTGCAGCGTCACCGAGCTGGCTGCCCCGTTCGACATCTCGCTCGCGGCGGCGTCCAAGCACATCAAGGTCCTCGAGCGGGCCGGTCTGGTGAGACGCAGCGTGCACGGGCGCACCCATCTGTGCCGACTCGATCCGCGCCCGCTGCGGGATTGCGCCGAATGGATGAACTTCTACGAACGCTTCTGGAACCAGAGCCTCGACGCTCTGGAAACCGCACTGCTGCAGGAGGATTCTCGAGATGAGTGACTACGGCGAGGTCGTGGGACCAGGTACGGTCCGCATCGAACGGCTGCTGCCCGGACCGATCGAACGAGTCTGGGCCTACCTGACCGATATCGACAAGCGCGCGACCTGGCTGGCCGGCGGGCTGCTCGAACAGGCCACCGGCGGCCGGGTCGAACATATCTTCCGGATCCACGAACTCACCGGCGAGGGTGATCCCGCCGAGGTAGCCGACCGCAGGCACGGCGAGGTGCTCGAATGGGATCCCCCGCATCTGCTGCGCCACACCTGGAGCACCGGCGGCGGCCTCGCCGACTCGGAAGTGACCTTCGTGCTAGAGCAGGTCGCCGACAAGGTCCGGCTGACGGTCACCCACCGCCGGCTCCCGACCCGGGACGAGACCCTCGACATCGCCGCAGGCTGGCACACTCACCTGGACATCCTGCAAGCCAGGCTCACGGCCTCCCCACCGGACTCGTTCTGGCCGAAGTTCAATTCCCTTCGCGCAGAATACGAACCACTGCTGGCTTCGGATTCGTTGGAGCGCAGCTGATCTCGGCGACCGCCGGCACACATTCCGAACCAGAACAGTGTGTCGGCAATTCGAACGACGTTGCGCTGATTGCTCAGTTGTTCAGATCGCTCGGCCTTCGTCGGTATCGCGCGGGTTCGCGGCCCTGCGGTTGCCGCGGTCGGTTTTGGCGCGGTACAGCTCGCGGTCGGCGGCTATCAGCAGGGTGGCCGCTGGTTGGGCGGCGATGGGGATGGTGACCGCGCCGATGCTGACCGACATCGACAGTCGATGGTCGCCGACGATGATCTCGGTGGCCAGTGCGGATTTCAGTTGGTCGGTGACGGTGGCAATCCGATGCTCGTCGGTGGGTGGCGAGACGAGGACGACGAATTCGTCACCGCCGAGCCGGGCGGTCAGCCATTCGCCGTCCGGTGAGATGTCGCGGAATCGATCGGCGATGGCCACCAGGACCTGGTCACCGGTGGAGTGACCGTAGCGGTCGTTGATGTCTTTGAAGCGGTCGAGGTCGGCGAAGCACAGCCCGATGCGATCGTCGGGGGCGGCGTTCGCGGTGATGGCATCGATTCGTTCGAGGAGAAGGCGCCGGTTGGGCAGGCCGGTGAGCTGGTCGTGTCGGGCCTGCCAGTGCAGCTGTTCCTGCAGTTGGTGCCGTTGGGTGACGTCCTCGGCCACGGCCAGCCCGAAGTCGGGCCGGTCGCCGCTTGCCGGTATGAAGGTGACGGAGAACGACGTCCATCGAATGCTGCCGTCGCCGCGGATCAGTCGCCGTTCCATGCGGACCGTCCCCTGGCGCTCCAGCAAGAGCCGGCCGAAGACTTGCGCGTTGATCTCGTCCCACTCTTCCGGATGGGCGAACTCGGCGATCGAGATCCGGTGCAGCGCCTCGACGGGCACGCCGAGCATGTCGCTCATCGCCTGATTGGCGTAGATCAGATTGCCGTCGACGTCCCCCAGGGCGATGGCGATGGGGAAGTTCTCGACGGCGGTGCGGAACAACTTGTCCGAAATATGGCGGAACGGTCGGGACTGTTCGGGCGTCTCCGGCGGCGGTCGCTGCTCCCGGGGGAGCGCCTGGTGATAGCCACGCTCGATGGCGATGAGCAAGGCGGTCACCCGCTCGTCGGTGTCGAATCGGGGACTTTCGGCTGACAGGCGATACAGCACCGGCGCAGTTGCGCCCGGCACTGCCGGATGGACCAGGCCCGCAGCGACCAGGGCGGCGCCGACCCGTGCACCCGCGGCGTCGTCGAAGGGGTCGGCGTCCAGTCCGTCGGCCAGTTCGTCGACCAGGTCGCCCAGCGCTTGTCGCGCTCCTGGCGTGGGTTCGGGCACCGCCCCGGCAGTGGTGAGTGCATGCCACCATTGCGACACCAGTGAGGTTCGCTCGACATCTTCCATGTCAATACCTCGGTCGGTTGGTCACCGTTCGGTGCCCGATCGGGGACACCGGCGTCCTCCTGCCCCACGATAAGACCCGTTCTCCGAGTAGCCGAAAATATCCGGGACCTGTAGAGCCTTTGTGCCACACATTCCGAATCAGCACGGTGTGTGCTGGCAATTCGAACCGATCGTCACCGGCCGGACGCTCCTCATCCGGGCAACGGCGTGAGGTTCGTCGGTCAGCACGCGCAGGTGCTCACGCTCGATCCCGAGGCGAGCGATCGGCGCGACGCTGGTCTCGCAATCCGGTCCACCGTCACGATCCGCCGCCCGAGCCTGGACGCCGGGTGCCGGCTCATCGACCACTTCCGGCGAGGGCGGGGGGCAGCTGCCGCGCGCAGGCGAGGGCATCGGGGGTGTGGGCGAACAGGTGCCCGTCCCCGCCGGCGGGCAGGGCCCCGATCGCGTCGAGGCGGCGACGGTGGTCGGAGCGCAGCCCGGACATGAGCACGATGATGTGACGGTGCTCGAGTTTGCCGATCACGTCCTTGAGCACCAGCGCACCGGTGCTGTCCAGAGCGGTGACGTGCGACATGCGCAGGATCACCACATGCACATCCGATACCTCGGCGAGCTCGAGCAGGAAGCGGTGGGCGGCGGCGAAGAACAACGGCCCGTCCAGGCGGTAAGCGACGATGTGCTGGTCGAGCAGTTCGTGTTCCTCGGTGAGGTGATCGGCTTCGTCGAGCGGAATCTGTTGCAGGCGTGCTTCTTTCGCCACCGCACGCAATGCCGACAGTACCGCGATGCCGACGCCGACGGCGACCGCTGTCACCAGATCCGCGGCGACGGTGACCAGGAACGTGACACCCATGATCGCCGCGTCGCTCTTGGAGGCGCGGGCGATCGCGGCCAGCGACGCGGTTTCCACCATCCGCACGGTGGTAGCCAGCAGCACCCCCGCCAACGCGGCCAGGGGAATGTGACCGACGAGCGGGGCGGCCAGGAAGATGATGATCGCCAACACGATGGCGTGCGTCAACGCCGCCAGGCGGGTGCGTCCGCCGGAGCGCACGTTGACCGCGGTGCGGGCGATCGCGCCGGTGGCCGGAACACCCCCGAACAAGGGCGCGGCAATATTGGCCAGCCCCTGGCCGAACAGTTCGCGATCGGAGTTGTGGCGGGTGCCCACCGCCATCGAGTCGGCGGCCGTGGCCGATAACAACGACTCCAACGCCGCCAGCGCGGCCACCGCCAGCGCCGGAGCCAGCAGCGACCCCAGCTGGTCCGGATGCAGGAAACCGAGTGTGGGCGCCGGCAAACCCGACGGGATGGCACCGATGCGGGTCAGCCGCAGATCGAACAGCGCCGCGGCGATCGTGGCGGCGGCCACGGCCAGCAGGGCGAACGGCCACCGCGGCAGGAACCGGCCACCGGCCAGCATCACCACGGCCACAACCAGCGCCGTGACGATCGGCAGCGGGTCGGGATGGCCGATGTACTGGTGCACGGCGTCGGCGGCGGCCTGCCACACCTTGTCCCCGTGCGCATGCGCGACACCGAGTGCGGACGGAACCTGCTGCAGGGCGATGACCACCGCGATGCCCGCGGTGAAGCCCTCGATCACCGGGGCGGGCATATAGCGCACCGCGCGCCCGACCCCGGCGACCGCGAGCACCACCAGCACGAGCCCGGCCAGCAGCCCCACGGCCAGCACCCCACTCGCACCGTGCTGATGGACGATCGGTACCAGCACAACCGTCATCGCCCCCGTGGGCCCCGACACCTGGAACCTAGACCCACCGAAGATCGCCCCGACCGCACCCGCCACCACCGCGGTCGCCAGCCCGGCAGCCGCGCCCAGGCCCGAGGAGATCCCGAAGCCCAGCGCCAGCGGGAGCGCTACCAGCGCGACGATGAGCCCGGACAGCAGGTCCGCGCCGGGGGCACGCAGGCCCGCGCGCCAGTCGGACCAGACCGGCAAAAGCGCCCGCGCGCTCACAGTGCTTGCGCCAGAGGTAGTTTCAACCCCGCCAACTGCTCATGCGGAACCTCCGGCAGCCGGTTCCGGCCGTATCGGCCGTCAACCGGGGCGGCCTCGGCGACCCACGCCGGTACACCCGTGTGGTCGGACGGTGCCTGGCCTGTCCCGGTGACGGCAGCGGACTGATCGGTCACGACAATTACTCCTTCACGAAACAACTAGGTTATTAGTTTAGAAAATATGCAATTAACGGGCCTATCTGGATGTCGACTCGAGGTTGCGGCCGACCGTTCAGGCTCGGCCGTGGCGGCGTTCGTAGGCTTCGCGTTCGGCAGCGGCGCGTTGACGATGGCCGGCGTCGGCGAGAGCGGGGGCGAGGCCGTGGCTGGTGAGGCGTGCGCGGCGGTAGACGTACATGAGGGCGGCGGTGAAGTAGATCAGCGGCAGGTACAACAGTGCCATCATGGCCAGTCTCATCCACAGCGGTCCGGGGATCAGCAAGAACCCGCACAGCAGCACCAGGATCGGGATGAGGATGCGTAGCAGGTAGCGGCGGACGGCTCCGGGGCCGGTGAGGTCGTTGATCACCCAGGCCGACATCTGCGGCGGCAGGGTGCCGCCGCAGATGTACCGGATGCGTTGTGCAAGTGTGGGTTTCGTGCGTTCGTCCCTGGGTGAGCGGATCGTTTCGGGGGCCGTCACAGGGTCTTGGCCAGTCGGAGTTTCATAGCGGCGAGTTGGTCGCGGAGCGCTCCGGGGAGCCGGTCGCCGCCGATCGAGGAATACCAGTCGTCGATGGATGCGGTCTCGGCGATCCATTCGTCGGTGTCGACCGCCAGTGCCTGCCGGACCAGTTCGCGCTCGGTGTCGTCGAGGCCGGTCAGATCCAGGGCGCCGGCGGTCGGGACGTACCCGATCGGGGTTTCCACCGCGTCGGCGGCGCCGTCGATGCGTTCGAGGGCCCATTTGAGCACACGCATGTTGTCACCGAAGCCCGGCCACAGGAAGGCGCCGTCGGCTCCGCGGCGGAACCAGTTGACCTGGAAGACTTTCGGCAATTGTGCGTCCGCGCGGTCGGCCATGGACAGCCAGTGCGCGAAGTAGGCGCCGACGTGGTACCCCAGGAACGGCAGCATTGCCATCGGGTCCCGGCGCACGACCCCGACCTGCCCGGCCGCCGCGGCGGTGGTTTCCGAGGACAGCACCGACGCGGTGAATACCCCGTGGGCCCAGTCGAAGGTTTCGGCGATCAGCGGGATGGTGCTCGCCCGGCGACCGCCGAAGAAGATCGCCGAGATCGGCACGCCGCGCGGGTCGTTCCATTCCGGAGCCACCGACGGGCACTGCTCGATGGGGGTGCAATAGCGCGAGTTCGGGTGTGCGGCAGGGGTTTCCGATTGCGGTGTCCAGTCGTTGCGGTGCCAGTCGATCAGCCGGGCGGGCGGGGCGCCCAGGCCTTCCCACCACACGTCGCCGTCGAGGGTGCGGGCGGTGTTGGTGAAGATCGAGTTGCCCTGATCGATGGTGGCGATCGCGTTCGGGTTGGTTCCCTTGCCGGTGCCCGGTGCGACGCCGAAGAATCCCGCCTCGGGATTGACCGCGTAGAGCCGCCCGTCCTCGCCGAACCGCAGCCAGGCGATGTCGTCGCCGACGGTTTCGGCGGTCCAGCCGTCCAGGGCCGGTTCGAGCATGGCCAGGTTGGTCTTGCCGCACGAGGATGGGAACGCCGCCGCGATGTAGTGCGTCCTGCCCTGCGGGGAGGTGAGTTTCAGGATGAGCATGTGCTCCGCGAGCCAACCCTCGTCCCGGCCGATCACCGACGCGATGCGCAGCGCGAAACATTTCTTGCCCAGCAGCGCGTTGCCGCCGTAGCCGGACCCGTAGCTCCAGATCTCCCGGCGCTCGGGGAAGTGCGAGATGTATTTGGTCGTGTCGCACGGCCACGCCACATCGGCCTGCCCGTCGCCCAGCGGCGCACCGACCGAGTGCAGGCATTTCACGAAATCGGTTCCCGGCGTGAGTTTTTCCCACACCGGAACGCCGGAGCGGGTCATGATTCGCATGGACACCGCGACGTATTCCGAATCGGTGATCTGCACACCGAATTTCGGGTCCGGCGCATCCAGCGGGCCCATGCAGTACGCGATGACGTACATCGTGCGCCCGGACATCGCACCGCGGTAGTGCTCGGTCATCACCGTGCGCATATCCACCGGGTCCACCCAGTTGTTCGTCGGACCGGCATCCTCGGGGGCCTGCGAGCAGATGAACGTGCGGTCCTCCACCCGCGCCACGTCGTCCGGGTCCGAGACGCACCAGAACGAGTTCGGCTTCGCCTCCAACGGGACGAAGGTGCCCTTGTCCACCAGCATCGCGGTCAACCGGTCCCACTCGGACCGGGAACCGTCGCAGAACACGATGCGGTCCGGGGCGGTCAAGTCGGCGATGTCGCTGACCCAGGACAGGATTCCGTCGTGCTCGGTCGGTGCCTGCACGGTGGCCACGGCGTCGGGGTGATCGGTCACTGCGGAACTCTCTTTCATAACTGCCAGGGTATTCAGTTTAGAAAAATAGCAAACAGGCGGGTCGGGCTGGGTCCGTCCGGAACGGGCCCGGTTCAGGCGGGTTGTTCGAGGGCCTCCGCTTGGCCCGCGACGACGCCGGTGAGGATGGCGCGTGCCGCGGCCAGAAGTTCGGCGACCTCGGGCCTGGTGATCTCGTAGGTGACCGACAGGCCCTCGCGGCGCGCGGCGACCAGCCCGGCGCGGCGCAGAATCGCCAGTTGCTGCGACAGATTCGCCGCCTCCACGCCGATTTCACCCAGCATCTCCGCGACCGTGTGCTCGCGCTGGGACAGCAACTCCAGCACGCGGATCCGCACCGGGTGGCCGAGGGTTTTGAAGAACTCGGCCTTCATCTGATAGAGCGGCCTGCGCACTCCGGGCATGGTCAGCCACTCCCTTCCCGCCGTGGACGGTTTCGCGACACTCATCGGTCGTTGTTTGCGAAGTTTAGCAAACAGGGCAAATACCTGGGATCGGGTCAGGGGCGTTGTCCGCGGGGAGTATCAGTACCTCGTCCCCGATCTCCGTATCTACTAGTTTAGCAAATATGAAATAAACAAACTACCTAGCTAGGGTCTATCGGCCCTTTCGGGCGTCGGGGCGGCGAAGCACCCTGATCCAGGCGATCGGAGCCTGGCCGGTCGAGAAGATGGAGGTGTGGTGGTGTCGCGTGAGTCGCGCCGGTGGGTGTCGACGGCGTTTCCGCATGTGGTCGTGTATGCACGCGGCCGGGTCCCCGCATTGGAAGTCGAGCGGTTCGCCGGTGCGGTCGGCCGACTGCTGGACCGCCTCGACCTCGGGGACGGCGCTCGCCTGCGGATCACCGGCACCAACACCGAAGACGGCCCGTTTCTGGTCCAGGTGAACCTGCGCGTCGGTGACACACCGGCGCGGATCCAGACACCCACACGCGGGCCGGGTGACGCGCTGCCGGTCGTGGTGCGACTCGAACAGCTGATCACCGCGATGCGGGCGCCGTGGCGGCCCAGACCATGGCCGGATCTCAAGCCGCTCCCGGAGACATCGGGGCCGGGCGAACTGGCCCGCCGCAAATCGGTCTCGTTGGCCGCCAGCCGGCCGCTGGGGGCCGCCGCGGTGATGGACGCGATGGACTACGACGTGCATCTGTTCACCGATGCCGCAACCGGCCAGGACGCCGTCATCTACCGCGCCGGTCCCTCGGGATTGCGGCTGGCCCGCCAGTGCGGCGTCCAATCCACGCGCGCGACTCCCGGCGAGCCTGGACCATTCACGGTCAATCCCCGTCCCGCGCCGGCGCTCACCGAGACCGGTGCCGTGGACCGGGTGCGCGAGCGGAGACTGCCGTACCTGTTCTACACCGACCCGAGTTCAGGCCGTGGGCATCTGCTGTACCGCCGTTACGGCACCGGCCTGACCCTGCTCACACCCCGCGGCGACGACGCCGCCAGCACCGGGTAACCGCACTCGGTGACTGCGACATCCAATGTTCGGCAACGAGAAAGGCAGACAACGACATTGACACGTGAATTGACGCAGTTGGAGATCCTCACGGAACTCGAACCCAACGCGGCGAACGCACTGAACCAGCATCTGTCCATGGCCAAGGACTGGCATCCGCACGACTACGTGCCCTGGGACTCCGGGCGCAACTTCGCCCTGCTCGGCGGCATCGATTGGGAACCCGGGCAATCCCGGCTGTCGGATGTGGCCAGAGCCGCGTTGATCACGAACCTGCTCACCGAGGACAATCTGCCCTCCTACCACCGCACCATCGCCGAGAACTTCTCCCAGGACGGCGCCTGGGGATCCTGGGTCGGTCGCTGGACGGCTGAAGAAGCCCGACACTCCACGGTGATTCGCGACTACCTCGTTCTCACTCGCGGAGTCGATCCCGTCGCTCTGGAGAACGACCGCATGACCCACATGACCCACGGCTTCGCTGCGCCGATCGACCAGATCGTCGCCCACGGCCAGGCCGGGTTCCTGTACTCGGTCGCCTACGTGTCGTTCCAGGAGCTGGCTACCCGGATCAGTCACCGCAACACCGCCGCCGTGTGCCAGGACCCGGTCGCCGACCGCATGCTGCAGCGGGTAGCGCTCGATGAGAACCTGCACATGATCTTCTACCGCACGATGTGCGGCGCCGCCCTGGACCTCGTCCCGGATCAGGCCATCGAGGCGATCGACATCATCGTGGAGAACTTCCGCATGCCCGGCACCGGTATGCCCAACTTCCGCCGCCACGGTGTTCTGATGGCCAAGCACGGCATCTACGACCTGCGCCAGCACCTGCAAGAAGTCCTGCAACCCGTCATCCGTCAATGGAATATCTTCGGTCGCAACGACTTCGGTCCTCGCGGTGAGCAAGCGCGCGACCGGCTCGCCGCCTACCTGGACGACCTCGAACACACACAGATACCGCGGTTCGAGGAACAGCGTGACCGCGCCCTCGCGCGCGACGCCGCTCGAGCCTGACGATCAACCCGAAAGATGCTCCAGCAGTAGTTTTTTCATCACAACCCCGCAGGACCGGAATCCCACTCCCTGCCCGCGTGCCGTCTCACCGTGACCGAAGCCCGTTGTCGCGCCGCTGTGCCGCAGCGTTATTCGGTACCTCCTTCTCTTGGAAGGGAGTACGGTACGGTTTCGCGGACGGGAGGGGATTCGCCGCTCCCGGTGCGAGATTGGATTTCCATATATGACATCGCTGGCCAAGCGCGCCGGTCTGCCGCTTGCGGTTCTGGCATCGGCCGTTCTTCTCGCGGGATGTAGCGGTTCCTCGAAAAACGCTGCAGCACAGTCGGACAGCGGTGGCGCCGACACCTCCTCGGCGATCTACCAGAAGGAGTGCCAGGCGATGCAGCCGATCTTCTCCGACTCCAGCGTGCCTGCCACGGCCAAGGATCCGGAGAAGATCATCTCGCAGTTCAAGAGCGGTCCCGGCTGGAGCGCGCTGACCAAGCAGCAGCAGACCGATGCCGTGGCGGGTATCCGTAAGGCCGCCACCGGTTCCTGTAACTGAGACCTGCGCAGCGTCTCCCCGGCGTAGGTGCGCGGCGACAGGAGCCGAGTGCGGCTCGGTCGCCGCTCCCACGCCGTCCGAGAGTGCCGGATTTCTCGAATCGGATACTGCCATCACGATGACGATGGTCGTATGGGCAAGTGCCGCAGCCGTTCTCGGTGCGGTGCGGTGACTGCCGAATCGATGTCGCGGCGTCGATCGGGAGCGCGAATGTCACATGCGAGTCCAGCGATCCGGTCAGCTGGGCAGCGTGCCCGGACCGCCATCGTCGAGTAGACGGTCTTTGGCGCGCTGGAACTCGGCGTCGGTGAGTGAGCCGTCCCGGCGCAACTGGGCAAGGTTCGCCAGCTGGTCGGCCAATCCCGTTGTCGCGGCGGCGAGTTCGAAGGTGAAGCGGTTCGGGTCGTGCGAGTCGTACTCGACCTCGACGCGGTCGCCGCGCCGCGGGATGGCCAACCGCGACACCAGCAGCTTGCTCTCGATATCGTAGGTGTCCTCGCCGGGCGGCTCGAGGCGGATACGGATTCGGATCCGCGGGTTGTCGTTGATCGTCCACCCGGTTTCGGCGACTTCCAGGACTGTGCCGGTGGCGCGCAGCAACCGTCCGGGCACGTGTTTCCGCGACCGCGGTGGGTCCGCGGGTCGGGCAAGTGTGTTGCGCATTTTCCGGGCCGCGACCAGAAACCTCTGGGTAGCCCTGCGATCGAGCAGTTCACGGGTGAGCTCGTTATGAGCTCGTGCGCGCACCTGGGTGAGTGCGGCTTCACCGTCGGCAAGGAGGTCCGCCAGGTCGCCACGATTCACCGAACCCGGCAGCGTTCCGCGGCCGGCCTGCCGCAACGCGGCCAGGTGTTCGGTGATCTCGCGTCCGATCACGTTCGCGGCCGAACGGCGGCCGAACGGGATCCTGCTCCCACAGCCGCAGAAACAATCGCCTGCCACGGTGAAACCCTGGCACAGCGATGAACCGCCGCGCAATCGGCGGTTCCGGCTCGGAGTCGAGAGCCACCGCTGGTTCGGCGCGCGGTGGATACGCCGATCCGACGTCGACGGTGAGAACAGACCGGGAACCAGGCGCTCGGGCGGTGTCGCATCAGGTGAGGGGCGTGGCGGACCGGCCGAATGCTGGCCCCAGGTGGGCGGTGTCGTTGAAGCAGCGCACGATCCACGACTCGCCGGTGACCACGATGTGCGAGATCGAGCCGTTGTCCGCGCCCAGGAAAGCGAACGAGCGGGAGCCGCTGGCCAGCGCCATCACCTGGCCGATGACGCCGCCATGGGTGAACACGGCCAGGCGTCGGTCGGGATGCTCGCCGGCGAGTCGTTGGACCGCCTTACGGACCCGGGTGGCGAATTCTTCGGCCGGCTCGGCGCCGGGGATGACGTCCCAGCGCTCCTCTGCCTGCATCTGTTGTGCGACCGGATCGCGTTCGGCCATCATTTTGCGCAGCAGTCCGCCCTCCCAGCTACCGAGATGCACCTCTCGCAGGTCCGGTTCCACGCGCGCGGTGAGCCCGAGGCGGGCGGTGAGTGGCGCAGCCGTCTGCGCTGTTCGCCGCAAAGTGGTGACATAGACGGCGTCGATGCGTTCCGCGCGGAGCCGTTCGGCCACACGTTCGGCCTGCTGTCGTCCCGCTGGGGCGAGTTCGGGGTCTCCCTGGCCGTTCACCAGGGGAAACGGTTCGTCTGGGTAAGCAGGTGCGGACTCGCCGTGACGGATCAGCAGCAGTTCGGTGGACCCGGTCGGCGGTTGGAAACGAGTTTGGCGGCACCCGGTCCGGGCTCTGGGGGTTGTCACAGCTCGGGAATCCTAGCGCCGCGGACCCGGCGGTGAGGACAACGGATGCTTCTCGTAGCCGCGCCGAGACGCCGGCAATGCCCGTGCACTGCCGCGATCGGGTGCATGCTGTGAATGGACCCGACAGAATGCCCCCGGGGAGGAGGAGTGGTAATGCGGAGTCCGTTTTTCGCGGTCTGGTACAGCATGCTGATGAGCGGTGCCGAACCACTCCTGGTTCGGCCGGTGCGCGCCGGGCTGCTGTCATCCGCGCGCGGCAATCTGCTGATCGTCGGGCTGGGACCCGGCCACGATCTGCGCTACCTACCGACGGCGGTCACCGCGGTGACCGCCGTCGAGCCGAACCCGGTGATGCGGCGAGTGGCCACACGCCGCGCGCGCAAACTCGGCGTCGAGTTGGAGCTGATCGATGGCGTCGCCGAAGCGCTGCCGTTCGCCGACTGCGCCTTCGACACCGTGGTGTCACCGTTTCTGCTGTGCAGCGTCGTCGACGTCGCTGCCGCTCTCGCTGAGTTCCGCAGGGTGCTGAGGCCGGACGGTGAACTGCTCGTGCTCGAGCACATCCGCGCCGGCGACGGCACCCTGCTCGGCCGTCTCCAGGATCTGGCCGAGTCGCCGTGGCACGCGCTCGCCGATGGTTGCCGCCCCAACCGGCGAACGAACAACGCCTTGGCTGCCGCCGGATTCGACGTCTCCGGCCTCGTCACCGGAATGTTCCCGCTCCCCACCCTCATCTCGCTCTATCTGGTCGGCCGAGCCCCCGTCGAGCCGCACCCCGCCGGCACTGCCGACACGGGTCGTGCGGTCCGCTGATCGGTGTCTGCTATGTACATATCGCCTGTGCCGACGTAGCGCTCGAACACGACCGCGATCGGATCGGAGCCGCGTGGGAACTCCCGGGGCGTCTGTCCGGTGAGCATCTACGCGCCCGGCCCGGCATCGACGCTGCTCCACGCTCCCGCCGTCGCAGTACTCGCAGCGACGGCCACCTGCGCCGGTAGCACCTCCAGCGTCCGAGCCTCGCCCGAATCGGTATGGCGGACAAGGTAAACCACGCCCTGGCCGCCACGGCCGGGCTCGCGGACCGGCTCGTAACCGCGGATCGCGATCAGGTCTTCCCGGCCCGCGGCGGCATCGCGGACCAGCGCCAGCGCCATCACGCGCGGATCACGTTTGCACGTGTCGCACACCGGCTTTCCCAGCCTGCGGCCGGGCAGCTCGCGTCCGCGGAGGGATCAAGAGGGCTTGCGGTCGGTGTGTGAACCGGGCGCGGTTCTTCCGGCGCGGCGATGCTGCCGGGCATGATCGTGCGGACATGTCGTCGCAGCAGCGTTACAGCACCCCGGTGACCAGCGGTGCGATGGTTCGGCGGGCGACCTCGCGTGCGACGTCGGGCTGATCGATATCGAAGCGGGGGTTTCCAGCGAGCAGATAGCCCAGTGTGAGCCGGATGATGGCCTCGGCTTGCATATCGGAATTGCCCTGCGGTAGAACACCTTCGGCCTGGCCTGCGACGATGTGGGCGGCGATGAAGCGGCGTCCGATCTCGAGGAGTGCGGGATCGCCCTGTTCGAGTATGGCCAGTAGTTCCCAGCCGTAGTCGGGTGACGAACGGCGTCGCAGGGCCCGGGCGCGCAGCTGCACGCAGGCTACGAAGGCCTCGGCGATGCGTTCGGTGGGGTCGGTGACCACGAGGAACGTATTCGCGATCGAATCCAGAAACCGACGCAGCTCGTGTGCGAGTGCAGTTTCGAACAGGGCGTCCTTACCGCCGAAGCGTCGGAAGAGGGTGGCGCGGCTGACCCCCGATGCCGTCGCCACATCGTCCATCGTCGCCAGGCGAGTGCCCCGCTCGGCGAGCACCGTCAATGCCGCGTCGAATATGTGCGCGTCAGCGTCGTCGTTCGTCTCCGCGGTGGCCGCCCGTTCCACCGCACGACCGAACAGACTGGACAAGGAGGCGCCGGGGCGAGTCACGAAGTCAGTATCGCAGTCGAGACTATTAAATGAGCAGTAGACTCATCGCGACGGCCACTAGTGATTGAATCATTGATTGAAACCTGTTCTAATTTCGGCGGCGGTGTCTGCGAACCGGCCGCCACCGGAATCGAAAGGGGTATTCATGACCGGCAAGACAGTGCTGATCACCGGCGCCGGGGGCGGTTTGGGTGGTGCCACCGCGACGCTGTTCGCCGAACGCGGCTGGCGGGTGCTCGCGGCCGATCTCACCCCACCCGCCGGCGCGGCCGGCCTCGTGTCGATCGAGCTCGACGTCACCGATCCGGAATCGGTTGCCGCTGCACTGAAGTCGGCGCAAGCGCATGCCCCGCAGGGGTTGGACGCGGTGGTGACGTTCGCGGGGACGATGTTCGTCGGCCCCCTGGTCGAGGTCGGCGACGACGATATGCGCCGCATTTTCGAGGTGAATGTGCTGGGCACCTATCGGGTGGTCAAAGCCGCGTTCCCGCTTCTGCGGCGCGCCGGCGGGCGCGTGATCACCATCAGTTCGGAAACCGGCTGGCAGAAAGCCCTGATGCTCAACGGGCCCTACGCCATGACCAAACATGCCATCGAGGCATACACCGACGCACTCCGGCGTGAGCTGATGTTTCTGGGTATGCCGGTCAGCACCGTGCAGCCGGGGCCGTTCCGGACGAACATGGTCGCGGGAATCCGCGCGACCTTCGATCGAGCGCGCCGCGACTCGACCGATTTCGCCGATTTGATCGGCACGGTCGGCGACCTCGCCGTCGAGGAGCAGCGGCGCGCCCACGACCCGGCGGTTCTTGCCGAAACCGTATGGAAGGCAGCCACTTCCGCGAAACCGCGCCGACGCTACTCGGTGCGACCGGACCTGCGCAGGGTGCTGATGCACCGGCTGCCCGACGCGGTGCTCGACCCCCTGCTGCGGAAGATGCTCGCACCGAACCGCCGGTGAGCGCATGGCAAATCGGCCCGGCGTCGTCGTTGTTCCCGTGAGTCCGTAGCGTCCGGGCGAGTCGCGTAACGAGTATCTTGATTGAGACTATTCTGCTAGTAATAGACTCATGACTGACGTGATCGGAACTCCGGGCGCCGCAGCCGTGGATTCGAGACCGGCCGAGCGTGCTCCGCTGGGGCCCGATTCGGTGGCGTGGCGGGTGTTCGGGGATTTGACGTTCGTGTTCGGCGCGTCGCGCCGGTTGCTCATCGACGTAGCTCATCCGGTGGTCGCGGCCGGGGTGCGCGACTACTCGGTCTTCGAAACCGATCCGTACGGGCGCGCGGAACGCACTGTCGACATGATCATGGGCGTTGTCTACGGCCGTGCCGAGGCTCTGGCCACCGCGCAACGCCTGCGGGACCTGCATCGGCAGTTCACCGGCGAACTCCCTGGCGGCGGTCGCTACAGCGCGCTGAACCCCGAGGCATTCCACTGGGTGCACGCCAGCCTGGTGCACGGCGTCGTCACGCTGCAGCAGATCTTGGGGCGGGGCTGGAAGCCCGGCGAGGCGGAGCGGTTCTACCAGGAAATGCGCCAGGTCGGGCGCCTCTACGGTGTGCGCGAGAAGGACATGCCGCCGGATTGGGCGTCGTTCCGCGCCTGGTTCGACGAGATGGCGCGGAACGAACTCGAACGTTCCGATATGACCGACCGGGTGTTCGCCGTGCTCAGTTCCCCGACACCGCCGCCGTTTCCGGTGTTGCGGTGGGGATTCGTCTGGAACCACACGGTGCGCCCGATCGCCGGCGGAACGAACGCCGTGATCACCGCCGGTCTGCTGCCGCCCGAACTGCGGGAACTGCTGGGTGTGCCGTGGGGCCGGGGCCGGCGTCTGCTGTTCACCACCTTCGCGGTGATCCTGCGCAATACGGTGCCCCGGCTGCCGGACTTCGCGCGCCTGGTGCCGCAGGCGCGGCGCGCGATCACCCGGGCGCACCGCGAAGCCGTCCGCCGATGAGCGCCCGCACCGGAGCAGCTCCGGAAATCATGACAGTCGACAGCGCCGACGGTACCCGGTTGTACACCGAGATCCGCGGTCCCGCGCAGGCGCCGACGCTCGTGCTCGCCCACGGCGTGCTGTGCGCAATTCCCTTCTGGCGCAATATCATCGACGAACTTGTCGGCGAGTACCGGGTCGTGTCCTACGATCAGCGCGGTCACGGGCGCAGCGAATCCCCCCGCCGGGACCGCTACACGCTCGACCACCTCGGTGACGACCTCGCTGCCGTCCTGGACGCCACGACCGGACCCGAAGAACGCGTCGTGGTGGCCGGCCACTCGATGGGCGGGATCGCCGTTCTCGCCTGGGCGGCAAGGTATCCCGATCAGGTGAGCGCAAAGATCTCCGCGGCCGCACTGATCAACACCACTCCCGGCGAAATCCTCGACAACGTCCGGTTCCTGCGTGGTCCCGAGCGCTTTCTCGGCGTCCGGCGGCGGCTGGCATGCACCGTCCTACCGCTGGCCGGCATTCCGTTGCCGCGCCGACTTCCGTTGCGGCACAGCCTATTGCGCATGGTGGCTGTCGGCAAGCGGACCCAACGGCCGGTATCCCTGGGCTTGGACCGGATTGTCGCTGCGACATCCAGCCGGGGGCGCGGTGGATACGGCGCCATGCTGGTGCGCATGGTGACCGCGCTGGACGGCGCCGCCCTCACCGTACCCACCCTCGTGATCGCCGGACGACACGACCGCATCACACCGGCCCACCGCTCGCACCGGATCGCGGAGCGATTGCCGCGGCTGGTGGAACTCGTCGAACTCGAGACCGGACATTGTGCCCCGCTCGAGGCGCCCGAGGAAGTCGTAGCGGCGCTGCGGCGGATCCTGCCGTTGTCGGTGGCCGAGGCGGTATAGCCGGTCCCGGTCGCGGCCGTCCGGTTTCGGATCGGAGGCGACGGCCCGCGGCGATCGAGGAAGAGAAGAGGAAAGCAATGACCAGTGGCCCGGACAATGGTGTCGATATCCGCCGGCCACGCCGATGGCGCGGGTCCTGGCCCCGCGAATCACGTTGGCGGGGCAGTCGGATGGCCGTGCGGACGGGGGGCGCGCTGACGGCGGTGGCCGTCCTGATGATCGGCTCGGCCGTCGGCACCGCGGCGCCGCCCCCGGGATTCGACGAGTTCACCGGCGTCTGGCCGACCGCGGTGGACCCGGCGTCGTGCCGTTCCGGAGACCGGGTCGAAACCGGCATCCAGGGTGAGGTTCCGCTCGCCGATCGCAAGTCCGGGCGCAGCAGGGCCGGTTACAACTGCAATCTCGATCTGGTCGGGCAGTATCAGGGTCTCGGTGCGGGCCCGGTAAGCCCCTCCTACGAGCACTGCGCCTATATCGCATCGACCTTCCCGACGAACCTGCTCGGCCCCGAGGCCGGGGTCCATGTCGTCGATGTCAGCGATCCGGCCCACCCGGTCCCGACGACGGTGCTGTCCGAGCCGGCCATGGTCGGCGGTACCTGGGAGTCACTGAAGGTGAACAAGGCCAGGGGCCTGCTCGTCGGCACCGGCGTCGGGCTGATCGAGGGCGCGGGTTTCATCTCGATATACGACATCTCCCAGGACTGCGCACATCCCCGGCTGCTGAACACCACTACCGGCTCGATGCCGCACATGCCGGTTGCGATCACTACACATGAGGGGGACTTCTCCCCGGACGGCAATACCTACTGGGCCTCCGGCATCGCGCCGGGGTGGATCAGCGCGGTCGATATCACCGATCCCGCGAACCCGATGGTGGTGTGGGGCGGGCTGACTGGAATCGAAGCCCACGGAATGGGTTTCACCCCGGATGGAAACACCATGTTCCTGGCGAACCTGGGCGGGCTGACCGTGCTCGACGTCTCCGCGGTGCAAAATCGTGCGCCGCGCACCGTGGTGTCGCAGCCGGTGCCTCATATCGGGCACAAATTCTGGACCGACGGCCAGATCAACCAGCACAGCATTTACGTCACCTACGCCGGCCGGCCCTATATCTTCACCGTCGACGAGGGCGGTTCGGGTGGCGTGAAACTGATGGATGTCAGCGAACCGGCGCGGCCGAAATGGCGCAACAGCATCAAACTGGCGATCAACCTCCCCGAGCATCAGAACCGTTGGGCCTCCAGTAGTTCGGGTAACGGGTTGTTCGGCTACGACGCGCACTACTGCTCGGTGGACCGGCCCGATAATCCGCGCGCCCTGGCCTGCGGCTGGATTCAATCCGGTATTCGGGTCTTCGACGTTCGCGACCCGGAACATTTCCGGGAGATCGCCTACTTCAATCCGCCCGCGCAGACCGGTAAGAATCTCCAGTTGCCGAACTCGTTGCATGCCACGATCGGCTCGATCCTCGGCCCGCCGCTGATCGGCACGCTGGCGCTGGCCCGTGCGGTGATACAGGGGCAGACCGGAGTCGACGGGGTCGTCAACGATCAGAGCCGGCTCGTGGGCAGTGACCTGTCCGCCGACTGGTGCCTGTCGCCACCGGAATTCCACGGCGACCTGCTGTACGTGTCGTGTATGGACAACGGTTTCATGTCCTTGCGGCTGGATCCGTCCGTATATCCGCCGCGATGAGCGACGCGGGTGCAGGCCGGTCGTGGCGCGTACCGGTGGCGGCGGCCGTGACAGCGCTGCTGTGTGTTGCGGCCGGGGTACTGGTCGGATGGTTCGGTCGCGCTGCCGGTCCGGAACCGCACGGGACGGCGATCGTGCTGGCGGACTCCGATATCGCCTTCGCCCAGCAGATGTCGGTACATCACCAGCAGGCGGTCAGGATGGTGGAGATGCTGGGCTCGGCGGTGGCGCCCGATGTCGCCGCGGTGGCCGCACAGATCACAACCGCCCAGTGGCGGGAGATCGGGGCCCTGACCGGCTGGTTGGAACTGGCCGGTGCACCCTTGCAGCAGCCGGTGCCCGCCAATGCGCACTCCCACGATCGCGGGGGGATGGCCGGGATGCCCGGGATGGCCTCGGACGCGGAGTTGACCCGGCTGTACAACGCGAAGGGTGCCGAGCGTGAGGTGCTGTTCCTGCAACTGATGATCAGACATCACCAGGGCGGCATCGACATGGCCGCGGCCGCCGCCCATTCCACCACCGTCCCCGCCGTGCGGGCTCGCGCGGTATCGATGATCAACGAGCAGCAGCAGGAGATCGCGCTGATGACGGTGTCGCTCGATCGGCGTGGGGCGACTCTACTGCCGTACCCGTGATCCCCGCCTGAGCATCCGGCGATGCGGCGGGCCGTACCGCCGCGCCGGACCCGGGCGAGCGGAGGCGAAGCTCACGGCCGAACGGCCGACCCGGGTTCACCGGAGGGAGCGGGCGAAGCGGCCCGGTGTAGTGCCGGTCCAACGGGTGAAGGCGTGAGTGAAGGCGGACGCGTCGGCGTAGCCCAGCCGGCGGGCTACTTCGTCGACAGTGGTGCCGAGGGTGAGAAGTTCCTCGGCGAGGAGGTGGCGGGTCTCGGCCACCAGGCCACGGTAGGAGGTACCTTCGGCGTCGAGGCGTCGGCGTAGAGTGCGCACACTCATGCGAAGGTCGGCGGCGATGTCCTCCTGCGCGGCGGTGACGCCGCGGGCCAGGAGGCCGGCGCGGACGCGGGCCGCGGTGCCGTCGCGCCGGCGCCGGCGTTGCATGATGTCGGCGGCCTGCTGTTCGGCGAGCGCTGCGACGTGTGGATTCGCCTGGGGCATGGGAAGTTCCAAGATTTCCCGCGCGAGGATGAGCCGGGTGACCGGCGCGTCGAAGAGGGGGGTGACACCGAGCAGTTCGGTGAACCGCGCGGCGTAGGCCGGTGCGGGGCAGGCGAGTTCGACCGTCGTCGGTGGCACCGCCGCGCCGAGCAGTTCGCGATCGAGGGTGATGAGTTCGGCCAGGTCGCGTTCGAGCAAGAATTGCCGCAGCTCGGACGGTGCCGCCGAGTAGTCCAGAGTCACCGTCGCGCCGGTGGCGGTTTCCTGGACGCGCCACCGGGCGAAGGAATACGCGATGTCCATATGCTCGATGCCGATACGCAGCGCCTCGCGCACGGTTCCGCTCGTCATCACCGCGAACGCCCAGATGCCGTGTGCGGCCAGGTGATATCGCTGGCCTGCGGACAGACCGAGGCCGGGAATGTGCCCCAGCCATGTGACCAGGTTCTGGACGACCCGCAATTCCTGTGCGGCACGGACCTCGCCGTTCGCGTCGTCCAGGACGGACAGGGTGATGCCCGAGCCGCCGAGGCATTGCGCGATGGTCAGGCCGTGTGTGAGACCGAGTTGAACCAGGATCGCGGCACTGGTGCTGGACCGCGGCATGTTCAGATGGACCGCCATGGGCCCATCGTCGGACAGAATGGCCGGAAAGAACAAATCTTGGCCGGTTACATCATGGAACAGTGGGGATTCGCTTCCTAGCCTCGTGATATGCGAGACAGCGAGGAGTGGGTATGGGTATGCGTCTCCACGGCATGCGGGTGGCGGTTACCGGCGGTGCGAGGGGCATCCGACGAGCAACCGTGGCGGCCTCGGCCGAGTCGGGAGCGCGGGTGGTGATCCCGACCAAACGTCTTGTCGCAATGAGAAATTCATTCATGGCACGGAACCTCGACAGTCTGGCGACCGGGCTCGGTGATGCGGCCGAGACGCTGCGAGCCGTAGTCCGGCTGCACCAGCGCGGCGTGATCGATCTGACGCGCCTGGATCGCGTGGCGCGCATGGCCCGGGAGAACCGGATCTACGGCCCACCGGCGGCGCTGATCATGGCGGGGGCCCGCCACCATCCGCACCGGCCCGCTATCGCCGACGAGCGCGGTGTGCTGACCTACGGCGAACTCGACGAGCAGTCCAATGCGCTCGCCAATGCCCTACTGGCGCAGGGCCTTACGGCCGGTTCGGTGGTCGGTGTCCTGGCGCGCGACCACCGCGGCCTGGTGCTCGCGATCAGCGCGGCCGGGCGTGCCGGACTGCGGCTGGCCATGATGAACACCGGATTCGCCAAGCCGCAGTTCGCCGAGGTGGCCGCCCGGGAGAATGTGCGAGCCATGTTGCACGACAGCGAGTTCGATGACCTGCTCGACGCGCTGCCGCCGACGCTGCCGCGCATTCTCACCTGGGTGGACGAAGGGCACGCGGTACCTGCGGGCGCGCGCACCGTGGATGAGCTGATCAACGGCGGCGACCACCGGATGCCACCGGCGCCGGCGCGGCCGGGTGGTTTCATCATCCTCACCAGCGGCACCACGGGTCTGCCCAAGGGGGCACCGCGCACCAAGGTGACACCGCTGGCGAGTGCGATGATCGCGGACCGTATTCCGTTCCCGCGCAAGGGCTGCGTGGTGATCGTGTCCCCGATCTTCCATTCGACCGGGTTCGGGACGTGGACCGTGGCCACCGCCCTGGGCAACAAGACCGTGCTGTTGCGCCGTTTCGATGCCGAGGCCACGCTGCGCGCGGTGCGCGAACACCGTGCCGAGATGTTGGTCGCGG
The DNA here is from genome assembly GCF_001613305.1 of Nocardia vaccinii NBRC 15922. Classification (GTDB taxonomy): domain Bacteria; phylum Actinomycetota; class Actinomycetes; order Mycobacteriales; family Mycobacteriaceae; genus Nocardia; species Nocardia vaccinii. The sequence goes on from NZ_BDCC01000049.1 coordinate 72,684, forward strand.
TGCCGACCATGCTGCACCGCCTGGTGGCGCTGGGCCCGGAGATCATCGGCCGCTACGACCTGTCCTCGCTGAAAACCATTGCCGTGGCGGGCTCGGCGTTATCGCCGGAGTTGGCGACTCGTGTACAGGACACCTTCGGCGACGTTCTGTACAACCTCTACGGTTCGACCGAGGTCGCGGTGGCGACGGTGGCGCAGCCGCACGAATTGCGCCTCGCCCCGGGCACGGTCGGTCGCCCGCCGGTGACGAGCAAGATCGCGTTGTTCGACGACGAGGGTCGCAAGGTGACCGCCCGGAACGTCTCCGGTCGGGTGTTCGTGCGCAGTGGTGCGCCGTTCGAGGGTTACACCGACGGCCGCCACAAACAGTTCATCGACGGCTACATGTCCACCGGCGATATGGGCCGGATCGACGACCACGGGCTGCTGCACATCGACGGCCGCGACGACGACATGATCGTGTCCGGCGGTGAGAACGTCTACCCGCTGGAGATCGAGAACCTGCTCGCGGCACGGCCCGACATCGACGAGGTGGCGGTCATCGGCGTGGCCGACGACGAGTTCGGAAAACGCCTGCGCGCCTACATCGTTCCAGCGCCCGGCGCCACCGTGAGCGCCCCGGAGATCCAGGCGTACGTGAAGCGGAATTTGGCCCGCTACAAGGTTCCTCGCGATGTGGTCGTCATGGACGAACTGCCACGCAACGCCACCGGCAAGGTCCTGCGCCGGGTGCTACAGGAAATGAACTGATCGGGGGAGCCGCCGGGTCGGCTTCGCGAGCGTGTTCGGGCCGCGACAGGCAGCGGCGCCCCACCATCTCACCGCGACCGGTCGACCGGTCGCGGTGAGATGCCGGCTGGTCGAACCTCCGGCTCAGCTGTCGTAGCCGAAGAGCTTGGCCGCCAGATCCGTCATCACTTCGCTGGCGCCGCCGCCGATGCCGAGGATGCGTGCGTCGCGGTAGTGGCGCTCCACCTCCGACTCCCGCATATACCCCATGCCGCCGTGCAACTGGACCGCTTCGTCGACGACGTGTTTGACGGCCGCGACGGCGGAGTTCTTCGCCATGCAGGCTTCTCCGACGACGAATTCGCCGGCCGTGGCGCGCAAGGCGACCTGGCGCGTGTAGGTGCGGGCCAGTTCGATGTGCCGGCGCATCTCGACCAGCTTGTGCCGCACCACCTGCCGGGCGATCAGCGGCTTGCCGAAACTCTCACGCAGCCGGACGTGTTCGAGGGTCAGCTCCAGGCAGCGCTGCGCGATCGCGTACGCGTGCACCGCGATGTTGACCCGCTCGGTGACGAAAGCCGCGCCGAGGAGCGCGAATCCGCTGTTCTCGGCGCCGACCAGATTGGCGGCGGGTACCCGGCAGTCGGTGAAGGTCAGCTCGGCGGTGTCCGAGCACAGCCAGCCCATCTTCTCCAGCTTCCTCGACACGCTGAAACCCGGTGTGTCCGTGTCTATCACGAGCAAGCTGATGCCGCCCGCGCCCGGTCCGCCGGTGCGCACCGCGGTGGTCACGAAATCCGCGCGGGTGCCGGAGGTGATGAACAGCTTCGCGCCGTTGACGACGTAGTGGTCGCCGTCGGGCACCGCGGTGGTGCGCAGCGATCCGACGTCGGAGCCCGCCTCCGGCTCGGTCACCCCGAGCGAGCCGATCAGGTCACCGGCGAGGGTGGGGCGCACGTACCGGTCGATCAGGGTGGAGTCGCCGCTGGAGACGATGTGCGGTAGCGCGATCCCGTGTGTGAACAGGGCCGAATGGCAGCCCGACGAACCGCCGGCCTCGATGAAAGCCTCGGTGGCGATGGTCATATCGACGAGATCCCCGCCGTCGCCGCCGTACGCCTCGGGCGTGCCGATGCCGTACAGCCCGGATTTCGCCGCGGTGCGGTGCAATTCGCGGGGCAGGGCGCCCTCGCGTTCCCAACGGTCGAGATTCGGTGCGATCTCGCGGCGGACGAATTCGCCCACCGCCTCTCGTAGCGCTACACGTTCCGGCGTGCGGTAGGGGTCGGTATAAGCGACAGTCATGATCACTCCTCCAGATGTGCGGGATCGGATGCGCGAGTAGCGCTTTCGGGCGTAGGGGTAACGCCACCGCGGGATACGCGGTGAGGCGAAGGGTGGGCGGTGTATTCGGATGTCGTCGCGGGACGGTCCCGGACGGGTGTCGATCAGTCGATGGTTCCGGTCAGGATCGGCGCGACGGCGGCGCGGGCGACGCGTTCGGCCGCCGCGGGGTCGGCCAGATCGATGGCATGGTGGGGTGTGGCCAGGTAGCCGATTATCAGGTGCACCAGAGCGTCGGCCTGGGCGTCGGGGTCGCGGGCCGGAATCTTGCCGTCGGCTTGGGCTTTGCTGATGTTCGCGCGAATCGCGTTGAAGGCCAATGTGATCGGTGACGGGTCGCCCTGTCCGAGGGCCTGGATGAGTTCGGCTCGGCGGAGCGGGTCGGCATCGCGGAACAAGATGTGGTCGCCCAGCCTCAGCCCGGTGAGGAAGCCGAGCACCACCTGTTCGGTGGGATCGGTGACTTCGGTGAACCGGTCGGCGAGGACAGCCAGTATGCGGCCGATATCGCGTGCCAGCGCCCGTTCGAACAGCTGGTCCTTGCCGGTGTAGCGGCGGAACAGAGTCGTGCGGCCGACTCCCGCCTCGGCCGCGATGTCGTCCATGGTCGCCTCGCGGGTTCCGCGGCGCGCCAGGACCCGCAGCGCGGCGTCGAGGACCCGCGCGTCCGTTGCATCGTCGCTGGGCGCCGACTGCGGAAGCAGGGTCATCGCACGGCTGAGCAGGCTGGACAGCGGCGCACCGGGTCTGGTCACAGGGCCATCTTGACATGCGGAACCACTATCCGTCTAATAGTTCCACGGAACTATCTCGCAAATAATAGTTCCGCCAATGGAAAGGTAAGGTTGTGGCTGACGTGGGTCGACTTCCCAAGGTGGTGCGGCAGGCGCGTGCTCGAGTGCGCGCGGTGCGGGCCCTCGCCGACGCCGTGAAAAGCGATCCGGCGATTCTGCGCGACGTAGTCGGGGGAGTGCTGGGCAAGCCCGCCACGCCGGCCGACGCCCCGGTGGTCTCCGACGCATACACCCCGCCGGATGGGATCGCGGAATTCGACAAACGAGCCCATGCGAGCAAGCATCTCGACCGTCCGGTGGCCGAGGTCGCGGCCTATCTCACCGATCCGGGCCGCTTCGCCGAATGGCTGACCATGCACGCGGCCTTCCGTGGCGACGCACCCAGCGGTGCGTACCCCGGAGCGGAGTTCGCTCAGCAGGTGAAGTTCATGGGCATCCCCGCCGACGTCGCCTGGACCGTGATCGCGGTGGACGAGACCACGCTGGTACTGCGCGGCACCGGGCCGATGGGGCTGACCCTCGGATTCTGGCTGACGGTGCATGCCGATGCCAACGGCGCGACCGCCTACTTCGACGCCGGACTGTCGGGACAACCCGTCGAAGGCCCGTTGGGTGCGTCGCTGGTGCGAAGCCTGTCGGAGGCATTGCGGGGATCGCTGGACCGAGTGCCGGACCGGATCGCTGCGGCGGGCCCTTTCACCGGCGCGAAATCCGTACGGAAGCCGGTGTTGCACAAGGCATCCGGTCGCACGATCGCGCCCAATACGCCGGTCTTGGTCGGCGCTGGACAGCTGGTTCAGCATCATCCGAACACCGCCGAGGACCCGGCGGCGCTGGCGGTGCGGGCGCTGCGGCAGGCCGCGCAGGACACCGGGGTGGGACAGTCGCTGCTGTCGGCCGCCGACGCGGTATTCGCGGTCGCCAGCGCCTCCTGGCAGTACCGAGACCTGGGCGCCCTGGTGGCGCGGTCGGTCGGCGCCGCCGGCGCCGACACCGTGCAGTCCTCGACCTACGGTGGCGATGGTGGCCAATTGCTGGTCAATGAAGCGGCGCAGGCCATCTCCGACGGCACCTACGAGATCGTGCTGGTGACCGGTGCGGAGGCGGGCGCCACCATGGCCGCGGCGCAGCGCGCGGGGACCGAGGTGGCGTGGCCGGAGCAGGGGTCCGAGGTGGAGCCGACTCGTATCGCCGGGATCGACAAGGAGGCCAACAACGCCGCCGAAACGGCAGTCGGGCTGGGTGCGCCCATCTATATGTACGCGCTCATGGAGTCGGCCAACCGGCATCGGCTCGGCCGCGATCCGAAGGAGCATCTACAGGCGATCGGTGAGCTGTGGTCGCGGCTTTCGGCGGTGGGCGCGGACAATCCGAATGCCTGGCTGCCACAGCGGTTCAGCGCGCCGGAGTTGACCACGCCGACCACGGAGAACCGGACCGTGTCGGCCCCGTACACCAAACTGCTGTGCGCCAATCTGCAGGTGGATATGGCCGCCGGACTGGTGCTGTGCAGCGCCGCCGCTGCCGAGGAGGCCGGAATCCCACAGGACAAGTGGGTTTTCGTACACGCCGGAGCCAGCGCGCACGACGAATGGTTCGTCTCCGAACGCGCGGAACTGGCTGCCTCCCCGGCGATTCGGGCCGTCGGCGCGGCAGCGCTGGAGCACGCCGGCGTGACCATCGATCAGATCGGTCCCGCGGATCTGTACTCGTGCTTCCCGGTGGCGGTCCAGATCGCGGCCCGTGAACTCGGTATCGCGACAGACGATCCCGGCCGTTCGCTCTCGGTGACGGGCGGACTGACCTTCGGCGGCGGGCCGGGCAACAATTACGGCACCCACGCGATCGCCACCATGGTTCAGCAGTTGCGCGACGATCCCGATGCCTTCGGCCTGAGCACGTCGCTCGGCTGGTATGTCACCAAGCACGCGCTGGGCATCTATTCCGCCACACCGCCGCAGCGGCCCTACGCCCATCTGCGGCCGGTCGTCGACAATCCGCCCGCCCGTCCGGTCCGGACCGAGTACCAGGGTCCGGCGGTGGTCGAGGCCTACACGCTGCCCTACGGCCGTGACGGCGAGCCGGAGGCCGCCATCGTCAGCCTGATCACCCCCGACGGTGCGCGAGTTCTCCTGCGCAGCAATCGTTCCGACCTCGTCGCCGAACTGCGCGACGGCGACGCGCTGGGACTGTCCGTAACGGTCCAAGATGGCGATATCGCGTTCGACGGCACACAACGCCACCAGTTGCCCGCGCCCCCACCGCCGCCCGTGCTGGTGGAACGCCGCGGACCGATCATGATCATCACGATGAACCGCCCCGAGGTCCGCAACGCGGTCGATCACGCCATGGCCCTCGGACTCGAAAAGGCATGTGATGCGTTCGAAGCCGATCCGAACGCCCGCGTCGCCGTCCTCACCGGCGCAGGCGGCTACTTCAGCTCCGGCATGGATCTGAAGGCGATGGCCCGGGGAGAAGCCCCGCTCACCGAGAACCGCGGCGCCCTGGGGCTCGCCGGTAGACCGCCCCGCAAACCATTGATCGCCGCCGTCGAAGGCCCGGCCCTCGCGGGCGGCTGTGAACTGGCCTTGGCCGCGGATCTGATTGTCGCGGCGAGTGATTCGCAATTCGGCATACCGGAGCCCAAACGCGGCCTGATCGCCGCCGCCGGCGGCGTCATGCGTCTGCGGGAGCGCCTGCCGCGCAATATCGCCATGCAACTGGCGCTCACCGGCGACCCCATGCAGGCGACCCGGCTGGCCGAACTCGGCTTGATCAATGTCCTCGCCGAACCGGGCGGAGCTCTCACGGCGGCTCTCGAATTGGCCGAACGCATCGCCGCCAACGCACCGCTCAGCCTGGCGGGCAGCAAACGCATCGTCGACGAGACATCCGACTGGACCACCGCCGACGCCTTCGCCAACCAGTACGATATCGCCTCCACGGCACTGTTCTCCGAGGACGCGGCCGAAGGTGTGCGCGCGTTCACCGAGAAGCGCACCCCGGTCTGGAACGGCCGCTGAGTCCCGCACGACCGCCGGCGGTCGCGGATCGGCGCCCGCCGGCCTGAGCGAAACTCACGATCCGCGCCGCATCATCTCCGGATCACCCGCGCCGGATCGCTCCGCGACCGGCAGCCAGAACGATTTCGCGGTGGCGGCTGGTCTGCGGGGTCTTTCCGGACGCCGAGGTCGCCGATGAACCCGATCCGGCATTCGTGGCAGATCGGATAGTTGAGCATCCCGACCGGCGCGCCTTCTGGTTCTCGGGCCAGAACGTGATCGAGCGGAAGTCGGTGGCACGGCCCTCGGCGATCGGCGGCCTGTGGTGCTCGTACTGGACCGTGGCGCGTGTGCGTCAGATGGGTGTGCCAGTGGGCACGCCACATGCGGGGCCGTACCGGCCCGAACATTGACGCACCTATTGAGCGGACCGCTGATTGACGGTACATTAAACAGCGATATGATTGCCGTCACCTGAAAGAGGACCTGGGCATGGCAACGGTGCGACCTCCCTCGAAGGTGTCGGCGTCCCCGGATGCGCTGCATGCGGAAGATACGGGTTATCACAAAGCATTACGTCCGCGTCAGCTGCAGATGATCGCGATCGGTGGCGCCATCGGCACCGGGCTGTTCCTGGGTGCGGGCGGGCGTTTGGCCGGTGCGGGGCCGGGATTGTTCATCGTGTACGCCGTTTGTGGCGTGTTCGTGTTCTTCATTCTGCGGGCGCTGGGCGAGTTGGTGCTGCATCGTCCGTCCTCGGGGTCGTTCGTTTCCTACGCCCGTGAGTTCTACGGCGAGAAGCTGGCTTTCGCGGTCGGATGGATGTACTTCTTCCAGTGGTGCATGACCGGGATCGTGGACATCACCGCCGTCGCCACGTATGTCCATTACTGGGGGGCCTTCGCGGCGATACCGCAGTGGCTGATCGCCCTCGTCGCCCTGGCTCTGGTGGTGGGCATCAACCTCGTCTCGGTGAAGTGGTTCGGGGAGCTGGAATTCTGGGCCGCGCTGATCAAGGTCGTCGCGCTGGTCACCTTCTTGATCATCGGCACGGTCTTCCTCACGGGCCGGTTCACCATCAAGGGCGAAACCACTGGTCCGAGCGTGATAGTCCACAATGGCGGGCTGTTCCCGAGCGGCGTCCTGCCACTGGTTCTTGTCACCACGGGTGTCGTATTCGCCTACGCCGCAGTGGAACTGGTTGGCACGGCGGCCGGCGAGACGGAGAACCCGGAGAAGATCATGCCGCGTGCGATCAACTCCGTCATCGCCCGGATCGCGCTGTTCTACGTCGGATCGCTGGTGTTGCTCGGCCTGCTCCTGCCCTACACCGCCTTCAAGTCCGGTGAGAGTCCCTTCGTCACGTTCTTCTCGCGGATCGGCGTGGACGGTGCCGGGTCGGTCATGAACCTGGTGGTGCTGACCGCGGCGTTCTCCAGCTTGAATGCCGGCCTGTATTCGACCGGCCGTATCCTACGGTCGATGTCGATGAACGGCAGTGCGCCGGCGATCGCGGCGCGGATGTCCCGCGGCGGCGTACCTTACGTCGGGATCCTGGCGACCGCCGCGATCGCGCTGATCGGTGTCGGCCTGAACGCGGTAGTCCCGGAGAAGGCATTCGAGATCGTGCTGAATATGTCGACGCTGGGCACCATCACGTCGTGGGGCGCGATCGTCGTGTGTCAGCTGCAGCTGTGGCGTTGGTGGCGCAAAGGGCTCGCGGAGCGTCCATCGTTCCGTTTGATCGGCACGCCCTATACGAGCGTGGCGACGCTGATGTTCCTGGTGACCGTAGTCGCGTTGATGGCGTTCAGCGACGACGAGGTGCAGCGCGGCGCGGTGTTCACCGGGGGCGTGATCATGGTTCCGGCGCTGGTCGGAGGGTGGTTTCTGGCTCGCAAGCGAGTAGTGAGCATCGCACAGCAGCGCGCGGGCATCACAGGTCCGTTCCCGGTTCTGGCCGAGCGTCCGCAGCGCCGGAACGACGGCGGCGAACCGGTCACGGTTCTCGACGAACACGGGCAAGAGTAGGCATTTCTCCCTTCGCGCAGCAGAGGCAGGGCCCCGCCCCTGCCTCGGTCCGGCCGTTCGATGTGAGACAGGGGCGGCGGGGGAGCATCACCACAGTGCGTCAGGTCTGGTCGTCGGTCGCGGCCACTGGCGCATTCTTCATGACCGACTCGATGCCGTTGAGGGCGGCGGCCCTGCTCTCGTAGGCCTGCCCCTGGGCGATGATCTCGCCGTTGCCCGCCTTGAGCCTGAACCGGAATTTGCCCGCGCTGTCCTTGTACAGCTCGAACTTGGCAGCCATGCGATTACCTCGTCTCCACATCGAACACGGATAATGCTTCGGTCCGGAATCGACTGTAGATCTCCGTACCGCGGCCACCCTCGCCGGTTCGTTCATGCCTGCCAACCAGGGCTTACGAGAACTTCGTTGTTTTCCGGCGACTGGTCCGCGATGGAGACGGTCTCACCCTTCCACGCCGGCGAGGAACCGGTTCAGCTCGGTGTGGAAGGCGTCCCACTGTTCGGCGAAGCACAGATGCGACGCGTCCTCGATGGTCACCATTCGTGAGCCGGAGATGCGCCGCCGCATATCCTCGAGGTGCGCCGGGCGGCATTCGTCGTGCCGACCGCCGATCAACAGTGTCGGCACGCGGATCTCGCCCAGCCGCTCGGTGACGTCCCATTGCCTCAACGAGCCGGTCACGGTGAACTCGCTGGGCCCGATCATGGTGTGGTAGACGTCGTAGCCCGCCGCCGCGTACGCACGCTCGAGTCCCAGCGGCCAAGGCCGCATCCGGCACACGTGCTTGCGATAGAAGCCCAGCGTCGCGGCCTGATACTCGGGGCAGCCGGTGAACCCGTTCACCTCGTGTTGCCGAATCGTCCGCCGCACCTCGGCGGGTTCGTCCTCGAGTAGTTCCGCACAGTCCTTCGACCACCGGGGCATGCTGGCCGGAGTGCCGACCAGCACCAGGCTCTCCAGCGCCGGGCGTCGATCGAGCGTGTACTGCAGCGCCAGCATTCCGCCCCACGAATTACCGAGGAGATGGACGCGCCTCAGGCCCAGCGCCTCGCGCACGGCCACCAGTTCGGCCACGAACCGGTCCATCGTCCACAGCGAGGTATCGCTCGGCCGGTCGGAGTTGCCACAGCCGAGCTGGTCGTAGAAAATCACCCGGCGCTCGTCGGCCAACTGCGTGAGCGCCTCCAGATAGTCGTGCGGGAACCCGGGCCCGCCATGCAGGCACAGCAGCGGCGTTGCGTGCTCGCCGAGCGACCGGTACCAGACGCGCCCGCCGGGAACCTCGATACGGCCTTCCTCCGAATGCATGCCCGCTCCCTTCGCCGGGTCGGCAATGACATATCCCTGTTCCGAATCCGTGACGCCTTCGATACCTTCACCTCTCACCCGGCAGCCCGCGCCACCGCCCCGCCCGAGCATCCGCGCCTCGGTGCCCAGCGTCAGGCGCCGCTGCCGCCCGTCCGGATGCGGCGGCAAGGCTCGAAGGTCGCCGCCGAGCCCGGCAGCAAAACCGAAAATACCCTTACCACAACATTATTGGCGACAGTCGACGGTTACTTGCCATTTTAGGCCGGTCTCCGACAGCGTGACATGGGGTCTGGTCGGTCCCACCCGCGATAAACGACGGGGTATCGGTCTGTGGCCCGCTTCGGCCTCGCGAAGGGCCCACGCCACGGGCAGGTCCGACAGTCACCCAGCCGGGAAGGCGTTGATCCCGCAACGGTGCGGGCAAGGCGGGTCCTCGGCCGAATGCCGCCCGATCGGGACTTCGGTGTGCCGGGTCGAGGAACTTCGTCCCTTGCCGGGCACCCGGCCGGCACGATGTGCTGGAGTGCGAGCCGAACCGCTGGGACTCCGTAGACCTCCCCGGAGTCGGTCACGATCGAAGGGAAGACGAACCGTCGGAACCCGGCGGAAAATGTAGGCAGGTTGCAGACATGATGCGTCCACGAGCAACGAGTACCGATTCACTGCTACAGGTTTCGATCGGCCACCACATTCCCGCCGGCGCGGCCGACTACGCACGCGAAAAGATCGGCCACGCGCTCACTTTCGCTTCCGAGCCGGTACTGTCCGCACGCGTCCGTATGAGCCGGCGCGGAGATCCCGCGGCCGCGAAACCGATGATCGCCCAGGCGAATGTGAACATGAACGGCCGCGGAATACGAGTCCAAGTCGCCGCTGATACCGCTCCGGAAGCGATCGACCTGCTCGAGGCGCGGTTGAAGGAGCGATTCGAACGATTTGTCCGGCATTGGGAAGGCATCCGCGGTCGTGTCCCGGAGCTGGGGTCCCGCCAGTGGCGCCACGACGCCCCGCCACGGACGCCGCTCTCGTACTTCCCGCGGCCGCGCGCGGAACGTGAGGTGGTGCGGCACAAGTCGTATGCGCTGATCGATGAGACCTGCGAGGAAGCCGCGTTCGACATGGAGATGATGGACTACGACTTCTACCTGTTCACCGAGTCCGGCAGTGGTGTCGACAGTGTGCTGTACCGCAGCGACGACGGCTACCGACTCGCCCAGGTCGAACCATCGCCCGAAGCTGTCGTTTCCGGCAGCGTACCGATCACAGTCAGCCCGGCAGCCGCGCCCGTGACGACCACCGATGGCGCCATCGAAAGGCTCGAACTCACCGGGTGGCCGTTCGTGTTCTTCAACGACCCGGATCGTCACCGTGGCTGTGTCCTCTACCATCGCTACGATGGTCACTACGGGCTACTTACTCCAGCCGAATGAGCGCAGGTTGATTGCCGTGGGCGGGCGCTATGAACATGGGAACCTGCACGCATCAGCGAGCTCGTTCACCAGCGATCGAAATCTCTCCCTCGGGCAGCCAACGTATTCCTGAAACGCTTCATCCGAAGGAACCAGAGTATCCGCCCAGCCCAATGCCGAAATTATGATCACCAACTCCTCGCGAGTCATCTTGACATCGAACTCTTCCTCGACGAACTCGATTCGCATTTCAATACTCCAATTCGAAGAATTGCCAGGCCTTGTGGACCGGCAGTTTCAGGCGACCCCCGGTGGGTGCGAGTGATCCGGGGGCCGGTTCGGCCGGGGTGATGCCGATCGGCCGTTCGCGAAAGAGCTTTGCGGGCGCGCTATTCGCGGTCGGTCGGCAGCAGCAGCCCGGTTTCCGGGTCGTACCAGCGACAGGATCGCCAGGGGAGATGGAGCGACAGCAAAGCGCCGGGTTCGGCGCGGAAGGCCGGTGGCGCTTGAACTTTCACCGTCTGCCCGGCGATGGTGGTGGTGAGCAGGGTGGCGGAGCCGAGGGGTTCGAAAACCTGGAGTTCGGCGTCCACGGCGTGGTCGCGGTGCTCGCCGTTCACGACGATGGACTCGGGGCGGATGCCGAGCCTGATCTCCTTACCCACGAAGCTGGACAGGGCGGCGGGTGCGGGCAGTGATTGGCCGCCCAGGTCGAGCCGGGGGCCGGACTTGCCGGCCGCGATCGTCCCGGTGAGGAAGTTCATGGGCGGGCCGCCGAGGAATCCGCCGACGAATTCCGTTGCGGGATCGTCATATACGTCGGTGGGTGCGCCGCACTGAACCACCACGCCCGCGCGCATGACCGCCACCCGATCGCCCAGCGACAGCGCCTCCACCTGGTCGTGCGTGACATAGATCGTGGTGGTACCGAGCTCGGCGACCAGCTTCTTCAACTCGGCGCGAAACGACATGCGCAGCAGGGCATCCAGATTCGACAACGGCTCGTCCATGAGCAGGACGTCGGCGTCCATCACGATCGCGCGGGCCACCGCGACCCGCTGGCGCTGCCCCCCGGACAGTTTCGCCGGATAGCGATCGAGATACGGTGTGAGCTGCAGCAGTTCGGCAGCCCATGCGACCTTGCGCCGTACCTCGTCGCCTGATACCCCGCGCATGCGCAGCCCGAAACCGATGTTGTCGGAGACCTTTTTGTTGGGGAACACCGCATAGGACTGGAACACCATCGACAGGTTGCGCCGTCGCGGTTCGAGGTAGGTGACGTCCCGGCCGCCGATCACGATCTGCCCCGAGTCCGGCACCTCCAGTCCGGCGATCATCCGCAGCAATGTCGTCTTGCCGCAGCCGGAAGGCCCCAGCAGCACCATGAATTCGCCGTCGGCGATCGCGAGTGAAACGTCGTCGGTGGCGCGGGCCGTGCCGTCTGGATAGGTCTTCACCAGGTCGCGCAGGACCACCTCAGCCATCGCAGATCCCTGTCGTCGGAGAGTCTTTCATCGAAGCGTCGTCCCCCACATGTTCACCAGATAGCGGCGCATCACCAGGATGAACAACAGCGCCGGGATGATCAGCGCGAACCCGCCCGCGAAGCGGTACGGCGCCGACGCCTCCGACAGCGAGGTGAGTACCTGCGCCGGCAGCGTGCGGTGGCCCAGCGTCACGATCGTCGCTCCCAGGATCTCGTTCCAGGACAGCACGAAGGTGAAGATCGACGAGGCCGCCAGCCCCGGAAGCGCCAGCGGCACAACCACTTTGCGGGCGGCCTGCCAGCGCGTGCAGCCGAAGACCCGCGCGGCCTCCTCCAGGTCGGCCGGCACCGCGACGAAGATGCTCGCGGTGATGAGCACGGTGGTCGGCAGGGCCAGTGTGGTGTGCACGAGCGTCACCGCCAGGACGGTGTCGTAGACGTGGGCGTGCAGGAAGATCGTCGCCAACGGAACCGACAGCACCACGATCGGCAACGCCCGCACCAGCAGAATGAAGACCTGATAGGTGTCCTTACCGCGGAACGCGTAGCGCGCCAGCGCATATCCCGCGGGCGCGCCGATCACCAGCGACCAGAACACCGTGTAGACCCCGACCAGCACCGAATTACCGAAGGCGGGCACCGTCCCCGTCGCCCGGAAGAACGACGACAGCGTTTCGCCCGAAAAGTGATCGGGGATCAACGGTTTCGGAAACCTGTCGAGTGTCTCGCGCGAGGACACCGCCGAAAATCCGATGAGTACGATCGGCAACGCCATGAACACCGTTACCATGGTGCACCCCAGTTGGACACCTACGGCTCGCCACCGTCGCCTGCGCAGCGGTGCCCGGTCGACCGGCGGGAGAACCGTTTGCGACTCGGCGGCAACGGTGTTCGGGATCACCTCGCTCATCGTGCACCCCCCGGCTGCCGCACGGTCCGCAGATACAACACCGCAGTGCCGAGCGAAATGACCAGCACGACAAGGGAAACGCAGCTCGCCACCGCGGGATTCTGCAGATTCGAGTACCACTGATAGGTCTCGCCGACCAGCAGCGGGAAATCCCGCCCGGTCAAGGCCTGCGCGACCGCGAAGGCCTGCAGCGCCAGGATGGTTCGCAGGATCAGCGCCGCCTGCAGGCTCGGCCCGAGCAACGGCAGCGTGACGTGCCGCAGCCGCTGCCAGAGGCTCGCGCCGAAAACTTGTGCGGCCTCGTCGTAATCTCGCGGAATCAGCTGCACTCCCGCGATCACGATAACGAACACCAGCGAAGTGGCGCGCCAGATCTCGGCGACCACGACGGCCAACAGCATAGTGCCGGTGTGCTGGTAGCTCAGCCATTGCACCCCGTCGTGAGACAGCCCGAGCCATACCAGCAGCGAATTCAGGTATCCGCGATTGCCGAAGATCGACAGCCACACCAGGCCCGCGGCCAGCTCCGAGATCGCCAGTGGCAGACACCAGAGATAGAAGTGCCCGCCCGCGAATCCGGGCCGGGCCTGCAACAGCAGCGCCATCCCGACGGCGAGCACCAGCTGGATCGGGACGACGATGACGAGCAGCAGCAACGTATTCCGCAGCGCTTTCAGGAAGTACGGATCACCGAACAGACGCTGCCAGTTGGCCAGCGTGAACCCGTGACCGTTTCCGAAGGCGGCCAGCACGCCCTGTAACAGCGGCCAGCCGAACAGCGCCGTCATCAGCACCAGCGAGGGCAGCAGCAGCATCCACGGAGAGCGCAGTCGTGCGGTCATGGCTAGTCCACCCGGCACAGTTCGGCGGCCGGGTCAGGAGCCCAGCACGGCACCTTCAGGTCATCGAGGATGCCTTGCAGCACCCGCGCCTGCTGATCCAGTGTCGATCGAATATCCGCCCCATCCAGCACGATCGAGCGAAAACTGTCTTGGAACACCTTGCTCACCTCACCCTCGCGCCGGCCCAGGCCCACCGGCGGCAGCGAGACGATCGCGTCCGGTGCCTGCTGCTGGCGTTGCACCGCATCGGCCTCGAGTTCGATCGCCGGGGGCAGATCCTGCGGGATCGCCACGCTGACGGCGGGGAAGAAACCATTGGAGCGCAGCAGCGCAATCTGCTTGTCCGGCTGGGTGAATGCGGTGATCGCGCGCTGCGCCAGCTCGAAATCCGGGCAGCCCTTGGGAATAGCCAGCCCGGCCAGCACGGCCATGTAGCCCTGTCCGTGTCTGCCGCGGGGCGCGGGCATCATCCGCCAATTCTGGGGATCGCGTTCGGGCGCGTGCACCAAGCGCACCACGTGATCCCAAGCCATGCGCACCTCGCCGCTCTCGAGCGGCTCCTGCATGAAGTCGTAGGTCGTGCTCGCCGGGACGCAGTTGGCCCACAACTCGCGCAAGTACTCCCAGGCGGTCACGGCCTCGGCGGAACGAAACGTGGTGATCTGACCGCCGGTGAACGACGGCAGCAGATAGCCCTGAGTGAACCTGTGCAACAGCCCTTTCGGGCCCGCGGGCAGGCCCAGCATCGGGCGATTGCCGTTGGCGCGGCGGGCCGCGACGGCCCAGTCGAGAAATTGGTCATAGGTCAGTGCCGCGGCGTCAGCGCCGGAGGGCAGGTGCTCCAGCGCGTCGGCGTGTGCGGCGAGCACGTAACTCGCGGTGGCCCAGGGGATGTACCAGGTGCGGTCGGTGCCGGACTTGGCGAGCTGCAGGTAATCCGTTGACCAGCCGCGGTTTCCGAGATCGATGAGCAGGCCGGTCAAGTCCTGCAGGTATTTCGGGGCCAGTGGGGCCAGGTCGCCGTGCAGCCCGGCGAGCAGCCCGATCTTCGTCGAACCCGCCACCACCTGACTGCGCACCTGCGTCGAGAACGGGCCCTCCTCGACGGTCACGTAGCTGACGCCGGGTGCGGTCCGGCTCAGCAGGGCCCGGAAGCGTTCGGCCTCGTCTGCGGGCCGAAACTGGGTGGACAGCAGGATCATTGCGCCACCGCCGGTAGTGGCGAAGCCGGTACATGCCGCTGCGGTGAGCGCCGCCGCGCCGATACCCGCCGCGTGCAGCAGGGATCTGCGCGTCGTTCCCGGTGGTGGCATCCCTTGCCCCTTGCAGCGCTAACAGTGACATACAGCACGTTGCCAGGGTGGAACTTAAGTGGCGCAAGGGCGATTGTCAAAGGAACCGACAGGAAGGAACAAGCTCGTTACATCGCGGTTCGTGCCGTTCCGAGTGCTCGTCGACAGCAGCCTGTCGCACCTCAGCAGGGCGATACACACCGTACTGATCGCCCAGCCGCACGACGTCGCCGGCCACCTCGTCGGCTACGACAGCCCCACACGGTTCAACCGCGAATACTGCCGCTTGTTCGGAGCCTCACACAGCAAGGACACGGCCCGTCTCCGTGCCGGCATGACCGTACCCATCGCCGACCCGCTGCCATGACAACTGTTTTCCACACCCTGTCCGGACATTTTCGCCGGTTCTGCGGTAGGTGACATTCTCATGACATCTCAACTACCGATATCGATGACTTCATCGATGTTCAACTGTCACGGAAGGTGAACTGGAGTCCGATTCGCGACCCTTGAGAAGTGCGATGCTGGTGACGAAAGGCTCTGGACACAGTTGGAGAACTTCCTGATAGATTTGTGCGAACAGCCTTTTCCCGGCTCACCCCCCCGCGGGAATCGCGCGAGAAACGTACAACTTCACCTCTGGACCTGCTGCGGCGATCGCTGACGCATTGAGTACCAGATCGTGTACCGCACCCAGCGCACCGCACTATGGCTCCTCAATATCAATCGGAGGATTCATGACCGCCCGATCCGAAACCATAGTCTGCACTCCGAAAAGCTTGCCGAGCGACCAATTGCGCGAGGCCGCCCGAGTTGCGATGGATATCAATCCGGCAAATCGTCCTTATTTGCGACCTGTCGCTGGAATAGTCGGCGAGCGCGCGGTGACCAAGGAGTTCATCTGTGCGCTTACATCGAAATACTGGCAGCCCAATGGTGTTCATCTGCAGGTTAGATTCCTGGACACCAACGACAAGGATTTGAAGAACCGGATCATCAGTCATATGAATGCATGGTCCGAGAAGGCGAACATCTCGTTCAAAGCGAGTCAGAGTAATGACGCTCAGGTCAGGATCGCTCGAACACCTGGAGACGGATACTGGTCGTATCTGGGCACGGACATCGGGCAGATCTCCAGTGACGAGCCGACCATGAATCTCGACTCGTTCGGTATGAACACCGACGAGAGCGAATATAAGCGGGTGGTCAGGCATGAAACTGGTCATACGCTGGGCTTCCCGCATGAGCATCTGCGTCGTGAAGTCGTGGACCGTATCGACAAGGATATGGCGGTACGGTACTTTTACGACACGTGCGGCTGGAGCAAGGCAGTGACGATCGCCCAGGTATTGACTCCGCTGGAAGAACTCGAGCTGATCGAAGGCCAGTTGGACACCGAATCAATAATGTGTTATCAGCTTTCCGCATACATAATGAAAGACGGCACCGCCGTTCCCGGAGGACTCGATATCGACAAGTTGGACCGCATCTTCGTGCAGAGGCTCTATCCGATGCCGGCGCGGGGAGACGTGAGAAATAAACAACGGGCGCGTTCGCTGCGCAAACCGCCGGCCGGTGTAACTTGATCATCCCCGCGGTTGGCCATCTCCGCAGGGTTCGGCCCCTGGGGCCCGGGATGGTTACCTCGGTTTTCTCCGGACTCCGCAAGGGGGTTCCGGCCTCGGCGGCTTCAAGGCCTTGACGCCGCCCAGTACGGGTGCGATCGCCCCAGTGTGAAATCTTGTCGCCGGTTCGAGCAGATCGCTCGAGGGTGCCTGACCCTCGGTATCATAGATGAGCCTGTTCAGGGCGTCGTGCATTGCCTGAAGTTCAAACTGCCGGACAGAATGGCGTCGGCTGGACGTACTCGAGGTCCGAATTCGCGTCCCGGAGCCACTTGCCGCCGGGTTGACTCGAAGTGATCGAAATGCATGAACGGGTGATCCGGTTGCCGCCGGACTTGGACCTGTTCATGGCGCCCTACGTGGACGTCTACGCCGGTTCTGCTGAGGAAATGACATTCCTGCAACACTTCGGCCACCGATATCGATGACGTCATCTATGCGCAACTGTCAACGAAAGTAGCCGACACTCCTGGGAACGGCGATGCTTGTGACGAAAGGCTCTGGACACAGTTGGACAGCTCCCTGAGACTTGACCTGCCATGTGGTTCCGGTCATTGCTCAGATCAGGCGCTTCCCGCTGAGCATGGGTGGTTGAGGCCGTTCTGAATTTTGGCGACAGCTGAATAGATCAATATTGAAACACAATCGGGTGCCGAAGGTCTACGGCGACTCCGAATGAACCTGTCTGCAAGGAAAGAAATTCGGCCCAGCCAATGAGTCCGGCAGCGGGATGTGTACGTTCGACTTTCACTCTCCGGACTACGGCGGATACGCCTTCTGATTCTTCCCGGTACCCCTTTCGGTGCTGCTTCCGGCAGCTGACTGAGGCGTGATTCTTGTCGTGATTCCGTAACAAGAGCAACCACCGCCACAAGGAGGGCATGCGATGCATGAGAAGTACTTCCCTCTCGAAGAGGGGAAATGGTCGCTGGTACAGGTGTACAACCCGGATCAACCCCATTATGGAGTGGATCTGGCTGCTGCTTCGAGGACTCCGGTTTATTCGGTGTCCGATGGTGTGATGGCTCATGTGGGGATTCACGACGATGAACCGAGCGGGTACGGGTCGTGGTTGGTGGTGGATTCGCAGCGGCAGTGGGGTCTGGATTTCACCTATGGACATATGCCGCCGACGTCGTTCGTGAATCCGCGGACCGGGCGGACGTGGGAAGTCGGCGATGCGGTGCGGGCCGGTGACAAGATCGCCGAGGTCGGTTCGGAGGGGGGCTCGACCGGTCCGCATCTGCATTTCGAGGTGTCCGGTCCTCCCGGACGGTTCGGTGGCCGGTGGCTGGATCCGATGAGCGCGTGGTTGGACACGGCGGTAAATCCGGTCCATGCGCATTTGCGGCCGTCGGCCGCACCGTTGGCGGCCGCGCAGCCTGGTGTCGGGTCGGCCGACGGAAGTCTCGTGGGTAAGCAGTTGGCCGATTACTCCGCTGGAGTTCCTTCCGCGGCGGCGTTGAAAGGCGCCGGGTTCGTCGGTGCGGTGCGGTATGTGTCGGATCCGCGTGAGGGGTGGATGAGGGGTAAGCCGTTGAGCCGGGCCGAGGCCGACGATCTGCGCAACAGCGGCATGGTGGTGGTGTCGAATTACCAGTTCGCCAAGGGTGGCAGTGATACTTCGGATTGGATCCGCGGCTACGAGGGCGGCCGCCAGGACGCTGTGCGTGCACAACAGCTGCACGAAGCGGCCGGCGGGCATCGTGAGGGTGTCATCTACGTGTCGGTGGACGCGAACCCGAATCAGTGGGAGTGGGACAACCAGGTCAAGCCGTATTTGACGGCGTGGCAGGAAATTCTGGGCCGGGAACGATTGGGTGTGTACTGCAATGCCCGGGTGATCGATTGGTGCGACCGCGATGGGATCGGCACGTATTACTGGCAGCACAACTGGTCCGGTGATACCTCGATCAATGGTGATCATCCCAAGGCGCATATCCACCAGTTCGAGATCGACAAGGCCAGCGCCGACGGTGTGGGTGTCGATCGCAGCGTCATCCTGAAACCGAACTTCGGACAGTGGGGCAGAGAGACCGCGCCCGCTGGTGAACAGCTCCCGCCGGCCCCCGCGGTGAAATCGCCAGGGGGATATGCGGTCGCGGACGGGTTGGGGCTCGGGTGTGGGTACAACGCGGGTCACGGGCAGCGATTGCGGATCTACATCCATACCACCGAGAACCAGGACTGGATCGGCACCGCCGAGGCGGTGGCGAACTACCAGGCCAATACCCAGGACAGCAGTTACCACGACATCATCGACGACACCCACATCCTCAACGCCGTGCCGTACCAGCACACGGCGTGGAGCATTCTGTCCGACAACCCGGTCTCGATCAACATCGCGCTGGTCTGCACCTCGGGGACGGTCGGACAGTGGAGCGGGAACAACCCGAACGTCGAAGGCAAACCGAAGACTCGCGAGCAGTGGCTCGAACACGAGGCGATGTTGGACATGCTCGCCTGGGATCTGGCTCAGCACTCCCGTCGGGAACGGATTCCGCTGGAGCGGGTCGATATCGAGGGCGTCGGTCAGAACAAGCCCGGGGTGTCGAGCCACAACAACTACTCGTACGGGTCCAGAAAACTCAAGGGTTATCAGGACGGGTCGCATTGGGATGTGCCCGACACTTTCCCGTACGACGTCGTGCTCGCGGCGGCGTGCGCCTACGCCGGACAACCCATACAGCCGCCGAAACCTCCCGATATGGATGTCTATCCGCTGCGATGGGACGGGATCCGCGAATGCTGGGGACCGCTGGAGGGCCCGGACTGGTGTGTCAGCAACCGGTACGGCACCGAGTCGCAGGCGAGCAAGGATGGTTTGAAGCGCTGGCAGGAAGCACTGGGTATTCCGGGCACCGGTGTATACGACGATGCCACCAAGGACGCGGCAACTCGCATGCAGCAACTCAAACAATGGCGACCCCACCCGGATTACGGTTACGGACTGGTGTGGAAGGGGGAGTGGGACGCGGTCATCCGCGAAGGCTGGCGGTTCCCCGCAGCGGCAACCCTGCCCACGCTCGCACCGATCCCGGCGTCGGCCGCTCCTATCGACCCGGGCCCCAAAACCCAGAGAAGCAAGAAGATCGCCGATGTGACGGGTCCCGGCCATACGGACCGCTTCGGTATCGGCGGCACTGATCTGGGCGTCATGTGCAGGACACCATCCGGGCGCATTCTGGCGGTCTTCGGCGACACATTCCTCAACCCGGGCGTCGGGGGACCGGACTGGCGGTCACCGGTCGGGTTGTTGAGCGACACCACCAGTCTCGACCGAGGAATCGGATGGAACGAGGCGTGTGGAGACGATCCTCGATACGCTCGTCAGCTCCTGCCCTATTCCCACGAGACCGGGGAATACACCACCATCCTGCCTTCGGACGTGGTCACCATCGGCGACAAGATCTATCTGCATGTCATGGTGAACAAAGGTTTACACAACGTCATCCGCACCGAGCTGTGGCGCTCCGACGACGACGGCAGACACTGGACCAACACCGGCGTGCGCTTCCCCGGGGACCTGCACCACAACCTGGCCCAACTGATCACCTGGGACTGCCACCCCAACGGCTGGGTCTACATAATGTCCACCAGCTTCACCCGCGACGCCCCGCTGATCCTGCGCCGCGTACCACACGATCAGATCGAGAACCCGGACGCCTACGAAGGCTGGGGCTGGGCCAATGGCAGCTGGAACTGGGGCAACCCACCTACTCCGATCCTCGAGGGTGTCACCTCCGGGGAGAAATTCGGAGAGATGTGCCTGCGCTACATCCAGGGCCAATGGGTACTGGTGAACTTCGATGCCAGCTCCAGCGGCGGCTACGACATCGACGTGCGCGTGTTCGAGAACATCACCGACAATCTCTACGCCGCCCGCAAATCCTCGCCCATCCGCGGCACGGCCTGGGGTATGGAAGGTGACGACGCGGTCGCCCAACTCTACGGTCCCAGCATCGTTCCGGGATCGACGCTCGACGGCGGATTCCACATCTTCGTCAGCCAATGGAATACCGGCGTCGCCAACGGCTGGCCCTACCGGGCCATGCAATTCAAGATCCCCGTCGACCCCGTCGTACCACCGGTCCGTGCCGCCGCCGGAACCGAACCGATGGAACCGCGAGCAGAAAAAGTGGTTCAGCAGGTACTCGAACAATTCCGGGTACCAAGTGGTTAGCCATGCCGAACTGCAAGACAGCCGATGACCGACAGCGCCCGCGACCGGCTCCAGGTGGCGGCGCTGTCGGTCACGGGCGAAATCGGACCGCTACTTCACCAGCGAAGGGGATAGCAGGTGGACACCGAAACGAAGATCGATGAGACATTGGCCCACCGCCTCTCCGAGGCCCTCTGGGTGGTATGGCGCCAGGAGACGAGAACCGGTCGACGTACCGATGGTAGTGATCGACGGCGTTTAGGTGTCGCCCGTTGGATAACAGATGACGACCATCTCGCCAAAGCGATCGCGGCCGAACTCGACGGTCTGTTCGAGCGTGACGGCCAGCTGGTCGAACTCATGGAATCCGCAAAGGGCCCCGAGGGGCGGAAGCGGCTCGAGCATCATATCGAAGAAAGATTACGGCAGGAGGACAAGCGCCATTTACGTCAATCACTGTTGGAGCTTATATCGTATTGCGGCGAATACCAGAAGAGCGGAACCATCCTGGAGAAGAGGACCCGTGAACCGACGAAGCGGATCGGCAGGCTGGAACTATGGCTGTATCGCCGGAGCCGCCGACCCAAGGCGTGGCTCGAGCGGCAGATCCCGCTCATCCTGATGCATGCTCTCATCGCGGTACCGATCGTTGTCGCCCTGGTGGCCGTGCCAGGTGGTGCGGCAGGAACCGGACATTCCACCGGCAACAGTGGCGCCGATATTGCTACCGCGCTCATGAAGATATTTGCGATAGGAGTTCTGTCCTTCCTTCCGCCATGGCTGTACATTCGTTTCCTGCGGCAGCGTGCGACATCTCTGTGGAACGAGTACGTGATCTATCTTCATCGTCTCGGAATGGACGAACCTCAAAATCTTCCGAGGCCGCCCAGATCATCTGAATTCTGGGATCCATGGCTCTACAGCGGCGGATATCTCCAGGACGAGAAGAGCAATCTGTACCGTCAGAAATTCGATGCGTTCTATGGCTCCTCTGCGGCATCGTCGGCCACGGATACAGGCTCGCCGGTGAAGGTGGAGTCATTGTTTCCCATATTCCTGACGACAGCCGTCCTGGCCGTCTGTTGGACGGCTGTCATGTGGAATTTAGATTTCGTCGTCAACCTCGAAACAAGAAATTTCTGGTCGTTTTTGAAATTCGGCTTCCTCGGTGCGTATTTCTTTACGTCGCAAAGTCTCATCCGGCGATATTTCCAGGCTGACCTGCGTCCGAGCGCCTACGCCTCGTTGTTGCTCCGAATCATCATCGTCTTTCTGATCTTGGCAGTGGTATACCCGCTGACCGGAACCATTTCGCGATACGTCCTGGCAGCTACTGCGTTCGTAATCGGATGGTTTCCCATAGCTGGGGAATATGCGATACGGCGAGCCACGATGAGAAGCCTGGGTAAGACCACTCCGACTGCTACCCGAGATTATTCTCTGAATCGAATAGACGGTCTCAATGTATGGTATGCCTATCGGCTCGTCGAAGAAGGTATCGAAGACATGCAGAGTCTCGTCACGGCCAACCTCGTCGACTTGATACTCCATACCAGAGTTCCGGTGGGCAGGTTGGTGGATTGGATCGACCAAGCGCAACTGTATCTCCATTTACCTCCTGAAAACAAAAAGGGGGTCGGTGGTGACTCCGGGGACGTCGGCCCGGAGTTGTCGCGACGAAAGCTGCGCGAATACGGCATTCGCACGGCCACGGACGTGCTGAACACGTTCGGCAGTCACAGGGATGGCGAAGAATATCCGGCTGTTCCGAAACCGGCCGAACTCGACAGCAAGAAGCTCGGAATTCTCGTCCATGTACTGGAGGAGAGTTCTGATTTGAGCCCGATCGAAAAGTGGCAGCGCGGCAGCGCGGACTTCCGCAGAGAACACGGCGAGGATCCGCCACCGCGGAAACTGACACCCCAGCTGGGGCAAGTCTATTCCACCGGCCACTCACCGAAATAGTCGGCAAGTGCGAGAAGAATCACCGAAAGTGAGGTGCGGCATGAGCAAGGACGACTACGCGCGCGCTATCATCGAGGAAGGTCGGCGTATGGGTATCGCGCCGCGGGGCATTGTTATCGCCCTGGCAACTGCCCTGGTCGAATCCGATTTGGTGATGTACGCGAATTCGAATGACCCGGAATCTCTCAACTACCCGCACGAGAAGCTCAGCTACGATGCGAATAGTTGTGGTCTGTTCCAGCAGCGTGATCCGTGGTGGGGCACGGCCGCGGACAGGATGGATCCGGCACGAAGCGCGCGGATGTTCTACAACGAGTTGCAGAAGCTGGACTACAACGACACCTCGTGCTCTCCCGGCTGGTACGCCCAGGAGGTGCAGAAATCTGCATATCCGGGTAGATACGACCAGCGGATGAGCGAAGCGCAAGAACTCTACGACCGCTTGGCGGGAACGCCTACTGCACGAGAAGTACCCGCAGGCAAGCCGGAATATACGGAGATCGACCGTATGGGAAATTCGCGGGATATGCGAAGCCGCCCGCTGACCAACTTCCTCTTGCATACCGAGGAGGGCGATTCATCTGCTGAAGGCCTGGCCGGATACCTGAATAATACGAATAACGGCGTATCGTACCACTACACGCTACGAGATGGAATTCTGGTAGATGTAGTCGACACCGATTACGCATCGTGGTCGGCGTTGAACGCTAATGCCTTCACCCTCAATCTGTGTTTCGCCGGCTCACATGCTGCGTGGTCTCGTGACGAATGGATGCAGCGCGAACGCGACATCGAAATCGCGTCATATATCGCCGTTCAGGACTGCCATAAGTACGGCATTCCACTTCAGGTAATCAAGCCGCCCTATGTCCAGGCGTCGGGAATCACGGATCATCGCTACGTCACCCAGTGTCTCGGCATCGGGACCCATACCGATGTGGGTGACGGATTTCCATGGGATGTGTTCGAAAACTATGTGAACAAATGGTCGGGTGTCTCGGCGCCCGTGGTCACTGGAGGTGAAGATATGGCGTGGGGCGAAATCATTCACAATTTCAATGGTCAGCCGGTCAGCCGGGAGGACATGATCAAATACATGGACGCACGCCTGGAACGGGTGGAGCGGATGGTTGTCGCCCTGCTCGACCAGGTGGCGGGCGCCGGGGCCGGAACCGCCGTGGCGCAGGGGCGGCCGGCCAAGTTCGAGGGATTTTCCGAAGGAGGTAACCGGTCACTGTACGACCTGGCCTCGGCACTCGGTGCCGAGCGCGGCATCGCGGGATGCAAAGACGTGAAGTCGAGCACCTTGGTCGACGCGCACTGATTTTCGAAAGGTGCCGGCAATGGTCGAGACTGTTGCCGGCACCAAGTCACGTCGTGGTCGGTCGGCGAAAGCCTCCGCTGCACAACCTGATTCCTCCTTCGGGACAGTGGATGGCCGGCTTCGATCACCTGTTTCGATCGTGCGAATTACAGTGAGCGCGGGAACCGTTGCGGGCCTGACTGTTTCGAGTGTGGCCAATGGTGTGATCGGGGCTGGGCGACGGCGGAGGAGGGGTGCGGTCGATATGCCTGTGTCCGAGGTCAGCCGGGCAGTGCACGAAAATCGTTGCCGCCAACGCTGAATCTCGGCCGCCGCGGCTTTGGTGCGACGCATCTGATTCGCAGGCGGCGCACCCGCCGGCATCGCAGCTCCGAAACCGTACGAAAACGAACCATGGAACGGTTGTCGAAATACCTTCGCTGGAGAGTTACTGAATATGGCTGACCCGTGACAAGATCGAGAGCCGTTGTCGCGCAACCATTTCAGTCCTCGCGAGCGTTAGGAAGAATACGATGGCACCTCTAATTGTGTCACTTACCCCCTCGTCCGGCCCCGAGGCGGGGTTCAACTCCGTGGTGATTGCCGGCTCCGGGTTCGGTGATGCCGGCCCACTGACGGTGGTTTTCGGCACGACGGCAACGACATTCACCATCGACTCCGACACTCGGATCTCGGCCATCGCCCCGCCGGGGACCGGCACGGTGGACGTCACGGTCACCGCACTGCTGGACGGCACGAGCAACGCGATGCCCTACACCTACAACGCTCCTGCCGAGGGTCTCATCTATGTCAGCGACGGCATAGACACGGTGTATTCGATACCGGCCGCCGGCGGCACGGCGACCCCGGTGGTGTCCGGCCTGAGTCGACCCATGGGAATTGCCCGCGTAGAAAGCACCCTCTACGTGGCGGAATTCGCAGCCAACCGGGTGGTGTCGGTGCCGACAACCGGCGGCGCGGTGACCCCCGTGGTCCCACCGGACGGTGGCCAGGGGGAGCGTTTCGCTGCGAGCGGCCTGTCCGGCCCTACCGACGTCAAGGTTTCGGGTAGAAGGCTGTACATCACCGACAGCGGAAATTTGCGGGTGGTATCCGCGCCGATCGGTGGAGGGAACCCCACCTTGGTCGCCGGTGGTCTTACTGGCGCATCCGGCATCGCAATCTGAGCTGATCATCAGGACCGCAGCGGAGTCCGCATCCGGAGCGCAAGGGGTCCCCGTGGGCCGGTA
This sequence comes from Nocardia vaccinii NBRC 15922, assembly GCF_001613305.1. Lineage (GTDB taxonomy): Bacteria > Actinomycetota > Actinomycetes > Mycobacteriales > Mycobacteriaceae > Nocardia > Nocardia vaccinii. Next base: position 98,136 of record NZ_BDCC01000049.1, read on the forward strand.
AGCGCCACGCTGCCCCGGATGCGGCAGTCCAGCCGGCGGTCTCACATCTGCCCTGATGCAGCAACGCGCGTACCGTCCTCACGGCCGCGCTAGCAGTCGACAGCCGGCCACCGTGCTCGGGATTTCGATCATCGAGTGCTGGTGGGAAGCGCTTGACGACAGCGTGGTCGCAATGGTGGGTAGGTCCGCCAACACCGATGTGGTGGCTCGCGATCCGGTTCCCGCATTCGGCATTTATCAGTCGTCCGGCGTGAATGGTCAGTCGCCGGAAGTGGATTCGGGCAGGAATCGACGATTGACTGGTGGTGGGAGGGCTGCGCGGCGGTGGGCGATCGTGCTGGATTGCGCCGGGAAGGGATTGTGGCAAGGCAGTTTTCGTCGACGCAACAGGTACCCGGTCCGCAAGTGATGGAAGCCGGCAGCGGCGTTGGCCACGTTCCGTTCGTGCGATTCGCTCCGAGTCGTGTGCCGTTCGCCGTGGTGTACCGGAGTCCTCGATGCCGGGGACGGAAGGCTCTGTGACAGCCGCGCCGAGCACGGAAGCGTAGCGGGTACGGGCCGTGACTGGGCGGTCCGGGCATCGAAGGAGAAACCGGTGAGCAGTACTTTTTCGCAGCCGCCGTATCACAACCGGCCCGGGGAAAGCATCGCAGACATTCTCAGCGTGCCCATCGTACTGTTGTTTCTCGTCGGTGGCGCTGGTGCGGGCCTGGCGCTGATCAGTGCGGCAGAGCACGCTTACGGTTGGGCCGCGCTGGCCGGCGGTGTCGGTGCTGTGTGCTTCTTCGCGGCGATCACTCTGATCGTGCTCGAACACCAAAAGCTCAGCCGTCGCGAACACCGGGTCCGGCCGCCATGGAACAGCCGGTGAGACGCGGCACACTCATATGAGCCCATTGCGACGCCTCGCTCGCGTGCTGGTGGCGTTCGTGTTGGTGACACTGGCGGGCACCGGCGGTTACAAGCTGCTGGGATTCGGTTTCCTGGATGCGCTCTATCAGACGGTCACAACGATATCGACGGTCGGATTCCGCGAGATCCATCCACTGAACGCGTCGGGCAAGATATTCACCATGGTGCTGATCCTGGTCGGCGCCGGCACTCTTTTCTACATGTTCGGGGTCCTGCTCGAGGTTCTCATCGACGGGCACCTACGGCGCCACTTGGAGCGGAGGCGAATGAATCGCCGAATAGAACGCATGCGTGGTCACGTCATCGTGTGCGGCTGGGGACGAGTCGGCCGCTCTACTGCGCAATACCTGAGCAGTCTCGGCCGTTCGATCGTGGTCATAGATCGCGAGCCCGAACGGTTGCAGGGCCTCGAATTCGAATACATCCCGGGCGATGTGACCGACGACAGCGTCCTCGGTGTGGCGGGTATCGAGCATGCATATGCTTTGATCGCGGCGCTCGACAGCGATGCCGACAACGTCTATGTGACGCTATCGGCCAGATCCCGGCGCCCGGATCTGGTGATTATCGCACGAGCGCGCAACGAGAACTCCGAGTCGATCCTGCTTCGCGCCGGAGCGAATCGGGCTGTCAATCCGCAATTGATCGGAGGCCGCCGGATGGCGGCATTCGCGTTGCAGCCCAACGTGGCCGAGTTCCTCGACGTTGTCATGCACGATGAGAATCTCGAATACCGCATCGAGGAGATTGTGATCAACGCCGAGTCACCGCTGATCGGCCGTTCTCTGACCGATACCGCGCTACGCACCGCCACCGCGGCACTGGTGCTCGCCCTGCGAACACCCAGCGGCCGGTTCATCGCCAACCCCGCGGACGATACCCGAATTACCCCCGGCACAATTCTGATCGTTTTGGGTACTGCGAGCCAACTGGACTCCGTGCGCAGCTTGACCGGGAACTGAGCCATTCTCCCGGCCGGCTCCCTGCGAGATTCGTCATCTCCGCGCCAGGCTCGGGACTGTCCCGAGCCGAACTCGATTTCGCTGCTGCCTGTGTAGCCGACGATAACCGGATTCTGCCGCAACGCCGCAGCGACGGCGCCCGTCGGGTTCGACCGGCGGTGCGACATGTACGCGGTAGCCCGCGATGACCGGCGCACTGTGCTGTCTCGCCGTGCGCCTCTTGACGTTTGTGTCTGGATAGACGACCGTGATCCGGGTGCCTGGCGCAACGAGTGTCTTTCATCTCTAGACTGTGGTGTTGTAGCCGACTATTTGCCTCCATGGAGGAGGGCGCTGTCGTGACTGGTTTTCCGGATCACCACCGGGTGCTTGGATCGGCCGGTAGCGGGGGCGGCCTGGTGCGCGAGACGCTGTCGCAACTGCGGTTGGGGGAGTTGCTGAACGAGGTGCCGATCCATATCCGGGAGGCCGCACGAGCACGTCGAGCGTGGATCGCCGCCATCGCGGATCTCACTACCGCATTCCTGACTGCCGCCGACCCCGACCGGGTGCTCGGCCAGGTCGTCGACCGTGCCCGTGAGCTGTCGGGCTCCGATCGCGCGTGGCTGGCGACCTGCCCCGACCCAGACCTGCCGTCTGCCGAGGTCACCGACCTGGCCATTACACACTGGGCAGGACCGGGCAGCCATTCAGCCCGAGTCCCGATCGCGGGTACTGTCCTGGCCGATGTGTTCGGCCACCACACCCCGCGGGCATTCGACAGCATCGACGCCGAGCTCTCCGCGACCGGGCTGCCGTTGTGCGGCGGACCGGCACTGCTGGTGCCCCTGTATACCGAGAACACCGCACTCGGTGTTCTGGTGGTCGAACGCGACCCGGCACGGTCGCCATATCCGGCCGACACCGCGCGGCTGACAGCGACGTTCGCCGGGCAGGCGGCGCTGGCGATGCAGTTGTCCTCCGCCCAGCAGCAGATGCGAGAGCTGCAAGTGTTGTCCGATCGTGACCGCATCGCCCGCGACTTGCATGATCACGTCATTCAGCGCTTGTTCGGCATCGGATTGGCCGGACACAGCATTGCCGCTCGCATCCGCGACCCCGAATTGCGGCAGCGACAGGCGGCACTGATCGACGATCTGCAAGAGGTCATCACCGAGATCCGCACCGTGATCTTCGACCTGCATCGCGGCGACACCACTCCGACCCGCCTTCGGCAACGTCTCGATGATGCAGTCCGCGACCCCACCATCGATACCGGTATCGCCACCCAGCTACGGGTGGCCGGGGCACTGTCGGCAATCGGTCCCGCCTTGGCCGATCACGCCGAAGCCGTGGTTCGCGAAACGGTATGCAATGTGGTCCGTCACGCTCATGCCGATAGCCTTACCGTCGAGGTCACCGTCGATGACCGTCTCACCATTGTCGTGGAAGACGACGGGGTCGGTATCCCGGACGCCGTCACCCCCAGCGGTCTGACCAACCTGGCGCAGCGGGCCGCGACTGCCGGCGGTCGATGCGAATATGGCACGGCGACCCGACCGGGCAGCCGTGGTCCCGGTACCCGAGTGTGCTGGAGCGTTCCACTGCCGTAGGGAGGGAACCAGGCTGAACCGACTCGCGCGAGGCCCTTCATGCGACGGGGGCCGCCGGTGGGCATCGGCCCACCGACGGCCCCCGTCGGGTCCGCTGTCAGACGTAGAGGAAAGCGAGACCGTTACTGGTGCCACCTGCGGTCGTGGCAGTGATCAGCGCTGTCCCGGCCACCCCCGCCGGGCTGACGGCGGTGATCTGGGTGGCGGAGTCGACGCTGAACGAGGTCGCCGGTGTGCCACCGAAATCCACCGCGGTCGCACCGGTCAGGTCCGTCCCGGTGAGGACGACGGTCGTCCCACCGGCGACCGAACCGGTGGCCGGCACTGCCAGAACCAGGGCAGGAACCGCGGCATAGGTGAAGGAGACACCGTCGACCGTTCCTCCGGGTGTGGTGACGGTGACCAGGACGGTCCCTGCCGTTCCGGCGGGGGCGACCGCGGTGATCTGGGTGCCGGAGTCGACCGTGAACGAGGTCGCCGGTGTGCCACCGAAATTCACCGCCGTCGCGCCGATCAAGCCCGTCCCGGTGAGCACGACCGTCGTCCCTCCGGCGACCGGTCCCACGTTCGGCACCGCCGAGATCAGGGTAGGAACCACCTCATAGGTGTACGAGACACTGTTGCTGGTTCCGCCCGCGGTCGTGACGGTGACGAGCGCCGTCCCGGCTGTCCCGGCAGGGGCGATTGCCGTGATCTGGGTCGCGGAGTCGACGGCGAACGCGATCGCCGGTATACCACCGAAACTGACCCCGGTGGCGCCTGTCAGGCCCGTTCCGGTCAGGGTCACGGTGGTCCCGCCGGTCACCGGGCCTGAGCTCGGAACAACCGACGTCAGCGCGGGAACGGGGGCATAGGTGAAGGAGACACCATCACCGGTACCGCCTGCGGTGGTAACCGTGACCAGCACCGTCCCGGCCGTCCCTGCGGGCGTGACGGCGGTGATCTGGGTGGCGGAGTCGATGGTGAACGAGGTCGCCGGTGTGCCACCGAAATTCACCGCCGTCGCACCTGTGAGGGCCGTCCCGGTCAGTATGACGGTCGTCCCACCGACGACCGGCCCCGCGTTGGGAACGATGGCGGTCAGGGCAGGCACGGCGAGATAGGTGTAGCCGACGCCGTTGCTCGTTCCGCCCACGGTGGTGACCGTGACTTGCACCGTTCCCGCCGCGCCTGCCGGCGCGACCGCGGTGATCTGGATGTCGGAGTCGACGAGGAACGAAGTCGCCGGTGTCCCACCGAAACTCACCGACGTCGCGCCGGTCAGATTCGTCCCGGTCAGTACGACCGTCGTGCCGCCTGCGACCGGACCGACGTTCGGTACCACCGTGGTGAGC
>NZ_BDCC01000050.1 GCF_001613305.1 Nocardia vaccinii NBRC 15922
CGTGGATTGGTCTTCGGGTGCGGTCTCGTTGCTGAGCGAGTCCCGGGAGTGGCCGGAGACCGGTGCACCTCGTCGCGCGGGCGTCTCGTCGTTCGGGATCAGCGGAACCAACGCGCACGTCATCTTGGAGCAGGCACCCGACAGTGTGGCATCGGACGCGGCGGAATCCCATGGCGTGCGGTTGCCGGTTGTGCCGTGGACGTTGTCGGGCAAATCTGCCGAAGCGCTTGTAGGACAGGCGAATCGGTTGCTCGCGCAAGTACGGCGATATCCGGAGCTGGACGTGTCCGATATCGGCTTCTCGCTGGCGCGCCGGTCGATGTTCGAGCATCGGGCCGTCGTGGTCGGCAGAGATCGCGACGAGCTGATCCACGGCCTGACCGAACTGATCGAGGGCGAACCCGGCCGAAACGTCGTGCGCGGCCGTGTCGGCCTCGCGGGCGGGACGGTGTTCGTCTTCCCCGGCCAAGGCGCGCAATGGCTGGGCATGGGTGCGGACCTGTATGCGGGATTCCCGGCGTTCGCCGAGGCATTCGACGACGTGACCGACGTGCTGGACAAATATCTTGACCAGCCGTTGCGCGAAATCCTCTGGGGCCGAGACGAAGAGCTGCTGAACAGCACCGAATTCGCGCAACCCGCGCTGTTCGCGATCGAGGTGGCGCTCTTCCGGCTGCTGGAGAAGTGGGGGCTGCGACCGGATTTCGTGATGGGGCACTCGGTGGGCGAGTTGGCCGCGGCCCACGTGGCGGGCGCGCTGACATTGCCCGACGCCGCGGCGCTGGTCGTCGCACGGGGACGATTGATGCAGTCGCTGCCGACCGGCGGAGCGATGGTCGCGGTGCAGGCCGACGAGGACGAGGTTCGGTCGTCGCTGATCGATGGCGTCGCCGTCGCCGCCGTCAACGGCCCGCGATCGGTGGTGATCTCCGGTGCCGAGCAGGCAGTGCAGGCCATCGCGGATCGGTGGGGTGAGCAGGGTCGCCGAATTCACCGCCTGCCGGTGTCACATGCCTTCCATTCACCGTTGATGGAACCGATCCTCGCCGAATTCGGCGCGATCGCCGAAACCGTCGAAGTCACCGAACCGGAGATTCCGATCATTTCGAATCTCACTGCGGGACCGACAGATTCGGATTTCGGCTCGGCACGGTACTGGACCGGGCACGTGCGCGAGACGGTGCGATTCGCCGACAGCGTGCGGTTCCTGGAATCGGCGGGTGTGACTCGATTCGTCGAGGTGGGGCCGACCGGAGGACTCGCGGCATCGATCGAGCAATCGCTGTCGTCCCCCGACGTCGCCGCGACGATCCCCGTCCTGCGAAAAGGACGCTCGGAACCGGAATCGCTGATGGTGGCGCTGGGCCGTCTGGTGGTAGCGGGCGCATCCTGGGACGGCCTGTTCACGGGATCGGGTGCTCGTCGTATTTCGTTGCCGTCGTACGCGTTTCAGCGTCGTCGATTCTGGTTGCCGAGTTCGGCCGCGGCTGGTGACGCCGGCCGGTTCGGGGTGGACGAGGCCGGCCACGGCCTGCTGGGTGCGGTGGTGGAACAGCCCGGCACCGGCGGTGTCGTGTTGACCGGGCGACTGTCGCCGGCCGTGCAGCCGTGGCTGGCCGACCATCTGCTGGCCGGTGCGGCGATATTCCCGAATGCCGGTGTGGTGGAACTGGTCGTGCGTGCCGGTGACCAGGTCGGTTGCGGTGTGGTCGAAGAATTGGCGCTGCGAGCGCCACTGGTACTACCGACCGAGGGAGCGGTTCAGGTACAGGTCGCCGTCGGCCCCGGCGAAGAATCCGGACAGCGGACGGTATCGGTGTACTCGCGACGAAGTGCGGCTTCCGGCTGGGTGCTGCACGCCGAGGGAGTGCTGGGCCCCAAGGGTTTCGCGCCGGGTGGGTCGGATCTTTCGGCGTGGCCTCCGGTGGTCGCCACCGCGCTCGATATCTCCGATATCTACGAGAAATTGACGGCGCGGGGTTATGGATACGGCCCGGCGTTCCGCGGTCTGCGGGCGATGTGGCAACGCGGCGCGGAGCTGTTCGCCGAGGTCGCCGTCCCTGCGGAAACTGCTATCCGCACAACCGCTTTCGGCGTGCACCCGGTGCTCCTGGACGCGGCGTTGCACGCTGTGGTAGCCGCTTCCGGTGGGAGAGATATCGCGCTGCCGTCCGCATGGGAAGGTATTTGCCTGCACGCCGCCGGAGCCGATGTGGTGCGTGTGCGCGTCAGCCCTGCCGGTGCCGGTGCCGTGTCGTTGGAGTTGACCGACGAGGCCGGACTTCCGGTGTTGTCGGTGCGGTCGCTGACACTGCGTTCGGTGGCGGCCGCGGAGTTGCGTGCCGCGGCGTTGTCCGGGGCCGGTACGGACAACCTGTTCGAGCTGACATGGTCGCCGATACCTACCACCGGCCGACCTGTGACGCTGGTGAAGACGTTGGCCTGGAACGTATTCGAGCAGCACGCGACCTCGCCGGACGCGGTGTCGGATGCGGTCGCTCCGGATGCGGTGATCTTGGAGGCGAGTGCCCTGGGGGGCGACGTCGTGGCCGACGCTCACGACCTGACCCGCCGAGTGCTGGCAAGCGTGCAATCCTGGCTGACCCGGACCATTTCGAGTCCACTGATCGTGGTGACGCATCGCGCGGTCGCGTTGCCGGGTGAGGACGTGCGAGATCTGGCCGGTGCGGCGGTGTGGGGGTTGGTGCGGTCGGCGCAGACCGAACAGCCCGGCCGGATCATATTGGCGGACACCGATTCCCACGTCGATGCATCCGCGATCCTGGCGACCGGAGAAGCGCAGGTCGTCGTCCGTGCCGGGACCATCCATGCCGCGCGGTTGACCAGGGCTTCCGCTGAGCACGATATCGCCGGGGCCGAATTCGATTCGGCGGGCACGGTATTGATCACCGGGGGCACCGGGATGGCCGGCGCCGCGATCGCACGACATGTGGTCGCCGAGCACGGCATCAGGAATGTGCTGCTGGTGAGTCGGCGCGGTACGGAGGCCGACGGTGCGTCCGATCTGGTTGCCGAATTGACCGAATCGGGTGCCCGGGTGCGGGTGGCGGCCTGCGATGTGGCCGACCGGGACGCATTGGCGCAGTTGCTGTTCGACATACCCGCCGAGGCTCCGCTCACGGCCGTGATCCATGCCGCCGGAGTGGTCGACGACGCGGTGTTCGGTTCGCTGACCGCTGACCGCGTCGATACGGTATTGCGCGCGAAGGTCGACGGTGCGTGGAATCTGCACGAGTTGACCCGCGATATGAACCTTCCGGTGTTCGTGCTGTTCTCGTCGATGGCGGGCATCGTGGGCTCACCGGGACAGGCCAACTACGCCGCGGCGAACGCCTTCCTCGACGCCTTGGCCACCCGTCGCCGCGCCCAGGGTTCGGCGGCGATGTCGTTGGCGTGGGGACTGTGGGCTCAGGCCAGTGCCATGACCGGACACCTGGGTGCGCGGGAGATGGCCCGGATCGGCCGCGGCGGATTGGCGGCGATGTCCGAACCGGAAGCGCTGGCGCTGTTCGACACCGCACTGGGCCTCGACCGCGCCTGCCTGGCCCCGGCGCGGCTCGAGATGCGTGCCCTGGAGCGCGGAACCGACGTATTCCCGCTGCTCCGGACCCTCATCCCGGCGCCTGCGCGCAGACCGGCCGACACCCGGCGCGAGGTCGTACGGACCGATATCGACGAGCTCTCCCCGGCCGAGCGGCGATCCGAGCTGATGGCGATGATCCGTACCAAGGCCGCCGTCGTCCTGGGTTTCGCCGGCCCGGAAGATATCGACCCGGACGATCCGTTCGAAGATCTGGGCCTGGATTCGATGGGCGCGGTCGAACTTCAGAACAGCCTGGGCGCGGTGCTCGGACAACCGCTGCCGCCCGGACTGGTATTCACCTATCCCACGGCGACCGAATTGGCCGATCACCTTCTGGATGATCTGTCGGTAGAGGTGAATCCGGGCTAACCGACCCTGGAAATCTCGACCGAACCACCCGGCTCGTCCGTGTCGCGAATCCGGGTCGCGTCGAGCCGGGCCGCGACATCGACGGTGCGCAGCGACGGATCGGCCAGGTGCCGGCTCACCGCGGCCGACACCTCGGCGGCGATCCGGCGGCGGAGATTGCCGATCACGCCGATCGTGCGGGCCCGCAGCCCGTCGGCCCGCAGCTGGACCTCGATCTGTGCTGGGTTCGGCTGCTCCACATCGATCACGATGAGCAGCGGGGCGGCCGTGCGCGTCACCAGTACCAGCGGGATCTCCACCTCGGCGTGATAATGGTCGGCCTTGCGCACATCCACCACGACATCGAGCGTGACGGGGACGACCATATCGAAGGCGACCGTATCCTCGTCGGTTCGCTCACTCACCCTGGGCAACCGGATGGCGCCCCGCGCGGTCACCTCGGCCGCGTCGCGGGGTCCGGTGCGCAACGATTCCACATCGATCACCCGACCCGACAGGCTCTCGGCCACCGCGCGCACCCGCTCGGGCGTCACGATGCGCGGGAGGAAACGGCGACCGAACTCGGCGTACTCGATCCAGTCGTAGTTCGCGCGAGCCTCGTGCCCGGCGGGTTCGCCCGCCGAGATCGCCTCGATGTCGAACACCCGGGCCCGCCGGGCACGAGGCTCGGAGAGCATGACATCGAGCCGGTCGGCGACCTCTTTCCGGATCATTTTCGCCGTCGGTTCGAGCAGTACTTCCGCTTCGGCGTCGATGGCCTCGGCCCGGATGACCGGCGGGCCGACGTTCCGCTTGGTGACCGGCGGGATATCGATGACCACGAGCAACGGGTCGGCGGTGCGCGCGTGCAGCGTCAGGTCGATGTCGACGGCTGCTTCCAGCCGCAGTTCCCGTCCGCCCAGCGTGACGGTCAACTCCAGCCGCACCGGAATACGCACCGCGAAGACGACTTCCGATCCGGTGCGGGTGATCGCCGGACTACCGATATCACCCCGCACCCGCACGCGCGCGAGCTTGCCCGGCCCGACCGCGAACGGCCCCAGCTCGATCCGCCCGGCCAGACTGGAGACGGCCGCCTCGATGCGCGCGGGCGTAACCGCGTGCGCGACGAAACGTTCGCCGAACTCCCCATAGGAAATCCACGTGGGCAGGTCGACTTCGCTGGACTGTCGCATAGACTTCCCGGAATCTCGTGGTGTCGGACGGCACGCTCCCGCCCCGGGCATGGACCGTCAAATCTACCGACGAAGGGCCGACCGGCCAAGTGCCCGCACTGCCGCGCCGGTTATCGGGATCGCCTCCCGCGCAGAGAGTTTGCCCGACCAGTGGTCAGCGGCTTCCGGTCGTAGTCCGGAAACCCGGCTCAGGTCGCCGCGAAACGACCATGCCGATGCGGGCTACACCAGCCGCTGCATCACCGGCCGGGGCTACTGTCCGGTTGCCGGATCGTCGTCGGCGCGGTGCAGCACCCAGGTGCCGCGACCGGCCGCCTTGGCGTGGTACATGCCGACATCGGCGTCGTCCAAAAGCTTTTCGGCATTCGCACCGGCGACCGGGGTGACGACGGCGCCGATGCTCGCCGACATCGACAGCAGCTCGCTGGGCCCGACGGCAATCGGGTCGCGCAGCGTCGCGAGCATCCTCTCGGCGGTCGCGTGAGCCGCGGCGTCGTCGCAGGGCGGCGCGAGCAGTGCGACGAATTCGTCCCCTCCGATGCGGGCCACCGTGACCGCCGGTGACGCCATCGCCGCGTCGAGCCTGCGGCCGATCTCGGCGAGCACGCTGTCTCCCGTGCGGTGACCGTAGCGGTCGTTGATCACCTTGAATTCATCGAGATCGAGGAAGCACAAACCGATGTGATCGCCCGGGCGGGCCGCCGCGACGATGTCCTCCAGCCGCTCGAGCAGGAAAAGACGATTCGGCAGACCCGTCAACGGGTCGTGCCGGGCCTGCCACCACAGTTTCTGCTGCATCGCCCGGCGCTCGGTGATGTCCTCCCCGACGGCGAGCAGCCGGCGCCCACGTCCGTCCGCGCCGCGCACCAGCGTCATCGTCCACGCACCCCAGGAAACGCTGCCGTCGGCGCGCCGGAAGCGGCCTTCGAAGTACTCGGTGCCCTGTCTGCGTTCGTACAGGTCGACCACCACCTGACGGAGTTTGTCGCGGTCTTCGGGGTGCATCAGATCCAGTCCGGGCACACCCGGCAGGTCCTCCCGTTTCATCCCGACCATCCGCGCCGTCGTGGGATTGGCCTCGAGCGTGATGCCGTCGCTGTCGTAGAGCGCGATGGCCACCGCGGCGTTCTCGAACACCACGCGGAAGCGTTCGTCGGCTGCCTGGTGGGTCTGCGCGTGGACCTTCGACAGCTCGGTACCGTACCCACGGCCCAGTTCGCCCAGGAGCGCACCGAATCGCTGTGCCCGGTCCGGCCGCCGCGACCGCTCCAGCAAACCGGCAAGCACCGTCGCGGTCGGGGTCATCATGGTGGGCAGCGTCACGTGCGACCGAACCAGCTCGCCCCCGATTCGGTACGCGGGGGAAAGGTCGAACGGATCGGCCGACAGGGCGGCTTCGAGTTCGACGATCCATCGCGTGGTCAAGCTGCGGAGATCATGCGGCAGGGAGGTCGGCACGCCACCGCAATCGACCAGGGCCGCCGACCAGGTCCGCGCCATGTCGGCAACCTCGCCACCGTCCATCCGCGAGGACCTTCCTCCATCGCTGGATCATCGAGATCCAACATCGACGCCCCTCCCCTATCGCTAACACTCAGCATACGAAAGGACCGCGGTGAAAGTTCATCCGCATTCCAGAAACACCCGGCAGGCGTGGTCGCCATCGCCGGTCATGTCTCGCTGCTGGTGGATCACTGCGGGTTTCCGACGCTCGCCTGCGCGCGACCGGTTGGGCGCCGAGGCCGAGCGCCCGCGAAGGTAGGCTCGCCACCGCTGCCGACCGGAGTCGATGAACATGTGGCACAGCGGAATCCGTCCCGAGGGTGAGGATAGGTCTCTCGCGGTACGACGCGATAACGCCTACCCTCCGGGTATGAGGCAGCTGAGCAGCCCGTGGTCACATCTGCCCGAACGCGTCGCTGCTCCGGAGCCGGTCCGCCACGAGGACATTCATCCGCCGCCGCAACCGTGGATCATCGTGTACCGGCGATTGCGCGAGTTGCAGGGCTCATCGCTCGTCGTCATCGGGCTGTGCCTGTTGCTGGTGCTGGCAGTACTGTCGTCCTGCCTGCGCACCGACAACCATGCCGCGGCATCGCGCCCGGTGGCGAGTACCGCGACCGCCACACCCGCGACCGCCGCACCCGCGGCCGGCTCGCAAGCGAACCGCGGCATGACATTCGGACAGGTCACCGCCACCGACGGCACGATAATGACCGTCCAGGCGATGCTCGGTGGGACCGTTGTCGTGCACAGCACTCCGGCCACCGAGGTGCTGGCGCTGGGAGGCGGCCGGATATCCGATATCGCCGTCGGCTATGCGGTTTTCGTGCAGGGCGACCGTAATCCGGACGGGTCCATCGTCGCGAGCCTGATCATCGGCGCACCCCTGAGTCTTTCCGGTAAGTGATCGCCGGCAGCCACGTCACCCGGTCAGTGGCTGCTTGTCCGCTCAGCGCTCTTGCTGTCCTCTGCGGTTCGTTCCGCGCGCTGTGCTTTGATGTCGGCCTGCCACTTCTCGAAGTCGGCCCGCATCGTGTCGATCTGACGTTCGATGGCTTCCCTGGTGTCCGACCACCAGCTCTGCGCGGCCTCCTGCAACTCCGCCGTGGTCGTTTCGAGCTCGTTCTTCTCGTGCTCCAAGGTCGCGCCCAGCTCTTCCCGCTGAGCCTGCAGCATCGCTCGGTTCTTCTCCCGCGCCGTGGCCGAGGACTCTTCGAACTTCTTCACCTGCGCCGCGAGATCCATCAATGCTTCCGACAACGGTTTCATGTGCTTGTCCTTTCGAAATGGTTCATTCACACAAGGACCTGGTCATCCATTGCCATCAAGCGTGGCTTCTGTATTCCGCCGAACCAAGGGGAGAACGTCATCTGCTGTCCCGGGCGGATGCACCGGGACTCCGGACCGGTGTCAGCAGGGGCTACCGCACGCACTCGATGCGCTGCTCGGCGCAGGGCCGGATATCGCACGATCTCCAGAATGCGTTGTGCGCGAAATCGCGTACGCGGAGTGCTGCCCAATCCGCCGATGTGGAATAGAAAGTCGCAGTGCACGAAACCCTCGAGGGGTTCGCACACTGCGACGACAGGGGTGGCTGACGGGACTCGAACCCGCGACACCCAGGATCACAACCTGGTGCTCTACCAGCTGAACTACAGCCACCATGCCGGTAACAACCGGCGCGGTAGATACTAACGCGTACCCCTGTGCGGGACCTAATCGGTGCCTCGAGCTGGGTTTTTGCCGCGGGTGGTGAGCTGGGCGGCAACCGTGGCGATTTCCGCGGTGGAGGGCCCGGGGGCGGGGACGAAGGCGGTGCGGCGGTAGTACTCGAGTTCGCGGATGGACTCCTGGATATCGGCCAGGGCGCGGTGGGACAGCCCCTTCTCGGGCTGGCCGAAGTAGATGCGGGGGTACCAGCGGCGGCACAGTTCCTTGATCGAGCTGACATCGATCATCCGGTAATGCAGGTACTCGTCCAAGGCGGGCATATCGCGGGCCAGGAAGCCGCGGTCGGTGGCGATGGAGTTGCCTGCCAGTGGCACGGTGCCCGGGGTCGGAGCGAATTCCTTGATGTAGTCCAGGATCTGCTGTTCGGCCTCGGCCATGGTCACAGTGGAATTGCGTACCTCCTCGGTCAGTCCGGAACGCGCGTGCATCTCCTGAACGACCGGGGGCATCGCGGCCAGTGCCTGGTCGTCGGCGTGGATGACGATATCCACGCCCTCACCGAGGACATTGAGTTCGCTGTCGGTGACCAGCGCGGCCACCTCGATCAGCTTGTCGCTGTCCAGCCGCAGGCCGGTCATCTCACAATCCATCCACACCACAAGTTTGTCGGACACCTGGGCCACATTAGCGCCGCAACCGGGCCTCGGACCCCGGCCGGGCCGCATTTCGGGGTGTTTGCTCCGTTTCTCCTCGCGCGGCGACCTGCATTCGCGGCGCCTCGCGCGCCCGGAATCGGTCGTGACGAGATTGCTGGTTGGTGGTATGCGGCCGCGAGCTCTATGCGGCGGTTCGCCCGTACGCCCGTGCCCGCCGCTGAATTGGTTGCGCTGCAAAATGTTCGGTGGAGTGCCACGGAGTCCACCGCGGACGGTCCGGGCGGCGGGCCGGTCGCGATCAGGCGGCCAGGCGCGGGAACAGCGATTCGGCATTGCCGCGGTTGATCGCACGCAGGCCGCCTTCGGGCCAGGCGTCGTAACCGTCCAGGTAACGGTCGTTGTGGGCCACGGAGGTGGCTGGGGCGAACGGGCCGTCGCTGCCGTAGAGGATGTGCGCCGGGTCGGCGAACTCCTGGAGCGCCGGCAGGGACGTGGGGCTGGTGGCCAGGGCCGTATCGAAGTAGAAGCGCCGCAGTTCGGCCAGCACCTCCTCGGGATTCCTGTCGTCGCCGATCAGCGGTGCGGTCAGCGCGACCCGGTAGGCGAGGAAGGGGAGTGCGCCACCTGCGTGCGACAGGATCACCTTCACCCGCGGATGCCGGGACAGCACCCGCGAGTTGGCCATCTGCACGGCGGTGCGAGTGGTGTCGAACGGAAAGTCCACGATCGGGGCCACGATGCCCGGGAGGGCGGGCAGCTCCGATTCGGTGGGATGGACGAAAACCACCGCCGCGCGGGCATCCAGCTCGGCCCACAGCGGCTCGAATACGGGATCGCCGAGATAGCGTCCGCCCGCGTTGGTCATCAAGGTGACCCCGTCGGCGTGCAGGGTGTCGAACGCGTATGCCACCTCGGCGAGCGCGCCGTCGAGATCCGGCAGCGGCAGGCTCGCGAACAGGCCGAAGCGGTCGGGTCGGTCCTTGACCAGCTCGGCGGTGAATTCATTTCCCGCGCGGGCGGTTTCGCGAGCGCCGGCGTCGTCGCCGAAATGTGTGCCCGGTGCGCTGATGGACAACAGGCCGGTGGCGATCTCGTTCTCGTCCATCGCCGCGACGGCGCTGCTCGGCGACCATTCGGGCAGCGGCCAGCCGGCCGGATTGCGATCGATCAGGGTGCGCCGGTAGCTCGGCGGGAGGATGTGCTGGTGGACGTCGATGCGTGCGGAATCGGTCATTACCGGACTCCCTCGTCTGTGGATGCGTCGTCACGGTTAAATTAACAAGGGCTATCCGAGGTCGCGGGCGAGCAGGTCCCCGGCCGGTTCCATTGAGATCCGCGGTCGCGGAAAGTGATTCGGCCGTCGCGGTGCTACCGAGCGGGAAGCCGAACCTCTGTTCCGCCGCACCGGTTCGCACCGCTGGATGGCCGTGCACATCGGAATCGGGGGGACAGCCGCAGCAGTACCTGCTGCGGCCGGGTGGCCACCGCGGCCGGCAGGGTGATCTCGCCCACGCCGATCGTGTTGTGGTCGAGGGTGTCTCGAGGTGTGAGCTACCCGCCCAGCTTCTTGTAGAAGGCGCCGACGATCGGCGCGGTCAGCGCGCGGGGGGAGTACTGCCCCGCGACGCTCATACCCTTGCTGATCAGGCCCGGAACCACCCGCATCTTGTTGCGTTCGAGCGCGTCGATGGAGATCTTCGCGGTGTAGGCGGCGGTGACCCAGATGAAATCGGGGATCTTGTTGCCGACCTCGTCCTGATCCGGGTTGTCGGTGCGGACCGGTCCGGGCGCGAGCAGCGTGACGTTGACGCCGCTGCCGGTCAGCTCGCCGCGCAGCGATTCGGAGAAGCTGTTGGTGAACGCCTTGCTGGCCGCGTAGGTGGCGTTGTTCGGAATGGGCATGTTCCCGGCCGCCGATCCGGTGATCAGAATGCCGCCGCTGCGCCGCTTCAGCATCCCGGGCAGCACCGCGAGCGTCAGATCGTGCACCGCGACGGCGTTGAGCTCCATCACCGAGCGCTCGAAGTCCAGATCCAGCTTCGCGACCGGACCGAACGTCGCGACTCCGGCGTTGTTGCACAGGATCGCGATATCGCGGGAGGCGAGTTCGGTCGCGAGCGGGGCGCGCTGATCGCGATCGGAGAGATCCACCGCGCGCACCTCTGCGGCGACGCCGTATCGGTCGGTCAGTCGCTGGGCCAGCTCGGCGAGCAGATCGCCGCGCCGGGCGATCAGGATCACCGAATAACCCCGGCGGGCAAGCTCTTCGGCCAGCGCGGTTCCGATCCCCGAGGAGGCCCCGGTGACGACGGCACGATTATCTGAGGTGGGTGCGGGAAGACTCACGCCCGGGAGCCTACCGGGGTTGTGCGCCCCTGGGTCTGGTCGGCCTGTCCGGGCATCGAGGGGGTCTGTCCGGGGAGCAACAGGAGCTTGCCGCGCGCGTGTCCGCGCTGACTGATCTCGAGTGCCGTGCGCCAATCCTCGAGAGCGAAGGTGCGAGCGATGGGGATGCCGAACTTGCCGTCGGCCGCGCGCCGGGCGAATTCGGGAAGTGCGTCGAACGGCTCGGGCCGAGCCTCGCCGAAACTGTCCCGCGCGCCGAGTTCCGCGGCCTCCGGGAGTGACCCGCCGCAGGTCAGCACCCGCTTCGGGTCGTCTCCGGCGACCCGGATCAGATCCGGCAGCGCGCCACCGACCGGGGACGTGTCCAGGACGAGATCGACCGGGCCGTCGCTGATCGCCAGGAGCCGTTCGGCCATCCCGTCCCCGTAGGAGGTGACCTCGGCGCCGAGGTCACGCAGCCGCTGGGCGTGTGTCTGCCCGGCGGTGGCGATCACCCGCATACCGCGCGTGCGGGCGATCTGCACGGCCGCGTACCCGATGGTGCTGCCCGCGCCGTGAATCACGATCGTCTTGTCCGGATCGAGCCCCAACATCGTGAGGTGCACGAAGGCCGTGTCGACCGCCATCGGCAGCGCGGCCGCCCGGGTGAGATCCAGTCCTGCGGGAACGGGCGTCCAGCGGTCCATGATCGCGCGATCCGACGCGCCCGCGGTCGATGACCCGCGCCAGTCGGCGTTGCCGAGCACGACGTCACCGAGACGCACGCCGGTGACGCCGTCGCCGACGGCCTCCACCGTGCCGGACACATCGATTCCGATGCCGCGCGGAAGCCGGCCCGCGAACAAACCCCCGCACAATGCCCAATCCGCCGGGGCGAGTGCACAGGCGTGCACGGCTATCCGGATTCGGCCGGGCCCCGGTTCGGGGATCGGCACGTACTCGAGTCGCAGCACCTCGCCGGCCTCCCCGTATTCGTGGAATCGCACCGTGCGCATCGTGGTCGTGGGGTTGTTGCCGGTCATCAGCGTCTGCTCGCAATCGTGAGTTCCGATGCGGTCGCGTAAAATGGAACGCGATCCGTTTGCCGATTCAGCGTAACACGAAATGGAGCGTGATCCGTTTTGCCTGGGGTCGAATCGACCGAGATGCGCGCCGATGCCGCGCGCAATCGGGAGGCCGTGCTGGAGGCGGCCACCCGGACCTTCGCCGCATCGGCCACCGAGCCGTCCATGCGGGCCATCGCGCGCTCGGCCGGTGTCGGGATCGCCACCCTCTACCGGCACTTCCCGACCAGGGAGGCTCTGGTCGACGCCGTCTACCACGACCAGGTGCAACGTCTCACCCAGGGAGCCGGTGACCTACTGCGCCGGGTTCCCCCGGGCGAGGCGATGCGAGCGTGGATGGACCTGTTCGGCAGCTGGCTGTCGACCAAGCACGGCATGGTCGACACGCTGCGCAGCATGATCGATGCCGGTGAGATCGAACAGACCGAAACCCGCGACAAACTGCTCGCGGCGATCGCCGAGATCCTCGAAGCCGGAAGTGCCACAGGCGATCTGCGCGCCGATGTCCCGGCGGAGGACGTTGCGGCGAGCATCCTCGGCATCTTCACCGTCACCAACGGTCGAAGCGAGCAGGCCGGGCGGCTGCTCGATCTTCTGGTGGACGGCCTGAGAGTTCATTCCGGCCGGCGATGAGAACCCGCGGCCGACCGGGAGCCCGATCGGAGTAGGACGCGACGGGACGCCGGCCTCGCGAACGCACGCCGGGTGCGGTGGCGGATCCGACAGCGACAGCGTGCCTCCTACGAGCGCGCCGGCGGTTCGTAGAAGGCGATGCCCCAGTTCGCGTGCCCGGACCAGACACTGGCGATGCGGCCGCCCTGGACCGCCGGCTTGGGGTCGCTGATCGGGCCGTCGGTGGCGCGGATCGTGGCCACGGTGGTGTCGAGATCGCGTGTGCCGAAGGCTATTCCGGGCAGGGTGGCAGGTTTGCCGGAAGCGACGACTTCCAGTACGGCCTCGCCCGCGCGGAAGAAGGCCATTTCGGGACCCGAGGGCCCGCGGGGGCGGAAGCGCCGGCGAGGACCGGCGCCCAGGACCGCGGTGAGCGCGGCGACGGCCTCGTCCAGGTCGGGCACCCAGTACACGACGTGGTCGATGAAGCTCACGACGTTGGGATGGGTTGTGCCGTCGAATGATTCATCCGAATCGTCGGACAGCAGTTCCGGAATGCCGAGCAGGCCCGGATCATCGATGGCCCCGTCGAAGCCCCAGCTCGGTCGCACATCGATGGTGCAGCTGATGCCGCCGATCCGGAATCCGCCGTCGGATACCGTGAAACCCAGTGTGGTCCAAGCCTTCTCGTCCCCGGGCAGGCCGAGGCGGGTGAGCGCGCCCATCAGATCGCCGCCGCCAGTCGAGTGCCCTGATCGATCGCTCGTTTCGCGTCCAGTTCGGCGGCCACGTCGGCGCCGCCGATCAGGTGGATCCGCACCCCCGCCGCCCACAGCGGCTCGGCCAGTTCGCGCACGGATTCCTGTCCGGCGCAGAGGATCACATTATCGCAGTCGATCACGGTCGGGCGAGATCGCTGCTCACCGAAGCTGATGTGCAGGCCACGATCGTCGATCCGCTCGTAGTTGACCCCGCCGATCTGCTCCACGCCCTTGGCCTTGACCGCGGCGCGGTGCACCCAGCCGGTGGTCTTGCCCAGGCTCTTACCGAACGCCCCCGATTTACGTTGCAGCAGAACCACTTCCCGGGTCGCGGGGGAGGGTCGCGCGGTGACGAGCTGACCGGGCGCGTCGGGATCCGTCGCGGTGACGCCCCATTCCTGCATCCACTCCTCCAGCTTCAGCGACGGATGACCGTCGACGGTGAGGTATTCGCTGACGTCGTAACCGATTCCGCCCGCGCCGATCACCGCGACCTTCCTGCCGACCGGCTTCTCCTCGCGCACCAGTTCGGCGTAGGTGAGTACCTTCGGATGATCGATACCGGTGATATCCGGGATGCGTGGGCGTACCCCGGTGGCCAGCACGACTTCGTCGTAGCGCCCCTCGATCAGCTCGGCGGCCTCGACCCTGCGGTTCAGGAACACCCGGACACCGGTGACCTCCAGCTTGCGCGTGAAATAGCGGATGGTCTCGGTGAACTCCTCCTTGCCGGGAATGCGCCGGGCGATGTCGAACTGCCCGCCGATCTTGTCCTCGGCCTCGAACAGATCCACCTTGTGCCCGCGTTCGGCCAGGCTCACCGCGGCCGAGAGACCGGCCGGGCCCGCGCCGACGACGGCGATGCGCCGCATTCGCCGGGTGGGCAGCAGCCGCAGTTCGGTCTCGTGTCCGGCGCGCGGATTCAACAGGCAGGACACCGTCTTGTGCACGAAGGCGTGATCCAGGCAGGCCTGATTGCAGGCGATGCAGGTATTGATCTCGTCCTCGCGGGTCTGGCGGGCCTTGTTCACCCAGTCCGGATCGGCGAGCAGCGGGCGCGCCATCGAGATCAGGTCGGCGTCGCCGCGGGTGAGGATCTCCTCGGCGGTCTCGGGCATATTGATCCGGTTCGACGCGCACACCGGAATGCTCACTCGCGCCTTGATTTTCGCGGTGAACTCCACGAATGCCGCCCGCGGCACCGAGGTGACGATGGTCGGCACCCGCGCCTCGTGCCAGCCGATGTCGGTGTTGATGACGCTGGCGCCGGCATCCTGCAATTCCATTGCCAGCGCGAGAATTTCGTGTTCGGTCTGGCCGTGCTCGACGAATTCGGCCATGGACAGCCGGAAGACGATCAGGAAGTCCGGCCCGACGGCCGCGCGGATGCGCCGCACGATCTCGATCGGGAACCGGCGGCGGTTCTCCGGCGACCCGCCCCAGCGATCGGTGCGCTTGTTGGTGCGCGGTGCGAGGAACTGGTTGATCAGATAACCCTCCCCGCCCATCACCTCGACACCGTCGTATCCGGCGAATTTCGCCAGTTCCGCGCAGCGCGCGTAGTCGTCGATGGTGCGTTCGACGCCCTTGGCGGACAGCTTGCGCGGCCGGAACGGGTTGATCGGCGCCTTGATCGAGGAGGCCGAAACACTGAACGGCACATAGGCATACCGTCCGGCGTGCAGGATCTGCAGGGCGATCCGGCCGCCCTCGGCGTGCACTGCCCGGGTGACCGCGCGATGCCGGTACGCCTCGGTCCGGTTGGTGAGTTTCGCGCCGAAGGGCAACAGCCAGCCCTCTCGATTCGGCGCGTATCCGCCGGTGATGATCAGGCCGACGCCGCCGCGCGCCCGTTCGGCGAAATAGGCGGCGAGCCGGTTGGTGTCCCACGCCCGGTCCTCGAGTCCGGTGTGCATCGAACCCATCACCACCCGGTTGCGCAGGGTGAGCGATCCGACCTGCAGCGGTTCGAACAGATGCGGATACGGATTGGCGGATGCGGCCGCCGCGGGATTCACGGTCATGGAGCTCACCTTTCGGAGACGGAATCCTGTTGTGGCACCGTAGTATTCGGGCTGTCTCGCGGTGCCGGGGAGAGACTGTGGCCGAGTGCTTCGAGGACCTCGTCGCACCACTCGACGAAGCCTGCTTCCACCCGGATGCCGCCGCGCAGCACGAGATACTGGTGCAGGGCTGGACCGGTGAGCCGCGCGGGCGCGGGGAAATCTCGCTTCTCGATCTGCCGGTACAGCTCGAGCCGGCCGGCGTGATTGTCGCGGTGCCGGGCGATCTCGGCGCACAGTGCGGGCAGATCGCCGTGTGCGGCGGCGCGGATCTTGATGCCGAGTTCGCTGCGCTGGAAGGCGGCGTCGTCCTCGGTGGGGGCGCAGATCCAGCGGGACAGCTCGGCGCGACCGCTGGCGCCGACGGTGTAGACCTTCTTGTCGGGGCGGCCTTCCTGCGGGACGGTCTCGCCGACGACCCAGCCGCGCTCCTCCATGCGTTTGAGTACGCGATAGATCTGCTGATGTGTGGCGTTCCAGAAGAAACCGATGGATTTGTCGAAGCGGCGCGCCAGCTCATAGCCCGAACCGGCCCGCTCGGTCAGCGACACCAGCAGCGCATGCTCGAGGGCCATGCGGCGAGACTAATGGATATTCGCCGCCCTATGCAACTCGGTGCATAGGACCATTCCATTCCGAATTATGCGTCCGTACGGTACCGTCGGGCTCGGTGCTCGGAGCACCGTCTTGGATACGGGAAGGGCGCCTCGCGATCCCGGGAGGCTCGCGGGGCGTTCTTCTGTATCACGGAAATCTGAAGTCGTTGGGCGCCAGCGGAATCGACTCATCGCTAGGGCGTCGAGTGCCAGGCGGCCATGCCCAGGGCGATCAGGCGGACCTGTCGTACCGTGCGTTCCACGAGTTCCGGGCGTTCGCGGGGGAGAGCGGCGACGTAATCGGCGATATGACTGGCCACCGTCGAGACGATCAGATCCGCGGCCAGTTCCAGATCATCGGGAGACCAGCTGTCCAGGGCGCGCAGCCGGGAGAGGTCGACGACCAATTCCCTGGTGATGAGCTGCATTTCGATCGCGATGGCACTGCGCAGTGCCGCCGAGCCGCCGTGTCGCTCGCGAATCAGGAATCCGTACAGGGCATCGCGCCCGGCGATCTGAGTGAACACGAACCGCACGGTCTCGGCCAGGCGCGCGTCCGGGGTGCGGCGCAAATCACGCAGGGCCAGACGCAATTGGCGGACCCCCTCGTCGACCAGTGCGGTGCCCAGCTCGTCCAGTGAGCCGAAGTGCCGGTAGAACGCGGTCGGCACGATTCCGGCCGAGCGCGCGACCTCGCGCAGGCTCAGTGCCGCGAAGCCTCGCTCGGCGGCGAGTGTCAGGGTGCCCTCGAGCAGTGCCTGCCGGGTGCGCTCCTTGCGCTCGCCCCGGGTTTCGGCCTGCTCAATCCGCTCGCTCACGTCGGTGAGCATACATCCGTTCACGATAGGTCCATTCTTCAGGATGTTGCCGCGGTCACATGACCTGCTGGTTGAACTTCTGTACCCATTCGAGGCACACTTACTTAGTGTACAGATGTGCACCGAAATGTTGGTGCACTACCACCTGATGAACAGCAGTGGGAGATCGCAATGGCAGGACTCGTCGAACTGGTCCAGACGTTGACAACGCCGCATGCCCTCGATCGCTACCTGGAGTTGGTGCGGCCGACGCTGACCGTGCGCGATATGCGCGCGGAGATCATCGCGGTACATCGCGGCACCCCCGGCTCGATCACTCTCACCCTGCGACCCACCCGGCAGTGGCGTGGCCACCTAGCCGGACAGTACGTGCAGATCGGCGTGCTGATCGACGGCGTCAAGCACACCCGGTGCTATTCGCCGATCGACGTGCAGGCCGGCCCGCAGCGGCGGCTGCGGCTCACGATCAAGGCCCACCCCGAGGGGCTGGTCTCGCAATACCTGCACCGCCACGCCGCACCCGGCATGGTCGTGGACCTGTCTCCCGCGGCGGGGGTGTTCACCCTGCCGGAGATCCGTCCGGACAAGATCGTGCTGATCAGCGGCGGCAGTGGCATCACCCCGGTGCTGTCCATGTTGCGCACCCTGGACGTGGAGGAATATCGCGGGCCGGTGGTCTTCCTGCACTACGCGCAGTCGCCGGAGGCGGTGCCGCATCGTGACGAACTCGACGCGATCGCCGCGCGCCGCACCAATTTCCGTGTCGCGCTGTGCTATCCGGAATTGGACCTGTCCGAGGTGCTGCACGGCGCGCCGTGGAGCTGTGCGGCCAATCCGGTCTCCGGATTCTTCGATTACGAGCAGCTCGAGCGGATCGCACCGTGGTTCGCCACCGCCGAGACCTACGTCTGCGGCCCGGCGCCGCTGATGAACTCGGTCCGCGAGGTGTTCCGGGCCGAACGGCTCGAACATCGGCTGCACGCCGAGGAGTTCACGCTGAGCACCGCACCGATCGATGCGGAACAGGTTGCCGGGACCACCACCTTCTCCGCCAGCGGCGCGGAGTCGTCCAATACCGGCGAGAGCCTGCTCGATCAGGCCGAATCCGCCGGTCTCACACCGGAATACGGCTGCCGGATGGGAATCTGCTTCTCCTGCACCTCGATCAAGCGTTCGGGCTGCACTCGCAACCTGCGCACCGGGGAACTGGACAGCGATCCCGATCAGCCGATCCAGCTCTGCGTCAACGCCGCCGTGGGCGACGTGGATATCGACATCTGAGAGGGGAACGACATGGCAATCCTCACCGAAACCCAGGACCTCACCGAAACCCAGGACCTCACCGAAACCCAGGATCTCACCGAAACCAAGGACGGCCCGCTGGTCCTGAGCCCGGACCAGGTCGAGGAGATCGGCCGCGCGCTCGACGAGCTGCGGGAGCGCATCACCGCCGATCTGGGCGAGAAGGACCGCCAGTACATCTACTCGATCATCAAGGCGCAGCGCGGATTCGAGGTCGCCGGCCGCGGCCTGATGTATCTGGGCTTCCTGCCGCCGTTCTGGCTGGCGGGCGTCGCGGCGCTGAGCCTGTCCAAGATTCTGGACAATATGGAGATCGGCCACAACGTCATGCACGGCCAGTGGGACTGGATGCGTGAGCCGGGGCTGAATTCTCGTGTGTTCGAATGGGATACGGTCTGCCCGGCCGATCAGTGGAAGCATTCGCACAACTACGTGCACCACACCTACACCAACATCCACGGCCGCGACCGCGATATCGGCTACGGCATCCTGCGCATCGACGAGGGCCAGGAGTGGAATCCGTACTACCTGGGCAACCCGGTCTACGCCTTCCTGCTGATGATGCTCTTCGAATGGGGCGTCATGGTGCACGACCTCGAGGTGGACAACATCATCGAGGGCAAGCGCTCCTGGTCCGATGTGAAGCGTCTGCTCAAGGGGCAGTGGCGCAAGGCGGGCAAGCAGGTGCTCAAGGACTACGTGGCGTTCCCGCTGCTGTCCGGGCCGCTGTTCCTGTCCACGCTGGCCGGGAACGCGACGGCGAATCTGGTGCGCAACGTGTGGGCGTACTCGATCATCTTCTGCGGGCACTTCCCGTCCGGCGTACAGACGTTCACCGAGGAGGAGACGGCCGAGGAGACCCGCGGCGAGTGGTACGTGCGGCAGATGCTGGGCTCGGCCAACATCAGCGGCAGCAAGCTGTTCCACATCCTGTCCGGCAACCTGTCGCACCAGATCGAGCACCATCTGTTCCCCGACCTGCCCGCCAACCGCTATCCGGAGATCGCCCCCGAGGTGCGCGCCCTGTGCGAGAAGTACGGCCTGCCCTACAACACCGGCCCGCTGAGCCGCCAGATCGGTTCGGTGTGGGGCAAGATCTTCCGGCTGGCCCTGCCGCCCGCGCTCGTCGGGAAGGCTTCGCAACCCGGTGTTATCGTGATGCGCAGAGTAGCCAGCTCGAAGACCAACGAGCAACAGCCGGAGCCGAGCGAAGCGGGCGTTGAATGATCGGAAAATTCGAGAGCAACAAGGATCTGATCCAGGAACTGACCTCGTCCGGGGCCAAGCACGTCGGCAATATCGCCTCGATCATCACCGGCACGGTGTCGGAGGTGACCCGCGAGATCGGCGACTGGATCACCGACGCGATCGAGATGCGCGAGGCGGCCGCTGCCGCGGAACGCGACCGGGAGGCGGCCGAGCGCGTCAACGCGGACAAGAAGAAGCCGGACGTTCTGCTGGACGATCCGGCGCCCAGTGCACGGGTGTCCGCCGATCAGCCGTTCATCGACGCCGACGTCGAGATCGTCGACCCAGAGCGCTGAGCCGCCGAGTGGCGTCGTAGAGCCCGCCGGGCTCAGAACACCGGCAACCGGCGTCGTCGCGCGGCGACGTCGGTGATCAGATCTTTGTAGCCGTCGGTGAGTTCGGCCAAACGCACCCAGTGCAGGTGGGCCTCGAGGTCCACATCGCGGTGACCGTCGCGCGGGTGCGGGCCGGACTCGCCGGAGGTCGATAGCAGTCCCAAAGCATCTTGGGCCGCAACCCATTTCGCCGCCAGACGGTCGATCACCGCGCCGAGGGTCTCGGTGTGCAGGGTTGCGCCGGTGCGGTGCGGGATCGTTTCCGCCACCCAGATATCTATTTCCGCAACGAGTTTCGCCCGTTCGGCATCGATGGCGCCGACCGTCCGGGTGCAGTGTGCCAGCCGGTCGCTATCGATGCAGCGCGTGTGTGCCGTGGTCACCGCGCGATGACGCCGTTCGTGGCAGCCCACCAGCGCGTGTGCCGCCTCGAGTACGGCGTGCGGTCGCACCGGTCGCTCCGCCGGTGTGTGAAAGGCCCGCAACAATTCCGGCGCTGTCGGCAGCTCGTCGAAACTGTTGCGGCCACCGGCATATTCGGTCGCCATCGCATTCCGCCCTCATATCCGATATCGGATCGTGGTCACGCTTTCCCCTTCCCGCACAGCGCATTCCAGCTTCGAACGCACGGTGGAGAACCGGAAATCCGCGGCTGTGTGATGGAGTCGGTCCAGGAAAGGGGCCCTTTCAGGAAAGCGCGCGGGAACAAAGTGTGCAACTGTCGGTACCCCCATCGGTGGAAGCTGCGCGGCAATCGTTATACACAGCTACGAGAAGGTCACGTGATCGCCAAGATCGATGATTTACCCGCGCGTTTTTTCCCGCTCGTCCGCATCGATGGTCCGGACCGCACGGCAGGCCTGGTCGCGCAGGGGATACAGCACTTCCGTAACCTGGTATTTCGTGTCCGCCTATGTGTCCTCACCGGAGTTGACCTTCGGTTTCCTGTTCGCCCTGGAAGATCCGGAGCGAATCGCCGAGGTGGTGCGTCAGCTCATGGAACGTCAGGTGGTCTCGGTCTTCCGGATGGCGCCGATGTCCGGGGCCGACGGCCCGCCCGAACGCTACGTCGTCAATTGGGCGGCCATCCCGCAGATCGTGATCACCACCGCCGCACCGGAAGCCGACGAGTTGCTGGAGCGCCGGACGATGCTGATCAACGCCTTCCTGAGCGAGAACGGCGAGATCAGCCTGTATTCCGCGGAGGGCAAAACGCCCCAGTAGGCGGGGTAGCGGATGCGACCTGTATCGCCCGGTCCGGGCGTCGCGTTACGGTGATTTAAAACATGGGTGCTTCTTATATTCCGCACAGGTTCGGGCCAGCTTGCTCTCGAGTCGGCCCGCGAGGGTGGACCCGGTCGGCGCTCCAGCGCGGATCGCCGACAGTTCATGTCCCTGACAGAGAGGTTGACCCCATGATTCCGGTCATCATCGACACCGGCTCCGCTGCCCTCCACGGCCTGCTCGGCACCGGCAGCGCGGCTGCCCACGGCATCCTGAGCACCCTGTGGACCGGCTCGTTCGGCCGCTGATCGCACGGTGACGCCCGCACCCGCGAGGTGCCCGAATCCGCCCCGGCCACTCGGATGTGCCGGGGCGGATTCATATCCGGGGAGGTATCCGGTCAGCTCGCCCGCACCGAATGTGCGGCCAGGCGGGCGGCCAGCACCTGCTCGAGCAGGACGACCAGAACCTGTTTGACGGATTCCCGATCGCGGGCATCGCATTCGACCAGTGGCACCGCTTCGCGTACGCCCAGCGCCTCGCGCACCTCGGGCAGCTCGAATCGGGCGCCCTCGGCGAAACGGTTGACCGCCACGACGAAGGGGGTTTCGTGCTGCTCGAAGAAGTCCAGTACCGGATAGCAGTCCTGAATGCGGGCGGTGTCCACCAGGATCACCCCGCCCAGCGCGCCGTCGAGCAGATCGTCCCAGAGGAATTCGAAACGCTCCTGACCCGGTGTGCCGAACAGGTACAGCACCAGTGACCGGTCCAGGGTGATGCGGCCGAAGTCCATCGCCACGGTCGTGGTCGTCTTCTCGGTGCGCAGGCCCGGATCGTCAACGCCCACCGAGACTTCCGTCATCGCCGCCTCGGTGGACAGCGGTTCGATCTCGGAGATGGCGCCGATGAACGTGGTTTTGCCGACCCCGAATCCGCCGCTTACCACGATCTTGACCGAGAAGGCCGTCGGTTCCGGCGGGGTGGTGGCGAGCTCCGGGGGATTGCGAAACTCAGAGTGCCCGAACAAGATCCCTGATCCTCTCGATGACTGCGGTGGAAATTTCCTGGGCCTGGGCCACCGAAACATGTCCGGCGGCCACCAGATCGCCGACCACGACCCGGGCCACACCGATCGGAACATGGAGTGCGGCAGCGATTTCGGCGATCGAGAGCGGCTGCTGGCACAACCGTACGACAGTTCGCAGCTCGAAGCGCAGCGGGGCCGACAGTGCCTCCGGTGTGGCGTGGACCAGGGTTTCGATACGCAGTCCCTCGATCATCGGGGTGGTCCGGCCACCGGTCATCAGGAACGGGCGCACCACGGGTTCGAGATCCGATGGCCCCGCGGGTGCGCCGGTTTCGGGGCCATCGGGTAGGCGGTGGGCCGGGGCGACCGGTGGATCGGGCGCCCGGTGCTGACCGGTCATCTGCGTAGCGACTCTCGCAACTCGCTGATCAGCGCGGGAGTCAGCAGTGAGCCGGCCCGCTCGGCCAGTACGGCCATCTGGTAGCCGACCAGGCCGATATCGCTGTCGCTGTCGGCGATCACGCCGATACAGCTGCCGTCTGCGACCGCCGAGATGAGCAGGAACCCGCGCCGCATCTCGATCATGATCAGCTTGAGGCCGTCGAAATCGTAACTGCGCGAGGCGCTTCGGGACAGGCTCACCAGGCCCGACACCATCGCGGCAAGGCGGTCGGCCCCGGCGCGGTCCAGCCCGTCCGACATCGCCATGAGCAATCCGTCCGAGGACACCGCCACGGTGTCGCGGACGCCGTCGGTGGTACGCACGAAATCGGCGAGCAGCCAGTTGAAGGTGTGCGGACCGGAATCCGGCAGTTGGGTTGTCACCGGGTTTCCTCCTGTGCGATCGATGCCGGAACCGCTGGGGCCTCGTTCAATTGGCCGCGTCGATGGCCCGCGCGGAAGCTGGTGAGCATCCCGCGAACCTGCTCGGGTGAGCGATCGACGGCGGGCGCCGCCGGATGCCCGGACGTGCTGACCGCCTGGGTCGGTGCGGTCGTTCCGGGAATCTTCTTGGCGCGCTTGACGAGACCGTTTCGGGTCCGTTGCACCTCGGGGTCGGGTGCGGCATCAGTGTAGTGAATTCCGTTGGAGTCCGAAGCAGGTGCCACGGGTTTCGGCCCACCGAGCTGATGACGTTGCGCGGCAGTGGTGTTCAGCAACTTCTTCAGCGGGCCCGGCGGCAGCGTCGGAAACGGGTCCGGACGGTCGCCGAGCTCGACGGCGGCGGGATTCAGTGTGGGCTGTTCGGGCTGATCACGGCCCTGCACGGAGCTTTCGGGAAGCTCGCGCGACGCCTCGGCGGCCACGGCCGAGGCGGGCCAACCCGGAACGGCGAATCCGCTGTAGCCCTCGGGCTGCGCACCGGTCGGTACGGCCGCCGGAATGGCGGCGGCGGTGCGGCCCGGCGCGAGTTCGGCCAGATCCTGCGAGACCGGTTCCAGCGCGGGCAGCCGCTCGGCGGGCGGCAGCGAGACCGTGGTCCAGACCGGTTGTGCCGGTTCGAGTTTGCGGGCGGCGGCGAGGGCGACGTCGCTGCCGACCAGGGTGGCGGGCAACAGGATGCGCGCGGCCACGCCGCTGATCGGCGACGCGGTCAGCTCGACCTCGATGCCCAGTCGTTTGGCCAGCCGCCCGACGACGTAATGTCCCAGGAAGCGGGTCGGTGCGACCAGGAAGTCCGCGTCGCCGCGCAGTCGCGCATTGGCCGCGGTCAACTGGTCCTCCGGCATGCCGATTCCGTGGTCGACCACGGCCAGCATGTACTGCTGGCCCAGTCGGCGGCCGTAGATCTCGACCTCGAGATCCGGTGGCGAGAAGGCCAATCCGTTCTCGATCAGCTCGGCGAGCATATGCGCCAGCTCGCTGACCGCCGACCCGGAGATCGACACCTCGTCGATGCGACGCAGCACCACGCGGCGGTAGTCCTCGACCTCCGAGAGCGCGGCCCGGATGACATCGGTCAGCGGGATCGGCTCGCTCCACCGTCGCGGGCTGGCCGCGCCGACGAGCACCAGCAGGCTCTCGGCGTTGCGGCGCATGCGGGTGGCCAGATGGTCGAGCTCGAACATGTTCGACAGCGTCTTGGGATCGAGTTCCTCGCGTTCGAACTCGCTGATCAAGCCGAGTTGGCGGCGCAACAGATTCTGGTTGCGCCGGCCGAGGTTGCCGAGCGATTCGGTGATGTTGCGGCGCAGCAGCGCCTGTGCCGAGGCGAGTTCGAACGCGGTGGTCTGCAACCGGTCGAATGCCTCTGCGACCGAGACGATTTCGTTACTCGCGTTGTGCGGCGTGCGCACCGGCTCGGGCGGATCGGGCGCACTGACGTCCTCCTGCTGCCAGGCGGCGATCAGCGCGGGCAGCCGCTGCGTGGCCACCTCGTCGGCCTCGCGCGCCAGCGCCGCGAGCGGGCGCACGATGGCGCGCACACCCGTGACCACCAGGGCCACCAGGATCAGCAGCGCCACCACGGCCGCGGCGGTGTAGGCGATCAGCGTGATCGCCGAAGCCCGGCGCAGATCCTGCGCGCGATGCTGGATGTCCGCGCCGATGGACCGCTGCACACCGCGTTCGGCGTCGATCACCGACGTCGTCTGCGCCCACCACTGTCCGGGCGGCACGAGTTCGGCGAGCTGCCCGTCCTGCGCGGCGGCGGCGATCGTCTGGGATTGCGCCGCCGCGGTCGCGTCCGGGGAGTGCAGGGCGGTATCCAGCAGGGCGCGCTGACTCGCCGTGGCGTCGCGCGGAAAAGCCGCCAGCGCAGCCTGTTTCGCCGCATCGATCTGCAAGAACTGCACGTACTCGCCGGGCTGGAAGGCGTTGGCCGCGAAGACGCCGGTGAGGAATCCGCGTTCCTGACCGGTGAACTCCTTGACATCGGCCAGGGCGTACAGCGCCTGCAGGCCGCGCCAGATGCGTGGGTCGCTCGCGTGGTCCAGGCCGGGGCGGGCGTGGTCGAGCGCGGCGACGGCATCGGTGTAGAACGCGAACGCGTCGGCGCGATCGATGCGCTGCCCGTCCACCTCGGCCCGGGTACTGCTCAGGGACGTCAATCGGGCCAGGGCCGTGCGTACCTCGGCGGCGGCGGGCGCATCGTCGGACAGGGCCGAGTTCAGGGCCAGCAGGGCTCGATCGGTGGCCGGGCGCTGCGTGTCGAGCGCCTGACGCATCGCGGCGTCGCCGCCGAGCATGCCGTTGGTGAGGCCACGTTCGCGCTGAATCTCGTGTACCAGATCCTGGACCGACAATGCCAGCGACACCGCGTGTGCCGTATCGCCGCTGTCGCGGTAGGCCCGCACCTCGTTGGTGAGCACGACGCCCAGCAGCGCGAGTACCAACACGACCGAAACCACGAGTACCCGGATCAGCTGCCCGCGGATGGTGCGGGGACGCAACAGCCTCGCCGCCGGGTTACGCCTTTTGTCGCCTTTCGGTGACAACCGCGCTCGACGGAATTGCACTTCCACTCCTCATTTCCCTCTCCGCGGCCCGGTGGTTCGAACGTGGCGGAGAATCAGAAGCAAGGTGTCACATGCGGATCGTTCGCGCAACACGTGGGCACGGCTCGACCGGGCGATGTGACGCGCCGGGGCCGATGTGCGCGACGCGCCGCAGTCGATGACACATCCATCCGGCAAATACGCATGAATGTGACCTGGGTGCGAAACAATTGACCGTGCCAGGGCTCGGCGGCGAGCCTGGAAACGCCCGAGAGGAGCGTGGTCATGCAACCTGATACCCCCGTTTACCCCGTGCGCGTCCGGGGCGATCTGGACCCGGCGCTGTCGCGCTGGCAATGGATCGTCAAATGGATTCTCGCGATTCCCCATTACATTGTGCTGTTTTTCCTGTACATTGCCTACTTCGTGGTCACCGTGATCGCATTCTTCGCGATCCTGTTCACGGCTCGTTATCCGCGCGGGCTATTCGATTTCAATGTCGGCGTCATGCGCTGGGGATGGCGGGTGCGGTTCTACGCGTTCTCCCCGCTGGGCACCGATCGCTATCCGCCGTTCAGCCTGCGCCCGGACGAGAACTATCCGGCCGACCTCGACGTCGACTATCCCGAGCGGCTGCATCGCGGGCTGGTGCTGATCAAGTGGTGGTTGCTGGCGATTCCGCAGTATCTGATCGTCGCGGCTATCGTCGGCGGCATGGGGTCCTGGGGCGGCGAATATCGTCATGGGCACCACGACCATTACGGGGATATGGATCGTACGTACATGGGCGGCGGGAGCTGGATCTCGCTGCTGACCGTCCTGGTGCTCATCGCCGCGATCGGGCTGTTGTTCACCGGCAAGTACCCGCGCGGGCTGTTCGACTTCGTGATGGGGCTGGTCCGCTGGATCATCCGGGTACGCGTGTACAGCTCGCTGATGCGCGACGAGTACCCGCCGTTCCGGTTGGATCAGGGCGCTCGGGAACCCGGTGCCGCTGTGCCCGCGTTCAGCCCGGGTCCCGCGCCCGGACCTGCCCCCGAGGCGGGTGCCGGCCCGGAGTCCGGTCCTACGGCCGAGTCGGGGGCAGGCCCGGAGCCCGGTCCCGAATCTTCCTGAGCCGCAACGTGGTCGGGTGGGACAGCCCGGCAGTGGGTCGGCTCCGGAGGCCGAGCCGGTGTCCGGCCTTCAGCTCGGTCCCGAATCCTCCTGAGCCGCAGTATTGTCGGGCGTGACTGCTCGATCGTTGTGCGGGCGGTGCGCGTCCTCGCCGCGTTGCGGCGGGGGCGCGCTGCTGGGTGGGCGTGGATCCGGTGCGAGGTTCTGCGTGCGGTAGATGCGCCGCACCACATCCTCGATATCGGGTTCTTCGATGGACAGATCGCGCACCTCCGCCCGCGCCGAGACGGCGGTGAGCAGTTGTGCGGCGGTGACCACCTGGGGGTCGAAGGCCAGCCGCTGCCGGATCCCGCCGCCCTCGCTCGCGATGAGCTGGGCCCCGGGCAGTCCGGTGAGGTCGGGGGCGGGCACGGCCAGATCCACCACCAGCATCCGGCGCACCCGCACGGTGGCGGCCAGGCCGGTGAGGGTGCCGTCGTAGACCAGGCGGCCGTGATCGACCACCAGCACCCGTTCGCACAGCCGCTCGATATCGCCCATATCGTGGGTGGTCAGCAGCAGGGTGGTGCCGCGTTCGATCCGCTCATAGGACAGGAAGTCGCGTAATCGTTGTTTGGACAGCACATCCAGGCCGATGGTCGGCTCGTCCAGGATCAGCAGTTCGGGCGAATGCAGCAGTGCCGCGGCGATTTCCGCGCGCATGCGCTGGCCCAGGGACAGTTGCCGCACGGGTGTGTCGAGGGTGTGCGCCATCTCCAATTGTTCGACCAGCTCGTGGATGCGCTTACCCGCCCGGTCCGGATCGAGGCGGTGAATGGCTGCCAGAATGGTGAACGATTCGCGCAGTGGCAGATCCCACCACAGTTGCGAACGTTGCCCGAACACCACCCCGATGTGCCCGGCCAGCTCCCGGCGCTGGCGTACCGGTTCGAGCCCGCAGGTGCGCACCGTCCCCGAGGTGGGCACCAGGATGCCGGTGAGCATCTTGATCGTCGTGGACTTGCCCGCGCCGTTGGCGCCGATATATCCCACCGCCGCACCGGGTTCGATGCGGAAGCTCATCCGGTCGACCGCGGTGATCACCTCGCGACGTCTTCGTCGCCACGGCCGCTCATCCTTGCGATGGATGACGAATTCCCTTGTCAAATCCGTGATCTCGATGGACACCGCTATCCACCGCCTCCCTGATAGTGCCGTACTCCCGAACGCCAGCACAGCAGCGCGATGGCCCAGACCCATACTGCGGCAATCGGACTCGCCCATGCCAGCCATGCGGGCAGCCATTGCGGGCCGGGCAGGCGCAGCAGGGCGATCGTGGGCAGATAGGCGACGAAGGACACCGGCACCGTGAATCCGAACAGCAGTGTCAGCGGGTGGCCGAACACCGATGTGGGCTGCTGTGCGGCGAATGCCCCGCCGTAGGTGAAACTGTTGGTCAGCTCGGAGCCGTCGATGAGGAAGAACTGCAGACCGGCCGCGCAGACGAACAGCCCGGCGAAAATCGCCGTCCCGGCGAGCAGCGACATTGTCACGAGAATGAATGTTGTTGCGGTCCAGTGGATATCGTCAGCGACGATGCCGATGCCCAGCACCGTCGCGGCCACGCCCGCGCGGGCCACCCGGCGCAGTGAGATATCGCTGGTGATCAGTTGCAGCAGCAGCGGCTGCGGACGCAGGTGGAAGGCGTCCAGGGTGCCGGCGCGAATGTAGGTCGGCAACGTGTCGGTATGCCCGACCAGTATCTGGGCGATGGAAAAGGCCAGATTGGACAGGCCGAACAGCAGCAGCATCGCATGCATGCCGAGCCCGCCGAGCACGCGCACGTTGTGGTAGATGACCCACACCTCGGCGAATTCCACCGCGCCGACCAGCAGGGAGGAGAGCATATCCGCGGCGAAGGACAGCGGGTAGGCGCGCTGGGATCGCATCCGGGAGCGGAGCACCGCACTGTAGGGGGTGAACCATGTTCCCGATTTCCGGGCGGCATCGAGCAGTTCAGCCACCCTGCACCTCCAGCTTGTGACGCCCCGCGCGCAGCAGGATCCGGCCGAGGAGAACCGCGACAGCTACCCAGAATAGCTGTACAGCAAGGATTCCCAGCGCTCGAGAACCGACCGCGCGGCCCGATAACACGTCGATGGGCGCCTGCAGCAGTGAGGGGAACGGCGTGAGTTCGGCCAGCGTGCGCAACCAGTCGGGGAACAGGTGCACCGGGACGAACAGTCCGGCCAGGAAGGTGGCCACGATCTGGTAGAGCAGCCGGACCCCGCGGGTCTCCACCGCCCAGAATCCGGTGAGGCAGACCGCGAACAGCAGCAGGAACGAGATCGTCACCGCCAGCACGACGCTCAGCGCGCCGAGCAGATAGGGCCACGCGCTGCGCGGCAGGGTGAGCTGGAAGACCGCGAGTCCCACCACGACGCTGGGCGCCCCGCGCAGCAGCAGCGTACATCCCGAGCGACCCAAATCGGTTGCCAGATAAGAGAACTGAATATCCACCGGGCGCAGGAAATCGACCGCGACATCACCGTTGCGAATACGTTCGGCGATGTCCAGTGGCGGCCCCATGACTCCGAGCGCGCCCAGCAGCCCCTGCGAGAGCCAGACGTACGCGCCCATGGAATCGGCTGTGTAGCCGCCGAGTCCGGCGCTCGCCCGGACGGCGGCGAGCATCACCGCGGCGCGGACCAGCCCGAACACCACATTGGTGACCATGCCCGCGAACATGGCGAGCCGATAGTGCCACTGCCGGAGGAACCCTGCTTCCGCCAGTCGCCAATAAACCCCTGGAACGGCGTGCACAACCATTCAACGCTACGGCCGGTATCGGGTGTTACACAACACCGTGTAACACCCGATACCGGGATCAGTGCTCGGTGACGAGCTTCGGGTCCTGCCGGGGATCCTCGGTGCAGTCGGTCGCACCGGGCGAGTCCGCCAGGACCGCTTCGCCGCGGGCGATCATGCCGGCCTCGTCGGACAGTTCCATGTGCGGGATGAACAGCGCCAGCACGAATGCCAGCACCGCGCCCGGGATGATGTACCAGAATCCCGGAACCAGCGCGTGCACATAGGCTCCGACGATCGCGTCGTGCAGGTCGGCGGGCAGATGCTTGACCACGGACGGCACCAGGTTGCCCGGATTCAGGTGCGAGGACACGACTTCGGGGATGTGCGAGGTGAACGCGTCGGTCAGGCCCGAGGTCAGCCGGTTGGTGAAGATCGACCCGAACACCGCGACGCCGATCGCGCCGCCCATTTCCCGGAAGTAGTTGTTGGCGCTGGTCGCGGTCCCGATCTGGCCGGGCTCCACGGCGTTCTGCACCACGAGCACGATGATCTGCATGATCAGGCCCAGGCCCGCGCCGATGACGAACAGCTGCGCGCCGACCACCCACATCGAGGTCTGTGCGGTGAGCTGGGTCAGCCACAGCATGCCCGCGATCATCAGCAGCGCGCCGATCGGCGGAAAGGCCCGGTAGCGGCCGGTTTTGGTGATCACGCCCATCGAGGAGATCAGCGTCAGCATCATGCCGACCATCATCGGGATCAGCAGCAGACCCGAGACCGAGGCCGAAACGCCGGTCGCCATCTGCAGATACGTCGGCAGGAACGCCAGCGCCGCGAACATGGTCAGGCCCACGATCAGCCCGATCGCCGAGGTCAGCACGAAGGTGCGGTTCCGGAACAGCCACAGCGGCAACATCGGTTCCTGCGCCCGTGCCTCCACGGCCACGAAGACGCCGACCACGACGACCAGCGCCGCGATCATCGCCAGGATCGTCGCCGAACCCCACGCGTATTGCTTACCGCCCCAGTCGGTGATCAGGATCAGCAGTGCGGTCGCGGACGACATCAGCACGACGCCGAGGTAATCCGGCCGAGTCGCGGGCCGGTGGCTCGGAATCGTCAGGTACCGCGCGGCGATCACCAGCGCGGCCAGCCCGATCGGCACGTTCAGCCAGAAGCACCACTGCCAGCCGAGGTGATCGGCGAACAGGCCGCCGAGCAGCGGTCCGGCGACCGAGGTGATGCCGAAGATGGCGCCCATCGGAGCCATGTACTTACCGCGATCCTTCGCGGGCACCACATCGGCGATGATGGCCTGCGCCAAAATCATCAGACCACCGCCGCCCACGCCCTGCAGCCCGCGGAACACGACGAATTCCCAGAAGCCCGTGGACATCGCCGCGCCGACCGAGGCCGCGGTGAAGACCGCGATCGCGAACAGGAACAACCAGCGCCGCCCGAACATGTCGCCGAACTTGCCGTAGACAGGCATCACGATCGTGGTGGCGAGCAGATAGGAGGTCGCGGTCCAGGCCATGTACTCGACCCCGCCCAGGTGGCCGACGATGGTGGGCATCGCCGTGCCCACGATCGTCTGGTCCAGTCCGGCCAGGAACATGCCCGCGATCAGCGCGGCGAAGATCAGCCAGATTCGCTTCTGCGTCAAGACGATCGGTGGTGGAGCCTGCACCGGCGTAGTCATCCCCGTCTCCTGTCATCGGTGGTCTCGGTGGTGTGTGCGGCGGTCGGCGCGAACAGCCGGGTGGCCATCGCGGTGTAGTCGTGCAGCGTCGCGGTGAGTGATCGGTCCGGGTTCTGGCTGACGGCCAGCGCCGCGCGCGTGGTCAGGGTGGACATCAATATCGCTGTGAACGAGGCGAATTCGGGTGTGAGATCGTCACCGCCGCGCGCGGACAGCAGTTCGGCGACGGCGCTCTCGTATGTCGCGCCCGCGGCGACCAGGCCCGCCAGTACACGCGGCTCCGCCCGGCAGATTTCGCCCATCTGCGAAATAGCCTCGCGCACTTCGTCATCGGCGTCGAATCCGGCGGCATAGAGCTGGATCAGATCCTCGATCAGCTCTCCGGTCGGCCCGCCGGCGACGAATTGCGCTCGCGCCTGCGGGGTTCCGACGTCCCCGACCGGCCCGACCACCGCGTCCAGCTTGGTCTCGTAATAGTTGAAGAACGTGCGGGGCGACACCCCGACGGCCTTGGCGACGTCCTCCACCGTCGTCGCATCGAGGCCGCGCTCGAGCACCGACCGCCGCGCGGCCCGGCACAGGTCGAGCCGGGTCCGATACTTCTTCTGCTCCCGAAGGCCCACGGCCGGCGCCTCGTGCTCGAACAGCGACATAGGGAAAAATTAGCACGAACTGCAAAATTTCAGAAAGTGCAATTTGTGTGAGCCGAGTTACATCTGCCGTGCGCGTGTCACCATGGATGGAGAGCGTGAGCTGGACCACACCGTTGCCGAATTGTGACCTCCATCGCGGGTTCGGTGTCATATGTTGTTGCCTACAACATATGGCACTCGTCGCCCGGTCCCTACCCGAGCCCGGTGACGAATGCCGTCGGCTCGAAAGGTTCACCTGATGAGGATGAAACAGTATGGGGCGGTGGCTGTCGCGCTGGCCGGCCTCCTGACCCTCACCGCTTGCGGATCCAATTCCGCGAGCAGCGGCGGGAATTCCAGCAGCTCGGGCGGCAGCGGGGGAGGGAAGAACGGGACCGTAGGGGTGATCTTGCCGGAGACCGCCACCTCGGCCCGCTGGGAGGGATTCGACCGCCCGATGCTGCAGAAGGCCCTGAGCGCACAGGGATTCGACTCGGATATCGAGAACGCGCAGGGCGATGTGCAGAAATTCAGCACACTGGCCGACGGCATGATCGCCAAGGGCGTGAAGGTGCTGGTCATCGCGTCGATCAACAGTGAGGTCGGCAACGCGGTCGCCAACAAGGCGCACAAGGCCGGAATTCCGACGATCGACTACGACCGGTTGAACCTGGGCGGCTCCTCGGACTACTACGTCTCCTTCGACAATGTGAAGGTCGGCGCGCTGCAGGGGCAGGATCTGGCCGACGCGCTGAAGAGCAAGGCGGGCGGGCAGGTCATCGAGATCGAGGGTGCGCCGACCGACAACAACGCCACCCTGTTCCATCAGGGACAGGAGCAGGTTCTGAAGCCGCTCTACGACTCCGGTGCGCTGAAACTCGTCGCCAGCCAAGCGATCGACGGCTGGGACAACCAGAAGGGCGGGCAGGTCTTCGAGCAGCTGCTCACCGGTAACGGCAACAAGATCGGCGGCGTCGTCGCGGCCAACGACGGTCTGGCCGGGGCGATCATCACGGTGCTGAAGAAGAACGGCCTCAACGGCAAGGTGCCGGTGACCGGCCAGGACGCGACCACCGAGGGGCTCAAGGCGGTGCTGCGCGGTGATCAGTACATGACGGTGTTCAAGCCGATCGAGGAGGAGGCGGACTCCGCCGCCAAACTCGCCGCGGCGCTGGCCAAGAACGACAAGGCCGCCGCGGATGCGATCGCCACCGGCACGTCCCAGGACCCGAAGGGCAACCGGACCGTGAAATCCGTTCTGCTGGACCCGCAGTCGATCATTCGCGATCAGGTCAAGGTGGTCGTGGACAAGGGCTATGTCAAGGCGAGCGATCTGTGCTCGGGCGACGTGGCCTCGGTCTGCACCCAGCTCGGGATCTCCTGACATGAGTGAGCCGCTGCTGCAGATCTCCGGGCTCAACAAGAGCTTCGGTGCGGTTCATGTCCTGCACGACGTCGAATTCACCGCTCCGGCGGGCGAAGTGACCGCGCTGGTCGGCGATAACGGCGCGGGCAAGTCGACGTTGGTGAAATGCATTGCCGGAATTCATGGTTCGGATTCGGGATCGGTGAAGTTCCGGGGCGAGGAAGTGCACCTGCACGGCCCCAAGGATGCCGCGGCGCTGGGCATCGAGGTGGTCTATCAGGACCTCGCGCTGGCCGACAATCTCGACATCGTGCAGAACATGTTCCTGGGTCGCGAACGCGGCAAACCGTGGTTCCTGGACGAGGCCGCCATGGAGGATGCGGCGCGGCGCACTCTGGCATCGTTGTCGGTGCGCACCGTGAAATCGGTGCGCACCCCGGTCGCGTCGCTGTCCGGTGGACAGCGGCAGACCGTGGCGATCGCGAAATCGGTGCTGTGGAACAGCAATCTGGTTCTGCTCGACGAGCCGACCGCCGCCCTCGGGGTGGCGCAGACCCGCCAGGTGCTCGACCTGGTGCGCCGGCTCGCCGAACAGGGGCTGGGTGTGGTGCTGATCAGCCACAACCTCGCCGACGTGTTCGAGGTGGCGGATCGGATCGCGGTGCTGTACCTGGGCCGGATGGCCGCGCAGGTGCGGACCAGCGAGGTCACTCAGAACCAGGTCGTGGAATTGATCACCGCGGGACGTTCCGGCGAATTGGGCCTGGCCCGGCCGGATTCCGCGGTGCTGTAGCAGGATCAGCAAGAAAGCGATTGTGATGACGCAAGTTTCGGCGGAGACAGCGGGCGGCGGGGAGACCCCCGAGTCCGCCACCGGGGACCGGACGGCGATCGCCGATTTCGGTATCGACACCACCACCGTATCCACGGCGGAGGCCGTGCGTGCTTATCTCGCCCGCGTGAGGGGCGGCGAGATCGGTTCGCTGCCTGCGCTGTTGGGTCTGGTGGTGCTGGTCGTCCTGTTCAGCTCGCTGTCGGATGTATTCCTCTCACTCAACAACATCGCCAATCTGCTCGCCCAGGGGGCCGGGCAGACCATCATCGCGATGGGCATCGTCTACGTGTTGTTGCTGGGTGAGATCGATCTATCGGCGGGCACCGCCTCCGGTGTGGCGGGGGCGGTCCTGGCGATGCATTATGTCGACAACGGAAATCTGTTGTCGGGCATGGGAAGTACCGTCTTCTTCATCTTCAACGGACTGCTGGTACTCGCCGCGGTGCTGGCGGGACTGCTGCGGATCTGGCCCGGGGTGGCGATGTCGCTGCTCGGGGTGTTGATCACGGTGGTGGGCTTCCATGCCGATCCGTGGATCGAGATGCTGTTGGCGGTGTGCGTCGGCACCGCCATCGGCTGCATCACCGGATTCCTGATCTCCAAGATCGGCATGCCGTCGTTCGTGGTGACTCTGGCGCTGTTCCTGGCCTGGCAGGGCGCGATCCTGCAGTTGATCGGCGAGGGCGGCGTGCTGGGCATCAGCTCCTCGCACGTACTGGACTCGGTGGCCAACGGCAATCTGTCGGTGCTGTGGAGCTGGGTGCTGTTCGTGGTGGGTGCGGGAGGCTTCGGCGCGGTGACGTTGT
This sequence comes from Nocardia vaccinii NBRC 15922, assembly GCF_001613305.1. Taxonomy (GTDB): domain Bacteria; phylum Actinomycetota; class Actinomycetes; order Mycobacteriales; family Mycobacteriaceae; genus Nocardia; species Nocardia vaccinii. Next base: position 35,059 of record NZ_BDCC01000050.1, read on the forward strand.
TCGGGCATTTCCGCAGACGCGGTAAGGGTTTGGTGACCCAGCCGACTCCGCTGGTGGTGGCCAAGGTGGCGGTGCTGACGGTACTGGCCGCGGTGGCGACGGCGTTCATGTCGGTGAACCGGTCGCCGAGCTCATTGATAAAGATCTCCGGAGTGCCGTACGTGGTGCCGATCGTGCTGGTCCTGCTGGTCGTCGGGACGTATGTGCTGAACCGCACCACGTACGGGCGGCACCTCTACGCGATCGGCGGGAACCGGGAGGCCGCGCGGCGTGCGGGCATCAATGTCACGCAGTTGCGGTCGAGCGTGTTCGTGATCAGCTCGGGCTGTGCGGCGGTGGGTGCGATCGTGTACTCCTCCAAGGTCGGTTCGGTCGATCCACAGGCCGGTGGGTTGAATACGCTGTTGTTCGCGGTCGGTGCGGCGGTGATCGGCGGTACCTCCCTCTTCGGTGGGAAGGGCCGGATCGCCGACGCGGTGATCGGCGGTACTGTGCTCGCGGTGGTTTCCAACGGCCTGGGCCTGCTGCGCCAGCCGGCCGCCGTGGTGTCGGTGGTCACCGGCCTGGTCCTGCTGCTGGCGGCGACGGTCGATGCCCTGTCTCGCCGCCGGGCCGCCGCGACGGGTCGATGAGACGAACGGCAGAACGACCGAATGTCATCGGGGTGCACGGTGTTCGGAAATGTTCTGGACACCGGCGTACCGGCGGTCCGCAGCTCCGGATCGCACCGATGGCATTCGGCCGGACCGGGCCGGAACAGGTGAGAGGGAGTAAGCGGGTGCCGAGGTCGCAGGGTGGGTTCGTGGACGAGCTTGCGATCGAACGATCGATATCGTGCGTGTCGCACCCGACGGAGCCGAAGCACGGGCGAGGTGGAGTCATGGACGGGCGCTCGAGTGAGTCGGCGGCGCGGCGCATTCTGCGCACGGCCGTGCCGCACGGCGGCGGGACGCGCGCATGAACGTTGCGCGGCCGGACGAGGTGCGCAAGTTCAATCGCGCCTCGCTGCTGCGGATCCTGCACGTCGGCGGCCCGGCCACTCGCGCGGCGCTGGCCGCCGAACTGGGACTGAACCGTTCGACCATCAAGATGCTGGTCGACGGCCTGGCCGGGGACGGTGTGGTCGAGGAGCGGGTGCCGCGGCTGCCGCAGGGCGCGGGACGTCCTTCATTGCTGGTGCTGCCGCAGGCACAGGCGGCTGTGGTGCTGGCGGTGGACGTCCAGGTCGAGCACGCGGGTATCGCGCTGGTCGGTCTGGGCGGTCAGATCCTGGGTCGCAACAGCTGGAATCTGCTTGGGCGGCAACGAGATCCGGACGAGGTGGTGACCCACGTCGCGGAATCCTCGGCGCTGCTGGCCCAGGATCTGGATCTGCATCCGGTGGCCGCGGGAATCTCGGTGCCCGGCGTGGTGCGCCGCACCGACGGAATGGTGCACGACTCGTCCAATCTCGGCTGGACGGATGTGCCGTTCGGCGAGCGGATGGGCACGGTGCTGGGCGTTCCGGTGGTGGTGGGCAACGACGCCGAACTCGGCGCGCTGGCCGAATACGTGCGCGGGGTGGGGCGAGGCGCGTCGGACGCGGTATTCGTCTCCGCGGATGTGGGCGTCGGCGGCGGCATCATCGCCCAGGGCGGTCTGCTGCGCGGCTCCGGCGGCTACCTGGGTGAAATCGGCCATATGACAGTGCATCCCGGTGGGCGCGCCTGCCACTGCGGGAATGCGGGCTGCTGGGAGACCGAGGTCGGCGAGCTCGCGCTGCGCCGCGCGCTGGGGCTGGCCGAATCGGTGCCGCGGGGGGCCATCGTGGCGGAACTGCGTGAGCTGCGAAGGGATTCGGACCCGGTGGCCAGGCTCGGCGATTACGTCGACTGGCTGATCCTGGGGTTGGTCAATGTGGTCAACATCCTGGGGCCGGAGCTGGTGGTGCTCGGCGACCTGTTCGCGATCCTGCCCGAAGCGGTGGTGCAGCGCATCCAGCAGGAGGTCCGCAAGCGCAGTATTGTCAGTCGCGCGCTGGGTGGCGTGCGGATCGAGAAGTCCTCTCTCGGAGCGGATCTCAAACTTCTCGGAGCCGCCGAGGCGGCTTTCGAGGATGTGCTCACCTCGTTGTGAGCGCGTCGCGGGCCGGATACAGTCCGGCCCCGGGGCTACCTCACTCCGGGCCGATCGCCCGGATGGGGACGCCGATGCGCGCGGTCCCATGCCCGAACAACGGGCATGGGACCGTGTCGCACTTCGTCTTTCTACGCAGCCCTCATCTCCCGCGCAGAACTACTTGTGCGGGCAAGCGGGCGGCTTGCCCGCGGGTGGGTTGCCCGGCGGCTTCTGGTGGTTGCTGGGCGGGGGCCCCTGCGGGTGGCCGGCCGGCGGAGCACACTGCCCGTTCGGTGCGGGGTTCTGCTGCGGGGCCGGAGCGGCACTCGCCATACCCGCACCCATGCCCACCAGTGCGAATGCCACGGCTCCCGCCGCCGCACCCGCTGCCAACCTCGACTTGATTCGCATCGCATCTCCTTGTCTCGCCGGACGTCGTCCGATCCGCCGGTTCGTCACCGGCGAACCGACCAGGAGAGCTTCGCCACCGAGCATGTGTCGCGAGTAGGTGGAGATTAGGTGTGAGCTGTGAGAAGCGCCGAGAGTCCGCCGAATCGGGATCCCTGCGCCGAATCTGCGGTCCGGACCGGCCCGTTGTGCGGCGCCGCCGGTCGGCAGCGGGGCGCACATCGGAAGTGCCTGCCGCGCAACGGATATCGTGGGTTGCGCCGGAATGCGTTCCGGTGGCCGGGGAGCGCGGGCTACCGGAACGACGGGACGGTCAGTTGGTGGGAGGCGGGGCGCTGGAAGCGGACGGCGTGGTCGTGGCGGGGCGGGCCTTGGCCGGCATGATCGCGGTGGCGGTGATGGTGGTCCCGGACTCCTTACCGCGCACGACGACGTTCTCACCGACCGTGAACTGCGACTTCTGTGCCGGATTCTGCTTGCTGCCGAAGGTGGTCTGCGGTGTGATGGTGACGGTCTCGGTGGTTCCGTCCTTCTTGGTGAGTGTCCAGGTGTCGGCGTTCTCCGCGGCGATGGTGCCCATTACCCCGTGTCCGTGCCCCATCCGCTTACCCGCTTTCGCCGAACTCGATGCCGCCGCGGACGTGGACGCCGCCGAACTCGAACCTCCCGATGAACCGCACGCGCTCACCCCCGCCGCAACCGCCACGGCCAGCCCCGTAGTACCGATGAGCAGCGTGATCCCGCGCCGCCGAGACGACCTGGCGGATTCCGTGGAACGTGTCGAATTTGTCATGGCGGCAACGGTATTCGCCGCCCCTGTGAGATTCCTCCGCGCTCGCCGGCAGTACCTCCAGGACCTCCTGTGAGCATCCTGGTAGGTGATGGGCGGCGTTCCCACCGGGACGATGTGGTCGGCGGGCTGCGCTGACTGGATTCTCAATGGGACTCTGCCGCAATGAAATCAGGCAGGTTCTGAATCCGTTCGGCAGTAGAGCCGTTGGTGGAGCGGAGCCGGATTGTGCGGAAGCAAATTCTCCGTATCGGGTCGCCTGCGGGGGGACTCCGGGCCCGAGGTGCCGGTGCACACGCCGATCTCGCCGTGTGCCGCCCTGGATCGGTATCTCTATCCCGGTCGGGACCGATCACTCGGGTGAGATCTCGGTATCGCGTTGTGCGGCGGCCGATTCCTCGCGGTAGGCGCGCCAGTCGCCGATATCGGAAATATCGATGAGTTCGGGCGAGCCGAGCAGATCGGCGCGCAGGACCGTCGCCAGGCAGGCGGTGCCGTCCTCGAGTTCGATCAGGCCGAGTTCGAGTTCGGGCGGCTCGCTCGGAATGAGCCTGTCCCGCAGCACTTCCAGCGGCACGTCGTACACCTCGCCGGTGACCGCGCGGCCATCGTCGGCGGCGATCATGGCGGGAAAGCGGTCGCCGACCGAGTAGTAGCGGTACTTCGCCGCGCTGCGCGCCGTCCGGAGCAATGGTGCGCCGTCGAGCAGGGCGTTCAGGCGACCGCCGCGCATACCGTCACCGTTGAGGAACATCAGGACCATAGCGTCTCCTTGGTCATCGGCCGGAAGTGGTTTTCCTGAAACGCTTTTCGAGCTCGCTGCGCCCTGCGTCGGTGATCCGGCCGAACAGGCGCAGGCGGGCGATGCCGCCATCGGGAAAGACGTTGAGCCGCACCTGCTGCACCGGGATGTCCCCGGTGAGGCGGAATCGGTGCGGTGCGTCGGGTTGCAGCGCCACTGGATCGAGCAGGCCGATCGGTTTCCCGTCGGCAGCGTGGCCGTCGAGTGAGATCCGGGCCGGAGCATTTCCCTTGTAGTGCGTGGTGTCCACCTCGAGCACCGTGGGAACCGCCTCGGTGGCCAGTGCCACGGTGGCCCAGTCGTTTCCGCCGTCGCGGCGCCGCCGCATCTCCCAGCCGTCGGCCATGAGGCGTGAAATCCCCTGCTGCAGCATATTGTTCGGCGGTGAGAAGAAGCCGTCGCTGCAGGCCACCACCCGGCCGCCGTTGTGCAGGGCCGCCAGATCGAAGGGGATGTCGTCGATCCACTGCGGATCGGGAACCGCGGTGCCGTGCACCCGGACCCTCGCGATACCGCCGTCCGGGTACATGTTCACCCGCACATGCGTGATCCGGCGGTCCGAACCGACCTCGAAAGTGTTGCGCGTGTCGCCCTCGACCGGGGATACCGGAACCAGGGGGTGCCAATCGGCCTCGAGCAGTTGCGTCACCGAGGGGTGTCCGAGCACACCGCATCCCTCGATCGACACCCGCGGCGGATAATTTCCGACGAAATGCGCTGTGTCAACAACGATTCCGGCCGGAATGCCCGGGATACCCAGACGGATCAGCGCCCAGTCGGGCCCGGGGCTGCCGTCCCGCCGGCGCCGCGTCTCCCAGCCGTCGTACACCTGCCCCTTGGCAGTGAAGGTATGCGGTTGGAACACCGGGGCCTCGTCTCGGATGAGATTCTCTCGGTCGGCGAAGAATTCGTCGTTGGCGGCGACGACACTGCCGCCGCTGTGCCGGGCGGCCAGATCGGGACGCTGGGACCACTCACTCATCGATACCTCGTTTCTGCAGCAGGCGGCCACGGGGGCGGCCGTCGGTGATCCGTTCGCCGCGCAGCCAGGTGGATCGGACCACGCCGCGCAGAGTGCGCCCGTGGTAGGCCGAGATCGGGTTTCGATGCCGCAGTTCGGCCGCGTCGACGGTGAACTCCTCGTGTGGTGCGAAGACGCAGAAATCCGCGTCCGCGCCGATCGCTATGCGGCCCTTCCGTTCCAGTCCGACCAGATCCGCCGGCCCGGTGGCCATCCAGCGGGCCAGATCGACCAGATCGACCCAGTCCGGTGCGGCCGTCCAGACCGCGGGCAGGCCCACCTGCAAGCCCGCGATCCCACCCCAGGCCCTGCCGAAATCCCCGTCACCGGCACGTTTGAGCGCCACGGTACTCGGCGAGTGGTCGCTGACGATGCAGTCGACGATGTTGTCGCGCAATCCGTTCCAGAGATTCCGCTGATTCACCCGGTCGCGGATCGGCGGACAGCATTTGAATTCGGTTGCCCCGTCCGGAATCTCCTCGGCACACAGGGACAGATAATGCGGACAGGTCTCGGCGGTGATTCGCACGCCTCGTATCCGCGCCGCCGAGAGCATCGGCAGGGCATCGGCCGCGGCCAGATGCAGGATGTGTACCCGGGCGTCATACCGTTCGGCCAGGTCGATCAGCGTTGTGATGGCGCGGATCTCCGCCTCGGCGGGTCGCGATGCGAGGAATTCGGCGTAGCCGCGGCCGTGCGGCGCGGGCGCGGTATCGATGACGTTCGGGTCCTCGGCGTGCACGATCAGCAGCGCGTCGAGTTCGGCGACGACGCGCACCGCGGCCTCGAGCTGCGCGGAGTTCAGATGACAGAACTCCTCGACGCCCGAGGGCAGCAGAAAGGCCTTGAACCCGAACACCCCGGCATTCGCAAGATCGCCCATATCGGCGAGATTGCTGCCGACCGCCCCGCCCCAGAATCCCACATCGATACTGCACTGCGCCGCGGCGGCATTCTGCTTCTCGCGCAACGCCGCCACCGTCACGGTAGCGGGAATACTGTTGAGCGGCATATCGATCAGCGTCGTGACACCGCCCGCCGCCGCGGCGCGAGTGGCGGTGGCGAAGCCCTCCCATTCGGTGCGCCCGGGTTCGTTCACGTGCACGTGGCTGTCGACCAGTCCGGGCAGCAGTGCCGCGTCATCGGGGATCTCCACGATCTGTCGTGCGCCGGGAACCGCATCGTACGGTGCGATGTCACTGATCCGGCCGGACCGAACCACCACCGATGCCGCAAGCTCCCCGGCCGGGGTGATCACCCGGCGGGCGCGAAAGACTCTGTCCGCGAGGGGGTTCGGTGCGTTCATAGGCGCGGGTACTCCGGTATCACTGGTGCGGTCGCATCGTCGGGGCCGGCGGGCCGATGGACAGCCATCGGCGGCTCGGCCTCATGGGCCTGTGTTGTCTGTGTTCGAGGCGGAGCGACGCCGCCGAAGGCATGAAACGCGGCGTCGGCATGCGGGTCGGCGTATTCGTGCGTGCGGTGCTCCTTGCTGATGATGTGTGCGCGTCGAACCGGGTGCGGACGATGTGCACGGGCTCGGGCGGCGGGCATGGTCTCGGTCATGATGGCGAGTGGGGTGGCGGCGGGATCGGTGCGGTGAGCTGTTCGCGGGCGATCCGCTCACCCTGTCGTCGCAGCAGCGCCGCGGCCTCGTCCTGGCAACGGCGCGTGTCCGGCTCCAGATCGGTGAGCGGATACGCGGCCGCGAATCCCGCCGCGCGCAGCCGAGCTTCATCCAGCAGTTGCCGACCCGCCACGGCGATCGTGCGAATCCCCGCGCGCCCGGCGCGGGCCGCGACGCCCGCGGGCGCCTTGCCGTGCAGGGTCTGCGCATCGAGCGAGCCCTCGCCGGTCACCACGAGGTCCGCTCCTCGCACGATCCGGTCGAATCCGACCAGGTCGAGCAAGACATCGATACCGCTGGACCGGTGCGCCCCGAGCACGGCCAGGGCGGCGAAGCCGATCCCTCCGGCCGCCCCGGCTCCCGGCCGATCGGCGGCATCGAATCCGGTGTGCTGGGCCACCAGCTCGGCCCAATGCGCCAGACCCGCTTCCAGGGCGGCCACCTCACTCGGGCCCGCACCCTTCTGCGGACCGAAAACCGCGGCAGCGCCACGGATTCCGAGCAACGGATTGTCCACATCGCTGGCCAGCACCAGTTCGGCCTCGCGGACACGCGGATCGAGCCGATGCAGATCCAGATCGGCGATATCTGTCAGTGCGCCGCCACCCGGACCAACGGGTCGGCCGTCGGCGTCGAGCAGCGAAGCGCCCAGCGCATCGAGCAATCCGGCCCCGCCATCGGTGCAGGCGCTACCACCGACACCGAGAATGATTGTGCCGCAACCGGTATCGAGCGCGGCGCGAATCAGCTCGCCGACGCCGCGACTGGTTGCCGTCAGCGGGGCGAGTACACCGCCGGGCAGCTGGTACAACCCGCAGGCCGCGGCCGCTTCGACGACCGCGACGGATCGGTTGTACGCGAACGAAGTTCGTATCTGTTCGCCGGTTGGCCCGGTCACCCGGACCGTGCGCGCCTCGAATCCGGCGGCGATCGCCGCATCCACCGTGCCCTCCCCGCCGTCGGCCACGGGTACCCGGACGATATCGGCATCGGGGCGAATCCGCCGGATTCCCTCGGCCACCGCATCGGCGACCTGCCGGGCGGTGAGCGATCCTTTGAACTTGTCCGGCGCCAGGACGATTCGCGGCGGTGGTCCGCCCGGGGTACTCCCTCGCCGCGTCATGACTCGCCGCGTCCGTCGAGCTTCTCGATCACCGTCGGCAGTGCGGAATGATCGAACGATCCGAGGCCCCGGGCGCGGGCGGCGGCGATGAGCGAGGCGGTCGGCAGTGCGAGGTCTGCCTGGCGGGCGGCATCGGTGACGGTGCCCAAATCCTCGGCGGATGCCATGGGTGCGCCCATGATTCCGAGTCCGATGAATCCGATCCTGCTCATTTGCGCTCCAATATCGCTGTGTCCCAGTGGTATTCGGCCGGTCTGGCTCGTGCCGCAGATCGTCGCGCTCGGGCGCCGATGCCGCGGTTCGTTCAGCGGGTTGCCGGCAGCCAACCGAAGCTCTCGGCACTGGCTCCGCTGGGGACGTATTCCGCGGCGACGTGGCCGCGATAACCGGTATCGGCGATCCGGTCCAGATAACCGAAGATGTCCAGGTCACCGGTGCCGGGTTCGTGACGTCCGGGTGCGTCGGCGATCTGGACGTGTGCGATCCGATCCGCGTAGCCGTCGATGACCTTGTCCAGATCGTCGCCGTTGACGCTCAGGTGGTACAGGTCCGCGAGCAGGCCCAGATTCGTCGCACCGTGCGCATCACGCACCCGATCGATGACGCCGATCGCATCCTGCGCGGTGCGCAACGGATAGGCGGGCATCCCGCTGACCGGCTCGATCAAGGCGGTGCCGCCGATCGCACCGAGAACGCCGGCGGCCATACCCAGATTGCGGATCGCCACCTCGTCCTGCTCGTCCGGGTCCTGTCCCTCGATTCGATTGCCGTACAAGGCGTTGAACGCCGGGCAGCCGAGCCGCCTGCCGATTCGCGCGGCGGCGGTGACACCCGCGGCGAACTCCTCCTCGCGGCCGGGCCAGGAGACCAGTCCGCGGTCACCGGCGGGCATATCCCCGGCGAAGAGGTTCAGCCCGATCAGCCGCACCCCGGCTCGTTCGATCGCGGCGGCGAAGGCGTCGACCTCGGCATCGGCCGGGGCCGCGGTGGCGAAGGGCCACCAGAACTCCACCGCGTCGAATCCGGCGGCTGCGGCCGCCGCCGGGCGCTCGAGCAGCGGCAGTTCGGTGAACAGGATGGACAGATTCACCGCATAAGGCAGGGGGTGTCGTGTCATGCCATCTCTTCTTCGTCTGAGTGGGTGCGGGCGAATCCGCTGCCGTCGATCCCACCACGGGGTCGCCCGAACGGCGAGTTTCGTAATGTGGAATTTTACTTCCGTAATATGACGGTAACGCCTGTCGGGCATGGTGGTCAACGTCTGCGATTCGGCCATTCGGCTTTCGGTCGTGAGTCTGCCGGAACAATGAGACTCGGAGGTGCGGCGAGTGCGACTACCCCTGACGATGGCACAGTTGAACGAGCTACCCGAGGACGATTGGCGCGACACCCTGCGAGCGGTGATCGGCCTGGTGGAGTGGATCGACGCGGTCGCCGCCGCCCGTCCCTACCCCGATCGGGCGACGCTGCTGTCCCTGGCCGAGCGCGAGGTGCTCGCACTGCGTCCCGAACAGGTGCGCGCCGCACTGGCCGATCATCCTCGTATCGGCGCGGCCACGGTCCCCGGCTCATCGGCCGCGAGAGAGCAGTCCGGTGTCGACCCCGCCGACGCCGCGCTCCTCGAACGGCTGCGTGCGGGAAATCGCGCCTACGAAGCCCGATTCGGGCGCATCTACCTGGTGTGCGCCGCCGGTCGCAGCGGGCCGGAGCTGCTCGCCGACCTCACCGCGCGCCTGGACAACGATCCCGACACCGAAATCCACGTCACCAGAACGGAACTCGCCGCGATCACGCGAAAGCGGCTGGAAGGGACGGTAATTCCATGACCCGCAGCGCCATCACCACCCATGTGCTCGACACCGCCGACGGCCGCCCCGCGCACGACGTTCCCGTCCGGCTCGAAGTGCGTTCGCCCGAGGGCTGGCGCGAGCTGGGTTCCGGCCGCACCGACGAGGACGGCCGCTGCACCACCCTCGGCCCGGAGCGGGCGGCGGCCGCGGACCATCGGCTCACCTTCGACACCGCCGCCTACTACGGCGACCGTGAGCACTTCTTCCCCGAGGTGACGATCACCTTCACCGTCGCCGATCCGCGACAGCACCACCATGTTCCGCTGCTGCTGTCCCCGTTCGCCATTTCCACCTACCGAGGGAGTTGACCCATGGCCATTCGGCTCGGGCCCAATCAGTACGGCAAGGCCGAGAACCGTCTCGTGCGCGTATTCCGGGACACCGATCGCCACCGGATCCGCGACCTGAATGTCTCCACCGCGCTGCGCGGCCGGTTCGAGGACGCGCACGTCACCGGTGATCAGCGGGACGTTCTGCCCACCGATACGCAGAAGAACACGGTATTCGCCTTCGCCAAGGAGAAGGGCGTGGCCGCGATCGAGGAGTTCGCGCTGACTCTCGGCGACCATTTCATCGCCCGCTGTCCGGGCGCGGACGGGGCGCGCATCGAGATCGACGAGTACTCCTGGGGCCGCATCCCGGTGGACGGCGCGCCGCACGACCACTCCTTCGTGCGCACCGGCGGCGGTGTGCGCACGACGGTGGTCAATGTCGACGGAGCCGGGCCGGATCGGCGGGCGCACGTGGTGTCCGGGATCAAGGATCTGATGGTGCTGAAGTCGACCGGTTCGGAATTCCACGGTTTCTTCCAGGACGAGTACACCACCCTCGAACCGACCACGGACCGCGTCATGGCCACCTCTCTCGTCGCCCGCTGGCGCTACAGCGGCGCCGACGCGATCGACTGGGACGGAAGTTTCGACTCGATTCGCGCGATCCTGTTGCGGCAGTTCGCCGTTGTGCATTCGTACGCATTGCAGCAAACCCTCTACAGCATGGGGCACGCGGTGCTCGAACAGCATCCGGACGTCGCCGAGATCCGCTTCTCGGCCCCGAACAAGCACCACTTCCAATACGACCTGGAGCGTTTCGGGCTGGACAACCCGGGGGAGGTGTTCATCGCCGCGGACCGGCCGTACGGGCTGATCGAGGCCACTGTCGAACGTGACGACGCACCCGAGCCGGGCAACGCTTGGCGCGGCATCCCGGGCTTCTGCTGAGCGGAGACACCAGACACTCTTCCGTATGGCGGAATTCGCTGGCAAGATGGTGGAAATGCCTACCGAGGAGGAGTAGCGGCGTGACCGAAACGCAGACGCGGGCCAGTGGCGGCGTGCAGTCCGTCGACCGGGCCTTCGAACTGCTGGAGCTGGTGGCCGACGCCGGTGGGGATGCGACGCTGTCCCAGCTCGCGGAGGCGTCCGGGCTGCCGCAGCCGACCATCCACCGGCTGTTGCGTACACTCATCTCGGGCGGTTACATCCGGCAGCAGCCATCGCGGCGGTACGCGTTGGGGCCCAGGCTTATTCGTCTCGGCGAGACGGCCGGCCGGGTGCTGGGCGCCTCGGCCCGCCCGCATCTGACCCGGCTGCGGGATCTGACCGGGGAGACCTCCAATATGGCTGTGCTGGACGGCGATCAGGTCGTCTACGTCGCGCAGGTGCCCTCACCGCACGCCATGCGGATGTTCACCGAGATCGGTCAGCGCGTGGACCTGCACTGCACCGCCGTCGGCAAGGCTGTGCTCGCCACCCTGTCGCCCGCCGAGGTCGATCGCATCCTGTCGCGAATCACGATGAGCCCCCGCACAATTCACACCATCACCGATCCGGCCGTGATCCTGGAGGAGATCGATCGAATCCGCGAGCAGGGCTACGCCATGGACGACGGTGAGCAGGAGATCGGCGTCCGCTGCTTCGCGGTCGCCATCCCCGATGCTCCGACTCGCGCCGCCGTGTCCATCTCCGGCCCGCAGGCGCGGGTCTCCGGTCTGGACATGGACGCCATCATCCCGCTGCTGACCGACACTGCCTCGAGCCTCGGCCGAGACCTCAACGCGGCCAACTGATTCGGGATCCCTATGGCAGTGGCAACTCTTCGAACCCGCCACCTGTCCGCCGTCGGCGACGCCGTCGTCTCATGTGCCGAGTCGGCGGCTCGGTCACCCGCGCCGAGGTTGCGAGACGATCTTGCCCGACGCCGCCGGGTCTGCCTGGTGCGGCGTCAGTATTCGAGTTCGGACCACGGGATACGGATGGGAAACGGGAAATCGAAAGTGATTCCGTCGGAATTGAATTCGCCATATGCTGCGCGGTCGTCGGCATCGGGTGTATCCGATCGCCACTCCCCGGCGATGATGTAGTTCGCCGAGTGTAGCGGCGTAACGCCCGCCGGCAGTTTCCCATGACCGGTTTCCAGCGCAAACGCCCGAACGGTCTTTATGCGGCGGGGCGAGTGCCCCATCAGCACTTCCCAGTACAACGGGATGCCCGCATGCGCGTAGCGCGCTTTCTTTGCTTCGATGTCACGATCGGAATTCGAGGGTGAAATGACCTCTCCGGCCACGTAGACATCAGCTGCCCGGATATCCTGAAACTCCTCCTCGAGGCAACGATAAATGAGGAAATCGGGAGTTACGTAGTCGGACTTGCCGGTTTCGCCGAAGAAGATGTTCGTTTCGGTTGACACTCGCCAGCAATGTCCGAGACTGTTCTGCATTTCTTGCCGAGCACAGCGTCGCAGGCTCGACCAGAGCAGGTTCGTAAAATCCTGATGCTCTGCAGGACCGCGCCGCGCCCACACGACGCGCCCGTTCCACAGTTCGATCTGACCCGCGATCTCCTCGGGCAGGAGTTCGAGTTCCTCCCAGGTCATATACGCCGGGAGGTTCGGCGGCGCGACGTGTGGGACACCCATGCCGGTCATGATAACCGCAGACCGGACTATGGTGTGAGGCTCGATTTCGGGCCGAAGTGTTCACCGTGCTGTGACAGCTGCCAGAACCGTTGGTGTGGGCACCCGCCACCTGTCCGCCGTCGGCGACGCCGTCGTCTCATGTGCCGAGTCGGCGGCTCGGTCACCCGCGCCGAGATTGCGAGACGATCTTGCCCGACGCCGCCGGGTCTGCCGGGTGCGGCGTCAGTATTCGAGTTCGGACCACGGGATACGAATGGGAAACGGGAAATCGAAAGTGATTCCGTCGGAATCGAATTCGCCGGGGTCCAGGCCGTCCTCCAGGTCCTCGGTCTCCGGAGGGCCGGACATCCACTCTCCGGCGATGATGTAGTTCGCCCGACGCAACGGGGTTACATCTTCAGGAAGCCGACCGTGGCCGGTCTCGAGGCCGAATGCTCGAACGGTGGTCGTGGGATGCTCTCCGCGCCCGAGGAGCACCTCCCAGTACCAGGGGATACCGGCATTCGCGTATCTCGTCTTCTTCATTTCGACGTCACGCGGAGTGTTGGACGGCGACAGTACTTCGCCGACCAGTTGCACGTCCGAGGCGCGAATGTCCTGGTACCTCTCCTGCAGACAGCCGTAGACCAAGAAGTCGGGGGTCAGAAAGTCGGATTTACCGGTGTCGCCGAGGAATATATTTGTTTCGACGCTGACTCGCCAACACCGGTCCGGACGCTCGGCCATATCTGCGCGGGCGCACCGTCTGAGTGCGTTGCGAAACTCGACGGTGCAGTCCCGGTGCTCGGCCGGTCCTCGTCGTGCCCATACGACGCGCCCCTCCCACAGTTCGATCTGACCCGCGATCTCCTCGGGCAAGAGCTCGAGTTCCTCCCAGGTCATCGTCGAGGGAAGGTCGGGGCGCGCATGGTGCCGGATGGACATATCGGTAATGGTAATGGCTGTCTGTCGAGGTCGGTGTGTGTATTTCTGTCATGCTCAGCGCGGTGATCGCGGTGTTCTGTCTCGCTCGGCGAGTGGGGGGATCTCGCCGGAGCCGCGGGGGACGAGACGGGTGGGGATCACTCGGTGATGGGGCGGGGACGGGTCGCCGTCGAGGCGGGCGAACAGGAGTTCGGCGGCGGTGTGGCCGATGCGGGCGGGGTCCTGGGCGACGGCGGTGAGGCGCGGGGTGAGGAGTTCGGCCAGTGGGAGGTCGTCGAAGCCGACGAGGGCGATCTCATGGTGCAGGCCGTGTTTCTGGATGGCGCGCAACACGCCGACGGTGACCAGGTTCTGGGCACTGAAGATCGCGGTAGGGCGGTCGGGGCGAGTGAGCAGAATGTCGGCTGCGGTCTCGGCGGCCTCGGGGGAGTGCAGGTCGGCACGGACCAGTTCCGGGTCCAGGGTGATTCCGTTGCGGGCCAGGCCCTCGACGTAGCCGGCGTAGCGTTGCGCGGCGGTCCAGATCGTTTGCAGGTCACCGAGATACGCGATGCGGCGATGGCCGTGCGCGGCGAGGTGTTCGACCGCGCGCCGCGCGCCCTCGCGATTGTCTACGGTGACGCTGTCGATTTCGGCGGCCGCGGGCAGTCGGTCGACGAAAACCATTGGGGTGCCGCGCTTTTGCTCGTGCAATAGCATGCCGTGATCGATGCCGACCGGCATCACGATGAGCCCGTCGACGCGGCGGCAAAGCAGCGCGTCGAGCACCTCGCGCTGACGGCCGGGGTTCTCGTCGCTGGACACCGCGAATACCAATGTCCCGCGGTCGTGTGCGAAATCCTCCACCGCGCGATGCAGCGCCGAGGCGAACGGGTTGGCGACATCCATCAGCACCAGCCCGATCGCGGCGGTCTTCTGACCGCGCCCACGCAGCGTGCTGGCCGCGAGATTGTGCCGGTAGTCGAGCATGGCGGCGGCGTCGGTGACCCGCGCGGCCAGCTCCGGGGAGACCCCGGCTTCGCCGCGCACCACCCGCGACACCGTCTTGATACTCACGCCGGCCAGTGCGGCGACCTCACGCATGGTGGCACCGCGTCGTGGTGCGCGAGAGGTGGGCGGCGTGGAACTTGACAACGCTGACATCACCTTCTTTTCTAGCACGCCGTGGAACGCCCACACCGATCGATGAAGCCGCGTCCGCCAGCGGATAAGCGGAGTGGTGACAGTTGGACACAGCTCTGGACGTGAGCTGCGCCACGGTCTATGGTCTCTGACAACGTTGTCTTCGCAGTACCCGCCAGGAGCACATCGATGTCCTCTCGTGCCATATCCCCTCGTGTTTCTCGTTTCGCCGCCGCCGCGGTCGCGCTCACCTGTGTCGCCCTCACGGCCACTGCCTGTGGCAAGGGGGCCGGCGGCAGCGGGCAAATCGAGGTCGGGCTCATCACCAAGACCGACACCAACCCGTACTTCGTCAAGATGAAACAGGGTGCGCAGAAGGCCGCCGACCAGGCGGGGGTCAAACTGGTCACGGCCGCGGGAAAATTCGACGGGGACAACGCCAGCCAGGTGACCGCGATCGAGAATATGGTCGCCGAGGGCGTCAAGGGCATCATGATCACCGCGAGCGACACCAAGGCGATCGTCCCGGCGATCGCCAAGGCCCGTGCCAAGGGCGTCGTAGTGTTCGCGCTGGACACCCCGACCGAGCCGCAATCCGCGGTCGACGCGCTGTTCGCGACGAACAACTTCACCGCGGGAACGTTGATCGGCAAGTACGCCAAGGCCGTCGAGGGTGACAAGCCGGTCAAGATTGCGATGATCGACCTGAACCCGGGCGTGAGCGTCGGCACGTTGCGGCACAACGGATTCCTGTCCGGTTACGGCGCCGCTCAGGCCACCCAGGATATGACCCAGGACGTGACCGCGCCGAACGTGGTGTGTGCGCAGGCCGCCCAGGGCGACCAAGCCAAGTCGCAGACGGCGATGGAGACCTGCCTGCAGAAGGATCCCGACATCAACCTCGTCTACACCATCAACGAGCCCTCGGCGTTGGGCGCGTACACCGCGCTCGAGACAGCCGGCCGGAAGAACGACGCGCTGATCGTATCCATCGACGGCGGCTGCACTGGCGTGCAGGCGGTCAAGGACGGCAAGATCGCTGCGACCGCCCAGCAGTACCCGCTGAAGATGGCCGGCGAGGGCGTGCAGGCGATCGTCGACTACGCCAGGACCGGCAAGAAGACCACCGGCTTCACCGACACCGGGGTCAACCTCGTCACCGCCGAACCGCGCGCCGGCATCGACTCCAAGGATGTGCAGTACGGCCTGGACAACTGCTGGGGCTGATCGCCCAGCCTCCCCAGGCCACACTTCACCGAAGCAAGGATTCGCATGACCGCCACCACCTCCGCCCCGCAAAGCACTCCGCCGCGGTCGATTTCGTCGACCCTGACGCGCGTGCTGAATCTGCCGAACTTCGGCCCGGTCGCGGCGATCCTCATCGCCGTGGTCTTCTTCGCCGCCGAATCCGACCGGTTCCTCACCGGCGGCAACTTTTCGCTGATCGTGCAGCAGGTGATGGAGGTCGGGACACTGGCCATCGGGCAGACGCTGGTCATCCTCACCGCCGGTATCGACCTGTCCAACGGTGCGGTGATGGCGCTGGGCAATATCGCGATCACGAAACTGGCCGTGGACTCCGGGCTGCCGCCGCTGCTGGCGATCGTGCTGGGCCTGGCGCTGACCGCGGCATTCGGACTGGTGAACGGCTCGCTGGTCAGCATGCTGAAGTTGCCGCCGTTCATCGTCACGCTCGGTACCTACGGTGTCGCGTTCGCGCTGACGCACATCTATTCACAGGAGCAGACCATCTCGGGACTGCCTCCGATGCTCACCTTCTTCGACCGGACGTTCCCGCTCGGCAGCACCGACATCACCTATGGCTCGGTGGCCATGCTGGTGCTGTTCGCCGTGGCGTGGTATGTGCTGCGGCAGACCTCGGCCGGGCGGCACGTCTATGCCGTCGGAAACAATCCCGAGGCCGCGCGGCTGAGCGGAATAGACACGCGCCGAGTCCTTCTCGGCGTCTACACCGTCGCCGGGCTGATCTACGGCCTGGCCGCGTTGCTGCTGGTCGCGCGCACCGGGGTGGGTGATCCGAATGCGGGGCAGACCGACAATCTCGACTCGATCACCGCCGTGGTTCTCGGCGGCACCAGCTTGTTCGGCGGGCGCGGCAGTGTGATCGGAACGCTGCTGGGCGCGCTGATCGTCGGAATCATCCGAAACGGCCTGCAGCTCATGGGCGTCGCGTCGATCTATCAGACGCTGATCACCGGCATCCTGGTGATCGCCGCGGTGGCCGTGGACCAGTTCAACCGCAGGAGGGCGCAGAGATGAGTGAGTTGAAACAGCCTGTCCTGCAGGCGAAGGGACTGGTGAAGCGTTACGGCCATGTCACCGCGCTGGACGGCGCCGACTTCGACCTGTATCCGAACGAGATCCTCGCGGTGATCGGCGATAACGGCGCTGGGAAATCCACTCTGATCAAAACGCTTTCGGGTGCGGTGGCTCCGGACGAGGGCGAGATCCTCCTGGATGGCAAGCCGATGCGATTCCGCCGTCCCCTCGATGCCCGCCGCGCCGGCATCGAGACGGTGTATCAGGATCTGGCGGTGGCTCCCGCGCTCGATATAGCCGAGAATCTGTTCCTGGGCAGGGAATTGCGCCGCCGCGGCATCCTGGGTTCGGTGTTCCGGATGCTGGACAAGGATCGGATGGTCCGCGAATCCCAGGAGCACATGGCGAATCTGAAGATCGGCATCCGATCGATGAAGCAGTCCGTGGAGACGCTCTCGGGTGGGCAGCGTCAGGGGGTGGCGGTGGCGCGTAGCGCTGCCTTCGCCCGGCATGTAGTGATCATGGACGAGCCCACCGCGGCCCTCGGGGTCAAGGAAACCGGCATGGTACTCGATCTGATCCGTGAGGTCCGCGACCGCGGCCTGGCGGTGATCGTGATCAGCCACAACATGCCCAACGTCTTCGAGATCGCCGACCGCGTGCACATCCAGCGGCTGGGCCGCCGGGTAGCGGTTATCGAACCGCACGAGTTCTCGATGTCCGACGCTGTCGCCATCATGACCGGGGCGATGGCCGGTGAGGAGGTGGACAGTCACCGTGTCCGGGGCTGAGGAGAGTGTGGAAGACGCCGGTGGGGCAGCGCGGATCATCGCCGTCGCCGGGGAGGCGCTGGTCGACCTCGTGCCCGCCGACGCTCCGGGACAGTTCGTGGCGATGCCCGGCGGCAGCCCGGCCAATGTCGCGGTGGGGTTGGCCCGGTTGGCTACTCCGGTGCGGATGCTTGCGCGCATCGGCGTGGGCGCGATGGGTAACCGAGTCCGGAACCATCTGCGGCACAACGGCATAAGCCTCGACCATACGATTCAGGCGCGGGAACCGACCTCCCTTGCCATCGTCGATCTGGACGCGAACGGTGTGGCGCAGTACGACTTCCGCATCGACGGCACCGCGGATTGGCAGTGGACCGATGCCGAACTCGCCGATGCGCTCGACGGTGGCGTCGTCGCCCTGCACACCGGCTCGCTGGCGATGACCCAGCAGCCCGGCGCCGACGCTCTACTTCGCCTGATCGAACGCGCCCGACCCGTCGCGACGATCTCCTACGACCCGAATATGCGGCCGCAGTTGATGAATCATGAACAGGCGCGGACCCGGGTCGACACGGTGCTACCGCTGGCCGATGTGGTCAAGGTCGGTTCGGAGGATCTGGCCTGGCTCTACCCTGGACGTTCGCCGCGGGACGTCCTCACGGACTGGGCATGCCGGGGCCCGGCGTTGGTCGTCGTCACCCTCGGTGGTGACGGCGCCCTCGCCGCTACCGCCGAGGATCGCACCCCGATTCACCGCCCCGGCCTGTCGATCGAGGTGATGGATACCGTCGGCGCGGGCGACGCCTTCTCCACGGGCCTGCTCGCCGGTCTGCACCGTCGCGACCTGCTGGGTGCTGACCGTCGAAAAGCTTTGCGCGCCATAAGCGAAACCGACCTGGTGCAACTCCTGGACGAGGCGGCGCTGATAGCGGCCCTGACCTGCACCCGCCGTGGAGCGGACCCGCCCGCGGCCGCGCAGGTCAGTGAATTCGTCCGTCGCGAGCGGCACCGAGCCTGACCCTGGACGCTCTGTTGTGCTGCTGTTGTGTTCGTGTCAACGGAATTCTGTGCGTAGGCCTTGGGATCGGACTTGGCTGGCGGGTGGGGAGGTGGTGATGGTGGCTGCTGTGCGTAGGTGGTGATCGAACCAGTCGACGGCTATGGCCATGGCTTGGCCGAGGCCGGGTTCGATGGTGAGGCCGCGTTCGTCGTAGGGCAGTATCTCGAGCTGTTTCGGTTCGTGGGCAGCAGCGAAGGCGGTGAGGACTTCGTCGATGTCGTGGGTGAGGTCCGCACTTCCGGTGACCATCAGCAGCGGCCGCGGCGCCACTCGGGTCAGGAAGACTTCCGGCGTCCAGGCGAGGATGTGGGCCAGGGATTCCACCTGCACCTCGTCGTCGAAACTGGGAAATGCTTCTTTGGCCAGGGTCAGGTAGTCGACGATGTGGGGATCGCCGGTACCGAGCAGCGGGATGCGCATTCCGGTGCCGGTTGCGAACCGTTGTTGCTGGTCGCGGTCGATCGTGTCGAGCAGGGCTTGCACACCGGCGCGGCCGCGGCTCTTCTCCAAGGCTCGCCAGCCGTTGAACATGCTCGGGTTCTGGCAGGCGAGGCAGGCGATCCTGCGGTCGATCGCAGCTGCCTGGATGGCTACGGTCGCGCCGAGACTGTGGCCCCACACACCGATCCGCCGCGGGTCGATTTCACGACGTGTTTCCAGATAGGACAGAGCGTTGCGGACGTCGTCGACGTAACGGCCGGGAAAGACCTGCCCCCGAGGTGTGCCTTCGCTGGATCCGATGGTGCGGTAGTCGACGGCCAGCACGGCATATCCGGCCCGGACCAGATAGTCCGCATGCGGCGCCAGTGCCTCCTTGACCATGTGCACACTGTGACCCATCACGACCGCGGGAAGGGGGGATGGATCGTCGATCTCGTCCGGCAGATAGAGATCGCCAGCGCATCGGACCTGGTCACTGCGGAACATCACGTGCTCGACAGTCATGTCATTCGCCTTTCACCGTGGCTGGGTGTGTGTTGATGGTGGGTGGGGTCCAATCCCACAGGTGGGCGGACTTGCGGGCGCCGATACCGCTGCCTGCCAGACTGGTCAGCCCGGTCATGAGGCTGTAAGTGAAAGGGTTGGTGGACAGGCTGATTCGCGGGTCCTGGCGGGCCATGCGCTCCACCCGTTGGCTGCGGGGCCGGCGCAGCCGGTCGTAGCCCGCCAGGGCAGTGGGGATTTCGGTGTCACCTGACAGTTGCGCGGCCAGCACGCACGCATCCTCGAACGCCTGACAAGCACCTTGAGCCAGGAACGGAGTCATCGCGTGCGCGGCGTCACCGAGCAGCACGACCCGGCGATCGATGTACGACTCGAGCGGCTCGAGGTCGTAAATATCATGGCGCAGAATCGCTTCCGGCGGTGTCGCGGCCAGCATGGCGGGGATCGGGTCGTGCCAGTAGCCGACGCGGCGGCCGATCTCGGTGAGATCGTCGTCGTATCGAATGCCGGGCTGGTCGCAGCGGATGGCGAGGAACCAGAACACGCGCTGGCCGGCCAGCGGGTGTGCCCCGAAACGTGCTCCGCGACCCCAGGTCTGGAATCCGTCGACCGGCCATACCGCGCCGGACGTGGTGACCCCCCGCCAGCACAGAATGCGCTGAAACACCGGTTCGGGCGCTTTCGGGAAGACGGACCGCCGGATTGTGCTGCGGATACCGTCGGCTCCCACGACCACATCGGCGGTGGCTCGCCGCGATCCTTCCGCGGTGCGGTAGGTGACAGTCGCCTCGCTGCCGGATTGCTCGACGCCGATGACTTCCGCGGCAGGGACCACGCATTCGGCCGGAAGGTTCGCATGCAGCACACCGTGCAGATCGGCGCGATGGTTGGCCAGCAGTGCCGTATCACGTCCTGGACGGAATCGCATGAGATAGCGGCCGTCGGGGGTGCGCAGCGTCGCACCGGCCTGTGTCGGAACCGACACAGCACGGAATTCTTCGCCTATCCCCAGCGCATCCACAGCGCGGACGGCGTTGGGTGCGAACGACCAGCCAGCCCCGACCTCGCCGGTATCGGCACGTCGCTCCAGTACCGTGACCGACCATCCGGCCCGCCGCAGCCCGATCGCCGCGGCGAGCCCGCCGATCCCGCCACCAACTACTATCGCGGTCCGGCCACGCTCTACAGATTCGGTCATCGCTTGCTGTCCTTTTCGAAAGGCAGAGGTTCGTCGGTGAGTCGCTTGGCCATCCAGTCGTAAACGTCGTGCGCGGCCCGTAGCCGCCGGGACCGGGCCGACCCTGTTCCCGACAGGTCGATTCCCGTGGCGATGACATCACGGAACGCGGCCAGGGAGGCCACCCGGCGACGCACCACGGTTTCCCACGCGTCGTCGTCCATCCGGTAATAGTTCGTGCGCTCACCCGGTCTCGAGCGGCGCCGTATGAAACCCGCATCAGTCAGCACTCGCATGTTGGTCGCCAGTGACGCCCGGCTCGCACCGATCACCCCGCAGATCTGCTCGGCGGACTGCTCCGCCGGATCGCAGATCATCAACCAACCCAGGATCCGGCCCGCGATCGGCGGCACCCCGTACTCCCCCGTGCAGAACATCGCCACCTGCTCGACCCACTCCAGTAACCGTTCGTTGTCGGCACCCGGTGCACTCATCGCCTCCGACCCTCTTATGTGTCTAGTAGTTTCAGTTCTTACTGAAACTACTAGACTAGTACAGTCTCCTGTTGTCGGTTCGAAAGCGTCACCGCTACCTCACGCCGACGCCCGAACATGAGTGACCCTGCGGTTACCAGGCCCACCGCGGCTTCATGTACCGGGTGACATGATCGTCAACGCACCCCGAACATGCGGCTGCTGCGGCTGCTCGAATTGTTGCTGTTCTGATCGGCGCTGGGCTCGGTGATGACCGTAGCCGTGGACGTTCCGTTCGCATCGGTGGCCCGGATACTCACGGTGTCACCGACTTTCAAGCCGGACTCGGACTGTGTCGAGGTGTTGATCGTATAGGTGTGCGTGTAGTCGTCGGTGCTCTTCGCGGTGATCGAATCGGCGGAAATCGCTGTGACGGTACCGGTTTGGGTGAGTTCGGTGGTGTATCCGCCGTCGCCGTCGGAGATGACGAACTGTCCGTGCAGGGTTGGTGCGCCGATCGCGTCACCGGGTGCGGAGTCGGCTCCGCCCGGACCGGAGGCATTCGCCGCGCCCTGGCCGCCGGGTCCGTTCATACTCCAGCCGGGGCCGCCGCCCGGGCCGCCGAATCCGCCGTGCTCGGACGAATTGCCCGAGGCCGCGTAGATCACGCCGCCGCCCACGGCGGCGATCGCCGCGGCGATGCCGACCGTGGCGATGGTCTTGCGGGTGGTCCAGGTCGAGGGGGTGGTCTGCGGCCCGCCCCAGGTCGGCTCGGTCCGGGGCGGTTCGGCCTGGATCGGCTCGGTGTGATCGGGCTGCTCGGGGCGCGGGGGCTGCTCGGGAGCGGTCATGAGGGAGGTACTCCTTGGGTACGAGGGCCCGACAGGGTCGTCGGTGTTCGCTCCACCGTGTGCGGCGAAGCTGGGTGCGGGCTGTGCACGGAGTCAGCATTGGATATGTGTGCGCTGGTCAGGGCGGTTTTCCGGGGTGGGGTACGTTTCACAGGTAGCGCACAGCAGGGACAAAGCCCGCTCCGAGCGGCGGGCGTGACCATGATGAGGTGACCGCTATGACCAGTGTCAATACCCCGACCGAACGCCCCGTGATGCGCCGCGCCGACGGCAGTCCCGTGACCGTGCTGGTCGTCGACGACGAGCCGATGCTGGCCGAGATGTTGTCGATGGCGCTGCGGTTCGAGGGCTGGGAGGTGCACAGCGCCGGTGACGGCCGCACCGCCATCGCCCGCGCCCGCGAGACCCGCCCTGACGTGGTCGTCCTGGACGTCATGCTGCCCGATATGACCGGACTCGAGGTGCTGGGCAAGATGCGTGCGGAGATCGCCCACCTGCCCGTCCTCCTGCTGACCGCCAAGGATTCGGTCGAGGACCGCATCGCCGGACTCACCGCCGGCGGCGACGACTACGTCACCAAGCCGTTCAGCATCGAAGAGGTCGTGCTGCGGCTGCGTGCTCTGCTGCGGCGTACCGGAATCACGATGCACGACAGCGGCGCTCAGATCGTCGTCGGCGATCTCGTCCTGGACGAGGACAGCCACGAGGTGACCCGCGGCGGCGACCCGATCAACCTGACCTCCACCGAATTCGAATTGCTGCGCTTCTTCATGCGCAATCCCAAACGTGTGCTGAGCAAGGCGCAGATCCTGGACCGGGTCTGGAACTACGACTTCGGCGGCACCTCCAATATCGTCGAGCTGTACGTCTCCTACCTGCGTAAGAAGATCGACAACGGCCGCGAGCCGATGATCCATACGCTCCGGGGTGCGGGCTATGTCCTCAAACCCGCAACCTGAGCCACCGGCTTCCGGCGCGGCGGCGGCGCCATTGCGGCGGCTGTCCGGCACCGGCTTCGGATCTCGTGAATCCGGCAGGGAGACAGTCGATTCCGATCGCTCCAGAACTTTGCGGCGGCGTTCTCCAGCGGGTTCGGCGCAGCAATCCGCCGGAGAACAGGACCCCTACCCCCGCTCCGGCCGCTGGTCCCCGCGACGCTGGTCGCTGCGACTGCGGCTGCTGGTCGGCCAGGTGCTGCTGCTGGTACTCGTGGTCGTCGGCATCGGGGCCGCGACAGAGCTTGCGCTGCAACAGTTCCTGGTTCACCAGCTGGATTCGCAGCTGATGGACACCGAGACCCACGCCCTGTTCGATTCCGGTGGTGGTCCCAGCGTCGGTCACCTCCCGGATGACATCGCCGCGCATCCGCCGCCGCGTCCGCCGGAGTCCAAGACCTCCGGGCCGGGCCCGACCTTCCTCGATCGCGGCGGCATCCAGCCCGATTCCATCGGTGCCGTGGTTGCTGGCGGAAAGGTCACGGCCGCAGGCAAAATCGGCTCCGACGGCAGTCAGGTATCGCTGAGCGACACCGCGAAGAGTCAGCTGGCGAATCTCGCGGTCGACGGCAAGCCGGTCACGATGGACCTGGACGGGGTCGGCAGCTATCGGGTCGTGGCGAGTGAGACCTTCGAGCACACCACCGTCGTCAGCGGCCTGCCGATGGCTTCGGTGAACGCGACACTCGTGCGGGGACTGGCGGTTTCGGTGATCGTCACGATCGTAGCGCTGGCCGTCGCGATCACCGTGGGCGTCTGGGTGATCCGTCGTGCCCTGGCGCCGCTGGATCGGGTCGCCTCGACCGCCGCGCGGGTAGCCCGGTTGCCGCTGGATCGTGGGGAAGTCGAACTGCCCGTACGTGTTCCGGAGTCGGACTCCGATCCGGGAACCGAGGTCGGGAAGCTCGGCGCGGCGGTGAACCGGATGCTCGACCATATCGCCGGAGCGCTGTCGGCCCGGCATGACAGCGAGACGCGGGTGCGACAGTTCGTCGCGGACGCCAGTCACGAGTTGCGTACTCCGCTGGCCGCGATCCGCGGCTATACCGAACTGGCGCAACGGAATCGGGACGATGTGCCGCCGGTCGTCGCGGATGCCATGGGCCGGGTGGATGCCGCCGCGCATCGGATGTCCGGTCTGGTGGAGGATCTGCTGCTGCTGGCCAGGCTGGATTCGGGCCGCCCGCTCGAACGCCAGCCGGTCGATCTGACCCCGCTGACCGTCGACGCGGTCAGTGATGCCCACGTCGCGGGCCCGGATCACCATTGGGATCTGTCATTGCCGGATCGTCCGGTGATGGTCGTCGGCGATGTCGCGCGGCTGCATCAGGTGCTGGCGAATCTGCTCACCAACGCCCGCGTGCACACCCCGCCGGGTACCACCGTCGTCGCCGCGCTGGATATCGATGCCGCCGCTGGTTCGGCGGTGTGGACCGTGCGGGACGACGGGCCCGGCATCCCCGCCGCGCTGCAACCCGAGGTGTTCCAGCGGTTCGCCCGTGGTGACTCCTCGCGGTCGCGTCATGCGGGCAGCACCGGGCTGGGTCTGGCGATCGTGGCCGCCGTGGTCAAGGCGCACGACGGCGAGATCGCCGTGGACAGCGTGCCCGGCCGTACCGAATTCACCGTTCGGCTGCCGCTGGTCCAGGGTGCGCCGCCGATCGCCCGGCCTGGTTCAGGACTCGCAACGTGCGAGACGAAGACCTCTGGGCGGCGTCCCTCGACAGCTCGCACCTCACCCGCGGATATTCGTCACGTCCGCTCGGCGCGTCATCGTCGTTGGTGACGTGCGGAACACCGCTCACCCGGGCTCACAGCCAGTGCACAGCGGTGACCAAGTCAGGAGCCACGAATGATCCGAAGAATTACGGCGTGACCTCGACATTGCTGGAACCTGTACCCGCCCCGACGGCGCCGCTGCCCGCCGGATCGCGGCGTCCGCGGCGGATTCGTCGCCTGAGTCCGGCGGCCCTTCTGGTCGCGACGGCGGTGCTGTACCTGTGGGATCTGGGTGCGAGCGGCTGGGCGAACCAGTTCTACGCCGCGGCCGTACAGGCCGGGTCGTCGAGTTGGAAGGCGATGCTGTTCGGATCCAGTGACGCGGCGAATTCGATCACCGTGGACAAGACGCCCGGCGCGCTGTGGGTGATGGACATCTCCGCCCGGCTGTTCGGCTTCAATGCGTGGAGTCTGCTCGTACCGCAGGCGCTCGAGGGAGTCGCGGCGGTCGCGGTGCTGTATGCCGCGGTGCGGCGGGCCGGTGGGCACTGGGCCGGGATCCTGGCAGGTGCCGTGCTGGCGCTGACTCCCGTGGCCGCCTTGATGTTCCGCTACGACAATCCGGACGCGCTGCTGGTCCTGATGCTGACCGTGGCCGCCTATTGCACGTTGCGAGCGGTCGAGAAGGGCTCTGCCGCATGGTGGTTGCCGCTGGCCGGTGCGTTCATCGGCTTCGGTTTCCTGGCCAAGATGTTGCAGGCGTTCCTGGTGCTGCCCGCGCTGCTGGTGGTGTATCTGCTTGCCGCACAACGGTCGTGGCCTCGACGGCTGCTGCAGGCGGGAGCAGCGGCGCTGGCGATGGTGGTGTCCGCGGGGTGGTATCTGGCCCTGGTGGCGCTGTGGCCCGCGGATTCGCGGCCCTATATCGGCGGCTCGCAGCACAACAGCGTGCTCGAATTGGCCCTGGGCTACAACGGCGTCGGCCGGTTGACCGGCGATGAGACCGGCGGGCTGGGCAATACCAACTACGACGTCGGGTGGAACCGGCTGTTCGCCGATTCGATGGGCGGTCAGATCGCCTGGCTGATCCCGGCGGCGATGATCCTGGGCGTGGCCGGCCTGTGGGTGATCCGACGCGCTTCGCGCACGGACCGCACTCGCGCGTCGCTGCTGGTGTGGTTGGGCTGGCTGGTGATCACCGGTGGTGTGTTCAGCTTCGCGAACGGGATCCTGCACCCGTACTACACCGTGGCTCTCGCGCCCGCGATCGGCGGCGCCGTCGGTATCGGCGCGGCGCTGATGTGGCGCAGCCGCAACGATATTCGCTCTCGCGTCGTGCTGGCGGGCACGTTGCTCGTGACCGCCGCACTGGCCTGGACACTGTTGCGGCGGACCTCGGGCTGGATGCCGTGGTTGGCGCCCGCCATCGTGGTTGCCGCGGTGCTCGCGGCGGTGCTGATCCTGGTGGTCGACCGGCTGCCCGAAGCGGTCGCGACGGTGGCGCTGTTGTCGGCCGTGATCACCGGTCTTGCCGCGCCTGCCGCGTATTCCATTGCGACGGTGTCGACAACGCACAGCGGCGCGATGCCGTCGGCGGGGCCGGACGACACGGGAGGCTTCCCGGGCGGCGGCCATGGTGGCCCGGGAGGCGGGCACTGGAACGGCGGCGCGACGGCCGACCGCGGTGCGAATGCCGCAGCCGGTCGGGGCAATTCGGCCGCCGGTCAAGCGCAGAACGCCCCCGGCGCAGGTGCCGCGGTCGGCGCCTCTCGGACCGGAAATCCCGGCGGTATGCACGGCGGCCCGTTCGGCAGTGCCGATCCGGGTGCGAATATCGTTGCGGCACTGAAGAACAACGTGAGCAACTACACCTGGGCGGCGGCCACCATCGGCTCGGACAACGCCGCCGGATATCAGCTCGCGGTCGGTTCTCCCGTCATGGCCATCGGCGGCTACAACGGCACCGACCCGTCACCGACCCTGCAACAGTTCGAAACCTATGTGGCCCAGCGCAAGATCCACTACTACATCGACGCCTCGGTGATGGGCGGCATGCGGGGCGGCTCCACCAGCACCGGCAGCGATACGGACACCCGGATCGCCGCGTGGGTCGGGGCCAATTTCACCGCCCAGACCATCGACGGCACCACGGTCTACGACCTGACCACCACCCGCTGATCGGAGGCCGAGACAACGATTCCGCGCCCGTTCCACATCCGGAAGGCGCGCGGAATCGTTGTCTCGAAGACGGGCACGGGGAAGAAGTCCTGGGCCGGGAAAGAAATCTTGGGCCGGAGAAAATACTGAGCGGATGACGGGATTCGAACCCGCGACCCTCACCTTGGCAAGGTGATGCGCTACCAGCTGCGCTACATCCGCATACCGTGTTCCCACGGCGAGTAGAAACCTTAGCCCACCGACCGGGAAAATGCCGAATCAGCAGGTCAGGGTGGGTGCCGTTGGTGCGTGGGGTGCGGGCCTCGACTTCACAGGATGCGCACAGGGCGGACCAATATCCGGCCCATCGCCCAATCCGAACATGGTAGGGACCGAGGAGAGGACCTTCCGATGACGATCACCGCCGCGCCCGTCCACCGGGCCGCACCAGCTGAGCCCGACGAGCCGCGCACGCGACCGCCGTGGCATCGCCGGCTCTACGGACCGCCCGGCCAACCGCGCTGGGTGCGACCGAGCCTGTGGGTTCTGCTGGTCGCAGCCGCGTTCCTGTACTTCCGGGGCCTGACCTGCAACGGCTGGGCCAACGACTTCTACGCCGCCGCAGTGCAATCCGGCACCAAGAGCTGGAAGGCGCTGCTGTTCGGTTCGCTCGATCCGGGTAACTCCATCACCGTCGACAAGCCACCCGCCGCCATGTGGGTGATGGCCCTGTCCGGCCGGTTGTTCGGGTTCAGCTCGTTCTCGATGCTGCTGCCCGAGGCGCTGATGGGTGTGGCCTCGGTGGCCCTGGTGTATGCCGCGGTGCGGCGCTGGAGCGGTCCGGCGGCGGGTCTGCTCGCGGGTAGCGCGCTCGCGCTGACTCCGGTGGCCGCGCTGATGTTCCGGTTCAACAACCCGGACGCGCTGCTGGTCTTCCTGCTCGTCGCGGCCGCGTACTGCACGGTGCGCGCGACCGAGAGGGGCAGCGGGCGCTGGCTGGCGCTGACCGGTGTCGCGGTCGGATTCGCCTTCCTCGCCAAGTTGATGCAGGCATTCCTGGTGCTGCCCGCGCTGGGACTGGTTTTCCTCGTCGCCGCGCCGATCACCCTGCGCGAGCGCATTCTGAAACTGCTCGGCGCATGTGTCACGATGGTGATCTCCGGTGGCTGGTTCGTCGCCCTGGTCGCCCTGTGGCCCAGCGCTTCCCGGCCGTACATCGGCGGATCCACCGACAACAGCCTGCTCGAGCTGGCGCTGGGCTACAACGGCCTGGGGCGTGTTCTGGGCGGTGCAGGCAACGGCGGCGGGGGCGGCGGTGGCGGTGGCACCATGTTCGGCGGCAGCACCGGCATCACCCGGCTGTTCGGCGACTCCTTCGGCACCGAGATCTCCTGGATGCTGCCCGCCGCGCTGATCGGGCTGATCGCGGGTCTGTGGTTCACTCGCCGCACCCCGCGCACCGGACGCACCCGGGCGGGCCTGATCCTCTGGGGCGGATGGCTTCTCGTCACCGGTATCGTGTTCAGCTTCATGCAGGGCACCATCCACCCGTACTACATGATCGCGCTGGCGCCGGCCGTGGCCGCGCTGGTCGGCATGTCGGTGGTCGAATTGTGGCGCGGCAGAGATAATCTCGCGGCCCGGGTGGTGCTCGGCGCGATGCTGGCCGGCACCGGAGTCTGGAACTACGTCCTGCTCGACCGCACGCCCGACTGGTATCCGGCGCTGCGCTGGATCGTGCTGGTGGGCTCGATCCTGATCGCGGCGGTGCTCATCGTCGGAGCTCATGCGCTGGGCCGCTTCACGGTGATCGTCGCGGCGGCGGGCCTGCTGTTCGGAATCGCGGGCTCGGCGGCCTACACCGTGGACACCGTGGCCACCGTGCACACCGGTTCCATCCCGACCTCGGGTCCCGACTCAGGACGGGGCTTCGGCGGCGGCAGCTCGCACAAGCCCTCGGGCACAACGGGTTCGAATGCGCCGAGCGCGGTTCCGTCGGGCCCGGCATCCTCGGGTGGCGCACCATCCGGGACCTCGACCGGTACGAATTCGGATCAGACTCCGCAGTTCGGCGGGCAGGGCGGCGGCCCCGGCGGCGGCACGGACAACAACACCGCACTGCAGCGATTGATGCGGAACAGCACCGGCTACCGCTGGGCCGCGGCCACGATCGGCTCCCAGTCGGCCGGCAGCCTCGAATTGTCCACCGGCGCTTCGGTCATGGCGATCGGCGGCTTCACCGGTAGTGACAACTCCCCGACGCCGGCGCAGTTCGAGCAGTACGTGGCCGAGGGCGACATCCACTACTTCATCGCGGGCGGCCACGGTGGCCCCGGCGGCGACTCCGGAGTGGCGTCCCAGATCACGACCTGGGTCGAACAGCACTACACCGCGACAACGGTCGGCGGCACCACGGTCTACGACCTGACCGAGCCGATCTCCTGACCGATCCGTCGGTGGTCCCTTCACGCGGGCCCGGAAACACAGGCACTCACCTGATGTTTCCGGGCCCGTTCCAGGTCCGCCCGACAGGCCGCGCCCGGACCGCCCTCGCGCGTGCGCTTTTCGCGGTGCGCCGTTTGGCCGAAAAGGGGTTGCTTCGACGTTGCGCTCTCTACGATGCCTGGCGTGAATATTGTTTCGGCGGCCGGATCGGTTCGCAGAAGTCGATCTGTGGCGTATGTCGTTGCCTTGGTCGTGGCGGTGGTGGTGCCGTTGTGCGCATCTCCATCGATCGCGAACGCACAAGCCACCGTCGACCACGTCACTCGAATCTCCGCGCAGCGCGAGGAGATATACGTGCAGTCTCCGGCGATGCAGCGGATCGTCCAGCTCGATGTGCTGCTGCCCGCCAATCAGGGGTCGTCCCGCCCGACCCTGTATCTGCTGGACGGAAACGGTGCGTCCAATACCGAGGGGCAGAGCACCTGGGCCATGCGCGGTGGCGCCGTGCAGTTCTTCGCCGACAAGCCCGTCAACGTCGTGATGCCGGTCGGCGGACCCGGAAGCTTCTACACCGACTGGGAGAAGGACGACCCGAAACTGGGGCACAACAAGTGGGAAACCTTTCTCACCGTCGAGTTGCCGCCGTTGGTGAACGGCTTGCTGAAAGGCAACGGCGTCAACGCGATCGGCGGTGTCTCGATGGGCGCACAGGCCGCCGCGACATTGACCGTCCGCAATCCCGCCCTGTACCGGGCACTGGCCACCTTCAGCGGCTGCCTGTATTCGAGTAACGCCGGGCAATTGTCGGTGCGCCCGGTGGTCATCTCCGACGGCGGAAATCCGGACAACATGTGGGGCCCCGCGACCGACCCGCAGTGGAAAGCGCACGACCCCAGCGCGCACCTGGACCAACTGCGCGGCAAACCGGTCTTCGTCTACACCGGTACCGGGGTGGTCGGGCCCGCCGACGCCAACTTCGACCCCAGCTTCACGTACCCGGCCACCTTGACCGAATCGATCGCGATCGAGCAGGCCGCGCACGACTGCACCATCTCGATCCTGGCGGCGATGAAACTGGTCGGCCTACATCCCCAGGTCGACTGGAACGCGATCGGCACCCATTCCTGGCCCTATTGGAAGGACGCCCTGCCCAAGTCCTGGCCGACCCTGGCAGCCGGTCTGGGGGTCTGATCGCGCACGACACATGCCCCCGCTGTAACTGCCCGCACGGCGCCCTGTGTCCCCCATCGGACGCAGGGCCGCCGCTGGTTGAAATGTAATGCAGTTCAGTGAGACCCGCTGCGATAACGACGGGACGATCAGCTGAGCAGGAGGTGAACCTGGAGTTCACCGACCAGGAAGCCGAGAATGCCGCCGATGGCCACGAGCTTCCATTCGTCCTGTTTGAATGCCGGGCGCAGCAGGCCCTCGTATTCCGAATCGGTGAGGTCGCGGGTTTTCTCGACGACGAGGTTGCGCAGGTCCAGGGTGCGCATGGCCTGTTCCTCGAAACCGGCTGCGGCGCTGCGGATATAGGCGAGCATCTCGGGGACCGTATCGCGTTTGAGTGCGGCGATGGTGTCGCCGGCGACCAGGGTGACCAGCGGCCGGGCGGGGGCGGATTGGGCGTCGATGAATTCGCCCATCCGCCGGGACAGGATCGCGGCCAGCCGGTCGGCGCGTTCGCCGTCCAGGATCGATTCCAGCATTCTTGCGGGAGTGAGGATTTCGGTGGCGATCAGGTTGCCGTAGTCGTTGCAGACCTCTTCGCGTCGTTTGTGGAACAGGCCCTGCCACGGCACGATGCCCAGAATCCACCGCCGGTTCACCGGACGGAAGATCATCTGCAGCGCAAGCCAATCCGTACTCAGCCCGGTGATGCCACCGAACAGCGGCATCAACATCGGCGAATGGGTGAACGCCCAGGTGAACATCTGCACGAAACCCAGCACCGTGCCGAACAGCAGCCCCGAGCGCACGATGAACCGCAGTTCGTTGGTCCCGATGTCACGCACCAACTTCACCAGCAACGCCTTGTCGTTGACGAGCGTATCGATCGCGATGGCGCGCAGGTCCATCACGTGCTCGAGGTTGACGCGCAGATCGGTCGCGATGTCGTCGATCAGGGCGGGCACGTCACGCTGCACGCGCGCGATCATGGCCGTGCGCGCGAACTCCGGCATGGTCACCCAGATTCGCGGTTCGTAGCGCATCATCAGCTCGTGCACCATGTGCGCTACGGACTCGTTCAGGGGTTCGCGCAGCGTAGTGGTGAGTTCGGCGATATCGATGCGGCTCAGCAGTTCCCGGGGATCGATGAGCCGGGTGAACATCAGATCCACCGCGACGGTCGCCATCCGCGGCGCGGCTTTGGGAACCACGCCCTGCCAGCCCAGCCACGGCCGGATGCCGATGAATTCCAGTGGCCGGAACAGCATTTCCACCGCGACCAGTTTGGTGGTCCACCCGATGAGTGCGGCAACGATCGGTATCGAGCAGTACAGCGTCCAGTGCTGGAGGAAATCGTCGATCACGCAACCGCTCCGAGCGCGAGGGATGAATCTGAGCCCACGGCGGAACAGTAACAGGTTTCTAACGATGGGCCGGGAGACGGCCGGGTGATGCGCGGGCGAGTGCTATCACGCCGACGGCGCGACGAACATGTAGCCCTTCTCCTCCTCGCGCCGTCGAATCCGCCACTGCCCGTCGACCCGGACGAAGGTGTCCAGGTACCACAGCCCGCACAGCATCAGGCTCTGCTTACCCGCCGCATCGGCGACCAGCATCGGGTTGTGGCACAGCGTGCGTCCGGTTGCGGTATCCCCGTCGACGCTGATCGACGAGTTGCTGATCAGGTGCTGGAAAGCCAGGAAATTCGGCAGCATGGTCGCAAGAAACTCCTTGGTGGACACCAGATCTCCCGCGGAACCGCCCATCGCGCTGTAGTCGATGTACGCGTCCGGGGTGAACACCTCGTCCAGCAGATCCCACTGCCGGGTATCGACGGCGTGCGAATACCGCACCATCAGATCCTGGATCTCCAGCCGATCGGAAATTTCTTGCAGCGACAACATGATTACCTCCGGGTAGCGCCGAGTGTGAACATGTCATCAGCGATCGTGCTCCGCGGTGCCGGTTTCGGCGAATTACGTGCTGCGGGGCCGGATCACCGGCGGGTGGACGGGATTTCCGCCGCGGCGTTGTCTCGGGCGCGGTGCCTCACGACTGTGAGCGAGTGATTCGAGCCTGCATCGCGGCGAGGCGGTCGGCGAACTCCGGGGAATCCAGTGACTCCAGTTGCGGCGCGATCTCGGCGTCGACGGCGTCGGCGTGGGCGGGCAGTTCGCGGGTGGTCCGGAGCGTGCGTTTGGTGGCGATGAGCAGGTCGCGCGGCGCGTCGGCGGCGGGCTGGGCGTAGGCGACGGCGGCGGCGACGAGAGCCTCGTGATCGCCGAGTACGACTCGGTGCACCAGTCCGGCGGTTTGGGCGGCTTCGGCGTCGAGGATCTCGCCGAACAGGGTCATGGCGGCGGTGCGCTGGGGGCCCAGAGCCCGCTGCGCCATCCACGTCATACCGCCGCCGGGGTGAAGTCCGAGCTGCAGGAAGCGGGCGTCGAAGCGGGCGCGGGGACCAGCGATGCGGACATCGGCCGCCAGCGCGAGGTTGAGCCCCGCGCCCACCGCCGCGCCCCCGACCGCCGCGATGGTCGGCAACGCGCAGTTGGCGACGGCGAGGAATCCCGCGTAGACCTCCCGCAGACCTTGCTCCCGTGCCGCACCCAGCACCGTGAGATCGGCCCCGGCGCAGAACGCGGGAGGCGTTCCGGTGACGACCAGCGCATGAACGTCCCGGTCGTGCTCCGCATCCGCGACCGCGGTCGCCAATCCCGCCGACAGCTCCCGGGTCAACGCATTGCGTCGTTCCGGATCATGCACCGTGACAACAGCAACCTTGCCCTGCCGTTCCACCAGGATCTCAGCCATTCGGGGATCGTATGCGACGCGAACGTCGTTCGGGCATCCAGCCCGTGCCCGGCATGTCCGGGATGCTGTGGTCAGGACCAGGGGACCCCGGCGCGTAACAGGACGTTGGCGTAGGGCCGGGCCTCGCCGGTGCGTACTACGAAGCGGCAGTCGGCGATGCGGGATTTGAAGGAGTCGTGGTCGAGCAGCTCGGCGTGCAGATTTTCGGTGAGAAGGGCTGCGGCGTCCGGGTTTTCGGCGGTGACCTCGCGGCTGGCCCAGGCGGCTTCGACGGTCACCTCGTGCAGGACGAGATTCAGGATCGGCTCGAAGCGGGGGAATCCGTAGGAGATGCCGAGGTCGATGACGGGGACGGTGGCGGGTACCGGGAGGCCGGAGTCGCTGATCGCGAACAAATCGGTGTGGCGTAGGCCGGTCAGGGCCGCGGCCAGTTCGGCGTGGATGATTCCGGTGGTGCGCATGGGTCTCCTGGTCTGCGTGGCGGGTGCTCGGATCACGAAGTGAGCGGGCTGGATCGCGGTACCGCCGCGAGTGCGGCCGCGATCCGGTCACCGGTGGGATACGAGGCGTGTGTGCCGGGGGACTGCACCGCGAGGGCGCCCGCGGCGGTGGCGAAGGCGACGGCCCCGCCGAGTTCGGCGCCCTCGGCGAGGGCGGTGGCCAGGGCCCCGACGAAGGCGTCGCCGGCGCCGGTCGAATCAACCGTATCCACGTGGGGCGCAGGCTGATAGGCGCCGATCACCGGCGATCCGGCCACGCTCTGCGCCCATACCGAACCGGCTGCGCCCAGCGTCGCCACCACCGATGGCACGCCGCGCAGACACAGTGCCCGGACCTGCGCGAATGCCTTTTCGGGAGTTTCGGGGACCGAACCGCTCACCGCCGCCAATTCGGATTCGTTGACGATCAGCGGATCGCAGCGGCGTAGCAGATCTTCGGACAGCCGCATCGCGGGCGCCGCGTTGAGAATGAACCGCCGGGCCCGTGTGGAAATCCAATCGACCACGCGCACAGGGATTTCCAGTTGTGCCACCACGACCTGCGCCGTCTCGAGCAGTCCGGCCTCGACGGTCAGTCCGTCCAGTCCGGATTCGCTCTCCCAACCGAAGTTGGCCCCGGGATCCACCACGATCTGGTTCTCCCCGCCGGCCACGGTGATATACGCGGTGCCGGTCCGGCTGTCGGGCACCTCGCGAACCGCCGTGAGGCCGATGCCATACTCCAGCAACGACTTCCACAGTCCGGGATCGGCATCCGCACCCACCCGGGCGACGAATTCCACCCGGCCTCCGGCCCGTGCGGCGGCGACGGCCTGATTGGATCCCTTGCCGCCCAGATTCGTTCGCGACCGCAACGCCAGCACCGTCTCCCCGGGCGCGGGCAACCGTTCGACCTCGCTCACCACATCCACATTCACCGAACCCACCACGACAACGGTCACGATGCCGCCTCGGAGGCCGTTGTGATGTCGTCGACCCGGACGTCCCCGTCCCGCGAGGCTGCCGGATCTCCGGGAATCGCGCCGGTGATGAGACCGACGAGCCGATCCCCGTCGACTTCCGAGATCCGATGTGAGGCAACGGTTCTGCCCCGGCGCAGGACCACGACGTTATCGCAGACGCGCATCACCTGAGCCAGGTCGTGGCTGATGATGAGCACCGTGACGCCGCGATCGCGCAATCCTCGGACCAGTTTCTCCACCGCGGCGGTTTCCCGGACGCCCAGTGCGGCGGTGGGCTCGTCCATGATCACCATGGCCTTGCCCCAGGCGACCGCGCGGGCGATGGCGATGGATTGGCGCTGGCCGCCGCTCATCCGGCGCACGGTGGTGCGGACCGAGGGCACGTCGACGTCCAACTCGCGCATGATCTCCCCGCTGCGCGCGATCATGCCGCGGCGGTTGACGATTCCGAGCGGATACACCAGTTCCCGATTGAGGAACAGGTTCTGCCACACCGTCAGATCATCGATCAGGGCCAGATCCTGGTAGACGGTTTCGATCCCCATCTTGCGCGCATCCTCGGGGGAGCGCAGCCGCACCGGTTCGCCGCGGAACAGGATCTGACCGGTGTCGGGGGACTGCACGCCGGTCAGGCAGCGCACCAGCGTGGATTTCCCGGCTCCGTTGTCGCCGACGAGCGCGGTGACCTCGCCTTCCGGGATGCGTAGCGACACCCCGCCCAGCGCGCGTACCGAGTCGAAGGATTTGGTCAGGTCCCTGGCCTCGAGTAGAGGAACGGACTGAATGTTCATGGGGTGCGCCTACTTTCGGAACCGGGAGATCCCGGCGGCCAGCAGCAGCACCGCGCCGACCGCGACCGGCTGGTAGTACTGCGAGATGCCCAGGATGGTGAACCCATTGATCAGCGAGGTGAACAGCACCGCACCCGCGACAGTGCCCAGCACCGACGCCTTTCCGCCGGCCAGCGACGATCCGCCGAGCACCACCGCCGCAATCGAACTCAGCAGATAGGTGGTCTGCAGCGAGGGATCCGCACCGCCGTTGCGCGCCACGAGCATCACCCCGGCGACCCCGCACAGCAGTCCGGACATCGCGTAGGCGAACAGCCGGATGCGATTCACCGCGATACCGGTATCGCGCGCGGCCTCCAGACGTCCGCCGGTGGCCAGCAGATGGGTGCCGATCCGGGTGCGGAAGATGATGCCCGCCACCACGAGTGCCGCGATCAGCGCCAGCAGCCAGAACCAGCGCACCGGACCGATGCCGTCCAGCGCGAGTTTCTGCAGGAAGGCCGAATTGACCGCCGTGGTATTGCCGTGCGTCAGTAGCAATGTCAAGCCGCTGAGCACACTGAGCATGCCCAGGGTGACCACGAAATCGGTCATGTGCAGCCGTCCGACCAGTACGCCGTTGATCACGCCGACGACCAGTCCGCCCACGATCGCCACGACGATGCCGACCGCGATCGGATAGCCGTGGCTGGTCGTGTAGCCCAATAGTGCTGCGGCCCAAGGCAGATTCGCGCCCACCGACAGATCGATGCCGCCGGCGGTGACCGCGAACTGCTGCCCCAGCGCCAGCACGGTCAGGATCGACGCGGACACCAGCAGGTCACCGATATTGGCCAGGGTCAGGAAGTCCGGCGTGGCGATGAAGAAGGCCACCCAGAGCAGGACCAGCGCGATCGGCGCCGCGTATTCGGCGAGCTTGGCCGGGATTTCGGTGCGCCCCTCACGCGTACCGACTTCCGCGGCGCCGCCCGGATCGGCGGGTGCGATATCTGCCGTGGAGCTCACTTGTTCAGGAGTCCTTCCAGCGGGTTGTCGAAGGTGACGATCGGCCGCGGGAACGCCGTGATCTGTTGATCCACATTGTCCTTGCCGATGAACGCGATCGGGGAGACCACGCGGTCGGGCAGCTTCTTCCCCTGATGCTGTGCCAGGCAGCCCTGCACCGCGAGTTGCCCTTCGGCATAAGGGTATTGGGTGACGGTGCCGTAGAGGGTGCCCGCCTTGACCGCGTCCAGCGCGGCCTGGATGCCGTCGACGGAGATCACCTTGATCTGCCCGGTGCGGCCCGCGTTCTTGATCGCCTGCGCCGCGCCCAGGCCCATGGTGTCGTTGGCGGAGAAGATGCCGGTGATATCCGGATGCGCCTTCAGGATCGCCTCGGTGACCTGCAGGCCCTTGTCCTGCTCGTAATCCGCGGGCGCCTCCTGGACGATGTCCAGCTTGCCCGCGACGGCCTCGGCGAAGCCCTTGTCGCGGTTGATGCCGTTCTGCTCACCGGCGATCCCCTGCAGAACCGCGACCTTGCCCGTGCCGCCGAGGGCTTCGAGCAGTTTCTGGCCCGCGGTCCTACCGGCCTCGACATTGTCCGAACCGATGAAACTCGCGTAGGAGACCCCGGCGGCCTTGGAAGCGGCCGGGTCGATCTGGGTGTCCAGATCGAGGATCGGGATGTTCTTGCGGGCGACCGCGGTGAGTGGGGTGATGACGTTGGTGCCGTTCACCGGCACGACCCCGAAGCAGCCGAAGCCCTGCGCGGCCATGGTGGAGATCTGCGCGTTCTCCCCGTCGGCGTCCGTTTCGGACTGCCCGGCCTGCACGGTGACCTTGACGCCGAGCTTGGCCGCCTCGGCCATGGCCCCGTCGCGCAACGCCGCCCAGTAGGGGTTGGTGAAGTTGCGGGTGACGATGGCGATCTTGAAATCCCCGGAGCTGCTGTGATCGCCACGCCCGCAGGCGGCCGCGGCGAGCGCGCCGACGAGAACAAGCGGCGCCATCGCACGCCTGAATCGAGCATTCATGGGTGTTCGACCTATCACTCAATTGATCAACTCGTGTTGATCAACACGAATTGATGAGTAGTCTGTGACCTGAGTCACCGACTGTCAAGGGGTTGGGCGCAATAGCGTGGAATCGGACCGTGACCGAGAACGAGGAGAGATCCGAATGGCAGTGACACGCGCGGATGTAGCGCGTCTGGCCGGTACCTCGCCCGCGTTGGTGAGCTACGTGCTCAACGGCGGGCCGCGTCAGGTCGCACCGGCGACCCGGGCGCGGATCGAGGCCGCCATCGCCGAACTGGGCTACCGGCCCAATATGTCCGCGCGCAGCCTGCGGATGAATCGCGGACACGCGCTGGGCATGGTGATCCCCGACGGCGCGAACCCGTTCTTCTCCGAACTGTCCGCGGTCATCGAGGCGGCCGCGTTCGCACGCGGGTATCCGTTGTTCGTCGGCAATGCCGCGGGTGATTCCGAACGCGAACAGGCGTATGTGCGGACGTTCATCGATCGGAGAGTCGAAGGGCTGCTCGCTATTTCATCGTCCTGGGAGACCGGCGTCGGCGATGCGTGCGCCGAGGCCGGGATGGCCCTGGTGGCCGTGGACCGCATCATCGATCCGGCCCGGTTCACGCACGTGATGTGCGATTCGGTGAGTGGTGCGCGGGCGGCGGTGAGCCATCTGATCGAGCACGGGCACCGCGAGATCGCCTGTCTGAGCGGACCGCACGTCTCCACGGCCGAGGATCGCGTGCAGGGGTACCGAAATGCCCTGTCCGCCGGTGGATTACCCGAAGGTCCCATCGTCCGGACGGATTTCGGCGGCGCGGCCGGGTACGGCGCCCTGTCCGAACTCCTCGCCGCACCCCGCCGCCCCACAGCGGTCTTCGTCACCAGCGACCTACAGGCGATGGGTATGCTCCGCGCCGCCTATGACGCCGGACTGCGCGTCCCCGACGATTTGGCCGTGGTCGCCTTCGACGGCATCGAATACGCCCGCTACACCCGCCCCGGTCTGACCACCATGGTCCAGCCCACCCGCCGCATGGGCGAACTGGCGATACAACTATTGCTCGACCAGATCGACACCGGCACAACAGATCCCGGTGTGGTATCGCTGGAAGCCGGCCTGCGCACGCGCGGCTCGTGCGGATGTGCCGACGATTTCTGACCGGAATCAGGAACCCCGTACGATCGCCGGCTGCACGGCCCGGCGATCTCGCGTCCCCCGGAACTGGTCAGGACGGGCGGCGCGCGAATCCGGGGGCGTGTTCGGGGCGGACTCCCCGGGCTACCAGGCGGGGTGGGAGGTCGCGGAGGAAGGGGGTGCGGCGCAAAAGGCGGAGGGGGAGTGGGGGGTTGGAGTTATCGGAGATGTTCAGGCGGCCTTGCAGGGCCGGGGCTATAGCGCGGGCGTGCAGGAAACGTTGCAGGCCCTGGGTTACGGCGGTGGGGAGACGGCGGCGGCGTTGCACGCGGGCCAGGTCGGCGGTGCTCAGTCGACCTGAAAGAAGTTTGGGGGCAAGGATTCTCGCGGCCGCTACCGCGTCCTGGACGGCCAGGTTGATGCCGACGCCGCCGACCGGCGACATGGCGTGTGCGGCGTCGCCCAGGCACAGCAGGCCGTCGGTGTACCAACGGTCCAGGCGATCCAGTTGGACGTCGAGCAATTTCACCTCGTCCCAGCTCGACAGGGCATCGGTGCGATCGGAGAGCCAGGGCACGATGTCGGTGAGCGGACGCATGATCTCCGAGATGGGGCCGCTGCGCAACGCGGGATCGCTGCCCTTGCCGATCAATGTCGCGCACTGCCAGTATTCGCCACGGTCGAACAGCAGGGCGACCCGACGCGGCGTCAGGAATCCGACGGCGCCGGAGGGGTCGCTGCCGTGGCGCGGAATTCGGAACCACCACACGTCGAAAGGCGTTGACCAGCGCCGTGATCCGAGCCCCGCCGCCGCCCGCAACGCGGAGGTCCGCCCATCGCAGGCTACGGTGAGGTCCGCACGGATCTCGCCGACGTCGCCGTCGCGGGTGCGATATCGGGCGCCGACCACGCATCCGTCCTCGCGGATCACATCGGTCGCCTCGGTGTTCATTCGCAGCCGGAACGTCGGCTCCGAATTCGCCTCTCCGGCAAGGAGATCGAGTAGATCCCACTGCGGCACCATCGCGATGTACCGGTGCGGTCCCGGTAGTCGGTCCATGGTGGCGACGGTGAACATCTGCCCGCGGATCGGCAGCTGCACCGAAGTCAACCGGCGCTGCGGCAGTTTCGCGAAGCGTTCGCCCAGCCCGAGCTCGTCGAGCAGGTCGAGGGTGGTGGGATGCACGGTATCGCCGCGGAAGTCGCGCAGGAAGTCCGCATGCTTCTCCAGCACGGTGACCTCGACTCCGGCGCGGGCCAGCAGCAGTCCCAGCACGATTCCCGCCGGACCTCCACCGGCGATGAGACAGGTGGTTCGATCCATCGGGCCCTCCACGGTGTCACGGCCTTGCGCTCGATATTCGATGTTATTGCGCCGCAGTGCGATGTGCACCGCTATCCCTGGTTGTGGCCGAGGCGGCGGTTGGCTCGGTGGTCCTGGACCGGCTCCCGGTGGACGTCGTAATCGCAGTCGTGGAACCAGCGTTCGAGATGGGGCCGGTGGCGTTCGGCGAGGTCCACGAGGCCGGATCGCCGGTCGGGGTGCCCGCCCGCATGGCATCGGCGAGCCGCTGATGGATATCGCGTTGTTCGGCGCGCGGGTCGAGCCGGTCCTGTTCGGTGTACTACGCGGTACGCTCGCGGCACCCAGGCGGCTCGCTGGAGGCCGGATATGCGAATTCGACATCTATTGTTGTCCGGTTGCTCGGCTGCGCGTCGTCCGATGCGGATTGCGCCGCCAGTACATTCGGTGCGGGGGTGTCGGAGCGGCGCCGGTGTATCGACGACCATTGCGAGGTATTTGATGACGAACGACCCGATATCGCCGGACACCCCGTCGCCCGAAAAAGGGTGGACCAGACCTCTCTCGATGCTCGCGGCGGCGACGATGGCCACACTGGTCGCGCTGTCGGTACTGCTGGGCGGCCTCGGTACTGCGCACCGGACCGGTACCGCCCCGGTTGCCGCTCAGAGCGCCACCGACCCGCGCCCGATCGCGTGCTCGATCCCCGATCAGGCCCGGCGGACGCTGAGTCTGATCGACGCCGGTCAGTGGCCGCCGAACGACGGTTCGGGCACCAAGGGCGGCACCACCTGGAGTGATCGCGAAGGAAACCTTCCCAAGACCGACGGCAGCGGCAAGACCATTCGCTATCAGGAGTGGGACGTGAACCGCAAGGTGTCCGGTCACAACCGCGACGCCGAGCGCATCGTCACCGGTGACGACGGATCGGCCTGGTACACCGGCGACCACTACGTCACCTTCTGTCGAATGCGCTGATAGGCAACCACTTCCGGTCGACCGGAACAATCCGCGCGCCCGCTCCAACCGGATCGGGCGCGCGGTTCGTTCATTCCCGCGGTCTCGCGGCGGCCGCCGATATGCGCGGCCGGTGGGCCCGAGATCCCGGGCCGGCCAGACGTGCGCCGTCGGGGCAGCCAGCTGAAAGTCGTTGCGCCAGTGATCAGCACGACCATCCCGACGGCGTCGATGTCGGATACGTCGAGCGGTCGGCGTCGCTCCGGGCTCGCGTACTCGGCCGAGACCGACGCCGCGAACTACCGGAACGGGACGATATCCGAAAGCCGTTGGTCGCGAACCTTGTTCACCCACTCCGGATCGGCGAGCAGCGCACGACCCAGGGCGACGACGTCGAATTCGCCGCGCTCGAACTGTTCGTTCAGGAAGCGGAAGCGTTCGGCCTGGGTCTCGTCGATCTCGTCGCCACGGAAGACGCTGTCCACGCCCACCGACCCCACCGTGATCACCGGCCGGCCGGTGATCTTCTTGGTCCACCCGGCAAGGCTCAAATCCTCCGCGTAGTCGGTGAATTCGGGCAACCAGTGCCGTCGCAGCGAGGTGTGGAAGATGTCGACTCCGGCGTCGACGAGCGGGGTGAGCAACTCCTCGAGCTCGCCCGGGCCCTCGGCGATCCGGGCCGTGTAGTCGACGCCCTTCCACTGCGAATAGCGGTAGATGATCGGGAAGCCGGGGCCGACGGCCTCGCGCACGGCCGCGACCACGCGGGCCGGGAACGCCGCGCGGCGACGCGGGGTCACGCCGTAGTCATCGGTGCGGTGATTGGTTGCGGCCCAGAAGAATTGGTCGAGCAGATAGCCGTGCGCGCCGTGGATCTCGATACCGTCGAAGCCGAGCCGCCGAGCCAGTACCGCGGACTCCACATACGAGGCGATGAGAGTGTCCAGATCATCGGCGGTCAGTGCCCGCCCCACCGGCGCTCCGGTGTGGTCGATTCCCGACGGGCTCACCGACCGGGTCTCCGGTTCGAACTCGGGCTCGTTGCCTCGGTCGACGCCGGTATGCCACAGCTGCGGCACGATGGCCGCGCCCTCGGCGTGCACCGCGTCGGCCACCGCCCGCCAGCCCGCCGCGCTGTCCTCGCCGTAGAACCGCGGCACACTCGAGAGCGGTCCGGCCGCCGGGCCGCGGACGTAGGTCCCCTCGGTGATGATCAGCCCCACACCGCCCGCCGCGTGTTGCCGGTAGTACTCGATGTTCTCCGAATTAGGCACTCCGCCAGGCGATTTCACCCGTGTCATCGGGGCCATCGCGAACCGGTTCCGCAGCCGCAGCGATCCCGTGTCGAACTCGGTGAACAATCCGTCGAGGCGGATCGAGGGATCACCGACCGATTCTTGTGACATGGAGCATATTCCCTTCCGATTCGGCGATTCGATTGTCGAAATCCGGTCGCCCGAACAACACCGGGGATGTCCCAGCCATTCCAGCCCGGCTGTGATCGGGGTGGCGACCGTTACCGCGTGCGTCCGGTCCGGCGGCTTTCGAGGTCCGGAATCGGGAGTACGAACGCGTCACGACATGGCCGCTCGTCACCGGAGCAAGGGTTACGGCGAGATGGGCGGATGCCTCGCGAGATATCCGGTGGCGCCGCGGCCGCGGCTTGTGATCGAGTTGTCTCACCCGGATGTGATTCCCGAGCGGAGCCCGAGCGATGAACACTTTCGACACCGCTGATAGCGATGAGACCTACGATCCGCAGGCCGTGATCGACAAATGGCTCGCTGTGTGGGACGAACTCGGCACCTTCGCGGTGGATCGGCGCGCCGATGAGCGGGACCGGCAGCGGCGTTACGTGGTGAGTATGTTCTCCTACCCGTCCGGTGATCTGCACATGGGGCACGCCGAGGTGTTCTCGATCAGCGACGCGATGGCGCGGTTCGCCCGGATGCGGGGTTACGACACGCTGTTCCCCGTCGGTTGGGACTCCTTCGGCCTTCCGGCCGAGAACGCCGCTCTGGCGCGGGGCCT
Source organism: Nocardia vaccinii NBRC 15922 (assembly GCF_001613305.1). Classification (GTDB taxonomy): domain Bacteria; phylum Actinomycetota; class Actinomycetes; order Mycobacteriales; family Mycobacteriaceae; genus Nocardia; species Nocardia vaccinii. The sequence continues at coordinate 78,283 of NZ_BDCC01000050.1, forward strand.
GGACCCGCGCGGATGGACCTATGCCAATATCGCGACGCAGGCGGATTCCTTTCGGCGGCTGGGTATCTCGTTCGATTGGAGTACCCGTCTGCACACCAGCGATCCGGAGTACTACCGGTGGAACCAGTGGTTGTTCCTGCGGCTGTACGAGCGCGGTCTGGCGTATCGCGATGACGCCCTGGTGAATTGGTGTCCGCGCGATCGGACCGTGCTGGCCAATGAGCAGGTCGTCGGGGGACGTTGCGAGCGATGCGGGACCGAGGTGGTCAAACGCGCGCTCACTCAGTGGTTCTTCAAGATCACCGACTACGCCCAGCGGCTGCTGAACGATATGGTCCAGCTCGAGCCGGGCTGGCCCGCGGAAATCCTGACCATGCAACGCAATTGGATCGGACGTTCGGAGGGCGCGCACATCGATTTCACCGTCCAGGGTCGCGATGAGCCGGTGCGCATATTCACCACGCGACCCGACACTCTGTTCGGCGCGACATTTTTCGTGATCGCCTTCGACGCGCCGCTGGCCGCGCGGTTGTGCGCACCGGAGTGCCGCGACGCGTTCGATGCCTACGTCCGCCAAGTCTCCGCGGGTACCGATATCGAGCGTTTGGCCACGGATCGGGCCAAGACGGGCGTATTCCTGGGCCGGTACGCGATCAATCCGGCCACCGGCGAACCGATTCCGATCTACGCCGCGGACTATGTGCTGGCGACCTACGGCACCGGCGCGGTCATGGCTGTGCCCGCACATGATCAGCGCGACCTGGATTTCGCTCGGGCACTGGGGATTCCGGTTCGCACGGTGATCGACACCGGCGCCGCGGATCCCGCGCGAACGGGCGTGGCCGCCGATGGTGCGGGGATAATGGTGTCCTCCGGCCGCTTCACCGGACTCTCCAGCGACGAGGCCCGCGCGGCGATCGTCGCCGATCTGACCGAGCGGGGTATCGGCGGGAGTGCGGTCACCTATCGGCTGCGAGACTGGCTGCTGTCCCGGCAGAGATATTGGGGCACACCGATTCCCGTCATCCACTGCGGCGAATGCGGTGAGGTGCCGGTGCCCGAGGACCAGTTGCCGGTCCGCCTGCCGGACAGCGGCTACGAGCTGCGGCCGGCGGACGGCAGCGCACCGCTGGCCAGTGCGCACGACTGGGTTCGGGTGTCGTGCCCGCGATGCGGCGCGGCGGCTCGGCGTGACACCGACACCATGGACACCTTCGTCGACTCGTCCTGGTATTTCCTGCGCTATCCGAATCCGCATTTCACCGAGGGCCCGTTCGACCCCGCCGAGATCGCCCGGTGGCTGCCGGTGGATGACTACATCGGCGGTCGCGAGCACGCCACCGGCCATCTGCTCTACGCGCGCTTTCTCACCAAGGCGCTGCACGATCTGGGGCTGCTGCCGTTCACCGAGCCGATGACCCGCCTGACCAATCAGGGGCAGGTGCTCATGGACGGCAAGGCCATGAGCAAGAGCCTGGGCAATCTGGTCGACCTGCAGAGCCAGATCCGGCAGTACGGCCCGGACGCCGTGCGGGTCACCATGATCTTCGCCGGGCCGCCCGAGGACGATGTCGACTGGGCCGATGTCTCCCCGCACGGCGCGGTCAGATGGCTCGCGCGAATATGGCGACTGGCTGTCGACATCGGGTCCGCTTCGAGTGCACCCGAACCTTCCGCGGCGAGCGCCGCGCTGCGTCGAGATGTGCACGCGGTGGTTGCGGGCACCACCGCGCTGATGGAGCGAAAACGTCTCAATGTCGCGATCGCTCAGCTCATGCAGCTGACCAATCTGCTGAGCAAGGCCGTCGACAGCGGTCCGGGACCGGCCGATCCGGTCGTCCGCGAGGGCGTCGAGGCGCTGGTCCGGATGTCCTCGTGCTTCGCGCCCTTCACCGCGGAGGAGTCCTGGGAACGTCTCGGACACCGACCCTCGGTATCCGATGCGGGCTGGCCGACGGCCGATCCAGCGCTGCTCGAACGCGACTTCACGACCTGCATCGTGCAGATCGACGGCAAACTGCGCGACCGCCTGCGGGTGCCCACCGGCATCGACGAGACGGCACTGCGCGCACTCGCCTTGGCCTCGGCCACCGTCGTCGACGCGCTGGCCGGTCGCCCGATGACGAAGGTGATCGTGCGCGCGCCGAGACTGGTGAACGTCGTCACGAAATGAGTCGTCACGAATCGAGCGGAACTCAGTCGACCAGCAGCACCAGTTTCCCGCGCACGGCGCCCTGTTCACCCAGCCGATGCGCTTCGGCGACCTCGGTCAGCGGGAAGGCGCGGGCGACCGGGAGTGCGAAGCGGCCGGAGTCGATCAGTTCGCCGATCTCGTCGATGACGTGCAGCGCGCGTCCGGAATCACCGCGGCTGAATCGCACGCCGTGTTCCTGGGCTCCGGCGAAATCGGCGATCGTGATGACATGTGTTGCGCCACCGGTGATTTCAATGAGATCGGGTAGGGTTCCGCGGCCGGCGACGTCGAGTGCGAGGTCGACGCCGGCGGGGGCGAGTGCGCGCACCCGGTCCAGGAGGCCCTCGCCGTAGCCGACCGGTTCGGCGCCGAGCGAGCGGACGTATTCCTGATTGGCCGGACCAGCGGTGCCGATCACCCGCGCGCCCCGCGCGACCGCCAGCTGGACCGCGGCGCTGCCGACGCTTCCGGACGCGCCGTTGATCAGCAGCGTCACACCTTCCGTGACGCCGAGCTGGTCGAGCGCGCGGGTGGCCGTCTCGATGGCGGCCGGGAGTGCGGCGGCGCCGGTGAAGTCCAGTGCCGCCGGGATCGGCGCGTAGTGGGACAGCACCGCCAGTTCGGCCTGGGTGCCCTCCCGGGCGGCGAAGCCGAAGACGCGATCGCCGACGGACACGTCCGTGACGCCCTCGCCGAGTTCGTCGACCACGCCCGCCGCCTCGTAGCCCATGGTCTGCGGGAGCTGCTGATCCATCAGGCCCGCCCGCTTCCTCCAATCGCTCGGGTTGATCCCGGCCGCGCGCACCGCGATCCGAACCTGGCCGGCCCCCGGATGCGGATCCGGCAACTCGACGACCTCGAGCACCTCCGGACCGCCGAACCGGCTGAAACGAATCGCCTGCATCGTTCGCTCCGATCTCGACTCGGGACGCGCGTTCGCCGCGCGTGGAACAGTCTGCCAGCCGCCGTCGTGGTCGTCGGGCCGCATGGACAACAGATGTCCGGTCCGGGGAGGTTCGCTCGCGAATCGCTGGCGATCACCTAGCCCGGGAAAGCTGATCCCGGCCGGACAGTATTCGCCGAGAGGTGTGGATGTGCTCGGCGGGCGCCGCGCGGTCGAGAATCGGGATGGTCGGTTGTGAGCCCGAGGAGGTCGTGTCCGGTGAATGTGCTGATCCCGCGCGAACGTCCGAGGCGGTGGTCGCTCGACGACATCGTCGTCACCGATCCGCCGATCATCCGCCGGGCCATCGGCGCGGCGAGCATCGGCAACATCACCGAGTGGTACGACTTCGGCGTCTACGCCTATTTCCCCGGCCGCCCAGTCCGAGGAAGAGGCCGAGCGTCTCGTCGGATCACGGGGCATCGCTCCCTGAACCACGGTGATTCGCGGGTCCGCTCACGCCGAGCCGGCGTGCAGCGCCGCGACGAGGTCGGCGACGTCGGCCGGTGCTTCTCGGTAACCCGGGAAATAGCAGCACACTTCGCTCGCACGTCCGGCGAATCGAGCGCGGATCTGGTCGGCGCATTCCTCGGGGTCGCCGACCACGGCCAGCGTGGTCACGATCTCGGGCGTGATCAGGGCGCGCATCCGCGCGAACTGTCCGGTTTTGGACAGCGCGTTCAACTCGGGCATCAATTCGGCCCAGCCCTCGACCTCGAGCACCGGAAGATAAGCCGGGGTCGACCCGTAGAAGGCGATCAGCCCGGACACACCCTCGACCGCCGCGGCCAGCTGTTGTTCGGTGCGACCCACCGCGACCATCACCTGGGCGATGATCCGGAAGTCGTCGGCGTCCCGCCCCGCTCGCCGAAGTCCCGTCTGCACGGCCGGGACAGTGCGCTCGGCGAAATGGCGGGTGGAATTGAACGGCATCACCAGCAGGCCGTCGGCCGTCTCCGCAGCCATGGCCGTCATCCGCGGGCCGAGCGCACCGACCAGAACGGGCGGCGGGCCGTACGGGTTCGGGCCGGGGTCGAAGTTCGGCGGCATCAGCGTATGTGTGAAGAATTCCCCGCGGAAATTCAGCCGTTCCGCACCCTCCCATGCCGCGAAGATCGCTTTCACCGCCGCGACCGTTTCCGCCATCCGCGCGACCGGCCTGTCCCAGGTAGCGCCATACCGTTTCTCGATATGCGGTTTGATCTGTGACCCCAGGCCCAGCCGGAACCGGCCACGGCTGTAGCACTGCAGATCGTATGCCGCGTGCGCCAGATGCATCGGGCTCCGGGGTCCGGCGATGGCGACATTGGTCATCAGCTCGACACTCGTGCTTCCCGAGGCGACCACCAGCGGAAAGAACGCGTCGTGCGGCCCTTCGAAGGTGAACAGCCCGTCCGCGCCGAGTTCGGCGATATCCCGCGCGTGCCGCGATACCTTCTCCGGCGAACCATCCACCTGCAGATGCACTTTCACGACAACACTCCCTCGCGGCATCGGTGCCACACGGCGCATGTGCGCCCGAATGGAGACGACCCTATCGGCTGTCGTCGCCGCCATCGGCGGTTCGGGAGCGGCGGTCCTACAAGAAACTACTGCCGAACCTCGCTGACCAGTTGTTTCGGATATGCCCCGACGCCAGTTTCGGCCTCATCCGCAGTGGTATGAACGGTTGAGGCAATTACACTGTGCCTGAATTGTTTCCGTGGTCGGACGAAAGGTTTCACGTGAAGAGGTTCACTGTTCGGATCGGATTGGCCGGAGGTCTCGCGGCCGCACTGGCTTTCGCGTCGATGACGTACTCGACGCCCGGTGCATTGCCCCAGGCCGATGCCGCTCCTGCCGCGCCGGTGGCGGACCGCCTGGTCACCCTGCAGGAGTTCGCGACCGTCAACGACGGGTCGCGCGATCCGCGGAACACCGGTTTCTTCTTCACCACCAACCCGTCCGAGGCGTCGGCCGCGGTGAGCAAGTATCGCTTCACCAAGGTCGAGGATCTCGGCCGCTTGCACACCACCGCCGGCCCCAACCGGGTGGCGGTGCACCGCTTGCGGCTCCAGTCCAGCGAGCATCCGTCGTACCTGCTGGCGATCGCGGACCGCGACATCAAGAACCCCGCGGTCGCCGACGAGGGCGTGATCGGCTGGATCGACAACGCCCCGGAGATCGGTGATCACCCGCTGCTGCGCTACAGCTACAACAACCGCTGGGCCGCGGCCATCGACACCTCGCCCGGGCAGGCCGGGCTCGTCGCGCACGGCTTCCACTCGGACGGACCGATCGGGTGGGTAGTGCCCTGATCGCTCCGATCGAGTGATCGCCGCACCCTCGGCCGGGCAGGTCACCGCTGTTGCGGTGGTCCCGTCCGGTGTTCGGGTGCGGCCGAGGGGAATCCGGCAGGCCGGGCCCGCGGGCTATGGCGTCACGATGGCGAAGGTCTTCACCCGCCGTGGGTGAAATGCGCCGCCCGCTGGTTCGCACGCGGGTTCGCCGATACGCGAACACCCGGTACGGCAGGGCATCCGGGCGGTTCACTCGCGACCGGTGAGGTGGTTCGCGCTGGAGACGCGTCGCCGCTGGTACCTCTCTACGGCGCGGAGGTCGCGTGCTACGCCCCGACGGCCGGCCCGTCGGCATCGTCGAGGTCGACCCGGCGCGGCGCGCCCGTTCGGTGACAGTGGTTTCGCCGGACGGAGATCATCCCGGTCGGGTGAGTCGGGTTCGTGACCGGCGGGTGCAGACTCGTGCTCCGAGAGCTTCCGTCAGCGGTCATCGAGATCGGTCGGCACGTATGGAGATTCCGATGAGCGAGAAACCTCATCCTGGCAGGTGGGAGCGGCACAATCCGGGACGCGGGGACAGCGGGGTGGTCGGGACAGATTCTGCGGTGTTTCCGCTGACCGTCGGCCTGATTCTGCTGATTCCGGCGCTCGTATCGGTTGGTCCGGTGGGCGCGGCGATCCTGCTCCGGCAGCACAACGGCGCCGCCGTGGGTGCCGCCCTGCTGGTGGCGACCGTGGCGACCGGCGTTGTGCTGATCGTCGTCGCGTGCCTCGCGTTCGCCGTCGCCCGGCGTAGATCGCGGCATCCGAAAACGCCGCGGATGCGTGCGGGGACTTCGTTGCGGGGCAACGGAATTCGAATGAACCGCCGGAGGGCGACATGACCCAGACGCACCCGGACATGGCGATGACGGCAGGACGCTCATTCGTCTCCTGTGAGAAGGTCCAGTTTCGAGCTGTCATCGACGACACGGCACGTCTGCAATCCCGAGTCGGCCGCGTACTCGCGTGCGGTCGGCGCCGCTGGCTCGGCCGCACCGAGCCGGATACCTGCCCGGCGCTGCGGCGATGGAATCGGATTCAACCGCCGCACTGGCCTGCCGGGCATCCGACACTGGGCAGCGCGGTGGCCGCCGCGGCGGCCGGGGTCCGCACACCCGGCACCGCTCCGGCCGATTTCGCCACCGCGATCATGCTGTTGTCGGGGTGCCCGGCATTCGTCACCGGCTCGCTGCGCACCGCAGATGCCGGTCGCCCGCCCGTTGTCACGATCTCCCTGTTCGCCCTTCCCGCCGACGATCTCGTGCTGGCGCAGGACCTCGTCGGGGTGACCATCGCCACCGCGGGGGTCGTCACCTACCGGTCCGCGTCGACGATGCTCCTGACCCGGTCGCATCTCGCCAACCGGACGCGCCGGGAGGTCGAGGCCATTACGCCCGTCCCGGAACCGGAGCTGTTCGGGCCGATGGTGATGCGGCTGGACGGCATCGGCAGCTGAGCGCCGAATCGGTTCCGGCGGGGCCCGCGTCGGTCAGATGGCGCCCAGGGCGCGACCTCGGGTGATGGCGTCGGCGCGGGTGCGGACGCCGAGTTTGTGATAGATCCCGCGCAAATGGGTTTTGACGGTGTTGACCGACACGCCCATGTCGCCGGCGATGTCGTTGGTGGTCATACCGGAGGGAAGCTGACGCAGGACCGCGACCTCGGCGTCGGTCAGATGTGGGGCGTGCAGGGTGGCGTCGGCGCGGCGGTGGCGTCGGATGGTGTCGACGAAGTCGTCGAGGTAGCCGAACCGGCCCGTGTACTGGTCGAGCAGTTCGATGGTGCCGGGTACGTCCAGGAAGGGCCGGATCAGCCGGTCGGCGTACGCGATCGTGGCGGCACGGTGTAGCGCGTCGTAGACCGCGACGTGCCGGTCGAGCCGGTGGCAGGCCGAGGCGTACAACAGCCACGCCTGGATCGCCGGGATCGGGTGCAGCCGGTCGTCCTGGCCGAGCAGTGGAGTGACCAGTTCGAGGGTGACCGATGAGCAGTGCTTGGTTTCGGCGAGGGCGGCCTGGGCGAGAATCGTCTCGGGGATGCGGCCCAGTGTGGCGACCGCTCGGTCGAGGAGTCGTTGCGCGGTATCGGGCCAGCGGACGCGCAACAGCGCCCAGGTGACCTGGATCAGCAATCCGCCGGTGGTGGCGACGAGTGGGGTCTGCTCGAGCAGGGTGTGCATATCGGTGCGCATCGTGTCGGCGAGAGTGTGCCGATCGGCGGCGGAATCCGAGTTCAACAGCAACGCCAGGACCTGGGCGTGCCGACCCGGCGCCGGGGCGATGGAGCCGTCCATCCGGCGGGTGAGCGGGGCGATCTGCTCGGCGGGCAGATTCGGTTCGTCGGCTTGCAGATATGCGATGAGCGCGACCATGGTTCGCGCGTGCGTCAGCGCCGTGCTCTCCTGGAGATGGTGGCTCTCGGCGAAGGCGACCGCTTGCAGGGATCGTTCGCGCATCAGCGTGAGCGATCCGCCCAGTCCGGCCGCGACGGCGAGCCGGGTCAGGGCGTGCATCGTCAGCCGGTCCAGTCGGGCGTGCTCGGCCAGTGCGAGGACGTGCCGCAACTCCGATTCGCCTTTGTCGCGCGGGTGCGGACCGAACAGGTGAGTGCTGGCCGCTTGCAAGGCGATATAGCAGTCCAGCTCCGGATGCCCCGTCGGTGTGGGCAGGCCGCGCGGCGTGGTCTCGGTGAGCCGACCGGTCGCGATGTCGACGTCGGATCCGACCGCATCGGCCAGCAGCCGGAGCAGTTCGGGCGTGGCGAACACGGAGTCCGGGAGCGGGAGCTGTCGGACCAGGTCGCCGAGCGCCGCGGCATGGACCAGGTCGCCCCGTTCGATCGCCTCGGCGGTACGCAGCAATACGACGAAGGCGTCGGTCGCCGTGCCGAGGTGATCGAGTTGGCGGAACAGCGCCGCGCCGTCGCCGTCGAACACCATGCGAGGGCCGTGATCGCGGACGAATTCGGTCAGCCCGTGGCAATCCGGCGTGGCCAGCAGGTGGTCCAGCGCTTCGGGCAGCATCCCGGCGGCGATGAACCAGCGCGCACAGGCATCGTGCAGTGCGGGGGCGCGGTCCGGCTCGGTCCGCGCGATCTCCGCGAGGAGATGGGTGCGCAGCATCGGGTGGTATGTGTACCAGAGGCTGCCGCGCCGGGCGGCCGCCTCGAGCGGAAAGTTGCCGCGCAACAGCGATTCCAGTGTTCGGGCCGCGGTTCGCCCCGCCAGCGTTTCGGCCAGATCCACCGAGAAGGAGTCCGGTATGGCGGTGGCGAGCAGGAAATCCAGCATCTCGGGTTTCAGCGCCGACAACAGCTCACCGACCAGGAAATCCGCCACCGCGTGGGAACCGTGTTCGAGCGCGGCGAGCGCGGTGGCGCGGTCGCGGGTGTGCGAGGCCAGGTGGATCGCGCCGATTCGGACCAGGCCCGCCCAGCCGCGGGTGAGTTCGTGGAAGGCGGCCAGCTCGGATTCGGTGAGCCGGCAGTCGTGCTGGGCCAGCAGCGCCGCGGTGTGCTCGATGTCGAAGTCGAGGTCGCGGGCGCCGATGCGGGTCAGCCGACCTGTCATCTGCAGGGTGTGCCACCGAACGGGTGGTTCGTAGCGGCCGACGACGACGATGGTCAGCGTGGGCGGGGCGTGTTCGAGGAAGTATTCCAGGCCCGAAAGCGCCAGCGGATCGGTGATCAGGTGAGCGTCGTCGAGGACCAGCACCGTATCGGTGGCCGCGTCACCGATCGCGGATACCAGTGCCGCGGCCTCGTCGTTCGGCGTGTCCGGGACGGAGCCGCCGCCGGTGCTCGACGGCAGGCCCAGGGCCGCGGCGACGGCGGGCCACAGTTGGGTTTCGCCGAGTTCCGCGAGGCCGACCCACGCGAGAGCGGCCGGGGAGAGCTGTCGCCGGACCCAGTCGGCCGCCAGGACGGTCTTGCCGGTTCCCGCCGGGGCGCACATCAGTATCGTGTGGCCGTTGGCCGCTTGTCTGGCCTGGTTCATCCGAGCCTGTGCGTCAGTCATCCGCAGCGGGGTGAACGACAGGATCGGCGGTGTGTGCGCCGAAGCCGCCGCATTGGTCGAGCGGTACCGGTTTCCACTGGTGAGCAGAGGGGATAGTTCGGGTGCGACCATAACGCCTCCGTGAGCTTGTCCGTCCGAGCCGCTGTCGAGGGTCTGATCTGTCTGGATTCGAACGTATACCAGCGATTTGCTGGATACGAGGGGGTAGCTGATCTCTTGACCGGATCGAATTCATCTCGAAAGGGCGAGGCACACACGGAGACTCCTGCGCTGGGTGAGCGCGCTGGTCGGCGATACGGCGTTCGGCGGCGGCGCGGGTCGCTCGTTCGCGGTGGGCGGCCGAGGCGTCAGTCCGGCAGGCGGGACATCTCCAGCAGAGTGAGGCCGAGTGTGTCGATGCGGGCCAGTACGCTGCGGAGCGCGGTGCTGTCCGGCACGGTGCCGTACAGGGTGGTGGTGCCCGGCGTGGAGCGGTCGCTGCGCGTCAGTTCGGGGAAGGCGGCCTGTGCGCGTTCGGACAGATCGCCCTCGATGACGAACCGGTACCGAACGGCAGTCGCCATGCACCCTCACCTTCTCGTGGGCTGATGCGTCTCGTCGCGGGCCGACCCGGACATTGTCGGCATCCAGATTCGCTCGCCGATCGTGACGGCACGTCATCCGCTCGGGGTGAGTTCGCTCGCCGGATGTCACGGGTGCGCTCACCCCCGGTGGGTGAGGTGAATTCGCGCCGGATGCGGAACCGTCGTCGCACAGTCCGTGCACGAAAGGAGTCGGATATGACAACCTCGCGGGGAAACCATCCGGTACGGCAGGGGGTGGCGGCGGGCGCATCGTTCGGCGCGGCGATCCTGCTGCTCACCGTCGGTCTGCTGTCGCTGCTTCAGGGCATTTCGGCGGCGGTGAAGGACAACCTGTTCGTGGTCGGGGTGAACTACACCTACGAATTCAACATCACCGCGTGGGGATGGATCCACATCGTGCTCGGCATCCTGCTGATTTTGAGCGCATTGGGTCTGATGACCGGCGCGACGTGGGCCAGGGTCACGGCGATCATCATCGCGGCGCTGTCGCTGCTGGGGAACTTCCTGTGGCTGCCGTACTACCCGCTGTGGTCGATTCTGGTCATCGCCCTGGACATCGTGGTGATCTGGGCGGTGGCCACCTGGCGGCCGCAAGTCTGACCCGAGCGCTCGGATGTGGCGCGGGCGCGGCCAGGCCGTGCCGTGATCATCGGGACCGGCCAGGACCATCGGCCCTATAGAACCCCGAGGTCTGAGCGCAATCTTGATGCGAGCCATTCAACAACCGGTCGAGGAGTGATCGTGGTGGAGACTACCGAGAAGAAGACGGGGTCGGGACGAGTGTCAGACCTGACGGAACGAGTAGCAGGGCTGTCCGACGATGTGCTCGAGTCGGTCGAGTCCGGACAGCGGACCGCGATCGATGCCGTGCGCAAGTTCGTCGGTGCCGTCGACGAGTCGATGCCGGCGCACGGCGACGACCATCCGTCGAGACGCAATGCCATTGTCGATGCCGCCCTGGATATGGCGGACAAGCTCGTCGAGACGCAATACGAGTTCATCCGGAAGGTCGTCCGCAGCGCGAGCGAGACGCTGAAAAAGCAGGACGACGCAAAGCGAGGTGATGATTAGTCGCGCTGCCCCTCCCTGGGGGGCGATCGGTGGATTGCTGACAGGAGAAGGTCACGATGAATCAACAGTCCGCTGTCACTTCCGTAGGATCTTTCGACCTCGACCGCTACAGCGGCCTGTGGTATGAGATCGGCAGGCTCCCGTTCAAATGGGAGGACGCCGCCGCGGACGTCACCGCCGAATACACGCCAGAGGACGGCGGAAGTGTGCGTGTCGACAACCGGTGCATCGACAAGAATGGCGCGCCGTCGCAGTCGATCGGCCGTGCAACGCTGGTGCACGGCCGAGCGGGACGGTTGCAGGTTTCGTTCCTGCCGAAATTCCTGCGGTGGATCCCGTTCACGAAAGGTGACTATTGGGTGCTGAAGATCGATGGCGCTTACACGGTTTCCCTCGTCGGTACGCCCGATCACAAGAACCTGTGGCTTCTGGCCCGCGAACCGCACATCGACCACGACACGGAAGCGGCCTACCTCGCCGAAGCGGCCAGGCAGGGGTTCGATCTCGAAATGTGGATCAAAACGAGGCAGTCGGGCCGGGGAAGGGCTCTGCGCTGACCGATGGTGAAAGGGACAGCTTCACGACCACCTTGCTCATACCGGGGACCGTACCGGCCGACCAGTTGCGAGCGGACAGGAAGCGAGTTTGCCCACAGGTAGCTTTCAGCGAGGTTGTGACAGTTGCTGTGGTGCGCAGCGAAAGCGCAACGCATGAGAGCCAAGCGCCGTTCGACAATCTGGTGCGCGCCGCGGGGCAACTGCCGATGACGACAGAATCTGGGCGGTGGCGCTTTATGGGAAGGCGAGAGTTTCTGTCGGTTTCGGACGTCGTGATATTACTCCCCGGTCCGGCCGGTATCCGACGAGAATCGTGAACGGGCACGTCGTTTTCGATCGCGGAGCGGTAGCTGGCGCATATCATTGCTGAATGGCCCAATGTGAGGTTTGCGGCAACGAGTACTCGATGGCATTCACGGTCGAGGCGCAGGGCGCCCGGCACGTATTCGACTGCTTCGAATGCGCCATTCATAGGCTGGCACCTATCTGCGAGCACTGTCAGTGCCGGATCATCGGCCACGGTGTGGAGGCGGACGGGCGCTTCTTCTGCTGCGCGCACTGCGCGTTGTCCGAAGGCGCGAAGGGTTTGGTCGACCATATTTGACGGCTGACGGCCAACAGCGTTCGGTCCGTCGCTGGAGCTTCGCACCCTGTTCCGCGAACAGGGTGCCATCGGCTCGTATACCGACATCGCGGGTTCCCTGACCAGCTGTCGCGGCTGACCGCGGTCGCTGACACGGCGAGGCTGTGCTGGCTTCGACCGTCGCCATGGAACGCCCGTCGCCGGCGCGAGCGCTGTTGCCGCTGAGCGCCGATCGGCTGGCTGCGCCGAGGCGGCAAATGGATTGGCTGCCAAGACTTCGGCGGCGTTCTCCGCTGCCGACTCCGGGCTGTTGTTCGCCGATTGGCTCTGCCAGGACGGAAACACGTCGTTCCAGCACCGGTAATGCGTGAATCCGGGTGTCGGGCAAAATAATCAGCGCAGTATCCGTGTTCATCCGAATCTGCTGAGCCGATCGGGGTTTCGCATTGAACTACGACGAATGGCATGTGACCGGTGCCGTCGAGTGGACCGAGCTGGCCAACAGTATCGTCCCGATGGATCACCGATACCGGGACCGGGATCAGTGGCAGGTCGATCTGATCATGCAATGGTCGGCTACCTACAGCCTGCTGCGCTGGGATCAACCGGGCGACCGTGTCGCTTTCCGCACGCCCTCGCATATTCGCCGGGTGCCTGCCGAGGACTTCTACTGGCTGGTCGTCCCGGAACGCGGTGGGTTCTCCGTCGGTGATGACGACGAAATCAATAGCATCGCACCGGGGCAGGCGCTGCTGCTGGGATTGGACCGAGCCTGTCGGCTGCGGGTGCCGGGCTCGATGGCCTATGCCATGCAGATCCCGCGCACCGATGTCGACCACGCGATCTCGCCGATCGGAACGCGGCGGCCGCATTTCGATCTGAGCTCCGGTCTGGGCCGGATTGTGCACGGCATGATCCGCGACCTGCAGGCCGAACGCTCGCGGCTCACCAGCCGTCAATTCAACGCGGTCTGCGATCGGATCACCGAACTGGTGTGCATGATGGCCGTGGGCGATAACGGCCTGCGATCGGCCCATCTGGCGGAGATTGCCGAGACCGTGCGCCGGTACGTGCGCGCCAATGTCGGAATCGCGGACCTGCGGATGCCTGCGGTGGCGCAGGCGCTCGGCTGGTCGCCACGACAGTTACGCATTGCCCTGCAGCAAGCCGGGACCACGTATCGTGAAGTGCGCCAGGACGAATCACTGCGCGTCGCGCGCGATTTGCTCGAAAACCTGGATACGACAATGACTATCGGTGAGATCGCAGTGCGCAGCGGATTCACTGTCACCTGGTTCTCGGCCGCGTTCAAGGTGCGATACGGCGAAACACCACGAGAATTCCGTAAGCGCCGGCTCGCCGAGGTGCCCGGCCGGCCGGCGCCGCCGGTCAGTCAGCCGGATACAGCCGCACCGGCAAGGCGAGTGGGCCCGCGGTCATGATCTGCGGACTGATCGCAAGCAGTGCCGACTCCTGTGCCAGGCGCAGCAGCGGGAAGCGGTTGAACAGGGCCGACAACGCGATACGCGCCTCCAGCCGGGCCAGCGGAGCACCCAGGCAGACGTGCGGGCCACGCCCGAAGGCCAGCTGACCACGGTGGTCATGATCGATATCGAAAACATCGGCCTTCGGATAATGTTCCGGGTCCCGTCCGACGTTGCCGTTCCAGATGACGATGGCCCCCCTCGGCAGGTCGACACCCGCGATCGTGACATCCTGCTGCGCGTACCGGAGATTGGCGCTGTACACCGGCGACCGGTAGCGCAGCGCCTCCTCCACCACATCCGCCCAGCGGTCCTCGGTCAGCGCCTTGTCCAGTTGTTCGGGATTGTCGCTCAGCGCGGTGATCGCGTTGGCCAGCAGGTGCACGGTTGTCTCGTGTCCGGCCATGATCACCAGCCACAACATGTTGACCATATCGTCGGTGGTGAGGTTGTCGGTGTTGGCCGCCAGCATGGCCGAAGTCAGGTCGTCGCCCGGTTCGCGCCGTTTGGCCTCGAGGAAATCTCCCAGGAACGCCAGCATCTCTCCCATGGCCGCCTGCATCTGCTCAGCGGTGCTGGTGTGCGACATGAGGATGGCAGCCCAATCGCGCAACCGCGACTGATCCGCGTCCTGGACCCCGTACAGTTCGCAGATCACCCGCACCGGAAACGGAAGCGTGAAACGCTGAATGAGATCCACTTCGCCCTGCTCGTCGGCGAAGCCGTCGATGAGTTCCACGGCGATCCGTTGAATCTGCGGCTCGAGCGCGGCGACCCGGGCGGGCGTGAACGCGGCGCTGATCGTCCTGCGTAGCCGTCGATGGTCTTCGCCGTCTTTGTTCAACATATGGTCGATGTCGGTGAACGCGCGCATCGGCCAATCGGCGGGAATGGTGCCGTCGTGCAGGGCCGGACACTTCTGAGCGTTCTTGCTGAAAACGGTGCCGTCGCCCGCGAGCACTTCGCTCACGGCTTGATAGCTCACCGCTGTCCAGGCCGCGACACCGCCGGTCAGCTGGACTGGAACCAGCGGTCCGCGCCGAGCGATCCGCTCGTAGGTCTCGAGGACTGTTTCTCCAGCGGTGGGTAGCTGGATGACCGAATCCGTCATGGTGTCTCCCATGGTCTGATCGAACGAGAGCCGGACCTTTCCGGTCCGTACTCGCTCAGTGTCGATCACCACCGCAACCGTGGCGGAACGAGTCCATTTCTCTGCCTCGCAACGGAATTCCGCAGTCTTCGGAACATAACGCCGGGTGCGGAAGCAGCGCCGGAAGGACCCCATCCCGGCAACGACGGCGTGAGCTTCGTCGACTCACGACGTTTACGGGTACAGGGTCGGGACCGTCGGTAAGAAGCGGCCCCGGACCAGCGCCCCCGGCAGGACACGTAAAACATGGGCAACCGGGAAACGTCTGGTCATCGTCGGTTCGTATCCAACATAGGGCTGTAACGGGCGTACGCGGTCCGTCGATCGTTTCCGTGTTGACAGTGCCCCGGCGGAGGCCGATAAGGATGGAATCGGCGTGACCAGCGTTTGCTGGAATGCTGAATGATTGTTACCTCTGCCGAGGTTGGTTGGTGTTTTCGTCGAGTAGTGCTGTGCGGTGCGCAGAGGAAACGGTCAGTGTCCGTGTCGATCCCGCTTGCGTATCTCCCCGTCGTGTTCCTCGATGGTGTGGTCGAGTCGGCGGTGGATCGCGGGATCGGTTGTGGCGGCTCGTGTTCTGCGGAGCGCGGCGAGATCGCGCATCGGTTCCAGGTAGTCCTTTTCACTCACTTCCGGCATCTGCCGCTCCGGGCGCTGAAGGCAGTCGTCCACTTCGCGTATGTTCGTGCTGCGCTTGCCTGGGGTATCGGTCGTTCGAGAGAGGCTGTCCGGTCGCCCACCGCATCCGGGTGGTGGCTTGTTCGGGCGCGGTGTCTGCTGGTACCCGCAGGTGGCGGTAGCGACGGCGGTGCGGCCATGCAGACACAGTGCCTGCAGCTGGCAGCGAGCTGATCGCGGTCGCACCGAAGCGGGTCCGCATTCCGCATACGGTGTGTGCTGGTGTGTTCTATCCCCGTGGGTTTTCGAGGAAGGCGCGGAGCCGGTTGGCTGGGAGTGGGTAGGAGAACAGCCAGCCCTGGTAGAGGTCGATTCCGAGTCGGTCGAGGGCCTGGAACTGGCCGGTGGTTTCGACGCCTTCGGCGACACAGCTGCGTCCCATCGCGCGGCCGATGCCGGTCATGGCTTGGGCGATGGCGAGGTCGCCGGCATCGGTTTCCACGCCGGCGACGAACTGGCGGTCCAGTTTGATGATCTGTGTAGGTAGGTCTTTGAGACGGGCCAGCGAGGAATAGCCGGTGCCGAAGTCGTCCAGGGCGAAGCGCACGCCACGTTCGGCCAGCTCGACCATGGCTTCCCGGGACCTTGTGGGCAGTTCGACCAGGGATGTTTCTACCATTTCCAGGACCAACCGGTGCGAATCGATGCCACATTCGGTGATGGCCGCGGTGATCGTGTCGACGAATTCAGGATCGTGGGGCAGCAGATCGGACAGGTTGACCGCGATGGCCACGGGGTGCCCGTCCGACGCGGGCCAGCTGGATGCCTCGTGTAAGGCGGTGCGCAGCACCCAGAGGTCCAATGCGCGCAGCATGTTCCCTTGCTCGGCCACACGCAGGATCACCTCTGGTGAGAGTAGGCCGCGTTCGGGATGCGGCCAGCGCACCAGCGCCTCGGCCATCGCGACGGAATGGTCGCGAGTCATGATCGGTTGGTAGTGCAGGACGAGGGAGTCGGTGTCTATTGCCGCGTGCAGTTGCTCTTCCAGGCCGAGTTGTGCCTCCACAGTGGCGATCAGGGCGGGGGTGGCCAGCGACACGCGGCCGGGTCCCAGGCTTTTCGCATGGAACATCGCCGCGTCGGCGTAACGCAGCAGATCCGAGCCGACGGTGTGCTGGTCGAGCATCGCGGCGCCGACCGAAGCCGACACGACCACCGGCCGCCCGCGCACGGGCACGGTCGTGGACAGCAGTCCCGCCACCCAGGTCGTGAAGGGCTCCAGGCCGCCGACGGCGTCAACATCTGGACAGATGATCAGATACTCGTCACCCGAGAGCCGGGCCGGGGTGCAGCCTGGCGGCAACCCGTTCGCCAGGCGCCATGCCAGCGCCTTCAGCAGTTCGTCGCCGCCGTCGTGGCCCAGCGCATCGTTGACCCGTTTGAAGTTGTCGATGTCGCAGAACAGCACGGCGACCCGTGCAGCGCCACCGTGCAGTAGGCTGCCGAGCAGCTCGTTGAGGCCGGAGCGGTTGAGCAGCCCGGTCAGATCGTCGTGGGTGGCCTGGAAGCGCAATGTTTCGGTCTGCCGCAAACGGTCGGTGATGTCTTGGAACACCATCACCCAGAATCGGCTTCCGTCGTCGTCCACCGACGCCGTGCTGTGCACATCGCAGGGCACCGGCTGGCCATCCGAGCGCCGCAGCGTCCGCTGATGCACCCGGGATCGGTTCAACGTCGCCTCCGCTGATGCCGCATCCGCGATGAGGCTCTGGCCACGATCGTCCGGATGCAGCAGGCCTGCGGCGGGCATGGCGTTGAGTTCAGGCAGCCGGTAGCCCAGCAGGCTACACAGCGCCTCGTTGGCGTCCAGTACTTTGCCGGCTTCGTCGAACAACGCAATACCGGCCGGGACGAGGTCGAACAGGTCGGTGAACCGCCGACTCGACCGCTGCTGCCGGATGCCGGCTTCGGCTTCATCACGGGTGACCTGGATGAAACCACGGACCCTGCCCTCCAGCGACTTCTGCGCAGTGATCACGACATGGGCCCAGAACCGGGTGCCGTCGCGGCGCAGGCACCAGCCCTCGTCCACATGCCTGCCGAACTCGGCGGCCTGAGCCAGCTGCCAGTCCGCGTGGCCGGCAGTGCCGGGTTCCGCCGGGGCAAACACCGAGATATGTTTCCCGATGATCTCCTCGCCGCGATAGCCCGTGATGAGTTCTGCCCCGTCATCCCAGCTCTCCACACGGCCAGCCGCATCGAGCACGAAGATCGCGTACTCACGCATCCCCGCAGCCAGCAGACCAAGTCGCGCCTCAGTCTTCGACTGCAACCGCGCGATCCCGCCGTGCCCTCCCCTGGGCACGAAGCCGGTATCACGGTCGTTTTCCATGTAACCCCAACATGTTCGGTCTTGCGAGCCTCATCATCGCAGTTTCGATCGAGGGCCATAGAGGCTAGAGATCCTATTGTGACGATGCCTGGCCGAGACGAAGCCTCCGGTCCTCCGGAAAGGCCGACCTTACTGTACTGCAATGTGATCGATCGGCATAAGAATGCGCTCCGGCCGGGCGCGTGTCGAGCGGCATTGAGTGAGTACTCGGAAATGTAGGCTGTGATCGGCCATATTCGGTGCGCACCGCGCGTGGCTATTTTTCGGTCGGCGTGTGACCTGTGGTGTCAGCTGTGAGCAACCCCCGAGAGTGCGAACCAGCGACGTGTGACCTGCGAAAACGCTGAAGCCGTTTTGTGCCTGCGACGTGGCGGAGCGCGTTGGCCTGCGGAAACGGTGTCGCAGGCTGGTGCCCCCGGCAGGGCGCTATAGGGATGGGACCGGCGCTGAACAGCGGTTTTCGTGGGGAACGCTGACGATTGAAGCATGATTCGTCTATAGGAAGTCAGATTCACCCCATTCACTCGATTAGGGGCGGGGCTGTCGGGTGTGCGTGATTGGCTCGGGGCGCCGCGCCCGAGGGTTCGTTCTCGAGAGATTGCAGATGGTATTTCTGCGTTGGAGGGGGCGGGCGCCGGCAGAGGGGCAGCGCCCGCCGGGTGTGGAGCGTCCAGAGCGGAGCTGGCTGAGCAGGTTGCGGCCTGATCGTCGCAGGCTAGGGCAGGTTCGGCTACTGTTCACCAGCGGATGTGATCCCCGATGGTCGAAGGATGATAGCGCCCGGAAAAGCTTGAGCACGGCGAGAGTGGCGTTCGGTTTGATCGGGTCCAGGTTCGGAAGTGGGTCTGTCACCCATCCGAGGTCTTTCAAGTCGGCCCAAACCCATCGCCCTGGCAGGATCGACCATTCTCTGAACTGCCTGATTGTCCGAATCCCGGCTTTGGAGAGAAGGGTTCAGCTCAATGTGACGGACTCGGCGGATTCCGGACAGTGTCCTGAAGGGTTGTTTCATGCTGCTGCCTGCCGATTCAGATAATCGACATGAACCTGTGTCGGGGTCTTGTAGTTTATCCCCGAGTGGATTCGTTTCTGCTTGTAAGTTGTCTCGAGGTCTTTTACAACTGCGCGCCGTGCCTGGCTGCGGGTGAGGAATGTCATGCGGTGTAGCCACTCATTCTTCAGGGCGTCGAAGAAAGATTCCGCCATGCAGTTTTCCCAGCATACTCGGGTACGGCCGATGGATTTTCGAAGGTCCATCCTCCTCAGCTTCTTGCCGAAATCGTAGCTGGTGTAGTGCCGGATTCAACTGGTCGTCGCAACACCTCTGATCGTGGAGGTGGTTGTGGGCATTGGTCCTGGCCGGAAGAAAGTTCGTGAGTCGGGGGCAGATCCCGTCACCCGGCCGTCCGACGGTGGCGTGGCGTGAGGATCGGGTCCGGTTCTGGGCGGCGATCGCGCGTGGGGTGATGACCGAGGACGCAGCGGTCCAGGCGGGGGTGTCCTCGCCGGTCGGTTTCCGCTGGTTCCGGCATGCTGGCGGCGTGAATTCTCGTTTGTCCCAGACTGTTTCGGGCCGGTATCTCTCGTCATCGGAGCGGGAGGACATCGCGTTGTGGCGTGCCCAAGGCGCGGGGGTCCGTGAGATAGCTCGCCGGCTCGGTCGTAGTCCGTCGACGATCTCGCGGGAGCTGCGTCGCAACGCCTCGACCCGTTCGTACTGGCTGGACTACAAAGCCTCGACAGCGCAGTGGCATGCCGAACGCCGTGCCAGGCGCCCCAAGACCGCCAAACTGGTCGACAACGAACGGCTGCGTGAATACGTGCAGGACAAGCTTTCCGGGGTCGTGCGGGATGCCAGCGGGCGTGTGGTGGCCGGTCCTGTCGGTCCGGAGTGGAAGGGACGCAACACGCTACCTGCGGCGATTCCGCACCAGCACAAGCCAAATCACCGTGCCTCCACCACGGCCACCCTCGGTCCGCGACATCACCCGCTGGATCATGACCGATCCGGACAATCTCGAACCGAAACACTCCACCCCCCTGGCCACGATCCACAAGACCAGCAAGGACCTGAACCGGCTCACCCGCCACGTCGAAGACTTCGCAGTCATGATGACCCGACTCGAGGGCCACCGCCTCGACTCCTGGATCAGCACGGTCGAAAAGGACACCCTGACCGCGGTCGCCTCCTTCGCCTGCAACCTCCGCCGCGACATCGACGCCGTCCGCAACGGCCGCACCCTGCTCTACAGTTCCGGTCCCGTCGAAGGACACGTCAACCGCATCATGCTCAAACGACAGATGTTCGGCCGAGCCAACTCGACCTGCTTCGCAAACGCACACTGCTACAACAGAACTGAGCATCAGGAAGAGTGCGACAAAGCCCGGATCTTCACCCACAGCGCATCGATATAGACGATCGGCCACCGGATCCAGAGGACGGTTCTCCTCAGATCGTGATCTCCTCGGTCACCGCGTCGGTGACCCGGGAGGTCACGTCCCCGGACACCTCGACCCCATACATCTGCTGCAGGTGAGAGCGGATATCGCGCACCGACATCCCGCGGGCATACAGTGACAGGATCTGCTCGTTGAACCCGGCCAGCCGGCGCGCATGCTTCGGAACGATCTTCGGTTCGAAACTGCCGTTACGGTCGCGTGGGGTGTTCACCTCGACCGCGCGATACTGGCCGGGCTGGACTGCACGCTTGCTCGCATCGGTGGTGATGAATTCGTGGCCCTGCTTGCACCGCCGGTCGACGACGGGCGCGTGGCCGCGGTTGCCGGACCGGATGCTCTCGGCGCTGGCCTACCCGGTCACCGTGGACGAGCGCAGGTTGCGGGTGTCGGCCAGTATCGGGGCGATCATCGCGACCGCGTCGGACACCGACGCCGTAGCCTTGCTCGAGGCTGCGGACCGCGAGCTGTATCAGGCCAAGACCCGCAGCAAGGACCGCTGGGTCCTGGGTATCCTCGACACCGGTCCCGGTCAGCCACCGGGCATCGGAAGGGCCCGAGCGATAACGCTGACCCGGTAACCCGCGTTCGGCAACCCCCGGGCGGTTTTATGCCTGGAGCTTGAGATTGCCGGCGGCGAGGCACCCGAACATGGTGCGGCCGATCGCTCGGAAGTCCCAGCTCTCGCTGGTGGCGTGTGAGGCGGCGACGATAGCGGCGACGTCGAAATCCTCGCGGGTGGCCGTGCCCTTGGCCTCCAGCTCGGCGATCACGTACGCAGTCGCGGCTTCCGCGGTATCCAACACGCTGATCTCCACTCGCTCGAAGGAAACGGTCGATCACGGCTCGTTCAACTTTAAGGGCCAACCCACCGCCGCGATGTCAGAACCTGCTCTCTCCCAACCGATTGTGGTATATCCGCCCGATGTCCGGCGTCTGTCACGGGGTTCGCGGGGGCGCCAGGGCACAGTCCAGGCAGATGAGATCGTGGCCGGGGGCGCGCGGGTCGCGGTCGAGAGTGGACATCCTGCGGTGTGAACATTTCGGTGACGCCATCCCGAAGGTGAAGCGTCTCGGTGGCTCAGTCGGTATGGGCGCGCTGGACGAACACCTCGTCGGCGCTGCCGGGAGGGTGTCGTGATCTTCTTCGCCATCGAGCCAAGCGCGCATCGGCAGGTAACTGGGGAACACGCTCCGCGTCTGCGCAAATGCCTGGCCGAGACCAGGTGCGCCCGTTACGCCAATATTTCCTAACGGTTGCGACACGGTTGCTGCGCATTGGTAGTGCTTCGATGAGAATGGCTTCGGCACGCCAGTTCTTCCAGCACCAACCTCCGTGTCAATCCACACACTCATCGTTGGAAGGAAGTTCGACCATGGCAGTACAGGAAAGCAGCGGTACGACGACCCAAGGCCGGGAAATCGACGTAGAGGCAGAAGTGGAAATGCTCCGGCTGCGGCTGGACGAGGCCCGGCAAGAGACGCAGAACGCCCGCCAGTACGCGATGCAGGCAGCGGGTCTCGCGCGCCAGGCGCAGGCACAGGCCCGGCAGGTGCAGCATCAGGCCCAGCATGCGCAGCAGGACGCCAACCAAGCCAACCAGCAGGCCCAGCAGGCCCGTCAGCAGGCGATCCTGGCCACCAACCAGGCCCAGCAAGCCCAGAGCGAAGCCGACCGGGCCCAAAGCCAGGCCCAGCAGGCTCAAGGTGAAGCCAACCAGTCCCAGCAGCGGGCCGGCAGCGCCCAGGATCAAGCCGACCAGGCCACCCAACTGGCGCAGCAAGCCGAGGACCAGGCCAGTCGGGCCCAGGACCGAGCCGGGCAGTGGGAGATGCAACTCCACCAGATCCGCCAGCAGGCCCGCCTCCAACAGGGCCGCTGACCCGGCGAGGATGACGCAGTGATCGCAGCGCTGGCGACCGGCCATACCCGATACCTGGTATGGCCGGTTCGCCAAGCCTGCCGTATGGGGGATCCGCGGTGAGCGCCCCAGTTCCGCCTCCCGCAGACGAACCCGATGTCCATGTCGAGGTCATCGTGCCGGAGATAGTCGGTGCCGGGGTGTATGCCAACGGGTTCACCTGCTGGTACAACCGCACGGACTTCACTCTCGATTTCCTGGTCTATCTCCCCAGCGAACCCGGCGGGGTGAACGAGACCGGCCAAGCGGCGATGCGACAACCGGTGCAGGTCACCTCCCGGGTGAAGTTCCCACCCGCGCTGATCTTCCGGCTCATGCAGACACTCAACGACAGCATGAACAACTACGAACGACAATTCGGCCCCATCACCCACCTCGGTGAATAACCCCGCCCGGAGACAGAACATGCAAACCGCCAAATCAGGCCCCATCACCCTCATCGCCTGCCCACGCGACCGCCTCGTCATCTCCGATCCAGCCGTCCGGTACCGGCCCGACCCGATCCCCGGCCGCCACTACCTCGTCACCCCCATCGCACCACACCCACAACCCGAACCCACCGAATAAACCCCATCCTGCTCCACAGGCAAGGACAGGATCCTGGACCGAGAACCGCACCAGCGGCCAGACCAACCCCGCAACCGTACTCACTGACTCGGCGCGGTGGATTCGGGGCTGCTGCAGGGGTGGGTGACACTGTGACCTGCCCCACCGGTTGGGTTCCAACTCAGGTTGTTAACTGACAGCCTTACCGAAAGGCTGACCCGCGTGCCACGCGCCTATCGCACCGAGTTACGGACCCGGGCGATCGCTCTGGTCCGGGCAGGCGAACCCGCCAAGCAGACAGCGGTCGAGCTGGGCATCCATCCGGTCACGTCGTCGAAATGGTTGCGCCAGGATGACATCGACCACGGACTACGTCCCGGTAAACCGGCGGCGGAGTCGGCGGAATTGCGTGGGGCTCGCCGCCGGATACGAGAATTCGAAACCGAGCTCGCGATCATCCGCCATGCCTACATCGAGATCTTCTACAACCGCCAACGCCGCCACTCGTCCCTGGGCTACCGCACCCCGATCGAGTTCGAACTACTCTCCCAGAAGGCACCCATTGCGGCTGTCAGTTAGCCACCGCGACAACCCTGGCGGCGGCCATGACCGAGGCCGAGATCCTCGGTGAGGGCCACAGCGGATACCTGGACGGAATACTGGACACCTACCGTCGGGTCCCCGGTTCGCGGCCACCAGGCACCGTCGATTGATCCGGTGGCGGTGTCTTCTTCGCGCAGCACCAACCGTGGCGCTCGCGGCCGCGCGCTCGCCACCGCTGGCGCAGGTCCAGCGGTCATGTCGGAACGTCGTCCGGGGCGTTGCGCACGGCCCTGAGCAGATCGGTGACGGTGGATGCATTGCCCCTGGCGGCCGCGGCGGTCATCGTGACGCGCGCGGAGTCGATAGTGGTGCGCGGCGGGATGATCAGTAGCGCGATCCTGGCACCGGCGAGACCGACAACGTCGAGGGTGTGCGGCGGTTTGCGGTAGTAGCCGCCGAGCCGTACCCAGCTGGCACCGACGGTGAATCTGTCCGGTGCGTGATCCCAATCGCCGAGGTGGTAGATCACGCGGTGTACGAGGCCGAGCCGGGCCGCCAGCACCGTGAGCAGTGCCGGCAACTCGGCGGTGAGGTCATGGCCGTGCGGCCACCATGCTCCGTCGACCCATCCGGTGTGTGGTGGTTGGGTGTCGACCAGCAGCCGAAGCGAATGTGCGGAATTGGTCGGAGCGTATCGGGGCTGCTGTGAGGTCATGATCGATGCTCCCGTCTCGGCGCGAGGGCCGAATTCATCCGCCGTCGCCGCAGCGCGGCGGCTCTGCTGGTGCGGTCGGGGTGTTCTCGGGTGTCGGCCGTCCGCGATCGGCCAAAGGTAAATTCGTGTCCGCGCCGGTGGGGTAGGCGCTGTGGGGCCACCACCTACTGTCGGCATACCCGGCTTCCAGTGGGTGAACATTCAGCCGCGCTCGTGATGCGCGAACTCGGGGTGGCTCGATGCCGAGTCGGCTCTGCTGTCGAATCATTGCCAACGCCCCTGCTTCGGAGCCGCCAGCACGCGCAGCGCTGTGCGCAGGCCGCGTCGCCGGGGTGACCGGTCCGCTTCATCGGCATGGGATAAGTTGTGGCCGTTGAACTTTCGTTCTGATGCGGTTTCGGGGGCGTCGTCGCAGGTGGCGGTCAGGAAGCGGTCGGGAAGAGCCAGTTTGTGGATGGTACGCAGCGTGAGCAGATATTGGCGCAGTAACGGGCCGCTCGTATAGGGCAGGTCGTACTTGTCGCACAGCGCCCGCACCCGTCCGGCGATTTCGGCATAGCGGTTGCTGGGGAGGTCGGGAAACAGATGGTGCTCGATCTGGTAGCACAGGTTTCCGCTCAGGAAGGCCAGCACCGGCCCGGCGTCGAAGTTCGCGGTGCCCAGCATCTGCCGCAGATACCACTCGGGCGCGGTCTCGTCTTCGATCACCGTGGCGGTGAATTTCTCGGCGCCGTCGGGGAAATGTCCGCAGAAGATCACCAGATAGGCCCAGAGGTTGCGGAGCATGTTCGCCGCCAGGTTCGCCATCAGGGTGCGTCGCCACCGTCGGCCGCTCAGTATCGGGAATAGCAGGTAGTCCTTGCCGGCCTGCCGGGCGATCTTCCGGATCAACGCGCGAGCCTGGCTGAGTTTCTCCGCTGTGGAGGTCGCGCGGGCCCATGCGGCGTCCAGACCGTGGATGGCGATGCCCCATTCGAACGTGGCCGCCAACACCAGATTCTGCAACGGCTGCACCAGCATGTACGGACGCCAGCGCTGGTCGCGCGTCACGCGCATCACGCCGAAGCCGACATCGTCGTCGAAGCCGAGGACGTTGGTGAACACATGGTGGCGATAGTTGTGGCCATGACGCCACTGCGACGACAGGCCCGCCATATCCCATTCCCAGGTGGTGGAATGGATTTCCGGATCGTTCATCCAGTCCCATTGACCGTGGCAGACGTTGTGGCCGATCTCCATGTTCTCGACACTCTTGGCCACCGCCAAGCCGGTAACCCCCAGAATCCACCCGAGTCTGCCGCGGCTCACCGCGATCGTCAGTCGGGCTGCGGCGTCCAGAGTGCGCTGGAATGTGATGGTGCGGCGGATGTAGTTCGCATCCCGCGTTCCGCGCTGATCCTCGATGTCCTGGCGGATTGCGTCGAGCTCATGTCCCAGCGCCTCGATGTCGGCCGTGCTCAAATGTGCGTAGACAGCGACCTGTGTAATGGCCATATCAGCGCTTGAACACGCCCCTCAGATTGTGCTCCAGCCAGTCGAAGGGGCCATGGCCCCCGACCCGGCCTTCGGTGGGGGCCCGGGTACCGACGTTGCGGAGGCTTCTCCCGAGGCCTTCCTTGGAAGTCCGGATTCGGTGCGCGATCTTGTTCTGGGTCATCGGAAAGATTCCCGTCCCCGGATGTGCGGTTCGGCCACGGCAGCCGAGTCGGCCGACCGTTCGACGCATGCACCGGCTATCACCTCAGCGTAGCTTCGGCAATCCAGCCTGTCTACATCGTAGAGTTACGCCGTTGACGTATGTCTTTCGAGGTCATCGTTGCTGGGAAGCGCCACCCTCGGACGAGTCCGTGGCCAGGCCGGTGAGCAGGATGTCGAGGCCCCGTTCGAGTTCGGCGGCGCCGTCGTAATCCGCCAGCACCGTCG
>NZ_BDCC01000051.1 GCF_001613305.1 Nocardia vaccinii NBRC 15922
AGCGCCACCCTCGGACGAGTCCGTGGCCAGGCCGGTGAGCAGGATGTCGAGGCCCCGTTCGAGTTCGGCGGCGCCGTCGTAATCCGCCAGCACCGTCGCAAGCTCGCGCAGCACCGGGAACTCTGCGACAGGCGGCCGGTACAGCCCGAGCCGGAGCAGGTCGTCGGTTTCGTCGGGGTTCTCCACGATCTCCTGCAACTCGTTGAGAACATGCCCGAAGAGGAATCCGAACAGCGCCCGGTAAACATGCAGTGCCTCCGCGCCGGAGAATCCGGCGCGCGTCAGCAGTGCCAGGATGTCCTCCAGGGGCCGCAGTACCGCCCGCGATCGCAACCCCAGCGGTGTCGCCAGCGGCCGAGTGACCAACAGTGGTACCGCATGCGGATGTGCCAACGCCAGCCGCCGGAAATCCCGTGCCACAGTCCGCA
Organism: Nocardia vaccinii NBRC 15922; assembly: GCF_001613305.1. GTDB lineage: Bacteria > Actinomycetota > Actinomycetes > Mycobacteriales > Mycobacteriaceae > Nocardia > Nocardia vaccinii. The sequence continues at coordinate 429 of NZ_BDCC01000051.1, forward strand.
ATTGGGCCATCCAGTCCGAATCGGTGGCATCGACGGACAACTGCGCCAACACAACCTCGGCCACACCGTCGAGCACTGCGGCCTTGTTCGGCACATGGCGATAGATCACCATCGGATCGCGCCTCACCGCATCGGCAAGCCGCCGCATCGACAATCCGTCGACCCCGTCGCGATCAACGATCTCCAGCGCCGCGGCCAGCACCGCGGCCCGCGTCACGGGACCATCCTCGTGTCCGGGAGACCGACGATCGAAACGACCCGCCCCCGGCTGGGCTGACTTCTGGTTGATCGGCGATTCGGCCATCACGGACAGCATCCCATTCTTCGATCCCGGCTCTCTGTCAAGCAAGTGTAGACCTACATTGTTGACGCAGCGCGGAAAGGCTGCCGGTGATCGTCCTCCAGCCGGCTGCATCGCTCACCATGCCTCGACCCCGTAGACCTACGATGTTGACATCGGGGCTCGCTCAGAGTCTACTGAGAGCGTCGACAGATCTGGGGGGTCGTCGAGATCGAGTCGACAAAAGCTGACCAGCCGGACAACGGCACACGATGACAGCGATGTGCGTAATCGGCGATCCGCCGGACATAACGTGCGTCCCGCCAGAGGTCACCTGAGAAGTGCGCGCCGGGCCCGACCGTGATTCGATTCGAACCGCTCGTCGCGCTTGTATGCTTCACGCTCCTCAGCGTCAGTTCCTCGGAACGAATCGAAGGGTGGTTCACGTCATGCGCTCAGAGAAACTCACTGCCGACGGTGCAGGTATTCGACGACTTTCTCCGGAGCCGAGTTGTTGTCGGCCGGTCGCTGATTTCACGGTTGACCGTCGACGAATAGTCGGCGGATCTGGCCTGGTGAGTGTCCGAACCAGAGCACATCGATGAATGATGTGGCCGAGTGATTCGGCTGCACGAGCGGTGGCCGGGGCGGGCGGCGCTGAGTTCGGTGATGTCGCTGACCGAACGGCTGGCCGATGCGGTACCCCGGCAGCCGCAGGCGCTCGGCGAACTGGCGCGAGGCACGATCCGCAGCACGGCCGAGTTCGCCGGCCGTCGTCTCTCCGGGGACTATCAGGTCGACGAGTTCGGCCTCGATGAGCATCTGCTTGAATCCGTCCTGCTTCCAGTACTGCGGCCGCTGGCCGAGCTGTGGTTCCGGGTACAGGTCGACGGCATCGAGAACATTCCCGAATCCGAGGCTGCCCTCATCGTGGCCAACCATGCCGGTGTGGTGGCGCTGGACGGGCTCATGGTGCAGTTGGCCGTGCACGATCGGCACCCCAAGCAGCGGGCACTGCGCCTGCTGGCCGCCGACCTCGTCTTCGAGACGCCGATCATGGGCTGGCTGGCCCGCAAGGCCGGCCACACCCGGGCCTGCCCGGCCGACGCCGCACGGTTGCTGCGGGCAGGCGAGCTGGTCGGTGTGTTCCCCGAGGGCTTCAAGGGTGCGGGCAAGCCCTACAGTGAGCGCTACAAGCTGCAACGCTTCGGACGTGGCGGGTTCGCCTCGACGGCCGTGAAGACGGGGGTGCCGATCGTCCCGTGCGCGATCGTCGGCTCGGAGGAGATCTATCCCAAGCTCGCCGACCTGAAGCCGCTGGCCCGGCTGCTCGGATTGCCGTACTTCCCGGTGACGCCGCTGTTCCCGCACCTGGGCTTGCTGGGCGGTATCCCGCTGCCGTCGAAGTGGTACATCGAATTCGGCGAACCCATCACCACCGGCGCCTACCGGCCCGAAACCGCCGACGATCCGATGACCCGGCTCGAGGTCACCAATCAGGTCCGCGCCACCATCCAGAAGATGCTGTACAGGCGGCTCACCACGCGCGGTAACCCCTTCACTGGCTCCCCCAGTTGACCGAGGCGATTTCACAGTGCTCCCGCTCGCCATCATCGACCAGATCCAGCGTGGCGAGCCGGTCGGCGACCGCCCGCGTGATCGACCGGGGGTGATCATCGGGGCGTGTGTGAGCTGAGCAGCGCCACCGCGAACGGTGTGGCAGCAGATGCTGGTGGACGGTGTCGAACACTGCGGCGATTGTCGGTGGTGGACAGGCGGGGCCGGTCCGGGTCTCGCCTTGGCGGCATTTGGCGTAGTCGCGGGGCGTGATCGCTACGGGATGCACGGGGAGGCTGGAGGTGGTCTACCACTGCTGTGGCCGCGTAAAGCATGGAATTCCGGCGCTCGCGCATTATCGGCGCAGGTGGCGGAGGCATGGCCGGGGTGTACATACTGGATCGGTGAATTCTGCGGGGTCGTCGGATGCGCGTGCGTCGCTGCCGGTGCCGGGCTCGTTGCAGGGGCGCGGTCGATGGCGGGGAGTTTTCGGTTCTGGTTTGCTGATCAGCGGTGGGAGTGGTCCGCGGAGATTTTCCGGATGCATGGCTATGTGCCGGGGGAGATCGAACCGACCACAGAGTTGCTGCTGGCGCACAAGCACCCCGATGATCGCGAGCACGTCGCTGAGGCCATCGCCCGCTCGGTCGAGCGCGGGGAGCCGTTCTCGAGTCGGCACCGGTTCATCGACACTCATGGCACCGAACACTCGGTCATGGTCGTCGCGGACCGCCTCTTGGACACCGACGGGCGCTCGATCGGTACCTCGGGCTTCTATATCGACCTGTCCCAGACCCTGGCAGAAGCAGAGCAGGAGGCTCTGAATCAGCGGCTGCCCGACATCGTGGAATCGCGTGCGGTGATCGAGCGGGCCAAGGGGGTGCTGATGCGGATGTATGGGATCAACGAGGCTCAGGCGTTCTTAGGTCCTGGTGTGGCGGTCACAGGAGACCAACACCAAACTGCGTGCCTTGGCCGAACAACTGGTCGCCGAACTGCCCACCTTGACCCGGCCTGCCCCCGCGATCGTGACCGAGTTCGACCATCTGTTACTGACAGTGCACGAGCGCATATCGCCCGAGTGAACACGCCGAGGTGGTGGCCGGGCCGAAGTCTTGCCTGCCTGGACACCCGGCGGTGACAGGCGGATGCACCGTCGGGTTCGAACGTCGACGCGTTGCGGTGTGCTGATCGCGGTGAGTTCGATCTGCACCCGCGAAGGCCCGGTCGCGGAATCCAGGGCGGGTGCTGACGCTCGGATAGGCGAACGCGCCGGCCGCTCATGTGAACCGGCACGTTCTCGATCACAGGGTTCTTCCCGGGAAGAATACGGTGACCTGTTGCGGCCATACCCTGACCCATGTCGGCCAAACCGGTACGCTGCGTTGTCAGCGAACGCGGTGCGGGTTGTCTCGGGGCCCGAGCAGACTTCTTGTCCGAGAAGATCTTCTGGCACCCGGCTTCGGTCAGCGCGTGGGTCCGGTGGTCGAGCAACTGGCCGGTGGTCGACACCGTGCGTACCCGACGAGGCCCCGTCTCCGCTGATCGGGTCGGTCGAGAGCGTCACTGTCGAGAACGATCGCCTGCGTCGCGACGGAGGTGTCGGTCATCGGCGTGACTGTAGGACAAAGGCCCGACAGGACTTGTTGCACAGCAAGACTTTTCGACACGTTGTCACAGTCGCTCTGCGAGGCCGACCAGGGATTCTGTCGGATTTTCGAAGTTCTCTTCAGCGCCGCCGTGAGCGGCTTCGGGGGCGATGAAGGGCCGACGCTGTAGCTGTACTCGCTCTACCCCGATTCCCGGGTCGAGTGACGCGGCGTGGGTAAGTCGTGGGCAGGTCACCGCGTCTCCCGGGAGACCGCGGTCGCCGAGAGCGCGCCAGTTCGGATGAGCAGCTGGCGCGGTCGCCTGTGTCAGAGGTCCACGTGTGTTCGGACGCACTCGGTTCTCGGTTGGCCGTTCCGCCGTTTCACCGACGACGGCACGGTCGACATCGATCGAATCTGACGCACGGCTGTGGATCGCCATATCCGACGGGCCAGCTGGGGATCACAGCGAGGGCCATGCGGTGAGGCGGTGATCCCTCGGGCCCCGATCGTTTCCGACCGCAGGACCGCGGTGGTGTCGAATGAGTAGACCTCGGCCTGGTAATTACCGCGTCGGTACTGCCGAACAGGCTGCGGGCCCGCTCGCAGCTATCCCGTCACGCTGACTTGTCGGCCGGTTGTCAATGCCGGTCACGGTCTTGTGATGCGGGCCGGTCGGGCGGGCTTGTCCGCTGCCGGCTGTTGTACCTCGGGCGGTGCGCACCGGCGTGTAGGCTAGAAATATTCGAGGGCATCACGTGCGCTGACCGGCAGAGGGCTCGCCGTTCCCGAATTCGACATCCGGCCTTTCCAGAGGGCCGCGGCAGGAGCGTCCGATGACGCCACAATCGACGACCGTGCCTGCGGCACGGCTTCGTCGCACGCTCGAAGACGCGCCGCGATTACGTCTGTGCCTGGACTCCGAGGCGAGCGGGTACATCGATGCGACCTGGTGGCCACGATCGAGCAACCTCGCTATCGAGTCTCCCGATCTGACCACCGCAGTCCGTTCCCGAGCAGGGCCGATATGGCGCATCGTCTACGTCCCATGCGCCACGGTGGGTGAATTGCCGACTCGGCCGCTGCCCGTGCGCACGGGCAGAGCCGCCGCCCTGCGACGATGGCGGGTCGGCGGAGCCGAACGCGAATTCGGTGGGACCGGCGGTGCTCGACCTCAGCGCGGCGGCCAGGTATCGCCGACGCCCCCGCAGGGCCAGGCAACGAAACGACCGACAGGACGTGCCGGGTCATGACCGCCGGGGAACCCAACCCCGGGCCCGGCAGCGCGGGGCGGGGCGTCGGGCCACTGCGGGTTCGGATAGATGCTGAGCCCACGCACACCGGCTGGTTCGATGGCACGTGGCCTTACGGTGAAAACCTCACCGCCGAGCTGCCGCCCCTGCTCGCGGTGCTGGCGTCTCCGGTCGAGGCGGTGCACGGGGTGATCTCTCAGCTCGGCGACTGGGCCTGCAGACCCGCATTCGACAACGATCGGGACACACTATGAGCAGCATGCACCCCGTCCAGCTCCGCCTGTTCAGCCACGAAGACACCGTCACCGACAGCGCGTCCGCCACGGCGTCCGTGACCGATCTGCGGCCGAAATTCCTTGCCGTACCAGCGCGGCTGTTCGAGTCCGCTCAGCTGCGCTACCGGTGGATCGCGGCGACCTCGGAGCTGACCACCGATTTCCTGGCCACGACCGACCCCGATGCCGTGCTGTGCCGCGTCGTGGAGCGGGCGTGCGAGCTGTCGGGTTCCGACCGAGTGTGGGTGGCGACCCGCCCGGACTCCGACGTCCACGCCGAAGAGGTCACCGAACTGGTCATCACCCAGTGGGCTGGAGCAGGTGCGCAACACGGGCGGCGGGTCCCGGTCACCGGCATGGTGGCCGAGGTCTTCCGCGGCAATGCCTCGGTTACCGTGCCCGGTGTCGGTGACGACATCGCCACCGACACCGACCTGTTCGGGGACGGTCCGGTACTGGTGCTGCCGTTGCACACTGGCACCACCGTTCTCGGTGTGCTGGTCGCCACCCGCGGCGGCGGGCAACCGCCCTATCCCGACGAGATCGCCGAGTTGTGTGGGGGGTTCACCGGGCAGGCTGCGCTGGCGTTGTACCTGGCCCGGGCGCAGCAGCGGCGGCGGGAACGTGACGTGTTCGCCGACCGCGATCGTATCGCCCGCGACCTGCACGATCACGTCATCCAACAGGTCTTCGCGATCGGGCTGTCGCTACAAGGAGCCATCGGGCGCACCCACGACGCCGACATGCGCGAACGACTCTGCGATGCGGTGGACGACCTGCAAGAGTTGATCACAGACATCCGTGTCAGCGTCTACAACCTGCACGCCGACCCGCACACCCGGCTGCGCCAGCGCCTCGACGACATCGTGCGCAAGCACACCGAGCACTCCGACATGCAGGTCACGACCGAGTTTTCCGGGCCACTGGATGCGGTACCGGCCGAGCTGGCCGACCATGCCGAAGCCGTGGTCCACGAAACCGTCAGCAACGCTGTGCGCCACGCCCATGCCGACATTCTGACCATCACCGTCATCGTCGACGACGCCCTCACCATCACCGTCGAAGACAACGGCACCGGTATCCCTGCCGACCTCACTCCCAGTGGCCTGTCCAACCTGGCCACTCGCGCCCGAAACTCAGGCGGCCACTTCGACCACTGTCCCGCCTCCCGGCCCGGCCCGCACGGGCCCGGCACCCGCACCACCTGGAACGCACCCCTGCCTTGACCCGACATTCCGGCCGAAGCCAACCCGATCCCGTCGATCGCGACGTTTGCCCGAACTCATGGCCGAGTCCCGGTTGCACGTACGCCGACACTTCGCCGATCGGTATCAGCGGAAGCGCGGAATCCGACACAGACAGTCCGGCATCCATACCATCCCGATTCCGTTCGCGCAGGTCGCCGACAGGTGTCAGCGAGTAGACTGGACGGTATCCGGAGGCATGTCGGACGCCGACCCGTAAGGTCGCGTCGTCTGCGATTCGAATTCCGGCCCGCCGGGGGCTGTGACAGGAGCGTCTCATGACGCCACGATCGACGAGCTCGCATACCGCACCACCTCGCTGCCAACCGCTCGATACACCACGATTGCGATTGCGATTGCGTCCGCACGGTGATGGCACCGGTTACGTCGTCGGGGTCTGGTGGCCGCGCACGCAGGACCTCGCCGCCGACCTCCCAGGACTGTTCACTGTCCTGCGACCGCGCCTGGGACCGGTATGGCGCGTCGTCTACGACCCCACCGGATGGTCACGCTCCGCTCGGCGCCTCCAACTCGGCAGTCGTCTGATCCGTTTGGACCCCTACCCTTTCGAGCTGTTCAACACGATGTACGTCTGCAGTTCGCGCGGCATCGTCGTCGTGCTGCAGGTCATCCCCTCCACCACCGACGGCAGAGTGGCGAACGCGGCGCTCGCAGCGGTACCTGGTGCACGGGAAGCAGGTCGATCATGACCGACGACAGCGCACCACGTCCCATCACCAACCATGCCGCCATGGCCGGCGCGTCCCGCACCAACCAGCAGCCCTTTCCCGGCCCCACCCTCACATCACGGCTGCTGCTGCTCCGACCCGACGACGGGCCCGCCGCCGGTGCCGTCGACGGCGCCGGGTGGTCGCGCACAGCGAACCTCACCACCGAGCTGCACGACCTGATCAGCGCCCTCACACCACGACTCGGCCGGATCGCCCGGACCGGATTCGCCTGGAACAACCTCGGCCGCGGCCAACGCAGGATCGATGACAGCGATGGCGTGGACGTCCACGACCCAGCACCCGATCAGCCACCCGACACTATGGAACTGTCCGTAACCGAGGGCGCCAACCTGACTCTGCTGATCATCCCCGCCGACACCGGACCGTTCGTGGCCGCCCAGCGCATGCGGGACGCGTCGGGAGGGTTGTCAACGATCGAGTCCAGACCGATAGTGCCGTACCACCCCAGCACCCGGGGCACGCGCGCGCCATGAGGTGACGCGGTGTCGCCGTTCACCGATCGCAAGGACGCCGGCCGGCAGCTCGCCACACTGCTGCCGGCGTTCCGCGGTAGCGACGTGGTCGTGCTCGCCCCACCCGGCGGCGGTCTGCGAGTCGCCTGCGAGATGGCCGCAACGCTACGGGTGCTGGTGGATGTGATTCTCGTCGGCGCCCTCAGCGTCGCCCGGCGGCCCGGTCTCACCTACGGCATCCTCGGCGAAGACCACACGCTCATCGTCGACACCGCAGCCATCGCCCGCGGCGCGATCGGCCCCGCCGAACGTGCCCGCGCCGAACAGACCCAAGACGCTGTCCTGCACTGCAAGGCTCTCGCATACCGCGGCCACCGTCTCCGCGTCGACCTCCGCGATCGCACCGTCCTGGTTACCGACGACTGCCTGGCTGACACCACCACCCTGCGCGACGCCTGTCGGATAACCCGCCTGCTCGGGGCGATACGCACCGTCGTCGCCGTCCCCGTCGGCAGCCGCCAATCCATGACCGCCCTGATCCCCTACACGGATAAGATCGTCTGTCCCAACCCCACCCCCCAAACCCCCGACCCTGACCAGTGGTACCCCTACCCCGACGACATCACCAGCTCCGGCCTCGTCGCCCTGCTCGACTCCGGCAGCGACCGATGAGCAGTGACGCACCAGCGCCGGGCACGCCGCCAACCCAGGACGCGTTCGACTTTGCCGCTTCGGCCACGGTCCTTGGTCAGCCGTATTGTCGGGAGGCCCGGAGCCCACACGCCAAGGGCCTCCCTCGACCGCTGGCCCGAATTCGGGGACGGGACCGCGGTCTCGTGCTGATCCTCTCAGGAAGATCCAAGATTCGTTGCCGGACAACGAGTTCCCGGATTCAGGCACAGCGGCGCAGGAGATTCCCCATAGGTGCGACGACCGAATACCGACGATCGTCGCGGGAACGCGTGAATGGGGAACGGGATGCTGACCAACATCGTGTACGTGACGATCTACGTCACCGATCAGGACCACGCGCTGGGGTTCTACACCGAGGGGCTCGGCTTGGAAAAGCAGATCGACTACGACATGTTCGCGGTCCCGTTCCACGAGATTGGTCAGGCCCTGGGCAAATCCGCCAACGCAACCGAGAGGTCGTCCAAGTCCTTCGCGCCGCCGCCCTAATCTGCTTCTGGATGGCGCGGCCGCTTTGGGCCTACGGGCCTCTCTGCCCGGGCCGACCTCTCGGCAGACGCTGGTGAGCAGGCCTGGCCGGCATGGCTTCGTGCCGGGCACACCAGCCCCAACGACCAGGACTTTCGGCCCTCACGGTGCGCTCCCACACGGAACGACACTAAAGGCGTCCTACCGACGCGCCGACGCAAGGCAGTGCACGAGGCAACCAGCCCGGTACCAGAATCCGAGTGAAGATCATGAACGACCCACTGCTCACCTACTCCCTGGTCGCATCCCCCCTGACAGGCTCCGGAACCAATGGGCCGAAGAAGCTGACCCTGACCGTCGAACCCGGTAAATCCGGTGCTGAGCAGCCGGTCGCCTGCGAGGCGATCATGATCGCCGTTCCCATCGGGGTCAGTGCGCACGACCTCACCGATCACCCCGAAACCATAAAGATGAACCAGGCGGGTGGACTCGAGCCCAGGCAGGGCGGCGGTTGGCTGCCCCAGGCACAGATGAACAGCGCGAGCACCTACATGATCTACACCTGGAAGCCTCAGTTCCAGACAGGTCTGCTCGACACCACCTGGGAGCTCTGCCTCGAACTGAATCACATTCAAGTGAACCTCGATGCCGGCCCTGTCGAGATTTTCATCGCAGAGGACACCACGGCGCAACCATCCGGCGGTGAGGTGACCTACAAGGTCACGCGAGGTGACCTGCAAACCGCCACCTTCCATCCGTCCGACATGCTATCGGTCTTCCAACCGTTGCCGTGAAACGCCCAGGCTCCTGATCACATGGCAGATCGCCACGTAGCGTAGTGGAAGGGTATGGGGCTGGGGCCTGTGGTCGCCTCACTTCGTGTGTTGACCAGTACGCTGGTCGTTGGTCCCGGTGATTGCCGAGCCGCTCGAGGCCTCTCTGCGGTCCTGTTTCTCGAATCGCGATGCCGCCCGAATCTCTCGGAGAGGCGAATGTGGCAACGACCGCAGGCGAAACAGATGAGCAAGATTCCACTGGCACCTTGGCGGAGCAGGATGACGCTGCGGACGACATCTGGGATGAGGAGGAGTCTCCGGCGCTGCGTCGGGCGCGCAAGGAAGCCGAGTTCACCGCGGGTGGGGACTCGACACGGGCGTATCTGAAGCAGATCGGGCGAGTTCCGCTACTCTCCGCGGCCGAGGAGGTCGATCTCGCGGTCCGGATTGAAGTCGGTCTGTATGCGGTGCAGAAGCTGCAGGCCGGATGCGAGGGGCCCTCGGGTCTAAGGATGGGACCGGTGGGGCCAGCGGTTTTCAGAAAACGTTGACAATCGAAACGGGATTCGACTGTCGAAAGTCAATTGACCGACTCGGCTCGCCCCTGGTGGATTCCGAGGGCGGAGCCGGAACCAGCCGAGCAGGTTCTTCCAGTCGGTTATGGCATATCCGTCGTTTTCCGGGGCCAGTGTGGAATCCGTCGTGGTGCCGGGCTGCCGGAAGGGCAATTCCGTCAGCGCTGTGCGCAATCCGCGCCGCGCGGTGGCCGGGTTCCGCGCGGCGACGGTGGATGGGCCGAAGCGTCGTTCGGACGCGGTCTCGGGTGCGTCGTCGCTGGTGGCGGTCAGGAAGCGGTCCGGGAGCGCGAGTTTGTGGATGGTGCGTAAGGTCAGCAGGTATTGGCGGATCAGCGAGCCGGTGGTGTAGGGCAGGTCGTACTTCGCGCACAGCGCCCGTACCCGCACGGCGATCTCGGCGTACCGGTTACTGGGCAGGTCGGGGAACAAATGGTGCTCGATCTGATAGCACAGATTTCCGCTCAGGAATGCCAGCATCGGACCGGCGTCGAAGTTCGCGGTGCCGAGTATCTGCCTCAGGTACCACTCGGGTTTGGTCTCGTTGTCGATGACCGCGGGAGTGAATTTCTCTGCGCCGTCGGGGAAATGGCCACAGAAGATCACTATGTATGCCCAGAGGTTACGCAGCAGGTTGGCGACGGCGTCCGCTGCCAGGGTGCGCCGCCAACGCCGCCTGCTCAGCGCGGGAAACACCAGATAGTCCTTGCCGATTTGGCGGGTGATCTTACGGATCAGCGCCCTGGTCTGGGCCTTCTTTCCGGCATCGCTCGCGACGCGATCACGCTCGGAATACAGCCCGTGCAGGGCGATACCCCATTCGAAAGTGGCTGCCAGCAACAGATTCCGCAGCGGCTGGAGCAGGTGTCGCGGTCGCCACGGCACGTCGCGAGTCACCCGCATGACGCCGAAGCCGACGTCGTCGTCCATGCCTACGACATTGGTGAACATATGGTGGCGGTAGTTGTGCGAATACCGCCATTGAGCCGACACGCCTGCCATGTCCCACTCCCAGGTGCGGGAGTGGATCTCCGGGTCGTTCATCCAATCCCATTGGCCGTGGCAGACGTTGTGGCCGATTTCCATGTTCTCGATGCTTTTCGCGACCGCCAGCGCGATCATCCCCAATACCCAGCCGGTCCTGCTGCTACTGCCGAAGATCACCAGCCGGGCCGCCGCATCGAGGGTCCGCTGCACGGCGATGGTGCGATGGATGTACCGGGCGTCCCGCCGGCCACGCGAGTTTTCGATATCGCGGCGAATCGAATCGAGTTCGCTCCCGAATGCCTCGACGTCGGCCGTGCTGAGATGCGCGTATCGCCTGATCTCGCTGATCGCCATGCTGAGTCCTCGAGGTCGACCGATCCACATCGGAGTCCGGAGTCCCCGACCGCTTGATCGAGAACAACAGCAAGCCACCCCACCATAAGCGATCCGAGGACGGCCATCCGACGCATCGAGGCATCGACACACCAGCCGTGTGGCCATTCGGCGCCCGCGGCGGCTGGTGACACGATCTCGGCAGGTCCCCTACCTTGCGGCTCGGGGTATACATCCGCACTGTCCGACTCGCCGGTGACCACGCGTCGCGGGTGGCAGGTCCCCGCCGCCTCCGGCCGTGCGGGTTCAGCCAGGGGCTCGGTACTGGCAGGCGGGCCTATGTGGCAGCTCCGGGACAGCGGCAGTGCAATTTATCGCGGTAGGGCGGAACCACTTTCATCAGATGAAAGAGTCAACCACAGTGAAAAAGAGGGATATCCACACCCGAAATAACCCTGTCCGCGCGCCGGAGGCGCGCGGACAGGGTTTGAAATCCTTTCGGTGTATCGGTACTCAGGGGGCCGTGATGGTGTCGGTGTCCAGGGTGATCGCGCCGTTGAGGGCCAGGACGTTGCCGTTTACGGTGTCGCCGCCGGTCACCGTCGCCGAGGTGAAGATCAGGATGCTTCCGGCGAAGTTGGAGCCGGCGCCCAGTGTGGCCGAGCTACCGACCTGCCAGAACACGTTCTTTGCGGTGGCCCCGTTGATGAGGTTCACCACACTGCCGGCCCCGGTGATCAGTGTCGTCCCGGCCTGGAAGATGAACACCGCATTCGGATCACCTTGTCCGTCCAGGGTGAGGGTGCCGTTCAGGCCGATCCCGGCGACTGCGTGATACACCCCGGAGGTCAGGGTTTGTCCCCCGAGATCGGTGGTCACCGTAGCGGTGGGCGTGCGGCCTGCCGCGTCGGTGTAGGCAGCCTGTAGATCGGTGTGTGCCTGTGCGGCGACCGCGTCCCCGGCATGGATCGCTCCGCCGGTCACCGTTCCCGGTGGGAATCCGGTCACCGCGGTACCCGGGCTGACACCCAGATTGCCGGTGATGGCCGTCGCGCCGGTGTTGGTGACTGTCGTGGCACCCAGCACCGCGAACGTCGAGGCCGTCCCCAGATTGACCGGCGCCAGACCCGAAACGTAGGTGTA
>NZ_BDCC01000052.1 GCF_001613305.1 Nocardia vaccinii NBRC 15922
AACCGCGGTGGTGGCGGTGACCGACACTGCCCCGGCCGAGTGAGCGGGTGTCACCGCCGTGATCTGTGTCGAGGAGTTGACCGTGAACGAGGTTGCCGGTGTCCCACCGAAACTCACCGCGGTGGCTCCGGTCAAGTTCGTCCCGGTGAGCACGACTGTCGCCCCACCGGCCGCCGACCCCGAAGCTGGATTGATGCTGGTCAAGGTAGGAACCGCACCACCGTAGGTGTAGGGCAGCGGATTGCTCGTGCCGTCCAGCAGTACCTGCACGGTCACGTTCACCGTGCCGGTTCCGGGCGGCACGATGGCTGTGATCTGGGTATCGGAGTCGATGGTGAATGTCGTTGCCGTCGTACCGAACCGGACAGTCAACGGACCGACATTGGCGAAGCCGGAGCCGGTGATGACTACAGAGTTGAAACCCGCCGGAGGGCCGAAAGAGGGCGTCAGCGAGGTGATAACAGGTGACATTTTTTTACCTTTTGTCGGTGAAGGTGAAATAGTCTCCAACAGCAGACAGGCCGGGCCTGTTGTTCCGCCGCCAATATCCAGTAGTCCTCCGGTGGCGACACTTTGGCAAGAAATTACCGGTCCGGTTGCGTCCGATTTGCTTTGCTTTAGCGACTCTGCGGGTAGCTCTTAGGAAGCTGAATAGTGGTTATGACCTGGATAGCAGCTTCTATCGACGCTTCTGTCCAGTTTAGATGCCTGAGTGTTGTTCGCTAATACTGGTGCCAGTTGTTTGCGAATTCCGACGTCAACTGTTCGCGAATACCGGTGCTGGTCGTTCGCTAATTCCGGAGTCAGTTGTTCACGAATTCCGACATCGGACGATCGACGGCACCGACATCGATTTGGCTGGCTGGTTCCCGATTCTGGTCGCGAGAATTGACATCGACCGACAGTGATCTGCCGCCGTAACGGTGTCGGAATTCGCGGTCACAAAAATCCCGAGTGATCTCGGGATTCACGAACAACTGCTGCCCGGATTCGCGATCAGAACCAGGTGCCGGCGGGAACCGTGTCATCCGGTACTCGACGCAGACTGTCCGATAGCCGGTGGTGGCGGATGCGGTTCGCCATGTGATAGGGGGACTTGACAGGGATGAGCTGATCGGTCGGTGGACGCTCGTCGGTGAAGAGGAGGCGGTCGCGTCCGGTCGTGGTGCGGCAAAGGTTGGGCACCACGGACCACGCGCGGGAAGCCCGCGGTGAACATCCGTAATAACGCCGACCTCTGACCCGGCACCCAAACCTACTGAGGGACAACGCAAGACACCGTCAGTGAGCGAGTCTCTGGACGTCGTCCGGCGAATCGTGGCGCGCGCGTTGAGGAATCGGCGCTGACGAATTCGAGCGACAGCGGCGGTTGATAGCATGTAACTATGGGATGCCCGGCAGGGGAGAGTGCCGATGTCTGATATGTCGAGAGTCGAGTTGTTCGCGGCGATCCGCCAGGATCTTCGTGCGGGTCTGTCCAAGCGGGCCATCGCGCGCAAGTATCGAGTCGGCTGGCACACGGTGACGATGGCGACGCAATCGGTGTGGCCGGAACCGCGCAAGAAGTATCCACACCGGCCACAGAAGCTGGACCCCTACAAGTCGATCATCGATGATGTGCTGCGCGCAGATCTGGATGCAACTGGTAGTCAACGTCATACGGCAACGCAGATCTATCATCGATTGGTCGAGGAGCGCGGCATGAGCGGCGTGTCCTACCAACGAGTCAGTGCCTATGTCCGCGAACGTAAACCCCAATTGCAGGCGGAGCAGGCGGCGACCCGTCGCCGTGACGATCGGCTGATCAGGGCGGCCGGGTTTCCTCGCCTCAAAACGTTGCGTGAGTTCGATTTCGAGGCTGATCCCAGCGTCGACCAGGCCCGGATCCACGCTCTCGCGGAGTGTGAATGGGTCCGAGAAGGGTTGCCGCTGTGCGTGATCGGCGGATCCGGCACGGGCAAGTCGCATCTGCTCATCGCGTTGGGCACTGAGGCTGCGAAGGCCGGATACCGTGTCCGATACACCTTGGCCGCCACGTTGGTCGGTAAGCTGCTCGAAGCCCGAGACGGCAAACGTCTCGCGAATGCCGTTGCCCGCTACAGTGGCGTCGACCTGCTCTGTATCGACGAACTCGGCTATACCGAACTGGGCAGTCGTGGCGCCGAATTGCTTTTCCAGGTGTTGACCGAACGCGGAGGTGGGCAGTCGGTGGCGATCGCGGCCGATCGGGGCTTCTCCGATTGGTCGACCATCTTCACCGACGCGAAACTGCGCGCCGCCGTCATCGAACGTCTCACTCTCGGCGGCACCATCGTCGAGACCGGCACCCACAGCTATAGCCGCGCCCGACCCCATGCATCACCTCCAGAGCCGTGAACTGAGCACGACCTCGCCTGCTCGCGACTGACGACGCCAACCCCGGGGCGAACCGCGACCGCCACGTTCCGCTGTCCCGGTCGTTACGAAAACGATTCCGGGCCGCCCCATGCAGAATGCGGGCAGAACTTTGATGTGTGCGCCGAATGTGGTTGGCTCCGAACATATCAGGCAGGACCTCGCCCCTGGAATCTGTCCCAGGGTGTGCGGGGCTGGACTTGTCGGACTCGTGCGGCATCCTGGTGCGGACGCGTACGCCAACTATCCTGCGGAGTGCATCATGTCGCTGGATCCTGCCGACCAGTCCCTGTCCGACAGCGACATTCAACAGATCACCGAGGAGATCGTCGGCGGCCGAGCAAGGACGGTGTGGTTCACCACGGAGACCATCGGTATGCAAGCAGGGCGTTCAGGAAAAGTGATCGCGATGGCTGCCCCGGACGAGATCGACTTCTGCGGGTGCGGCCCACCGGTTCCACCGATACATTGGCGTTCTCGCCCACTGAACTGACATTGAATAAACCACCGCAGTACCCAAACGAGCGACCACTCCGAAGACGAGGTCGCTCAAGCCTGACCCGTCTCCACAGACCCGGCTGTGGTGGCCACCACGGACAGGACTTGGCGCGGCGATGGCCGAAATCGGTGCTACATCGCGTCCTGATGGACACCTCCGCTGGCTCGGCGCGCTGCTGAGGAGTTCATGGGCTGACACCGGTGGCGGTGGTTTCCGGACCGGGGTCGGTGATGAGCACGACCACGGTCCCGCCACTGGGCGGGCCTGAGTTCGGCGTGACACCGGTGAGGGTGGGCACCGCGATATAGGTGAGCACGACTGTCGCCCCACCGGCCGCCGACCCCGAAGCTGGATTGATGCTGGTCAAGGTGGGAACCGCACCACCGTAGGTGTAGGGCAGCGGATTGCTCGTGCCGTCCAGCAGTACCTGCACGGTCACGTTCACCGTGCCGGTTCCAGGCGGGCTTCGCAGGCAGGGGCCTGGCCCAGATTTCGATCACCGCGACCACCGGCGTAACGGTCAACGGCGTGGTCCTGACCATCAACGGCTCCGTAACCCCTTCACGCGGAAAATATTGGTATCGGCCAATTTGAAGTTCACCGCAACCGTGGTGATGACGGCCCGTGATTGCCGTTGGGGCCAGGAGCACCTCCCCGATCGACGAGGCCGCTCACCACTATCGGATAGCAATCGCCGAATTCCAAGGATATTCCGTAGCACCCGGTGAGGCTGACTTGCGGATCTGGTTGCAGGACAGGGTGTTTAGTGTTCGGGTTGGCTGCCGATGAGGTTGGGCGGCGTGCCGGAAGGTGAAGTTCGTCGCGCGCGGGCGTTCGCGGCCAAGGGGCGCATCTGCGGGTTTTCCCGAGCTACACCGCCACACGTGGTAGGATAGATATATCGGCGAACTATCGTTACGTGGCTATTTCAAGGTCACGTCTTCGCTAGATTCGAATGAAACCTGCCGATTCACGGCCTGAACAGGAGTGGCGACCATGACGCTACCGACGACCTCGGCGTGCACCGGAGTGCCCGGCCCGCCCGTCGAACGCGCGTCTCGAGTGCTGTTGAAGATCGAAGCATCGAAGACCGGGTACGTCGACGGAGCGTGGTGGCCCTACACCGACGAACTGGGAAGGGAGCTTCCGGCCCTGCTGGCTGTCCTGACTGGGCGTCTCGGCCCCATCCATCGTGTGGCATACCGCCAGGATGAATGGGCGAAAACTTCCAGCGAACTCGAAATCGCCGGGCGCGCAGTGCGACTCGATGGACATCGCTACGGAACTGTTCACGCGATCGAAGCATTGGGAGAACGAGACCGCCGACTGGTCTTGCTGGTGATTCCGCCTTTCACGGACGCGCATCGTGCGTTCGCGACGATGGCGTCCGCGTCCGCCACGAACAACGAATCGGCCGTCGACGAGCTGATGACGATCAGCGTGCAGGAGCGCAGCGATCGCACGAAAAGAGTTGCCGCAGTGTGGCGTTGGATCTCCGATGGCAGAGCCTACTCAACTGTGTCGGCGTCTGCGGCGGTCGCGGTTGCCAGGGTGAACTCTGGACACTGCGTCGTGCCGCAGCACGGCTCCGTCACAGCGTTGCTACACGTGGTGCCTCAGCCTCCGCGGCGGTGACGAATTGTTATCATCGGAATCACAGGAGTGGTGGCCAGTGGTTTGCCGTTCTTCTACGGAGTCGTCGGCGCTATCGCTGCGGGCGGGCTGAGCTTTCTGTTGACTGGTTGGTGGCGCCCGGTCCGCCGAGGTGACACGACGCGATCCGATGTGGACCGTTCACATCCCGAGGAAACCGCGATCAGCCGAGACCTCAACGAAAATGCCGGTGGTTCGCGGCATATCCGCACCCACCCGAGTTGGCGAGACCGACGCGAGAACCACACGGACTCCTGATCCCCGTTCGGCGCCGTTCGAGCCGAGACGCATCGCGGCGGCCAGCGCAGGCCGGGTCCTCGTTGTCGGTCCCGTTATCGCGGTCGCAGATCACCCATCGCGCCGCTACCCGGGTCCGGGACTTCAACGGCTGACGTGCGATGTCCTGCGCGATCGGGCGTTGTGCGAACTTCGATCGGTTCAGTCGGTTGCGCCGCCCTCGTTATCCCACTGCTGTTCAGCGGTTTCGCGGTCGGTGCGCGCGCGCCGATCCCGCGTGTCGACCATGAGTAGGTCTTCGACGGTCGAGGTGTCATCGGGTCGGGTTGCGGCGGCCATGATCGCGGTGGCGGTGTCCGGACCGGTTGTCGGTGGGATGACCAGTAGGCCGATGGTGTGGCCGTCGACCCCGCGAACCAGAATGGTGTGGGCGGGTTTGTGGTAGTGGTATCCGTCGAGCCGAACCTTGCGTTCACCGACGGGGAGTTTCGCCGGTGTTTTCGACCATTCGTCGAGATGGAAGAGCACGCGTTCGATCGGTCCGAGCTGGGGGCTCAGGTATTCGAGCAGTTCGGGGAGTTCGGCGGCGAGGTCGTTGCTGTAGGGCTGCCATGCTGCGTCGATGTGACTGTGTGCAGGGGATTCGCGCCGGAGCCGCACCCGCAGATTCGGTGCTGGTGTCATGTGCGTGTTCGCGGTGTGTTGTAGCGTCACGTTCGGTGCTCCATACCCATGAGTTATTCATTCGGTCGAACGGCTCACACAGGTGAGGTCCGGTAGGTGGTGGGTTCGGCGGCGCTGCCGGGGATCGTTACGGGCGGGGGCGTCGACTGTGCCGGCGGTACGGGCGATGATGCTGCGGCCGCGGCGGTTTCGCGGGCGAAGAAGGTACCGATCTCGCCGATCGCGCTCATCAGCGGCGCCGGGAACACGACGGTGGTGTTCTTGTCGACGCCGAGTTCGATCAGTGTTTGCAGGTTGCGTAGTTGAAGGGCCAACGGGTGGGCCATCATGGTGTCCGAGGCATCGCCGAGCGCTGCGGCGGCCAGCGATTCCCCTTCGGCGGCAATGATTTTCGCTCGCTTCTCGCGTTCGGCTTCGGCTTGCCGGGCCATCGCCCGCTTCATGCTCTCGGGCAGCTGGATGTCCTTGAGTTCGACCAGGGTGACTTCGACACCCCATTCCAGGGTGGTGATGTCCAGGCTCTTGCGGATGTCGGCGTTGATGACCCCGGTTTCGGCCAACGCCTGGTCGAGGGTGTGCTGCCCGACGACCTTGCGCAACGTGGTCTGGGCGATCTGATCGATTGCCGAGTACACGTTTTCGATCGCGACAACCGATTTCTCGGCGTCGATGACCCGGAAGTACGCGACAGCGGAGATATCGACGCTGACGTTGTCACGGGTGATGATGCCCTGCGACTGGATCGGCATGGTGACGATGCGCACCGACACCTTCCGAAGCTGGTCGATGATCGGAATGATGAAGTTCAGGCCCGGTTCGCGGACCCCGACCACGCGTCCGAGCCGGAACACCACACCTTTCTGATATTGCAGTACTACCCGAATGGACAGCGCCGCCGCGATCAGCAGCACCACGACCACTACGAGAACAACAACCACGATGTTCACGACTTCTCCTTACGACTGCGATCATGTAGTGGCCACCGACGTGAACGGCAGCCGACGAGGCGAGCTCTGTTATTCCGGGGCATCCGAGACGCCGCGTTTCGGCTCGTTGTTCCCAGAATGCGCTCAGGGTGTATCGGCTTCCCAGAGGCCAATGGCTTTCGGCAGGGGGCACTTCGACGGCTACTACGGGGACCTGACCGGGGACACGCGGCGCGTCTCGCTCGAGCCGGACACAACCCAACCGATGGCAGGTGCGGTCGGCACCCGGCGGGCTTCACCCCGCCGCCGGTCCATTGTCGGCTATGTGGATCTCGAGCATGGCGTCGGGTTGGCTGACGTTGCGCCGTTCGCATGTGCATGGCTGGTTGTCTTCTGTGTAAGTCTGCTGGGCCGTGCCCGCATTGTGCGACCGCAAGAGTTTCTTTCGATCTCGTTCCAGTGTGGGAATCCGGGTCGGGAAGCGTCTGGATTGGCGGCTCGTGGGGCTGGTGTCCGAGGCGTCGGTGCTTTGCCTGTTCAAACGTTATTGCGGGTCAGGTGCTGGGCGGCCTTCCGTGGAGGCCGCGAAGCTGTGACGTGTGAATTGGGGAAGCGCTGAAGCTGTTTTGGGCCTGCGACGTGGCGAATCGCGTTGACCCGTTCCCGTTCCCGTGTCAGGTGCGCGTTGCCTGGTGCATCAGGTTGTCGGCTCGGTCGCGGGGAGTGTCGAAGGGGATGACGAGTAGGGTCGCCTGGGGGCCGCGCGACACGGTCAGGCGCATGATGCCAGGGGGTTGGTCGGCGCTCGGGTCGTGCATGTGTACGCCGTCGTCGTGATCGATGTGGCGTTGGGTGCGGCTGATCCGGTTCCAGTCGAAGCCCACTCCGGTGATCGGGCCGAGACGCGGGGTGAGGGCGGCGATCAGGTCGTGTAGTTCGGCGGTGAGGTTGGCTGTCCAGGGCCACCATGCGCCGTCGACGTCACCGGCGTGGGTACTGTTCCCGCGCATCAGTAGTCGTGGTGTGCGGGTGGGGGCGCCGAACGGTTGGATGTGACTTCCGGGTGGGCCGGTGCTCCTGCTCATGGCGAGGTGGTTCGTGATCGGGCGGTGCGTGGGCGTGTTGCCATGAATCATGATCTTGCTTCCTGGTCGAGAGGCTGACGTGCCGGTTGTAGCGCGGTGCCGATTCGGGTGGAACGTGCGCTGTAGTAGTCGGTGGCCGAGAGGACGACCTGCAGCACGAGCATGTTGTCGTCGCTGCCGAAGACGTACATCGTGTTGCCTGCCTCGAACGGGTAGGCGTCGAGTTGGACCTCGTGCTGGTCGACGGTCAAGGTGCGGGGTGTGGATGTCCAGCTTTCCCGGTCGTAGACGACGCGGCGGATAGGGCCCATCCGAGATTCCAGAAATGTCAGCAGGCCCGGTAGTTCGGTGGTGAGTTCACCGGACCGGGGCCACCAGGCGCCGTCGATGTATGCGTCGCTTTCGGGCTCGAGCAGCAATCGCGGCGTGTGTTCGGGTGGGCCGCGGTGCCGTGTGTTCCGGCGGCGAATGTGGAATCGTGCCATCGTGGTGCTCCCTGGGTCGGTTACCTTCAGTAGACGTCGTGCAGCGCTGTATGTCAACGTTGTAGATCTACAATATATGCGCTGGTGTGTTCCGAGGGATGGAGTTCGTCTGTGATGGCTGAATCGCCGAGTGGTCGAAACAGGGGCAGGGCTGGGCGCGGCGACGGTCCGCTGACTCGGGCAACGGTGTTGACTGCGGCGCTGGAGATTGTGGATCGCGACGGGATCGAGGGGTTGTCGATGCGGCGGCTGGCCGAGACGGTGGGCCGCGATCCGATGGTGATCTATCGGCATGTGCCGAACAAGGCCGCAGTGATCGATGGTGTCGCCGAAATCGTGTTCACGGAATTGTCCGTTGATGCCGCGGCGCCGGACTGGGTCGCCGAGGTACGCCGGGTGGCCCGGGAGTTCCGGCGGGTGGCGATGGGGCATCCACGGGTGGTGCCGTTGCTGGTGACGCGGCCGCTGGCGACGCCGTTGGGGCAGCGTCCGCCGGCGGTGGTGCGTCTGCTGGAGGACATGCTGACGTTGCTTATGCACGTCGGGTATACCGAGGTCGACGCGTTGCACATCTACCGCGCGTTGTTCGGGTTCTTGTATGGACATGTGCTCAACGAGTTGCAGGAACTCGTGGAACGTCCGGAGGAGACCGACGATCTGCTGCGGCTGGGGTTGTATCGGCTGCCGATCGGGGAGTTTCCGAGAGTGCGGAACTTGGCGTCGGTGCTCGCGAGCTACGACGGCGCGGTGGAACTCGAGCGTGGGCTCGACATTCTGCTGGCCGGTCTCGCGGCGACGTTGCCCGGGCCGGGCGATGTCACCGGTGCTGGCTCGGGCAATGCCGTGCTGCCCGGGCCCGAGGATGCGCCAGCTGGGCGGTGACCGGGCGGCCCCGGCCATTGTGTAGTTCATCGCAGACTCCTCGACTCTTCTGCCTGTTCAGCGACGTTGGTTCCACCGTGATTCTACACTGTAGACATACGTCGTATTCGAGCCTAGGGTTTAGTCGTGACCGGTTTTATGCGTCGACCGGTCGGCGATTGGCCGGCCGCGGTTCCGCAGCGCATCCGGGGATGGGACCATCCCGATGACCATCGGCGACAAGATCACCCACCAGGTTCGGGCAGTGAAGGCGAACCTGGACAAGCTGTTCGACAAGGCGGGAGGGGAAGGTCGCCATCGCACGGAAAGCGCCGGACAGCAGGCCCGCAGTGCAATCGACCGGGCCAGGAAACGGCTCGAGACGACATTCGAACGCTGATCCGGTTCCGCAGGCGCGCAGCGCGTTTGCGCAGGTGCCCGGTTGGTTCGGCCGGGCGCGACGTTCGGCGATTCGAGGGTCTGTGTGCCGATTCGATCCAACAGACCTCCGAGCGCCTCGCTCGGACCCGACGGCGGCCGGTCACGGTCGTCGCGCGGCGACGTGGGCGAGTGAGCGCATGAGCACGATCACCGTTTCCTACGCGCATTTGTTCCGGCTGAGCGACGAGTGCGGAATCTTCGAACATGCCAGGCTCACCGAGCCTCGGGTCGAGAACGGCTATTGCGTCGACGATGTCGCACGCGCCTTGGTCGTCGCTGTCCGCGAAACCGAACCCCCGCCGGAACTGCTCGCACTCACCGGGACGTACCTCGATTTCGTGATCGATGCGCTCACGCCCGACGGGCGCTGCCGCAACCGGCGCGGAGCGGACCGGTGCTGGCAGGACGAGCCCAGCCTCGACGATCACTGGGGCCGCGCGTTATGGGCACTCGGGACCGTCGTCGCCCGCAGGCCCGAGTTGGCGCCCACCGTGCTGCCGCACTTCACGATCGCCGCCGGGCAGCGCGCCCGCTCGGCCCGCAGCATGGCATTCGCCGCGCTGGGTGCCGCGGAGGTGCTGCGGGAGTATCCGGAGAACCGTTGCGCCCGTGATCTTTTGGTCGCTGCGGCGGGGGTGATCGGCGCACCCACACGCAGGCTGGACTGGCGGTGGCCCGAGCCGCGATTGCAGTACGCCAATGCTGTGCTGGCCGAGGCGTTGCTCGTGGCCGGTGCGCTTCCCGGCAAGGGCCGCACCCAGGCCGACGGATTGGCGATGTTGCGTTGGCTGCTCGAGGTCGAGACGGCCGGTGATCACCTCTCCGTCACCCCGGTCGACGGGTGGGAGACCGGGGAACCCCGGCCCGGATTCGACCAGCAGCCTGTCGAGGTCGCGACGCTGGCCGATGCCTGCGCCCGCGCCTACGACGCCACCGGTGAGCAGCGCTGGAAGGAGGCGGTGATGCTGTGCGAGGCCTGGTTCCGCGGCGTGAACGACGTCGCCACCGCGCTGCTCGACCCCGACAGCAACGGTTGTTCCGACAGGCTGGAACCCACTGGCCGCAACGAGAACCAAAGCGCCGAAGCGACACTCGCACTGATCTCAACCCAGCAGCAGGCCCGGCGGCTCGCGCGGAGATCCTAGGCGCGAAACAGGATTCGCCGAGGACTCGCACCGGGCGAGCCGCTACGGTACCCGGGCACCGTCGAATCCTTGGGTCGAGAAGTCGAATGGTCCAACCGGAGGGCCCGCAGACGCGGGCGTGGCGCGCGCGGAATCGCTCGTCGTCAGCGAATCTTCTCGGGGATCGTATCGAGGGCATTCAGTACCTGGACCGCGAGCGCGGTCGCGGCGGCGTCGTCGAGTTCCGAGTTCTTCCGCACCGCATCTCGGACGCGAGCCACTCGGCGCTCGTAGGGCGTTTTCGTCGCCATTTCTTATTCCTTTCGGTAATAGGTCTTCTGATCTCGTCGGTAATAGGTCTTCTGATCTCGACTCTTCGCATGGCCGGCGCTGTCGTCGCGGCCGGCGTGGGAGGCGATGTCGACCCCCTCCACTCCTCAGCGTATCCCGCGGTCACAATGGTGTCTACGGCGTAGAGTTACAGCGTAGGAAATATCCGGTCCGGCAGCGTCGAGCAACCGTCGGCGCGACGCTTCGGACAAGCACCGGACCCCGATCCGAATCACCATGGCGGACCGCAACGGCCGCGAGAGGAGTGTCGATCATGACACCACAACCGCACGTGACGAACGCCGGTCGACAGGCGTCGCCGTCCCGCAGTCTGCGGTTCGAACTTGATGCCGCCGGCGCCGGAGATGTCGACGGGGCCTGGTGGCCGCACAGCCGTGATCTCGTCGCGGAGCTGACGGATCTGCTCTCGGTGTTGCGGCCCGGCATCGGCCCGATCCGTCGCGTGATCTATCATCTCGACGAATGGTCAGCTGCGCCAAGGGAACTGGACAGCGCCGGGCGGCGCATCCGGCTCGACGGCTACCGGCACCGGCCCGCGCGCACGCTCGATGTGATCGGACGCGACATCGGCGCCACCCTGACCCTTCGGATCATCACCCCGGTCGCCGACGCCGATATGACTGCCGCACAGCAGCATTGGGATTCCGAACGCGGCGGGGGAACCGACGCCGCCGCGTGGCTCAGGGCTCGGTCGGCGGCGCGGCGGGGCCGCCGCGCAGGAAGTCCTGGTCATGCATCGAGGTAGTCGACCGGCGCGGGTCGGGCATCGCCTGCGGTTCCGGAAATCATCGGCATGGCGGCGATTTTCGCGCCGATCCGCGCAGGCGTCTCAGCGGCGTCGCTCGGCGTAGCGGGCCGAGCACGATGACGGCGCCGGTGGTCGCCGTCCAGGTCGGCAGTGGGTAGAAAACGAGTCGTTCGCTGATGCCGACCTGTTCGCTGATGCCGACCTGGAGGTCGATGGCGAACTGCCGTGCCGCGACTGTTCGCGTCGGCGAAGTGGTCGATGGGCTGGTTGGAGATCTGGTTCCATGGGGATCCGGGCGTGGGCCGCGGTGCCGCCGTCTGGGATATCTAAAGCGTAGACCTACAATGTTGACATCGCGTGCTCGTCGGCGTGTACTGGAAGGACTCCAAAAGAACCGAGGATCGTCATGATCGTCATCATCGGACTAGTCATCCTGATTGCCGCCGTACTCGTCGGCGTCGCGGGTGTGTTCGCCAACGGGGGCTCCACCCACGCTCTGACCGACAATTTCGCGGTGTTCGGCTATCACGTCACCGGATCCAGCGGGGTGCTGTTCCTCTACGGCATCGTGGTCGGTGGCATCGGAATCGTCGGGCTGAGCCTGCTCCTGGCAGGGGCTCGCCGCACCGCCCGCCGCGGGCGCGCTGCCCGCCGCGAACTCAAAATGACCCGGCACGACACCACTGTCGACGAGGTTCGCCACCCCGACCCGCCCAAGCCGTCCGGCGCGCCGCGGAACGCGCCCACCCACTAAAAAGCCACACCGGCACCACCGATGCCGCGGGCGAGGCACCCGGTAACAGCGCCACACAGCACATCGGTGACCAGCCCGCACCCGGGCGCCCAGGTCAGATGTTCGGCCGCGCCGACGGTGGCACTCAGCACCTCGACGCCCCGCTCCGCCGCCGAAGCCGATACCTCGCCCGCCATCACTCGGGCATCTGCTGCTTTTGGCGCTGACGGCAGTCGTCCACATCGCGTACGTTCGTGCTGCGATTGTCTGGGGCATCGGTCGTTCGACAGGGGCTGTCCGGTCGCCCACCGCATCCGGGTGGTGGCCTGTTCGGGCGCGATGCCGGCGGGGACCAGGAGCAGTGCCAGTCGTGCGCCCTGTAGGCCGAATAGGTGCATGATGCCGCCTTGCCCACCATCGCCGGTGGATGCTGTTGTGTTCCAATCGAATCCGATTTGCGCCAGTCGGGCGAGGCGTGGTGCGAGAACAGCGATTATCTCATGTAGTTCGGTCATCGGGTCCACGGTTCGCGGCCACCAGGCGCCGTCGATTGATCCGGTGGCGGTGTCTTGCTCGCGCAGCACCATCCGGCTTCACCCGTCCGACGATCTATCGGCATCTGTTTCCTTCGGGTGCGACGATGTGACCCAGCGTGCGCGTGGAAGTGGGGTGCGCCGAAGCCGATACCACCAGTGCAGACCGGCTACGTGTAAACGATGCGTTATCGACGCATTGTAGTCTCGGTGTGCTCGCGGCGGAGCAACTCGTCGACTGCGATACCGAGGCTGCCAACCGTCACGACCCCATGCGGCAATCACACGTGGTCCCATCCGGGTCCGGCAATGAAAACCGTCGCTGCGCAATCGACGCAGGTTCGCACGCCTGCGGCAGAACCTGTCGACTCATGTTGCGACCACAGCAACACGCACGTGGATACGATGCGCCTGGTCAGCGCGCTGCGGAGGGCGGCGATGGGTACATCGGCTCCCAGCATCGGGCCCGCGACGCCGTGTTCGGCCAGCGCAGCACGGACGGCCTCGAGTTGCAGATGGTGGTGCTCAGCGGGTAATCACGCCAGCACGATCGGAATCGTCGGCGGTCATCGCGAACTCGACAAGGGCCCTCTCGCCACAGTTGCCCCACGCGATTTGCCCGGTCGCACTTTCCGGCCCGCCATCTTCGGTACTACCATTGGTCGTCGGTGCCTCTGTGCTATTGCATCTGTCTTGCGTTATTGCTGCATTTTGTAAGCAACCTGCCAAAGAAGGAACGCCCGGATGGGTCGATACCTGCTGGCTGCAAGTGCGATACCTGGTCATGCGCTTCCGATGGCACGCATCGGGGCAGAGTTGGTGCGCCGTGGGCACCGGGTCCGGCTCGTGACCGGCCGCGCATTCACCGAGCTCGCCACTCGGCGGGGGTTGCCGATGGAGCCGTTGCCACGCGCAGCGGAGGTGTCCGCGGTGGAAAACCTCCACAGCCGTTCAAGGGTCCTGCGCCGCTGGCGTACCGGGCGCGCCGAGCTGCGGTCGGTGTTTGTGACCCCGCTCGCCGCACAATATGCGGCGCTGCGAGCGGCGATCGAACGCGACACCGTCGACGCGGTTCTCGTCGATATCGCTTTCACGGGCGCCATACCCCTGCTGCTGGCGGAACAGCCCCGACCAGCGACGCTGGTGTGCGGCCTCGGGCCGCTGCTGCTGTCCAGCGCCGACACCGCGCCGTTCGGTACCGGCTGGCGACCACGGCGCGGGATGCCCTACCCGATGATGAACCGATTCACCCACGGCATCCTGTTCCGCGATGTACAAGCCCAGCTGGATGCGATTCTGACGTCGCTGACGGGTCGGCGCGCGCCGGTGTTCCTCACCGACTGGCCCATGCTGGCCGATCGGATTCTCCAGCTCACCGTGCCCGCTTTCGAATACCCTCGCCGCGACCTGCCGGCGTCCGTGGTATTCACCGGCCCGCTGCCCGCCGAGGAGGACGGAGCGGACGAGTTCCCGGCGCCCCTCGGCCGCCGCAGACTCCATGTCACCCAAGGAACGTGGGACAACACCGATACCAACCAGCTTATCGTTCCTACCCTGATGGCATTGGACGGACGTGACGATCTCGAGGTGATCGTCACGACCGGACGCGCGGAGCCGCTGCCGGTCGTACCGCCGGCCAACGCGCGGATCGTCGAGTACTGCTCGTACGCGGCACTGCTGCCCACCGTCGATGTGATGATCACCAACGGCGGCTACGGGGGCGTGCACGCGGCACTTGCACACGGCATTCCGCTCGTCGTGGCTGGAGATACTGCGGACAAGCCCGAAGTAGCCGCACGTGTCGCCCAGGCCGGAGCGGGCGTGGCCCTGCACACCTCCAGGCCCGCTCCGCAGGACATCGCAGCCGCGGTCGACCGGGTACTGAACACCGCCTCCTACCAGCGCGCCGCACAACGACTGGCCCGCGACATCCTGGCGACCCGCCCATTCGACACGATCGAGCGGGCCCTGACCGCATATGACCACTCCGATTCGATTCGCAGTCGGGAATATCCGATCTTGCGGTCGCAGTCGCCCTCACGCCGAGCCGAGGAGTGCTCGTGAATGCCGCTGGTGATCAATCCGTCCGATCATCCTGGCCCGCGGTGTTTTTCGAGAGTCCTCATCGGAACGACACCGAAGCGGTCACCCGGTGGCAGGCCGTCGCACGCAATGGCGTGCTCGGCGAGCTCGACACGTTTCTGCGCGGCCACCGCCTTGGCGTCGTGCATGGCATCGCTCTCGACCACATCGCGCACCGATGTGTATCGGGCGGGGAAGGAAGTACCTGCGCTCGACCTTCATGTACGTGGGCTGGTTGTGTGGTGCGCCGCCCGACGCGGTGGTATCGCGCGCCGCGGCCGCACTACCCGAGCCGGCCCGCGGCCTGCTCGATGGTTTGGCATTCATCTGCGCTGATCGCAAGGTTCAAGAATGGAGGACGATGCGTACGATCACCGGTCGCAGCGACCATATCGTCGTCATCGGAGCCGGGCTGGCCGGCCTCTCGGCCGCCCTGCATCTGGCCGGCCGCGGCCGAGCGGTCACGGTGCTCGAACGCGAGCCCGTACCCGGCGGCCGCGCCGGTCGCGCTGATGTGCGCGGCTACCACCTCGACACCGGGCCGACCGTGCTGACCATGCCGGACCTCATCGAGGAGGTATTCGCCGCGGTCGGGGAGAATATGGGTGATCGGCTGTCGCTCGAGCCCGTCGAACCCGCCTATCGCGCACACTTCGCCGACGGACGGCAGCTGGACGTGCATACCGACGCTGAGCGAATGGCTGCCGCGATCACCGAGTTCACCGGTGCCGAGCAGGCAGCGGGATATCGGCGGTTGCGTGCCTGGTTGACCCGCCTCTATCGCTGCGAGTTCGACGACTTCATCGCCACCAACTTCGATACGCCGCTGTCGATGCTGACCCCCGCGCTGGGTCGACTCACCGCATTGGGCGGTTTCCGCCGCTGGGACCGTGCTGTCGCGGCGCACATCACCGACCCGGACTTGCGACGCGTGTTCACCTTCCAATCCCTCTACGCCGGCGTCGCACCGGCCCGAGCGATGGCCGCCTACGCGGTGATCGCCTATATGGACACCATCGGCGGGGTCTGGTTCCCACGCGGCGGAATGCGAGCGCTACCCGACGCCTTCTCCGCCGCCGCGACAACAGCGGGGGTGCGGATCCACTACGAAACCACCGTGACCGGCATGGATCGCACCGGGTCCCGGATCGATGCCGTCGTCACCGACGCGGGCGATAGAGTGCCGTGCGACGCGGTCGTGTGCACCACCGACCTGCCCGAGACCTACCGGCTGCTGCGACATCGGTCCCGGCGCCCGCTGCGGCCGACGGCGGCGCCGTCCGCGGTGGTCGTGCACATGGGCTGCGCGAGCGCACCCGAGGTTGCGCATCATTCGCTGCTGTTCGGACGGGCCTGGGACGAGGCGTTCGGTGACATCATGACCGGCGGACGTGTCATGACCGATCCGTCGCTGCTGGTGACCCGGTCCACGGCAGGCGACGCAGCTCTGGCCCCACCCGGTCGTGACCTGCTGTATGTACTTGCGCCGGTCCCCAATCTCGCTCGAGGCCGAATCAATTGGGATCGATTCGGCCCCGCCTACGCCGAGGAGATGTTGACGGCGGTAAACGATCGACTGCCCACACCGGTGTCCGACCCCGAAGTGCTACGAATCACGACGCCCGCCGATTGGGCCCGTCGGGGAATGCTGGCCGGCAGCCCATTCGCCCTGGCACACACCTTCGCTCAAACCGGTCCTTTCCGGCCCGCCAACATGATCCGTGGATTGGACAACGCGGTCCTGGCCGGTGGTTGCACCGTTCCGGGCGTCGGTATCCCGCCCGTGCTGATCTCCGGCCGATTGGCCGCCGACCGGATCACCGGACCGTCGGCGTCCTCACCCGTGGTGGGTCGGTACGCCGCCATGTCCGAGCAAGGGTCCTCCCGCCCAGCCAGCTGATCGGAGACAACATGCCTCGAAACGCATACGTGCGCGACAGCCGCACCGATATGCGACTTCGGCGGTCGTATCGGGCCTGCCGGATTCTCAACGCCCGCCACGGCAAGACCTTCTTCCTCGCCACCCGGCTGCTGGCACCCGATCAGCGCCCTGCGATCCACGCGCTCTACGGTTTCGCGCGCCGCGCCGACGACATCCTCGACGAGATCGACCCGACCCGACCCACCGCCGAGCGCGCCGCGCAGCTGGACACCCTCGCCGACCGGCTCCGCACCGGTGAAGCCGATGCCGACCCGATCTTGCCTGCGGTACTGGACACCGCGCGGTCCTACCGGATCCCCGGCGCACTGTTCGAGGCGTTCCTG
Organism: Nocardia vaccinii NBRC 15922; assembly: GCF_001613305.1. Taxonomy (GTDB): domain Bacteria; phylum Actinomycetota; class Actinomycetes; order Mycobacteriales; family Mycobacteriaceae; genus Nocardia; species Nocardia vaccinii. The sequence continues at coordinate 17,102 of NZ_BDCC01000052.1, forward strand.
GCTTCGATGCGCATGGACCTCACGGTGACCGACTATCCGGATCGGCGCGCCCTCGACCGATACATCTACGGGTCCGCCGAGGTCATCGGCTTGCAGGTGTTGCCGGTGCTCGGCACGGTATCGCCGCCCGACGTGGCCGCCCCGTACGCGGCCGCACTCGGAAAGGCGTTCCAGCTGACGAACTTTCTGCGCGATGTGGACGAGGACCTGGCCCGCGACCGGGTGTACCTACCTGCAGACGAGCTCGCCGCACATGATGTCGACCGCGATCTGCTGCAGTGGTGCCAGGCGCACCGTCGCACCGACCACCGCGTCCGCTGGGCCCTCCTCGCTCAGCATGAGCACACCCGTGAGGTCTACACCTACGCCCGGGCGGGCATCGCTTTGCTCGATCCGCGGTCCCGCCCCTGTGTATCCGCCGCGCTCACCTTGTACTCGGAGATCCTCGATCGAATAGAGGCCCTCGACTTCGACATCTTCTCCTATCGTGCTCGCGTCGGTATTCCGCGGCGGGCAGTGGTGGGAGGTCGCGGTCTCGCACATGCTCTCTGGTTCCGCAGGCACTCGTGGGCGCCGGCCCAGCGTGCTGCGCTGCGGCCGGTTTCCCATCCTGATGAGCAAGCGGGCTGACATGGGGCATTGGCACTATCTGACAATGCTGGCCGCGTGCCTGGTCTCGACCGCGCCCCTGGAACTCCTCGGCTCCGGGGTCTACCGACGCCCTCGCCGGACGTTGCTCGCGGTGGCGCCCGTCGCGGTGCCGTTCCTCGGCTGGGACATTCTTGCCACAGAGCACGGGGTGTGGCGTTTCGATTCGCGCCAGGTGATCGGTTTCACCGTCCCCGGCGGACTGCCGATCGAGGAGGTGTTGTTCTTCGTGGTGATTCCGCTGTGTGGATTGTTGACCTACGAGGGCGTTGCCGCCGTGACCGCTCGTATTCGTCGCCTCGGACGGGCCGTATGACCTTCGGACCTGGTTATACCCTCCCCGCCCTGGGTGCGGTCGCGGCCACGTGCATCGTCGAGGTCATCGTGCTCCGCACAGGTCTTTTCCGGCGTCCCCGGTACTGGGTCACCATGGCGATCGTGCTGGCATTCCAGGTTCCCGTCGACGGCTGGCTCACGCACGGCGAGCCACCGACCGTCGCCTACAACCCCGCCCACATCACCGGTATCCGAGCGCCCCTGAACATACCGCTCGAAGACTTCCTGTTCGGCTTCGCCCTGGTGACGTTCGTACTGCTGATCTGGGAACACCTGCGACAACGCGAAAGCGGTGAACGATGACCACCTCGGTCCACCACGGCCGGACATCGATCGGCACCGATCCCCGCCGGGTCCGTCACCCCGCCGCTCCCGGAAGACAAGACCTCGCCGCCGCAGGCCGTCCGCCACGCGTGGCCGTCGTCGGGGCGGGTATCGCCGGTTTGGCCGCGGCAACCGGGCTGGCTGAGCGCGGCGTCACCGTCGACCTCATCGAGCGCGAACGTTTTCTCGGCGGTCGGGTCGGTGGCTGGAACGAGCGGCTCGCAGACGGCAGCACCGTAAGCATGAACCGAGGCTTCCACGCCTTCTTCCGTCAGTACTACAACCTGCGAAAGTTGTTGTGCCGCAGCGACCCTGGTCTACATCGGTTGATCCCGGTCGACGACTACCCGCTGATCGATGCCGATGGCCGCCGCGACACCTTCCGCCACTTGCCACGCAGGCCGCCATGGAATGCGCTCGCGTTCGCGATACGCAGCCCGACCTTCCGGCTCCGCGATCTGGCGCATCTCGATACGCGCGCAGCCGCACCGCTGGCCGCGGTATCGGTCCCCGACATCTACGCCCAGCTCGATGACTGCGACGCTGAAACCTTCCTGCACCGAGTACGTTTCCCCACCGCGGCGCGGCATCTGGCCTTCGACGTGTTCTCCCGCAGCTTCTTCGCACTCCCACAGGACATGTCCGCAGCCGAACTCGCCGCGATGTTCCACATCTATTTCCTCGGATCGAGCGAGGGACTGATCTTCGATGTCGCCGAGGACAATTTCGACACGAGTCTCTGGGAGCCACTGCGGGACTACCTGACCGCCGCGCACGTCCCCGGCCGGCCCGGCACCGTCACGATCCACACCGGCGTCACCATCGCCGGCATTCACCGCCACGCGGATCACCGCTTGCGGCTCCACGACACCACCGGCGCCACCCTGGACTCCGACGCGGTCGTGCTGGCCACCGACGTCGACGGTTTGCGCGATATCGTCGCGCGCTCACCCGACCTCGGCGATCCGCCGTGGCGCGCACGCATCGCAGGACTGCACATCGCTCCCCCATTTCTGGTGCACCGGTTGTGGCTCGACCGGCCGGTGCACGCCGACCGTCCCGCCTTCGTCGCGACCGGTGGCCTGAGCCCGGTGGACAACATCAGTGTCCTGGACCGATACGAGCGTCAGGCGGCGAGCTGGGCACGCCGCCGCGGAGGCAGCGTCGTGGAACTGCACGCCTACGCCGTAGCCGGCGATGCGCAACCCGACGACCTGCGCGCACGGATGTTGGCTCGGCTCCACCGGATCTACCCCGAAACCCTGCGGGCTACCATCGTGGGCGAGACAGCGGTGTGGCGGCAGGACTGCCCACGCTTGGCTCCGGGCGATTTCGCGAACCGTCCGGGCGTATGCACCCCCGACCCACACCTCGTCCTCGCCGGTGACGGCATCCGCATCGATCTTCCGGTCGCTCTCATGGAACGTGCCGCCACGACCGGCTGGACCGCGGCCAATCTTCTGCTGAATCGGTGGGGAGCGGCCGGGCACGGACTGCAGACGGTACCGACCCGGGGACGCTCCTGGGTACTGCGCACACTCGCGAACCGAAGGATACAGTCGTGAAGTTCACTCCGCAGATTCCCGCGCATTGGTGGAAAACCTCTCCATTGCAACCCTTCTCACCCGAAACCTGGGCCGAGCAGCGGCCGACCTACGCGCAGGCTCAGCCCGATCTGATCCGATCCACGTTGTCCGCGGTGCTGCGTCGCCCCTCCGGAAACTGGTACGTCATCGCCGCCAGCCGCGACATCACCACCGCGCATCCCTTCGGGGCAACTGTCGCCGGTGTGGAGATTGTCGCGTGGCGCGATACCCGAGGAAAACTGCACGCCGGACCCGGCGCGTGCCCGCACCTGGGTGCAGACCTGGCCACCGCGCACGTCAGCGACGGTGCACTGATATGCCGCTGGCACGGCTTGCGCATCGACAGCCGATGCGCCCCGCGGTGGGAGCGGTTTGCGAGCTACGACGATGGCGTCCTGGCCTGGGTACGACTGGACACAGTCGGCGGCGAACCGCCCACCGACGCGCCGGTTCTCGCCACACGCCCGGCCGATACCCGGGTACACGCCGTGACAACCCTGACCGGCGCCTGCGAACCCGCCGACATCATCGCAAACCGGCTCGACCCCTGGCACGGAGCATGGTTCCATCCGTATTCGTTCGCCCGGCTCGAGGTCACCGAGACGCCGACCCCCGACAACGATCACCGGTTCGTGATAGCGGTGACCTTCCGTGTCTCGAGGCATCTCGGTGTGCCCGTCGAAGCCGAGTTCGTCTGTCCCGACCCTCGGACCATCGTCATGCGCATCCTGTCGGGAGAAGGCGCCGGCAGTGTCGTCGAAACCCATACCACACCGGTCGGACCCGGTGCCGACGGCTACCCACGCACGAACGTCGTCGAAGCGATCATCGCCACCTCGGCCCGTCCCGGATTTCGTGTCGCGCGCCATGCGGTGCCACTGCTACGCCCCCTCATGAGCCGGGCCGCGGCACGCTTGTGGCGCGATGATCTGGCCTACGCCGAACGCCTCTACCAACTGCGCAACCGGACCATGGAAAACGAGGTGTCATGCGCCAAGCCCCGAGCGCAATCGACGCCTGACAGCTGACCTGATGAGGCCACTGTGCCGGGTCCATCATGCGGATCCAGAACCCGTGATGAGTGGCGAACCGGCCCGTCGGGGGCGCGGTCAGCGTGGGGATCTTGCCGCGCAACCGCAGCGGGCCAGATCGGCCATCGCGGCCGGATCGGTGTCATCGGCGATCAGCGCTTCCAGCATCGCTCTCCCGGACATTCCCATGATGTGATGATTGTCGGTGGCCACCGACGACAACTTGATCCCGGCGTCCTCGACGATCTTCTCGATCTGCTGGACCCGTCGGCGACGATCACGAGCCACCGTGGTCCGTGCCCGAGGCAGGTCTCGCAATACGTCTCCGCCGCCCTCGGCCGTGCGATCGGACGGTGGTCAGCTCGGGACGTCTGTGGATCGGGGTGCGGGTGTGGTGTGTGATGGGTTGAGCGTGTCTTTCGAGGTTCGGTATGTCGGTGGTGTGGCGGGGGAGCGTAACGCTGCTGCGCAGGCGAAAGCGCTTGCCGCACTGTTGAAATGGCAGGCGGATTGCTCGGGAGTTGGCGGGTCATGAATCCCGGTGAGTTATCGGCCGGGTTGCCCATGTTTTGTGTTTCCTGGGGGCTCGTACCAGGGCAACTGTTTGACCTGCACGTTTTCGGTTTCGTCGGCGATCCGGAGGCGACGTGCGGGTCAGGTGCACCCGCTGAACTGCGGAAACGTGTCGCAGGTTTGGTGCCCCCGGCGGGGCACACCGAACATGGGAACGGGTACGACCTGCGGTTTTCAGTAGGACAGCTGATAATTGAAGCCGATTACCAGCTATGAAAGGGTGCCGTATGTCGCTGGTATGCCTCGAGGCAGGGCGTCCACTTTGCGTAACCGTGTAGTTGGCTTCGGCTGTCTCCAGTCGCGTGTGGTGTCCTCGGATCGGGGTGGTTCGGTCTCCTCTTCGCTGGGCTCGACGTCGTATCGGTCACAAGAAATCCCACGGATCGGTACTCGGCGTCTCAGAGAGCAGGTCGCCCGGACCGCGATAGTGCAGGCGAATCCCAGTGTCGGCGTGGTGTCGTCGAGCACGCAAAATCCCTTGGCGTTTTGCGGTTGAGGTAAACAGTAGCTTCGCCGAGCAGGTCGAAGCCCGTTGACCAGATCTCGATCTTGTCTAGAACAAGAGTGACGGCAACATTCTCTACCGGTTTTAGGTTGGCCGGACTCACCGAGTCGATCGGGGAGTCCGAGGCGGGGGCGAGCAGGGCCATGACTTTCTCCAGACTATCGATTCCCCCCGGCCGATGGCCCCGGCACATCTGCGGAACGATATCGCCGGGTGCCCTCGAGTGTAAATCATCTAGTTGGTTGACTTATGCGTGTGTGCCACGTCATGGGGGTGGTGCGGCCGGCGTGGGGCAAGCGAACTCCAAGCACGCTTGCCGCCCGCGATGTCGACAACGGGATCGGTGATCTACCAACCCGTTGGTTGACTCCGGGAGGTGGTCGCTGATAGCTTCGAACCGAATTCAACCGGCCCAGTGTCTTCAGAGATGCGCGTTACGCCTGAGGGGAGTGGTGAATGACCGACCGTGCGCGAAGTGGGATCGAGTTCGACTTCGCCTCCACGATCGAGCTTGTCGCGCGAACATTCCCTGATCGTCCGGCGATCATTCACGGGATGAGGCGAGAGACGTTCAGCGACTTTGTCGTTCGTGCTCGTCGCTTGGCTCGGTTTCTCAGTGATCGGGGTTTCGGCTGTTTCGCCGAGCGCTCGGAGCTCGCCGGACATGAGGTCGGGCAGCACCTGATGGCGCAATACCTCCACAACAGTCCCGAGTATCTCGAAGGCATGATCGGCGCGTACCGGGCACGAGTGGCGCCGTTCAATATCAACTATCGGTACGGGGTCGACGAGCTCCGCTATCTCTTGCGCGATGCTCGGCCCGCGATCATCCAGTTCCACTCGACGTTCGCACCGGTGCTGCGAGAAGCACTGGGCTCCGAGTCGGCGGGCATACTCCTGCTGCAGGTCGCCGATGATTCCGGTGAGCCACTGCTGCCCGGTGCTATCGACTACGAGCAGGCATTGGCCGCAGTAGAGCCCGTAATCGACGTCACACCACGCGCCGACGATCTGTACGTGCTGTACACCGGCGGAACGACCGGAATGCCGAAGGGCGTGCTGTGGCGTCAAGCCGATATCGCGGTGACCGCATGTGGGTTGCAAGATCGACGCAATCGTCGGGAATGGGCTTCGATCGAACAGTTCATCAGCAGTCTGCCCGCGGTGGGGGGACGAGTAATGCCATGCGCGCCACTGATGCACGGTGCCTCACAGTGGGGCGCGCTGCAGGCGCTGACATCGGGCAATGCGGTGGTCCTGCCGAGCGACACAGCCCGCTTCGATCCTGCCGATGTGGTTGATACGGTTTTGCGCGAAGGCGTCACCCAGGTGGGGATTGTCGGTGATGCGTTCGCGGTGCCGCTGCTTGCGGAACTCCACCAGAGACCGCGAGCGCTGGCGTCGCTGCGTTACCTCGTGAGTGGCGGTGCGGCGCTGCAGCCCACACATAAGCAGCAGCTGCTGGCCACGATTCCCGGATTGCGGATCGTGGAGACGATCGGATCATCCGAGTCCGGTATTCAAGGGCGCTCGGAAGCTCGGGACACGACCGGCGCCGAAGAACGCGGCTTTCGTCCCGCGGCGGGAACAGTTGTGGTGGCTGACGATCGCAGCAGTCTGCTCGGCGCCGGGCACACCGGGATCGGTTGGATAGCCAGCCGCGGGCGTGTTCCGCTGGGCTACCTAGGCGATGAGGAAAAGACTCGCGAGTCGTTCCCGGTCATTGATGGTGAGCGCTTGAGCGTGCCAGGCGATCGTGCGCGGCTGCTGGACTCGAATGTCGTCGAGTTGCTCGGGCGGGATCGTGCCACCGTGAACAGCGGCGGCGAGAAGATATTCGTCGAGGAGGTCGAGGCCGCCGTCAAAGCGCACCCCGCGGTGGCGGACGCGGTCGTGTGCGGTCGGCCGAGCGAGCGTTGGGGTAACGAGGTTGTGTGCATTGTCGCGGTACGGCTTGGTGCCTGCGTGAGCGAGCAGGAGCTGAGGGCCTGGTGTGGTCAGCGTATCGCCGATTTCAAGGTACCGAAGGCGGTGATCTTCGTGCCTGCCGTTCAACGGAGCGCGGTGGGCAAGGTCGACTACCGGTGGGCCGCAGCGCAGGCCGCAATCTAGGTCGGTGGGCCACTGGCGACCTACTGCGGTTTTGAACACCGCGCGCCGCGCCTCGGCAGCGCAGACCTCACGAGAGGCAGCGGAAATGACGACCATACCGCCTCCGGCGTCCGATAGGGACCGTCGGCGTAGCCGCTCATAAATCCCGCCTCCGATCGGAAATCGATCCGGTTGACCAGTGTTCGTGGACTGTGGCCGGTGACCCAGCATCACAGTGGTCTCGGGACGGCCACATCGGAGACTGCCTTGGGCGGCGATATGCCCGGCGTGCTGGGCATATCGCCGGGAGATGTTGCGCTGCTGCGATAAGCAGCTCGAGGCGCGCCATGCCCAGCCTCAGGGTGATGTGCTCTCGGCGTGCTCACCGCGGATATCGGTGGTCGGGCCACGCCCGAAGACGAGTTGCGCGGGATGTTTCTGCTGCTGATGATCGCGCGGGCACGAGACGACGGCGAACGCGCTGGCTGAGCATCCGGAGCAGCGGCGTCGCATGGTCGGGGACCCGGAGCTTCTTCCCATGCGGCGATCGATGAGTTCCTGCGGTACACCTTGGCGGTCCGTGGTCCGGCGCGGATGACGACTCGCGATGTCGAGGTAGGTGGCCTTGTGACGCCGGAAGGGTCACCGGTCGCGCTGATGTTCAGTTCCGGTAGTCGCGACGTAAAGGTGTTCGAGGACGCCTGCGCGCACGCCGCTATCGGCTCGATCACAGCCAGAGCCTTTGACAGGGTGCCACATCGCGTCATACGCTCAACCAACAGGTTGGTTGAGAGGAGCGTGGCTTGACTACATCGAGCGAGCCGGTCTCATTGCGAGACAAGGTGTCGGCCGAGATCGCCGACTGTCTCGTCGGGTATGTCGCGGCGCCGCCGACTGTGCTCGGCGCGGGTAGCGATGACATCGAAGGCCCCCGCGAATTCTTGCGGGTGCTCGCCCCGACCGGATGGGTCGTGCCGCGCTGGCCCACTCGATTCGGGGGCCGGGATTGTTCCCCGGCCGAGGCGCGCGTGGTGCGGCAAGTGCTCGACAGTTTTCATCCGCCGGATCTGTACCCCTTCCAGGTAGGTCTGGCGCTCGTCGGTCCAGCGCTGTTGCAGCACGCGACCGAGGAGCAGTGCGCGCGGTGGCTACCCGATATCAAGTCGGGTGCGACGATCTGGTGTCAGCTCTTTTCCGAGCCGGGTGCCGGATCGGATCTCGCCGGTCTGGCCTGCCGTGCGGAGCGCGATGGTGACGGCTGGCGGCTGACCGGCACCAAGATATGGTCCAGTCGCGCGCATTACGCCGATCTGGGGATTGTGCTTGCGCGCTTTGATTCCGATCTACCCAAGCACGCGGGCATTGTCGCGTTCGCCGTCGATATGAAATCGTCCGGAATCGACGTTCGTCCGCTACGGCAGATGAATGGCGACAGCCATTTCAATGAAGTCTTCCTCGATGATGTATTCGTGCCGGACTCGTCCAGGATCGACGCTCCGGGTGCCGGTTGGAATGTCGCTCGCACGATTCTCGGCTTCGAGCGGCAACTGTTCGGCGCGGAGGGCAGTGGCACCGGTGCCGGTATTCGGCAGCGGCTTGTCGAGCTGGCCCGTTCCAGCGATATCGCGGGCCGTCCCGTCTACCGGGATCGACTCGTGCGGGTCTGGTGTGAACTGGAGGTTGCCAAGCTGACGAGTCGACGCGCTGCGGCGCTGGCCGCGAGTGGCAAGTCGGCGGCCGCGGCGGGCGCCGGTGGGAAGTTGCGGATGGCCAAAAATCTGCAGGCGGTGGCCGACCTGGCGGTCGACCTGCAGGGCATCGCCGGTACGCGCGCGGCCGACAGTTGGGCCGACCTCGTGCTGACGTCGCCATCGCTATCTATCCGCGGTGGCACCGATCAAATCCAGCGCAACACGATCGCCGAGCAAGTACTCGGGCTGCCCAAGGAACCACGCGTCGATGCGGGTCCGTTCTCAGCGATCGACAGGGGTCGGGCATGAGCAGCGTCGATCAGATCGTGCCCGTCGCGGAGTTTCGGCTCGAGGCGCGCGCCTGGCTGGCCGAGCAGAAGCCGCCGGAGCCGACCGAAGACAGCGAGCGGCGATTCGATGACCTGCGCCGGTGGCAGCGCTGCTTATCCGACGCTGGGTGGTTGGGCTTGACGTGGCCCGTCGAGTGCGGTGGGCGGGGATTGACCGCTCTGCACCAAGCGACTTTCAATCGCGAACTGGCCCGCGCCCGCGCGCCTCGCCCGGCGGGCGTTGTGGGTATCGAGGTGGTAGGGCCGACGATCGTGGCCTTCGGCTCGGAATCGCAGCGACGTGAGCTACTTCCTCGTGTGCTCTCCGGTGCGGACATATGGTGTCAGGGTTTCTCCGAGCCCGAAGCGGGTTCGGACCTTGCCTCGTTGCGAACTCGTGCCGAGCGAGTAGCCGATGGTTGGCTGCTCAACGGTCACAAGGTGTGGACCACCTGGTCACACAAGGCCACCAAGTGCGCCGTACTCGCCCGAACGAACGCGGCGGCAAAGCCGCACCATGGCATTTCCTACCTGATTGTTCCACTCGCGCTGCCTGGGGTAACTGTCCGCCCGCTGACCCAGCTCAACGGTGACACCGAGTTCGGCGAGGTGTTCTTCGACAATGTGCTCCTACCGGAAGACGCTGTGGTCGGTGAGGTCGACAAGGGTTGGTCCTACGCGTCGCACACCTTGTCCTCCGAGCGCGGTTCGCTCGTATTGCGTCGTGCTGCGGACCTGTCGGTGGCCTTCGACGACCTTGTCGCGGAGCTGTCGGCCGGCGGGCCGATCGATGACGACCAACTGGTGTCGATCGGAGACCTGGCGACAGATTTGTTTGCACTCGACGCGCAATGCGATCGGATCGTCGAGCGGATGACATCGGCTCCCGACGCACCCAGTCCCGTCGATTCGCTCGACAAGGCGATGCTCACCCGGTTCGAACAATCGCTGTTCGGCTTTGCACGTGACTGCCTCGGCCCGTGGGCGCATCTGCCAGGGCGTCGTCCACACGGTCTGGATTCGACCCGCTGGTCGCACGACTACTTCTACGGACGCGCGGCGTCCATTTATGGAGGCACGGCGCAAGTGCAGCGCAACATCATCGGCGAGCGACTGCTCGGCCTGCCCAGGGAGCCGCGCGGATGACCGGCGCAGAGTCCGCGGCGGACGCGGACGACATCGTCCAGCTCGTGCAAGTGGCCGAGCGCTTTCTGTCGGAACAATGGCCGCTCGAGGGCGAGCAACCGATCGGCGGGGTACCGCCGGAGCGTGCGCGAGACCTGTGGAAGAGAGCGGCGGAACTCGGGTGGGCGTGGATCGCGCAATGCGAGCGTCCAGAACAGGCGGCGCCGACGTTGGCGGCACTGTTCGGAGCCCTGGGACGGCACCCCGCTCCCATCCCGCTCGCCGCCCTCGCGATCTCGTATCCAGTACTGGCCGCAGCGGAGGGCGCCGAGTTGCTTGCCCCATTCGCCGACGGCGAGCGGTTGCTCGCGTTCGCCACCCGATCGGATGAGCGTCACCCCGAGGATGATGTGTGGGCCGGTGTCGAGCTGACGGCCGGTCGGCTCACCGGGACCAAGATCGCGGTGCCGGCGGGTGTCGTGGCGGACGCGTTCGTCGTGAGCGCCTCGTCGTCTGATGGGCCCTGCTATGTCCTTGTCGAGCGAGAGCAACCCGGTGTCCGCGTCGAGCCGATGCGGTCCCACGACCGCCTGGACATGCCTGCCGAAATCAGCCTGCGGGATGCGGAGGGTGTTGTACTCGTACGTGGCTCGGCAGCCGAGCAGGCCGAGCGGACCATTGCGACCCTCGTTCGGATGGCGACCGCCGCCGAGTTGGCGGGCCTGGCAACCGGGGCGGTGCGCCTTGCGGTCGACTATGGCACGCAGCGGGTGCAGTTCGGGCGTCCGATCGCCGGCTTCCAGGCGATGAAGCATCTGCTGGCGGATGCGTGGATCGATGTCTACGCATCTGAGTCAGCGGCGCTCGCAGGCGCCCGCCGAGTCGCGACGGCCGCGACTGAAACCGACGCACGCTACGCGGCGGACCTCGCACTCAGCTTCACGGTCGGGGCGTCTCGCCGCGCACTGGAGACCTCGCTGCAGGCACACGGCGGTATCGGCTTCACGCTCGACTATCAGCTCAACTGGTACTTCAACCGGGTGTTATCGCATTCGGCCGTGGCCGGTTCACCACGACGGGCACGGCTGGAACTGGGACGCGCGACCGTGGAGGGCCGATTCACATGACGCTGCCACTGGCCGGCCTGACAGTCGTCGATCTGACATCGGTGATCATGGGGCCCTACGCGACGCAGATCCTGGCCGATCTCGGGGCTGATGTGATCACCGTCGAGGAACCAGGCGGCACGCTGAGCCGGGTGATGACACCAGGTCCGCATGCACAGCTGTCGGGCATCGCCCTGAATCTGCTGCGTAACAAGCGCAATGTGGTCTTCGACCTCAAACAGCCCGCCGGGCGGGCGGCATTGCTGCGGCTCATCGAGACGTCCGACGTTTTTGTCACGAATCTTCGCCCAGCCGCAATATCACGGCTGGGCCTGGATTATCACGACTTGACGGCGTTACGGGCCGACATCATCTACTGCCAGGCACAAGGCTGGCCATCGGACTCCGCCGACGCCAACCGACCGGCATATGACGACATCATCCAGGCCGCGACGGGGGTCGCCGATGCGGGCTTGCGTGCGAACGGTTCGGCTCAGTTCGCGCCGACAATCCTGGCCGACAAGGTGTGTGGCCTGACGATCGCCTATGCCGTGATGGCCGCGGTGATACATCGTGACCGCACCGGCCAGGGCCAGCACGTCGAGGTGCCGATGGTCGATGTGATGTCGAGCTTCATGCTCGTCGAACATGGCGCTGGGGCGATCGGCCTCCCACCCCAGACACCCGCCGGCTACCAGCGCATCCTGAATTCCGAACGCCGCCCGCAGCGTGCGCTCGACGGCTGGGTCAGTGTGCTGCCCTATTCGAGGCAGAACTACCAGGATCTGTTCCGCGCCGGCGGTCGCGCGGATCTGGAGGACGACGAGCGGATCGCCTCGGCTCGTTCCCGGGTGCGCCATGCCGCGTCGTTGTACCGCGACGTCGCAGAAATCGTCGCCAAGGAAACCGCCGCGCATTGGCTGGATTTCTGTGCGCGAACCGGCATCCCGGCCACACCGGTCGCGAGTCTCGACGATCTCGTGGACGCACTACCCGTACAAACCCACCCGGTCGCCGGTCCGTATCGAGTTACTGCGCAGCCGGTGCGATTCACGGCAGCTACGACCGAGCCGACCGTGCGACGGCCGGCAGCGCTTTCAGGTGAGCACACCAGCGAGGTGCTCACCGAATTGGGATTTGACGCATCGATGATCGAAGCCGTGATCGAGGAGGCGACGCAGCCGAGTCGCGGCAGAAAACCTCAGCCAGCACAAAAGGAGAACACGTGAGCATCGGACGCCCGCCACTGGAGGTGTGGAACAGTAGTTTCTCGATACCGCGATGGACAGCTCGGCAAGGTGTGATCGTCGAGGAGCTGGGTTTCGATGGGATCACGGTCAGCGACTCGCAGAACTTGAGTTCGGATCCCTACGTCACCATGATGGCGGTTGCCGCCGCGACGTCGACGCTGAAGGTCGCGCCGTCGGTAACCAACCCGGTGACCAGGGACGCTGCGATCACGGCATGTGCGATTGCGAGCGTGCAGGCCGAGAGCAAGGGCCGTGCCGTGCTCGGTATCGGTCGAGGGGACTCCGCGCTCGCGCATCTGGGCCTTGCTCCCGCGAGCGTGAAGCGCTTCGAGGACTATCTTTCGCGTGTCCAGGGTTACCTGCGCGGCGAGGACGTGCCCTTCGAACGCTCAGCGCACCTGCAAGCCGGTGTTCGTGATGTGGAGACGCTGGGGCTGGTGAATGCCCCGACGTCCAGTGTCATGTCCTGGATTCGCACCGACTTGCCGAAGGTCCCGGTGTATGCGACAGCCACTGGACCGAAAGTCATCGATGCCGCGGCCCGAACCGCGGACGGCATCAACTTCGCGGTCGGGGTCGACCCGACCCGGGTGAAATGGGCTATCGACCGTGCACGGTCGGCCAGGGCGGCGGCTGATCTGGATCCGGACACGTTGTCACTGGGCCTGTATGTCAGCGTTGTTCCCGAGAGCGACCAGAGCAAAGCACGCAGGTTGATCTCCGGCGACGTGGCTTCATTCGCCCGGTTTTCGGTGATGCACGGGGAAGCGGTCGGCAACGTGAGTGAAGAGAGCAAACGAGTACTGCAGGACATCCACAGCACTTACGACATGAACGGCCATTTCCGCGATACGTCGCCGCAGGCGCAGGTGCTGACCGACGAGTTCATCGACAGCTACGCGGTTACCGGGGAGCCTCGACGCTGCCTGGACCAGATCGCCGAGCTACTCGACCTCGGAATCGACCGCCTGCTCGTCTCGACATCGGTGCGCGGGTCCGACCGTGCATCGGCCGACGAGTACCGGACAATATTCGCCGGTGAGATCCTGCCCGGTCTGCGCGATCTGCGTCGGCCCTGATGAAAACAGCGCGTTGGGGAGCGTCATGAAGGTTGTCACCGACTTCGGCGACGTGTCGGTCGAGGTCGACGACGACGCCATAGGGACCGTTCGTCTGTGCCGTGGTCCGTCGAATTTCTTCGATACCGCGTCGGTCGGCGACGTGCGCCGCGCGTTGACCTTCGCCGCGGAGAAGAACGCCCGGGTTGTCGTTCTCGCCAGTGAGGGCAAGCATTTCTGCGCCGGAATGGACTTCGGCAACGACAAGCGTTCGGCACCGGAAGAGTTGTACGCGCACGCCGCGGGCATCCTCGAGACCCCGCTGCCGATCATTGCCGCGGTGCAGGGCTCCGCAGTCGGCGGCGGACTGGGATTGGCCTTGGCCGCGGACTTCCGGGTGGCCTGCCCCAGCACCCGGTTCTGGGCCAACTTCACCCGGCTCGGCCTGCACCACGGTTTCGGGATCACGGTGACGCTGCCCGCTGTGGTAGGACAGCAGCGAGCAGCGGAGATGCTGATGACAGCGCGGCGCGTCGACGGCGCAGAGGCGCTGGCCATCGGTCTGTGCGACCGGCTCGTCGATGAGCCGAATCTGGCGGCCGAGGCGAGACGGTTCGCGGCCGAAATCGCTGCGTGCGCGCCGCTCTCGGTGCGGGCGACTCGGGAGACACTGCGTGGTGACCTCGCCGACCGGGTGCGTGCGGCAACCAAGCGAGAGCTGGAGCAACAGTTGCTGCTGGGACGCACCGAGGACTTCAAAGAAGGTATTCGCGCGTCGCGCGAACGGCGGGAACCACGCTTTCTGGGCCGCTGAAGTGATCGGTCCGCCGACATCGCTGCCCAGCCGATCCAAACCAAGTACAGAGGTGAAGAAATGATCGATTGGTCCGAGGAGCAGCGACTGATCCGCGACAGTCTGCGTCGCTTCGTGCAGACCGAGATCGAGCCACACCGTGACGAGCTCGAACACGGGGACTTGGCGCCCTATGACATTCTGCGGAAGATGTACACCTCGTTCGGGATGGCCGAGCTGGCCCAAGAGCGTTATCGCAGGGCCCTTGACCCATCGGCGTCATCGACCAGCGACAAGCGGCGCGACCCGACCGAGCTGGCTGCCGTGTTGTTGCCGTTGGTCGAGTTGTGTCGGTGTTCACCCGGGATGGTGACCGCGCTCGGAGTATCGACCAACCTGACGCCGGGTGCGATCATGAAGTCGGGCAGCCGCGAACAGATCGAGCGGTGGGTGGCGGACTTGGTCACCTTGCGCAAGGTCGGCGCATGGGCGCTCACCGAGCCAGGCTCGGGCTCGGATGCGTTCGGCGGTATGAAGTCCACCGCTGTTCGCGAGGGTGACGAGTACGTCCTCAACGGCTCGAAGACCTTCATTACCAACGGTCCGCATGCCGACACCATCGTGTTCATCTGCAAGGAGGCCGGATCCGGGCAGGACGGATCGCGGCCGCGGATACTGTCGTTCGTACTCGATCGGGGTATGCCGGGGCTCGTGCAGACACCACCGTTGCGCAAGATGGGTATGCACTCCTCGCCGACCGGCGAGCTGTTCGTCTCCGACGTGCGCGTTGGCGCCGATCGATTGCTGGCGGGCCGGCCGGATCGCGCGAAGTCCACCAGTCGCGACGGCGCCAAGGGGACCTTCGCCTCCGAGCGGGCGAGTATCGCCGCGATGGCACTGGGCATTATCGAGAAGTGCCTCGAGGCATCAATCGAGTACGCCCGTACCCGCGTCCAGTTCGGGCACCCGATCGGCGAGTTCCAGTTGATCCAGCACAAGCTGGCACAGATGGAAATCGCCAGGCTGAACGTGCAGAACATGCTTTTTCGCTATATCGAGTCCCTCTCCACAGGGCATGGCGTCAGTCTGGCGGAGGCGTCGGCGATGAAGCTGTATTCGGCGCGCGCGTCGGTGGATGTCGCTATGGAAGCGGTGCAGATCCACGGTGGCAATGGATATATGAGCGAGTTCCGGGTGGAACAACTCGCGCGCGATGCCAAGGTCTTGCAGATCTACGCCGGCACCGACGAGATCCAGACCATCGCAATCGCCAAGGACTTGCTGCGCGTCAGCTGAGCGGGGCTTGTGTGGTTTCTCCACACAGTGCTGCCCGAAGTTCCTCGTGAAGGCTCGATCGAGGCGTTTGAGTCCCGATTCGAACTGGCATACGTGCCCAACCAGAATCTCTTCGATCAACTATCCGGGTTGGTCGAAGAGATTCTGCTTTGGCTACGAATTCGCCGACCGCTCCAGAATGTGTACGCCGCAGGCTGAGCCGAGGCCGATGACATGAGCCAGACCCACCCGTGCGTCCTCGATCTGGCGCTGTCCCGCTTCCCCGCGTAGGTGGTGGCAGATCTCCCACACGTTTGCGATACCGGTCGCGGCGATCGGATGCCCCTTCGATTGGAGGCCGCCGGAGACATTGACCGGCATGCTGCCGTGGCGCCAGGTGGCACCAGATTTGAAGAAGTCGACCGCACCGCCTCGAGCACACAACATGAGGTTGTCGTAGTGCACCAACTCGGCGGTGGCGAAGCAGTCGTGTAATTCGACAAGATCGAGATCATCTGGGCCGATGCCGGCTTGGTCGTAGGCCTGACGTGCCGCGTCGCGGGTGAGCGTGTTGACGTTCGGCAGTACCTGACAGCCTTCTTCCCACGGATCAGAGGTGAGCACCGAGGCCGAGATCTTCACTGCCCGCCGACGTTGTTCCAGCGATAGCGTCCGCAGTTTCGCATCGCTCACCAGGATTGCCGCCGCCGCGCCGTCGCAGTTGGCCGAGCACATCGGTCTGGTGTTCGGATACGCGACCATGGTGTCGTTCATGATCTCTTCGAGGGAAAATCGTTTCTGGTAGGTCGCGAGCGGATTCAGCGTCGAATGCGCGTGGTTCTTCTCGCTGACTCGCGCGAACAGTTCGAAATCGGCACCACCATAGGTATGGCCGTATTCGGTGCCGACTTGCGCGAAGACCCCGGGCATCCCTTGGGTGCCGATCCTGCCCTCGATCGGTCCGAGCGCGCCGAACCTGCCACTGGCCGTCCAGGTCGTCGGTTCACTGACCGGTGCGCCGGCGCTGCCCAGCAGACCGGCCCCGGCGAGTTTCTCGACGCCGACGGCCATGCCCATATCGCATTCGCCCGCTCGGATCGCCATGATGGCCACCCGAAGCGCGGTGGCTCCGGTGGCGCAGGCGTTGGCGACGTTGTACACGGGAATTCCGGTCTGGCCGATCTGCTTCTGCAGCTGCTGGCCGATCGAGTTGGCGCTCATCAGATTGCCGTAGGCGAGCACGCCGATATCGCGCATAGTCACGCCGCCGTCGGCCAGGGCTCCGAGCGCGGCCTCGGCCGCGAGGTCGACGATGTCCTTATCGGGGTATTTTCCGAATTTGGTCATCGTGATCCCGAGGATCCACACTGCGTCGCTCATGCCTGCGCCTCGCTTTCCAGCGGTTCGAACCCGAATCCGATTGCTTCATTACCGAGTTGGTCGATTCCGAGTGAGTAGGTGGACAGCCGGACGGACATGCCGAGTCCGACATGATCCAGGTCGGGCGGGCAGCCGACGATATTGCCTCGAACGCTCGTCCCCGCGCAGTCGACCACCGCCGCGACGAACGGTACGGGTACACCGGGTGCGGCGACCGAGACGATGGTGAAGGCCTTGACGGTGCCGGTTCGCGAGATCTCGACAGGTTCGAACTCGCCGCGTCCGCAGGCGGCGCAGGCGTTTCGGCGGTCGAAGTAGCGCGCCCGGCACGACGAGCATTCGGCGGCCCGCAGATGGGGTGCATCGCCGAGGACTAGATAGTCGACGAAGGGTAATTGACCTGGCACGCTACTCACTTCCCTGACCTTGCCTGTCTCGGAACAGATCCATGGCCACCATATCTCTCTATCAACCGGTTGGTACAGTCGAATGGCGGAACTTTGTGATTTAGTTCAACTAACTGGTTGGGTGGTTTTCGGGCTATCGTGGTTCCATGCGGTCGAAGCACCGCCTATCACGAGGAGGCTTAGTTGGACATCAAAGGTGTATCTGCGATCGTGACCGGAGGCGCGTCGGGACTCGGGGAAGCCACCGCGCGTGCCCTCACCGACCGAGGCGCTCGGGTCGTGGTGCTCGACCGGCAGGAAATCGGGCAGAAAGTGGCAGATTCGATCGACGGTGTCTTCGTCTCCGCCGACATCACCGATGAGGGTGAGGTGGCGCAGGCGGTCGCCGCCGCGGCCGACCTCGGACCGCTGCGAGTGTTGGTCAACTGCGCCGGTGTCGCCAGGGTGACCAGGACACTGGATCGGCAGGGAACGCCACTGGCCCTCGGGAAGTTCGACTTCGTGCTGCGAGTGAACGTCTTGGGCACGTTCAACTGCATTCGGCTTGCCGCGGAGGAGATGGCCAAGACCGAACCGGACTCGTTCGGCCAGCGTGGTGCAATATTGAACACCGCTTCGGTGGCGGCGTTCGACGGGCAGATCGGGCAGGCGGCCTACTCGGCTTCCAAGGGGGCGGTCGTCGGAATGACGCTTCCTATCGCCCGCGACCTCGCCGTCGTCGGGATCCGGCTCAACACAATCGCGCCGGGCCTGTTCGACACTCCGATCTACGGCACTGGTGAGGAGGCCGAGGCGTTCAAGGCGAAGCTGGGGGAGAGCGTGGTGTTCCCGCGTCGACTCGGCCGCTCCGATGAGTTCGCGACGCTGGCCACCGAGCTCATCACCAACGATTACATGAACGGCGAAGTCGTCCGGCTCGACGGCGGCATCCGATTGCAGCCGAAATGAGTACTGCGATGAATCAGGAACCTGCCGGTGACGCGGGTAATGAAGTATTGACCGAGGTCCGAGGGCGAGTTCTCGTCATCACCCTCAATCGGCCCGCCGCGGTGAACGCCATCGACACCGCACTCGTTGCGGGTCTGGGTGCGGCGGTCGAGCGTTTGGACACCTCCGACGATCTCGCGGTCGGGATTCTGACCGGTGGGCCGACGGCCTTCTGTTCGGGGATGGATCTGAAGGCGTTCGCGAAGGTCGGCCTGCCCAAGGGATTGCACGAATTCTATGCCAACGGCAGCCGCAAGCCACTGATCGCCGCCTTGGAGGGTCCCGTCCTGGCCGGCGGCTTCGAGCTGGCTTTGACCTGCGACATTATGGTCGCGTCCGCGACCGCGAAGTTCGGGATCCCCGAAGTGAAGGTTGGCTTGTTCGCTGCGGGCGGTGGTCTGATTCGGCTCCCACGCCGGGTCGGCCACGGGATGGCGATGGAACTGGCGATGACCGGTGATCAGATCGACGCGCCGACCGCGTACCGCATCGGTTTGGTCAACCATCTCACCGAAGCCGGACGGTCACTCGAGAAGGCACTCGAGATCGCCGATCGGGTGGCCCGTAATGCGCCACTGTCGGTGGCCGCGTCGAAAGAGCTGATCCAGGCCCAGCACAACCACACCGAAGAGGCGTTCTGGGCTCTTCAGCGCCCCCTCATCCGCACGGTCTTCCGTTCGGAGGATGCGAAGGAGGGGCCGCGCGCGTTCGCGCAGAAGCGCTCGCCGCGGTGGCAGGGGCGCTGACTCGACCGGCGCCGTGGTGATCGGCTCCGCTCAGACGCCGATCACCACGACTTGCTGGGCCCGCGCGAGCAACGTGCCGCGCTGATTCCATAACTCACCGTCGTCTTCGGCGTACCCGTCGCGCGCCGATCCCGACCGGAACACCGCCAGCGCATAGTCCCGCGAGCGCTCGTTTTCCAACGGGAGCGGGCACAGGAACTGTACGAAGTACACAAGTGTGAGCATCCGACTTGCCGCGACCTTCGTCGTGGCCGCGGCCACCCAAGAGTCGAGGAATGTGACGGCCGAGAGATAGTCCAGTGGCTGCGGGTCACTGAGCCTGATCCAACCGCCGACATCGAATGTCTTGCGGGCACTTTCGGCGAGTCGCCGTCGTTCGAACCGCGCATGCAGCGGGAACCGCGCTCGCACCTCGGCCCGTACGGTCAGCGGCTCGGACAGCTCAGGCGGATCACCGACCGGCATCGAGTGCTCGTCGAGCAGCGGCCCGCCGCGATCACGACCGAACGCGACCACGGCGAAGGCCCGGCACGATCCGCCCTGCGACAGAGTGGCGGTTACCGTGGAACTCGATCGCCCTGCACTGACGGCGCGTGTCTGGACCTCGGCTGGACCGGGGCGCACCGCCGAGATGAAGTGAACGGTCAGCGACAGTGGCCGCTGATCCTGCCCGCATTCGGCCTGTGCGGCCCGGAGCAAGAGCGCGGCGAGGTAGCCGCCATACGCAGTGCCCTCGATCCACCAGGCCGGGGACAGTGCTACTTTGGCGATGCCGGCCCCGACCGGTTCGAGCGAGGTGGCCAATTCGAGCGAGGTGGCCTCGGTCGTCATGAGTGTTGGCGTCCGTTCTGTTCCCGTTCGACCGGGACATCGAGTCGTCGAAATGTCGTGGGCAATCAGTGGATCGGCTCAGAGACCGAGCTGTTCAGCGATCACTGTGCGGTGGTGCGCCGGATCGCCGAGATAGAGTTCGGAGCATTTCGCCCGGCGGTAGTACAGATGGGCGGGATGTTCCCAGGTGAAGCCGATGCCGCCGTGGATCTGGATATTCGTCTTGGCGGCGTGGTAGTACACCTCCGAGGTGACCGCTTGTGCCAGGCTCGCAGCAACCCGCAGATCGGCGGAGTCCTCGTCGGCTGCCCAGGTGGCTTCGTAGACGGCCGAGCGTGCGCCTTCGACCGCGAGGAGCAGGTCGGCGCAGGCGTGTTTGATCGATTGGAAACTGCCGATGGCGCGGCCGAACTGGGAGCGCAAGATGGCGTATTCCGTGCTCATCTCGAGTAGGCGTTGTGCGCCGCCGAGTTGCTCGGCGGCGAGGCTTATTGCCGCCAGATCCAGCGCCCGCTGGATATCGGGCCAGGAATCGTCGGATTCCCCGACGAGCTCAGCGGTGACGTCGTGGAATTGCAGGTGGGCGTATTTGCGGGTGTGGTCGACGAGCTCGGCGGGTTCCGCGCTCAACCCGGCAGTGGGGGCTGTCACCGCGAACAGGCCGATACCGGCCGATATTCGCGCCGTCACGAGAACGAGGTTGGCGGTCGCCCCGTCGACAACCCAAACTTTGCTGCCGGTGAGGCTCCACCGGCCGTCGCGCTCGGTCGCGGTCAAGGTCACCGTGTCCGGGCCCCAGTGGCCGTCGGCTTCGAGGTGGGCCAGGGTCGCCGTGGTCGAGCCGTCGCTGATCCCGGGCAGGTAGCGCTGCTGCGCCTGCTCGTCCTGGCTGGCCAGTAGCGCGTTGGCCGCCATCGCCACGGTCGAGAACAGCGGTGCGCATGCCAACGCGCGTCCGAACTCTTCGAAGACGACGGTGAGTTCACGCTGTCCCGCGCCCGCCCCGCCGAAGCGCTCCGGCACGATCAGCGAAGTGAGCTCGAGGTCCTTGGTGAGCTGTGACCAGAACGCTGGGTCGTAGCCGTCGGAGGTCGCCATCAGGCGCCGCACTTCGGACTCGGGCGACTTGGCTGCCAGGAACCCGCGCACCGAGTCGCGCAACTGGTCGTGTTCGTCGTCGAAGACCAACTTCATCGGTACTCCTCCTCGAGGCGCATGTCGCGCCAAAATATCGATCGGTGGCCGTCGCTTGCCGGTGCAGAAGGCGCGACCGGGTCGGTGGCCCGGACCCCTTGGCGGATACGGGCCGCCGTCGCCGCGAGTTCGTCGTCGGAGACGACGTGGTCGGGCTCGATCTCGTCGGCCCCGTCGCGAGGAAAGATGTGCACGTGCACATGCGGCGCGTGCTTGTAGTCCGGCTCGCCGTCGGAAAGGAACATCTTCACGTCGGCACCGGGTAGGTCAGAGGCGAGAATCGCTCGCTGTAGACGTTGCGTCACGGCGAGCAGATCGCGCCCCATCTCTGGCGGCAGGTCATCGAGATAGTTGGCGTGTGCTTTGAGCATCAGCAGGACATGGCCGGCCACGGCGGGTTGCCGGTCCAGGACGGCCAGGGTGTGCTTGTCCTCGTAGATCGGATGGCTCGGCACGTGTCCAGCGACGATCGCACACAGCGGGCATGTCGACTCAGGGACGGTCATGGCTGAGTTCATTCACACTCCCGGTTGTCGCGATTCAGTGGATGGTTGCGGCTGTCTGCCATCGGCTTGACATCACGCCACAGTCTCAGCGTACTGTATCAACCAACGGGTTGGTAGACAATGAGAGGAGGCGACGTGGAAGGGTGGCCGTACACCACGTTTCCCACCGGATGGTTCCAGATCGAATGGTCGAAGGAACTCGCCAGTGGCCAAGTGAAGACCCTGCGCTACTTCGATCGAGACATCGTGCTGTATCGCACCGAGTCGGGCCTGCCGGTTGCGACCGACGCCTATTGCCCGCACCTGGGCGCGCACCTGGGGCGCGGCGGTTGTGTGATGGGCGAGAACCTGCGTTGCCCCTGGCATGGGTGGCAGTGGGATACCGAGGGGCGCAATGCCGAGATCGCGTTCGTCGATATGACGCACCCGAAGGCTCGCCTCGGGCAATGGGAATTGCGCGAGATGAACGGCCTGATCATCGTCTGGTATGATGCGCTCGGTCGACCGCCGATGTGGGAGTTTCCGGGTGTGCCGGAGTACTCCGACGCGGGCTATTACGAGCCGTTTACCGCGGTGATGGGTCCGGCGGTGCTCAATCCGCAGCAGCCCCGCGAGAATACTGCGGATCTCTATCATTTTCCGTTCGTGCATGGTTCCGCCGAGCCGTCCGAACTGGCCGAAATGGAGGAACGCGAACATATTCTGTACGAGACGATGGATCTGAAGCTCGGTGGTGGGAAGGCCTCGACCTGGCTCACACCCAATGGCCCGGTCAACGCGCAGATCGTCACCAATCTCTACGGACTGGGACTGGGCGTTGATCGGGTTATCGTCGACGACGACCTCACTGTGGTCCAGGTGGTGGCGGTGACTCCGGTGACGAAGACGGAGTCGGTGCTGCTGAGCACGACGGCGGGTACGCGTGAGCCGGGGACGACGGAGCCCACCGGGCGTTCGAAGCGGATGATGGAGAGCCAGCATCTTCAGATCGGCAACGACTTCGAGATCTGGGCGCACCAGAAGTACGTGACGAAGCCGTACTACGCGCCTAAGGAAGGTCGCTTCTTCAACCGGGTGCGCTCCTGGGCGCACCAGTTCTATCCCGCGGACCAGCACGAACTGGTCGAGCACGATGGCTGAGAACGGGATTCTGCCGGAGTTCGAACGGATCCGGACCCGGCTCGTCGGCCGCGTATTGGTGGCGACTCTCGACCGGCCGGCGGCGCGTAATGCGATCGATGTGGTGTTGCGCCGCGAGTTCCGCGAGTTGCTGGCTGCGCTGACCAACCAGCGGGCGATCGGCGCGATGGTGTTGACCGGCGCCGGTGACGCGTTCTGCGCGGGTGGCGATGTCGGCATGATGACGGGGTTCATCCAGTCGGACTGGCGGGATCGCGCACGCAATCTCGAACACGGCCTGCTGACCCTGCGCGACCTGCTGTCGGTGCAACAACCCGTCATCGCGGCGGTCAACGGTCCTGCGACCGGTCTCGGTGCGACGATCGCGATGGCGTGCGACCTGATCGTCATGGCGGACACGGCGACGCTGGCCGATACGCACGTGAATGTGGGCATCGTCGCCGGCGATGGCGGCACGTTGCTGTGGCCGGCCGCGATGAGCACTGTGCAGGCCAAACAGTACCTGCTGACCGGGCAGAAGATGACGGCCGCCGATGCCGAACGCTTCGGTGTCGTCAATGAGGTTGTGCCCGTGGCCGATGTCGTGGACCGTGCCGTAGAGATAGCGCGCGGACTGGCCGCCGGCCCTCGATTCGCGATCGAGTGGACCAAACATGCGATCAATATGCGGTTGATCCGCGACCTGTACGAGCAGATGCCGCTATCGCTCGCCTTGGAGGCGGCCACCTTCGAACAGCCGGACCTGGCGGAGGGCATCCGTTCCTTCCGCGAGCGGCGCCCGGCCGCGTGGCCCAGCGTCGCGCCCGAATGAGCGTGCGACACAGCGCGTTCGGAGAAGAAGTGGAGGACAGGAACTATGCGGGATAGTCAGATCGTCATCATCGATGCGGTGCGGACACCCATCGGACGCCGCAAGGGAGGGCTGGCTCCGGTGCATCCGGTCGACTTGCTGGCGACGGCACATGCCGGTCTCATCGCACGCACCGGCATCGATCCCGCGCAGGTCGGGCAGGTCGTCGGCGGGTGTGTGTCGCAGATCGGCGAGCAGTCGTTCAACGTCACCCGGACCGCGTGGCTGGCCGCCGGGCTGCCGTATACGGTGGCCGCGACCACGGTCGACGCTCAGTGTGGGTCGGGGCAGCAGTCGGTCAACCTTGCCGCGTCGCTGGCCGCGTCCGGCACCGTGGACGTCGCGGTTGCTTGCGGCGTCGAGGCAATGAGCCGTATCCCGATCGGAGCAAACTCGAGTGGTGATTTCGGTCGCCCCATCAATCGCGGCTACCGGCGCCATTACAACTTCGTGAGCCAGTTCGAGGCGGCCGAACGGATCGCCGCGCAGTGGAAGGTCACCCGGCGCGACGCGGACGAGCTGGGCGTTATATCGCAGGAACGCGCGGCCAGGGCGTGGGCCGAGGGGCGCTTCACCGACCAGATCGTGCCGGTCGATGCCCCGGTACCAGGTCCGGATGGCAAGCCGACGGATCAGCATGTGCGGGTAGATCGAGACGAGGGCCTGCGCCCGACGAGCCTGGATACGCTCGCGGGGCTCAAGGCGGTGGGTCGCGATGACGCCGTGCACACCGCCGGGACTTCCTCGCAGATCTCCGACGGTGCGGCCGCTATCCTGATGACGACCGCGGCCCGCGCCGAAGCGCTGAGCTTGCGGGCTCGGGCTACCATCCGGGACACCGTCGTGGTGGGCGTGGATCCCGAACTCATGCTCACCGGCCCGATCGACGCGACTCGCCAGCTCCTCGACCGCAATGGGCTCACGATGCAGGATCTCGATGTGATCGAGATCAACGAGGCGTTCGCCTCCGTCGTGGTCGCCTGGGCGCGTGAGCTGAAGGCCGATATGGAACGGGTGAACCCCAACGGTGGCGCGATCGCCCTCGGGCATCCGCTCGGCGCCAGTGGTTCTGTGTTGGTGACCAAGGCGCTCAACGAACTCGAACGCGTCGACGGCCGCTTCGCCCTGATCACCATGTGCTGTGGCGGTGGCCTCGGCACCGGCACCCTGATCGAACGCCACTGAGCAGGTTCGCGCTTGTCTCAAAGTCAGATGGGGACGATCTCGACCAGGTCTTCGAGATCGATAAGGTCGCTCGCATTGCGGGTGTACGGACGGGCGTCATAGGCGTGTGCGGTGGCCGCGATGAGGTCGAAGTCGCGCTGTAGCGCAGCCAAGCGGCGCAGTCGTCGCGTCCGTGTCGCCCGGCTGGCGGCGACCAGAACGCCGGAGCGCAGTCCGGCGACCGTCGCGGAACTTATGGCCAACTCCCCCCAAGGGAACGATCACGCTCGGCGGGCGGCGCATCGACCGACTCCGCGCCGAAGCGCGAGCAAGCCTCGGCGTCACCCGGTCGTTCCAGTCGATCGAACTGTTCGAAGATCTCACCGTGCGCGACAACCTGGCGGTGGCGTGCGAGCCATGGTCAATGTTCACAGCCGTGCGCGACATGTTCCTGCCGAAGAGATCGGTGCTATCCGATGCGGCGCTGACCGCCATCGCGGACTTCGACTTGGAAGGCGTGCTGGACCGTAGGCCCGATGTGCTCTCCTTCGCTCAACGCCGGTTGATCGGTATCGCCCGTTCGGTCGCCCGAGGGACATGCTGGCCGATGACCAGGTCCGGGCGTCGTACACCGGTGCCAAGGCGGCGCACCGTCGGCACGACGAGGAGCCGGCCCGCCATCCGTCGACGGATGGCGCACCGTCCGGTCATGCCGAGCGGTTGGCCCGGCGCGGCTGGGCCCGTCGGCGGGCGGGCTTGGCCGGTACCGCGGACCTGTCGACCAGTAGTCCGCCGAGGAATATCCTGCTGAACTCGTGAGCGACATCGCGCGGGCTGTACCGGCTGTTCGGGTCATACCACCGGTAGAACCAGCTCGTCATGCCGATGAACCCGACCGTGAGCATGGTCAGATCGTAGTTCTGGAATTCTCCGCCCGCGATACCTCGCTGCAGGATGCCGCGTACGTGGCGCTCGAAGTTTTGCTCTCGTTTGCGAATCTCGGTTACCTGATCCGCGGCGAGCCACTGGTCGAGGAATGGTGATTCCTGAAAGTACACCGCGGCTTGCGCGAGATCGGAAGAGATGAGCTCAAAGGTGCTGAAGACGTAATTTTTGAGCTGGTCGGCCGGTGATGCGGCGCTCTCCGCCTCGTCGAGGATCGCGGTGATCTCGTCCGTCGCCTTGAGGTAGAGGTCGAAGAGGATCGAGGCCTTGCTCTCGTAGTAGTGGTACAGAGTCGCCTTGTTGAGCTGGGCGGCCTCCGCGACGTCGTCCATTCGGGTGCCGTGATAGCCCCTCGTCCGGAAGAGGTCGGTCGCCACTCGGAGGATGTCCTGTTTGCGATTCGAACCTCTGGGAGTCGCCTGTTTCGGTTGAGCCACGGGCTTATATGTTAACCGACCAAGTGGTCGTACGGGTGGTGCGGTGGCGGTACCCGTGGCTATTGGGTGAGTTCGACCAGAAGGTCCGTGATCCGGTCGGGTGCGGACAGGAGTGTCGGCCATGGCCGCGAGTAGGTGCCCGTGCGCCTGTGGCGTCGACAGCTCTCTGCGCGGCGGCGCGGTGTCCTCGGCGGGCGTGCCTCGGTGCATACCGATTATGACCAACCCGTTGGTTGACTCTTTTTTGTGCCGCTGGTAGCTTCGAATTGAATTCGACCAGCCAGTGTCTTGGAGATGCGCGTGGACTTTGCTGAGAGCAGCGAACATTCGATGTTGCGAGCGGCTATTGCGAAGTTGGCGGCCGGCTTCGGGCACCGTTATTTCCTGGAACGGTCCCGTGATGGCCGCGGGATGGGTGAGTTGTGGGACGCGGTCTTCGCCAATGGCTTCGGTGCGGTGAATATCCCGGAGGAATTTGGGGGCGGCGGCCGGGGAATTCAGGAGCTGGCGATTATCGTCGAGGAACTCTGCGCGGCCGGTTGTCCATTGTTGATGCAGGTTGTCTCGTCGGGTATTTGTGGCTCCGTGCTGGCCGCGCACGGCACCCCGGCCCAGCGGGACGACTGGCTGCCGAGACTTGCCGAGGGCCGGGCGAAGATGTGCTTCGCCATCACCGAGCCCGACGCCGGATCCAATTCACACAAGATCGCGACCAGGGCGAGGAAGGACGGGGACCGTTGGATACTCAACGGCTCCAAGTACTACACGACGGGTGTGGACCAGGCGGATGCGGTGCTCGTGGTGGCCAAGACCGGCACCAGGGAGAATGGCCGCGGTGTTCTGTCGCTGTTCATCGTCGACGCCGATGCGTCAGGTTTCGTGAAGAAGCCGATCGAGATGGAGATCGTCGAGCCGGAGAAGCAGTTCCTCCTCTCGCTGGACGACGTCGTCGTCCCGGCGGAGGGTCTCGTCGGGGCGACGGACGGGGCCGGCCTCAAGCAGATGTTCGCCGGACTCAATCCGGAGCGCATCACGGCATCGGCGAAGGCCACCGGACTTGGCCGGTATTTCCTGGACCGTGCCACCGCTTATGCCCGTGACCGGCAGGTCTGGGACGTGCCGATCGGGGCGCATCAGGGGATCGCTCATCCGCTTGCCGCGGCGAAGGTCAAGCTCGAGCTGGCTCGGCTTGCCACTACGCGGGCGGCGTGGCTGTATGACAACGGTCTCGATGCGGGGGAAGCGGCCAACATGTCGAAGCTCGCGTCTGCCGACGCGTCGATCGACTGCTTCGAAGCCGCGATCCAGACCCATGGCGGCAATGCCTATGCGACGGAATTCGGGATCGCGCATCTGTGGGGTCTGACCCGGCTTGCGCGGAGTGCGCCGGTGAGCCGGGAGATGGCGCTGAACTACGTTGCCATCCACAGCCTCGACCTTCCACGTTCGTACTGACCGCGGGGTAGGCGAGCGATGACTATTCCCTTGAGAGCCGGGCTCGTCAATGTGGATCCGGCCTCGGCTGTGCACGATGCCCGGCTGGCCGAAAAACTGGGTTTCGACCTGCTGGCTTCGGGCGATCACGTGTTCTTTCGCCGTCCGGTGCCCAGCACGTTCGTTCAACTCGCGGTTGCCGCGGGAGCCACCGAGCACATTCGGCTCGTCAGCACCATCGCCTTGCTTCCGCTGTATCCCGCGGCGCTGTTGGCCAAGCTGGCCGCCAGCCTCGACCAGGCATCGCAGGGCCGCTTGGAACTCGGT
Source organism: Nocardia vaccinii NBRC 15922 (assembly GCF_001613305.1). Lineage (GTDB taxonomy): Bacteria > Actinomycetota > Actinomycetes > Mycobacteriales > Mycobacteriaceae > Nocardia > Nocardia vaccinii. Next base: position 45,171 of record NZ_BDCC01000052.1, read on the forward strand.
TTGGGAGCCGGCGGAGAGTTCCCCGCCGAGTTCGCCGCGGTCGGTGTCGACCCGGCGACACGCTTCCGCCGGATGGACGAGGGCTTGACGGTGCTTCGCCTGCTCTTCACCGGTCGGTCCGTGCGGTTCGAGGGCGAGTTCACCAAGCTTCACGACGTGGCGCTGAACCCGCCGCCGAGCCGGCCGGACGGACCGCCGATCTGGCTCGGCGGCCGCAAAGACAAGGCCATCCGACGCGCGGGCCGGTTCGCGGATGTGTGGCTGCCCTATCTGGTGACACCGGAGATGATGGCGAGCGGTATCGCCAAGGTGCGTGGGGCGGCGGTCGAGGCCGGTCGCCAGGCCGAGGAGGTGCGCGGAGCGGTGTTTGCCTGGATGTGCGTCGATGAGGACGAACACTGGGCGCGCCGCACCGGTATCGAGGAGGTCAGTGCCGCCTATCAGCAGGACTTCCAGGCGATGGCCGACCGTTACCTCATAGTGGGCAGTCCTGCGTCGGCCCTTCGCCGGCTTTCCGAGTTCGCCGATGCCGGGGCCGAGACCGTGATCATGCAGGTCGCCGCGCCACCGGACGCCCGCGCGCGGGTCATCCAGACGATCGCCGATCAGGTTCTGCCCGAGCTTCGTTCCCACGCATAGTCGGAGGCCCAATTGTCAGCCGGAAGCGGTCCGCTGAGTGGTGTGAAAATCGTCGAGCTGGCCGGTATAGGCCCCGGGCCGTTCGCCGGGATGGTGCTGGCCGACATGGGAGCCGACGTGGTCCGGGTGTCTCGCCCCGGGGACACGAGGTACGCCGCGGCCCAGTCGATCCTCGAGCGCGGCAGGCGGTCCGTAGTGGTCGATTTGAAGGCCGAGGGCGGGGCCGAGGTCGTGTTGCGGCTCGTGGAGAACGCGGACGGGCTGATCGAAGGTTTCCGTCCGGGTGTCGCCGAGCGGCTCGGCGTCGGGCCGGAGCCGTGCCTGGAACGCAATCCACGCCTGGTCTACGGCCGGATCACCGGATGGGGACAGCACGGGCCGCTGGCGCACACCGCCGGTCACGATATCGACTACATCGCATTGACGGGCGCGCTTTACTCGATGGGGCATGCCGACCGCCCGCCGGCTCCGCCGCTGAATCTCGTCGGGGACTTCGGGGGCGGCGGCTATTTGCTGGCTTATGGGCTCGTATGCGGACTGTTCGACGCTCTGCGGTCGGGAAAGGGCCAGGTCGTCGACGCGGCGATCGTGGACGGGACGGCCGTGTTGCTGGCGAATCTCTTCGGCATGCGGTCACAGAGCCTCTGGACTGCCGAGCGCGGTGCGAATCTGCTCGACGGCAGCCGGCCGGAGTACTCCACCTACGAGTGCTCGGACGGGACGTTCATCGCGGTCGGTGCCCTCGAATCACAGTTCTATGACGCGTTCATCGACGGGCTGGGACTCGAGGACCCGCCGGACCGCCGGGAGCGCGACCAGCTCCGAACGCGGATCGCCGAGCGGTTCCTGACCCGTTCGAGAGATGAGTGGATGAAGATCTTCGAGGGCACCGACGCTTGTGTCGTTCCCGTGCTCACGCCTGCGGAAGCGGCGACGCACCCACACCTGACAGCCCGCGAGACCTACCTCGAGGTGAATGGCGTCACGCAACCGGCGGCGGCGCCGCGCTTCAGCCGGACTCCGGGGCGAACAGGTGGTCCGGCCCCTGAACTGGGGGCCGACACCAGGGCGATATTGCGAGAAGTGGGTTACGACGACCCGGCCGTCGGCGAACTCATCCGTACCGGTGTCGTGGCAGCTTTGGACTGAAACCTCTCATTCATGATTCGAGTGCGGTAAGGGAGTCGAGATCGATTGTGGCCTGGGCCATTCGCTCGATGTTGGCGAGGCAGATGTCGTCCGGCTGCATCTTCGGCTGCAGGGGTCCGTAACCTATGGTGTAGAGCCAGAAAAGCAGAGCGTGCAGGGTCTGCTGCCGGTAGGCGAGCCAAGCTTGGTCGAAGTCGAGGGACCTCACGCCCTGCCGGTGCAGCGATTCCACGTAGTGTGCGATCAGGTCCCGTTCATACGCACGACGATCCTCGACCGTCAGCGCCGCGGCGATGGTATAGGCGACATCCTTGGCCCAGCCGCCGACGGCCATGCACTGCCAATCGAACAGACCCATGCGATCCGCTTCCGGTCAGCCGCTCGGTTACGAGGTGGGTGCCGATTCGTGTCATCGTCTTGGCGACGTGGATCTTGCTTTTGAGGGTCACAGTATGTCTCCATCGGGGTGGCGGCTGGATGGCCGCGCCCGGGGCGGGGGTCAGCGGGTCCGTTGGTGGTAGCGGCGGCCGTCGGGGTCGATGACCTCACGAATGAGCCGTAACTGCTGGGGTGAGGGTGCCGGTGTGGTGCCGATCGACTCGGGAAGTACCGGTTCGAAGCCTGTGGCCGTGAGAACCTGCTCCAGGGTTACGCCGGGATGAAGGGACTTCAGGCGCATTCGCTGGCTGTCGGGCGCGAAGTCGAACACGGCGAGGTTGGTGACGACGAGTTCGGGGCCGCCGGCCAGGCCGAGCTGGGCGCGTTCACCGTAACCGCCGAGGAATCCTGCTGCCGACCGGAAATCGACGCGATCGACCAGGGTTCGCGGACTGTGGTCGTTCACCCAGTACAGCAGCCGCTTGGGCATCGAGCCCATATCGGCCAGCCCGGCTGTGCCGGGCAGGCGGACCTTGGGGTGGTGATAGTCCTGCCCGATCACGGTGTTGTTCATGTTGCCGAATTGGTCGACCTGCGCCCCGCCGACGCAGAACTTTTGAAGATAACGTGGGCTGGCTATGAAGTTCCAGAAGTCACGCTGGTCGACGTACATGCCCGGGCACCGTTGAACGCATATCCGTGCGCGATGAGACAACCCTTCGGCATACCGGTGGTTCCCGAGGTGTAAAAGATCGCTATCGGGTCCTGGGGACGCACCGCCACGGCCGGTGTGGCGTGGCCGGTTTCCAGAAGGTCCTCGTAGTCGATATCGGGCCGTGGATCCGGCCCGTCGAATCGCCCCACGCCGATGAGGGCTTTCAGTCCGGTCAGGTCCAGATTCAGCCGTGCCACGGTCTCCGTGGCAGCGGCATCGACGATCACCACCGACGGGTCCGCGTCATGCAGTTGGTACCGCAGGAACTCGCCTTTGAGATACGCGTTCAACGGCACCGCGATGGCACCCAGTTTCGCGCTCAATCCAACGACCTCCGGCTACTCAGCGGTTAACGGACTTTTGGCAGTACTGCTGCCCTGCTGCATGGGATAGATCGTCTTCAACTCCAGGTACGGCTGGATGCCCTCGGGGCCCAGTTCGCGACCCAGCCCGCTCTGCTTGAATCCGCCGAACGGGAAGTCGTTTCCGGACACCATCGTGTTCACCCGGACCTGGCCGGCGTCGATTCGCCGGGCGAGCGCGAGCCCGCGCTCGGCGTCGCCGGTCAGGACCGAACCCGACAGCCCATAGTCCGAATCGTTGGCAATGGCAACCGCTTCGTCGTCGGTGTCGTAGGGGATCACCGCGAGGACCGGGCCGAAAATCTCCTCCTGCGCGATTCGCATCGAGTTAGACACATGCCTGAACACAGTCGGTTCGAAGTAGAAGCCCCGGTTCAGATCCTTGGGCCGTCCACCGCCGAGAACGATTTCGGCACCTTCGCTCTTTCCGAGCTCGACATAGGATTCAACACGGGCCCGCTGCCGATCGGCGACCAGTGGCCCGAACGCGGTGCCGGGGTCCTTCGGGTCGCCGACCTGCCCGGCTCGCATCGCCTCGGCCACCATCTCGACGATCTCGTCGTAGCGCGTGCGGGGTGCGAGGATCCGCGTGTTGGACACACAGACCTGGCCCGAGTAGGGAGAACAGAGGGGGACGACCACCCGGGCCACCGCATCGAGGTCGGCGTCGTCGAGCACGATCGCGGCGGATTTGCCGCCCAGTTCCAGTGTCACGCGCTTGAGCTGCGCGCCGGCCTCGGCCGCGATGATCTTCCCTGCCGCGGTCGATCCCGTGAACGCGATCTTCGAGACGAGCGGATGCGCGACGAGCGCCGCGCCGGTCTCCCGGCCGCCGGTCACGATGTTGACCACGCCGTTCGGAAGGCCGGCCTCGATCACCGCGGCGGCGAAGGCGTTCATGTCGAGCGAGGTCTCGGGAGCGGGTTTGATCACCGTCGTGCACCCGGCGGCGAGCGCGGCACCGAGCTTCCAGGCCAGGATGATGTGGGGCGAGTTCCAGGGCACGATGAGACCCGATACGCCCACGGGCTGGCGGCGCACGATGCCGGTGGCGCCGTCGCTGACGCGAGTTTCTTCGATGGGGAGTTCGCGAGCGAGGTTCGCGAAGTACCGGTAGGCCTGAACGACCAGCGGTCCGTTCAGGTAGGACGACATCGAGATCGGCATGCCGTTCTGCTCGGTGAGCGACATCGCGATCTGGGAACTACGGGCCTCGAAGGCGTCGGCGAGCTTGTCAATGTATTGTGCTCGGTCCTCGCCCCGCAGTTCAGCCCATCCCGAAGAGATGAACGCCTCGTGCGCGGAGCGAACCGCAGTGTCGACGTCCTGGGCGTCGCTATCGACGATCTCTCCGATCTTTTCTTCGGTCGCGGGGTTGACGACTGTGCACGTCTGCTGCGAGTGAGCGTGGATGAACTGGCCTCCGACGAAACTCATCGAGGTTGCCAATGTCATTTGCGTTCTCCAATACTGGCGGATTGATGAATTCGAGTCGGGGCACATGATCCAGCGGAGAACGACCAGGCGTTGCTCATTGCGGATTGATGGCGACCAGTCCCCGGATGAGCTTGCCCTCGTCGAGATCCTGATTGCCCTGGCCAACCTCAGCCAGGTCGTATCGGTGCGTTATCAGCTCATCGAGTTCGAGGTGCCCGGTCCGATACAGGCCGAGAAATTTCGGAATGTCGTTGCGCGGGTTGCAGCCGCCGTAGAGCGAGCCGAGTATTCGCTTGGAGTACATGGAAAGAATGCCACCGGGAAGCTGCTCCGTGCCCTTCCTGATGTGCTCGTCGGAGTAGCACAGTCCCGCGTAGGCGACCCTGACGAGCGCCTCGCCGGCGCGGGGCGGATCGAGTTCGAGGTCGGCGAGCTCCCAGTTTCCTCCCATTTGCCGACAAACGATGGCGGCAGTCTTCACAGCTGACCTCGTTTCATCAGGTGCGTCCCAGGCGCCTCGCCACTAGTGACGCCTTCGATCCGAACGTTAGCTCCCGACCCACTAGTTGGTCAAGTATTGGCGGTAGGTGATGACCGTGATCGATAGCGAGCGAACACGCGCGATCCATGCCCAGCGGAACAGTCGGCGGGCTCCAATTCCGGAAGCAATTCGACGAGTTGCGGCGAGTAACAGAAGAAATCGCGGTAGGTGTACAGAGAGAATTTGAGTCCCGCTGCGATTTCGTCCGAATTTGCGGCACCGGCACGATCACGTCGGCCAGATACGATGTCTCATTGCGGTACCGGTCGGTGCTGACGAGGTAGTCGAGGGATCAGGCTCGTCTGCAAGGTCGCGTAGCGATCGTCACTGGATCCGCCGGAGGCACCGGCATTGAGACCGCGACGAGTCGCAATCGGGAGCGCGGCGAGCCGTTCGTCCGGGCGCTACAGAGCTTGAATCGTCGGGGTTAGCGCACGGCGTGTCGGGCTTAGTCGTGTTCGATCCGCCAGCGGATCTTGGCCAGTCGCACCAGTGTCTTGATCGGAGTGTCGGCGGGCAGGGCGGACAGCCGGTAATCGGTGGCTCGGGCTCACCGGGTGGCCATTCGGCCAGCAGCCTGCATTCCGGAAGGCTACCGCCGGTCTCGCGACTGCGAACTCGAGACCTGCCTCGGACCGACTCACTTCGAGGGCCGTCGTCGAGCACTTCCGCAAGGGCGAGCTGGCGCTGTCGGACATGCTGGGCCCGCGCCTGCCGCTGGAGCGGGTGTCGTCAACGGCGAGACGTACGACAACCGGTACCTCGCGGTCTGGCCGTAGTGGTCGCCGAGGCAGCGCCGACCCAGCTGTCACCTCGGCCACATCGGGCAAAGGATCTTGGACAGTGCGGCCTTTCGAGCCATAGTCTCAACCAATAGGTTGGTTGGGGGGAGTCGGTTGAGTCCAACGAGCGAGCAGGCGGCGCGACTGGAGCCGTGCTGGTGACCAAGAGGCTCAACGAGCTCGAATACGTCGACGGCCGGTTCGCGCCTGGTCACCATGTGCTGTTGCGGCGGGCTGGGCACCGGAACCCTGATCGAACGCCACTGACCGTCGCCCACCGGGCATGAAGGCGCCCTGGTCCGTTTCGTCCGGGGCAGGGCACTGCTCGGGTTCAGCGCCGTCGGTACACGAGTGCTTCGTCCTCGCCCTGCTCACTCGTGGCCTGGCCGCGCGTGACGAGTACGTCCAGATGCGCTCCGGTCTCGTTCACGGCCAGAACCTGGTCGAAGACGCTCAGCTCGGTGAAGGCCAGCTCGCGGCGGGTCCACGGGATGAGCTGCGCGACCTCGTACGCGGTGGCCGTTTCACCGATGCCTTCCAACGTCTCGGTGAGCCGCCGCTCGTGATGCTCGAGCAGCTCGTGCACGCGGGCGTGGACGCTCCCGCCCGCCGGGCCGTGTGCGGGCAGCAGGCGAGCGTCGGGCAGTGTCAGCATCAGCCGGAGCGAGTCGAGGTAGTCGGCCAGCGGCCCGAGATACGGTGCCGGCTGAAAGCCGATCGACGGCGTAATGTGCGGGAGTACGTGGTCGCCGGCGAACAGCAGCCCGGCCGCGGCGTCCTGGAAAACCACGTGGCCACTGGTGTGGCCGGGGGTCGCGAGCACGCGGAGCTTCCGCCCGGCGACGTCGAGTTCGGCGTGGTTGTTCAGCCACCGGTCGGGCATTTCCCACAGTTCCGCGGTGGGCTGCTGTCGATGGGAGGCGGCGGCCTCGTCCATCAGTTTCCTCGCCCCGCCGCGGCGCAGCCTGGCGAGATAGCTGGGTTCGGTCGTGCCGTCGATGACCCCCTTGATGTACGCCAGGTTCTGGCGCTCCCGCTCACCGATCGCTATAGCGCTGCCGAACAGTCGCCTGATTTCGACGGCCATCGTGTAGTGGTCCCGGTGCGCGTGGGTCACGAAGAACTCGTGGATGTCGCCGAATTCGCGATCGAGGCCCTTCAGGGCCCGGCCGAGCTCGGCCTTCGCCTCGGCGAGTGCCCAGCCCGCGTCGATCAGCGTGACGCCCCCGTCGTCGAGGATCGCGTAGACGTTGACCGCGCGCAGCCCGTCGCTGGGAAGCGGCAACGGAATGCGGTAGACGTCGGGGGCGACCATCTCGACGCCTGATTCTGCCCAGGCGTGGCGGGATTCAGAACTCATTCGGGAACGTCCGTTTCGGTATGTGGGTTGCTGGGGGTACTGAAAGTCGCGCACCATGCCACGCCCCCGGGGCCGGCCGAACGGATGTCCCCAGGGGCCCCTGCGCAGTCGGCCACCGCGTTTTCCTTCGTGTCCGGCCGGACGCGGTGACGGGCCGGCCCGGGCCCGTTGTGGCCTCGGGTAACCGATCTCGTTCCGCGCCCGGCGTTGTTGACGTTACCTGGACCTCCAACTACTCTCAACCGAGTAGTTGGTTGAGGCGGTGACAGCCGTGAAAGGGAGTTACGTCTGGTGCGGCTCCAATTGAAGGACAAAGTAGCGATCGTGACCGGGGCCTCCCGGGGAATCGGCCGCGCGATGACGGAGTCGTTTGTGGACGCCGGGGCGCGGGTCATGATGGTGTCACGGAAACTGCTGGGCCTGGAGCAGGTGGCCGCCGAGTTTCCCGATGGTGTCGTCGACGTGTTCGCGGCCGATGCGGGCAGCCCGGAAGCGCCGGTGCGTGCGTCGAGGCGACGCCGGGACGCTTCGGGCGGCTCGACATTCTCGTCAACATGCGGCGACCAACCCCTACTACGGCGGCGTGATGGATATCGAGACGTCGCAATTCGACAAGACGATCGAAGTGAACCAGCGTGGGTCGCTCGTGTGGACCCAGTGTGCCTACCGTCAGGCGCTCGTGGTCGTCCTCAACATTTCCAGTATCGGTGCTTTCCGTACCGTGAAGAACCTTGCCGTGTACAACATGAGCAAGGCCGCCCTGGTTCATCTCACACAGCAGCTCGCCTACGAACTCGCTCCCGGTGTGCGGGTGGCAGGGATCGCGCCCGGCCTTGTGGAGACCACGATGGCGAAGTCGCTGACCGACCCTCGACCTGCGGGCGGCGAAGCTGCCGATGAAACGGATCGGCCAGCCGGCCGACATCGCGAACATGGCGCTCTTCCTGGTCTCCGACGCGGCGAGCTGGCTCACTGGGCAAACGATCGTGATCGACGGCGGAGCGAGCCTCCGGCCGCTTTCAAATTGACTCTTGACTTAATACATTGATCGCGAGCGGATCCCGGATCGCTCGCCGGACGTAAGGAATGTTCGCACCGATGGATGTTGGGATGCGGGTCGTACGCGAGGTGTTGCGCCGTCGAGCCAATGAGGAGCCGGACCGGAACTTCGTCAAGTGCGGCAGCGACGACTGGATCACGTTCGGCGACATGGCCGGCCGCGCCGAGCGCCTGGCGGCGGGTTTCGCCGCATTGGGCGTCGAAAAGGGTGATCGGATCGGTGTCCTCTCCGACACTCGTGAAGAGGTCTTCGCCACGCTCATGGCCTGCTCGCAGGCGGGTGCGATCAACCTCGGGCTGAACACGTTCCTCAAGGGCGACTTCCTCAAGTACCAGCTGGTCGATGCCGGGGTCAGCGTGCTGGTCGCGGACCGGGCCGGGTGGAACACGGTGCGCCCGTTCGTGTCCGAAACCCCGCTCCGGCACGTCATCCTGCTCGATGGCGAGGCGGAACCGGTAGGCGGCGTCGCCGTGCACCAGTTCGCCGAGGTCATGACGATCGGTACCCGGGTGCCCGAGCCCGACCTGAGTCCACGGGATCTGCTGGGCCTGCTGTACACCTCGGGGACGACGGGGAACCCCAAGGGCTGCATGCTCAGTCACGGCAACTACACCAACGTGCCCAGCTCGTACCTGGCCAGCGACCGGATCCGGCCGGGTGACCGCATTTTCACCGCGTTCCCGTTCTTTCACACGGCAGGCCAGATCATCATCCTGATGAGCGGCCTGGTCGCGCCGCTGGAGGTCGTGTACGAGCCGAGGTTCAGTGCCTCGACCTACATGAAGCGTGCCAGAGAAGAGAAGGCGACCCTCCTGTGGGGCGTGGGGGCGATGGCACTCGCGGTGCTCGCGCAACCGGAGTCGAGCGACGACGCCACCGGGTCGTTCCGCCTCGCGCAGTTCCAGCCACTGCGGCCCGACCGCCAGCTCGAGTTCAAGGAGCGTTTCAACGTTCCGGTGATCGCCGAAGGCTACGGTCAGACGGAATGCGTTCCCATCACCACCAGCAGGCTGAGCGACGAACGCCGCCGGGGGAGTGTCGGCAGGCCCGTCGACCACCTCGAGGTGCAACTGGTCGACGAAAACGACGAGCCGGTGCCGGTGGGCACCGTGGGCGAGATCGTGGCACGCCCACGTCGTCCTGAGGTCATGTTCCAGGGCTACTGGGGGAAGCCGCAGGAGACCGTGAAGTCGATCCGTAACCTCTGGCACCACACGGGCGACTTCGCGACGCAGGACGAAGACGGGTTCATCTACTTCGTGGACCGCAAGAGCGACGCTTTGCGCAGGCGCGGCGAGAACATCTCCTCGGCCGCGGTGGAGGGCGTCATTCGCACCCATCCGGCGGTCGACACCGTGGCCGTCGTGGGTGTCCCGTCGGACTTCACCGAGGACGAAGTGAAAGCGGTGGTCGTCCTGCACGCCGGGGCGGAGTTGCAGCCCGGCGAGTTGTTCGAGCACTGTAAGGATAAGTTGCCCTACTTCGCGGTGCCACGCTACGTCGAAATCGTCGACGAGCTGCCGACGAACGCCCTCGGCAAGATCAGGAAATACGTCCTCCGGGAAAACGGGATCACCCCGAACACGGTGGATCTGGAAGCGCTGGGGTTCCGGATCGAGCGTCATGAGCGGCGCTGACGAAGCCTGCCGTGGTGGGAGCCGGGAGAAGGCCATGAACGCTGCGCCGGGTGCGGAAGCCGGGGCATTCGAGCACAACGACGGGCGAGTGACGACGAACGGTCGTGGCACGGATCCACGTGACGGGCGCCCCTATCGGGTCGTCCAGTGGACGACCGGGTTCGTCGGCCGGTCGGCGCTGCGCTACCTGCTCGACCGGCCCGGTTTCCAGGTGGTGGGCGCGAAGTGTCACAGCCCGCGGAAAGAGGGCCGAGACGTCGCCGATCTCGTCCGACGGCCACCGATCGGTGTGCGGGCGACATGCGACGAGTCGGCACTTCTCGCGCTCGACGCGGATTGCGTGGTCTTCACCCCGCACGATTCCGGGCAGCGCGACCCGACAGTTCCCGGCACGCTCTCGCACGAGCACTTCCAGACCGCGCTGCGGATCCTGCGCAGCGGCAAGAACGTGGTCAGCTCGCTGTGCCCGCCGACCCATTTCCGTCACCTGGCGGATCCGGAGCTGTTCATGGGGGAGATCGAGGCGGCCTGCCGGACGGGGGAGAGTTCGATTCACTTCACCGGGGTCGACCCGGGCTTCTTCACCGACGCTCTCGCCGTGGCCGTGTCCAGCGGGGTAGGCCGCGTGGACCGGATCCGTACCTGGGAGATCCTGGACTACTTTGCCATCCCGTACACCGGTGGCCCCTTGACCTCACTGTTCGGCAGGCGGCCCGAGGAGCTGCAGGAGGGCGGGCACGAGAGCTGGATCCGGGAAGGCTGGGGTGGCGTGCCGCATCTGCTCGCCGACGCGTTCGGACAGCAGTTGGACGCGATCGACGTCGACTTCGACTACTGGCTCGCGGACGAGTCGTACGAGACGCCGGGCGGCAGGCTGATCGAAAAGGGCACGATCGGCGCCTACATTTTCGATCAGCACGGCGTCGCGGGCGGCCGCCGGATCTTCACCACGACACACGTGAACCGGATGGGCCCGCACACCGGCCCCGACTGGCCGACCGTCGGGCATGACGGTGGGTACCGCATCGACATCGAGGGCTCGACACCACTGCGAGTGGACATCCCACTGGGAAACGAGGGCGGCCGCGGCAGCGCGCTGGCCGATGCGGGTGAGGTCACCGCCGCGCGCCTGGTCAACTGCATCGTGCCGCTGATCAACTCTTCACCCGGTTACCGGACCTTCCTGGACCTGGGCCAGATAACCTCGAGCCTCGGTCAGCTCTCCGCCTGAGACGCGGCCGGGAGCGGCTGTCCCCGCGGCACCTCCGCACGAGCCCGGCCCATGACCAGGTGACCGCCCGTGAGGCAGTCCGGTCGCGGGCCGGGCACCGGGTGCGACACTATTCCTCGATCCTTGCCCCCGGGTGTGACCCGCCGGGGGGCGGCCGGAGGGCGCGCCCACTGGGGTCCCGGGCGGCAGGTCACGGAGAATCCGGCACGGTGCGGCAATGGACACCTTGTTTCACAAGGTGACCATTGCTACATTGACCCTGGATCAACCAGTTGGTCGGTAGCTTCGATGGCCAATGCTGTCGCGTCGAGGAGCGGATGCGAATGGATTTTCAGGAAACGTCGGAGCAGCAGGCACTGCGGTTCGAGCTTCGGAAGTATCTCGGCGAGATGGTGACGCCCGATGTGCGTGCTCAGCTCCTTCGTGAGGGGGAGTCGAGCCAACTGTTCCTCGAACTCGTCAAGAAGATGGGGCACGATGGCTGGCTCGGTATCGGCTGGCCGAAAGAGTACGGTGGGCGTGGGCTGAGCCTGATCGAGGACTACATTTTCTTCGACGAGGTCAAGCGCGCGTGGGCGCCGGTGAACTTCGCGACCCTCAACACGGTCGGGCCGACGCTGATGGAACACGGCAGCGAGGAACAGAAGAACCGCTTCCTGCCTCCCATCCTGCGCGGTGAACTGCAGCTGGCGATCGGTTACTCCGAGCCCGAGGCGGGCACCGACCTCGCGTCCCTGCGGACGCGGGCCGTCCGGGACGGTGACCACTACGTCGTCAACGGGTCGAAGATCTTCACCACCCGGGCCCAGGTCGCCGACTACATCTGGCTCGCGGCCAGGACCGACCCGGAAGCGCCCAAGCACAAGGGCATTTCGATCATGCTCGTGCCGACCGACCAGCCGGGGTTCAGCTGGTCGCCGATCGCCACCGTGGGCGGCACCACGACCACCGCCACCTACTACCAGGACGTGCGGGTACCGGTCGAGAACCTCGTCGGGCAGGAGAACGACGGCTGGCGGCTCCTCACGAGCGCGCTGAATCGCGAACGCGTCGGTCAGGCCGCCTTCGTCGGGCTCGCCGAGCGACTGTACGACGACCTTCTCGCCTGGTGCCGCACCGCCGGCCCGGACGGCCGCAGGCCGATCGACGAGCCGTGGGTGCGCAACGACCTCGCCCGCGTCGTGGCCACGGTGCGTGCCGTGCGCCTGGTGAACCTCGACATGGCGGCGAGCCTGGCGCGGGGCGCCGCGGGCCACGCCGAGGCGTCCGCGACCAAGGTGTTCGGCACGGAGGCCACTGTGGACGCCTATCGCACGATGCTCGGCATACTCGGCTCCGCGTCCTACCTCCCGGCCGGCTCTCCCGGTGCGCTGCTGCACGGGGAGCTCGAACACGCCGCGCGCGAGTCGCAGATCAACACCTTCGGCGGCGGCACGAACGACATGCAACGGGAAATCATCGCCTGGCGGGGGATCGGCATGAAGCGGGACACCGGGGGTGTGCGTTGATCGACTTCACCTTCTCCGAACAGCAGAGCGTAACGGCCGGCCTCGCCGAGCAGGTCTTCGCCGATCACGGCGGGCAGGAGCGGCTTGCGGCGGCCGAGGCCTCGGCGGAGCAGCTGAACCGGGCGCTGTGGGATGCGCTGACCGCGTCGGGGCTGCCCGGCGTCTGGATCGGCGAGGATGCCGGCGGCGCCGGAGGCGGGATCCTGGAGCTCTGCGCGGCGTTGGAGGTCCAGGGCCGGCACGTGGTGCACGCGCCACTGGCGGCGTCCGGTGTCGGCGGGATGTTCGTCGAGCGGTTCGGTTCGACCGGGCTGCGCGAGCGGTTGCTGCCGCGGGTCGTGGACGGGACCGCGATCGTCGCGCCGGCACTGGCCGAACTCGGCCCTGACCTGCCGACGCGGCCGCGAACGACGGTGTCGGCGCAGGGCGAGGTAACCGGCCGGAAGCTCAGCGTTCCCGGCGGAGGCGCGGCCACCCATTTCCTGGTGCCGGCACTCCTCGACAGCGGCGCTGTCGCGGTCGCTCTCGTCGAGCGCGCCGCGCCCGGGGTTACCGTCACGCCGGCGCGCACCTCGAGCCGGGAGCACGTCGCGCATGTCGAGCTGGCCGGCGCGCTGGGGGTGCTGGTCGATGACGCCGGGGCGGCCGAGTGGCTCTACCAGCACTGCGTGGTCGCCGCCTGCGCGGTGCAGTTGGGGGTGCTCGATGCCGCCACCAGGGCGGCGGCCGAATACACCTCGTCCCGCGTCCAGTTCGGGCGGCCGCTCACGTACTTCCAGTCGGTGCTCAAGCGTGGTGCCGATGCCTACACGGACACGCGCGCCGTCCGGGTGACCCTGTGGCACGCCGCGTGGCAGCTTGCGCAGGATATGGATGCGAGCGAGGCGGCGGCGATCGCGAAGTGGTGGGCCTCGGAGGCGGGTCACCGTACCGGCCACTCCATGCTCCACGTGCACGGCGGCCTCGGTAACGACCTGACCTATCCCGCGCACCGGTACTACCTGTGGGCCAAGCAGATCGACGCCTCTCTCGGCGTGCCCAGTCAGCAACTCGAGCGGATCGGGGCGGGCCTGGCGCGATGACGGCGAACCGGTGGGTCAGCGCTGGTCCATGTCTCGCGTACAGCCCCGAGAAGGACGGGAAAGACATCGCCAGCCTGATCGGGCACGCGCCGATCGGTGTCACGATCACCACCGACAAGGAGCGGATCTACGATCTCGACGCGGACATCGTCGTGTACGCCGGCGTGCGATGCCCGACGACAGTGGCCGTCGCGAGGAGATGAGCCGCCTGCTGGCCTCGGGCAAGAACGTCGTGACGATCACCGACTACAACTTCCCCTGGCAGCGCGGTGAAGAAGGCGCGCGGGTGCTCGAAGGCGCGGGGCCGAGCGGATCCGGGGTCCCGTGGAGGTGTCGACGTACATCCGGGAGCGCAGGTGCGGATGCTGCGCCGCCTCCCCGATCTCGAGCACCGGTGCGCCGCAGGCGTCCGTGCCAGCGAAGCGTTCGGTCCGTCGCGAGTGCGCCGGCCAGTGCGATGTAGTCGATGTCGTGACCGGCCTCGGTGGCGACGGGGCAGCTGTGGCCTCAGCCGGTCGGCCGCACGTAGATCAGGCGCGGGTTTGTCCGTGGTCAGCTCCGCCGGGCCGAGCCCGATCCGCTCCATAGCACGTCGGCGCCGTGGGACGCGAACACCATGGAGGCGAACGGACCCGGGCCCAGCGCGCTCAGGTCGAGCACGCGGACGCCGGAAAGCGGATGCGAAATCGTGGGGGACGCGGTCGTGGTCGTCATCGTGGTCAGTGCCCCTCGAACGTGCCGGCGCGCCGCTCGCGGAACGCGGCGATCGCTTCTTGGTGATCCGCTGTTTCGAACAGGATCCGCTGGATCGAGTACTCCGATTCCAGCACGTGGTCCCAGCCATCGCGGGTCGAGGCGAGCAGTTCCAGCGCCGCGCGGACGCCCAGCGGCGGCAGAGCGGTGAGGCGTCGGGCGAACGCGATCGCCGCGTCCAGGACGTTTCCCTCGGCGATCTCGTCGACCAGACCCAGTGCGTGGGCCCGCTCCGCGGGCACCGGTTCGCCGAGGGCGAGCATGCGCCGGGCCGGCTGGAGTCCGATGAGTTGGGGGAGTAGCCGGCTGAGACCCATTTCCGGGCCGAGACCGAGTGTGGCGAAACCCGCGGCGAACTTCGCGTCGGCCGCGGCGACACGGAAATCGTGCATCACGGCGAGACACAGGCCGCCGCCCGCGGCGGCACCGTTCACCGCGGCGACCGTCGGTTTGGGGAATTTCAGCATCTCGGTCATCCAGCGTCCGGGCCCGGTCCGGTCGACCACCTGCTCCGACAGGCTCAACGGCCGGAGGCCGTTGTCGGTGCCGCCGCGGTTCGGCCGGCCCAGAGGTCTGGCAACCGTGCTCTGCTCGGCTACGGCGCCCAGCGTGCCGATGTCGGCGCCGACGCAGAACGACGACCCCGCGCCGGTCGTGACGATGGCACGCACATCCTCGTCGGCCGTGGCAGCGGTGAACGCGTCCTTCAGCAACCGGAACATCGCGCCGCCGACCGCATTTTGCTTTTCCGGCCGATTCAGCGTCACCACCATGATGTCGCCGCGTTTCTCCCACTCGACTTCGGCCATAGCCCGTCCTCTCGTCATCGTCGACTTCGGGTAACCATAACACCAACTAGTTGGTGGAAAACGAAATCTCCCGGCGGGACGATCGCGGCTGCTATCAACCTTCTGGTTGGTTGACGGCAGAGGGGGTGACTACCGTTGCGAATCACTGGCCCCCTTCGGGCGGATCACCTCGACGTCGGCGGCGATGCGGGACAAAGGAGTTGCGATGGGTGACCTGAATGGTCAGGTGGCGATCATCACCGGCGGGGCGAGGTCAGGGACGATCGCACGCGGTGACGCTGGCGGAAGCGGGTGCGAACATCGGTCAGCGCCGGGCCGGTGTCCGCGGTGAGCTTGACCGTGCCGTCCTTCAGGTGCTCGATTTTCCATCCGGTCGCCTCGAGGTGCTGCAACACGTCCGGGGTGGTGTCCTTGATGATCACCGTTTTCGCGTCGGGGACCTGTTCGACCGCAGCGCCCCAATCGGCGAAATCCTGCGCCGCCTGCGTGGTCAGCGCGAAAGATCCGTGGATGGCCTCGTCAGGCCACGCGTGTTCTTGCCGCCATCGGCGAGGCTCGAGTTCACGCCGTTGAGCTGCCCGCCCAGCGTGGAGGCAGATTCGCCGACGTCGTCGAGTTCGTTCTTCAGGTGTGCCAGGTCGGGCAACTGCTGATCGCGGTCTTTGCCCTGGTTGTACTTCGACCTGGCGTCGGTGAACTTCCGCACCGCCTCGGGCACGCCCTGAAGCGCCTGAGCGATATCGGTGTCACTCAGTCCCGCCGCGGCGTATCCACGGCTGGTGATCGCCTGGTAAGCCTGGTCGCGGCGCAACGACTGCACGATGGTTCCGGTGAGTTGCTGGTTGATCTTGTCCTTGTCGGCGTCGGCGACACCCGCTGTCGCGAGGGTGAAGGTGTGCGGGTCGATACCGAAAGACTTTGCGCGCGTGAAGTATCCGCCGTTCTGAAGTTCCTGCGCCGTCTGGGTGATCGTTTCGTCTGTGGCTTTGCCGGTGGTCTTGTCGAGAGTCTGGTTCAGCTTGTCCAGCTCATCCTTTTGACGCTGCGCTGCCGCGGCGGCGTTCTCGTGGGCGGTCTCGAGGTAGCCGAGACCGAGAACTGCACCGCCGAGGGCGATACCGAGCGGACCACCTGCCGCGGTGACACCGACGACGCCACCGAGCGCGCCGAGCAAACCGTTCACGCCGGACTTGCCGCCCTTCGCGCCGGCGGCCTTCTCCGCGGCGGTCTTCACGTCGTCTATCGGCTTGGTTTTCACCCCGGACACGCCGGACTTGAATTCGGAGATCGCCGTGTTCGCGTTCTTCCATCCGGTGGTGACACCCTCGATGATCGGGGAGAGCGTCTTGAACCGGCATAGGCGACGACGATGTCACGCACGAGCCCCGGATGCGCCGCGAGCAAGTCAGCGACCGATTTGATGATCGGCAGCACACCAGAGGTCCATTTCTGGAACCCTTGGTAGACACCTTCGGCAAGTTTCGGGATGTCGACCAGCACGGTCGAGATTTCTTTCAGATCGGTACGGGCCGTCTGGAAAAAGTTAATCAGGTCCTTTTGTCCCTGTGGGGTTTTCAGGAACGCGGCCAGGCGTCCGGTGAGGTCGTCGATCGAATGCAGCGCGGCCCCGTTGTCGGAGGCAGCCTTGAAGACCGACCCGATCGCCGAGCCGACATGTTCGGCGGTTTGGGCGAGTTCCTTGGCGCTGGTGACACCGTCGTGGATCCACCGCGACAGGGATCCGTCGTCGGAGGCTCTGGTGATGAACGCGTCGAATTTTTCTCCTGCGTGGCCGATGGCGTCGCCGAGGGCGGGGAATTCCTTCGACCCGGAGGCTTATTCACAAGCGGGAGAAGAAGCACAGTCCGGCAACGGCTTTGAGCATGCTGGCAAACTTGTCGAGTGGCGGCCGGAACCGGCCTCCTTCCTCGCTGAGCATCCGCCAGGTCTTCAGGTGCGCGACCGCGCGTTCGACCGCAGCACGAATCGCCGACAACGCGGTGTGAACTCCGCGTCGACCTGGCGCAACTCGAGA
The DNA here is from genome assembly GCF_001613305.1 of Nocardia vaccinii NBRC 15922. Lineage (GTDB taxonomy): Bacteria > Actinomycetota > Actinomycetes > Mycobacteriales > Mycobacteriaceae > Nocardia > Nocardia vaccinii. The sequence continues at coordinate 62,649 of NZ_BDCC01000052.1, forward strand.
CCACGGGGTTTGCGGATCGGCGCGATGTCGATCCCGGCGAGAAACAATTCCTGCTGTCTTCGGCACGGGGAAGCGGCCTCTTGGCTGTCAGCGGCACCGATCGTGCCGTGTTCGGATCGCTGGCCTCGCCCGCCGAACATGCCTTGATCACTACGTCGCCGAGCGAACTCGCCGCCATCGACGACGACGGCACTGAGGTGGATATCGACCTGAGCGTACTGCCGTCTCTGCGGCCACACACCGGCTCGGGCACGCGGGAGGACTCCGAGGACTCGATGTCGCTCTCGACAACGGAATCGACACCGAGGCCGAATGGGAGATTCTCTTCGACACTCCGAACGCCGCATGAACCCCCGATCGGATCCTGCAGGCCGGAGGCGTCGGCCTCGTACCTGCCCACCTCACCATCCGCATCGTCGACAGAAAGGTGATCACATGTCCGCGCACGTCGTTGGACCACGACCCGACCGGGCCGACTCTCCAGCCAGGCGGCCCCGGCGGGTCGGTCGGGGATTCGGTGGCGCGTTGCGGTACCCCGGTCGCGTCGCTGGGCGTATCGGGGGCGGTTGCCCTATGCGGATACGGGTCTGCGGGCCGGTGGTGGTCAGCGGCGGGGCACGAGATGTCTGCTTGACAGATTCGGGTGTATGGAGCGTTCATAGCGATCCGCGTCGACATTCCAGGGATATCGGATTCATCGCGCATCACGGAGATGCGCGATGAACGCGATGCCCAGAGACGGCGCGGAAAGGCAGCCGAGAAAACACCCTGCCGCGAATTCGGGGCGGGAACCGTATGTGAAGCCAGAGCCGGAGTTCGAGATCCGGATCGCTGAAGGGCGTGAAGGAGAAATGCTCGCCGAGTTCCAGGCCCGAGTATTGTGGGAGGTCACCAAATGGCAAATGGCCCAGAACAATTGCGTGAATGGGCAGGACGAAGCGGCGTAACACGACCACGCTTCGACGGAGAGCTGGAATACCGGATCGCGTTCGCGGGCCGGACATCGACCGCCGATCTGCAGGACCCGACACTGTCGATCCCGCGTCAGTATTCGAATTGCCAGCTCGCGACCCCCGATGGCGGGGCGATCACCGCGTCGTTCTGGGACGTCGAATCCGGGCGCAAAGAACTCGCCGACCGTGGGCATACGACAAATCACGAGCAATTCGACATCCCCGTCCCACGGGACGGCGGCATCCAAGAATTGCTGGCCGAAGCTGAACGACCCGACCGCCGTTTCGATTACGTCTTGTGCGAGTCGATCGAACGCATCGCCCGCCGCACCCACACCGGAACCGGCATCGAACACAGGCTCGAACGCGCCGGGGTGCGGCTGCTGGCCGCAGACGAACCCTTCCGCCTCACCCGGTCCGGCAGTCGCAAGGAGAAACGGGCCACCCAGGTCTTGACACGGCGGGTGAAACAAGGGATCGCCGAGTTCTATGTGCTCGAAATGCTGGAGAAGTCCTGGGACGGTTTCGCCGTGCACACCGAAGCCGGATACAACGTCGGCAAAGCCTGCTACGGCTACCGCGCCAAACTCGTCTCACACCCCGTCCCCGCCAAACGCGCCAGAGGCCAGAAGAAGACCCTCCTCGAGCCCGACCCGGACCAGGCACCCGTCGTGCAACGCATCTACCAAATGCGGGTCGAGGAACGACTTTCGTTCGGTGCCATCGCTGAACGCCTCAACCTCGACCTGTCACTGAACCCACCCCCGATCCCGGTGGATCCCGCCCGAGCAGTCGGACGCTGGACCGTCTCCAACCTCCGCGAGATCCTCGGCAACCCGAAATACACCGGTCACATGGTGTGGAACCGCCGGGCCCGAAAAAGCAACGGCGGCAAATACAATCCACCCTCCGAATGGGTCTGGTCCGAACGCCCGGTCCACGAACCGCTCATCACCATCGAAACCTTCCTGACCGTCCAGCAAAGCCGCACACACCGCGACCAATCCCGGCGCAGCCCAGGACTCAACCCGCACCCACAGACCAAACGCTCCTACCGCTACCGGTCCTACCTCTACTGCGACCACTGCGACCGACGCATGTTCGGCAAGACCCGCAAGGTGTCCGCCTACTACGTGTGCGGCCCGGCGAAGGGCTACATCCCCGACGGGCACCCCACGTCCGGATCGTTCTTCGTACGCGAACAAGCAGTCACCGAACACCTCAATACTTTCCTCAACGAGCATGTCTTCAGCGACTACCGTCGAAACCTGCTCGCGGCCAGCGACATCGACACCACCACCCGCCGCGACCGTGATCAACACCTCGCTGCCCTGCGCCGCGACATCACCGAAACCGAAACCAAGAGCAAACGACTGATACGCACCCTCGAACTGGTCGATGAACCCGACCAAGAACTCATCCGCGACATCAACGAACGGCGCAGCGAACTCCGCACACATCAAGCCCAGCTCCGCGACCGCGTCGCAGAGCTGGAAGCCCAGGAGATGCTGACCCCGAACCCGACCCTGATTGACCGGCTACCGATTGGGTACACCGACGTTGAGCAACTCCCCGAAGCACTCGCCCGAACGTTGTTCGAAGCCTTCCGACTGGAGATTCGCTATAACAAAGCAGACAACCATCTGATCTATCGGATCACTCTCACCACCCAGACCATCAGCGCCGCGCAGCGCCGTGCACACGATGCGATCCAGGCATCAGTGACTACACCCAACCACACAACGACCCAGCAGAACCCGACACCGCCACGTCATACCGCACGTAACGGTGCCGTTCCCATGTTCAGTGTGCCCCCGGCAGGAATCGAACCTGCGACCTAGGGATTAGAAGGCCCTTGCTCTATCCAACTGAGCTACGGAGGCAGTGCGGCACCAAACACCATGCCGCTTTGGATGCGTGCTGTCCAGTGAGGGGAGTATAGCGACCGTCCAGGTTTGTCCTGGTATTCGGAGAGCAACTCTCGGACATTTCGGTGCGATGTTGGACAGTGCCGGCCGGTGCGTCGGATCGGACACGGCGACCTGGCCGGTTGCCAGTCGGCGCAGTAGCTGAACCTGCTGCGGAGTGAGGTTGTGGCCAAGACTGACGCGACAGGCGCACCGGAACTCTCGGCGAGGGGAGCTGTCCGACGGTCGGTCACGAAACCTCCTCTCGGCACGGTGAGCCGACAGAGCGATTCGCGGGCATGTCGGCCGGGGCACAGCGGGTGCGCCGACGGCCGGGGCGAGGCCGATGTGCGGTGCGGACCGCATTACGCTCGATGCATGTCGTTACCGCAGGACCCGTCCACCGAACCTGACAGCCAGGCCGCTCGGTCGGAGTCCGCGGCGACGTTCTCCGCGCTCACCACGATGGCGATCGCGGTCGCGGCATTCGTCGCGCCGCTGATCGTAGGGCTGTCCGCGGCGCAGGCGCTGACCCTCCTGGGCATTCCCGATCCGGGCACGTTGACCACCTACGGACTTCCGGCGGTGCGGGCGATCGCGGATCTGTCCGCGGCGTTGGCGATCGGATCGCTGCTGTTCGCCGCGTTCCTCACCCCGCCGCAGCACAACGGCCTGCTCGACGTGGCCGGATATCGCGCGCTGCGCCGGGCCGGGATCTGCGCGCTGGTGTGGGCGGGCACGGCGGCTCTGCTGGTCCCGCTGACATTGTCGGACACCACCGGGCAACCGGTGCTCAGGACTCTGCGGCCGGAACAGGTATGGCATGCGATCGGCCAAGTGGAGGTCGCCGGGGCGTGGCGGACGACGGCCATCATGGCCTTCGTCCTCGCGGTGGGGTGTCGGCTCGCGCTGCGCTGGGGCTGGACGCCGCCGCTGTTCGCCTGGTCCCTGGCCTGTCTGCTGCCGATCACGCTCACCGGGCATTCCTCCTCGGGCGGTGCGCACGATCTGGCGACCAACAGCCTGATCCTGCATCTGGTCGGGGTGACGGTGTGGACGGGCGGACTGTTCGCCGTCCTCGCGCACGCGGTGCGCGGTGGCGCTCACACCGACCTGGCCACTCGGCGGTTCTCGGCCGTCGCGACATGCGCCTTCGTTGTCGTCGCGATCAGCGGCGTGATCAACGCCTGGGTGCGGGTGCCGTTGAGCGATGTATTCACCACGACCTACGGACAGCTGGTGGTCGCCAAGACGGCCGCGCTGTGTGCACTGGGCCTGATCGGATTCGCGCAGCGGCGCAAGGCGATTCCCGCCTTGGCGGCCGATCCGGGGGATCGGGGCGCGCTCATCCGGTTCGCCGGTGTGGAGGCGCTTGTATTCGCCGCGACGATCGGGCTCGCGGTCGGGCTGGGCCGCACCCCGCCGCCGGATCTGAAGACGGTACCCACACCGGTCGAGGTGGAAATCGGGTACAGCCTGCCCGGACCGCCGACAATCACCCGGATCCTGTTCGACTGGCGATTCGACCTGATCTTCGGGACATTGTCGATCGTGTCGGCCGCGCTGTATCTGGTCGGCGTGCGTCGCCTGCACGCGCGCGGTGACGCCTGGCCGGTCGGTCGCACCGTCTCCTGGCTGTGCGGATGCGCGGTCCTGCTGATCGCCACCAGCTCCGGCGTCGGCAGGTACGCCCCCGCCATGTTCAGTGTGCACATGGCACAGCACATGATGCTGTCGATGCTGGCGCCGATCCTGTTCGCGCTGGGTGGTCCGGTATTGCTGGCATTGCGGGTGCTGCCCGCGGCCGGTCGCGACGCGTCGCCGGGTCCGCGGGAATGGATTCTGGCCGCGGTGCACAATCCGGTCTCGCGGTTCATGACCCATCCCGTCGTCGCCGCGGTGTTCTTCATCTCCGGGTTCTACGCGCTGTACCTCGGCGGGATCTTCAACGCCGTCCTCGACGAGCACGGCGCGCATCTGGCGATGAATCTGCACTTCCTGGTGTCGGGCTACCTGTTCTACTGGGTGGTGCTGGGCATCGACCCGAAACCCCGGCAGGTGCAGCCGCTGACGAAGGTCGGCATGGTGTTCGGCTCGCTGCCCTTCCACGCCTTCTTCGGCGTGGCGCTGATGAGTATGACCACGGTGATGGGCGGCTGGTTCTATCGATCGCTGGGGTTGAGCTGGAACAACGATCTGCTCGGCGATCAGCACACCGGCGGTAGCCTGGCTTGGGCCAGCGGTGAGTTGCCGCTGGTGGTGGTCATGCTGGCGCTGCTGATCCAGTGGTCGCGCAGCGATTCGCGCGAGGCCAAACGCATCGATCGCGCCGCCGACCGCGATCACGATGCCGAACTGGCCGCGCACAACGCCATGTTCGCCGAATTGGCCAAGCACGATCGGGAGCAGCGGTGACCACGGTGGGGCGGGTGCCACGGCTGTACCGCTCCGACGTGCGTGCCGCTCGCAGGCGACTGGGCCGCCACATCCGGGTCACGCCCGTCTGCCATACCGAGGTGGCCGGTCCGAACGGTTCGGTCGCGGTAAGTCTGAAGTTCGAATATCTCCAGCACGGCGGCACCTTCAAGGTGCGCGGCAGTCTCAACGCGCTGCTCGCGTCGGGGAACGACGAGCGTTCGGTGGTCATCGCCTCCGGCGGTAACGCGGGCATCGCGGCCGCGCTGGCCTCTGCGATCCGGGGACGTTCGTGCACGGTGGTGGTGCCCGAATCCGCGCCGCACACCAAGGTCGCCGCGATGTGGGCCTACGGTGCCGAAGTGCTCTGGCGCGGAACGACCTACGTCGAGGCGACCCGGTACGCCGAGGAACTCGCCGCCGAACGCCGGGCCCTGTGCCTGCACGCCTACGGCCTGCCGGAGGTGATCGCCGGCGCGGGCACGATCGGGCTGGAGATCGAACGTCAGGTGCGGGCTCGGCCGCCCATTCTGGTGCCGGTGGGCGGTGGCGCGCTCGCGGCCGGCATCGCGGCCGCGCTCGGGCTGCGCGGACGGGTGATCGGGGTCGAACCCGCCGGCGCGCCGACCCTGCACGCCGCCCTCGCCGCCGGACGCCCGGTGGACGTGCACATCAACACCATCGCATCGGATGCCCTGGGCGCCACCAGGATCGGCGATATGGCGATGGAACTCGCGCAGCGCTACCACATCGGCTCGGTACTGGTGAGCGACGACGCGATCACGATGGCGCGGGAGTATCTGTGGCGCGAGTTCCGGATCGTGGTCGAGCCCGCGGGTGCGACCGCGCTGGCCGCGATCCAGAGCGGCGCGTATGTGCCGCAGCCGGAGGAACGGCCGGTCGTCGTGTTGTCCGGGGCCAATACGGACCTCACCACGTTCTAGCGCCGGGCCGGAGGAATCCGGAATGTCGTCTGCTCACAAGACGAAAGTTATCCCCAAATCAGGAATCGCTCTGGTACGCCCCTCGATGATCGGCGAGGCTTGATGACAACGTCGAAATGTCAAGGGGTGGAGTCATGTACGAGGCATATACGGCACTGGTCGGCAACGTGGTCACCCATCCGGTGCGGCGCAGCCTGCCCAGCGGGCAGCAGTTGGTGACCTTCCGGATGGCAAGCACCGCCCGCAGGCTCGATCGCGCCAGCGGCGACTGGGTCGACAACGGAACCGTCTACGTCACGGTGAACTGCTGGCGCAGACTGGTCGAGGGGGTCGGCGCCTCACTGAGTGTGGGCGATCCGATCCTGGTCTACGGCCAACTGCGCCTCAGTGAATATCACACCAGGGAGGGGCATTCCCGGCAGGATCTGGAATTACGGGCCAGCGCGATCGGACCGGATCTGGGCCGTTGTACGGCCAGCGTCGTGCGTCGCGGCGGTCGATGCAAACCGGCGCAGCCGGCGTTCTCCGATGCGGTGGCCGCCACGTCGTCCAGCGAGGCCGAGAGGTCGTCGCCGGAGCCCGCCGGGTCGCTGGTGGCAGCGCTGGATGCGGACGCCTCCGGGCGCGGGTGAGGCTGTTCGGGCGCGGGCGATACGATCGCTCCGCGCTGCCATCGATGCCGTGATCGGCACGGCTTCCGGAACCGGGGCAAAACCCGTTGCCTAGCTGGGCGGATTCGCCGGGCGGATGCGGCTGATCGGTTCGAAACCACTAGGGTGAGGGATATGGCTGAGTTCATCTACCAAATGAGGAAAGTTCGCAAGGCTCACGGCGACAAGGTCGTCCTGGACGATGTGACCCTGAACTTCCTTCCCGGCGCCAAGATCGGTGTCGTCGGGCCGAACGGCGCCGGTAAGTCGAGCGTGCTCAAGATCATGGCCGGACTGGATCAGCCCAACAACGGTGATGCGTTCCTGGCGCCTGGCGCGACCGTCGGCATTCTGCAGCAGGAACCTCCGCTGAACGAGGACAAGACCGTCCGCGGCAATGTCGAGGAGGGCCTCGGCGAGGTCAAGGTCAAGCTGGATCGCTTCAACGAGATCGCCGAGCTGATGGCGACCGATTACTCCGACGAGCTCATGGACGAGATGGGCAAACTGCAGGAGTATCTGGATCACGCCGACGCGTGGGATGTCGACTCCCAGCTCGAACAGGCGATGGACGCGCTGCGCTGTCCGCCGCCGGATGAGCCGGTCACCAACCTCTCGGGTGGTGAGCGTCGTCGTGTCGCGCTGTGCAAACTGCTGCTGAGCAAGCCGGATCTGCTGCTGCTGGACGAGCCCACCAACCATCTCGACGCCGAGAGCGTGCTGTGGCTCGAACAGCATCTGGCCAGTTATGCCGGTGCCGTCCTGGCCGTAACCCACGACCGGTACTTCCTGGACAACGTCGCGGAGTGGATCCTCGAGCTCGACCGCGGTCGTGCCTACCCGTACGAGGGCAACTACTCCACCTATCTGGAGAAGAAGGCGCAGCGGCTCGAGGTCCAGGGCAAGAAGGACCAGAAACTGCAGAAGCGCCTCAAGGAGGAGCTGGCCTGGGTCCGTTCGGGAGCCAAGGCTCGGCAGGCCAAGAACAAGGCCCGCCTGGGTCGGTACGAGGAGATGGCCGCGGAGGCCGAGAAGCACCGCAAGTTGGATTTCGAGGAGATCCAGATCCCCGCGGGGCCCCGCCTGGGCAGTGTCGTGGTCGAGGTCGAGCACCTGGACAAGGGCTTCGGCGATCGCCAGCTGATCAAGGATCTGTCGTTCACGTTGCCGCGCAACGGAATCGTCGGTGTCATCGGCCCCAACGGTGTCGGTAAGACCACGCTGTTCAAGACCATCGTCGGACTCGAGTCGCCGGACAGCGGCGAGGTGAAGATCGGCGAGACGGTCAAGCTCAGCTACGTCGACCAGAACCGCGCCGGGATCGACCCGCAGAAGAACGTGTGGCAGGTCGTTTCGGACGGTCTGGACTTCATCGAGGTCGGCACTCAGGAGATGCCTTCGCGCGCGTACGTCAGCGCGTTCGGATTCAAGGGCCCGGATCAGCAGAAACCGGCCGGGGTGCTCTCCGGTGGTGAGCGCAACCGTCTCAACCTCGCGTTGACCCTCAAACAGGGCGGCAACCTGATCCTGCTCGACGAGCCGACCAACGACCTGGACGTGGAGACGCTGAGCTCGCTGGAGAACGCGCTCGAGCAGTTCCCCGGCTGCGCTGTGGTCATCTCGCACGATCGCTGGTTCCTGGACCGCACCTGCACGCATATCCTTGCGTGGGAGGGTGATTCGGATAATGAGGCATCCTGGTTCTGGTTCGAGGGCAACTTCGAGGCCTACGAGGCCAACAAGATCGAGCGGCTCGGCCCGGAGGCGGCCCGTCCGCATCGGGTCACCCACCGCAAGCTGACCAGGGACTGATCCCGGCGCGGTTCGGCTACCGCACGGTAACCCCCAGACGAAACGTGTCTTTCGCCACAACTGGATACAATCGCCCAATAGGCAACGGGCGCAACATATGTCGGGCTTTCACCTGGTAGTGCGGTCATGCCCGCGTGAGGTAGGACCAACCGGGCCGCATTGGCGGCTGGGCGTCGCCGGGACTTTGGGAAGTATTTCCTCCGGTGTTCGCGACGCCCAGCTACCCTCGACTCCGGCGTCACTTTGTTACGGAACCGAATCCGAGGAGTTGGCGAAGAAAATGACGGTCTCGTCCGAATTGTCCAGTGCCGCGTGGGCGGCGGGGTTACCGGAGCCGCTGCGGGGCGAACTCGCGACGCTCGAGGAAGCCTATTTCCGCCACGTGGACGCCGGCGATGTGGACTGTGCTATCAGCGGAAGTTCGAGCCAGGTGTTCCGCCGGCACCTCGAGCTCGGTATGCAGCGGCGTGCGGGCGAGCGCCGCGTTCTGGTCCACCATCCCGACGACAACACCGGACTGGGTGCGGCGGTGCAATTGGTCACCGACGATATGCCGATGCTGGTCGAGTCGGTCACGGCCGCGCTGACCCGGATCGGAGTAAGCGTCAGCGAGGTGATCCACCCGATCTTCGAGGTGATCCGCGACGCCGATGGCCGGCTCGAGTCCGCGGCCGCGCACGAGGTGGACGGCCACGGCATGATCGGGCTGCGCGAGTCGTGGATGCATGTCCAACTTCACCCGTCGACCAGCCGTGAACTGCTGGCACGCGTGGAGAACGAGATACCCGACGTGCTCACCGACGTGCGTCAGGTCATCGGCGACACCCAGGCCATGCGCGCGATGCAGGACACGCTCGCCGAAGAGTTGAAGCGCGCCGCGAGGAACGGCACCGCGCCCTTCTCCTCGACGGATCTGATCGACTGCGCGAATCTGCTGCGCTGGCTGGCCGCCGGCCACTTCACCGTGCTGGGTTACGCTCGCTACGAGCGCGCCGACACGGAGTCGAATTCCGTTGTGGTGCCGGACAGTTGCCTCGGTGTGCTGCGTCCGGACGTGGGCACCGACTTCCGCGTTCCGGTCAACGGCGGCGACCGGCCGTTGCTGATGCTGACCCAGGGCCTGGTCCCGGCCACGGTGCACCGCTCGGTCTACCCCTACTTCATCGGCGTCGCGGACTTCGACGACTCCGGTGCGCTCGTCGGAAAACACGTCTTCATCGGTGTGTTCACGGTGACCGCCCTGCACGCGAACGTGCTGGACATTCCGGTTATCGAGCGCCGGGTCCGTTCGGTCATCGAGGCCAGCGGATTCGATCTGGATTCCTTCTCCGGGCAGGCCATGCTCGAGGTGATCCAATCCTTCCCGCGCACCGAATTGTTCTCCTCGGACGCCGAGACGATGCGCCGCACCGCCAGCGCGGTGCTGAATGTCGGCATGCGGCGGCAGGTTCGGCTGTTCCTGCGCTCGGACTCCTACGGTCGTTTCGTGGCCTGCATGGTGTATCTGCCGCGTGATCGCTACACCACCGCGGTCCGCCTCGAAATGCAGGACATCCTGGTTCGTGAGCTGGGCGGCGTCTCCATCGACTACTCCGCTCGGGTTTCCGAGAACGAGCTCGCCAGTGTGTATTTCACGGTGCGGCTGGCCCAGCCGGGCACGCCGGTGGATACCTCGGAGTCGAACCGGCTGCGCATCCAGGACCTGCTCGGACGCGCAAGCCACACCTGGGACGACGATCTGCGCGAAGAGGTCTCCCGCTCCACGGTGCTCGATCCGGCTGTCGTGCAACGGTATTGCGCTGCCCTGCCCGAGGCCTACAAGGAGGATTTCGATCCTTCCCGCGCGCTGGCCGATATCGTGCGGCTCGAGCATCTGGGCGGCGACCGCATCGAGCAGCACCTGTATCGACGACCCGGATCTGCTTCCGGCTCATGGCGTTTCACCCTCTATGTCGGTTGCGGCATCTCGCTGAGCCAGGTCCTGCCGCTGTTGCAGAGCCTGGGCGTCGAGGTGGTCGACGAGCGCCCGTACCAGATGGCGTTCGAGGACGAGCGGGAGTGCTGGATCTACGATTTCGGCCTGCAGGCCCGCCCGGACCTGCTGAGCCGTGCGCTCGACCGGAACATGGACGCCGAACTCATCGAGACAACCGATCGGCTCGAGGTGTTCGCTGCCCGGGAGCGTGGTCTGCGCGAGCGGTTCACCGAGGCATTCGACGCGCTGTGGTACGGCCGCGCGTCGGCGGACGCGCTGAACGAGCTGGTCCTGCGCGCCGGCCTGCACTGGCGCACGGTGTCGATCCTGCGCGCCTACTCGCGGTACCTGCAACAGGCCGACTTCACCTACAGCCAGGCCAATATCGCCCGCGTATTGCTGGCCGCACCCGACGCGGCACGGCTGTTCGTGGACCTGTTCGCGGCGATGTTCGATCCGGATTCCGCCTCGCCGGAGCGGGCCGCCGAACTCGAGCAGGAGTTGGCCGAGCGGATCAACGAGGTGGTGAGCCTCGACGCCGACCGTATCCTGCGCTCGATCCTGAGCCTGGTGAAGGCGACGTTGCGGACCAACTACTACCGCACCGACGAGAACGGCGAACCCCGGCCCTACCTGTCGATCAAGGTGGAGCCGCATGCGATCGCCGAATTGCCCAGGCCGCGGCCGCAG
>NZ_BDCC01000053.1 GCF_001613305.1 Nocardia vaccinii NBRC 15922
ACTAACCGAGCGGGACCCTGCCGGTGATGATGTCCATCAGCGGTTTTCCCGGGGCGTATGCGCCGGTGAGTGAGGACATAGCGTGTCCGCTGTCGACGATCAGGGTGATTCCGCTGACGGCGCTCGCGGCCTCGCTGTTGAGGAAGACCATGGCGTTACCCATCTGCTCGGGGACGTGCAGTGGCGCGCCGGTGGCGTCCCGGTAGTCCTGCGCGAATGCGAGCCAGCTGTCGGCGTTGGCGCGCGCGAGGGGGGTGTCGGTCGGGCCGGGACAAATCGCGTTGATCCGAATTCCCCTCTCCCGCAGGGGATATGCCCGTGTCGCCACATAGGCGTTGATCGCCTGCTTGCCGAAGCCGTAGTGCATCGCGCCGGTGTCCTCGCGGGCCTGCGCCCAGGCATGCGCGGCCGCGTAATCCGGAGTGTCCAGGAACTCCTGGATCAACGACAGGTTGTTCTCCCACCCCATACCGGCCACCGAGGAGATGAAGCAGATCGCCGAGCCGCTCGGCAGCCGCTCGGCCGCGAGCAACCGCTCGATCAGATGCCGATGGCCGATGAAGTTCGCGCGCATCATATCCGGGCCGTCCGCGATGCCCGCCGCGGCGAAGACGGCGTGGATCGGACCGGTCAGCGAATCGACCGCGGCATCGATCGAGTCGGGATCCCGCAGATCCGTCGGGATGACGCGATCCGTGGCGTAGCCGACGGGAGCGTTGTCCAGCACGGTGACGTGGGCGCCCAAATCCTTCGCGATATGCGCTGTCGCCGCGCCCATCCCGGTCGCGCCGCCGACGACGAGCACATTCCTGCCGTCGTACCGGAACTTGTCGATATAGCTCATGGTGTCCTCCGGTTCCGGATGTGGGCGAGGAGCTCCCGTAGCAGATCGCTGCACCGCATCGAAAAAAACCTAACTTTTGTTCCAAACTAGCGGTCGGCACATGGTTGGTCAATAGCACGGAGGTCGGCACGATCGCTGTAAATAGCATTATCCCTGCATAATTGGGTTCGCTGCGGCAGATGACCGACAACGACACCGCAGGCCAGAAACTCGGAAAACTCGATACCGTACCAAACATATGTTTGGAGTCGGCCTGGGCCGGGCGGCATCCGGGACAAGCCGACGCGTGAGCCGATGACGGACAGGCTCGCACCCACCGGGTACACCACGAAGATCGCGATGAATGCGACGTCGGGCGAGAACGCGGCAACGTTCGGCAGCGCGCCGAGACCGCGACGCCGGACGCCCCGCCCGACCGCCGCGCGGTGTTCAGCGCCCTCGAAGCCAGGCCCAGCCGGTCCGCGGGTGCGCCCGCGGGGGCCGCGGCGGTCATCGATGGCGTCACCGGGGAGCTCGGGCCGATCGGGAGGTCGTGCGCGAAATCTATTGCGGCTCGGTCTCCATGCGCCAGGTCTGCAACAGTGGGACCAGATAGGTGCGGGCGAATTCGCGCGCCTTGGCGGTGTCTTGCAGGGGTATGACCGATGCCGGGGTTTCGATCAGCGACATCATCAGCCGGGCGATCATCTCCCCGACGATCGCGATATCGAGATCCGCGGGTAGCTGACCGGCAGCCTGCCAGCCCTGGAGGTGGCTCATGACCAGCATCCGGGACATGGCGATGGCACTGTCGTTGGTGAGGAAATCGGTGAGTTCACCGGCGGCGGGCGATTCGCGGATACTTCGGGTGAGCAGTTTCGGCGCGGACGCCTCGTGCACGAAGGCCGTGAACACCTCGGTGATGGTGTCCTCGGGCCCGGTGGTGTGCTCGGCGACCTCGGCCAGCAGGGTCGCCACCCGTAACGCCTCGTCCATGATCGCCAGTCGCACGAGCTGGTGTTTGTGCCCGAAACGGCGGTACACGGTGGCCACCCCGACACCCGCGGTGTCGGCGATGCGCTGCATGGTGGTGTCGCCGAAACCGCTCTCGGTGAAGCAGGTGCGCGCGGCGCTGACGATCTTGCGCGAGGTGGGGTCCAGGGTGCCGAGCCAGTTCACCATCGTGCCGAGCAGACTTGCGGTATCGGGCACCTGGCCTCCGTCTGCTCGGCGATTCGGGACTGAATTCCTTTCTATCACCGGAGGCCACCGCGGCACCGCGAGCTCAGGGCGCGGCGAAGGAATCCAGCAGGACGCTGCGGTACCGCCGGCGGATCCGCTCGTACCGGTACCGGTTGTAGGCCAACGGTTCCAGCGTCAGCCGGCGCGGCAGCAACCGCCAGGCCAGCCGCAGGATCGTCACGTAAGCCGCGAATTCCAGCCGGTCCCGCGGGCTCGTGCGCACTCCGAACAGTTCCCGCATGCGCGGATGGGCCACGGTGTCCGAGCAGACGATGGTGGGCCGCGCGGCCAGCTTCACCAGCGGCCGCCAGATCGGCATGAGCGCGGGATGCAGGCCCGGCGGGATGAGGATTTTCGGCGGGGGCGGTGCGGTGAAGTTGCGGCGCGCGAACTGCAGGAACTCGTTGTCGGCCAGTTCGGTGGCAGCGACCCGGTCGTAGTAGTCGCGCATCTCCCGCACCGTCTCGGGCAGTTTGCCCGCACGGCTGGGCAGTTCCAGATACGACATTTCCGCGCGCATGGTTCGGTAGACGACCTGTTTCTCCTGTTCGTCGAGACGACGTCCGCACACATACAGGTACGCCAGATAGAACACGTGCAGTGAACTGACCGCGACCCAGACCCACAGTTCGGGCGCGAGCGCGCTGTAGCGGTCGTCGGCGAATTCGCCTCGGCCCGTTCCCTTCACATCCGCGTGCAGCCGCTTCAGATCACCGCGGAATGCCTCCCGGTCCGCCGGATCGCCGAAAGCCATCAGGGCGGTGAAGGCGAAGCTTCGGATGCCGCGATCGGTGAAGTTGTCGGCGAAACGCCCGCTGCGGTCCACGGCCGCGGCGATCCGGCGATAGGCGACCTGGTCGAGTGCGAGCCCGCCGAAGACGCCGCCCAGCGGCGACCCGAGAAACCATCGCACATCCTCGGCGAGCGCGCGATATCGCGAATCGAGTTGTGCCTCAGGCTGTCCCGGCGACGTGGCGGCATCGTCCGACGTCGATTCGGTGGTAGTCACAGTACCTCGATTCGCTCGGTGACGTTCTTCATACGACGGTTGCCCCGGTGACATAGCGCAGGCGCATATCCCAGATCGCGGCGCGCATGCCCAGCCGCACCACCGCGCGCGGGGTGAGCCGGTCGAGCACGGCCAGGCGGCGCTGCCAGCGGTCGAACCGGTCCTGCTCGGCGGCGGTCCAGTCGAAACCCAGCTTCTCGCGCAGCTGCGGCGGCAGATATCCCAGGGTCATGAACAGATCCCAGTCCCCGAGCAGGATCTGGACCGGACGTGGCAGGAAGTCCAATCGCGCTATGCCGATGAGGAATTCGCGCATCCGGTCGTCGAAGTCGAGCCGGTCGAGTTGCTCGTTCCAGTACCGGTCGAACGCCTCCCGGTCGGCGGGCCACATATCCGGCGGCACCTGCAACGTGGTCGCGAACACCGACGCGGCCCGGTGCACGGCCTCGGGATCGTGATAGGTACGCCCACTGCGCAATCGGCGCGTGTCCCGGAAAACCGCGGACATGCATGCGGCCACCCAGAGCTGCAGGTCCGGGTCGAAAGCGTTGTAGGACACCGGACTCCGCGGGGTCGAGCGGACCTGGACATGCGCCGCGCCGACCGCCTCGCGATAGATCCGGCGATCCCGGGCAGTGCCCGCCACGGCCACCGCGATGTACGTCATGGTGGTGCGCCCGCGTTTGATCGGATGTTTGTGCAGATTGCCGCTGTCCACCCGACTCTCCATCACGCCGTAGGCGATTCCGGCGCGAGCCAGTTGCATGACGACGTTCGCCGCACCGTAGGCAGGTGAGAGCCAGGCCGACATCTCGTCGGTGAGGAACAGGGTGTCCGCGGCGTCGGTCTGCTGCCGGACGGTGCGGCGCGCCGGTGGGCGTACCGGCTCTCGGCCCGAGGGCAGGCGCTGGGTCATATCGGTGTCCTTCCCGGCTTCGTCGACGGGGCAGCGGGTTGTCAGTGCGTTCCGGAGATCGTTCGATCGTCCGGAAGCAGGTCGGTGCGATGGGCGAACGGGTGGCGGACACGGTCTGGCAGGACGCGGTCCAGCGCCCGGACGGTGGCCACGGCACGGTCGAAATTCCGCTCTCGCGCGGAATTCCACTCCAGCCCGATCCGCTCGCGGAATCGCGATGGCAGCACCCCGACGGTGGTCAGTCGCAGCAGCGCCGCCAGCGGGATGGCGAATCCATTCCACACCGGCTGCGGCACAGCGATTTTCGGCGGCACTGGCATGGGCTTGCGGTCCAGGTCGATCAGCAGGTCGGTGGCGGCGTTGCGCTCGAGCACGTCGTCGACCGTATTGCGATAGTAGTCCCAGAACCGCGCCCGCGTGGCCGGGACCACCCGTTCGGGAATCCGCAGGACCGCGGCCATATCCTGCCACTCCCGGAACAGCGCGTCCTCACGCTCGGCATCGACCCCGCCGTCGAAGATCCGGCGGACATCGGCCGGGCCGGCATATCCGGTGGCATGCACCCACAGGTAGGCGTCGGAGTTCAGCGCGTGATAGCGGCGGCCCTGAGCATCGGTTCCGGAGATGTCGCGGTGCACCTGCCGCAGCCCCTCCGCGACGGCCGCACCGGACCCGTGGAATCCGTTCACCCGGCGCACCGAGGCGAGGGTTCGAGTGATCCGATCCCATCTGTCACTGAGGAATTCCGAATGGTCCATGACCCCCGCACCCACCACCGGATGAGCCACCTCGAGCAGCAGCACCGCACGGCTCGCCAGTACCGCGCGCCAGTCCACGCCCCATCGCCAGGTGGCCGAGCCCGGACCTACCGGCCGCAACGCGGAAGTTGATGTCGGTTCCGTCTCTCTAGCGGACATCCTCGGCCCCTCTCCCCGATGTCGCATCCGGCTCGAGTGATAGAAAAATAGTGCTTAAACTATCAACGAGTGTGCCACAGCTGGCGAGAGTTTGATAGAAGCAATTCCGGAATCTCTCATTGCGATTCGACGACGCGCCATCTGACCAGGCAGTAAGCGTTATATCTGCGAATTCAGCCACAACCATCGCATGGTGTGTGCGACCATCTGGCGATAGATGCGGGACTGACTTCTATCAGATGAAGCCCGACCAGATGGGCCGGGCTCGAGCAGTAAGTGATCGAATGTTCTCGCCGGAAGGCGAGCGGAACCACCTGGTTGGAGGCATGGATGAGTGCACCCGCCCACCGCGCGCCGGCCGCGAACGATTACCGCGCCCCGGTCCCACCCTCGGCCCGGACATCCCTGGGCCGCAACACTTTACAGCATTCCGCCAGCGCGATGCGGTCGCTGGGCCGGGCTGTGCGGCTGGGTGCGCGATCCACGGCGATCGGCGTGACCGACGCGGCGACGGGCCGATTTCCGTTGCGGGAGGCCCTGGTTCAGGCCTGGTTCTTCGTCTCGGTATCGATCTGGCCGGCGATTCTGATCTCGCTGCCGATGGGTGTGGTCGTCGCGGTCCAAGTGGGCAGCGTCGCATCGAACGTGGGCGCGAACTCGATGGCAGGCGCGGTCGGCGGCATGGGCGTCATGCAGCAGATCGCTCCGCTGGCCGCGGCACTGCTGGTCGGCGGCGCCGGCGGTTCGGCGATCGCCTCGGATCTGGCGTCCCGGACGATCCGTGAGGAGATCGACGCGATGCGGACCATGGGAGTGGATCCACAGCAGCGCCTCGTCGCACCGCGACTGCTGGCCATGTCGGTGGTCGCGCCGATGCTGTCGGTGTTCATCATCCTGATGAGCATTCTGGCCAGTTTCGCGGTCGCCGCGATCGGACAGGGTGTGGCGCCGGGCTCGTACTGGTTGTCCTTCGGCAGTTTCGCCTCCGTGAACGATCTGGTGATCTGTCTGGGCAAGGCCACGATCTTCGGCTATCTGGTCGCGGTGGTCTCCTGCCATCGCGGACTCGAGGCGCGGGGCGGGCCCAAGGGGGTGGCCGACGCGGTGAATGCGGCTGTCGTACTGGGGATTCTGGCCTGCCTGGTGGTCGACCTCGTGATCACGCAGCTCACCATGATGTTCGTCCCGATGAGGTTGCTGTGATGACGCGCTCCCGAATCGATCTGCCCACGACCTACCGGCCGCTCGGGTTGCGGTGGACGAGAAGTGCCGAGCGCGTATGGATTCCGCTCGAGGAACTGGGTCGCCAACTGCACTTCGGCTGGATGGCACTGCTGGGAGTCGGGCACGCACTGCGACGGCATCGCCGGCGTACCGTCGCCATTTTCACCGATCTCGCCTGGGGCAACGGACGTTCGGTACTGGTCGGCGGCGGGGTCGCTCCCGTGTTGGCGGTGATGGGCGTCGTGGCGGGCGCGATGATCGGCCTGGTCGGTTACACGCTGCTCGATACGCTCGGCATGGGACCGATGGCGGGGGCGATGTCCGCATTCGCCAACCCCCGCGAGCTGGCGCCGCTGATCGCCGCCGTCGGATATGCCGCGCAGGCCGGGTGCCGGATCACCGCCGAGGTCGGGGCGATGCGGATCTGCGAGGAGATCGATGCGCTCGAGGCGCAGGCCATCGATCCGGTGCCGTATGTGGTTTCCGCGCGGCTCATCGCCGGGATCATGACGGTCGTACCCGCCTATCTGATCGCGCTGGCCCTGGGATTTCTCACCACCCGGTTCACCATCACCGCGGTGCACGCCCAGGCGTCCGGCGCGTACGACCACTACTTCCGAATGTTCCTGTCCCCCAGCGATCTCGGCTATTCACTCGGCAAGGTCGTGGTGTTCGTCGCGGTGGTGACCACCGTGCACGCCTATCACGGCTTCTACGCCACCGGCGGGCCCGAGGGGGTCGGGATCGCCTCGGGCCGGGCGATCCGGGCCGGACTGGTCCTGATCACCCTCTGCGACATGGTGCTCACGATCGTCATCTGGGGCCTGGACACCACCTTCGGTTTCTCGGGGTAGTCATGGCAGCAACGAGAAGTGGGATCGAACGCGGCCCGAGCCGCTGGGGATTGCGGGTCCGCGGCCTGGCCGTCCTGCTCATCCTGAGTGCGATCGTCGTGATGACCTGGCGTGCAACGCAACCCGACCACAGCGGCCAGGTTCGGTTCGGCGTGGCAGTGACCGCGCTCGGTGACGGCGTCGGTCCCGGGACCGCGGTGCGCATGCACGGTACGCCGATCGGCTCGGTCATCGCAGTGCACGCCGAAGGCCCTGGGCGGCAACTGGTCACGCTCGGAGTCGACGCCGCGCACTTGCGCGAACTGTCGACCACGCTGGGCGCGCGATTCGTCTCGTCGAACGTATTCGGCACCACCGCAGTGGAATTGACTCCCGCGGCAGGTGGAGCGCCGATCACGGCCGGAACCGTGGTGCAGATGGGCGACCGGGCCGGCAACGATACCGTCACGCGGATCCTGCGTGATTCCGGACGGGCGGTGCTCGATGTGATCACCAGCGAACTGGCCGTCTCGGTGGACGGCGCCGCCCAGTTGACCGAACGCACCGCACCGCTGGTCGCATCGATGTTGCTCGCGGTGCGCACTCTGCAACGTACACAGGACCTTCCGCTGTCCCAGCTGCTGCCGAAGCTCGCCGGTACGGCCGCCGGCACCGCCGCGTTCATGCCGTCCGCACTGGGCATCCTGGACGCCCTGGCATCGGTGCGCGCCCTCGACGACGACCGGAAAGTGGCACTGGCCAACGACACCATCTCCGAGGTGTCGAATCTGGTGTTCTCCTTCGCCGGTCGCCTCGTCGGCGCCCTGGGACCGCTGTCCGACGCCCTGGACATGATGCTGGACACGCTTATTCCCCTCACCCACGGCCTGCACGCGGTGAACGCTCAGCAGGTGCGCCGGCTCATCACCGGGCTGGACGGCGCTCTGCGCAATCGAGACGGACACCTCACGCTCGACACCGAACTTCTGTTGCAGGGGTTTCCGGCGTTCCGGATGCCGCTGCAGAGCGCGGGGGCGGGCCGATGAAGACACCGCGTCAGGCGGCGCTGCGACTGGCCGTACTGGCCGCCGTGGTCGTGGTGATCACGATGCTGATCGTGCAGGCGGTGCAGCGGCCGGTGGGTGGTGCGACAACCACCTACCGCGCACGATTCGGCGATGTGTTCGGGTTGCAGGTCAACGACGACGTGCGATTGCGCGGTGTGCAGATCGGCAAGGTGACCGGCAGCACCCTCACCCCGGACAACCGGGCGCTGATCACCTTCACCGTCCGGGCCCAGTACCGGCTGCGCGATACCGATCAACTGGCGGTGAAGTTCCAGAACCTCACGGGCCAAAGGTATCTGGAGCTCATTCGGGGCACGGATGGCCGCGAGCTGCCCGCGGACGGTACCGTCACCCACACGGTCGACTCGTTCGGCATCACCACCGTGTTCAACGGCCTGCGGCCGTTGCTGAACGATGCCGATCCGGCGGTCTACAACCGGCTGGCGCGCAGTATCGCCGCGATGATCGACGGGTCCGGCGACGATATGGCGCCCGTACTGCGCGATGTCGCCACACTGGCGGGCTATGCCAAGGACCGCACCGCATTGCTGAAGACCATCATCGACAATTTGCAGTCGGTGTCGGACCGGCTCGGCGGTCACTCCCGGAATCTGGATGCCATTCTGCAGGTGTTCCATTCGATCTTCATGCCCATCGCGGGACGGATGAGCGAATTCCTCTCCCTGATGAACACCGGCTCGGCCGAGCTGACCGAGGTTGTCCGCCTCGTGGATTCGCTGTCACTGATCTTCCTCGGCGCACGCGACCACGGCGACGACCTCACCCGGCGCATCGACGAGGCGATTCCGGACACTCGCCGAGCAGTCCACGCACTATCGATGTTGCCGGGGCTGCTGGCCGGGCTCAACCGGCTCGTTCCCGCCACCGTCTCCGAAAGGCAATGCGGCAAGGGAACTTTCCAGCTTCCGCTCACCGCGAACGTACTGCTCGCGGGTCGGCAGCTGACGATCTGCAACGGGAGTGGCCGATGACGACCACCATTTCGAGTCCGCCCAGGATCCGGCTCGGCGCCGAGGAGGCCACACCCCGCACACAGACGATCTGGGCACTGGCGGGAATGGTGATGGTCGTGGTCGTGCTGGCCACCTGCGGAGTGCTGTACCTGCGGCCGCCGGGATATCTCACGCATACGCTCCTGCTGCCCGAGGCGGGCGGCCTGCACGGCGGTGAGGGTGTGCGGATCGCGGGAATTCCGGTCGGCCGCGTGCTGGCGCTGCATTTGCGCGAGGACGACGTCGAGGTGGAGTTCTCGGTGAAATCGTCGGTGCGCCTGGGTAATCGGACCGCCGCCGACGTGCGGATGCTCACCCCCGTGGGAGGGCTGTATCTGGCACTGCTGCCCGCCGGGAATCGGCCGCTGACCGGAAGCATCCCGGCCGACCGGGCGCACCTGCCCTTCGTGGTGAACGACCTTGTCGAGCAGGCACATTCGGTCACCGACCGGATCGACACCGACACTCTGCGGACCGATATGTCCGGGACCGCGGCCGCGCTCACGCACGCACCGGACGCCGTTCGCGATACGCTGACCGATCTGCAGAAGGTGGTCGCGCTGCTCGCCGCGCAGAAGCAGCAGATCCAGGACATGCTCGGCGTTTCCGACGAATACCTGGAAGCCGTGCGCCAGGACCAGGGCATGCTGACCGAGGTGCTGCGCGCCTATGCCCTGCTCGGTCCGCAAATCGTCGCGGTGAAGGCGAAGGTCAGGAGTTTCGCCGACGCGACCGCCACGATCGTGAGCACGCTGTTCGATTTCCTCGCGGGACCGTACGCCGCAAAGATCGAACCGCTGCTGACGCCGCTGGAACAGACCCGGGACGCGGCCGGGCGGCTGATGGCCTGGACCGATCAGCTCACCACGCAGCTGCGCGACACCGTCACCGAACTCGGCCGCCTGGCCGGTCCCGACGGCAGGGCACTGGTGGATCAGAGCGGGCTGACCGTAGCGCAACCCGATATCTGCCTGCCGGTTCCGGGAAAGGCGTGCTGAGATGTGGCGATCGCGGATCGTATCCACGGTGGCGGTGGTGGTGGCCGCGACGGTGGCGGCCGGAGTGGTGCTGTACCGGCAGTACGAGGGCGCCGAAACCCGTTCGCTGTGCGCGTATTTCGACAATACCTTCGGCCTGTACGCCGATACGGCCGTGACCATCCGCGGCATCCCGGTCGGGAAGGTCCGGGCGCTCACGCCCGACGGCGGCCGGGTGCGGGTGGCGATGTCCATCGACGATCGACGCCTGCCCGCGAACGTCGGTGCGGCCGTGGTGAATTCCTCGATCCTCACCGATCGGCGAGTCGAACTCGTCGACACCGCGTACCGTGGCGGTCCGGAATTCACCGGGGGACAATGTATTACCCAGGATCGCACCCGCGTGCCGATCAGCGCCTCGGACGCGCTGAATTCCTTCGCGGCACTGGTCCACCGGCTCACCACGCCCGACTCCACCGGAACCCCGCCGCTGCAGGCGTTGTTGACCGGCGCGGATCGCGAGACGAGCGGTCTGGGACCGACGATCAACGATGAACTGCGCGACCTGGGCGGTCTGATGTCCGAGCCGGACACCTTCATGAACGACTTCGGCCGGCTGATCGACGACAGCGCCGAACTCAGCGCCTTCGTCACCGGCGAATGGAGCGATATCAAGACCACGCTGAGCACCTTCGGTCCCGGACTCGAACTCATCGAACATCTGCTGGAGCTGACCAAGGTGGTGGTCGGCAAGCTGGGCGATGCCATCGGCCCGCTGAACCGGCTTTTCACCCAGCATTTTCCGTATCTGATGGAGGCGCTGAACTCGACCGTGCCGGTGGTCACGCTGATCCGCAACCGCACCGACCAGTCGAAGGATCTCCTCGATCGCATACCCGGCGTCATTCTCATGTTGCGCAACATGATCGACGGCCACAGCGGTGCGATATCACTGTCCTACCGCCCTCCTGCCGTCACCTGCGCCCGCACGGGCGGATGCCCCGGACTACCGCAGGCGCTGTTCTCGGCGATCGGAGCGCATCCATGAGACTTCGCATCATCGGTTTCGCCTCTATCACACTGGTTTTCATCACGGCATCGTGCGGATTCAACCCCAGTGAACACGCCATGCCGGGCACCGGTGTCGGCGGACCGACCTACCGGTTGAACATCGAGTTCACCTCACTGCTGAGCCTGCCCGCCGGGGCCGAGATCCGCAGTGACGGAACCAAGGTCGGGTCGGTGCGCTCGATCGGCCTGACCTCGAATGCCGCTGTCGCACATGCCGATATCGGGTCCTCGGTACGACTCCCCCGCGGCACCCGCGCCGAACTCCGCCAAACCACCGTACTCGGCGACATCTACCTTGCCCTGCTCCCGCCGAACTCGGCGGCCACGGCGGCACTTCTGCACGACGGCGACACGATTCCGTTGCGCGACACCTTCCCCGGCCCGCAGGTGGAGGACATGTTGCAGCGCATCGCCACCTTCGTCGACGGCGGAAGTATCACCCGACTGCAGGATGCCATCACCCGCCTGAATCAGGTGCTGCCCGACGATCCGGCACAGACTCGCGCTCTCACCGCGAGCGCCGTGGCGAATCTGCGTGATGCCGCGGCCGATACCGCCGACCTGGATCGCACCCTCGCGGCCACGGCGGAGTTGTCCAGGCGTCTGCACGATATGCGTGACCGGCTCGGATTCGTCTTCTCCGATACCGCGCGCACCCGGCTCGAGCGGGTTCCACAGTTCATGACCGCGGTGCTCAACGTCGTCATCGATATCAACACCCTCACCACCGGGCTGGCCTGGCTCATTCCCCGGCTGCCGCATATCGACGATTTTCTGGACACCCTCGGGCCGCTGCTGCGACAGCCCTCGGCCCATGCGACCGAACTGAACGGAAATGCTTCCAGCGCAATCATTCTGACCCGCGACAAATTGATTCCGTTCCTGCTCGGCCCGAATATCGACATCCGGCGCGTCTCCCTGAACGGACGGGGCGATGCGACCAAGGACGCCGTGGTGTTGCTGCAACTGATCGGAGCGGTGCGATGACCCGAATCCCGGCCTGGCTGTCCGGACTCGCGCTGGTCGGTGTGCTGCTGCTCGGCGGCGGGTATCTCGCCTTCGACGTCCTCGCCATCGAGCCGGTCGCGCGGGAGCGGCACGTCACGGTGGATATGAGCGATACCGGCGGATTGCGCACGGGTTCCGATGTGGTCTATCGCGGAGTGAACATCGGTCGTATCACCGACGTGCGGTCGATCGCCGGTGGAGTCCGGCTGGCCCTGGCCTATGATGCGGACTACCGCATTCCGGTCGCCTCGGAGATGCGGGTCGAATCCCTTTCGGCCATGGGCGAACCCGTATTCGCCTTCCTGCCCCGGTCGACGGCCGGTCCCTGGCTGACGGACCATGCCCGTCTCACCGGCACGGTGCGGATCCCGACCTCGGTGCCGCAACTGCTGGCCTCGGCCTCCGATCTGCTCGGCCAGGTCGACCCGCAACAGGCGGCTCGGGTCGTGGACACCTTCGCCCGAGCGGTCACCGGCCTGGACACCACGCTGCCCGCGATCGGACGCGGTGCGGACCTTCTGCTCACCACCCTGCTCGCGCACCAGGATTCCATGCAGCTCGGACTGCGCAATCTGATGCGGATCATGCACGACACCGACTGGATCGAACCGGCACTCACCTCCGCGCCGCCGCAGATCGATCAGTTCGGCAAGACGCTCGGCACCTCCTACGAATATCTGTTCCAGGGCTCACAACAGTTGCGCGGCAAGGAGATTCTCGGCGCCTGGCATGTGCAGGAGAACGAACTGGTCGACTACCTGCAGCGGCTGGCCCCGCAGCTCGGCGCCATCGGCGTCGCGCTGCGCCCCGTGACCCGTGCGGCCGGGCCGCTGCTGGGGTCCGTCGACCTCGCCGATCTGCTCCAGCAGGCATTGACGGCCCTCCCCGGTGACCGGGTGCGCATCGCACTCGTCGCGCCGGGGCACTGATCGCAATCGGCACCCGAACGAAGGACAGCATCATGCGCGAAGAGACCATCGCGGAGGAACCCACGGCCGAGGGCGAGCCGGAAAGGCATGCCGACGAGGACACTTCGCTGGAAGAGCGGAACGATGCCGGGGCGACGCGGCCGCGATGGTTCCGGCGCGAGTTCACACTTCTCACGTTGACCTGCACGATCGCCGTTCTCGCAACGATCGCCGCGATCACCGTCGGCGTGCTGTGGGCGACCGACGACTCCGCCGATCAGCTCACCGCCCTGCGCGGCCGCGAGCAAACCGACGCCGCGGCAGAGGATTTCGCCGCGCGGTACGCACTCGCGGTCTCCAAGGTGGACTACAACAGTATCGATGCCTGGCGCACCGCCCTGGAAACCGGTGTCACCGATGCACTGAAATCCAAGATGGACGCCGCAGTGACCGTCGTGGGACCGCTTCTCACCGAGATGCAGTACACCTCGACCGCGAAGCCGTTGGCGGCCAAGGTTTCCCAGCACGTCGGCGATCAGTACGTCGTCCAGGTCTTCGTCGATATGAACTCGCACAGCAGACAGACCCCCGATGGCGTCTCCGCAACCGCCAGTTACACCGTCACGCTCGACCATCCGAATGCCTGGACCATCACCGATGTCGGCGGCGTCGGCGCCGGCCTTCCCGGTGGACAAACAACCGGTCCGGGACATTGACAGGGCGTAAGATGATGTCCTGCAACATGATTCCCGGAAAGATCACTTCGGAATCCACCGGAACGCCGACGAAGTCGCGACTCTCCGCGCGGAATTCGCGGGATCCGGCCGGACCGATGGCGATGGCGATGGCGAGATCGGTATGCGATGTACCGTTTCGATATGAGCGGAACCGAGGCGGCCGGGTGGCCGAAGGGGCTGGCCGTGGGCCAGGTCCGGGTGGCGCGGCCTACCGACAAGCTCGGTGAGGTGGAAGCGTTCTATGCCGGTGTGATCGGGTTGCCCGTTCTGTACCGGTTCGAGGATCACGCGGGGTACGACGGGGTGATGCTCGGGCTGCCGGGGACCGGCTACCACCTCGAATTCACCAGCCATGTGGACGGTAGTCCGTGTCCGGCGCCGACGGCGGACAATCTCCTGGTGCTGTACTTTCGCGGCGAGGCGGCGATGTACGAACTCGTCGAGCGGCTCGCCGCGGCGGGGCATCGGCCGGTGGAGGCGGAAAACCCGTACTGGGCGGGCGTCGGGGCGCTGACATTCGAGGATCCGGACGGCTGGCGGGTCGTGCTCGCCCCTCGACCGCCGTTCTGATGGCGCGGGCACCCGGCTCGCCGCTGCCGTCCGCGCCGGACCGGCCCCAGCTCAGCCGGTGGAATCCTGTGGATACCACCGTAATTCGACTGTATTGCCGTCCGGATCGGCGATGTAGACCGATGTCGCCCGACCTCGGGCGCCCCAGCGGGAAACGGGACCCTCGAGCACTGTGAATATGCCGGAGTCGATGACTTCCTGCCAGTCCAGGGGTTCGACCACCAGGCAGATGTGATCCACGTTCGCCTCGCCGCGCGGCATGCTCTGCAGGTCGATGACGGTGCGGTCGGTCACCCTCGCCGACGGGAACGGGACCTGCCCGGCGCGCCACTCGTCGACTCGTTCGGGCTCCAAACCGAGTGTTTCACAATAGAATTCGAGTGAGCGCTCGACATCCGAAACGTTCAGTACCACATGATCGAAATCCACTACCCGCACGACGACCTCCCCTTGTTCGGATTCGGTCCGTTCGAATTCTAATCCCGCCGCGGCATCCTCGACAGCCGCGCTCACGATCGCCCGCGGCCGGCTCAGTGCGTAGGACGATCAAGGCTTGCGCGCCACTCCGCAGAAGAACGCGATCTCGGCGTCGATCTCGGCCGCGGTCTTGGAGCAACCCACTTCGTTGCACCGGACCTCGGCCGGAGTGGGCCACAGCCGGCTGACGACCACTCCGGGATCGACCAACTCGAGGTCACGAAAGAAGTGCGAGATCTGCGCGTGGGTGCGGGGGAAGGCATCCATCTTGTTGTTGCGGTACACCTCCCCGACCTCGGCCAGCGCCGGATTCAGATCGGGAGTGGCGTGCGTGATCGACAGATAGCTGCCCGCGGGGACCGCGGCCATGACCTTGTCCACGATGGTGTAGGGCACATCGTCCGGGAAGAAATGCAGAATACCGAAGCAGGATACGCCGACCGGCTCGTCCAGCAGATTCTGAAATGGATCCGATTCGATCAGCCGCTCGACATCCGAGAGATCGACATCGACGAAGTCGACCAGACCTTGGGCGGTACCGTCCAGCCGGCCGAAGGCGCGCGAATGAGCCAATACCACCGGGTCGTTGTCGACGTAGACGATGCGGCTCGCGGGCTGGACCTCGTGCACGACCTGGTGCAGGTTCGGCGCAGTGGGAATTCCGGTGCCGAGATCCAGGAAACGCCGAATTCCGCGCTCCCGGGCGATGAAACTCGTCGCCTTCACCATGAAGTTCCGGTTCTCGCGCGCGGCCCGCCGAATGTGCGGGAACACCTTTTCCACCTGCGCGGCGGCCGCGCGATCGGCAGGGTAGTTGTCCTTGCCGCCCAGGAAATAATCGTAGATCCGAGCCTTGGAAGGCTGACTCGTATCCAGCACGACACCGTCCGCCATGGCGCACATCCTAGCCCGGCCGTGCCCGACCGCACCGCCGAGCCGAAGAATTGCCGAGCCGGATCATCCACTGCCACTTGACAGTTGTCCAGGAGAACGGATGCCCTCGGAGCCGGAGGGCAGCGGCCCCGAGGGCACCTCGGCTGCGGACGCCGGACCGAACCGCGCGGTGCTACCCGGCGGCCGGAGCCACCTCCGGCGACACCCTCGCACGCACCGGACCGCGCGCCCGCGGCGCGCCGAATACCGCTGCGCCACAGAGGATTGCGATGACGAAACAAGCGAGGGTATACCAGATGTTGCCCACCGGACCACCATTGCGCGCCCAACCGTTCGACGCGTGCAGGAAATCCGGCAGTGCGGTGAGCCACAACACCGCCATGGCACCCAGATACACCCAGCTGTAGATCCGAACGACATTGTCCGAGAACGCCGGAACCTCACCCCGCCGCAGACGCACCCACTGACGCACCAGCACGGGAGTCGCGATGACGCTCACCACGACCAGCTCCGCGGCATAGAGCCACCCGCGCACGGTGATGTCGTTCGCGCCGAGCACCGTGGCCGGAATCGGCAGCACCCCGGTGCCCGCCGATCCCAGGATCCCGATCACAATCGTCCGCCAAACCAGTTGCAGGCCAACGAATTCGCGCCCCGCATCCACATGCCGCCCGACGAACAGCTGCACGAAGAAGGCCAGCGACATCGGCCACAGTGCGGCGAAGACCACGACGCTGGACAGCGGCACCGAATCGAACATCGGCTGATTGAGCGAATTTCCGGTGGACCACTCCCACCACTTCAGTTGCGGCCCAAGATGATCGAAGATCTCGTAGAACGCGTGATGTACGAAACCGACGCAGATCGCGCCGACCAGCACACCGTATCGCCGGAAAACCCCGAGCATGCGCACGATTTCGAAAGCCAGCGTCGCCATGAACGGATAGATCGCGACGATGTACAGCGGCAGCCTCCCCCACAGGAAGTCGACCGTGAAAACGTTGTGCGCGAACATCGTGTCCACATGTCCGCTGATACCGAAGGCGGCCGGAAAGTACAGCGGTGGTTCGATGATGAACAGATAGGCCGTAGCGCCCAGCCACAGCACCAGATTGGTGGGGTCGCCCTCGCGGCGCAGCCGCCGGATGGCGTGCACCAGCGTCAGCACCGCGCCCAGAATGACGACGACCTCGAGCACCGGCAGGGTCCAGTTCTCCAGCGCGAACGGATTGCGGAATGCGACGAGCCCGCCCTCGGTCCGGCAGGAGAACCCCATCTCGGTGGCCAGCCGGGCGAATGTCGGAGAACAGTGATCGGACATGACTCCCCTACTTCGATGCGGTCAGTTCGGCTGTGTACCACTGGGACACGTCATAGCCCTCGTCGTAGCGCCGGAACCACAGATTCGCGAGCTCGGGCAGATTCTCGTGCGCCGGATCGTGTTTGGGCATCTGACTGCGGATCACACCGCTCAGCGCGACCAATTGCTCCCGCAACGGCAGTTCGGTGAACGCGCGCGGCATCGTCCCGTTCTCGGGCACCCGCAGCGGGGCGATCCAGCGTCCCAGCCGACGGCGGTGCCGGTGCACGGCGAACATCGACAGCGCGTCCACCTGCCGATCCTCCAGTGGCACATGGGCATTGAAACCCTTGCAGGCGATCCGGATCACCTTCATCACGTGCCGGAAGATCGAGGGAGCCATACGCATCCGGTAGACGTCGCTGCCCACGATCGAGTCGAAGATGATCAGCGCGGAGCTGCGGTGCTCGACCTCCTCCACGAAATGCCAGATGAACAGCGAGGCCACCCGATCGTCGCCGGGTGCGAACAGGGTGGCGTCATTGTCCAGCATCAGCTTGAACACCGGGGTGAAGGTGGCCTCGAGGTCCGCGGTGTAGGCCAAGCGGTAGTCCAGCGAGGTGTTCGTGGTGAGGGAGTCGAATTCGCCGATCACCTCGTCCAGCGTCTCGCGCAACCGCGGATACCGCCGGATCAGGCCGTTGACGTGCTGGCGGTGCGCGGTCGAGTGCTGCCCCTCCTGCCGCACGAACGCATCGGCCTCCTCGGCCACCTCGGGATCGGTGATCCGCGGCATCGCCTCGCGAATCATGTTCACGATCATCTTCTCGAAGCCGATCGCCAGGAAGGACACCGCGTTCGCCATGGACGAGAAGGCCGGATTCTTCTCGTTCCACAGAAACGGAACGTCGTAGTCCGCGAATGCGAATCGCATCTTGCGGACATGTAGGTCGGTCACCTGCTCTACCTCCATTGTTCGTCCTGGGCACCGTTGCCCGCGCAGGCCGCTGGACGAGACGATCATACATTGCAGCGTATGTTTGTATGATTGGATTGGCGCGGAACGTCACGGCCGGTATCCGGTGCGTTCCCTGGTAGCGTTCATGGCCGATTCGATCGGGGGATCCCCCGCGACACCGGTTCGAGCCGAGGAAGCAGGGCAGTTGGCACGACGACGCGGGTGGGGCGGAAGCCCACCGAACAGCGATGAGGAGGCATCCCGGCGCATCGTCGCCGCGGCCGTCGAATTGATCGGGCGCACCGGGTCGGAGGTCAATATCGCCGAGGTCGCCGAATCACTCGGCGTCATCCGGCAGACGGTGTACCGCTACTTCCCGAGCTCGGACGCGCTGATGCGGGCCGCGGCGTTCGCCTCGGTGGACGACTTTCTCGATCGGCTCGCCCGGCAGGTCAGCGGTATCGATGACCCGGTCGAGGCGCTGACCGAGGGGGTGGTCTTCACGCTGTCCGAGGTCCGCTCGACGCCCCACCTGGGCATCCTGCTGTCGAGCACGTACTCGAATCTGCAGCCCGAGAGTCTTACCTCCGAGGAGGCTCGAGCATTCGGCATGACCATGATCCGGCGCTTCGACGTCGACTGGGAACAGCACGGCTACGATGACCCCGCCCTGGCCGAACTCGTGGAATACCTGCTGCGCACAATGCAGTCGTTCTTCCTCGCGCCGGGCAATCCGCCACGCGGTGACGAGGAGCTCCGGCGTTATCTACGGCGCTGGATGGGCACCGCGATCCGGGCGCAGACCACATTTCGCGACCCGTCCCGAAGTACTTGACGGGGCA
Organism: Nocardia vaccinii NBRC 15922; assembly: GCF_001613305.1. GTDB lineage: Bacteria > Actinomycetota > Actinomycetes > Mycobacteriales > Mycobacteriaceae > Nocardia > Nocardia vaccinii. The sequence continues at coordinate 18,787 of NZ_BDCC01000053.1, forward strand.
TTGTTCGAGGATACGGGCCAGTAACACTCATACGCTGTGCACATATCCCCCAACAGGGTGCACACTACGCACAACCAACCGTCGTAAGGCCGTGAAAGGAGTCGGCGAGTGTTCAGCCGCATCGCCATCGTGAACCGGGGTGAGGCCGCCATGCGCCTCATCCACGCCGCTCGAGATCTGGCCGCGGAAACGGGGCAGGCGATCGAAACCGTTGCCCTGTATACCGATGTCGACCGGAACGCGACATTCGTGCGCGAGGCCGACATCGCCTACGACCTGGGCCCGGCCTCGGCACGCCCGTACCTGGACCTGAAGGCGCTCGAGCGCGCCCTGATCGCGACCAAGGCCGATTCCGCCTGGGTCGGTTGGGGTTTCGTCGCCGAAGACCCGGCCTTCGCCGAACTGTGCGAGCAGATCGGCATCACCTTCATCGGCCCCGACGCGGAGGCGATGCGCAAGCTCGGCGACAAGATCGGCGCCAAGCTGATCGCCGAGGAGGTCGGTGTTCCGGTCGCGCCGTGGAGTCGCGGCGCGGTCGAATCCGTCGACGCGGCCGTCGCCGCCGCGGGCGAGATCGGCTACCCGCTGATGCTCAAGGCCACCGCGGGCGGCGGCGGGCGCGGTATCCGCGTCATCACCAACGAGGCCGATCTGATCGACGCCTACGAGCGCACCAGCCAGGAAGCCGCGCGGGCCTTCGGCAGCGGCGTGGTCTTCCTCGAACGCCTGGTCACCGGCGCACGGCACGTCGAGGTCCAGGTGATCGCGGACGGTCAGGGCACCGCGTGGGCGCTGGGCGTGCGCGACTGCTCGGTGCAGCGGCGCAACCAGAAGATCATCGAGGAATCGGCCTCGCCGGTGCTCAGCCCCGAACAGGCCGCCGACCTCAAGGCCTCGGCCGAGCGGCTCGCGGTCACGGTCGGCTATCGCGGCGCGGCGACGGTCGAATTCCTGTACCACCCCGGCGAGAAGCTGTTCGCCTTCCTCGAGGTCAACACCCGCCTGCAGGTCGAGCACCCGATCACCGAATCCACCACCGGATTCGACCTGGTTCGCGCCCAGCTGCTGGTCGCCTCCGGCGGCAAGCTCGAGGGGCAGCCCCCGGCCGAGCGCGGACACGCCATCGAGGCCCGGCTCAACGCCGAGGACCCCGACCGCGACTTCGCACCCGCGCCGGGCCGCATCGCGCGCCTGGACCTGCCCGCGGGACCGGGCATCCGGGTCGATACCGGCGTCAGCGAGGGCGACACGATTCCGGCCGCCTTCGACTCGATGATCGCCAAGATCATCGCCTACGGCCGCAACCGCGACGAGGCCCTGGGCCGGTTGCGGCGCGCGGTGGGTCAGACCCGCGTCGTCATCGAGGGTGGCGCGACCAACAAGAGTTTCGTCCTCGATCTGCTGAATCAGCCCGAGGTGATCGACGCCAGCGCCGACACCGGCTGGATCGACCGCGTGCGCGGCGAGGGACGGCTGGTCTCACATCGCCACTCCGCCATCGCGCTGGCCGCCGCCGCCATCGACGCCTACGAGGAGGAGGAGCGCGTCGAGCAACACCGGCTGCTGTCCACCGCCTCGGGCGGACGTCCGCAGGTGCAGCACGAGAGCGGTCGTCCACTGGATCTCAAACTGCGCGGGGTCACCTACCGCGTGCGAGTGGCCCGCATCGGTGCGCACCGGTTCCGGATCGGCATCGAGGTCGGTGACGAAATCCGCACCGCCGCAGTCGATCTCGAGCGTTTCGACAGCCACACCGGACACATCGTGGTCAACGGCACTCGCTACCGCCTGGTCACCGGCACCCACGGGCCGACCAGCCTGATCGACGTCGAGGGCGTCACCCACCGGATCAGCCGGGACGAGGGCGGCGTCGTCCGCTCTCCCGCACCCGCGCTGGTCGTCGCGATGCCGCTGTCGATCGGCGACGAGGTCGAGGCGGGCGCGCCCGTGCTCGTGCTGGAGAGCATGAAGATGGAGACGGTGCTGCGCGCGCCGTTCCGCGCCCGGGTCAAGGAGTGCGGCGTCTCGGTCGGCAGCCAGGTCGAGACGGGCGCACCGCTGCTGCGCCTGGAACCGCTGGCCGAGGACGGCGAGGCGCCCGAGGCCGCCTCGACCGGCGCGGTCGAGCTGGATCTGCCCAGCGAGCCGGATTCGGTCCGGCCGGACGAGCGTCTCGCTCGCGGCCTGCAGGATCTGCGCAGTCTGCTGCTGGGCTTCGATGTCGACCCGCACGACGAGAGCCGCGTGGTCGAGGACTACCTGGCCGCGCGCCGGGCCTCGATCGCGAACAACCACCGGCCGCTGGCCGAGGAACTCGAACTCGTGCAGATGTTCGCCGACCTCACCGAACTGAGCCACAACCGGTCGTGGGACGAGGAGGGCGAGCACGGCCACGTGCACAGCGCCCGCGAGTACTTCCACACCTACCTGCAGACCCTGGACGTCGAGCGCGCCGGCCTGCCCGAGGCGTATCGGGCCAGGCTGTCCCGCGCACTGGCGCACTACGGAGTCACCGAACTCGAGCGCACCCCCGATCTCGAGGGCGCGGTGTTCCGGATCTTCCTGGCGCAACAGCGGCCGTCGGACACCGTCACGGCCGTCACCACGCTGCTGCGCGAGTGGTTGCGCGAGCCGGTGCCGGATCGGGTGCTGCGCGAGCCGGTCGGCCTGGCGCTCGAGCGTCTGGTCACCGCGACGCAGGTGCGTTTCCCGGTGATCTCCGACCTCACGCGTGGTCTGGTATACGCCTGGTACGGCCAGCCGCTGCTGCGGCGCAACCGCGCCCGGGTCTACACCAACGTCCGTAAACACTTGCGCCACTTGGACGCTCACCCCGACTCGCCGGATCGCGCCGAGCGCATCGCCGAGACGGTACGCAGCACCGAACCGCTGGTGCGGCTGCTGGGCCAGCGCCTGGTCCGCGGCAACCTGGACAACTCGGTCATGCTCGAGGTGCTGACCCGCCGGTACTACGGCAACAAGGGCCTGTCCGATGTGCGCACCCAGGAGGTCGGCGACTGCAACTTCGTGATCGCCGAACGTCGCGGCACCAGCCTGGTCTCGGCTGCGGTGAGCTTCGACGCCCTGGACACCGCGCTGCGCGGCCTGGCCGAACTGGCGACCGGCACGATGTCCATCGAGGCCGACATCTACCTCGGCTGGGAGCGTCAGCCCGAGGACTTCGACGAGATGGCCTCGGCCCTGCAGGAGGTCCTGGCCGCGCACCCGCTGCCGAACCAGGTGCACCGGATCACCACCACCGTCGCCGGTAGCGGCGGCGCGGTCATGCACCACCACTTCACCTTCCGCCCCACCTCGACCGGTATGGCCGAGGAGCGGCTGATCCGCGGTCTGCACCCGTACATCGCGGAGCGGATGCAGATGAAGCGGCTGCGCAAGTTCGACCTGACCCGGTTGCCGTCCTCGGACGACGACGAGGTGTACCTGTTCCGCGCCGTCGCGAAGGAGAACCCCGCCGACGAGCGGCTGGTGGCCTTCGCCCAGGTCCGCGACCTGACTCCGCTGCGCGAACACGACGGGCGGTTGCTCGCGCTGCCGACCGCCGAGGCCACCATCGCCACCTGCCTCGACTCGATCCGTCGCGCGCAGTCCCGGCGGCGCTCGGCCAAGCGGTTCAACACCAACCGCATCGTGATGTACATCTGGCCGCCGATCGATCTGACCGCCGCGGAGTTCGCGACGATCGTAGAGCGCGTCGAGCCGACCACGGTCGGCGCCGGGCTGGAGGAGATCCTGATCATCGCCCGCGAGCGGGATCAGGAGACCGGTGAGCTGACCAAGGTCGCCATCCGCATCTGCTTCAACGCCACCGGCGGCACCGAGACGATCGTCGGCGAGCGGACCGACGAGGCCGTCGAACCGCTCGACGAATACCGGCAGAAGGTGCTGCGCGCGAGCAGCCGCAACACCGTCTACCCGTACGAATTGACCGGTCTGCTGGGCGATTTCACCGAATACGACTTGGACCCCGAGCATGCGCTGGTCCCGGTCGACCGGCCGCGCGGGCACAACACCGCGGCGATCGTCGCGGGTGTGGTGAGCACCCCGACCGAGCGGCATCCGCAGGGGCTGACCCGCGTCGTGTTGCTCGGCGACCCGACCAAATCCCTCGGCGCACTGTCCGAACCGGAGTGCCGCCGGGTGATCGCGGCCCTGGATCTGGCCGAGAAGCTCGAGGTTCCGCTGGAGTGGTACACGCTGTCCTCCGGCGCCCGGATCTCGATGAAGTCCGGTACCGAGAACATGGACTGGGTGGCCGCGGCGCTCAAGCGGATCGTCGAATTCACCCAGGACGGCGGCGAGATCAACATCGTGGTCACCGGTATCAACGTCGGCGCTCAGCCGTACTGGAACGCCGAGGCCACCATGTTGATGCACACCCGCGGAATCCTGGTCATGACACCGGATTCCACGATGGTGCTGACCGGTAAGCAGGCGCTGGACTTCTCCGGCGGTGTCTCCGCGGAGGACAACTTCGGCATCGGCGGCTACGACCGGGTGATGGGCCCGAACGGCCAGGCGCAGTACTGGGCGCCGAATCTGGCCGCGGCGCGCGGCATCCTGATGTCGCACTACGACCACACCTATATCGCGCCCGGCGAGCAGTCGCCGCGGCGGGCAGAGACCGGCGATCCGGTCGATCGCGACATCTCCGGATACCCGCATGTGTTGGCGGACAGCGATTTCAGCACCGTCGGCGAGATCTTCTCCACCGGGAGCAACCCGGATCGCAAGAAGCCCTTCGATATTCGGACCGTCATGCGGGCGCTGTCGGATCAGGACCACCCGGTGCTCGAGCGGTGGGCGGGGATGGCCGACGCCGAAACGGCCGTCGTACAGGATGCGCACCTCGGCGGAATTCCGGTGTGCCTGCTGGGTATCGAGTCGCGCGGCGTGCCGCGGCGCGGCTTCACCCCGACCGACGGCCCGGACACCTACACCGCGGGCACGCTGTTCCCGCAGTCGTCCAAGAAGGCCGCTCGGGCGATCAACGCGGCCAGCGGTAACCGGCCGCTGGTCGTGCTGGCGAACCTGTCCGGCTTCGACGGATCGCCCGAGTCGATGCGCAAGCTGCAGCTCGAGTACGGCGCCGAGATCGGCCGCGCGATCGTGAACTTCGAAGGACCCATCGTGTTCTGCGTGATCTCGCGGTATCACGGCGGCGCGTTCGTGGTCTTCTCCAAGGCGCTCAACCCGAATATGACGGTGCTGGCGCTGGAGGGTTCGTTCGCCTCCGTGCTCGGTGGCGCACCGGCAGCGGCCGTGGTGTTCGCCGGTGAGGTCGACACCCGTACCGCGACCGACCCGCGGGTGCGGGACCTGGAGGCGCGCGCGAGCAACGCCACCGGCGCCGACCGGGCCGCCCTGACCGCCGAAGTCGACGAGACCCGAACCTCGGTCCGGGCCGAGAAGCTCGGTGAGGTGGCCGCGGAATTCGATCGCGTGCACAGCATTCAGCGCGCGGTCGAGGTCGGTTCGGTCGATGCGATCGTGCGCCCGGCGGAACTGCGGCCGCAGATCATCCAGGCGATCGAGGCCCGGCTGTCGAACTGAGATCCACTCCCCGGACGTGGTGATATCCCGTCCGATACGCTCGGCGTCGCGCTCATCGAATCGTTTTCGGTGGGCGCGACGCCGTATTAATTTGCGTACCAACGGCATTCGGCCGCCATCGGCTCGCCCGGGAGAAGATTCCCATGAGCGTGCGCCACATCATAATCGCTGGTCGGCCCATTGTTCGAGCACGAATTCCCTACCGCCCCTGACGTTTCGCGTGATCCGGCCGCGGATCTCGCTGTGATGAAGACCCTTGGTGTTGCTCACCCATAACCCGCCGCGATCCGTCATTATGGGGATCACGTTTTGCTGGTTCGGGTTTCGGAAGTTGTGAGTGGCGTAGTGGCGGGTTCGAAGTCGGTCCGATCCTCGGGCTGGGCAAAAATCGCGGTATCGGTACTGGTCCTGGTGGTCGCCGCGGTGTCGTGGTGGATCAGTAACGGGAATACCAACGGTTCGGGTTCCAGCACCGGCAAGGCAGCCACGGCACTGGCGCAGCTGGCCGAGTTGACCGTCGCCCCCGAGGACACCGGGAACACCTACAACCGCGACGACTGGCCGCACTGGATCGGGCAGGGTAAGAGCTGCGACACCCGCGAGATCGCCCTGCAGCGCCAGGGCACCGAGGTCAAGACCGATACCCAGTGCCGCGCCGTCTCGGGCACCTGGGTCTCGGCGTATGACGGCGTGGTCATCCACGACGCCGGCGAAACCGACCTGGACCACGTCGTCCCGCTCGCCGAGGCCGCCCGTTCCGGCACCCGCGACTGGACCAAGGATCAACGCAAGACCTTCGCCAATGACCTCGACCAACTCCAGGTCGTCTCCGCGCGCTCCAACCGCCAGAAGGGCGACCAGGACCCCGCCCACTGGCTCCCCGAAAAAGACAGCTGCGCTTACACCGTCAAATGGGTGGCCACGAAAACCAAATACCACCTGACCATGGACAAGGCCGAACACGACGCGATCAACGGCGTCCTGACGCACTGCACCAGCTGATCTCGCATCCGGTCCGCCGCGTCCGCACGTCTCGAAAGCGCCCGTCCCGCGGCGAGCATGCCCGAAAATGCGTCGCCCCTTCATCATTCCCGATGAGCGATGCCCTCCCGAACGCCTACGACAGCCCAACCGGCACAACGAATTGCGGCTCGCCAGATGTATCCCCTTGCCGCAGTGAGGTTCCGGGCCGGGATCAGACCGCGAGAGCAGGTGGCGGCAGCACGGATCGGATGAACTGCGCGGCGGCCCGATAGGCGAGCCGGGACTCCGGAATCAGGGCGGGCAGAGCTTGGAAGACGTGCATCTGGTCCGGCCAGTTCTGCAGTGTGCACGGAGTGCCGGTGGCGGACCAACGGCGGGCCAAGGTGGTGGCATCGGCGCCGAAGAATTCGGCGTCGCTGGTGTGGATCAGAGCCGGGGGCAGTTGCATGCCCGGTTCGGGACGCAGATCCAGCGGGGTTCTGGTGAAGTGGGCAATCGCCTTGCGGGACACCGGGATCGAAAGCAGGCCCTCGCGGCGGGCGCCCGGGTGGCCGATCGCCAAGCCGAGGCTCAGATCCGTCATCGGGGAGAACAGCACAAGAGCCGCGGGCGGGGCCTGGCCCGAGCGGGCGAGGTCGATGGCCAGTTGGGCGGCGAGAAAGCCGCCGGCCGAATCGCCGGCGACGATGATCCGGTCGGCAGACCCGACCTGTGCGAGAAGTCGGCGATAGGCCGCCGAAACATCCTGTGCCGCAGCGGGAAATGGATATTCGGGCGCGAGCCGGTAGTCGACGCTGAACACCGGCATCCGCGTGGCGGCGGACAGCCGCGAGACCACACCGCGATAGGCGGATGCGGAGCCCGCGACGAACCCGCCGCCGTGGACGTACAGCATGACGTGCTCTGCCCTGGTCACCCGCGGACCGCGCACCCACTCACCGCGCACGCGTTCGCCGTTCACCGAGCTACCCCGGACTCGCTCGATCTGCGTGCCGCGCAATACCGGTGCGGCCGTACGCAACATCTGATCGATCACCGGACGCGCCACCAGCAGCGTCCGGGTGTCGACCGGAGCGAGCGCGGCCAGCCGCCGCACGGTCAGCGCGGATACCCGGCGCACCGCCCGCGCACGCACCGAGCCGCGGACGGGCTCCGCCCCTGTCACGCGATTCTCCCGTGCAGGACCGAGACCAGCCGGTCGACGATGGCGTCGACACGCGCGGTACGGGTGAAGGTGGTCAGCGGCAGCGGTGACGGGAACAGTTGGCGTGTGGTGGATTTCGCGTAGGCGAATTCGCGCAGACCGTCGGGGCCGTGCACGCGTCCGAAACCGGAGGAACGCACGCCGCCCAGCGGGAGCGTCGGGATGGTCGCGTGGGCGACGAACGCGTTGATCGATACGCCGCCGGACTCGATACGGTCGGCGATCGCGCGGCCGTGGCGGCGGCCGAAAACGGTCGCGCCGAGACCGTAACTGCTGGCGTTCACCCGCTCGACGGCCTCGTCCATATCGGACACGCGCGCCACGGTGAGTGTCGGGCCGAAGGTCTCCTCGACCACGGCCGCGGCATCCTCCGGGACATCGGCCAGAATCGTCGGCTGCACGAACTGCCCCACGATCGCATCCGGACCGCCGAGCAGCACCCGCGCCCCGCGCCCGATCGCGTCCTCGACGTGACGACGGATCACCTCGAGCTGTTTCGGCATGGTGATCGGACCGATCTTCGCCGCGGCACCCCCGGCGTGCACGCCACGCGCGAGGTCGACCAGCCTGCCGAGGAACTCGTCGTACACGTCGGTGTGCACGTAGACCCGTTCCACACCCAGGCAGGTCTGCCCCGCATTGGACATTCCGCCCCACAGGGCCGCGTCGGCCGCGGCATCCAGGTCGGCGTCCGCGTCGACGATCAGCGCATCCTTACCGCCGCATTCCATCAGCACCGGCGTGAGATTTTCGGCGCAGGCGGCCATCACGCGCTTACCCGTCGCGGTCGAACCGGTGAAGCCGATCTTGCCGACGCCGCTACGGCACAGCGCCGCCCCGGTCGCTCCCTCCCCGGTGATCACCTGCACGACAGGGCTTTCCGGAACTGCACGAGCGAATGCCGCCGCCAGCCAGACCCCGACGCCCGGAGTGTACTCACTCGGCTTGTACACCACCGCATTTCCCGCCGCGAGGGCGAAGGAGATCGAGCCGAGCGGGGTGAACACCGGATAATTCCACGGCCCGATCACGCCGACGACCCCGAACGGCCGGTATTCGACGCGGCAGGACTGATTGATCGTCAGCAGACTCGCGTGCACCGACCTCGGACCGAGCACCCGCTCGGCATTGCGGGCGGCCCACTTCAGATGTTCCAGCGCCATCGCGATCTCGAGTTTCGCATCGGACAGCGGTTTGCCCATCTCCTGGTGCATGATCCGTGCGAGATCGTCCCGGCCCCGGGTCAGTTCGGCGCGCCAGCGATCCAGCCGACGGCCGCGTTCGGCGAATCCCAGTGCGGCCCACCATGTTCCCGCGGTACGAGCACGAGCCACCGCGGTGTCGACATCAGCTTCGGTGTGCAGCGGATAACGCCCGACGACCGCACCGGTCGCCGGATTCCGGACGTCGAACCAAAGTTGCGTGGACGGCGACTCTGCCGTGGCGCTCTTCACCAGGCGACCGTACAAGACCACAAATTATATTGCAATGTTGCAGTGTCAGCGGCTCAGATCGGTCGCATGCGCCATCCGCGCCAGCTTCTCGGGGTTGCGCACGGCGTAGAGCCCGGTGATCCGCCCCGCGTCGACGCGCACCGCCAGAACCGTGTCGATCTCGTCGTCGAGCTTCAGGATCAGCGCCGGATAACCGTTGACCTCGACAGGCTCGTGCTGCAGTCCGGCCTCGATGATCCTGCCGAACCTGCTCCGGCGTGCGGCCAGCAGGCGGGCCACCTTCCAGGCCCCCGTGATGGGCCGCGACACGGTCTGACGGAGCCCGCCGCCGTCCCCGACCAGAACCACATCCGGCGCGAGAATATCCAGCAGACCCTGCATATCTCCGGTCCGGATCGCGCGTTCGAACGCCGCGAGCGCAATCCGCGCCTGGGCCGGGGAGACCATCTCGCGCGGCCGCCGCGCCGCGACGTGCGCGCGGGCGCGGTGCGCGATCTGACGCGCCGCGGCCGGGGTCTTGCCGACGGCCTCGGCGATCTCGTCGTAGGCCAGGTCGAATACCTCGCGCAGTACGAACACCGCCCGCTCGGTGGGCGCGAGCGTCTCGAGGACGAGCAGCATCGCCATCGACACGCTCTCCGCGAATTCCACATCAGCGGCGACATCGGGCGAGGTCAGCAGCGGTTCGGGCAGCCACGACCCGACATAGGACTCCCGGCGGCGGCCCATGCTGCGCAACCTGGTCAGCGCCTGGCGGGTAGTAATCCGCACCAGATACGCGCGCTGATCGCGCACCTCGTCCAGATCGACGCCGACCCACCGCAGCCACGTCTCCTGCAGGACGTCCTCGGCGTCCGCCGCCGAGCCGAGCATCTCGTAGGCCACGGTGAACAACAACTTGCGGTGGGCGAGAAAGACTTCGGTCGCGAGATCGGCCCGTCCCGCCTCGGGCTCACCATCGTACGAATCAGTGCCGCTCATCGACGCTCCTATCAGCTCGATCCGAATCGCGTGGCCAGGCGAGCTCCGATCCCGCACAGTCCGTGACATCGAATCGAATCGCATACGCGTCGTCCACGAGACGCCGGTCCTCCTCGGTCTGTGACAGCCGCCGGGAGTGATGGCCGTCACCTGGGTCGATCCGTCACATCATCCGCCCCGGCGGCGTCGAATGGGCGACTCGATCGCATTCACCAAGGAGACACCATGAACCTCGCACTGTGGATCGCCGCCGGAGTACTTGCCGCCGTAGCACTGCTCGGCGGGACCACCAAGACCTTCGTGCCGAGGGAGAAGCTGGCACAGGCGCCGGGCGGCGGCTGGACCGGGAACGCCACGACCGGCTTCGTCAAAGGCCTCGGAATCCTGGAGATTCTCGCCGCGGCCGGATTGATCCTGCCCGCCGTGCTCGATATCGCTCCGGTTCTGGTGCCGGTGACCGCGGTGTGCTGGGTGGCGCTGATGATCGGCGCGATCATCACCCACCTTCGCAACGACGAGGCCAAGGTCGTCGCCCTGAACGTGATCTATCTGGCGCTCGCCGTCTTCGTGGCCGCCGGACGTTTCTGAGCGATACAACCGATCGTTGTGCCACGCCGACCACTCGGTTGTTCGATTGCCTTGTGCGCGACCTGGACGATCACCCAGCGAGCCCACCGGACCACACCACCGAACCGATTCGACCGATGCGACTCGCCGGCCGCCACCGGCCCGACCGTGGCCCGGTGGCGAACGGTGCTGACACAGCGTAACCGATTATGTTGCAGCGCAACCGATGTGGTCAGTTGCGGCCGGAGGTGATGTAGTAGTACATCGGGTCGACCATGGCGAGCAGGTGTTCGATCTCGTTGTCGGTGAACCGGTTTCGGCGGCTGACGGTGATCAGCACCAGGTCGTTGATCGTCTGGGCGATGGTGTCGAACTCGCTGTCGGCCGATGGAGTCCCGCCATCGGCCTTGTGCCGCAGGGGATTCACCCGTCGCAGCTCGGCGCTGCCCGCGGCGGCGAGTGCGCGCAGGACGCCGGTGGATCCGCGGGAGCTACCCGCCGTCGCGGCGTGATCGTAGAACTGGATCGCGCCCTGCAGGAGGGCGGCCGGATGCGGACGCACCAGGGAACCGGCCGACCGGTCCGGCGCGGGGCCGGACGCACCGCCGGAACGGGTGTCGCGATGGCTCAGCGCACGGGCCTTCGCGGTGAGATAGCGCGCCACCAGAATGTCGCGGATCGTGCCGTACTCGGTGGTGCGGAGCAGATCGATCGATGCCTGCTCGTAATCCTCGACGGCAGTGGCGATCTCGCCCGGTTCGGCTGCCGGATCGATGCGGTCGAGCCGACCGGCGAAGGCGTCCAGGCGCAACAGCGCCCTGATGTTGCCCTCGTGCCGATGACGTTCGCTGGTGGTGACCGCGAAGCAGGTGAGCAGCTCATCTCTGATGGCGGCCATGCGATCTCCGAATATCGTGGCATACGTCCCCCGATGAGCGGGATGCGTGGCGTAGGCCGTCTCCGCTCGGCACAACCCGGCGATGACGTCGGCGAGTTCCCCGGCGCGCAGCGTGTCCCCCGGCTCACGGGATATGGTCGCCCCGGGTGCGCACAACTCCCCCAGTGTGACGGCGACGGTACGCAGCGATCGCATCTCCCGCTCGGGGTCCTCCTCGCACAGGGCGCGGGCGTGGTCGGCGTGGAATCGGGCGAGTTCGCGATGCAGCATCCAGCCCAGCGCATCGGCAAAGGCCGCCTCGGTCTCCTTGATCGACCGGATCCGGCTCAACCCCGTCGGCTCGTACTCCGCACTCCGGGACAGCACGACCTCGGCATCGGCGGCCGCCCGGGTGCAGCGGATGCCCATCATGCAGTCCAGGCGCGAATGCGGATCGACCAGGCCGATCCCCCGGCGGGCCCATTCACCAGCCGTCGTCGCCGGATGCCGATCACCTCGACGGTGACGCAGCAGATACCGCTCGGCGAGTTCGGCGGACCAGAACACCATATCGGGCCGATCCTCTCGCGCCGCGGCCGCCGCGAACTGCTCGCGCAGACCATCGATATCGAAGTGGCGAGCCGAGAAACGCGCCTCCAGTCGTTCGGCGTCGACACTGTCGCGTGCGGTCTCCTGCGAACGACCACCGCGGGCGGCCAACTCGGCGATCGGCTCGGGAACCGGGCGGTTCTCGGCGGTGATGCTCTCCACGACCGCGCAGGCAAGCGCTTCGACGGTCTTGAAATGCTTCCACATGGTGGCCTTGGGAATCGGCCCCTCGCTGCCGTCGCGCCGGAGATATCCGCGCGCCGCGGCGCACACGTCGGCGGTGGTCAGCCGCTGGATCGATGCGCCCGCCGCGGATGCGGCGATCCGCGCGAGCATCACCTGCTCGGCCGCGGTGACGATCATCGCGCGAGTTCGCTCCTCGACCGTCCGTCCGGCGCGCGCCTGATAGCTGGAGGAACCGGAATGCATTGCCATGGACGACACGACCAAGAGTCTATTGCAGTGCACAGAGCTATGAACTCGTCTATTCCGGCTAGGGTCGAACGAGCGACAAACCGGCAATCGGTCGGTTTCAGGAGAGGGGACACTGTGGAGACAACCGCCGCGAAACTCGCCCTGCTGCACCAGAACCTCGCGGACGCCCGGGAACCGGCCGGCGCGGTGGGAGTCGCCAAACGCGCGGCGAAGGGAATTCCCAGCCCACGTCAGCGAATCGACATGCTGGTGGATCCAGGCAGCTTCCTGGAATTCGGTGCGCTGATGCGCCAGCCCGGCTCCTCGGACGCGCTGTACGGCGACGGTGTGGTCACCGGACGCGCCCGCATCGAGGGACGTACCGTGGTGGTCATCTCACACGACCAGACCGTGTACGGCGGCTCGGTAGGGGAGATGTTCGGCCGGAAAGTCGCTCTGGCAATGGATTCCGCGGCCGATGTCGGCTGCCCGTTCATCGCGATCAACGACTCCGGCGGTGCGCGGGTGCAGGACGCGGTGACCTCGCTGGCCTGGTACGCGTCCATGAGCCGACGGCAGCAGCGCCTGTCCGGCGTGGTCCCGCAGATCTCGTTGATGCTGGGCAAATGCGCTGCGGGCGCGGTCTATTCACCGATCAACACCGATGTGCTGATCGCGACCGAGGCCGCCTACATGTTCGTCACCGGGCCGGACATCATCCGCGAGACCACCGGCGAGGAGGTCACCCTCGAGGAACTCGGCGGCGCGTTCAATCAGGCACGCAATGGCAACATCCACCACGTCGCGGCCGATGAGCAGGCCGCATTCGACTGGGCGCGCAGGTATTTGAGCTTCATGCCCGCAAGTTGGCTCGATCTCCCGCCGGTCGTGAACCCGGGCCTGGAACCCGAGATCACCGATTCGGACCGGGAATTGAACGCGATCATCCCCGATTCGGACCGCAGCGGTTACGACATGTACGACATTCTGCTGCGGATCTTCGACGACGGCGATTTCCTGGAGGTCGGCGATACCACGGCCCGCAATATGATCACCGGCTTCGCCCGGGTGGACGGCCGCAGCATCGGCGTGGTGGCGAATCAGCCGCTGGTGTCCAGCGGTGCGATCGATGCGCGGTGTTCGGACAAGGCGGCGCATTTCATCCGACTGTGCGACGCGTTCGGACTGCCACTCGTCTTCGTCGTCGACACTCCCGGCGTCCTGCCGGGTGTGGAGGAGGAGAAGATCGGCGTCATCAAGCGCGGCGGCAGATTCTTCTACGCGGTCGTGGAGGCCACGGTGCCGATCGTGACCGTCGTCGTGCGCAAGGCGTACGGGGGTGGTTATGCGGTGATGGGCTCCAAACAGCTCGGCGGCGACCTGAATTTCGCCTGGCCCACCGCGCGCATCGCGGTCATGGGCGCCGAAGCCGCGGTCGGGCTCATCCAACGTCGTCAACTCGAGGCCGCCTCGGACGAGGAGCGCCCGATTCTCCGTCAGCAGATGGTCGATTTCTACAACGAGACCATCGCGACCCCCTGGATCGCCGCCGAACGCGGCTACATCGACGCGGTCATCGAGCCGGAGCACACCCGCCTGGAAATCCGCAAGGCCCTGAATCTGCTGCGCGACAAAACACTTCGGCACGGACCCCGCAAGCACCACCTGTTGCCGCTATAGCCGGGACTCGGCGAACGCGTCCGGACCCGCGCAGAGCGCCTTCAGGTCGTCGAACGATCGGGTGATGCATTCGTTCAGGTCAGCGACGGAGTCGTTGCGCCACAAGCGAATCGCTTCCCCGATCGTCGCCATGCCAACCTCGGCGGCCAGTCGCGCCCGCCGCCGCGGAATGCCGCGAGCGGTCAACGCCTCGGCCACGACCTCGACCATGTTCGCGGCCTTGGCGAGCTCCCGTTCGCGCAGCGCCGGTGTCGCGGCGATGATTCGCGATCGCGGCTCGGACAGGGCACGGTGGCTCTCCAGATAGGGCACCACGGTCCGGAACGCCGCGAGCAGGACCGCCAGCGGCGCGGGCGTTCCGGGCACCGCGGCGACCGCGGCGGTCAGCGATTCGCGCATGACGCTCTCGCCGCCGAACAGCACCTCGCGCTTGTCCGCGAAATGGCGGAAGAAGGTGCGCTCGGTGACGCCCGCGGCGGCGGCGATCTCGGCCGTGGTGGTCGCGTCGTAACCGTTGCGGCCGTACAGGGTGATCGCCGCCTCCTGCAGGCGGCCGCGCGCTTGTTCTCCACTGCGTGGCACAGCGGCAGTCTACAAGAGATGTCAGTCACTGACGCAACATGGTAGCGTCAGTTACTGACGCTACCTGTCGCGCGGCTCAACGGGAGGATTTCGTGCACATCTTCGTCACCGGCGGTTCCGGACTCACCGGCCCCGCCATCGTCTCCGAACTCATCACCGCCGGTCACACCGTCACCGGCCTGGCTCGATCGGACGCCTCCGCCCAGCGGCTGGAAGGTCTGGGCGCCACGGCGCATCCGGGATCGCTGGACGATCTCGACAGCCTGCGGGCGGGCGCCGCGCGGGCCGACGCCGTCGTGCACATGGCCTTCGGCGGCGACTTCTCCGATACCGATGACATGATGCGCCGCGACTGCGCGGCGATCCGGGCCCTCGGTGAGCCGCTGGAGGGTTCCGGCAAACCGCTGATCTCCACATCGGGCACCCTGGTGCTGCCGCGCGGGCGGGTGACCACGGAAACCGATGCACCCGACCGTGATTCGTCCGCGAGCTTCCGCATCCGCGGTGAGGACGCCTGTCTCGAATTCGCCGAACGCGGTGTACGGGCGAGCGTGATCCGCCTCGCCCCGACCGTGCACGGCCCGGGGGACTACGGCTTCATCCCCATGCTCATCGCGGCCGCGCGGAAAACCGGCGTCTCGGCGTACATCGGCGACGGAAGCAATCGCTGGCCCGCGGTCCACCGACTGGACGCGGCCGTGCTCTACCGCCTCGCGGTGGAGAAGGCTCCCACCGGAGCGGCACTACACGGGACGGGCGAGGAGGCGATCGCGTTCCGGAGCATCGCCGAGAAGATCGGCGACGCTCTCGATATCCCCACTCGATCCCTGACGCCACAGGAGGCGGTCACACATTTCGCCAACCCCTTCATGGCCTCGGTCTACGCCGCCGACGCCCCCGTCTCCAGCGAATACACCCGCAAGCTGCTCGATTGGGAGCCCACCCACCCGGGCCTGCTCGAAGACCTCGAGCACGGAGACTATTTCACCCACACGCGGCCCTGAGCACATCGCGGCTCGTCGTCGCGGGCGCGCTTCACCGGCCGCTCACGACGCTGCCCGGCTCGCTGTCGCGGGCGAGCCGATCGGACCGAACAGCGTATTTCAGCACCTACACGAGATTCGGCCACGCGGCCACGTCCGGATCCCGCAGCCGCCGGTCCACCAGCTCTCGCAGCTTCTCGGGCGAATGGACACCGGCTCGGCCGATGCGAATCCGCACCGGGCGAATCGGCCCGGCCGACCGGCGCGAACACGCGCTGCGAAGTGCGACCGAACCTGTTTCCCGGAGCCATCGAAAGTCGGCCCGAGCAACGATCACGGTGTCCGTCGTCACCGCGACACGTGTCCGATTGCCGATGGACCTGTTACGCTTCCGGCCGGAACCGACGGTAAATCCCGACAATCTCCCGGATGCCGTATCCGGTCGAGTCGTCGATGGCGCACAGCGAGACGGTGGCGCGACCGGAGTCCACTGGGCCACACCGTGATCGGCCCAGGTGTTTCGGAGATTGCGTGAAGGCGATTCACAGTGTCGACTGACAACATGAGTCGCAGCCGGATCCGGGGTCCGGCAGGAGACGAGGAGGCAGATGACGCAGGACGATCGCGGCACCGTGAACACTGCGACGCTCACGATCGCCGACCCGAATCCGGAACCTCATCCGGAATCGGCGAAACCTCGAAAAATCAAGCGGCCGTACCTATATCAGGTAGACCTGTTCCGGATCATCACCTTCGCCTGCGTCGTGTTGGACCACGTGACCAGCGGGTCGACCGTCCCGGACAACGTGACGTCCAACGCGGCGCAGACACTGCTGCACTTCACCCGCCTGGCGTTCTTCGCGTTGACCGCCTTCGTGCTGGTCTACCAGACCGCCCGCAAGCCCTTCTCCGCGCGCACATTCTGGCGTCGGCGTTTCATGCTGATCGGTATCCCGTACGTGGTCTGGTCGGTGTTCTACTGGGCCTATGCGATCGTGCTGGGGAATTTCCAGGAGCCGATCCCACATGCGTTGTGGCGTTTGGTCATCGATATCGCGACCGGCGAAGCCTGGTACCAGATGTACTTCCTGCTGGTCACCATGCAGGTTTATCTACTTTTCCCGCTGCTGCTGAAACTGCTGCGCGCGACCGAGGGGCACCACCGCTGGGTGCTGGCGGTCAGCGGCGCCCTGCAACTGGGCTTCCTGTGGCTGGCCATGCATCCCCCGGCGTTCACCGGTTTCGCCGCCCAGATCTGGTCGCACATCTACGCCGTGGTGTTCGCATACCAGTTCTACGTGATACTCGGCGCGGTCGCCGCATGGCATCTGGCCGCCGTCGATCGGGCGGTGAAGCGATTCGGACCACTGCTGGTCCTGGGCATGGTCGTTGCCGGAGTTTTCTCGGTATGGGATTTCCTGCGCTCCACCGACCGCGGATTGCCGCCGTGGCAGGCCAGCAACGTCTTCATGCCGCACCTGATCGTCTTCTTCACCCTCGTCATCGCCGCCCTGTACACGCTGGGCACCTGGGGCACCGCCAACCAGCGGCCCGGCTCGACCCGGGCCAGGCTGCTGTCCTACGGCGCGGATCGCTCGTTCGGGATTTTCCTGTTGCATCCGTTCGCATTGCAGTTGATCGCTCCCTGGATCATCCCCATGGGCCACGCGATCGGCACGCTGTGGTGCACGGTGGTGGTGTACGTGACCGTCATGGCGATGTCGCTGTTCGGGGCCGAGGTCACCCGCCGGGTACCCGGGAGCATCTGGCTCAACGGGCGTCCGATGGTGCGCACGGATTTCCGCGCCCTCTTCGGCCGGCGTCCCGCGCCCGAGAAAATTCCCGCGCCCGAGCGCGGCTGAATCGACCGAACCGACCGGCTGCTCCGACCGATGCGAATCGGCCGGAGCAGCCGGCTTCGGTGAGATGTCAGTTGATCCGGCTGCCGATGGTCTGCGCCAGGAACGGCCAGGAGCGATGCAGTTCGTCCTCCCAGTAGCCCCAGGAATGGGTGCCGTTGGGTCGATCGTCCACTGTCACAGGGATATTCAGCTGATGCAGCCGGTTGGTCAGATTCACCGTGCAGTAATGGATCGCCGCCTCGATCGGTCCGCCGAAGGCGATCTGCACCGGCAGCGGAATCCGGCCCTCCCGCACCCGGCGATCATCCGGCGTGTCGTGCGGCGCGGCCGGAACGCCGTTGCCCGTGCTCAGGTAGATCGCGGTACCGCGCAGCCGAGCGGCGTTCACCAGTGGATCGTTCGCTCGCCACAGCGGCCCGTCGAACGGGCCCCACATATTCTGCACACTGCGTCCGCCGCCCCAGTTCTCCACCGTGATCCGCACGAACTGCTGTCCGATGGGATCGGAGGTCTGCGCACAGCCGCTGTAGGAGGCCACACTCTTCCAGAAGCCCGGTTTGGCGATGGCCAGGTTGAGCACCGACGTGCCGCTCATCGACACCCCGGCCAGGGTGCGATTGCCGTCGGCGCCGAGGAAGTGCTCGATGACCGGCGGCAATTCGTCGTTCAGGAAGGTCTGCCACTTGTTGCGGCCCAGGACCGGATCGTCGCGCACCCAGTCGGTGTAGTAGGAGCTGGCGCCGCCGATCGGGTTCACCACGTTGACGTCCTTGCCGCGCAGGAAGTTCACCTCGTCGGTCTCGGTGCCCCAACCGCTCCCGTTCGGGCCGCCCTGAGATCCGTTGAGCAGATACATCGTCGGACGCGGCCGACCGGTGTCCGCGGCACGGATCACCTGCAACAGGACGGGTTTGTCCATGGCCGGGGAGAAGACCGTGACGTTCTGTAACCGGTCACCCACATTCTGCACCGAGACGATGCCGGCCCGGCCGGGTGACGCGCTCGCGGTACCGGCCGTCCCTACCGGTACCGCGGCGGCCAGTACGACGGCGACCAACCATCGCATCGGTGTCGTGGAGATCATTCGCGGTGCTCTCACTGTGCGGACCCTCTCGTGCGCTCCGTATCGGCCAATTCGGATGCGCCACGGAATGTTCGGGCGCACCCGGCATCCGCGAACGGCATCGCAGGGGAGTTCGTGCAGCCGCGCGGCCGGGTTTGGTCGCCTTGCCGGGCGGGTCAGGTGAGCGGTACTCCGACGATCGGCCGGGTCGTCGGCGCGGGCGAGCCGCCGGCCGGTTCGATCGATACGGCCAGCTTCCCGGCCTCCCCGTAGCGGATGAGCAGGGGTGCGTTGTTCGTCGGCAGCGTCCCCAGGACTCCGCCCGAACTGATCCGGCCCACCGGGGATATCAACCACAGCTGATAGGTGTGGTCCCTGGGCGCGGGCGGAACAGCGGCGAAGGACACCGCCGCCGCGTTCAGCTCACGGGACGTATTGACGGTGATGGTGCCGCCGCCCGCCACCGTGACCGTGCTCGCACGAGCGTCCGCGTGCTGCATGACCTGCTCCGCGGTGATCTCGCCGGTGCCGCGGGAGTGGCTGCGGTACACCGCGATTCCGGCTCCGACACCCGCGGCGACCAGCACGGCCGCGGCCGCGGCGGCGAGCCACCGGACCCGCCGGGAACCTCGGGGACGAAGCCGCGTGACCGGCCGGGCGGGTGCGGCGTCCCGGCTCGCTTCGGACCCGGCGTCGAGGGCGGCCTGTAGCTTCGCCTCGAGATCGGGCGGCGCGGGGACCGCGTCGACGACCGTCAGCGCCGCCAGCGTCTCGCGCAGTTCGCGCACCTCGGCCCGGAAGGCCGCGGCGATGGCCTCGTCGGCCCGGTCGAGCCGATGCTCCACCGCGGTGCGTTCCTCGTCGGACAGCGCGTCCAGCGCGTACGGATGGGCAAGATCGAGCAGATCGTCATCGTCAGGCATCGGCCACCGATCCTGTCAAACAGGTCCGCAATCGCTTCAGACCGTCCCGGATGCGCGTCTTCACGGTGTTCAACGGAATACCCAGGTGGTCGGCGACCTCCGCGTACGTTCGCCCGCCGTAGTAGGCCAGTGCGACCGTCTCGCGCTGGGTGTCGGTGAGCGTACCGAGGCATTCCACGACCGCCTGCTCGTCCGAGCGCTGGCCGACTGTCTCGGCGACGATATCGTGATCGCGGCCCAGCTGACGCTGCCCGTAGGCGAGATCCCTTGTGGTAGCGGAGGATTCGACCCGCACCCGATCGACCGCACGCCGATGGGTGAGCATCATCAGCCATCCGATCGGACTGGACAGCGCGGGGTCGTACCGCGCGGCGTCGTTCCACACGTACAGGTAGATCTCCTGGGTGATCTCCTCCGCGGCGGTTGGCCGCCGCAGGATACGCAGTGCCAGCCCGAACACGCGATCGTGTGTCGAACGATAGAGCTGGGTGAACGCGTCCCGGTCGCCACCGGCGATACCCCGCAGCAGATCGGCGAGCCGACGCGCGATCTCCGGATCCGCGGCCGGCCGGTTCACCGGGCAACTCGCCGACCGGGTGTCGTCCGCATTCCCGCGGTCGTCACCGACCGAAGAGATGCGACGTTCATCCGCCATAGCGATGTGTCTCCATATGTAGAAGTACCCCGGTGACGGCTCAGGTCCTGACAGCGCAGCTGGACCGGTGCACCGATCCAGCTCGGGGGCGAACACTACTCCCCGGCGTAACCGAGTCGGCGGGACTGTCACCGAAATGTCGTTTTCGCGGTGTGGGCCCGCCCGTCCGGGCCGGGATCAGGGCGCGGCGGGCGGGGAAAGAAATAAGCGGTGCGTCGCTGATATTCGCGATATCCGGGCCGATCCCGCATCGCCTGCTCGAGCAGCCGGGCGCCGGTGCCGTGGATCAGCAGATACGACATGATCAGCGGCGCGAACACGGTGAGCACGCCCGGCCAGGCGGCGGCCCCGATCAGCCACAACCCCCACCACACGCAGAAGTCACCGAAGTAGTTCGGATGCCGCGTCCACGCCCACAGCCCGCGGTCCATGACCCCGCGACGGTCCGGATCCGCCCGGAAGCGGGCCATCTGCCGATCGCCGACGGCCTCGAAGAACAGCCCGACCGCCCATACCGGCACGCCCGCCACCAGCGCGATCCACCCCGCACCGTGAACCGGCCCGGCCGCGGCCGCGACCTGGACCGGCAACGACACGATCCACTGCACCACGCCCTGGGTCACGAAGATTCGCGAGACCACCGCCCAGACCGAGCGTCCGTGCTGGTCGAGCAGCCGCGCATATCGGGGATCCTCGCCGTGCCCGGCGGTGCGGCGCTGGATGTACCAGCCCAGGCGCAGTCCCCACACCGCCACGAGCACCAGCATCAGCACCCGCCGCGCGAGCGGCCCGTCGCCGAGCAGTGCGGCGATCACCGCGACGAGCACGAAACCCGGGCCCCACACCACGTCCACGACGTTGTACCGTCGCATCCGGCGAGCCACGGCGAACGTCGCGCCTTGCAGCACCGCCAGCGCGATCGCCGACCACAACAGAATTGCGGGCAGGGAGCTCATGGCGCGAGCACCTCCCGATCCGGCGTATCGCGCACCGCGCGCACCGTCGCCGGGCGTCGTGCGAGGATCTGGTCCACACCCATGCGGCCCTGTTCGAATGCGAGGGCGCCACCGGCCAGATACAGCCGCCACGTCCGCGCGCCCTCGGGACCGAGCAATGCCTCGGCCTCGTCCCAGCGCTGCTCGAGCCGCCGCATCCAGGCGTGTGCGGTCCACACGTAGTGCTCGCGCATCGCCTGGACCGCACGCACTTCCAGCCCGGCGTCCTCCAGTCGGGCCACGGTGTCCCCGACCGGTCGCATGGCCATATCGGGTGCGATGAAGGATTCGATGAACGGTCCGCCGCCACGATGACGGCCACGCCGCGACATCTGCTGGATCAGGACCGGCGCGCCGGCCGCGGCCGCATCGTGGAGCGCGCGAGCGTAGCGCGGGTAATTGCGTTCTCCCACATGCTCGCCCATCTCCAGCGAGGCCACCGCGTCGAAACCGGTATCGGTGAGGTCGCGGTAGTCCAGCAGGCGCACCCGGACGAGATCGCCCAGTCCGCGCGCGGCGATGCGGGCCTCGAGGTAATCCCGCTGCGCCTGCGCGATCGTGACGGCCAGCACCTGCGCCCCGTAGTTCTCGGCGGCGTGCAGGCTCAGCGCACCCCATCCGCAGCCCACGTCCAGAAGCCTTGCGCCGGGCCGCAATTCGAGCTTCTCACAGACCAGATCGAGTTTGTCCCGCTGTGCCTCGACCAGGCCGTAGTCCGGATCGTCCGGTGCGCCCGGGACACCGCGGGTGAAGTAGGCGCAGGAGTACGCCATCGTGGGATCCAGTAGCAGCGAATAGAACTCGTTGGAGCCGTCGTAGTGGTGGCTGATCGCGGCTCGATCACGCTCCCGCACGTTGCGGCGCCCGCGCAGCCGGGCCTGGGTCGCGGGTGCGGGCAGCGGTGCGCCGAGCGCGCCGACCCGCGCGACGGCCACGGCCAGACGCAGCACATCACGCACGCGCACACCCGGAACCCGGCGTTCGGCAACGGTTCGCCAGGCGACGCTCAATGCCTCGGTCAAATCCCCCTCGACGTCGAGCTCGCCGGTCACGTAGGCCTGGGCAGCGCCGAGTTCGCCCGGATGCCACAGGATTCGGCGCAATGCTCGCGGACTTTCCAGCACCACGCGGGGTGCGTCGACGGGCCCGGCGACGCTGCCGTCCCAGGCGTGCAGACGCACCGGCAGCGGGCCGCGCACCAGCGGGCGCAGGGCGGATTCGAGATGGGAGGCGACGGTCACGGTTGCTCCTCGGGCCGGTCGAGAACGATCTGCTGGACGTCGAGGTATCCGGAACGGAATCCGGCCTCGGAATAGGCGAGGTAGAACTGCCACACGCGACGGAACGTGCTGTCGAATCCGAGTGCGGCCGCCTCGGCGGCGTGCGCGTCGAAGCGCTCGCGCCACAATCGCAGCGTCTGGGCGTAGTGCGCGCCGAAGCCGTCCCGCGCGCGCACGCGCAGGCCCGATCGTCTGGCGAGACGCTCGATCGCCTCGACCGAGGGCAGGAATCCCCCGGGAAAGATGTACTTCTGAATCCACGTATAGGTGGTGCGGGTGGCGAGCATGCGGTCGTGCGGCATGGTGATGGCCTGCAGGCCGATTCGTCCGCCCGGAGCCAGCCGTTCGTACAGCGTGTCGAAATACACGGGCCAGTACCGGTATCCGACGGCCTCGATCATCTCCACCGAGACGATCGCGTCGTATTCGCCGCGCACCTGGCGGTAATCGCACAATTCGACGCGGACCGAGTCGGCGAATCCCGCCTCCGTGACGCGCGTGCGGGCCAGTTCCAGTTGCCGGGTCGACAACGTCACCGAATACACGCTCGCGCCGCGCGCGGCGGCGCGCAGGCACAGTTCGCCCCAGCCGGTACCGATTTCGAGCACCCGGCTACCCGCGCGCACGCCGGCGGCGTCGAGCAGCCGATCGATCTTGCGACGCTGCGCGTCGGCCAGCAGATCCCAGGTCGCGGTATCGGAGTCCTCGAAAAGCGCCGCGGAGTAGGTCATCGTCTCGTCGAGAAAGAGGCGGAACAGGTCGTTGGACAGGTCGTAGTGACGTTCGATATTGCCGCGCGCATTGGCCGCCGTGCCGATCTCGGCCGCGGGCGGGCGCGGCAGCACGTGCCGGAATCGTTGCAGCACAGCGGGAACCAGCCGGGTCAAACGGGCGGCGAGCACTGTGAGAACCGCGGCGAGCTCCGGAGTGGTCCACTCCCCCGCGGTGTAGGACTCGCCGAATCCGATCAAGCCCCGGCCGCCCAACCGCGCGAAGAAGGCGGATGGATCGCGAATGATCATGCGCGGCACCGGCTTCGGGTCGGAGCCCGCGCCCAGCACGACGCCGTCCGGGAATTCCACCCGCAGCGGCAGTCCGGCCACCGCGCGCCGGAACAGTTGTGCCGCCACCCGGGCCCGCAGCCGCGAATGCCGCCCGGTGGGCACGGCAGGCAGCAGATCCGCGCCAGGAGTGTCGAGGCAAGGACTGGTCACGAGAGATTCCTTCGATACGAGAGGGGGTGTGGCCGTGGCACGACCGGTACTCCCCACAGCCACAGCGCGATGCCCTGGCGCCGGATGCGAATCGCGGTCAGCCACGGCGAAAAGGGGGTGCGCAGGTGCGCGCGCAGCACCGCGCCGGTCGTCACCGGCGCGCGATGGCCGGTCATCGAGGCCAGGAACGGTGGTTGCCCGTCCCGTGACAGCACGATCCGCAGCGCCAGCGTCTCGTCGGGTTCGGGCAGCCGCACCGAATAGCGCCCCTCCACCCGGTTGAACGGCGAGACGTGGAACCGCTTGTCGATCTCGGCGCGGCAGTGGTCGTCGACGTCCAGAACGTACGCATGCCGTTCGCCGTAGGTGTTGTGCACCTCGGCGATCACACAGCGCAGCCGCCGATCCGGCCCGTGACACCAGAACACGGTGAGCGGATCGAAGACGTAACCGAGCACCCGGGCGTTCATCAGGGCGGTGATCGGCCCGCCCGCGCAGTCGATGCCGTGTTCGGCCAGAAGGTCCTCGACGCGGGCGCGCAATGTCGTGCCCGGACCCCGCAGATGATCCGCGGCGCGGAAATATGCGAAGGGCCGCAGTGGAATCGGCAGCCGCGGCGGGTCGTCCAGATCGAAGAACCAGCTGTACCCCCGATAGTCGAATTCGTGACGCACGGGCGCCTTGCGCGCGTGATGTATTCGCGTGAAGTACAGCTGCGGCGCGCAGGTCGTCATCGCACCCCCACACGACGCGATTCGGACTCGCCCGCACGCGGCCACCGTCCGCCGACGCGCTCGGCGGCGCGCAGGCCCGAGCGGGCGCCGTCCTCGTGGAATCCCCACCCGTGATACGCCCCGGCGAAGGCCAGCCGTTCGGTATCCAATTCCGGGAGGCGACGTTGCGCCGCAACGGATTCGGGGGTGTAGATCGGATGCTCGTAGGTCATCTCCGCGATCACCCGGTCGGGGGCGACCAACCTCGCCCCACCGAGCGTGACCAGGAATCTGCGATCGGCGACGTCGTCCAGTCGCATCAACCGGGTGATGTCGTAGCTGACGATCACCCCTTCGGCTCCCGTACTCCCGCGCGGCACCAGATAGTTCCAGGACGCGCGGGCGCGCCGCGCGCGAGGCAGCAGGGATTCGTCGGTGTGCAACTGCGCGTGGTTCACCGAGTACGGCATGGCGCTGAGCACCGAGCGGGCCGGCGCACTCGGCGCATCCAGCATCGCCAGCGCCTGCCGGGGGTGGGTGGCGACCACGACGGCGTCGAAACGACGCTCGCCCGCGGAATCGGTGACGACCACCCCGTCGGGCTGTTCGGCCACCGCGAGTACCGGTGTGCCGGTACGGATCTCATCGATTCGGGCGGCCACTTTCGCCACATATCGGGCGGATCCGCCCACCACGGTGCGCCAGACCGGCGAGCCGTACACCGTCAGCATGCCGTGGTGCTCGAGGAAACGGAACAGATACTGCGCCGGATACCGGGCGCACAAGCGAGGATCGCACGACCAGACCGCGGCCACCAGTGGCGTCAGGAAATATTCGCTGAAGTACCGGCCGAACCCGTGCCGACGCAGGAATTCCGCGAGTGTGAGCTCGACGTCGTTCCGCTGCAACAGCTCCCGTGCGGCCCGATGGAAACGGGGCACCTCACGCAGCATGTGCAGGTAGCGCGGGTCGGTGAAGGTGCGAGGTCGGGCGAACAGTCCCCCGAGTCCTTTGGCCCCGGCGTATTCGAGGCCGGCGTCGTCCGCGCGCACCGACATCGACATATCCGTCTCGCGGGTCTGCACACCCAGTTCCTCGAACAGCCGCAGCAGTGTCGGATAGGTGCGGTCGTTGTGCACGATGAACCCGGAGTCGACGCACACCCGACGTCCCGGCGCGACCTCCACCTCGTGGGTGTGCGCGTGGCCGCCGAGCCGATGATCCCGCTCGTACAGGGTCACCCGGTCGTGCCGGGCGAGCACATGGGCAGCGGTGAGGCCGGCGACCCCGCTGCCGATCACCGCGACGTCGCGACGCCCGGGATATTCAGGCACCACGACCCCGCTCGCGGCGGCACAGGACGCCCGAGGGGCCCGTGAGCGTAAATGTTTCTGCAGGTGACGCGGTATCGCGGGTGGATCGCATACCTCGATTTCGATATGCGACCGGACCGAGTTTGGCCCCGCCAGGAATTTTTTCCGGTCCCCGGCCGAGGGGTTCGAGGATTGTGGATCTCGGCCGGCGACACGGAATGCGGCGCGGCTGGATGCCGCCGCGAGGACCCCATCGCGAAGATGGGGACATCCGGAGTTCGCACAGGCCCCCACCCGGGTTTGGTCCCGGGAGAACTTCCGGATACGGCCCGGGCCCAGTTCCTACGAGTTCACGATCGTCCGCAGCTTCTCCGGGTTGCGGACGCAGTAGACAGCGGTGACCAGCTCCCCGCGCACCTCGATGCAGGTGATCTGATCGAGTACACCGTCGATCGTGATCGCCACACCGGGCATCCCGTTGTACACCGCTGACCGCAGACCGACCTCGCCCATTCGCCCCGCCTTGCTCAGCATGCCGATCAGCATCCGGGCGACCTTGTCCGGACCACGCACCGGACGCCGGACCGCGTTGACCACTCCACCGCCGTCGGCGAGGTAGACCACTTCCGGTGCCAGGACATCCATCAGGGATTGCACGTTTCCGGTGGCCGCGGCGATCGAGAACCGTTCGGCGACCGCGGCCGCGTCGGCCGGGATCGCGACCGCGCCGTACACCGATTCGCGCCGGGCGCGAACGTGATCGCGAGCACGCCGATTCACCTGCCGCACCGCGGGTTCGGATCTACCGACCGCGGAAGCGATTTCCGCATAACCGAATTCGAACACCTCCCGCAGCACGAACACCGCCCGCTGCAACGGGGTCAGGGTCTCGAGGATCAGCAGCATCGCGGTGGTGACGGCCTCACCGGTGAGTACGTGCCGGATGCCCTCGGGCGCCTCCTGCCCGTCCGAGGGCAGCGGTTCGGGCAGCCACGGACCCACATAACTCTCCCGACGCCGAGCGGCCGAGCGCAGCGTCATCATCGCCTGCCGGGTCACGATCTGTGCGAGATAGGCACGCGGATTGCCGATTTCAGCGAGATCGACCGTGCGCCAACGCAGATAGCTGTCCTGCAACACGTCCTCAGCGTCACCGACCGAGCCGAGGATCTCGTAGGCGATCGAGAACAGCAGCGGCCGATGCGCGGTGAACTCCTCGTCCGGATCGGACGACGAATTCACCTCGGCCCCCGCAACCACGCGTAATTGGCCGTCCTCGCACCGTATTTCGCCCACCGGCACACACTTTCCTTGACGACCACGGCGCCGCGCCCGGCCAGGAACATCCGGCGGACCGAATCGTCGCGGCGGCCGAACTGGAGCACCGCGTCGCGACGGCCCAGACTCAGGCCCTGCCCGGCATAGCCCATGGAATACGGCTCCGGCGCGCGCCCCGCCAGCATCCGGGCCAGCGTATTCGCGGCGTGTGCGCCCTGCGGTTCCGCGGTGGCGCAGGCCAATCGCGCGCCCGGCACCGCCGCACAGTCTCCGATCACGAAGATTCGCGGGTCGTCCACGCTTCGAAGATAGCCGTCCACGACCGCGCGGCCGTCCGGGCGTACGGTCAGCCCGCTGCGCGCCGCCAAATCGGGCACCTGGGCCACGATCGCCCACAGCGTCAGATCCGTGGGGAGCTGCACGCCCGAGCGCAGCAGGACGGCGCCCGGGGAGATCTCCTCGACGGTGTCCTCGACCAGTTCCACCGCCAGGCGTTCCAGTCCGGCGCGTGCTCGTCGCCGACCGCCTTCGGACAGGCTCGCCGCGATCGTCGATCCCACCAGGCGCACGCGCAGATCCGGCCGGGCCTCGGCGATCTCCGCGGCGGTCTCGATTCCGGTGAGACCGCCGCCCACGACGGTCACCGCCCGACCGGCGGTCAGTGCGGCGAGTTCCGTGTGCGCCGTGCGCGCGCCCTCCCAGGTTCCCACCGCGATTGCGCCCGCCGGGGGTTCGACGGTGCTGCCGACGGCCAGGAACAGATGATCGAAGGGGATACTCGCGCCGTCGTCCAGCCGGACGCTGCCGTCGCCGATCTTCTCGACGGCGCCGATCCGGGTGTCGATTCCCGGCCGCAGCATCGCGGTGAGCGGCGTCGCGGCCGCTCCCGAACCCGCGATCTGCTGATGCAGCCGCACCCGCTCGACGAATTCGGGCCGCGGATTGATCACCGTGATCTCGGCATCGGCGACCTTGCGCGCCAGCCGATTGGCCGCGATCGTGCCCGCATATCCGGCACCTACCACCAGCACCTTCATCTCTGTCTCCTGTCGTTGACGGGTCGTACATGAGATGCCGGACGGTCGTGATCCGTGATGGGCCTCGATCGTGACGTGCGTCACCTATGAGAAACAGCTGGTCACGCCGTTTTCGGCGCGGGGGCGGCCGTCCGCTGCTGCGCGGTTCGCGCCCCGCGGCGATTCCGGCCGGTCCGCGCGAGAGGTCCGGCGCAGGTTCCGGCGGCCCCGCCACCAGGTGATCGGTGGTGATCCTGGCAGAGTTCCGAGTCATGTCCCCGAACCCGACGACCGTCGTCTCGCCGCTGGCGGCACTCGCACCCGACCTGCGCGCCGCGCTCACTCGTGCCAGATACGACGCGGACACCCTGCTCGAGGTGCTCGGCGACGATGCGCACGCCGCCCTGGGCCGGTCCGAACCCGTGCCGGTGCGCCGGGCGGTCCGCGATGCGGGCGAGTTGGGCACATTGGTCCGACTGCTGTTGCTGGGTGATCCGGAACCCGAACGCGACGTCGCGGCAGCGCTGGCCCCGCTGGATCTGGACCGCGCGGTGGCGGCTGGACTGCTCGAGCGGGACAGCGGCGTCGTGCGGGCCGCACTGGATCTGCGCCCGCTGGATCTCGGCGGCGGAACTCGCTGGGTGCTGTCGGATCTGGACGATTCGGTCCGGCGCCGCACGCTCAGCGCCGACCACGTCCTCGGCGTCGGCCATGCCTCGCTGTCGCTGTTGCGCGCCACCCCGACCGATCCCGTCGGCTCGGTCCTGGACCTGGGTACCGGGTGCGGGGTGCAGGCCGTGCACGCCGCCGGATACGCGCGCACGGTGACCGGCACCGACGTCAGCGCGCGAGCGCTGTGGCTGGCCCAGGCCACGGCCGCACTGGACGGACTGGATATCGAACTGCTGCAAGGTTCCTGGTTCGAGCCGGTCACCGGACGCCGATTCGACCAGGTCGTCGCGAATCCCCCGTTCGTGGTCGGCCCGGCCCGGATCGAACACACCTATCGCGATTCGGGTCTGGCCCTGGACGGAGCCAGCGAACTGGTCGTCTCCCGGGCGCCCGATCTGCTCGCGCCGGGCGGTACCGCGGCCATGCTGGCCTCCTGGGTGCATCGCACCGGCGAGGACTGGCGAGCCCGGGTGTCCTCGTGGCTGCCCGATCACGGCGTGGACGCCTGGATCGTGCAGCGCGACGTCGCCGATCCCGCTCTCTACGTGGGCACCTGGCTGCGCGACGCCGGACTCGATCCGCGTGATCGCGACGCCCAGGAACGCGCGGGGGCATGGCTGGATGCCTTCGAGGAGGCCGAGGTGGAGGGCATCGGCTTCGGATTCGTCTATCTGCGGGCGATCGATGGGCCCACCGAACTGCTCGCCGAGGACCTCACCCACGGTTTCGACGATCCGCTCGGACCCGAGGCGACCGCCTACTTCGAACGGTCGGCCTGGCTGCGTGGGGTGGCGGCGGATCCGAATCTGGCCTGGTCCGCACGGTTCGGGGTGGATGCGGCGACCGCGCTGGAGCGGGTCTACCTGACCGGGCCGAACGGCTGGGAGCAGCGTGTCGCGCGGTTGCATCGCGGAAACGGCCCGCGCTGGCAGCACGAAGTGGACGACTCCACCGCCGCCCTGCTCGCGGGAATGCGTGCGGACGGCCTGCCGTTACAGGAATTGATCGGCCTGCTCGCGGTCGGTCACACCGGCACGGAGGCGACAGCCGAATTCCGTGCCACCGCACTGACGATCGTCACCGGGTTGGTTCGGCATGGTCTGATCCACCCCGTGTAGAGCACGACCCGCGGCGTTCCCCCGCTGCACCCTTCTTAGGAACTTCTCAGATGGGTGTGGTGAAAGCCGCAGCTCAGCACGGTTTATCGCCGAGGTGTCCGGGAACTTTCCCAATGTCGGGTCCGTTGATCGGAGTGAGACACCACCGACAGGAGGCAAGTCATGACAAGCCCCGCCACCACTGGGCTGCGCGCCAGCGATCAGGACCTCGACGCCACGAGCCCCGCAGCCGACCTGGTACGCGTGTACCTGAATGGAATCGGCAAGACTGCGCTGCTCACGGCCGCCGACGAGGTCGAGCTGGCCAAGCGCATCGAGGCGGGCCTCTACGCCCAACACCTGTTGGAGACCGGTAAGCGGTTGGCCGCCACCCGCAAGCGCGACCTCGCGGTTCTGGTCCGGGACGGCCAGGCCGCCCGTCAGCATCTGCTCGAGGCCAACCTGCGTCTGGTGGTGTCGCTGGCCAAGCGCTACACCGGTCGCGGTATGCCGCTGCTGGACCTGATCCAGGAGGGCAATCTGGGTCTGATCCGGGCGATGGAGAAGTTCGACTACGCCAAGGGCTTCAAGTTCTCCACCTACGCCACCTGGTGGATCCGGCAGGCCATCACCCGCGGTATGGCCGACCAGAGCCGCACCATCCGGCTCCCTGTCCACCTGGTCGAGCAGGTCAACAAGCTCGCTCGGATCAAGCGCGAACTGCATCAGCAGCTCGGGCGCGAGGCCACCGACGAGGAATTGGCCACCGAATCCGGCATTCCGGTCGAGAAGATCGCCGATCTGCTGGACCACAGCCGCGATCCGGTAAGCCTGGACATGCCGGTCGGCAGCGACGAAGAGGCTCCCCTCGGTGATTTCATCGAGGATTCCGAGGCCACCTCCGCCGAGAGCGCCGTCATCGCCGGAATCATGCACAACGACGTCCGCAGCGTGCTCGCCACCCTGGACGAACGTGAACAGCAGGTCATCCGCCTGCGCTTCGGTCTCGACGATGGTCAGCCCCGCACCCTGGATCAGATCGGCAAGCTGTTCGGCCTGTCCCGCGAGCGCGTTCGGCAGATAGAGCGTGAGGTCATGGCCAAGCTCCGCAAGGGCGAGCGGGCCGACCGCCTGCGCGCCTACGCCAGCTAGATCCCCCCAGACGCTGGGCCGTCCGGAATCCGGCCCAGCTCCCCTGTGGTGACCGGGGCCCGATCCGGTCACCCGAAGCGCCGGTCGGCGACGCGCGCCCTCTCCCCCTCCCTGGGCCTGCGCGAACCGGCCGGCGCTGTAGCCGCTCATCGGTTGCTCAAGTGATCGATTGCGGCACAATGGGTTCCATGACGATAGCCATCTGGAACGGACAGCAACTCGCCGAGAGCGACGCCACGATCGTCGTCGAGGGCAATCACTATTTCCCGCCCGAGTCGATCGATCGGCGGTTCTTCGAGACCTCCGGGACACACACCATCTGCGGATGGAAGGGTGCGGCCAGCTACTACACGGTCGCGGTCGAGGGCACGAAGAACACCGACGCGGCCTGGTACTACCCCGAACCGCTGCCCGCGGCCGAGAACATCAAGGACTACGTCGCATTCTGGCGTGGTGTCGAGGTACGCGAGAGCTGAGCGATCTCGGCCGCCCCGGCGCGTGATCTCCTACGATCACTCCATGCAATGGAAACAGGTTTCAGTTCTGGCGCTACCGCTGCTGGTCGCGCTGGCTGCCGAACCTAGCGCTACCGCCGCGCCCACCAATCAGCGCGAGATGATCGCGATGGCTTATATCGATGCCCTGACCTCGCACGATGCCGCCGACGTCCCGTTCGCACCTGATTGCACACGCGTGGAGGCCGGCATCCAGACCGGGTACTCGGGCACACAACTCACCCACGACCTGGACACCGGCCCGCAATACCAACTCGTTCAGCGCATCTACGACGTCCGGCTGAGCACCGCGGGCGATGTGGTGACCGCGCGCTATCACCTGGACTCGGATTGGGCCGGGCAGCGCCTGGTCACGGTCGATATCACCGAGACCTTCGACATCCCGGATGGCACCATCCATCGCATCGTCGCCGATATCGTACCGGTCTCGGGGTCCTGAGCCTGCGGCAAACGTGGTTCAATCCCCTTGGGCCAGAACGGTTTCCAGGTTGTCGTGCATACCGGACCAGCCGGGGCTCATGATCGACCGGGCGCGTTGCACGAGCGGGTTGTCCGGGTCGAAGCCGGTGTGGCTGAACAGTATCCGGGTGCCGTGACCTTCCGGGCGCAGTCGCCAGGTGATGATCCAGCCGGTCGGGGCGTCGGCCTGGGCGTCGTTCCAGGTCATGCGGAGCAGTTCGGGGGCTGCGGACTCGAGCACCTCACCGCGAATGTGGCCGGAGAAATTCTGGCCGGGCATGGGGTGGGTCTTCATCTCGAAGGTGTTACCCGCCACCGGTTCGAAGCCGATCGGTTCCATCATCCACTGCGCCATCGGCTTCGGCGTGGTGAGCGCGCGCCACACCTTCTCGGGCGGGTGCGGATAGTAGTGGTCCAGTTCTATCGCGGTATCGCTCACGGTCACTCCTCGGTGTCATCCGGATTGTCGGGCATGGTGTCGAGCACATCGCCGAGGGCACGCAGTCGGGCACGCCAGTAGCGCTCGAAGGGGCTCAGCCAGGTCCGCAACTCGTGCAGCGGTTCGGGTTCGACGCGGTAATACCGATAGCGACCGCGCTTGTCCTCTCCGACGAGTCCGCAGTCCCGCAGCACCCGCAGATGTTCGGACACGCTCGGACGAGTCATCTCGAACCGCTCGGCGATGACCTGCACGGTCCGCTCCCCGTCGAGCAACATCTCCAGAATCTTCCGCCGTGTCGGATTCGCCAGCGCGGCGAAGACTCGATCCGTTTCCGCACGATCGACCTGCTGAGCCACGCCCGTCACTATAGGTAGGATATTTCCTACCTGTCAACCGTAGGAGAAATCCTACCTATCGCTCTGCCGAACCGCCGATGGCGAGTCGTTCACGAAACGCATGGTGGACCGCATTGCACAGTGCGGCAATCGATTCCGAGGATCAGCACACAGCGCAGCCACACCGTCCGGGCATGGCTCGCGCGGACAATCTCGACAAGCGCCTTGTGTGAGTCGAGCGCGATTCGAAGATGACCGCGATGATCCGCTACCCCGAATTCCGCAGTGCCGTCGCGAGTCCGTTCATGGTCAGCAGGATGCCTCGTTCGACCAGTTCGGAATCGTCACCGGCGCGGCGGCGGCGCAGCAGTTCAACCTGCATCTGATTGAGCGGTTCGAGGTACGGGAAGCGGTTGCGGATCGATTCGGCCAGGGCCGGATTGTCGGCCAGGAGGTGGTCACTGCCGGTGACGGCCGCGTGTATGCGAACGGTGCGGTCGAATTCGTCGCGGATCATGCCGAAGATGGTGTCCCGCAACGTGTCGTCCTCGACCAGTTCCGCATAACGCGCTGCGATGTGCAGATCGGCCTTGGCCATCACCTGGGCGAGGTTCGACATGACGGTCCGGAAGAACGGCCAGCGCCGGTACAGATCGGCCAGAACCGCCATTCGCCCGGGATCCTCGCCCACCCACTGCTCGATCGCGGTACCGGTGCCGTACCAGCCGGGCAGCATCACCCGCGACTGGCTCCACGCCATCACCCACGGGATCGCGCGCAGATCACCGACCGAGCTGGTCGGTTTACGCGAGGCGGGCCGACTGCCCAGATTGAGATCCCCGACCTCGGCGATCGGTGTCGAGGCGCGGAAGTACTCCACGAAACCGGGTGTCTCATGGACCAGCCGCGCGTATGCCTTCCGGGCCAGCTCGGCCAGTTCATCGAACAGTTCGTAGGCCGGCTCGGCGTCGGCGCCCAAACCCTCCACGTCCAGCAGCGTCGACTCCAGCGTGCCCGCGACCAGCGCTTCCAGATTTCGGTAGGCGGTGCCCTGCTCGGCGTACTTGGTGGAGATGACCTCACCCTGTTCGGTGAGCCGCAGCGAACCGCGCACCGCCCCGGCCGGTTGCGCAAGGATGGCGTCGTAGCTGCGACCGCCACCACGACCGACCGTGCCACCGCGACCGTGGAACAGCCGCAGCCGAATTCCGGTCTTGCGCGCGGCCTCCACCAGATCCAGCTCGGCCCGGTACAACGCCCAGTTCGCGGCCAGATATCCGCCGTCCTTGTTGGAATCCGAGTAGCCGAGCATGACCTCCTGCCGCATGCCACGGGCGGCCACCAGCCGGTGATAAGCCGGAACCTCGAGCGCCGCGACGAGGGTCTGGGCGCCTTGGCGCAGGTCCTCGATGGTCTCGAACAGCGGCACCACTCCCGCCGGACTGCTCGGCGGGATCTCCGCATCGCCGGGATCGAGGATTCCGGCCTCCTTCAGGAGCAGCGCCGCCTCGAGCAGATCACTGACCGAGGTGCACATGCTGATGATGTAGTTCGGCACAGTATCCGGGCCCAGATCGTCCAGTGCGGCCTTGGCCGCATGCAGCACGCCCAGTTCCTTGGCGGCCAGATCGCTCAGCCGCGCGCCGGGCCCCAGCAGCGGGCGGCGCGTGGCGAGTTCGGCCGCCAGCAGTTCCACGCGCCGATCCTCGGGCAGGCTCGCATAATCGGGGTGGACTCCGGCCCAAGCCAGCAGTTCGGCGACAACCCGCTCGTGCACCTCGGAGTTCTGCCGCATATCCAGGCCCTGCAGGTGGAATCCGAACGTCTCGACCGCACTGCGCAGCGCGGCCAGCCGATCGTCGGCGAGCAGGCCGTCACCGGAGGCACGCAGCGAGGCGTCCACCACGGCCAGATCGTCCAGTAGATCCTGGGCCGTGGCGTAGGGCTCGACCTCGGCTCCGTCGACGGCGAGGTCGACCCCGGCGGCCGGGATCTCGCCCAGAGCGCGATGCGCGGTGGCGGTGAGGCGGACGCGGATACCGCGCACGGCGCGGCGGTACGGCTCGTCAGCGCGCTGCGGCGAATCGTCGAACGACGCGTCGGCCAAGCGGGCCAGATCATCGGTCACCGCGGCCAGACGGACCGACAGTGACAGCGTCTTCTCCAGACCGACCAATTCGGTCAGATAGTGCCCGAAGGCCACCGCGCCGGCACGGTGGGTGGCTCGCTGCACAACGTCGCCGGTGACGTTCGGATTGCCGTCCCGATCGCCGCCGATCCAGGAACCCGGCCGCAGCATCGGGCGTTGCAGCAGTGCGTACTCCGGCCAGCGGGCCCGCAGCGCGGCGCGCACATCGGCGTTGATCCGCGGTATCACCTCGAGCAGCGTGAGATCGTAATAGCGCAGTCCGACCTCGATCTCGTCCTGAATTCGCAAGCGCGCCAGCCGAATCAGCGCGGTCCGCCACAAAGTGAGGACCTGGCGGCGCAAGCGGGTCTCCACTTGCGTGTACTGCGGTTCGCTCTCCGCGTAGCGCTGGCGCTGCCGCATCAGGTCGGTGATCCGGGACTGCACGTCGAAGACGGTCCGGCGGCGCGTCTCGGTCGGATGCGCGGTGATGACCGGTGACATCACCGCATCGTCGAGCAGATCGGCGATCAGCGCGCCGTCGGGGCGCGCGGCGTCGAGTTTGCGGTAGGTGGCCGCGAGGCTGGAGTCCTGGGGTGGCTCCCCGGCCGCGAGGTGCACCGCGCGGCGCCGATCGCGTTGCAGATCCTCGGCCAGATTGGCCAGCAACAGAAAGTGGCTGAACGCCCGGATCAGCGGGAGCGCGATGCGAATATCGGTGTCGCGCACCATGTCCGTGACCGCACTTCGCTCCACCTCCGATCGACGAACCCGGAACGCCTCGACCCGTACCCGTTCGATGAGATCGAAGACCTCGGGCCCTTCGTGATCTCTGATCGTCTCGCCCAGGATCGCTCCCAGGAAGCGAATATCGTCCCGCAGCGGCGCGGTGGCAGTTTCGATCTGATCTTCGCGCATGAAATCCAGTATCGACCACCGCTCCACCCCGGCGCCGCGTTGCCGGGCCCCGGAGACCACATGATCGCCATATTGAGAAGATCTCCTCACTTCTGGGTTACCCTCATCGCATGCCCGGCCATCACCTCGCCCAAGTGAACATCGCTCTCCCTCTCGAACCACTCACCTCCGCCCGGCTGTCCGGTTTCGTCGCCGCGCTGGACGAGATCAACGCGCTCGCCGACGCCGCACCCGGTTTCGTCTGGCGCCTGCAGACCGAGGACGGCGACGCGACCGCCATCCGGCTACTCGACGACGATCGGCTGATCGTCAATATGAGCGTGTGGTCCTCGATGACCTCACTCACCGAATTCGTCTACCGCAGCGACCACGTGCGGATCATGCGTCAGCGCCGCACCTGGTTCGAAACGATGTCCGAGGCATACCAGGCACTGTGGTGGGTGCCGACCGGCCACGTGCCGACCGTGGCCGAGGCCGAACAGCGCATTACTCACCTGCGTGAACACGGCCCGACCGACTATGCCTTCACCTTCCGCAACTCGTTCGCTTCCCCTTCATCGCCGGAACCTGCGACGTCCGAGATCCACCGAACCAGCGAGAACTTGACCTGCCCCGCCTGATCGTGGCCGGCCGCGTCCCATCACCAGCCGAACGCATCCCCACTCCCGGACCTCCGGTCCGGGATTCGCGGTCGATCAGCTCGCAGGCCCCACCCACCTGATGCTCACCCCAAACGCCGCGGGCCGATATCGAAGTGGCTGGGCTCGGGACCGATGCGGACGCGGCCGTACAGGACCGCGGCCCCCTCCGGTGAGGCCAGAATCGGCTCGATCGCCAGCTCGCGCACTTCCGGCAGATCATCGCACAGCGCCGAAATACGTTGCGCCAGTTCGGACAGAGCGCTCTTGTCCACCGGTTCGCCGATGGTTCTGCCGGATACCCCGGTCCTGCCATCGAGTAGCGGTGCGGCACGCGGAGCATCGATGAGGGCGATCGATTCCGCCTCCGACAATGGCAGGGCGCGATAGACGCGGTCGCCGAGGAGATCGATGATCGTGCCGGACAATCCGAAGCTGATCACCGACCCGAACGACGGGTCGTCCTGGACGCGCAGCACACAGCCGACTCCCTTGGTGGCCATCCGCTGAATGTGCACGACCGTGTTACCCGACACCTCGGCCAGGTCGGCGTAGGCGCGCTGCACCGCAGAGGGCCGCCACAGATCCAGTCGCACACCATTGAGATCCGAACGGTTGCGCCACAATTCACCGGTCGCCTTCGCCGCGACCGGATAGCCGAGCTCCTCGGCCGCCGCCTCCGCCGACGCGGCATCGCGAACCTCGCGGAACTCGACGATTCCGAGGCCGTAGCAGTCCAGCAGCTCCACCGCCTCGAGGTCGCCGAGCCAGTCACCCTCGGGCGAACGGATCATCCACTGCTCGACCAGATTTCGCGCGCGTTCGATATCCAGTCCATCTGGGCGCCGGGTCAGCGAGACGGGTGTGTCGCGCCATTCGGCATAGCGCTGCACTCGACCAAGCGCCCGCGCCGCGCGTTCGGGGTCCGGATAGGACGGGATGGAACCGGTACCGACCACACCGCCGGTCCCCCGGGTGGCGAGCAGATTCGGCATTCCGTGATCGGCGACGAACGTCGTCAACACCGGTTTGGCGCCGGCGGATCGGGCGCCGAATCGAATCGCCTCGGCGTAGGCGGGCACCGCCGTCGGCACAGGTGGCGCGAAAATGACGATCACCGCGTCGACCTGCGTGGACGCCACGGCCGCAGCCACCGCGGCCTGGAAATCCTCCGGTCCGGCCTGCGGCCCGAGATCGACCGGATCGCGCACCTCGAGCTCCGCGCCGCGCGCCGCGTCCACCGCCAGCCACCCCAGTGCGGCACTGTTACCGATCACCGCCAGCCGAGGCCCGGCGGGCAGCGGTTGATAGGCCAGCAGCATCGCGCAGTCGAACAGTTCGGAGATCGTGTCGACCTGCACGATTCCCGCCTGTGCGAACAGATCCCGCTCCACCGAGCGCTCCAGCGAGGAGGGCGGTGTGGTACGGGTGGCGTTGCGACCACTGCTCACGGCCACAATGGGCTTCGCACGCGCCACCCGCCGCGCGATCCGGGAGAATTTGCGCGGATTGCCGAATGTCTCCAGATAGAGCAGCACCACATCGGTGTCCGGGTCGGTGTCCCAGTACTGCAACAGATCGTTACCGGACACATCGGCCCGGTTACCCGCCGAGACGAATGTGGACAATCCGAGCCGGCGCGCGGCGGCCTCGGCGAGGATCGCCGCACCCAACGGACCGGACTGGCAGAAGAATCCGACCCGTCCGCGCCCCGGCATGACCGAGGCCAGCGTGGCGTTCAGCGAGACCGCGGGATCGGTATTGGCGATGCCGAGCGCACTGGGGCCGACCACCCGCATGCCGTGCCCGCGGGCCGCGGCCACCAGATCGCGTTCGGCCGCATAGCCTGCCGGACCGGTTTCGGAGAAACCGGCGGTCAGCACGACAAGTCCCTTGACGCCCTTGGCCATACAGTCGTCCAGCACCGCGGAGATCTCCACGGACGGTACCGCGACCACTGCCAGATCCACCTCGTCCGGGATGTCGCGAACAGTGTTGTAAGCCCGCACTCCGCGCACCGAGCTGCGATTCGGATTCACCGGGAAGACCGGCCCCTGGAACACCCCGGACAGCAGATTCGCCAGCACCGCACCGCCGACCCGCCCCGCGGACGGCGTGGCGCCGATGACGGCGATCGACTTCGGATGCAACAGATTGCCGACACTGCGGGCCTCCGAGGCCCGTTCGCGTGAATCACGCACCGACAGCAGCGCTTCGGTGGGATCGATGGCGAATTCCAGGTGCAGCACCGACCCGTCCCGGCTGCGCTGCATCTGATATCCGGCGTCGCGGAAGACCGTCACCATCGTGTTGTTCTCGGCCAGAACCTCCGCGACGAAGGTCTCGATATCGTTCTCCGCCGCCGCACCGGCCAGATGTTCGAGCAGAATCGACCCCAGGCCGCGGCCCTGATGCGCGTCGGCGACCACGAAGGCCACTTCCGCCGCACGAGGCCCCTCTCGGTCCGAGAGCAACTCGTAGCGCCCGACCGCGATGATGACCTCGCCCAGCTCGATCGCCAGGCCCACCCGGTCGTGGTAGTCCACATGCGTGGTCCGGTACAGATCCTTGGGCGTCATCCGTGGATACGGACCGAAATAGCGGAGATAGCGAGTGCGATCGGACAAGCGGCCGTGGAACGCCACAATCGCCTCGGCGTCGTCGGGGGTGATCGGGCGCAGCCGCACCACACCGCCGTCGGAGGCGAGCACATCGGCGAGCCAGTGTTGCGGCGGAGGCGGCGGGTTCCGCGGTGTGTCGGGCCCGAATTCGGCGAGCCAAGCGGGCGGCCGCTGCGGAGCCGGGATGTTGTGCTCGGCGTCAGTCACGGGGGTCCTCCGGATCCAGACCGAGCAGCGGGAACGCTGCCCGGCGCGTGGCCAATACGGCGGTGTCCACCGCGCGCTGCGCCCGGTCGGCGTGCGCGTCACCGGAATCGGGTGCGCCGCCCGGACCGTCCCAACGGGTGAAGTCCGGGGCGACTCCGTCGCCCATCGTGCGCGGCGGCTCGATCGCGGGCGCATACGCGCGCACCTGCGCGAGCCAGTCCGCGGGAACCTCTGTCGCCGGGTCGATATCGCGGTCCAGCACCGCGGCCAAGAGATGGGTCCAGGCACGCGGCACCACCCGCACCAGGCCGTATCCCCCGCCACCGACCGCGAGCCAGCGGCCCTGCGCGTAGCGATCGGCCCACTCGCGCATCGCGCGGAACGCCGCGCGCTGCCCGTCGACGCTCAGCTCCAGATCCGCCAGCGGATCCTCCCGATGGGTGTCGACCCCGCACTGGCTGATCAGCAACTGCGGCCGGAAGGCGGCCAGCGCACCGGGCACGACGGCATGAAATCCGCGCAACCATTGGGCATCCCGGGTGCCCGGCAGCAGCGGGAGATTGATCGCCGAGCCTTCGGCCGCACCCGCGCCGGTCTCCTCGGGCCATCCGGTATTGGGCCACAGGGTCGCCGGATGCTGGTGCACCGAGATGGTCAGCACCCGCTTGTCACCATAGAAGGCGCGCTGCACGCCGTCGCCGTGATGGACGTCGACATCGACGTAGGCGATGCGGTCGAAACCGTGGTCCAGCAACCACGAGATGGCCACGGCCACATCGTTGTAGACGCAGAACCCCGCGGCCGAGTCGGCCATCGCGTGATGCATACCGCCGCCGATGCTCACCGCCCGCCGGGTGCGGCCCGCCGCGATCTCGCCCGCCGCGGCCAACGTGCCGCCGACGATCACCGATGCCGCCTCGTGCATGTGCGGGAACACCGGATTGTCCGGTGTCCCCAGTCCGTACGGCGCGGTGCTCGGCGGCGGGACGCCCGGCGCGGCGGGCACCGCGTGGCGGACCGCGTCCAGGTAGGCGGGTGTGTGGATTCGCAAGAGCTCCGTCTCGTCCGCGGTCGAGGGTGCGAGCGTCTCGACTCCCTCCAGCAGACCGAGGCCGCTCGCCAGCGCCATCGTGAACCGCAGTCGAGCGGGTTTCATCGGATGTTCCGGAGTCCAGGCGTAATCCAGGAACCGATCGGTCCACACGAGCGCCGGGTCGCCGGGCAGTGCGCTTGCCATGAATCTCACGCTAATGCACCCGCGCCGCGAACGGACGTGCCGTGATCCACAACCGAACACGGGAAGGGACGACGCCTTTTTGTCGTTGCCATGCAGTAAAAAGCTAGGCAGTGCGGCGCACCGGGTTCCGCCGTCGCAGGGCCGTGCCCGGATAGCCCGGAGTTTCCGCAGTACAAGCCGAATATCCTCGCGCACCAATCCGCGAACGCGCGTGGGTAGAATCTTTGCCGACGAAGGGGTAACAGGTGAAGGATCTGGTCGACACCACGGAGATGTATCTCCGTACCATTTACGACCTCGAGGAGGAGGGTGTCACACCGCTGCGCGCACGAATCGCCGAACGCCTCGAGCAGAGCGGCCCGACGGTGAGCCAGACGGTTGCCCGCATGGAACGCGATGGGCTGCTGCTGGTCGCGGGTGACCGCCACCTCGAGCTGACCGACAAGGGCCGGTCGATGGCGGTCGCGGTGATGCGCAAGCACCGCTTGGCCGAGCGACTTCTGGTGGACGTCATCGGGCTCGACTGGCAGAACGTGCACGCCGAGGCTTGCCGCTGGGAACACGTGATGAGCGAGGACGTCGAACGCCGACTGGTCGAGGTGCTCGACAACCCCACCACCTCCCCGTACGGCAATCCGATTCCGGGCCTGGACGAGTTGGGCGTGCTCGACGCGGGTTCCTCGGAGGAGAAGTTGATTCGGCTGTCCGACCTGCCGCCCGGTCAGATCGTGGCGGTGGTGGTGCGGCGCCTGTCCGAGCACATCCAGACCGATCCGGAGGTCATCGGCCAGCTCCGGGAGGTGGGCGTGGTGCCCGATGCCCGTGTCACCGTCGAGACCCGCCCCGGTCTGGTGGTCATCTCGGTACCCGGTCACGGTGGATTCGAACTGTCGGACGAGATGGCGCACGCCATCCAGGTAAGGCTGGTCTGAAATATGAAACTTCTGGTCACCGGAGGCGCGGGCTATGTCGGCGGCGTCTGCGCCCAGGTCCTGATCGAGGACAGTCACGACGTGGTCGTCGTCGACGATCTGTCCACCGGCAATGCCGAGGGCGTGCCCAGTGGTGCGAAATTCGTCGACGGTGATATCGCCACCGTCGGCGTGGAACTCGTCGAATCCGAGTCCTTCGACGGCATCCTGCATTTCGCCGCGCAATCGCTGGTCGGTGAGTCGGTGCAGAAACCGGAGAAGTACTGGCACGGCAATGTCGTCAAGACACTCGCCCTGCTCGATGCGATCCGCCGGTCCCGGACCCCGCGACTGGTTTTCTCCTCCACCGCGGCCGTCTACGGCGAGCCCGAAGAGGTGCCGATCACCGAGGCCGCCCCGGCCCGGCCGACCAACCCCTACGGTGCGTCCAAGCTCGCGATCGACCATGCCATCACCTCCTACGCGGCGGCACACGGACTCGCCGCGACGAGTCTGCGCTACTTCAACGTCGCCGGCGCCTACGGCGGGCTCGGTGAGAACCGCCTCGTGGAAACCCATCTCATCCCCCTCGTCCTGCAGACCGCCCTGGGCCACCGGGAGTCGATCTCGGTCTTCGGCACCGACTACCCGACCGAGGACGGCACCGCGGTTCGCGATTACATCCACATCCGGGATCTGGCGCAGGCCCATCTGCTCGCGCTCGCACAATCCCGCCCCGGCGAACATCGCATCTTCAATCTCGGCAGTGGCACGGGTTTCTCTGTGCGCCAGGTGATCTCGGCCTGCGAGCGGGTCACCGGCCGACAGATCGCCTCGGTCGACGCGCCGCGCCGCGCGGGTGATCCCGCAGTTCTGATCGCGTCGAGTGAGCGCGCCATCGCCGAGCTGGGCTGGCGGCCGGAGCACAACGATCTCGACGAGATCGTCACCGACGCTTGGGCTTTCCTGCAGTCGCTGGGCGACCGCGCACACAGCGCCCGATAGCGCCGCGCCCGGCGGAAATTCGGCACCGGCGTTCACGGTTGCAGCCAATCGGCCCGCAGGTCGAACTCGACGCCCAATTCGGCGGCTTTGGCCCGGCCGCTGTAGGCGAGTTTGCGGACCTCCCGCGGCGGCATACCCGCGCCCAGCGCGGTGTCGAGCAACCGGGCGATGGTGTGGTCCGGGTCCGATTCCAAGGCTGCTCTCAGGGCGATTCCGGCGAGGACGCCGTCGCCGCGGGTGTAGGCGCTGTATCCGAGCAGGGTGGCCGCCTCGGCCCGGTCCGACCCGGTCGTGACGCGACACAGTTGCGCCCACATCCGCGCCGCGGCCTCGGCCCGATGGCCACCCGCCAGAGCGAACACCGCATCGCGGACGGTCGGATCCCGTAGTGCGACAACCGTTTCCGCGAGAGCACGGGCATCCACCGTACCGTCGGATGCCAGCACCGCGACCCGATCGAGAACCCGGTCCAGCAGGGACCGGCGGTAGCGATCCAGCTCGTCGCGGAAGATCGCGGTCCGGAATCGCTGGCCCGCCACCAGTCCGGCCTTGTCCACCTCCGGCCGGACTTCCGCGCACAGCTGCGCGTCCAGCGCCACCAGACCCTCCAGATCCGCGCGCGAGGCCTTGATCCGATACCCGTCCACGGCCTCGGCCAGTGCGACCGGTGAAGCGGCGGGATCGGATTGCACCCCGGTGACCTCGGGATCCTCGACGGCCCACCACGGCTGCCCCGCGGCGATCTCGCGAACCGCCCACACCTCGTCCAACATGATGTGTTCGGCGGCAAGGGCTCGTTCGAGCGCGCGCATGAGATAGCGATGTCGTCCCGACCGCACACCCGGAGTACCCGAATGAGGTGCACCGGCGCGATCGTCGACGATCAACGCGAGCACGGCAACGGTGTTCTCCCGAACGCAGAGCGCGGTCAGGTGGGTGGCCAGCCGTGTCCAGCCGCCGCGGCCGGGCGGCTCCAGGTCGTGCCGGGCGACCGCACTCAGCGATGCCGGACCGGTCCCGCCCGGCGGCTGCCGCAGCAGGTACACCACGAGCGATCGGCGGGGCACGAAGCCGAGCAGGGCGGGCACAGCGGCAATGCACTCGCGCGGATCGTCGGCCCGCAGCGCGGGCCGGCCATGGTTCGCGTCCCGATCGGCATCGCCGGGCGATTCGGCGGAGGTCCCGGCGAATTCGTCGTCGGCCGGTGTGGGTTCGATAACGGTCGTCATGTGTCCGACCATGCCCTGCGAGCTGTCCCACAAGACATCGGCGACCTGGTCTTTCACCAGCCCTGGGGACAATCCCC
This sequence comes from Nocardia vaccinii NBRC 15922, assembly GCF_001613305.1. Lineage (GTDB taxonomy): Bacteria > Actinomycetota > Actinomycetes > Mycobacteriales > Mycobacteriaceae > Nocardia > Nocardia vaccinii. The sequence goes on from NZ_BDCC01000053.1 coordinate 62,651, forward strand.
GAGCCTGTGCATCAGACGCCGGGCCGGGCCGCCTGAACCCTATTCCTGTCGGACCCGCCTGCTACGGTTCCTGCAGGGGGACGCTGGGCGTACCCGCCTCATCCCTTGTCCACGTTCTGCACCGCAGCGGTGAACACCTGGTCCAGCGCAGTCATATCGGGTTTGTCTTCGCCGAAGGTCAGATAGGTCGAGATGATCCGCACATCGCCGATCTGCGCCGCGAGAGCGCGCATGGACCGGGTCAGCCCCGGACCACCACGCTGACCGCTCACCGTGCGACGCCAGGCGAGCGAATCGTCGGCGTTCACGGGTGCGGCCGGATCCAATTGGGTGACAACGGTATTGGTGAGCGGTCCGTGCTGGGCGTGTACCGTGCCGCACTGCTGCAACTGGGTGCGCAGGCGCGAGAGCGGGTCGGTGGTACGAATCAGTTCGACCGTGATGCTCGCGCGGGTGTCCTCGTCGGCGCCGGCCGTCGCCGCGATCCGCCGCGGATCGGACGGGGGCGAGGCCGCGCACTCCGGCGGAACGACCGTCGCGCCGGAGGGAATGCCGCGCAGATCCGCATCGGCGCCGATGGCATCCGAACCGGACAACGCCACGGGCGGATACGTGTCGGGAAACTGCGCGGCGGTCGGCAGCATCGACCCGAGATCCGCGACAATATGCCTGATCACCGTGGTCTGTCGGGATTCGGTGGCGGGATGTCCGGGCACGGTGGAACCGCAGGCGGTCAGCAGCAAACCCAGCGCCGCGCACCCGGCGACGCAGCCGAGCCCGAATCGGCGCGGCCACGGATCCGGAGCCTCGGGCGCGTTCACTCGGCACACTATGCCCAATGCTCGCACCCGGCCCCTGCCGCCACGCCGGGGCGCGCCGAGGGTGTGCGCGATTGCGACGGAGCGGGAACTGGATATGCCTGCCGGAAGCGAGATCCGGCCCACAATCGCGGAATGAGATGGCCTGTCGGCATGTTGTCACGCACACACGGCCTCGTGAAGCGAGACCGACGGCGCCGCCCCGGCAGGGTATGAGGGACAATGGAAGGTGGTCCCAGAAGACCACATCGGCAGGCGGCGCCGGGTTCGCCACCACCCCGCCGCCGACCGGTTGTGGCGGACCACCCAGGAAGGAGTAAGCGATGGAGGACTACGAGTCGCGAATGTACGAACTGGAGTTTCCCGCTCCGCAGCTGTCCGCCGACGACGGCGCGGGCCCGGTGCTGGTACACGGCCTGGAAGGTTTCACCGACGCGGGTCATGCGGTACGTCTGGCGACCACCCATCTGCGCGAGAGTCTCGAGGCGGAGCTGGTCGCCTCCTTCGATGTGGACGAGCTGCTGGACTACCGCTCGCGCCGTCCGCTGATGACGTTCAAGACCGACCACTTCTCCGACTACGCCGAGCCCGAATTGACCCTGTGGGCCGTGAAGGACACCGCGGGCACTCCGTTCCTGCTGCTGGCCGGGCTGGAGCCGGATCTGCGCTGGGAGAAGTTCGTGACCGCGGTGCGGCTGCTGGCGGAACAGCTGGGCGTGCGCCGCACAATCGGCCTGAGTGCCATTCCGATGGCGATCCCGCATACCCGTCCGCTCGGCGTCACCGCACATGCCAGCGACCGCGACCTGATCGGCGAGCATCAGCGCTGGCCGGGCGAATTGCAGGTGCCGGGCAGCGCGTCGTCGCTGCTGGAGTTCCGGATGGCCCAGCACGGCCACGAGTCGATCGGATTCTCGGTCCACGTGCCGCACTATCTGGCACAGACCGCCTACCCCGAGGCCGCGCAGACCCTGCTGGAGAACGTGGCCGACAACGCCGGGCTGGATCTGCCGCTGGCCGCGCTGGGCGAGGCGGCGGCTCGGGTGCGCGAGCAGGTGAACGAGCACATCGCGGGTAATACCGAGGTGGAGACGGTCGTTCAGGCGCTCGAGCGGCAATACGACAGCTTCGTCACCGCACAGGAGCGTCAGTCCAGTCTGCTGGCCAGCGATGCCGATCTGCCGACCGGCGAGGAGCTGGGTGCGGAATTCGAGCGTTTCCTGGCCGAGCAGTCCGGATTCGGCGATTCGGACACTCCGGAGAACGGCGACCTGCGCTGACCCTGGTTTGTCCCGGCAGTCGGACACAACTGTCCGGCACGTCCGGCTTCGACGGGGTATCGGCCGGTTCGGCCACACCGCGTTACCGGAGTGCGTTCCATCAACCGCCGCAGCCAGGGGCGACAGGATGCTCCGGGGGCCGTGCGCATCTCGCACCGGCACGGAGGCAGAATGGGCACAGTGCAGCTGTCCGAACTGATCCCCGACCGTGCCGTGCCCGACGTGGATCCCGACTGGCTGTTCGAGTCGTTCTCCGGCTGGACCTCGGACCAGGGTCTGACGCTGTATCCGGCGCAGGAGGAGGCGCTGCTCGAGTTGATGACCGGGGCCAATGTGATCCTGTCGACCCCGACCGGCTCCGGTAAATCAATGGTCGCCATCGGCGCGCACTTCACCGCGTTGAACACTGGTCAGCGCAGTTATTACACCGCGCCGATCAAGGCTCTGGTCAGCGAGAAGTTCTTCGCCCTGTGCGAGGTGTTCGGCGCCGACCGGGTCGGCATGGTCACCGGTGACGCCGCGGTGAATCCGGACGCGCCGATCATCTGCGCGACCGCCGAGATCCTGGCGAATCTGGCCCTGCGCGAAGGTGCGAACGCCGACGTCGGCCAGGTGGTGATGGACGAATTTCATTTCTACGCCGATCCGGATCGCGGCTGGGCGTGGCAGGTTCCGCTGCTCGAACTGCCGCGGGCCCAATTCCTGCTCATGTCCGCCACTTTGGGTGAGGTCGATTTCTTCGCGAATGACCTGCATCGCCGCACCGGGCGCCCGACCGCGATCGTCAGCGGGTCGGAACGTCCTGTGCCCCTGATGTTCTCGTATGTGCGCACCCCGATCACCGAAACTCTCGAGGATCTGGTCACCACCAGTCAGGCCCCGGTGTACGTCGTGCACTTCACCCAGGCCGCGGCCCTGGAGCGGGCCCAGGCGCTGACCAGCGTCAACTTCGCCTCGAAGGCGGAGAAGGAGGCGATCGCCGAGGCGCTGGGCGGCTTCCGATTCGCCACCGGGTTCGGTAAAACCCTCTCCCGGTTGATCCGGCACGGGATCGGCGTCCATCACGCCGGTATGCTGCCGAAATACCGCCGCCTGGTGGAACGGCTCGCCCAGGAGGGCCTGCTGAAAGTAGTGTGCGGCACCGACACCCTCGGCGTCGGCATCAACGTGCCGATCCGCACCGTCCTGCTGACCGGCCTGACCAAATTCGACGGCGTGCGCACGCGCCGGCTCAAATCGCGGGAATTCCATCAGATCGCCGGACGCGCCGGACGCGCCGGCTACGACACCATGGGCACCGTCGTGGTGCAGGCCCCCGAGCACGAGGTGGAGAACGCGCGCCTGCGCGCCAAAGCGGGCGACGATCCCAAGAAACAGCGCCGGGTGCAGTTGCGCAAACCAACGGAGGGTTTCGTGTCCTGGTCGGAGGAGACCTTCGACCGGCTCGTCGCCGCCCAGCCCGAACCGATGGTGTCGCGATTCCAGGTCACCAATGCGATGCTGCTGAACGTCATCGCCCGGCCCGGGAACTGTTTCGACGCGATGCGGCATCTGCTCGAAGACAATCACGAGCCCCGCGCGGCGCAGCGCAAACATATCGTCAAGGCGATTCGCCTGTACCGCGCGCTGCGCGATGCTGGGGTGGTGCAGCAGCTCGACGAACCCGATGCCCTCGGCCGGCGCGCACGCCTGACCGTCGATCTGCAACGCGATTTCGCTCTCGATCAGCCGCTCTCGCCGTTCGCCCTGGCCGCCCTGGATCTGCTGGACGACTCCGCACCCACCTACACCCTCGACGTGGTCTCCATCATCGAGTCCACCCTCGAGGACCCGCGCCAGCTGCTGATGGCCCAGCAGCACAAGGCGCGTGGCGAGGCCATCGCGGAGATGAAGGCCGACGGTATCGAATACGACGAGCGGATGGAGCTGCTCGAAGAGGTCACCTGGCCCAAACCCCTGGCCGAGTTGATCGAGCCCGCGTTCGAGACCTACCGCGGCGGTCACCCATGGGTGTCGGAATTCACACCGTCACCGAAGTCGGTGGTGCGCGAGATGATCGAGCGCTCACTGACCTTCGCCGAACTGGTGAGCAACTACGAGCTGGCTCGCTCGGAGGGCGTGGTCCTGCGCTACCTGGCCGACGCGTATCGCGCCCTGCGCCGCACGGTGCCCGAATCCGCGCGCACCGAGGAGCTCGAGGATCTCACCGAATGGCTGGGCGAACTTGTGCGCCAAGTGGATTCGAGTCTACTGGACGAGTGGGAGCAGCTCACCAATCCGGGTGCGGAGAACGATGCCGAGCAGCTGGCCTTCGGTTCGGAGACGGTCCGCCCGATCTCGGCCAACGAGCGAGCCTTCCGGGTCCTGGTGCGCAACGCCATGTTCCGCCGCGTGGAGCTCGCGGCGCTGGGCCGCTGGGCGGCTCTGGACGACCTCGACGACGGCCTGGACTGGGAAGCCGAACTGGACCCCTATTTCGCCGAATACGACGAGATCGGCACCGGCCCGGAAGCACGCGGTCCGCAACTGTTCCAGATCGAACAGCGGCCCGGCCTGTGGCGGGTCCGCCAGGTACTCGCCGACCCGGCCGGTGATCACGGCTGGTCGATCGATGCCGTGGTCGATCTGCCCGCCTCCGACGCCGCCGGCGAGGTGGTGTTCGACGAGGTCACGGTGAGTGCGGGATGAGTACCGCACAGCACACCGCCGTCCCTGCCCGCACGTTGCGCCGAAAACCCGGTACCGTTCGCACGGGTCGCGAAATCAGCTGACCAACCTGCCGTATTCGGCTGCGCGCGGTTCATTGCCGCACCGGCGCACACGTGATCAAGACGATCTCGATCCAGTTCGTTTTCTACCGCCTCCCGCTGATACGCTCTCGCTCGCTGTCCGCCGTGGGAGGCTGCCCGGAAGAAAGAGAGTTCCCTCAGATTGTTCGGTCCACACGTGCCCGAGTCGCCTTGCCTCGTCATCGACCTCTCCCGCGTACGGGACAATTTCCGCGCATTGCGATCCGCGCTGAGCAACCTGGGCAGCCGCCATCCGTTGCGAATTCGGTTCGCGGTCAAGGCATCTCCCATGCCGGAGATCATCCGGCTGCTCGCCGACGAGGGTGCGGAGTTCGACGTCGCCAGTATCGGCGAGATCGAGCAGTGCCTCGCGCTCGGCGTGGACCCGGCGACGCTGTGCTTCGGAAACCCGATCAAGAAGGCGGCCCATATCGCGGCGGCCCATGCCGCGGGCGTGCGCCGCTACGCCTTCGACACCGAGGACGACCTGACCCGGATCAGCGAATACGCGCCGGGTTCGGAGGTGGAGTGCCGGTTCCTGGCCTCGACGCCGCAGTCGCGGACGCCGTTCGGCACGAAATTCGGCTGCGCCCCGGGTGAAGCGGTGCGGCTGCTGGTGCGCGCCCGCGATCTCGGCCTCGTGCCGGTGGGCCCCTACTTCCACGTCGGGTCACAGCAGCTCGATCCGTCCGCATGGCGGATCGGCATCGAACAGGCCGCCGCGATCACGGAAGCGCTGGCGGTCAAGGACATTCCGGTACGTTCGGTGAATATCGGTGGCGGACTGCCGATTTCGTACGCCGATCCGGCGCCGGAGCTGTCCGAGCTGGGTGCGGTGATCGCCGAGACGGCCGCACGCCACCTTCCCGAGCACATCGACGTCGTCGTGGAGCCCGGCCGGGCCCTGGTGGGCAATGCCGGAGTGATCCACGCCGAGGTCGTCAATGTGCGCATAGCGCCGGACGGGCGGCGCTGGGTATACCTCGACATCGGCCGTTACAACGGAATGGCCGAGACCGAGAACGAGTACATCGCCTACCGGATCGTGACATCGCGAGACGGTGACGCAGCGGACGAGGCGGTGATTGCCGGTCCGACCTGCGACGGGGACGACGTACTCTATCAACGCACGCGGGTCCTTCTCCCGACCACGCTGCGAGCCGGCGATCCTGTTCGGATCCTCGATGCCGGCGCATATACGGCGAGCTATTCGTCGGTGTCCTTCAACGGTTTTCCGCCTTTGACTGTTCACGTCATCGGCGCTGAGCGAGAGTGAGTTCAGCAATGACGGCAGAATTCACCGGCTGGCACGTGCTGGCCGAGTTCGGTGGTGTCGACACGGCCCTGTGCGACGATCTCGAACGACTCGAAGCAGCCCTTCGAAAATCGTTGGTCGCCGCGGGGGTGACCATCTGCGATGTCGTGCACAAGAAGTTCGACCCGCAGGGTGTCACCGTGCTGGCGTTGCTGTCCGAATCCCATGCGTCCATCCACACCTATCCGGAATCCGGCGACATCTTCGTCGACGTGTTCACCTGCGGAAGTATCGGTGCGGGCGCCACCACGGCGGTGGAGTTGCTGCGGCAGGAACTCTCCCCCGCGTCGGTGCACACGGAGGTGATCCAGCGCGGGCGCGGCGCCCGGCGCATCCACGAGCCGGTCGGCCCGGGCACGACCCGGGTGTGGAATCTGCACGACGTCATAGTCGACACCCGGACCCCGTTCCAGCACATGGTGATCGCACGCACCGAGCAGGGCGTGAGCCTGTTCTCCGACGACGATCGTCAATCCACCGAATTCTCCCAGCTGACCTACCACGAGGCCATGCTCGTCCCCGGTTACGCACTGGCCGAGAAGCTGGATCGGGTGCTGATCGTCGGTTCCGGCGAGGGCGTAGCCGCACAGATGTCGGTCGCCGCGGGCGCGTCGATCGTCGATCACGTGGATATCGACCGGCAAGAGGTGGAGTTGTGCGCCGAGCACCTCCCCTACGGATATTCCCCGGCGGATCTGGCCGAGGCGGTCGCGCAGTCCGGCCCGATCAAGATGCACTTCGCCGATGGCTGGGACTTCCTGGCCGAGGCCGAGGCGACGGGTGTGCGATACGATCTGATCTGCATCGATCTACCCGATGAGCGGGTCGAGGAAGCACAGCACAACCGGTTGTACGAGGACGAATTCCTGGAGCGATGCCGCGCGCTGCTGGCCGAGGGCGGGGTGCTGGCCGTCCAGGCGGGTTGTCAGACCATGTGGCGCAACGAGACGCTCAAGCGTTCCTGGGCCCGGTTCCACGCGCTGTTCCCCACTGTCGTGCCGTACGTCAGCGATGAGCACGAGTGGACCTTCCTGTTCGGTACGCCGAAGGCGATCGATGATCCGGTGGCGAAGATGACCGCGACACTGCCGCGACTGCCCTACCGCGCGCAGACGGTCGACGAGCGAGCCCTGGTCCGCGGTGCGATCGAACCGCACGCACTGCGCGCACCCGTGGGCGTCGGCTGAGATTCACCGACTCGACCTCCGCAAGTCGAGGGCGAAATCACCCGCTTCGCAATACCGTGGAGTATGCGCACTTTCGTCCATCTCCTCCTGCTGGTTTGTGCTGTCGCGGTGGCGGTGGGAACCTTCGGGCCGCTCATCGGCACCGTCGAAGCCCGGCATGTGCAGCTCACCGAACTGCGCGACGGGTTCCCCGCCGGTCGCAGCCTCGATCAGATCCAGGCGCAGTCGGTCACTCTGCAGACATCGCTCGCGATAATCCTGCTCGGCGTCGCGGCGGTGATCCTGCTGGCCGCGCTGTTCGGCTCGCGTCTGCTGGGCTGGCTGGGCGTCCTGGTCGGCCTCGCCACCCTCGGCGTGCTGGCCTGGCGCCTGGACAGCTCCTTCGACAATCAGATCCGGAACGACTACCACACCCTGTTCAGCGGTACCTGGGGCTTGTACGCAGTGGGCGGTGGTTTGATCGTCGGGTTGCTGTGCCTGCTGGTACCCCGCGAGCGGCGAGGTCTCTGAACGCCCGTCGGCCGCATCCAGCTCATCCGGCTACACGGGCGGCGGCACCCAGGCGGTCTGGACGAGTTCCACACGCCTACGGTCGACGAGCATGCCGCGCCCCGGGGGCATGGGCTCAGGCCTGATCGATGCGAGCAACGCACCCTCATCGCGGCTACCGCTCATGATCAGGCCGGTCGAGCCCAGCTCCCGCAGCATCGCGATCACCGGTTCGTACAGCGCGCGGCTCGCACCCCCGGTGCGCCGAGTGACGATCAGATGGAAGCCGATGTCGCGTCCGTGCGGAAGCAACTCCCGCACCATCCCTATCGGATTCTCGGAGCTGGCGAGCAAGTCGTAGTCATCGACGAGCAGATACAACTCGGGTCCGGTCCACCAGGACCGATCGCGCAGTTGCTGCGGGGTCACACTGTCTGCGGGCAACCGCTTTCCGACGCTCTCGACCAGGCCTTTCATCAGTGTGACGAGGTTCGGTCCACCCCACGCGTAGCCGGCCAGATATTCCGGCGGCACCTCCGCGAGCAGGGTCCGTCTCGGGTCCGCCAGCACGATCCTTGCCTGATCCGGAGTGTTCGACCCGCAGATTCCGCGTACCAGCAGTCGCAGCAGGTTCGTCTTTCCCGATTCGACATCGCCGAAGACGAGCATGTGCGAGGAAACGGAGAAATCGATGAAGACCGGAGCCAGCTCGGACTCGTCGAAACCGATCGGAATGTTCAGGCACGCCACGCTCGGATCGCTCTGCCCAGGCGTATCTCCCACCCGGAGCAGCAGCTGCTCACGAGTCACCTGCTCGGGCAGCATTCGCACCTCCGGGGCACGCAGATCTCCGGAGTGAGCGCCGATATCGCGGATCGCCGCGGCAATGCCCTCGGCCATACCCGCCGGGTCGGTTCGGGTGTCGAGGCGTGGCAAGGCGATGAGCATGTGCAGCCCGTCCGGCGTCAGTCCGCGGCCGGGAGAACCGATCGGCACCGAGAGCGCCTGACGGCGTCCAAGAATCGAATCGGCAGGGTCACCGAGCCGAAGTTCGACACAGGAGCCCAAATAATCCCTCAGCGCCGGCCGAAAGGCGGTCCAGCGGCTTGCCGCCAGCACGACGTGCACGCCGAAAGCCAATCCCCGTGCGGCGATCTCGGCGATGGTCTGTTCGATCGATTCGTAATCTTGACGTACGGCCTCGTAACCATCGATCACCAGGAACGCGTCGCCGAATCGATCACCCCCGAGCGGGTCGGCAGCGCGTCCTTTCGAGCTCGAATCCACCAATTGCGCCTTGCGCCCGCGGAATTCTTCCATCGACATGTCCAGCTGCGCGAAGAGTTCTTCCCGGCGCTGTATCAGTGCCGTCAGCTCGGCGACGGTGCGCCGCACTCGATCCACGTCGTGCCGGCCGGCCACCGAGCCGACGTGCGGCAGCCCGGACAATGCGGCCAACTCGCCGCCGCCGAAGTCCAGACAGTAGAACTGCACCTGATCCGGGGTATGTGTGACCGCCAAGGCCAGGATCAGGGTGCGCAGCGTATTCGATTTGCCGCACTGCGGACCACCGACGACGGCCACATTTCCCTGGGCGCCGGTCAGGTCCAGTTGCAGCAGCGTCCGAGTGTGCAGCCGGGGAGTGTCGACGATCCCGATGGCCGCGGGGCGCAGGCCGGGCATCCGTTGCAGGGCGACGGGCAGCGGCGCCGGTAGCGGCGGCGCCAGCCCGCCCACCGTCGGGGACACATCGAGCGGCGGCAGCCAGATCTGGTGCGCCCGTCGTCCGTCGACACCGGCCATGGCGTGGACGATCGACATACGCAGTGGAAGGTCGGCCATCTCGATCACACCGCTCGAAGGTTCGGCGGGCTCCGCCCGCGAGCTGTAGGCGGCGACGAATCGAACCAGTTCGCCCGACGGATGCGTTCTCAGATATCCGCTCCCCGGAATGCTCGGCAGGTGGTAGGCGAGCGGTGCGTCCAGCACGGCCCGCGATTCGTTGAGCGAGTAGGTCTTCAGAGCAATGCGGTAGGACAGGTGGGCGTCGAGGCTGCGCAGCGATACCTCGTCCAGCCGCTGGCTGGCGAGCAAGAGGTGGATACCGACCGAACGACCCAGGCGGCCGATCGCCGTCAGCACGCTGACGAACTCCGGCGTCTGGGAGAGCAACTCGCTGAACTCATCGATGATCACGAACAGTGCGGGCATCGGGTCCAGCGACATCCCGGCGGAACGTGCCTGTTCGTACTGCTGGATGGCGGCGAAGTTCCCGGTGGCGCGGAATAATTCCCGACGCCGGGCCAGCTCGCCGGTGAGAGCGTCCTCCAAGCGTTGCACGAGCGCCAGATCCGAGGACAGGTCGCCGAGGTATCCGCCGAGATGCGGCAGTCCGGCGAACCACCGAACGTGCCGCCGCCCTTGTACTCGACCAGCAGGAAGTTCACCTGTTCGGGAGGGTGTTCCAGCGCGAGCCCGAGCACGATCGTGCGGAGCAGCTCCGACTTGCCCGAACCGGTTGCGCCGATGAGCAATCCGTGCGGCCCCATGCCCTCTTCGGCGGCCTGCTTGAAATCCAGCAGCACCGGCCGGCCGGTGCCGTCGATCCCGATGGGAATTCTCAGCCGATCGGCCCCGGTCTTCGGTTGCCAGCGGTGATCCAGGCCCGGATTCGCGGGGTCGGCGATCCGGTACAGGGCCGCGAAATCGTTGTCGCCGTCCAGACCCGCGCCGGGCACAGGGACGCGATCGATCCCCTCCCCGCGGTGCGCGAGGGCGACCCGGGTGACCAGATCCGCTGCGCCATCGGTCATCTCGGGCAACACGGCCGCCTCGTCGGGCAGGTCCCGGATATCGGGGAGCGCGATCCGGAACGGCCGCCGGGCAGCCAGCGCCCATCCGGGGCCATCCGGCAGGCGCATCGCACGATCGCGGTCCACGTGGGACTCCTCCGGCTGATGCAACCGCAGTTCGATGTGTGAGGAAATCAGATCCGCCAGCCATTGCGGGACGTCACGCCAATCTCGGACGGTAGCGACGACGTGGACCGCGTACTCCGGGCCGGTGCCGGCGATCTGCTTGAGGGTGGGGCCGATATCCGGCAGCAGGCCCGCGAACTCGTCCCAGGGGTCCAGCAGCAGGAACAGATCCGGCACCGGGCCGTACCGCAGTCCCGCGCGTACCGAACGCAGGCTCGTGGGCGAATCGATCAACTGCTCCCGATACAGAATCTTGCGCGCGCGGATCTCCGCGACGATCTCTCGGAGCAGCGATGCCACCTCGTCCGGCTCGTCATCACCCACCACCCGCGCGACATGTGGCAGCGCGCGCAGGGACCCCACCCGGTTGCTCGACTCGAGTGCCATGATCCGGACCTCGTCGGGAGTGTGAGTCAGCGCGAGCGAACCGACGAGGGTGCGCAGCAGCGTGCTCTTCCCGCTGCCGGCCCGCCCCACGATCAGCAGGTTGCGATCGACGCCGGAGAAATCGAGCCAGACGGTCTCCCCGGCGCCGCCGTCGGGCTGCCGCTGCTGCCCGATAGGAACCGTCAATCTCCCTGTGCCCCACCAATTCTCCGCGCGCAGGCCGTAGTCGGGACTGTGTTCGAGCCGACCCAGCAGACTGCCCAGCGCCACCCTGTCGCCGCCGTCCACCACCGCGGGAAGTCGGCGGCGGGTCCGGGCGATGTGCACCTCCTCCTGCAGCACTCCATAGTGACTGGGCGTCTGCCGGCTGGTCCGGCCGCGAACCTCCGCACTGACATAGCTCCACAAGCTGTGCGTGTTGATCACACCGGCGCCATTGTCGGCCAGGCCGGTCGCGATTCCCTTGACGACCGCGGAGGTGAACACCGACAACGGCGCCGACCGCTCCGCGCCGCCGTCCCCGGCGATCTGCACCGCCGTGGCGGCGGTCAACACGCAGGTACCCTCCCCCGCGGCCAGGTCATGTCCCACGTCGTCGACCGTGGTTTGGGACTTGATCACGTCGCCACCCAGGAACGCCCCGCTGTAACAGCAGTCCAGCAGGACGATCTTCGCCGCGGCCGCGGACTCCCGGATGAGTTCCTTGATGAACGACGCCGATACCGCGGAACTGCTGATCAGCTGGGTATCGGTATTGCTGGTCGCCAGATAGAGATTGTGGCGGGTGCGGATGCCGTGGCCGGAGAAGTAGAACAGGACGACATCATCGGGGCCCGCACCGCGGAACAGCCGCTCGATACCGCGTTCGATCTCGGCTTTGGACTCGTTGACGAGTATCTCCGCCGGCGCGAAAGCACCGATCTCCGGGTCCCGCAACAGCTCGCGCAACTGGTTCGCATCCGACACCGGCGCATGCAGCCGGGGAATGCCCGGTGAGTGGAACGTGTCGTTGGCGACGAACAGAGCAAGCCTGCGACCGGTTGGGCTAGTCATCGCGCAGGACGTCGCGCAATCGCTCGATCAGACCATCGACCTGCCTATCGGAGGGGCGCTCGATGAACACCTCCAGGTCTCCGTTGCGAATCGTGATCGAATCCGCGCGAGTGCGATCCAGGAATCGGATGACAATGTCCCGAATCACCCACGCCACGGTGCCCAGCGCTCCACCCGACACCGCCAGCTGCCCGATCTGCAGCGCCACTTCGGATTTCGTCCCGGCCTCCCCGGGCACGGTGACCGCGCCGACTGTCAGCCCGCGGACTTCCCGCAGATCCTCGGCCAGTTCGCCCGCGAGCTGGTCCAGTAGTTCCGTGTCGCCGCGCCGCGCCGCAACACTGATCACCACTGCCGACATCGGTGCCCTCCCTAGTCCACCGCGTACGCGGCACCCGCACACTCTATCCCGCCGCGGCCGGGCCGACAGGGACAACGATCGCGGTGCGACGATCGACCGCTTACGGCAGAGCGGGTGGTTCGATGCCCAACTCCCGCAGGCGATCACGGTAGGCCTCGACATTGGCGAGCTTGATCTGCTCGTAGCCGCGGACCACGTCCGGCAGGGCCGCGGCCTCGACGGCGCGGTCGTAGTCGCTGGACAGGTTTGCGGTCAGCGCCTCGACCATCTCGATGTAGTGCGCCAGCAGGGCGCGTTCGACGCGGCGGACGTGCGCGTATCCGAATGGATCGAATGGGGTGCCGCGCAACCGCTTCGCCTTGGCCAGCAGGCGCAGGGCCAGGTGGGACCGAGGGCCCAGGCCGATCTTCTCGGTGCGGCCCAGGGCTCGCAGCATCGGCGGATGCAGTCGATAGGTCAGCTTCGTACCGTCGGGGACGGTGGCGGCGACCTCGTCGAGGAAGGCCGGGTCGGTCAGGCGGCGCGCCACCTCGTATTCGTCCTTGTAGGCGGTGAGCTTGTACAGCCCGCGGGCCACCTGCTCGCTGAATTCGGTGCGATCGGTGGCCTTGCGCTCGGATTCCCACACTCGCTGCACGAGGGCGACATACGCACGGGCCACGCGTACGCCCCCGAAACCAATGAGCTCACCAGCACGCCGCTGGACCAGCCGCCGGGTCTCACCGGTCGCGCTCAGACCGGCCAGCAGCTCCGCCGGAGCCTCGGGCGCGATACGTCCGCCGGAACCGGGTGCGGTCGCGGCGGCGAATTCATCGGGACACGCCACCGCCGCGCGACCCCAGCGGAAGGCCGCGATATTGGCGGCGACCGCGACGCCGTTGATCTCGATGGCCTCCTCGATCGCCGCGGCGGGCAGGCGCAGCGCGCCGACCTGGTATGCGGCGCCGACCAGCAGGAAGTTGGCGGCCGTCGTGCTGCCGAACAGCGCCTGTGCGGCAGCCAGCGCGTCGAACGAGGTCATCGACCGCGACACTCCGGACAGCCGGGCGAGCAGATCCGCGGTGTCCGGATACCGGACCGCCGCGTCGTACACCATCGCACCGGTGGGCGTCCGGCTGGTCGACGCCACGGAGATCGTCTCCTCGGCCGACCCGTAGGCCAGATTCTTCGGATCGGCCGCGGCAAGCAGATCGAAGGCCAGGACGCAGTCCGCCGAACCGGGCGTGAGCCGGTTGGCGGGCTCGAGGGACGTGGCGGCGAAACGCATATGGGACACCACCGGACCAGCCTTCTGGCTCAGCCCGATCTGGTCCAGGCCCGCGACCTGATATCCGGCGCGCATCGCGGCGGTGGCCAGGACCTGATTGACGGTCACGATGCCGGTACCGCCGATTCCGGCCAGCAGGACGTTCCACGTGGCATTCGGCGATTCGACCACGACGTCGGGCAGCTTCGGCGGTTCGGTCCGAACCTGCTTGCGGCGCTGCGTTTTCCGCGACGGCTTGCGACCGGGTTCGGGCGCCTCCACCGTGACGAAGGACGGGCAGTCGCCCTTCAGGCAGCTGTAATCGGTATTGCAGGAGGTCTGATCGATCCGGGTCTTGCGGCCGAATTCGGTGTCGACCGGCTGCACCGACAGGCAGTTGCTCTGTACACCGCAGTCACCGCAGCCCTCGCAGACCGCCTCGTTGATCACCACCCGGGTACGCCGCACCGGCAGTTCGCCGCGCTTGCGCTTGCGGCGCGCATCGGCGGCGCAGTGCTGGTCGTAGATCAGCACCGTGACCCCGGGGATCTCGCGCAGCATCCGCTGCGCCTCGTCCAGCCGATCCCGGTGCCACAGCAGGGTTCCGGGCGCGAGGTCGCGCTTGCGGTACTTGTCCGGCTCGTCGGCGCACACGACGATCTGCCGTACCCCCTCATCGGCGAGCTTGTGTGTCAGCCGCGGAACCGCCAGCGCCCCTTCGGCATCCTGTGCTCCGGTCATCGCGACCACATCGTTGTAGAGCAGCTTGTAGGTGATGTCCACCCCGGCGGCGATACATGCCTGTACCGCCAGTTGACCGGAGTGGAAATACGTTCCGTCGCCGATGTTCTGGAACAGATGCGGCACATCGGTGAACGGCGCCTGCCCGATCCACTGCGCGCCCTCCCCGCCCATCTGCGTCAGCCCGACCACCTTGCTGTCGGTGCGACCGGACATGGTCACCAGGGTGTGACAGCCGATTCCACCCCCGGCCAGGGAGCCTTCGGGCACCGCGGTCGAGCGGTTGTGCGGGCAGCCGCTGCAGAAGTAGGCGGCGCGTCCGGCCGGCAATACCGACAGTGACAGCGGTTGCGGCAGTGGACGTTTCATATCCAGCTGGCCGTCCAGCACGCGCCGCAGCGGCGCCATGATCCGCCCGGCGGTGAGCTCGCCGTCGGCGGCGAACAGTGGCCTGCCCTCGGCATCGCGTTTGCCGAGAATCTGCGGCGCATCCGCTGTGCCGTACAGGATCTCACGGATCTGCGTCTCGACGAAGGCGGTCTTGTCCTCCACCACGATCAACCGGGACAGCCCCGATGCGAACTCGCGGACCCGTTCGGGGGCAAGGGGATACGGCATTCCGATGCGTAGCAGCCGCACTCCCGCGCGCCGCAGGGCCGCGTCGTCCGCGCCGAGATCGGCCAGGGCTTGGCGCATCGCGTCGAATGCGGTTCCGGTCGCCGCGATGCCGATCCGGGCGCTTTCCGGATTCACCTCGATGACGTCCAGATCGTTGAGGGCGCTGTAGGCCAGGACGGTCGCCCACCGCGGACCGTGCAGATCGGCCTCGGCGAGCAGGCTGTCGGCGGGCGCGCCCATCGGCCGCTGCCGGTAGGTGAACGGCGAACCCTCCCAGGTGATTTCCGGGACGGCGATATCAATGTCGCCGATCGTCGCCGGGACCGTCCACGCACCGTCGGCCACATCGGCGACGATCTTCAGCGCCACCGGGCAGCCCGAGGCACGCGACAGCGCGACGGCGTGCAGACCCATCGTGACGATCTCACCGGCATTGCGCGGGAACAGCACCGGGATGTTCATCGCGGCCAGCGACCGCTCGGAGGCCGCGGGCACCGTGGAGGATTTCGCCGCGGGATCGTCCCCGACCAGAAGTACTACCCCGCCCCGGGGATTGACGCCGTACACCGCGGCGTGACGCAGCGCGTCCGTGGCGCGATCGAGTCCCGGCCCCTTGCCGTACCAGACCCCGACCACACCGTCGTGGGTGGATTGTCCCCCCGGCAGATCGGCTTGGGAACCCCAGACCGAAGTGGCCGCGAGCTCCTCGTTCACGCCCGGCACGAAATGGATGTCGTGCTCGGACAATACGTCGGGCATTCCGCCCAGCAGCCGATCCACCCCGCCCAGCGGCGAGCCCTGATATCCGGAGACGAAGGTACCCACGCGCCTACCCGCACGCAGATCCCGGACGTGCTGTTCCACCAACTGCCGCGCGATCGCCTGAACCCCGGTCAGGACGACGGTTCCCGCGCCGACGCGGTAACGGTCGGCGAGGTCGTACGGTGCTGGGATCAGATCGCGATCGGCGAGCTCGGTCATCAGTTCCACCCGTCCGGCCGGCACCGAATGGGCGCGACCTAGATTGAGCATTCGTCGCCGCCATACTGTCCCCGCAGCGCGAAATGAACAACCTGCGCCTCAGAAATTGCGCATCCTGCACAGTTCACAGCCCCCTGACTGTGCAGTAATTATGCAGCTTGCGACCTCATATGTGATCGCGAACACGGCGCCGCCGAGAACATGACGCTCGTAGCGCTTTTCACCCGGTGAAATCCTCACGGGCCCGGCGGCAGAATTCGGCGCGCCATCGGGCGCACAGGGTGGCGTATGCGTGGAGGTGGTCCGCAGCGAATTGCTCGGGGTGCCAGTCATGGCCGGAGACGACATCGGTCCACACATAGGTCGGCACCGGCTCCTCCCGGCCGATCACGCGGACCGTGCGCAACTCGTACTGCTCGTCCTCGAACGCGTCGATGATCTCCCAGTCCGCCTCGGTAAGTCCTTGCAACACCAGCCCGGAGGCCATCCGCCCCGGTTCGGCGACCAGACCGGGATAGGCACGTTTCGGTAACGCCGCCACCCGCCGGTCGCGGACCACACCCAGTTCCGCATCGGGCACCCGCCCGAGCAGCTCCGCGAGCACCGGGCCGAATTGCAGCGTGCCATAGGCGAACAGGGTGTCCGCCTGCGACGCCGACGAACTCGGCCGGCGCGGGGGCGCAGCGGTCTCGCGACGCGACCCGGCGGGGCCGCGTGCGCCGCCTTCCGTCATGCGAGCCCGCGTTCGACCCGTCCGTCGGGCAGAACGCGGTACGCGAGGCGGATCCGAGTACCGCCGACGAGTTCGCCGGTTATTTGCGGAGCCGGAGTATCGAGCGCGGCCAACGCCGCGACGATCCGCGCGATCTGATCGGGGCGCGCGACCGGCACGTCGGAATCGAGCTGGGGCGCATTACGTGTCATGTACCCATGGTGCCTCATCGCGGCTCCGGAAACATGATATTGGGGGTGGTGAACTGACTCACGCTCCGGATTCGCCACCGCGCCATCGCGTGGGCCGCACCGTCGAGGACGTCAGACGGGTGAACGTTTCGCCGTCGTGAGCACTGAAAATGGTGATATCGGCACCGTGTGCGCGGTTCAGTTCCAGCAGCCGACGGCGGTTGTCGCGGTAGGGCAATCCGGCCACCGCGGCCAGCTCGTACAGGCGCCACAACAACGGCGTATGTGGTTGTGCCGGATCGATTTCGCTGCCGACGCCGAAGGCATCACCCGCGTGCAAGAGCCATCCCCGGCCCGTATCGATCGCGACGCCGACATGCCCGCGAGTGTGACCGTGCAACGGCACCACCAGAATTTCCGGCGGCAGGCCGGGAAGATCCCGCACCGCGCGGAAACCGAACCACTCCTCGCCGCCGTCGATTTCGTTCACCATCCACCGCGGGCCGTGCGCCCACTGCTGCGCCCGGTACCGGGTCCGCTCGGAGAACGTCCGACGCGCGGTCGCGGCCCGGAACTCGGGACCGTGCACGTGCACGGTCGCCTCGGGAAAGTCCGAGAGTCCGCCCGCGTGATCGAAATCCAAGTGGGTGAGCACGATGTGGCGGACATCGGCGGGGTCGTATCCGAGGCCCTGGATCTGACGGAACGCGGTTTCGTGTTCGGCGAGTTCGAGACCGAGCACGAAACGACTCGGGCCCACCATCGTGCCCGGATCACGCACACAACCGAGACCGAATCCGGTGTCCACCAGAACCAGTCCTGCCTTGGTCTCGACGAGCAGACAGTGATCGACGGTGCCCAGCGCCATGCTGCCGCAGTTGAGATGATGAATCCGCACGCCGAGAGCGTCCCAGACGCTCCCCCGCCGGTCAATCGCATGCCCCCTCGGCACCGGACATCGGTGCGGATTTGTGTGCGAGGACACTACCCTCGGCGGCCGAGCCCGTCGGTGACGATCACATCGGCCGCTGCGTGCGGATCACATCGGCGAGCTGTTCGTAATCCTCGGTACGCGCGGTGGACCCGCGGAATACCAGCCCGAGCGTGCGCCCCGGGGCCGGCGCGCCGAATCGGGCGATCCGCAATGGGCCGCGGGCGGTTTCGGCCGCCACGGCCATCTCCGGGATCAACGTGACACCCAAACCGCCTGCGACACACTGCACGACCGTCGACAGCGAGGCGGCCCGGGTGTCCCCCACCGGCCCCGGGCGCACGTCTTGGGCGCGACACAGATCCAGGGTCTGATCCCGCAGACAGTGCCCCTCGTCCAGGAGCAGCAGTGGCAACTCGTCCAGTACGGCGGGCGAGAGGCCGGTGCGCCCGGACAATTCGTCCCCCTCGGGCACCACGAGGACGAATTCCTCACTGTAGAGCGGAATTTCGAGCATGCCGCGGGTATCTGACGGCAGCGCGAGCAATGCCACGTCCAGGATGCCGCTGCGCAGTCCGTCGAGCAGCCGCGTGGTCTGGTCCTCGATGACGTGCGGCACCATCGCCGGGAATCGGCGGCGCAGTTCCGGCAGCACGGCGGGCAGCACATAGGGCGCAACCGTGGGAATGATGCCCAGCCGCACCGTGCCGCCGAGTCCGTCGCCGACCGCGGAGGCGATGAACCGGTCGGCCGCCTCGAGCGTCGCCATCGCTTGCGGCAACAACCGTTTACCCGCCGCGGTCACCAGAACTCGACGCGTACTGCGTTCGATCAGCTGCAGTTTCAGGCCGTTTTCCAACGATGCCAACGACTGCGATAGCGTGGGCTGGCTCACGTTCAATCGCGCGGCCGCCGTGCCGAAGTGGCGATACTCGGCGATCGCCACGAACGCACGCAGCTGTGACAGGGTGGGCTGATAAGTCTGATCAGTCACGCCTATCAGTGTAGTGCGACTGATCACGTTTACCTTTTGCCCGGCTGCGGGCAAGATCACGAGGTAGATACCTCCGCACGGCAATCCCGACAACGAAGGAGAAGGAGACAGCATGGCTCTGCTGACCATCGGCGACCAATTCCCCGCATACAACCTCACCGCAGTGATCGGCGGTGACCTGTCCAAGGTCGACGCGAAGCAGCCCGACGACTACTTCACCCAGGTCAGCAGCGACGACTACGCCGGCAAGTGGCGCGTGGTGTTCTTCTGGCCCAAGGACTTCACGTTCGTGTGCCCGACCGAGATCGCCGCGTTCGGCAAGCTGAACGAGGAGTTCGCCGATCGTGACGCCCAGGTGCTCGGCGCCTCGGTCGACAACGAGTTCGTGCACTTCCAGTGGCGGGCCCAGCACGAGGATCTCAAGACCCTGCCGTTCCCGATGCTCTCGGATATCAAGCGTGAACTCGCCACTGCCACAGGCGTTCTCAACGCCGACGGCGTGGCCGATCGCGCCACGTTCATCATCGACCCGAACAACGAGATCCAGTTCGTCTCGGTCACCGCCGGTTCGGTGGGCCGCAACGTGGACGAGGTGCTGCGCGTGCTCGACGCACTGCAGTCCGACGAGCTGTGCGCGTGCAACTGGAAGAAGGGCGACCCGACCATCAACGCCGGCGAGCTACTCGCCGCGAGCGTCTGACCGAACCCCGAGGAGTTATCGGCTGTGACCGTCGAGAACCTGAAGAACTCACTCCCCGAATACGCCAAGGACCTCAAGCTCAATCTGTCGTCCATCGCGCGTTCGACCGTACTCAGCGAACAGCAGCTGTGGGGCACCCTGCTGGCCTCGGCGGCCGCCACCCGCTCGGCGGTCACGTTGCGTGAGATCGCCGAGGAGGCCGCCGACACGCTGTCGGCGGAGGCGTACAACGCCGCCCTCGGCGCGGCCTCGATCATGGGCATGAACAACGTGTTCTACCGGGGTCGTGGATTCCTGGAGGGCCGGTACGACGATCTGCGCGCCGGACTGCGGATGAACATCATCGGCAATCCGGGCGTGAACAAGGCCGATTTCGAGTTGTGGTCCTTCGCGGTCTCCTCGATCAACGGCTGCCAGCACTGCCTCGAGGCGCACGAGAACACCCTGCGCGAGGCCGGCGTCTCGCGTGAGGCGATCTTCGAGGCGCTGCGCGCGGCGGCGATCGTCGCGGGCGTCGGACAGGCGGTGCAGTCCACCGAGGCCCTCGCCGCAGCCGCGGTCTGATACCGCGAGCTATCCAGCGTCGCAGCACATCTCGCGATGGCCGCGTACTCGACGAGTGCGCGGCCATCGGCGTGTTCACGGCCCGGCGCGACTCAGCTCGACGCCGCGGCGACGAGCATGAAGGCGGTGCCCAGATCCATCACCACGTGCGGGATCACCGTGGCCGGGGTCATGTCATGCCCAATCGCATGGCGCAGAAGCGATTTCGGGCCGGGAACGAACATCAGGACGGCGTCCAGGACGAACAGGGCCGCGAGCACGAGCATCGGGACGACCGATGCGCTGTGCGCAGGGTTCCCGCTCATACTCATCTCGTGCCCGGACATGGACCACAGCATCGCCGCGACCGCCACCAGGTGATACCCGATCGTCGCGGCCCGCGCGGGTCGGCAGTCACCGTTGCGCCAAGCACGCACCCGTTCGACGAGCACCGCCGCGTACACCACCGTCATCGCGGTGAGTACGCCACGCAGGGCGTCCGGCGCGGCGGCCATCGGGAAGACCAGCATCGCCGACATCACCAGGCACATCAGCAGATGCGCGGCATCGGATTCGTGATCGGCGACCGCTCCCGACGCACGATCACTTGCACCGCCGGGGGCGAAGACCGGGAGTCTGCCCGCGACCAGGACCGCCGCGAGCACGAAACCCGCCACGATCCCCCAGCGCAGCACAGTGTATTCCGCCACGAAACCACCCACACCCCACCGCCTTCCCGCGACGCGCGCACGCCTTCGTCCATGCTCGCATCCCGCGACGGGTCAGGGCAGCCTTTCATCCGGGCGCGCGGTGCGCCGGCCTCAGCCCAGGGCGCGCCCGAAGGCCGCCGCCAACTCCGCGACCTGCTGTTCGGTGATGACGAAAGCCGGCGAGATCTGCAATGCGCCCTGACCTGCCGCACGCGCAGAAACGCCCTGGGCGCGAAGGGCTTTCACCATCGCGGGCCCCTCGGCCGGATCGGCAAGCTGCACCGCGGCGACCGCGCCGAGACCACTGCGCACCTCGGCCACCTGAGGATGCGCCGCCAGCGGCGAGAAATGTTCGTGCAGCAGCGATTCCAGATTCTTACTGGCGTCGATCAGATTCTCGCGTTCGAGAATATCGAGGTTGGCCATCGCGGCCGCGGCGGCGCCGGCATGGCCGCCGTAGGTGTAACCGTGCCGGAACCAGACGCCTCCGGAGTAGAACGGCTCGGCCACCCGGGGCGCGGCGAAGACCGCACCCATCGGAAGGTAGCCGGAAGTCAAACCCTTGGCCGTCGTCATCAGATCGGGTTCGAGCCCGAAACGCGTCGAGGCGAACCAGGATCCGCCGATGCGGCCGAATCCGGTGACGACCTCGTCGGCGACGAAGAGGATGTCGTTCTCCCGGCAGATGCGTCGCACCTCGGCCAGGTAGCCCTCCGGTGGCAGATACACCCCGCCAGCGCCGATGATCGGCTCGCAGAAGAACGCGGCGATGCGGTCCGCTCCGACCTCCTCGACGAGTGCGGCCAGCGAGCCGGCGTCATCCCATTCCACGGTCCGCGCGTCCGGGACGAGCTCGCCGTAGCCCGCGCGGTTCGGCGCGATACCGCCCAGAGCCGTTCCGGCGTAATGCATTCCGTGGTAGGCCAGACGCCGGCCGACGATCAGGGTCTTGTCCGGCTCACCCGTCTCGTGCCAGTACCGCCGCGCCAGTTTGGCGGCGGTGTCGACCGAATCGGATCCACCGGAAGTGAACATGATCTTGCTGCCGGGCACAGGAGCCAGTTCGGCGAGACGTTCGGCCAGTTCCCGTGTGACCGGCGCGGTGATATCGCCGAAATTGGAGTAGTGCGCCAGGGTGGACAGCTGGGCGGCGACCGCGTCGGCGATCTCGCGGCGGCCGTGGCCGACGTTGGTGAACCAGAGCCCGGCCGTGGCGTCGAGATAACGAGTACCCGCCTCATCCCAGATGTAGGCCCCTTCGCCACGCGCCACCACGAAGGCGCCGTCCCGCTCGACCGCGCCCATATCGGCGAATCCGTGCCACAGCGATCCCATGTCCGGCTCCTCTCGTCCACACCACCGGCGGCCGTCCGTCACCGGCCCCGCGCGAGGCCAGACTACCCGCGAGTACGACCGCCGGCGCGCGGCGCGAACGCCGCCCGGCATGATCGTCGCCCCGACCGGCAGGGCCCGATAACCGGTGGCGGACCCGGGGGATGAATTCGCTAGGCTGGAGGATGCAATGACCAGGACCGCCGCCACAACACGCGAGCTCCGTACCCGCCTGGCCGAACTCTCGATCCGCGACGAACACCGGTTACGGCGACGGCTCGACAAGGCCCGTGGCGGCGACCTCGCCGATATCGAGAACGAGATCACCGCCGCCGAGGGCCGTATCGCCGCCCGCCGCGCCGCCGTCCCGCAGATCCGCTATCCCGAACAGTTGCCCGTCTCCGCGCGCCGGGACGATATCGCCGCGGCCATCGCGGCACATCAGGTGGTCGTCATCGCCGGCGAGACCGGTTCGGGTAAGACCACCCAGATTCCGAAGATCTGCCTGGAGCTGGGTCGAGGCATTCGCGGCACGATCGGCCACACCCAGCCGCGCCGCCTGGCGGCCCGCACCGTCGCCGAACGCATCGCGGAGGAACTGGGCACCGAACTCGGCGATGTGGTCGGCTACACGGTCCGGTTCACCGATCAGGCCTCCGATCGGACCCTGGTCAAACTGATGACCGACGGCATCCTGCTCGCCGAGATCCAGCGCGACCGGATGCTGCGCCGCTACGACACGATCATCATCGACGAAGCACACGAGCGCAGCCTCAACATCGATTTCCTGCTCGGCTACCTGAAACAGCTGCTGCCCAAACGCCCGGACCTGAAGGTCGTCATCACCTCGGCGACCATCGATCCGGACCTGTTCGCCCGCCACTTCGGCACGCAGGCACCGGCGGAACAGTCCGGCACCGCCTCGATCGGCCCGGACACCTCCGCGGGAACCATCGACGTGCAGCCCGCGGAGGCTGCCACACCGGCCGTCGGAATGGGCTCCGATTCAACAGCACAGCAGACCGATCGGCCCGAAACCGAGCTCCTGAACATCCGAGCTTCACAATCTTCCGTCACCCCAACGAACGGGGACGGCGCGGATTCGGCCGACGATGCGACAGCGATCGCTGGGGACGCCGCGCGCCCCGACTCCGATTCGGCGGCGAGGCAAGCGAGACAACGGGCGAGTGAGTCACCGAGCGCCGAGGAATCGCAACTACGCCGGAACGACGACGCAGCTTCAGGCGGGGCGCGGGTCGATGGCGGCTCGAAGGGGTCCGGGAGCGCACCGGGCGAACCCTGGCCGCACCCGGAGGCCGGCCGGTCGATTCGGCAGGTGCCCAGCCCCGGTGCCACGGCAGCCGCACCGGTCGAGAGCGGAAACGGCACGGGTCTGTCCGGCGCGCCCGCGGAATCGAGCGCGACGGTGCTGACCGCTGCGCCGATCGTGGAAGTCTCCGGGCGGTCGTTTCCGGTGGAAGTGCGGTACCGGCCGTTATCGCTCGAAATGCCGGTCACCTCCGAGGATCTCGATGACGAGGACACCGAGATCGTGGACCGGGATCCGACCGATGCCATCGGCGACGCGGTCCGCGAACTGCTCACCGAAGGGGACGGGGACATCCTGGTGTTCCTGTCCGGGGAACGCGAAATCCGCGATGCCGCGGACACATTGCGGGATATGCGGTTGCCACGGACCGAGATTCTGCCGTTGTACGCGCGGTTGTCGGCGGCCGAACAGCATCGGGTGTTCGAACCGCACACCGGGCGGCGGGTGGTGCTGGCGACCAATGTCGCGGAGACCTCGCTGACCGTGCCGGGCATTCGCTACGTCATCGATCCGGGCACCGCGCGCATCTCGCGATATTCGTTGCGCACCAAGGTGCAACGGCTGCCGATCGAACCGATCTCGCAGGCTTCGGCCCGGCAGCGGTCGGGTCGATGCGGCCGCGTCGCGGACGGCATCGCGATCCGGTTGTACTCCGAGGAGGATTTCGAATCACGTCCGAAATTCACCGAACCCGAGATTCTGCGCACGAATCTGGCTGCGGTCATTCTGCAGATGACAGCACTGGGTTTGGGCGATATCGAGAGTTTCCCGTTCGTCGAGCCGCCCGACAGCCGCGCCATCCGCGACGGTGTCGCGCTGCTGGAGGAGCTCGGCGCGCTGACCCGCCGCGACGATCGAGACCGCGCGGGCGCGGCATCCGGTAGGGCCCTGGCGCTGACTCCGATCGGCCGCGAGATGGCGCAGATCCCGGTGGATCCGCGGATGGCCCGCATGCTGGTCGAAGCACAGCGCGGCGGCTGCCTGTCCGAGGTGCTCGTCATCGTGGCCGCGCTGTCCATCCAGGACGTCCGCGAGCGTCCCGTCGAGCACCAGCAGGCCGCCGACGCACAGCACGCGCGCTTCACCGTCGAGGGTTCGGATTTCCTGTCCTACCTGCGCCTCTGGGACTATCTGCGGGAACAGCGAAAAGCACTGTCCACCAATCAGTTCCGCCGGATGTGCCGCGACGAGTTCCTGCACTACCTGCGTATCCGCGAGTGGCAGGACCTGCACGGCCAACTCCGCACAATCACCCGCGGCCTGGGCTGGTACCCGGACGCCGAATCTGAGGACGCCGCAACGGTATCCGGCGAGCGAGGTCGCGAACTTCGGGGAGCGGGAGCCTCCGACCGACACCGAGGTTCGCGGACACCGGAGTCCGGCAATGGCTCCGGAGCCCGCCGATCCCGTTCCGGCACAGGCAGTTCCGCTCGCCACCGAGTCTCCCCGGCGCCGGACCTCGCGGCCGGCAACGACCGCGAACCACGCTCGGGCAACTCTCGGCCGGCGAACGCCGATACGCAACCGGGCGGCAGCAGCGGCAGCACATCGAGCGGGTACTCCACCGACAACGAACGCTCGTCCGACAGTGCCGAATCCACCCGGATGGGTCGCGGACCACAACGTCCCGGCAAGGCCGGACGTGACAACGATTCCCGTTCGGGTGCCGGCAAATCCGCATCCCGCGACGGGGCACAACGGGACGCCGAGACTCGAGGCCGGCTGGAAGCCCCGGGAGACCACGGGCGGCGAGACAATGACGCCGAGGGCTCCGGTCGGCGCGGCCGGTCGGGCGGTAAACGCGAATCCGGGCGCGAACGGAGCGGTGTGCAGCGTGCCGGCCGGGCGGACATACTGGCCGCGAACGCGCCGGAGCCGGACGGGCTGCCGTGGGATGTGACGTCGATTCATCAGGCGCTGCTCGCGGGGATGCTGTCGCATATCGGGGTGCGTGAGGCGGAGACGCGGGAATTCCTCGGGGCGCGCAATGCCAAGTTCATGATCTTCCCGGGATCGTCGCTGGCGAAGAAACCGCCACGGTGGGTCATGGCGGCCGAACTCGTGGAGACGTCGCGGCTGTGGGGCCGCACCGCGGCCCGGATCGAGCCGGAATGGGCCGAGCGGCTGGCCGGGGATCTGGTCAAACGCACGTATTCCGAACCACATTGGTCCGCCAAACGGGGTGCGGCCGCGGCGTACGAGCGGGTGACGCTGTACGGAATCCCGCTGGTGGTGCAGCGGCGGGTGGAATTCGGCCGCATCGACCCAGAATTGTCGCGCGAGCTGTTCATCCGGCATGCCCTGGTACAGGGCGAATGGCAGACGCGGCACGAGTTCTTCGCGCGCAATCGCGAATTGCTGGAGGACGTGGCAGATCTGGAACATCGGGCGCGCCGCCGCGACATCCTCGTCGACGATCAGGTGCTGTTCGATTTCTACGACGAGCGGATTCCCGCCGACGTCGTGTCGGTCCGGCACTTCGACAGCTGGTGGCGCACCCAGCGGCGCAAGGAACCGAATCTGCTGGACTTCACCGCCTCGACCGTGGTGAACGACGATGCGGCCGTATTGGATCCGGCCGCCTACCCGGACGGCTGGCGGCAGGGTGAGCTGAGTTTCCCGCTCACCTATCAGTTCGAACCCGGACAGGCCGACGACGGTGTCACCGCGCACATCCCGGTCGCCCAGTTGGCGCATGTCCGGGCCGTCGGCTTCGACTGGCTGGTGCCGGGGATGCGCGAGGAGCTCGCGGCGGCGTGGATCAAGACCCTTCCGAAACATCTGCGCCGCAGTGTGGTTCCGGCGCCCGATTTCGCCCGAGCGGCCCTGGCACAGCTGACCCCGCGCGCCGAACCGCTGCGAACCGGGCTGGCCCGGGAACTGTCCCGGCTCGGTTCGGTGACCGTCAGGCCCGCGGACCTGAATCCCGCCGCGCTGCCGGACCATCTGCGGATGACCTTCGCCGCCACGGCCCCCGACGGCACGATCGTGGACCGCGACAAGGATCTGGCCGCGCTGAAAACCCGCCTGGCAGACCAGGTCTCGAAGTCCGTCGCGCGGGCCACCGCCGCCGCGGAACGTCCGGCGAGCACGGTGTGGACCTCGGAATCGCTGGGCGCCCTGCCACCGACGGTGCGCCGGGAGGTGGGCGGGCAGACCATCACCGGCTATCCGGCACTGGTTCCCGAAGGCACGGGTGTCGCGGTGCGGGTACTGGCCTCGCCCGCGGCACAGGCCGCCGCCATGCGCACCGGCACGCGGGTGCTGCTGCTGAACCAGCTGCCCGCCTCGGCTCGCGCGGCCACCGCCGGGCTCTCCCCCGCCGATCGCCTTGCGCTGAGCCAGAATCCTTCCGGTTCGCTGGATGCGTTGATCGAGGACTGCCGGGCCTGCGCAGCGGACGAGTTGGTCGCCGAGAACGGTGGTCCGGTCCGGGGCCCCGAAGAATTCAAGGCGTTGGTCGAGCGTATCCGCCCGCAGTTCGGTGCGGCGGTGGCCCGCATCGTGCGGCTGGTGGTTCCGGTCCTCACCCAGGCTCACCACGTGCGCGGCGCACTGGCGAGCACCGCCGATCGCGAGATCGCCGAGGATGTCCGACATCAGCTGGACGACCTGGTATTCGCCGGATTCGTCACCGAATTCGGCAGCGCGCGCTTGCGTGAGCTTCCTCGCTACCTGCAGGCCGCCGTATTGCGCCTGGAGGCATTGCCCGCCTCGGCGACCCGCGACCGCCAGGGCATGGCCGAACTCGACCGCGTGCACGCCGCCTACCAGCGGCTCCTCGACGCGCTCCCCGAAGCACGCCGCACGGGCCGCGACGTCACCGAGATCTGGTGGATGATCGAGGAACTGCGCGTCAGCCTCTTCGCCCAGCAGCTCGGCACCCCGTATCCGGTGTCGGCCAAGCGAATCGAACGAGCCATCACCGCCGTCCGCACCGCCCCGGCCGCCCGCCGCACACACTGAGTTCGCCTACGCCGCCTGGCCACCGCCGCGGGAACACCGGCCCCGGCTCCTGACGAAACCGGACCTCAAGGCGCATCCGCACTTCGCCGGATCGGGCCGAGGCGGTGCGACTCGAGTCCGACCGCGATGACGTGGGCTGGTTCCAGCCTGGCCGGACCGGACCCGCGACCGAGCCGCGGTGGAACAGCGGCTGGCATACACACCGACATATCGTGGTGCGGTGACGTATCCAGTGCGCACTATCACCGTCGACATAGACCGATCGTTCGTCGAGGTCGCGGATTTTCTCGCCGAGCCACTGAATTTTCCGCGCTGGGCGACCGGACTGTCGTCCGGTATCGAACCCGGTTCGCCGAGCGCCGATGCGGAGCCCGGCGAGTGGGTCGCGGATTCCCCGCAGGGGACGGCCTTCGTTCGGTTCAGCCCGCCCAACGGATACGGCGTGGCCGATCACCGAGTCCGGTTGCCGGACGGCTCCGTGGTGGACATCCCGTTGCGCGCCATCCGCAACGGCGACGGAACGACCGTCGCGTTCACCCTGTTCCGGCTGCCCGGCGTGGACGACGAGCAGTTCGACGCAGACAGCGACTGGGTGCGGCGCGACCTACAAGCCCTGAAGGCGTTGTTGGAGATGTAATCCGCTGCGCGACCCGACCCCAGGCGCCGTCGACCTGTTCAATTCGCCTGTGTCGCTCCGGTTCTGCCGCCACAGCGGACTCGCTGGATTCAGTCCTTGCCCGCGGGGACCGGTTGCTCCTCGCGGGCCTGTTCGGCGCGGCGGCGGCGCAGATCCGCGATCTCGTGTTCGAAATCGTCCGCGGAGCTGAAGGATCGGTAGACCGAGGCGAAGCGTAGGTAGGCGACCTCGTCCAGGTCGCGCAACGGCCCCAGGATGGCCAAGCCGACCTCGTGACTGGGAACCTCGGGAGAACCGGTGGCGCGCACCGCATCCTCGACCTGCTGGGCGAGCAGGTTGAGCGCATCGTCGTCGACCTCGCGGCCCTGGCAGGCACGCCGCACGCCGCGAATCACCTTCTCCCGGCTGAACGGCTCGGTCACGCCGCTGCGCTTGACCACCGATAGAATGGCGTTCTCGACGGTGGTGAACCGTCGCCCACATTGCGGGCAGGCACGACGGCGCCTGATGGCGGTGCCTTCCTCGGCCTCACGCGAGTCGACCACCCTGGAGTCCGGGTGCCGACAGTATGGGCAATGCATCCGAGTTCCTTCGTCGATGCCTGCAGTAGTCCATAGCCATGCTGTATCTCCACAGCACTGTCGAGGATACCTGTCGGCCCGCCAGGCTTCGGATGCGGCGTCGACGCCACCACCGCCCATGGAACACTACCGCCCGGATGTCGGCACGATCAGCGTCCCGCCGGTGGCGACCTGTGCGCCCCGCAGCGAGTTGAGCTGCACGATCCGATCGACCGTCTGCCGCACCGGAACTCCCGGAGCCACCCGCGCGGCCACCTCCGCCAGCGGCTCACCCTCGCGCACCTGGACGACTGTCGTCGCCGCCGGACTCGCCCCCGCACCCGCACGCAACTGGGCGATCCCGAGCAGGCCGCCAACCGCCAGCGCACTGAGCAGAGCGGCCAGCGCCAGAGTCGCGAATCCGATCCGCGCCCGCTCGACCCGGGTCTGCGGATGCGGCGTCTGCGCGAATCGAACCCGCGGACGGTCGTACCGCATCACCCCCGCGGGCGGTCGGGCGACACGTGACCGCCCGGCTCGCGTATTCCGGCGGGCCGCTCCGGCCGCGCGCGGCCGGCGACCGGGCACTGCCGCGTTGTACCCCGAATCGCTTGCGGTGATATCGATTTCGCTGATCGTGGTGCGCATCGGACGGACCTCCGGGGGCGGTGTGCTGGATCGATTTCCGGTTTTCGATCATGTGTTCGAAGAACTGATGTTCGATTCTTACCATGCGCTACCCACAAAGTCACCACTATCCGCGACATGCGTCGAACAGATGTTTGAAACCTGGCCGAGACCGGACTACATTCGGAGCACGCGATCCGGCGTGGGCCGGTTGGAGCGGATCAGGCCGACGCGATGGCCCAGTGTCGGCGCACGACCCGAGGAGGACGAAGCACACCCATGAACGGGAGGACCACGACCGTGAGTGAGCGCAGCGAGGCAACCACGGACACCGCGCACGCGCGGCCGAGCATCGGCGAGGTGCGGTCGTGAACGAGCACACAGCCGAGGGCCGCGACGACACGAGCGGCCCCGGCGGCGCCGACGACGGCGTCGAGACATCCGGCGCCGGAACGGATCTCACCGCCCGGCAGCGCAAGGTACTCGAGGTCATCCGCACCTCGGTCACCGAGCGCGGCTATCCGCCGAGCATCCGGGAGATCGGCGACGCGGTCGGTCTCACCTCGACCTCTTCGGTCGCCCATCAACTTCGCGCCCTCGAACGCAAGGGCTATCTGCGACGCGATCCCAACCGGCCGCGCGCGGTGGACGTGCGGGGGCTGGACGAGACGGTGGTGCGCGCGGTCACCGGCGTGACCGCCCTGCACGCGGTGCCGAGCGAATCCGAATCCGGCGATCAGCCCACTCCCACCTATGTCCCGGTGCTGGGCCGGATCGCCGCCGGTGGGCCGATCCTGGCCGAGCAAGCGGTGGAGGACGTATTCCCGCTCCCCCGCGAACTCGTCGGCGAGGGGTCGCTGTTCCTGCTGAAGGTCGTGGGTGAGTCGATGGTCGACGCGGCGATCTGCGACGGCGACTGGGTCGTGGTTCGCCAGCAGAACGTCGCGGACAACGGCGATATCGTCGCGGCGATGATCGAGGGCGAGGCCACCGTCAAGACATTCAAGCGCACCGGCAAGGATGTCTGGCTGATGCCGCACAACCCGCACTTCGAGCCGATTCCGGGTAACGACGCGCAGATCCTGGGCAAGGTCGTCACCGTCATCCGCAAGATCTGAGATCGACACGCGCCCGCCGTGCCGCTTCGGTGGCACGGCAGGTCGGCGTTTCAGCGACCGAAGCGCTGCCGCAACTGCGGATCGTTCTCCCACCACAACCCGCTCTGCACCGCATCCGATTTTGCGGCGACAGCCGCGTCCGAGGATCGGCTGAATTTCTGCCGCCGAGCGGGCGAAGCGGTCGCGACGGTGGCCTCCGCCGCGTCGAGTTCGGCATCGACCTCCGCGGCCTTGCGCCGTTCGTCCGAGGCCCACGCGCGCATCAGCGCCAGTAGATACGGCAGACCCAGCACGTCGCCGAGCACCCAGATGATGCCCGCGGCGATGGTCTGATCCATCCGCAGGTCCGGCCCCCAGGTCCGCCCGACCTCGGTGTAGTAGCCGAGCGCCACCAGGGGTCCCCACCACAGCACGATGCCGAGGATGCCGTCGGCGAGTGATTCGAAGACCGTGATCAACAGGGACAGCCCCTGCGAATAACGGTGCGGCACCGGGTCGGTCTGCAGTCGCGAGTAGAAGTACACGAATCCGATGGCCACCAACGCGATCCGAGTGAACGTGTCCGCAATGCCGTGCCGCAGCACGATCTCGTACCAAGGACTCAGAAACAGCAGCCACGGCACGGCCAGCATCGCCAGCGACGGCGCCAGCGGGAAGGTCACCGCACGGGCGAGAGTCGATGCCAATATCCGATCGAGCCGCGCCTGTCCATGCGGACCCAGTGCCTCCCGCAACACCGTGAACGGACGGCCGCTGGCCAACCCGAACGGCACCACGTACAACAGCAACAGGGTCTGCAACGCCCGCACCCACATCAACGTGTCGGAATAGACCCCGACCATGCTGATCCCGCTCAGCAGCCAGAGGCCCAGACCCATCAGCGCGAAAGCCGCCAGCCGACCTGCGGGGATCACCGTGCCGCGTCGTGCCGCACGGCTGCGAGCCGCCCAATACCCGGCGCCGAGCGCGACGGTCAGCACCACCGTCGAGGTGTCCCAGCGCCAGGATTCGAAGGCGGACTGCACGGTCAGCGGCGTCTCGATCCATCCCACGGGAGTCAGTATGCTCCCGCGCGAATCGCCTCTTCGACGAGGGCGGCGTAGCTTCGCGGGTCGGTCGGCGGGTACCGAGTAGGCGCCGGCCGAACCCCGGCCGGGCGCGTCGGATCACCGCGCGCCGAACAGATCAGCGGCGCACTGTCTTCGGGCTCGAATGTGCCTGTCCGTGTGTGTCGGCACACTCCGGCGCGGGCGGCGCACCGAGTGCGAGCACCTCGGGCGAGGCGTGCTCGACCTGCAGAGTGGCATGCGCGATGCGGTGCTCCTCGTCGAGCCAGTGCGCCAGATCCTCGCGCACGGCATGGCAGTCTCGCCCGGCCTCGACGAGAACATGCGCCGACAGCGCCGGCGAACCCGAAGTTATCTCCCAGATGTGCAAGTCGTGCACCTCGACGACACCCTCGCGGGCCGCCATCGCCTGCCCGATCTCGGTCGGATCGAGGTCGGCGGGGGCGGCCTCGAGGAAGATCCGGCTCGAGGCGCGCACCAGTGCGACACCGGCGCGCAGCATCAGCACGACGACCACCAGGGTGGCGATCGCATCGGCGCGGGCGAATCCGGTCAGCATGATGGCCACACCGGCCACCGCGGTCGCGATGAAGGCGAACAGATCGGTCAGGATGTGCTGATAAGCGCCCTCGACATTGAGACTGGTCCGGTTGGCGCGCGAAATCATCCATGTCGCAAGGAGATTCACGACGACCCCGACGAGCGCGGTGCCCAGCACGAGGCCGCCGGTCACCTCCGGCGGATGCAGCAGGCGGCGGACGGCCTCATAGGCCAGCCACACCGACAGCAGTAGCAGAGTGATCCCGTTGGCCTGGGCCGAGAGGATCTCGACTCGCTTCCAGCCGAACGTCATCCGTCCCGCGGCCGGCCGCGCGGCCAGCCCGATAGCCCAGAGTGCCAGCGCGATGGATGCGGCGTCGGTCAACATGTGCGCAGCGTCGGAAAGCAAAGCCAGCGAACCCGCGGCAATTCCGACGAACACCTCGGCGAGCATGAACACCGCGATCACCGCCAGCGCACCGGCGAGCCAGCGCCGATCGCTCTCGGAATTCGCGTGCACGTGCGCATGGTCGTGCGCATGCCCGGCGTGCGCTGACCCCATCCCGGTCTCCTCCCGGCGTAGACGATCTTCCACCTGCGATAGTATGCACACATCACTATGTATGCAAGAGCTTCGAGAGCCGGGCGTCACAGCGTCGCCGACTTGACTTCTCGGGTCGGAGAGTCGAATATTTCGGGGTCAGCACCTCGCTAGGCGAGGCTCCTGCACGAACACAGGCCACTGATCCGACGACGTCGAGAGACGCCCAGGGTTAGGACAGATCTTCCCGGATTAAGGGGTGATCCGAAGTGGCTTCCCGGTCGGGATACGTCGTACAGTGCCGAAGCTCTGACGAGAGGGGTGCGTGCTCCAGCCATTTCGGGCGGGGGCCTTCCCCTTTCGGTCGTCGTGGTGACGATGATCGAACGACGACGCGCACGTGCGTCCTGGCGGCAAGGAGGTGAGGAACGAGATGAAATCCGGCGATAGTCCGTATCCGAGTCCGGTTCGACAACCCGTTTCGTTCCCAACTTGCTGCACCTCCCTCGCGGCCTGACCGACACGGAAATCAGCCATCGGCATCCTCGCGGATCTTTCCGCGCGGGTCAGCCGACGGCATTCTCCGCGCGTTCGAGCATGCCCGAATCCTGTTGCGGCGGTTGAGTTTCCGCAAGGAGTACGACATGATCCGCACCACCTTCCCCCGCCGCGCCGCCCTGCGGACCACCCTCGGCGAGTCGGTTCGCCGCGTCCGCGCGCGCTACAACCTCACGCCGCAGGAGCGGCACAACCTGCACCTCGCGCATATTCCGCCGGCGGTCGTCACCGCATCCCTCGGCGGCCACGCCGAGCACCTCCGGTAGACATCCGCGCAATCCATCTCCGCCCTGCCACAGCTGTCACAGTCGCGAATTACGCGGTACAGCAACAATTTTCAGGAAGAGAGGGAACGGCCATGGCCTTCTTCTCCAATGGCGCGCCCCGCCGCACCGTCACCGCGCCGGTTCCGGCCGACACCACCACCGCCGTGCTCGACAGTGCGCACGTCGGCGATATCGTCGGCGCGCTGGGCACCATCCGCCGGCACGACACCGCCGAGGGGCGCAGCCGCCGGCAGCGATTTCGGATGCTGCTCGCCGTCATCGGTCCCGGCCTCATCGTGATGGTCGGCGACAACGACGCCGGAGGCATGGCCACCTACGCACAGGCCGGGCAGAACTACGGTATGGCCCTGATGTGGACGCTGGTGCTGCTCATTCCGGTGCTGTACGTCAATCAGGAGATGGTGGTGCGGCTCGGCGCGGTCGCCGGGGTCGGCCACGCGCGGCTGATCTTCGCGCGGTTCGGCAAATTCTGGGGCGCGTTCAGCGTGGGCGACCTGTTCGTGGTCAACGCGCTGACCATCGTCACCGAATTCATCGGTGTCTCAATGGCTCTCGGATACTTCGGGCTGCCCAAGCAGGTGTCGGTCCCGGTGGCCGCGGTCCTGCTGTTCGCGGTGGTCGCGGGCGGTTCGTTCCGGCGCTGGGAACGGTTCCTGCTCACCCTGATCGCGATCAACATCGTGATGTTCCCGCTGGCGTTCATGGTGCACCCGAGCGTATCGGCCACGGCACGCGGGTTGATCCCGTCGTTCCCGGGCGGGTTGAACTCGACCCTCCTGCTGATCATCGTCGCCATCGTCGGCACCACCGTCGCGCCCTGGCAGTTGTTCTTTCAACAGTCCAACATCGTCGACAAGCGCATCACCCCACGCTGGATCCGCTACGAGCGGGTGGACCTGTGGGTGGGGATCGTCGTGGTGATGATCGGTGCGGTCGCGATCATGGCCGCCACCGCCTTCGGCCTGGGCCCGGCCGGGCGGGGTGCGTTCTCCGATGCCGGGGCCGTCGCGCACGGGCTGTCGGCACATCTGGGCACGACGGTCGGCGCGATGTTCGCGATCCTGCTGCTGGACGCGTCACTGATCGGCGCGAACGCCGTCGGCCTGGCGACCACGTACACGCTGGGTGACACCCTCGGCAAGCGGCACTCGCTGCACTGGAAGATGAGCGAGGCGCCGGCGTTCTACGCCGGATACGCACTGCTGCTGGCCGCCGCGGCGGCGGTAGCGTTCAGCCCCGACCACGTACTGGGCCTGCTGACCCAGGGCGTGCAGGCCCTGGCCGGCGTGCTGCTGCCCTCCGCCACGGTGTTCCTGGTTCTTCTGTGCAACGACAAGGCCGTGCTCGGGCCGTGGGTGAACACCACCCGGCAGAACATCGTCGCGGGCATCATCGTATGGGCGCTGGTACTGCTGTCGCTGGCCCTGACCGCGGCGACCTTCTTCCCGCACCTGTCCACGGCGAGCCTCGAGCTCGGATTCGGCATCGGCGCGGCGATCGGACTGCTCGGCGGGGTCGCCCTCGCGGTCACCCGGCATCGCGGTGAACGGCGCGGCGCCGAGCGAACCGCCGCGGAACTGGGCGGCCTGGACCCCGACCAGATCGAGGAGCTGGACTCCACGCCGCTGTCCCGGCAGGAGCGCAAGTCGATCGTGGCGGCCGATCGATACGCCTGGCGCACACCGCAACTGGACGACCTCGAGCGCCCGAACTTCTCGCCGTTGCGCACGGCGGGCATGATCGCCCTGCGCGGCTATCTGGCCCTCGCGGTCGTCCTGGTCGTGGTCAAGATCGTCCAGCAGATCGGCGGGTAGGCAGCCCGCGTCCGCGTTCGCCGTCCGTATTCCATACTTGGATCCGTGACCGGGGAAACGCAGGACGACACCGCGCCGACCGACGCCCGATCGGCGAGTGAACTGACCGAATCGGCCGCCGAGCTGCGGGTCGCCCTCAGTCGCATCCTGCGCAGGCTGCGGGCGGCCCACTCGGGCATGGAGGTCACGCCGTCGCAGGGGGTGGTCCTGAGCCGCCTGCACCGCGACGGCCCGGCGACCGTTGCCGCCCTGGCCCGCGCGGAAAACGTTCGCCCGCAGTCGATGCGGGTCACCCTGGCCGCGCTCGAGGAACGCGGCCTGGTGTCCCGGAGACCGCATCCGACCGACCAGCGGCAGGTGCTGCTGTCGATCACCGATACGGCCGAACAGCAACTCACCGCCGCGCGCAGCGCGAAAGAGGACTGGTTGGCCCAGGCGATGGCGACCGAACTGACTCGCGCGGACCAGGACGCGCTGCTGGCCGCGATCCCGCTGCTGCAGCGATTGCTCGAACACTGATCCGCCGAAACCCGCCCGAACACCTCCAATACCGCATTCGGCAAATATCCCGCACGCACGGACACCACTATCGCCGGTCCATCTTGGAACGGCGGCGAACATTGGGCATACACATCGTCTCGCGGCGTCACGATCGTGAGCGGTCACAGGATTCACATATCCGAATGCTCGCAGCCCGGACAATTCCAGCACCGTGGGGATTGTTCAATACCATTAGCCACATTCCGGCACCGGAAACGCGCCGAATAGCGCTGGATTCGCTGCATTCCCCGGTAATGCGGTACGGTATATGCAATCCGAGTTGATCCGTGTCCGTGCGAAAGGGCTCAGTGATGGCCAAGAAGGTCACCGTCACACTCATCGACGATTACGACGGGAAGTCCAAAGCGGATGAGACCGTGCAGTTCTCGATCGATGGTGTGGCCTACGAAATCGATCTGTCCACGTTGAATGCCGGTAAGCTGCGGGGCTCACTCGAGCCCTGGACGGATAAGGCCCGCAAGGTCGGCCGGCTGAAGGCGGGCAGTACCTCGCGCTCGAAGTCGGCCGCGGATCGCGAGCAAACCGTCGCCATCAGGGAATGGGCCAAGAAACACGGCTACAACGTGTCGGCTCGCGGCCGAATTTCCTCCGAGATCGTCGCCGCTTATCACAAAGCCAACAAGTAGCCGGTCCTCCCCTCGTCGTTTCTCCCGAGCCCCGGCGGTCGCGCGACCGCCGGGGCTCGGCGGTTTCCGGTAGCCTGGGATTCCGGTTCGGCACCACGCCGTTCCCGCATGTCGCAGCGTCGGATCGAGCGGGGGTGGGTTTGACACGAGATCACCGCGTGGCGGAACTCGCTCTCCGGTGGCGTGCGGCGGTCGTCGATACCGGTTTCGTGCCGATGTCCCACCGCGAACTCGAACAGTTGCTGTGCGATCTGCTCGATCGAATGATCGGCGCGCTCGCCTGCGAATCCTTCGATACCGAAGTGGCCACGGCGGTCGGCGCCGCACTGGTCCGCGCGAATCTGACCGATCCGCGGGTGCTCGCCCGTTCGGCCCAGGTATTGAACCAACTCGCCGGATTGATCGCCCCGTACGAGGAACGGTTGATTCCCGCCCTGGGCGAGATGGCGCGCGGCTACACCGAGGAATTACTCGCCCTGCGCGCACGGCATCAGGAGATGTTGCACGCGGCGATGGCCGATGCCCGTATCGCCGCCGAAGCCCGGTTTCGCGTCGTATTCGACAATGCCGCGATCGCGATAGCCATCGGTGATGCCGGCGGCCGGGTCGTGGACGCCAATCCGGCACTGGCCACCATGTTGGGCCGCCCCCTGTCGGAACTACGCGGACTACCCGTGTGGGATCTGGTCCATCCCGACGATCACGATCAGGTGCAATCGCGCGTCTTCGAGGAACTCGTGGTCGCCGGAGCCGGCACGGTGCGTCTGGAGGTGCGGTACCTGCGCGCCGATGGGACCGGCGGCTGGGTGTCCTGGGCGGTCACGCTCGTGCCGGCGGTCGGGGGACGCGCGGCCTACCTCCTGGTGGCCGGTGAGGACACCACCCAACGCCGTGCCCTGCAGGCCGAATTACACCACCAGGCACGGCACGATCCGCTGACCGGATTGTCCAATCGGCGTCAACTGGTGGAAACGCTGTCGCAGATCATCGTCCAGGCCGATCCGGACGACCGGATCGGCCTGGGCTTCATCGATCTGGACGGATTCAAAACCGTCAACGACACCTACGGCCACAGCGTCGGCGACCGGCTGCTCACCGCCGTGGCGACACGATTGTCCGAGTGCATCGGCGATGCGACGCTGGCCCGGGTCGGCGGGGACGAATTCGTCGCCCTGCTTCCGCCGCCGTGCGATGCGGCACGAGTCGGCTCGGTCGCGGAAACGCTCTTGGGCGCACTGGAAGAACCGATACCGGTCGACGAACATCGACTCACCATTTCGGCCTGTATCGGGGCGGTGGTGACACCGGTATCCGGAGCGGACGCGGAGAAACTTCTCGATGCCGCCGACGCGGGGTTGTATCGGGCCAAAGCCGCTGGGCCGAATCGCTGGGTGTTGCACAGTGTGGACATGACGGCCGGGATGGGGTTCACGGGTCGGCTATAAGTCGGTCCCCGACAAGACATTCCGGCGGCAGGCGTACTGAATGTCGAGGCGGTCCCGGCTTTTCGGATCGATCGAGACGATGCGAGGAACCCGCGGGTGCTGGCCGATAGCTCGAATTCGACCGCGTTACACGGTATTCCACCGGATCGACTCGCCCGCCGCGGGTGCACACCCCACCCCGGCCGTGCGGGTTTCAGGGCAGCAGCAACCGAGCGAGGAAGGTGGAGATCATGGAGCCGAGCTGATCGAAGAAATGCGGAATCATTGCCGGAGTCCTTTCCGTCTCGCGGGAGTGATATGCGCCGGTTGTGGCGCGGACGCGGACCGGCACGATCTGCCGGACCCGCTGGGCATCTGATCAGGTATTCGACACGGGCAGCGCGCTGGATGGGCCGAATCATCTCCCGAGGAGGAGACTTCCGGCCCGTCAGATGCCCAGTGCGCGGGCGAATCCGGGCCAGGCGGCATGGAGGGACCGCTGCCAATAGGGCCAGGAATGCTGACCGCCGGGCACGTACCGGAAGGTTGCCGGTATGCCCAGCCGAGTGGTCGATGCCTGCAATCGGCGCGTGCAGTTCGCCACCACCGATTCCAGCATCCCGCCCTCGGGGGGAGTCACCCCCGCGGCATCGGGGCCACCCGTGCCCGCGCTGAGATACAACTCCTGTCCGCGCAACCGGGTCAGGTTCGCGTCGGTCGACGGATCGTTGGCCGACCAGCCGGGCGAACCGTCGGGGCCCCACATGTTCCACGGATTGCCGCCGCCCGATGCGACCACGGCCTGTACATAGCGACGCCCCGGATCGGTGCTGGTCTGCGCGCACCCGCTGAACGACCCCACCGCCCGGTACAACCCGGGCGCGGCCTCGGCCAACGCCAGGGCCGAGGTGGCCGACATCGATACGCCCGCAATGGCATTGCGCCCCGAGGTGTCGTACGCGGCATCGATGACGGGCGGCAGTTCCCGGGTCAGGAACGTGGTCCACTCGTTGCGTCCCAGCACGGGGTCAGCGGCCTGCCAGTCGGTGTAGTACGAGTACCGGCCGTCGAGCACTGTGACGACGTTGACGTTCTTGTCCGTGGTGAACGGGAGCAGATCGGTCTTGGTCTCCCACGAGGTCTCGGTGCCGTCCCAGCCGATCCCGTCCTCGGCGCCGTCGAGCAGATACAGCGTGGGCCGCGGGACGCTGGTGTCGGCCGCGCGGATGACATCCAGGGCGATCACCCGATTCATCGCCGCGGAGTACACGTAGACCGTGGCCCGCCGGGCGTCGATGGGCACCGTGTGGTCGATATGCGATCCATCCGAAGATGCCGGGACTCGCACGGCGCCGGCGGATTCCGGCGCCAGAACCGGCACGGCCGCGAGCGTCAGGACCGCCGCCGCGAACCGCAGTACCGTTGCCAGGCAATGCCCGGCCGTCCCGCGGATGTGATCGTTCATACTGCCGCCTCACCATGTACCCGGACAGAGCGCGGCACCATCGCCACATCGGCGTGGCACCGTCGAGGCAACGACCGGGTTATCCGCTCTGGTTCCGCGAGCACGGATAATGCGGCGTAGGTCACCGCGACCGGCGGCACCGCATGGCCGAATCCCCCGGTCGACGCCGCCCATCGCCCGACTACCGGCCAGTACTGTGATCGATCACTATGAACGTCCGGTACCACGTTCCCAAACATCACGATGGTGCAGGAAACGGGCCCTCCGGTGATCTCGAGACGATTACGGTGACATGGCAGGGCAGTAACGCGGGGGTGGAAGGGAGTTCGCCAATGTCTGTCACCACTCCGGACCGGCCGGGACTGACCATGTCGGGGCGACCGATGTCGCTACCGCTCAAGGACGTCTGGGCGCTATCGCGACAGATGGTGGGCCACTTCGTCGAAAACGTCGCACCGTGCGGGACACTACCCGGCGACGCCATCTACGGAGACGTCACCACCATCACGCGCACCTGTCTGGAGCTGGCCGTCAGCATGCTGGACGGCAAGGACGTGCGCGCCAAGACCGAGCGGCTCGAGGACGCCGCCGGTCAGTGGGCGCGCGAGGGCGTACCCATCAACACCATCCACCACGCCATCCACGAGGGCTTCAAGATCGGCCTGGACCTGGTCACCGGCGCGGCGGTGCGGCATCAATCGCTCGGCACCGCCCCCGGCAACGAGCCCATGCTCACTCTGAATACCGCCGACTACGAAAACCTCGTCGACGGGGCCAAGCGCGTGGTGGAGATGCTCGACACCATGACCACGGCCGTCTCGGTGGCCTACGTCCGCGAGCTCAAGGCGGTCGTGAGCGAGCATCACACCGCGGTGCACACGCTGACCTCGGCGCTGCTGGGCGGGCACCCCACCTCGACGATGGCCCGCGAATGCGGGATCGAGATCGCCGAGCGGTATCGCGTTATCGCCGTGGCGATTCCGCCACATCCCGAGGAGGCCAGCCCGATGCTGGACTCCAAAGTGGTGGCGCGGCGCAAACTTCGGCGCGTGCAGGCCGAATTGGCCCTGCGCTGTGGCGAATCCCTGCTTTCACTGCTGTCGGTGGACGGCGGAACCCTGCTGATCCCGGCCGAGCAGTTCGACGACGAGGGCCTGGAGAAGCTCGTCGGCCGGCTCTCGCACGCCGCGCGAGTTCCGGTGACCGCCGCGGTCGTCACCACCGCCGCCGCGGAGATCCCCACCGCCGCCGATCAGGCGCATCAGCTGCTGGACATGGTGCAGCGGCTGCAATCGGTGCCGGGACTGTACCGCTTCGACGATCTGGCCCTGGAGTATCAGCTGACCCGGCCGGGGCCGGGCCGCGAATACCTCGGCTCGCTGCTGGATCCGCTGGACGAGCACGCCGAACTGCTCGACACCCTGCAGACCCACATCGCGCACAACCTCAACCGCCAGCGCACCGCTCGGCTATTGCACGTGCACACCAATACCGTCGACTACCGCCTCAAGCGGATCGGCCAGCTCACCGGTTTCGATCCCACCCAGGCCAGCGGCCTCTGGTACCTGCGTTCAGCCCTGGTCGCCCGCACCTACGGAAGCTGACCAGTCCTCCGGCGCCCACCCCGGGAGGGTGGGCGCCGGAGGCGATTTCAGCGCTCGCGCGCGGAGTCGGGCCGGATCCGTCCGGCCTCGACGAGTGTGCGGTACGCGGCGCCCTTACGCGGACATTCCTCGCGCAGGCAGCCACGATGCCGCTGCATCGTCAAATGCGCCTCGCCCACGGTCAAGGGCGCCTCGGGGGCCTCGTGCGGCCATCCGGCCGGCCACAGTGAGATATCCATATCAGTCGTCGTCCAGATCTGCGGAGAGGTACGCGACGGCGTCCAGCCATCGATCGCACATGGGCGCGTGTTCGACACCGAGGATTCGGCGCGCGAGGAGATCGGTGAGTTCACCAGGGAGATCGCCACATACCCGACCGTCGCCGAATCGACAAGGTGCCGAACGCATTTGCGTGGTCGTCGTCATCCGACTCCCCCTCCGCCGAGGCGTAACCCGGTGGCCGGCAAGACCATCCGTGATACCGAAAACATGATAATCTGAACGTGATAGATGTTAGCGTGATTATCACGCGAGGGCTACAGCAAGATTGCGATCGGGCCCCGGAAGTGGTTGCCGCGGAAGGAGTTTCAGGCGCTCCGCCGGTGCGCCGATGCGCCATGGGTACACGATTACGCACGGCCCGAAAACTGCTGCTGGGCCGCGAGATCGAGCACATGCTCAGCACCGCCGGGGTCAGCCAGAGCGAGGCCGCGAAGATCATCGAGACCAGCCAGAGTCGCATCGCCATGCTGATCGTCGGCACGGGCTCGATCACGGTCGGCGATCTCGAACGGCTGGCCAGCGAGCTCGGCTTCACCGACGAGACCTATCTCGAATCACTGAAAGAGCTTCGGCGCGACAATCATCGACGTGGCTTCTGGAATACCGGCTACCGCCGCGCCTACGTCGAGGATCTGCGCCTGCTGGTGGATCTGGAGGCCCACGCCGGTCAACTGCGGGTAGCCGAGGCCGAGATCATGCCCGGACTTCTACAGTGCGAGTCGTACATTCGCGCACTGCACGAGCCCGAGGCCACACCCGATCCGGATCCCGACACGGTCACCGTGGAGGAATCGGTGCAGGCCAGACTGGCACGTCAGGAGATTCTGCTGACGCAGCGTCCGCCGGAATTCCATGCGATCCTGTCCGAATCGTGCCTGCGCCGCGAATACGGCGGACGTTCGGTCATGGTCGAGCAGCTCGAACACCTTCTGACACTGTCGAAACGAGCCAACATCCTGATCCAGGTGCTGCCCTTCACGGTCACCACCCGGGGCGCGGGCGCCGAGGACAGGTTCACCCTGATCCGGGTGCCCTCCCCCGGCGCGGCCGGTGATCTGGACATGGCGATCGTCGAATCCCAGGGTGATATCCGCTATATCGACGACAAACCGGCCGTCATTGCCCGCGAGGCGGTGTGGGCACGGCTGTCCGCCGCTGCGCTCAGCGCCGAGGACTCGCGCCAGTTCATCGAACATGTCGCGCGATCGTTCCGTCGCAA
The DNA here is from genome assembly GCF_001613305.1 of Nocardia vaccinii NBRC 15922. Lineage (GTDB taxonomy): Bacteria > Actinomycetota > Actinomycetes > Mycobacteriales > Mycobacteriaceae > Nocardia > Nocardia vaccinii. The sequence continues at coordinate 105,233 of NZ_BDCC01000053.1, forward strand.
AACGTTCAACAACACCTGAGCGCCGATCCACCACCACGAGTTCGCCGGACAAACCTGCCGGCGAACATTTCGACGACTCAACAAGATTCGACGACTCGACGAGGAGAGAACAGATGCGTGTACACGTCCACCCCGCGGTCCGGGTGACTGCAGTCACGTCGGGGAAGGCGGGGCGATGAGTTCCGAGGACTTCGAATCACGGGAGATCGATGCGACCCGCCCCTCGGCCGCACGCATGTATCACTACTACCTGTCCGGCGAGGCCGTGTTCGATGTGGACAAGGTGTTCGGGGAGCGGGTGTTCCAAGCCATTCCCTACCTCGACGTGATGGCTCATCACAACCGGGAATTCCTCCAGCGCGCCACGAGATTCATGGTGTCGCAGGGAATCCGGCAATTTCTCGACATCGGCTCGGGTCTGCCCACCGTCGGGAATACACATGAGGTCGCCGGGGCGCTGAACCCCGCGAGCCGGGTGGTCTACGTCGACAACGACCTGGAGGCGGTCAACCGCGCCCACGAACTGCTGACCGAGCAGGAGACACTCGATCGCACCGCGATCATCGAGGCCGATCTGCGACTGCCCGATGTCATCCTGAATCATCCCGAGACCCGACGGCTGATCGATTTCGACGAGCCGATCGGTCTGCTCATCGTCAGCGTGTGGCCGTTCGTCCCCGACGGCGACCGGCCCACGGAGTTGATGGCCCGATTGCGGGACGCACTCCCGGCGGGCAGCTATGTGGGAATGAGCCATGCATCCATGTCCGAGGCTCCCGAGGAACTCGTCGCGCGCATGGCCGCGCTCGCCGAACTGTATCGCGAGACCTCCGATCCGGCGACCATGCGCAGCCGCACGGAATTCGAGTCCTTCTACGAGGGCCTCGAGCTGGTCGAGCCCGGCATCGTGTACGCCGCCGACTGGCGGCCCGAGCAGCCGGTCGACCCGCAGGATCCGGCGCGTCCGTGTAATTTCGCCGCGGTTGGTTACAAGGGTTAGATACAGCTGGTAGATACGCGGGATCTCGTCGTCCCGCGTGTCTGCGTTTTTACTCCGTAGAAAGGGACACCGATGACGCTGCTACCTACCTTCACCGTGGGTGAGTTCCGCAAGGCCGCACGCAGCTCTCCGAATCAGAACTGCGTCCGCGTCGCCCGCAAGCAGGGTTGGACGGCCGTCTGGGACGACAAGCGCAGCACCGCCGCCACCACTCCGGCGACGACGCTGCCGAACAGTGAACTACTCCTGCTCACCGATGCCCAGTTCGACAGTTATCAGGCCGCCGTGCGCGCCGGGGACAGCGGCCGCTCACCGCTCGACGTCACCCGGCGCACCGACGGCATGTACATCTTTCGCATCATGACAACGTCGTCGGATGCGGCACACACCGAAGTCGAACTCGTCTTCGATCAAGATGAACTCGACGCCTTCCACGACGGTGTGTTCAACCACGAGTTCGATCACGCCTAGGGCCCAGCAGAACACGTCGACAGCGGTCGCGCGGTTCCATATGCCGCAAGCAAGTTCCCCGCGACCGCTCCGATAAACCCCTTGCGCACCAACTATTTTAAGCGCAACCGCCGCCGCGCGCAGCGGTACGCACAGATCTCATCACCGCTCGGACGAACCGATCATGCGCCGTCACAGGCGAATTCACCCGAAACCCTCCGGTCCGGCCGCGTTCGGTCCCGTCTCGGCGCACCCTCCCGGAAATAGCCGAATCCCGCGCCGCGTTACACCGATTCGATATGGGTGTGGAGCTGAAACATCTGCGATATTTCGTGGCCGTCGCCGAGAAGCTGAACTACTCGGCGGCCGCTCGCGGCCTGTACATCTCACAGCAAGCACTGAGCCGGATCATCCAGCAGCTCGAACGCGATGTGGGAGTACGCCTTTTCGACCGGACGACACGATCGGTCAGTCTCACTCCGGCGGGCGCGGCACTGCTGGAATCGGTTCGGCCGACGTTGGCTATGGTCGACAACGCGATAGAGCGGGCACGCAGTCTCGGCCCGCGGCCCGGCTGAGCCGGCCCGTATTCATGGTCACCGGTCACGCTCACCAGCCGGTGTCCTTGTGCCGCAACGCATGCAAGGTGGCGACGGAGATATCATCCCGGAGCCGATCGCGCAGTGTGGTCCACTGACGCGTGAATCCCGGTTCGGCCTGCAGATCCCGCCACAGCGTGCGCAGCGCTTTCGGGGTATGCGCCCCGGGCATCCAGAGTCCGCTGAAATGCCGCACCAGAGGTTCGAGGATATCGAGCCGGTCAGCGCTCACCGAATCGAAGTGATCGGCCTGATCCAGTGCGTCGGCGACCACGGTGAGCAGCCAGTCGTGTGCGGCGAGATCTTCGCAGAACCGTTGCACCGCATCGAGGTCGGCTTCCTTGCGCACGATCACGCGCACCGACCGGACGGTCTCGTCGTCCAGGTGCAACCGCACATCGGGGCCGGCCGAACCACCGACCACCGCGGTCCAGCGCAGGCGTGTGGTGCCGACCTGCACCGGGGGCGACTGATCCAAGCGCGGATCGGTCCGGATCCGGCCGAGTAGCCTGCGGCTGGTCGAATCCAGATCCAGGACATTGTCGACGCCCGCCTCGGCCGGATCCCTGTGATAGCCCTCGACCATGGCCGCGGCCACCGCTGGAGGGTCCGGCGCGAAGAGTTCGATCTCCTCGGCGATGCCCTTGCGACTGATGTAATGCGACCACGCCTGTCGGCGACGATCCTCACCCCGCACGATCCGGATATGCGCCGAGGACTGCAGGATCCGCCCGCCGAGCAGCGCCACCCGGGTCGCGACAGTGCCGACGATGCGCGTCGAACGCCGTTCCGCCGCACCGTCATCCATTCGCACGTGACAGTCCACACCGACCGCCATCGTCGGTGAGATCGCGAGCGAACCGGGTCGTTCGCGCCAGGACACATCGCGACCGGGCATCAGTGCCAGCAGCTCTCCCGCCTCGGCACGAGAAAGGACGGTCGACGAGGGTAGTAAGCAGGTCTTCACCTCGCCCAAAACGACCAGCGGTGCGGCTGAGGGCATCTCACGATCCGTCCAACAACAGATGTGCCAGCCGTTCGCTGATTTTCGCCGACACCTCTATACCTTCCGCCTCCCCCGCCGCGACGACCTGGCCGAAGACATTCTCGTCCAGATCCAGGTGGTCGAGAATGACTCGGACCGCGTGCTCGATCTCGATATAGCGCTTGGGCAGCATCGACAGGGTCCGATATGCCGCGAACGGCTCGGCGCCGGGGTAGAGCCGGACGATCGCGGGCAGATCCTGCCAGCGATCCGGCCACTGCGCATCGTGCGGCTGCGGATCGACCACGGCCGCACCGTGGTAGCGCAACATTCCGAGCCGCAGCAGATGCCAGATCGCGGCCAAAAATGGACACGACCAGCGAGTTCGCCCGTCCTCGGTCTTACTCCACAACTCGATATCGATGAAGATCGTATGTTCGTTGGCGCTGTGCACCTGCGGCGAACGATAGGTTCGCTCCCGCATCGCCTGGGTGGGCTCGGCAGCCGAGGATCGGCGGCCGTTGCACAGCCAACCGGACTCCGCGGTGGGTGGCCGTCCACCGGTGTCGTCCGGGGCCGGTTCGGGAACGATACAGGCCGCGACCATTTCCGCCAGCGGAATCGGCTCGCCCAGCGGGACGCCGCCGACGAATTCCGAGGTCTGCGCACAGGCCGATTCGCGGGCCAGATAGTCGATCTTCAGCCCGCATTCCTCGGCGGCGGCCAGCAGCTGGGACAGGATCTTCTGCGGAGTGTGATCGGCGCTTCTCGCCGGGTCCGGCTCCGGCGAATCCGAATCTCGGGCCCGACTCCGGACATCGTCGCCTTGGAAGTAGTCATCGATCAGATAGCAGGTACTGATCCGGGCGCCCGGCCCGTACTGGATGCGCGCCGATTCGGAGAACGCCTCCACCAGAGGTTTGATGCGGCGGAACTCGCTGCGCAGCGCCTCCGGATCCTCGGCGATCGTCCTCAGTTTGAAATGCCCGACCTCGATCGACAAGTGCGACAACGGGACCGGCGTGATCTTCGGGTGCTCGGTTGCCTCGCTGTATCCATCGACCATACGATCACAGCCTTCTCCAGGTAGCCGGATCGACCAGCCGCCGGGCCAGTTCGGCGTACGCCTTCCCGGTGTCCGGGTTGGCGATATGGGCATTGACATCGGCGTCGAGAATGATCTGCTCACGCCATTGCAGAATGGGTTCCATCGGAGTTTCGCCGAGTACGGCGGTCATGCCCAGCCGCTTCTCATTCGCGAGCTGCCGCAGAGCCTTGTCCTGTTCGTCCAGCCAGGCGGACTGTGCGGGGAACTGCTGAGAGTTGCGGGCTTCCTTCCCGGATACCGCCGTGCGCACATATCGCACCGAATCGAGCAGCTCATCGGGGTTGTGCCCATATTTCTCGCCCATTTCCAGCAGCCCGTTCTTACCGTGCACCAACCCGGATGCCGCGATGATGTGCTGGCGGGTCCAGCGGTGGAACACCAGCCAACGCACTTTGCGGGAGGTACGCGACGCAGCCCCGGTGGAGGTGGGAGGCGCGGTGGCGCGCAAGGCTATTTCCAACGCGGCCGAACGTCCCGCGCTCAGATCCACGATGACGACCTTGAACTCCTGTTCCAGTTCGAGTAGCAGCCGTGCGCAGCGCTCCACGATAACCTTGTCGGGACTGAGGAATTCGGCCCCGCCCTGATCGCCGGGGAGCAGCATGAGCCGACTCAGGCGCGGACCACGGCGCAGACCCGGCCGATCGGTGGCGGCGGCCACGTCGACACGAGTCACCGCATCGTGCTCACCGAGCAGATAGGAATGTACCCCGCTGTGTTCGGCACCCCGCTCCACCGCGCTGATCTCGAACAGCGCACCAGCGGTCGGTGAACCGAAGTCGAAGTCCACGTAAGCGACGGTGTGGCCGGAGCGACACAGCCGGTAGGCCAGATTGCAGCTGGTCACCGACCGCCCCGTGCCGCCCTTGTCAGAGGTCGAGAACACCAGCACTATGCCGCCCTCACCGGGTCGCGTCCTCACGGGCGTTGGCCAGCTCGTCGAGCTGTTCCAACGCACCCACCGCGAGACTGAACGCCGTGCCCGGACGCTGACGCCACAGCTGCCGCGCTCGGTCGAGGGACTGCTCGATCCGATCCAGTTCGGCTCGCTTGGCCGACTGATCGTCCTCGCTCACCTCGAGACGTTCTCGGTTGAGCAAGTCGTCGGCCTCGCGCAGCAACTCCTGAGCACGATTGACCATCGGTTGAGGCGCGGGCGGCGGGCGCCGGAACGTGTCGTAGGCACCGACGAGGAATTCCATCACCCGCTCGGTGAGGAACCAGGACGGCTCGTCGGTCGGGAGCGGAGGGGGCAGGCCCAATACCGGACCGCTGTCGTCCCACAGACCGGCCGCCGGCCCGCCCTGCATGGCCCGCTGATCGATGTGGTCCATGGTGGTCTCGGCCAGAGCCATGAGCTGATCGCGAACGGACACCTCGACCGCGACACTCACCGCCTGTATGGTGCGTTTGAGCAGCAACGTCGCGAAATCCGGTACATACCAGGACAATTGCGGTCCACCGTCGATATCCTCGCTGCCGGCCAGCCGGAGCCGGACACCCGGGAAATGCAGACGTGCGGCCTGATCGTCCAGCGTCGGGCGGCTGGTGATGCGCCCACGACGAGCAAGTTGATCGAGCACCCCGACGGTCCGCTCCAGATCGTCCGTACTATCGCGACGGACCAGATCCTGGATCAGGATCGCGGTGACGACCAGACTGTAGTAGTCCGATTCCTCACCGTCGGAGGTGCGCCACGGAATGTCCTCGAGCGGCCACCGTTCGTTGACGAAACGCGCCACGGTCGACCAGTAACTCTGTGCGAGCTCCAGTCTCAACTGCAGTTCGTCGGCAAGCTTGCGCTGGGTGGCATCGAGCAGATCCAGCTCACGAATACGCTGCGAGGACAGATCCAGGATGCCGTCCAGCGCGACCATCGTGAAGTAGAGGTAGGGCCGTGGTTCGGCGTGACCGCTGGCGATCGCGACGTGCCCACCGCCGACGTCTGCCAGCGTGCCGGCATTGCGTACGACGCCCCAGCCCCAGCCGCATTCGAACAATCGGCGGTCGTTGGCGATCTCGAGGACCTCGGGCTGGTCGAGCCGCACCTCGTTGGCCGCCCGGACCCGCAACTGCTCCAGCTTGGCCGACAACGACCGGACGATCTCCGCGTTCGGGACGCCGGACTGATTCACCATGCGCAGAATTGCCTGCCCCGCAGGTGATTCCGGTTCAGTGGTGTGAATGACGAAACTGCGCACCAGTCCCGCCATCGCCGCGGTCAGCCGCGTGCCGACCTGTCGCTGCACCGTCGACATCCGGTTCTCGAACTGAGCCTTGGCCTCGTCCCGCAACAGCCCGGACATCGACTGCTCGTATCCCTTGAGGAAGCGCATCGCGGCGATGCACAGACTCAGAGACATCGAATACGAATCGACGATCTCGACCGATTGCTCGTTCTCGGTGGGCGTGTAATCCTCGGAGGTGCGCAGATAACTGCCCATCGCGAAGATCGGCTCGTCGTCCTCGCCGGAATAACGAGCCAAATATTCCTCGATGAGATTGACCAGCACACTGCCGATGCGGGTGTCGCTGCCGAACGGGGCGAGCGCATTTGCCACATCGGGTGCGATGTCATCGGGTCTGTCCAGCCGGAAGGTGTCCAGCGAGGTGGCCGGATACAGCAGGCACAGCAGCTGTTCGGCGTCGCTGATCGAGTTGGATCCGTCGCGCCCGCCCCAGACCCATTTCTTCTCGCGGTAGCAGTAGTCGAGCACCGAGCGCCACAGATCCAGAAGTTGTTGTCGCGGGCGGATTCTCATCGCACCGCTCCCGCACCGCCGCGGAGCGCGGTCAGCATGTTCGCTTGCGCGGGCGTACGACGCCCTAGCTCATCGAATATCGGCCCACCGCGACCTCGCCGACGCCCAACGGACCTGTGCTCGAGCAGGTTCGGCCGCACCCTACAGTTGACTCTTCGCACTCGCCCATGCCCCCGCATCCGGTCACCGCTATAGATCGCTACCTAGAGTGTGCCTGGAAAATCCGAAGCGGACCAAGTGATTCGGACAATTTCCCGAACCGGACGGTTGTCATTGCCGCTGCACGGTCGTCGGCAACTCGCCCCCACCAGGTGAGCGGTGGACGCAATCCGAGATGTTCACTCAGGGTGGTGCCGGCGTATTCGGTAGGGTACGAATTGCGTTCCCGCAGTTCGGGAATCAACCAGTCGACGTTTTCGTCCAGACCGGTCGGCACCAGATGCGGCGAGAATGTTGAAGTCGCTTGCGCCCTGGCGGACCCAGCGGTGTGGAACGGCTCGGCGTCGGTGGTGGCCCGCCCGGCGGCCATCCTTTCCCTCCGCGTGATCGCAACACCGGGAAGAGTCGACCGGCCGCGTACGGCTACTGTGACTATCGGTCATCCGTCGATCGGGAGGATAGCGATGAGTTCCAACGGTCCTGCTTCGAACGGCCTCGTCAAGGGGCTGGTCCGGGGATTCAACAACGGGATGGTCGCCCTGATGCGAGTGCCCGTGCTGGGTGAGCGGATGAGCGGCAGCATGGCCGAGATCAGCTACGTCGGCCGGCGTTCGGGCAAAACCTTCCGCACCCCCATCGCCTACCGCCGTACCGGAGACGACGTCGTGATCGGCGTGGCCATGCCCGACAAGAAGAGCTGGTGGCGCAACTTCCTCGGCGAGGGCGCACCCATCACGGTGCACCTGCGTGACGGCGACCGCACCGGGCATGCGGTCACCACTCGGGACGAGAAGGGCACGGTCACCGTGAACGTCCGTCTGGACCAGCCCGCCTGAGTCACAATCTCTTCCGGATGCCCTCAGCCTGATGAGCCTGGGAACGCTGGAACACTTTCAGGGTTGTGGCCGTCATCCGGTCCCGCAACTGCCCCACCCGCGCAGTCCACTGCCGGGTGAAACCGGGATCGGACTCGAGTCCATCCCAGATCGGCCGCAGTAGCGGCGACGCGTGGGCGCCCGGCATCCACAGCGGAACCAATTCGTCCAGCACCCGGGACAATTCGTCCAGCACCACATCGGGCCGGGTCTGGAATACGCCGAATCCCTCGGCCACCCGGCCGATGGCGGTCAGCAGCCAATCGTGGGTCGCGAGATCCTCACAGAAGCGTTGAGCCTCCGTGATGTGCTGCCGTGGCAACACGATTCGCACCGAACGCACCGTGTCGTCGTCGAGCCGGAAGAAGAACGGCAGCGCGCGCTCCGACGACTCGCCCACCTCGACCGCCCACCGCAACCGCGTGGTACCCGCGCGGCGAAACGGAATGCGTTGATCGAGCCGGCGATCCACGCGGGTCAGATTCGAGATCCGGCCACAGATCGAGCTCAGATCCAGCAGATCCTCGGCGGGTGGCCGCAGATAGCCGTCCACCAGTGAACCGCCGGATGCGGACCCGCTCACCACCTCGATGGTGCCCGGTCTGCTCAGATAGTGCGCCCAGGGCTGCCGATCGGACCCGTGCGCTCGGATCACCGTGGTCTGCGACGACCCCTGGAGCACCCGGCCACCGATCACAACCGCCCTCGAAGCGACGGTGCCGATCACGTGCACCCGCTTACCCCCGGTCCCGTCCACTCGATATTGGGACAGGTTGCAGTCGACGCCCTCCAGGCGATTAGGCGAGACCGCAAGGGGCACAGGACGTTCCCGGGTAACAACGGCACTGCCGAACTTCATCGCGCTGAGCAGTTCGACGCTGGCCGGGGCATCGAGTACCTGCCGGGACGGCAGCAGACAGGTCTGGATCTCCCCGAACATCGCCAAGACCGAGTCGCCCGAATCCACGCCGACGGCGGTCATTTCACGCCCCACCACCCGGCGCCGCCGAGACCTCACTGAGGAAGACATGTTGCAGGCGCCTGGTGAGTTCACGAGGAATCTCGACCCGCTCGCGCGCCCCACGTGCGAGAGTCTGCGCCACGAGTTCCTCGTCGAGGTGCACGTGATCGAGGATCATCCGAACCGCATGTTCGATCTTCAGATAACTCTGCGGCAGGATGGACAACGCCTGATACGCGGCAAACGGCGCGGCTTTCGGATTCAGCTGTACCACCGCGGGCATCTCCCACCAATGCTGCGGCCACCTTTCACCGGCCGGCTGGGGCTGTACCACCGGCCCACCGGCGTAGCGCACCACGCCCAAACGCAGAAGCTGCCATACCGATGCCAGGTAGGGACATGACCATCGGATATGTTTCGCACCACCCTCGCCGATACTCTCGCTCCACAGTTCCACGTCCAAGAATATCGAATGCTCGCGACGGCCGAGCTCTTCCGGCGGACGATAATTCGTCAATTGCATGGCTTGCTTCGAATCATATTCCGAAGATCGCCGGCCGTTGCACAGCCAGCCGGATTCGATATCCGGCGGTCGCCCGCCCGTGGTCGCGGGCACCGGCTCGGACACAATCGAGGACGCGATCATCTCCGCCAGTGGAACGGAATGCCCGGTCGGCTGTCCATCCACATACTGCGGCGACTCCCAGCAACTGGACTCACGTGCGAGATAGTCGATGACCAGGTCGTACTCCTGCGCTGTGCCGAGAATTTTCGCCAGCACCTCGGTCGGATCTGATTTCGACCCGAAATAGTCGTCGACCAGGAAGCAGGTACTCACTCGCGCGGAACTGCCGAACTCGGCCCGGGTGGCTTCGGTGTACAGGTCGACCAGCTTCTTCACCCGCCGGAATTTGTTCCGGACGAGTTCGAAGTCGCCGGTCAGGTCTTTCATATAGAAGTGCCCGGTTTCTATGGACAGATGTGACAGCTCGATATTGGCGATCTTCACCTGTTCGGTTGCCTCACCGTACCCGGTGCCGAAATCCATGATCAGAAATACCCCTCCCCCAGCCAGGTATCCTCGTTGACGAGTTCATCCGCCAATTCGGTGAAGGCTGTCACGGTTTCCCGATTGGCGATCCTCATATCGACGTCGGTATCGAGAATCACCTGTTCGCGCCATTGCAGAACGGGTTCGACCGGCGTCGTCCCGAGGGTCACGCTCACGCCCATCCGATTCGCCTGGGCAAGCTGATCCAACGCCTCGTTCTGTTTCCGGAGCCACGCCCACTGCGCGCCGCTCGCGCTCGCTCCTGGCAGCACGTCATTGGTCGAGGGCACCGCGGTACGAACGTATCGCATCGAATCGAGCAGCCGCTCCGAGTCATAGCCGAGTTTCGCGCTGTTTTCCAGCAGGCCATTCGGACCGTGTACCAGACCACTCGCCGCGAGGATATGCTGACGGGTCCAGCGATGGAATACCAGCCACCGCGCCACCGCGTCGCGCAACGAACCAGCGGCCATGGCACTGAGCACGATTTCCAGTGCCGCCGATCGACCGGCGCTCAGATCGATGAAGGTGACATCGAATTCCTGCCTGCAGATCACCAGTAATTCCACGCAACGCTTCACCACATCGGCGGTCACACCGAACGCACCACCGCCGCGATCGCCGGGATACAACGTGAGCCGATAGGGATTACGCGGGGCGCGAAGATCTGCACGCTTCGTTTCCGATCGAATATCGTACTGCGCGGGGATGGACTTGTTTCCGGTCAGGAATCTGTGCAGACCGTTGCCATCCGTGGTACCTCGGTCCATCCGGTCGATCTCGAACATGGCGCCGGCGGTCGGCGACCCGAAATCGAAATCGAGATAGGCGATATTCCACCCCTGAATGCTGAGTCTGTAAGCGATATTGCAGCTCGTAACGGAGCGACCGGCGCCGCCTTTGTCCGATGTGGAAAAGACGAGTACGGGATCACGATAACCCAATTCACTCACCTCGCGTCGCGTCACGAGTGGCGAAATCGAGTTCGTCCAGTTCGCGCAGAGCGTCGGCGCACAGGCTGTGCGCGGTGCCAGGGCGCTCGTCGACGAGCGCCCTGGCGCGCAGCAGCTTCTTCTCTATCTTTTCCAATGTCCACCTGTTCGGCGTGTGGTCTTTTCCGCTGAGCTCGAGAAACCGCTGATTGAGCAGGTGGTCCGCCTCGTTGAGCAGGTCGAGCGAGCGAGAAGCCGAGGTGGGCGACCGCAGCGGCGGGTCACGGTACGCCCTCTCGGCGGCGACCAGGCATTCGATGATCCGGTCGGTGAAATACCAGGAGGGCGCATCGGTCTCGACGGACGAGTATCCGACCGACTCGCTGCCTGCGGACTCCGCGGCGAGATACCGATCCGCATCGTCCCACAATCCTTTGGACGGCCCGGTCCGAAAGGCCCTTCGTTCCAAATGACTCATCGTCGCCTGTGCCAGTTCCAGCAACTGATCGCGAGTGGTGAGCGTGCCCGACAACTGCGCTGCCTGCAAGGTTCTCTTCAGCAACATCGGCGCGTAATCGGAAACGATCCAAAACAGTTTCGGACCATCGTCGACAACCTCACTGCCCTCCAACGGCACCGCAACCCCCGGAACGTGCAGACCCCGGGCAGGGTCGTTCACGGTCAGCCGGCTGGTCACTCGGCCGCGGCGGGCCAGTTCGTCGAAAATCGGTGTGGCCCTGGTGAGGTCGTCGTCGCTGGCAACCCGGGCAACGAGGTCCTGGATCAACAGCGCGGATACGCAGAGACTGAAGTAGTCCGATTCCTCGCCGTCGGCAGTGCGCCAGGGGATGTCCTCGAGCGGCCACCGCCCGCTCCCGTAACGGGCCATCGTCGACCAATAGCGCTGCGCCAAGTCCCATCGCAATTGCAGCGCGTCGGCAAGTCGGCGCTGTTCGAAATCGAGCAGATCGAGTTCCCGGGTGCGCGGCTGAGTGAGGTCGTTGATACCGTCGAGCGCCACAATCGTGAAGTACAGGTACGGGCGCCCGACGGCGTGCCCCTTCGACGAGGACAACGGTATGTCGACGAAGTCGATCTGCCGCGCGTCACGCACGACCCCCCAGCTCCAACCACATTCGAACAGCAGGCCCTCATCCTCGAGATCGCTGTCCGGAGTCTTGGTGAGTGTGACGTCCCGGCGCAAGCGCTTGCGCACCCGTTCGAGCCTGCGGGCCACTCCGGCGACCACCGCTTCGGGCTCGGAGTCGGTCTGGTTGAACATGCTGAGCATCGCCCGGCCCTCCGCGGTGGCCGGGTCCACGGACCGGACCACGAAACTGCGTACCAGTCCGACCATTGCCGCGGTCAACCGCCGATTGAGGCGCGCCTGCACCGACTCGACCGTCTCCTCCAGCCGCTCGGCTCGCCGGATGCCAACCCCACGCAGGGAGCCGAGGAACTGCAGGCCGGCCAGACACAACGTCAGAGACCTCGAGTAAGAGTCGACGACGTCGAGTGCTCGCTGCGACTCCGAAGGTTCCGCCCCGGCGATGTACCGCAGATAGGAATCCGCCGAGAAGATCGGCCGACCGTCCCGCTCGTACCGCTGGAGGTAGTCATCCAGCACGTCGACGATCCGCATTCCGATACGACGTCCCAATGGGCTCAACGCCTCCCGGACGTCGTCCGCCATCCGGTCGGGGTCGTGCAACGCGAAGCTCTCGATCTGGGTGGCCGGGTACAGAATGCACAGGAGTTGCTCAGCGTCGCTGATGGAATTGGAGCCCGCCTTGCCGCCCCAGATCCACACGCCGTCCTGGTAGCACGATGCCAGCAGCGAACTCCACACGTTCAGAATCTGTCGCCGTGGCTGGATTCTCATCGACTGCAGCCCCTTCACCGCTCATCGCGGATATCCGCGCCGACGGGTTGATACATGCCCAGAGTAGCCGCATCCAACCAACCCGCCTGCGGCGCTTCACATCCGGAACCACTTTCGCACCAGCAACGCGAAGAAGACCGACATGGAGACCGTGCCGAACCACGTTTCGACCGCGAACAGCGGTCCGGTGGCGCCATCCAACTGCGCGATGTCTCCGAGGCCCGCCGGATTCAGGAAGCTCGTCACCGACATGTACAGGGTGTCCCCGTATGCGTGAGATCCGACGATTCCGATGCCGATCGTCGAGAAGACCACCAGTTGTACGATCACCCAGCCGAGTAGCAGGAACGGCCGATACCCATAGCCGCACAGAGCATCCGAGAAGTATCTGACCAGCCGACGCACACCGACCGGCAGTGCCCCGGTGCGCGCTCGCGCCAACTGCAGACCGCAGCGATCCGCAGCGTTGGCATCCTCGGCGATCCGGTACAGCGCCACCGCGCGCTGGTAGGCCAGTGCCGCGTGCCGTGCGAGTCCGAATCCTCGCAGCTGGGCGCCACGCCGCTCGTACTCGATAGCCAGCAGTACGTTCTGCCGGGCGCTCAGACGAAGCGGGCCGCGAAACTCGACCTCGGCGGCGATCAGCGCGGCCAGCACCGCACTGGGCACTTGCCAGCCCTGCTCATCCAGCGATGGCCGCCGCGCACGGTCGTACAAGTCGGCGAAAACCAGAGTGCCGGCGTGCCGGCGTGCGCGGGGCGGATCGAACTCATCCAGCAGGTCGTCGACATACCCTTCGAAGGTTTCCAGCAGTTCCCGCTCGTCGCGCCCGGGTTGGTCCACCTTCGACGCGTAATCGGTTGCCTGCCTTCCGATCCAGGTCGAAATCGACGCGAGCCAAGGGGGTAGATCGGCCATGGGCGCGAGTCTATGCACTCACCTCGGCAGCTTGCACTCCATGACGTCGCGCGCAACTCCCGGACCGAAGTAGTTGTCGTTGTCTTCGGACTTCCGGTAAACGAACCCGGCTTCCTTGAACATTCTCGCGGCACGAAAGTTGGCCGGTCGCACAGTCAGCCACATGGTGTCGATCCCGATGTCCCGGCAGTGCTCCATAGCGCGGGTGAGCAGCTCACGACCGTATCCGTGGCCTTGCTGGGGTTCCACCACGGCGAAGGTCGATAACAGCGCACGTCCATCCTTCGCCATGATCAACGCATAACCGATTATCGCATCGTCCAATTCGGCCACCAGCCAATCGGACCCGTGTACCTCGAACAGCTGACGTAGTATGTAGTACTGCGGGGTCTCGGGAAAGATCGCTCCCTCGATAGCCATGATCTGATCGAGGTCAGCGAGGCAGGCCGGGCGATACACGGGCTCCGGTACGCGCGTGTTGTTCATCAGCTCCCTACTCCAAGGGCCTAAGCCGTTTGATTCCAGCGTAGAACTCGTTCCCACACCGATCACACGCTCGACCACGACGTCGTGGGACCCACCAGGTCGCAGCCGCAGTGTACTCGGCGTGTAATCCCTTTATCGTCCCACAGCAGCCGCATGTCACCACGAGTTCGGCCGATCACGAACTACGACTTCGGCACGGACCGCGAACGGGCACGGAGAACGCCGCATTACCTCCCGCGTAATCGCACGTCGTCGTCTTCTCCGGCAGGGTTGTGTTCGTTCGGTTCACGACCTCGGAGAAGGAGAATTCGATATGAGTACCTATGACGATGCGGCCCAGCGGTACTTCGCGGCGTGGAATGCCACCGCTGCGGAGCTGGCCGATGCGGTGGCGAAGGCGTGGATCGAGGATGGAGCCTACACCGATCCGCTGACCGAGGTCCGCGGCCACGAGCAGCTGGCCGCGGCCATTGCCGGTGTGCACGAACAGTTTCCGGGTTTCGTCTTCCGCCCGCTCGGCGTCGTGGACGGTCACCACGACACCGCGCGGTTCAGCTGGGAACTGGTCGCTCCCGACGGGAGCGCACCGGTGGCCGGCTCGGACGTCGTCGTGCTGGACACCGACGGACGGATCAGCAGCGTGCTCGGCTTCCTCGATCGCGTCCCGGCGTGATCGGATGAGCCCTGCCGCGCGGTACGGTCACACCATGACCACCGCCCCGCCGAGAGTCGGCCCGCTACTGCGCGAGTGGCGCAACCGCAGGCGGTTGAGCCAGCTGGACCTCGCGCTCGCGGCCGACTCCTCGGCCCGGCACATCAGTTTCATCGAGACCGGGCGTTCGCGCCCCAGCCGCGAAATGGTGCTGCGCCTGGCCGATCACCTGGATGTTCCGGTGCGCGAACGCAATACGCTGCTGATCGCCGCGGGATACGCACCACATTTCCCGGAGCACTCCCTGGAGGATCCGCAATTGCGCGAGCTGCGCAGCAATCTGGCGCGTCTGGTCACCGCGCACGAACCGTTCCCGGCCCTGATCGTGGACGGCGGTTACGATGTGGTGGCGTCGAACAACGGTGTGGGGCTGCTACTTTCAGGCGTCGCTCCGGAACTGTTGGAAAGCCCCAACGCGATGCGCTTGACCCTGCATCCCGACGGCATGGCCCCGCGCATCCGCAATTACGCCCAGTGGCGCGCTCATCTGCTGCACCAGATGCAACGCCAACTGGCTCTCACCCGCTCCACCCCGCTGCGCGCACTCTACGACGAGGTCGAGTCCTATCCCCCGCCGCCGAACTGCGGCGAGGAGCTGGCCCCGATCTCCGCCGCCCCCGCCCTGCCGCTGCTGCTGGAAAACGATGGCCGCACACTGGCTTTCATCTCCATCATCGCCACCTTCAACACCCCCACCGATATCACCGTCTCCGAACTGGCCCTGGAAACCTTCCTGCCCGCCGACCCGGAAACCGCCGCATTCCTCACCGGATAGCACCGACGCTGCAGCCCGCGAAATGCGGCTCGCGGCCCGGCCGGGTCGACGGCGTACTCCACGCGGCCACCCGCCGAGGCACGACCGGTTCGCCTTCCGGCGGCGGCACGCGTTCGAGTAACACTCCGTCCCGGCGGAATACTCGGGCGGTGTCGTCGTACGTCGCCCCGGCCGACGCGACATCGCATATGCCATCCTGCGGGCGAGCGCGGCAGCCCCTCAGGCGACGGCGTGCGGGGCCCGGAGCGGGGAAGCCTGGCTCCTGGCTCGGACCGAGGTGGTCACGCGGAGTGGTTCCTGTGTAATCGGCGTGGAACAGGCCGGGCTCACAGGGGCGCGAGCGCTCCGATGTACGTACCGGGGTGGCTCGCACCGTCCTGGCGGGTCACGCCCATGCCGGACGGCCACGGCACACGCAGCTGGGTGGTCGTGTCCGGGGGCGTCACGACGAGTGTGGCAGGCACCCAGTTACCGGGCTGATAGGTCAGGATGGCCGCGACCGCGTTCTTGGGCTGGATCGTCAGCGGTTGTGCGGAAACGGCTTGCCGGGGAAGCGAATACGTGGTCCCGTAGGTCGGGTCCTTCGGGCCGGTGAGGTCGACTCCGGGGAAGCCCTGGGTAGTGCACGCCGCCCCCTTGTTGGTCAGGACCACATCGAATTGATGGGGACGCTGCGGATCGTCCACCTTGGGCTTCTGGATGCGCAGATCGAACTGGGACGCCGCGCACGCCGGGAGCCCGGCCGAACTGGTCGCCGCTGGAAGCATCCCGGTCGAGACCACCGCCGCGAAGGCGCTCGCCGCGAGCATCGTCCGACTGATCGCGTTACCCGTCCTCATCCTGCTCCTCTCGAATAATGTTCCACCCCAGGAGCTTCCGCTCGCGCGATGGTCGATGGGCGCACGGGGCCGCGACACTGCGCCAGGACGTCCGTGCCGCACCCTGTCTACCACGATCCGGGGCGACAGCCGGAAAGGTCACGTGCGATGGGGGCCACTGTGACAGAATCTCCTGACGGACACAGGAGTATCCGAGGGGGCGAGAGCAGATCTTCTCCGGCACAGCAGTATTCGTCACCGAACTGGCGTTCGTGGGGCTGATCGCGTCCTGCAGCTTCGACGGCAATGTGCCGGGCACGCCGCCCGCGGTGACGATGAATCCTTCGGGTTCGGTCACATCCGGGCCGGCTGCCGAGGTTTCGTCGGAATACGGTCCCAGCGGGCCCGCACGTGTGGTCCCGCGCACTCCGCTGTTCACCGCGACACCCGCACCGGTCACCCCGGTACCGACGCAGGGGCCGCCGACGCTGTCGACCTTGCCGCCCGCGGAATCCCCGCCCGATACGTCGACGACAACCACCACGCCGGCAACGACGCCTCCGTCGACGACTTCGAGCAGTTCACAGACCCCGATCCCGACGAGTTCGAGCGTGCACCGGTGACCAGGCCGGAGCAGGGGTCGCCGCTGCGGTCGGCGTTGACGATGACGGGTGTGGCGGCATCGCAGGCGGCGGTGCTCGTCCCGATCCTGTACTACTTCGGTTCGGTGTATACGCGCGCCTATTACGGGTACTTCGGGGTCGATTCGGACATGCTGGGTCTGTCCACGGCGAGCCTGGTGCGCCGATCGATCCTCCCGTCCTGCTGGCCGATCGTCGTCGCGTTCACGGCTCTGATCCTCGCGCTGGCACTGCGACGGCTACCGGCGGCGATCGCCCGCGCGACCCGGCACGCGCACCTTGCGCTGCGCGTCTGGTTCGGGGCGATCGTCACGGTGGGCGTGGTGATGCTCGCGGCGCCGCTGGTGATCGCGGGCAATATCGTCCCGTGGCCGATCCTGTCGAAGGTGGTGCCATACGGGCCCGATGTCGTGCCTGCGGCGTTGATGATCGGCAGCGCGCTGCTCTGCTACGCCACCGTCCTGCGGACCGCGAACGCGTCGGAGACAACGTCGGCCGCACCGAATCCCGGCTGCCCTGCCACCGAACCCAGCCCTGGGCAACAATTCTCGGCGACTGCGGCGGTAATCCTGGTTTCGCTGTTCGTGATCGGATTCGTCGGCGCGATGTGGTGGGTCGGAAACTACGCGGACCGGCAGGGCACCGGCGCGGCTCGGGCACTGGTCGGATCCGGATTCGGCACCAGACCCCGGCTCCTGCTGCTGAGCGTCGACCGGCTCGGCATCGACGGCAGCGGCGTACAAACCAACGAGCTCACCGTCTCCGGCGAGAAGTACCACCACTACTATAGCGGCATCCGCCTGCTCGATCGCTCCGCCGACGCCTACTTCGTGATTCCGGAGCACTGGCAGCCGGGCCGCGACCGCGTCTTCATCATTCCGCGTAACGACGACATCCGCATCGATGTGCTCACCACCCATCCCGTCTCGCAGTAGCGCCACCACCGCGCATCTGGTCCTGCCGCCCCTGATCCGGACCGTCCGGACCCGATCCGGCCGCGGCGCTGTGCTCGCGTAGCGCGCCGACGATGGCGGTCAGCACGCGGTGGGTGGTGCGGAGATCGGCGTCGGGCATATCGGCCATCGCGCTGCGGGTTCGCAGGCTGACGGGCGTGAAGAATCCCGCCGCCACGGTCATGCCGTACCCGCTGTAATGCAGCAGGACGCGGCGCTTGTCCAGCTCGTCGGGTTCACGTTCGATATGCCCGGACTCGATCAGCCGCTCGACGAGATAGGTGATCGCGGCCGGGGACAGGCCCAGCAGAGCGCCGAGCCCGCCCGCGGTGAGCGGCGATCCCTCCGCATCGGCCGTCGCGATGTACATGAGGGCGCGGAAGTCGTTGGGGCGCAGATTGTTCGAGTGCGCGAACAGATGGGAGATCTGGTCCGATACCGCAGTGAGCGCTCGGATATCTCGAGCGATGGCCGCCTCGAGCCCATCGCGTGTCACATCTGCCGAGTCCGCTGCCACCTCGATGCCCTCTGCCACCCCGAACTCCCTTCCGTCGTCGGCGTGCACGGTGCACACAGCGTAATCGTCCGAGCCTGTCGGCTTTGCAGATTGTTTCAGTTTCTGAAATAGTCTTGGTATGGGTGGCTGGGACAGATACGCACGGATCGTCTCCGGACGCAGAGGATGGCTCGCCCTCCTGGCCGCGTTGATCGTCGCGGGCGCGGTGCTGGGACTCTCGGGCGGCGGCGGCTCGAGCGGTTCGGCGCCGAACTCGTTGCCGGACAACGCCGAATCCGCGCAGGTACAACGCCTGCTGCGGGAATTCCCCGGCGGCGATTCCGCGGCGGCGGTCCTGATCGTCACCCGCGCCGACGGCGCGGTGCTGACCCCTGATGATCGGATGCACGCCGGTGCGGCCCTGTCCCGCATGCGCGCCGGTGCGGCCGGGCCGGACCTGCAACTGTCGCCGGATAAGCGTGCCGCCCTCGGGCAGGCCTCGATTCCCGCGGACCTGAACGGATTCGCGCTCACCGATCGGATCGATGAATTGCGCACCGCGGTGCGCGACGGCGCACCGGCCGACCTGCGCCTGTGGATCACCGGCGGGCCGGCGTTCGGGGCGGATATCGCCAATTCCTTCTCCGGCGCGAATACCCTGCTGCTCGCGGTCACCGCCGCCGTGGTGATGGTGCTGCTGATCGGCACGTACCGCTCCCCTGTGCTGTGGCTGATCCCGCTGGCGGTCGTCGCGGTCGCCGACCGTGTCGCGACCGCGGCCGCGAACGCCCTGGCCCAGGTGAGCGGTCTGACGTTCGACGGCTCGACCTCGGGAATCACCAGCGTCCTGGTGTTCGGTGCGGGTACGAACTACGCGCTACTGCTCGTGTCCCGGTATCGCGACGAGTTGTATCGCACCGCAGACCATCGCGCGGCCCTGCGGATCGCGGTGCGGCGGGCCGGGCCCGCGATCGTGGCCAGCAACCTGACCGTGGTGCTGGCCCTACTGACGCTGCTGCTGGCATTGCTGCCCAATACCCGCGGCCTGGGCGCCTTCGGAGCCCTGGGGCTGCTGGTCGCCGCGATCTTCGTCCTGCTCACCCTGCCCCCGGCATTGGCGTTGTTCGGGCGGAAGGTGTTCTGGCCCTTCATTCCTCGCGAAGACGGACATGACACGGCAGCCTCCGGCGCATGGCATGCCGTCGCGGAGAAGGTGGTGCGCCGTCCCAGGGCGGTGGTGTGCGTCTTCCTGATCGCCGCGGCCGCCTGTGCCGGTGCGCTGCCGTTCACCCATGTGGGGCTCGCCCAGTCGGAACAGTTCCGCGTCCATGCCGAATCGGTCGACGGGCTGCGTGCGGTGAGCGAGCATTTCTCCTCCGGCGCGAGCGATCCCACGATCGTGCTGGCGCGCACCGGAGCCGCGTCGCAGGTGCAATCCGTGCTGGATTCCACCGCGGGCGTCGTCCGGGCGACACCGGTTCCGGGCTCGGCGAACGGACTGACCCGCTGGTCGGTGGTGCTGAATGCGGCTCCGGCCTCCGATCCGGCTTTCGCCTCGGTGACTCGTCTGCGCACGGCGCTGGCATCCATACCCGATGCCGGGGCGCTGGTCGGCGGATCCGATGCGGTCGCCCTCGACACCCGCGATGCCGCCCGGCGTGATCAGTATCTGATCATGCCGCTCATCCTGGCGGTGGTGCTGCTCGTCCTGCTGATGCTGCTGCGGGCGGTACCGGCCGCGATCCTGCTGGTGGCGGTCACCGTGATCAGCGCACTGGCCGCGCTCGGTATCGGAAGTCTGCTCAGCACATACGTTTTCGGGTTTCCGGCGCTCGATACCAATGTGCCGCTGTTCGCCTTCCTATTCCTGGTGGCGCTGGGGGTGGACTACACCATCTTCCTGGTCACCCGCGCCCGCGAGGAGACCCCGGGCCACGGGGTGACCGGCGGTATCGTCCGCGCCGTGTCCGCCACGGGAGGTGTGATCACCAGTGCCGGAATCGTATTGGCCGCCGTCTTCGCCGTCCTCGGAATCCTCCCGCTGATCACGCTGACCCAGCTGGGCATCGTGGTGGGCGTCGGAATTCTGCTCGACACATTCGTCGTGCGCACGGTGGCCATCCCCGCACTGTTCGCCCTGATCGGCAGGCAAATCTGGTGGCCCGGAGCGCTTTCGAACACCCGAGCGTGAGCCGCGTAGCTCACAGCGCGCCACCGGCATCGATCAATTGCGTTGTGCCGGTGACGAATTTCGCGTCGTCGGACACCAGGTGCAGCACGGTGTCGGTGATGTCCCCGGGCTCCAGCGCCGCGACCGGCAGCCGATTCAGGGTGCGCGCGGCCTCCTCGAAATCGGCTCGCCCCGGATTCTCCAGATCCGGCCGGAACAACCGGTAGGTGGCGTCGTTGAGAATCATCTCCGTGGCCACGGTGGTCGGATGGATGGTGTTCACCCGGATATCGTGTGAGGCAAGCTCTTTCGCCATCACCTTCATCAGCATGACCAGACCGGCCTTCGCGGCCGAATAGTGCGCCGTGTTCTCGTTGGCGTGCATGGCCGCCAGGGAACTCGTGATGACCACCGCACCGCCGCGTCCGCCCTCGATGATATGCGGAACCGAGGCCTTCAACGACTTCCAGACTCCGGTCAGGTTGATATCGATCATGTCCTGCCAGACCTGCTCGCTCATCTCCAATGTCGGTGCCGGACTGGAAATGCCCGCATTGGCCACGACGATATCGAGTCGTCCGAACGCACTCACCCCCACCCCGACCGCGTCGGCCACGGCCGCATAATCGCGTACGTCCGCATCCCGGGCCACGATCCGACGGCCGGTGGCCTCGACCGCGCGCACCGTTTCGGCCAGATCCTCCGCGCCGGACAGCGAATACGGGACGCTGTCCACCGACCTGGTCGTATCGATGGCGATGACATCCGCCCCCTCTCGCTGGTGCCCGTGGAACTCGCTCCCGGCATCCCGGCGACGCTGGTCGTGGGATATCGCACCGCGCTGCGAATTCTCAACGACCCCGAGCATTTTCCGTCCGATCCCCGGACCTGGGAGCGGAACGTTCCGCACGATTGCCCGGTCCTTCCGGTGTTGCAGTATCGCCCCGCCGCACCGCGCACCGCCGGCGCCGAACACGCGCGCTATCGCGGCGCCACGACCGCCGCTCTGGACGCGGTGAATGTCACCGCGCTGCGCGGCTTCGTGGAGCGAACGGCCGTTTCGCTGATCAACTCGTTCTGTTCCGACGGCTCGGCCGATCTGGTCAGCCAGTACGCCACGCCGCTGTCCTTCGAGATCGTCAACTCGCTGCTGGGGTGTCCACCGGAGATCAGCCGGAAGGCCGCCGCGGCCAGCGCCGCGGTCTTCGATGCCGATGCCGACGCCGAGGAAGGCAATCGGCTGTTCGCCGAGGCGGTACAGGAACTGGTGCAGCTCAAGCGGAATCACCCCGGTGACGACATCACCACCCGGATGGCGCAGCACCCCGCGCAATTCGACGAACTCGAGATGCTGCACCAGGTGCTCGCGGTCTACGGCGTGGGGATGGGTCCGATGCAGAGCCTGGTGATCAACGCGCTGCGCCTGATCATGACCGACGACAGATTCGCCGACGGGCTGCTCGGCGGCGCACTACTGACCCGGGACGCTCTGGATCAGGTCCTGTTCGAGGATCCGCCGCTACCCAACGCGAGCGTCACCTATCCGCGGCATCCCATGCTCATCGACGGTGTCTGGTTACCCGCGCACCAGCCGGTGGTGATCAGCCTGGCCGGCTGCAACAACGATCCCGCCATCGGCGGCGGCTATCACACTGGAAACCGCTCGCACCTGGCCTGGGGCGTAGGCACGCACAGCTGTCCGGCACGGCATATCGCCTACCCGATCGCCGAGGCCGCGATCGAGCAACTGCTCGACTTCCTGCCCGATATCCGGCTCGCGGTTCCGGCCGACGCGCTGACCTGGCGTCCGGGACCACTGCATCGCACCCTCGCCGATCTCCCGGTAACCTTCCCCGCCTGCCCGCCGCTACATCTACCCTGAACTCGTTCGCGGCCGAAAAGCGCTGGGCCGCTCGGCTTTCCGGACAGTGGCGCTGCATGGGAACGGCCGCTCGGTCCGTGGTCGGTAAACTCCCGGCCATGAGCGAGACGGTGACCATGGTGGCGCTACCGGGGACGCTGTGCTCTCCCATCGTGTTCGACCCGTTGGCCGGGGAATTGGCCGGGCGGCCGCAGGTGGATCCGTATTCCTGGCTGACCGAGCCCGGTCCGTGGGATATTCCGTCGATCTCCGCACGAGTGGCCCGCTACATCGAGCGCACCTATCCCGAGCCGGTGCTGGTGTGCGGTCACTCCACGGGCGGAGCGATCACGCTGCACCTCGCGGTCAACCATCCGTCGGTGGTGCGCGGACTGGTGCTGGCCGACACCGGCGCCCAGATGCGCGGCCACGGTGACGTGGACGCCATCCTCGCCCGCGTCCGGAACGATTGGGGCGAGGACCTGCGCGCGGCGGTCCTGGACCGCTCGTTCCACACCCCGCCCGCTCCGCGCCTGCGCGCCGAGCTGCTGACCTGGTCCGCGGCCATCGATCGGCAAGCGGTCCTCGACGTCCTGACCAGTCAACGAGACCTCGACCTGACCGCCGATCTGACCCGAATCCCCCAGCCCGCCATGGTGTTACACGGCCGCCACGACCGCGCCCGCGACCCCGGCCACGGCCGCGATCTCGCCGCCGCCCTACCGAACGCCCAATTCCGCCTCCTGGACACCGGCCACACCCCCATCCACGAGGATCCGGCCGCGGTGGCCGATGCGGTCCGCGCGCTCTTGGCCATGATCTGATTCGGCCGCTCGCCTTTCGCAAGGAGCCGGTCCCCGCAGCCGCACCTGTTCGGCTCCCCGCAGCCGACACCGAACAGGAACGAATTATCCGGGGCCGCCGAAAGGTGCGTCGCATCACCGCGAGCCGATTGAATCACCTTGGGCGGCAACAGCCTCGGTAACAATCGAGCGGCAGCGGCAGCGGGCCGCCGCCCTGTCGGCAGGCGACCTCAGCGGCGCGTGATGGTCACCGAAACATCATGGGCCGCACCGGAAGTGGCTGCGATCTTGACGACCTGGGCCCCGGGCGCGGAGACCACGGTTCCTCCGTCCACCCTGAGATCGTAGCCGCGCGGATAGTGCCGGGCAGGCACGAAGATCTCCGTCCGGGCGCCGGAGGCGAGGTGCGTCCCAGCCGGAGCAGCGGTCGAATAGGTCAGCGTCACAGCCGAAGTGGCGCGATCGAAGTGATACTTCGAGGGTGTGCCCGCGATCGCAGGCGCCCACGGCACGGCCAGCGCGTCGAGTTTGGCCTGTTTGGCGTTGGCCTGGGAGGCGGGTTTGCTCTCGTCGACCAGAAGGCCCTGGTTGTCGGAGTTAGCCGGATCCTGCGGGTGATACACGTAGTAGGCCCAGTAGGTCCACGACCAGAAGTGCTCATCGGCCAGGTCGACGAGCCGGGCGTTGTCGGTGTTCACATCGGTGGCGCCGAATTCGGACAGGAATCCCGGCTCGTCGGCGCGGTCGACCCGCGCGGCGTTCACGGCTACCGCCTGATTCTCCTGCGGCGGGCAGACCACGTCGAAGCCCGGCGGCGTGGGCGCGCCGATGATTCCCGCACCCAGCAGCGGGAAGCAGTAGACGTGGAAGTTGTGGCCCACAGCCGAATCCGCCGGCGCCGCGAGCGCGGTGCTGCCATCGATGGTCGGATCGGATTCGGGGAAGATCACGTGGGTGTCACCGGCGCCGCGTAGCGCGGTGGTCACCCGCCGGTAGAACTGCGTCAGCGCACCCTGCTCGAACGCCGGGCACGCGGCGACGAACGCCTGACAGGAGTAGCCGCTGCCCGCATACGGCTCGTTGAACGGGTCCAGTCCGACGATGTTCGCACGACCCGGGCCGGCGTTCAGAAACCGGATCACATGCTGCCAGGCGTGGATGAAATGCGTTTGGATGCCGACCCCATCGGCGGCCGGCTTGTCGTTCCAGAACGCCTGGAAGTCGTCCTGGGCGTTGCGCGGGTCCGCACCGAGGGTGGCCCACTGCGGAGCGCCGTCACCACTGCCGTTGCCCAGTTGGGGGATGCCCGCAGAGCGGCTCCAGCCGTCCTGATGGAAATCGACGAGTGTGCGGATACCGTGCGCGGCGAGCAGATCGTTGAGCGCGACGATCCGGTGGATGTAGGCGTCGTCGTACACCCCCGGCCGCGGTTCCACCGCCTCCCAGATGAAACCGATTCGGGCGGCGTCGAATCCCTCGCCGGCCAGCAGCGCGGCGTCCGCCGCACCGAAGTTGGCCGGATAGTAGGGCGCGGTCTTGCGCACCAGATTCACCCCGTGCACCGAGATGACCCGCCCCTGCTCGTCGACCAGCCATTTACCCGCCCGAGCGGGCGGGCGAGGGGGTTCCGCCGACGCGCTGGGCGGCACGGCCGCCACCGCCAGCACCATCAGCAGCAGCGCGACCACCCAGGGGCGCCGCAGCCCCGGCCGAGTGGACGCGTCCCGGTGTCTGCCGGGACGAAAGTCGTGGAATCGCATACGTTCTCCTCTTCTGAATGCGATCGCGGGATACCGTCGAGCGGAAGTCATCGGGCCAACAGGATCCGCGCCGCGGCTCGATCCCACTCGGCGACCAGATCCATATCGTCGGGACAACGCAGCCACTGTTCTTCGAGCCCGGTCATGGCCGCGATGAGATGGCGTGCGACAGAGCGCGGTGCGTCCGGCAGCCCGAGCCCCTCGACAAGCCGTGTGAAGGCATCGAGCACCCGTGTCTCACGATCCCGGAAGTACTCGTGGGCCGGATGTTCGCGATACAGGGATTCACTGCGCAACATCGTGTGCAGCCGGACGATCTCCGGCTGAGTCACGTTGCGCGCCACCACGGTACGCAGCGCCTGCCGAGCATCGGCGACGGTCGGCGTCCGCCCGGGCTCCTGCCCGAGTTGCTCGATCACCGCCTCCGTATCGCGTCGATCCCGCTCCTGCAGCAACGCGACCAGCAACTTCTCCTTGGTCCCGACATGATGCAGCACCCCCGCCACGGTGAGCCCACACTCATCGGCGAGCTCCTGAACGCTGAACCCGTAATACCCTCGCTGCCCGATGATCCGGATCGCCTCGGCCAAGATCTGGCCCCGGCGATCCGCCCGCCGCACTCGCCCACCACCCACGACCGCGGTCCCACTCATCACGCATCCTCCGTTACCTACTAAGTACTTAGTAGGTAGCGATCGTAGCGGCTTCCCCCGCCCCGGAAAACCCCCGATCCGCCCGGAAACGATCACCCACAGCCGCTTTCGCGCATAACCGCGTCGGCTGTTCGACGAGAAGACCGAAGTCGTGGACCGGATAGACCACCGTTACCGCATCCTGACAGCGGTCTCCTCAGCGTAGGGTGGCAATCCAGCGACGAGTATCGGCCGGGTCGATGACGTCGTCCAGCTCGCCGACGGTGGCCGCGGTCAGAGCTCTGCCGCTTTCGTAGGCGGCGGCTACGAGGTGGTCGAAGGCGGATTGCCGGGCCGCGGGATCTTCGATGGCGGCCAGTTCCTTGGCGAAGCCCAGGCGGACCGCGCCTTCCAGTCCCATACCTCCGATTTCCCCGGTGGGCCAGGCGATCACGAAGCGGGGAGCCCGAAAGGAGCCCGCGGCCATGGCTTGTGCGCCCAGGCCGTAACCCTTGCGGACGATGACGGTGCCGAAGGGGACGGTGAGTGCGGCCGCATCGATGAACAGCCGGCTGAACCGGGTGACGGTGGCGTCCTTCTCCGCCTCCGGTCCGACCATGAACCCCGGTGTGTCGCAGAAGGATACGATCGGCAGTCCGTGGGCCTGGCACAGCCGCAGGAAGGCGCCGAGCTTATCGGCGGCCGGTGCATCGATCGCGCCGCCGAGATGGTGGCAGTCGTTGGCGATCAGGCCGAACGGGCGTCCCTCGAAACGAGCCAGTGCGGTGACCACTCCGACGCCCCAGTCGCGGCGCAATTCGAGCACCGATCCGCAATCCGCGACGGCCTCGATCACGGAGCGAATTTCGAAGGCGCGCAACCGG
This sequence comes from Nocardia vaccinii NBRC 15922, assembly GCF_001613305.1. Lineage (GTDB taxonomy): Bacteria > Actinomycetota > Actinomycetes > Mycobacteriales > Mycobacteriaceae > Nocardia > Nocardia vaccinii. The sequence continues at coordinate 131,906 of NZ_BDCC01000053.1, forward strand.
TTCTCCGGCACCACATGCCGCGCCGACCGCGGATCGGGCGCCTCCCAGCCGGCCACGGCCCCCTGGAAGTACGCCAGATACCGGCGAGCCAGATCAACCGCTTCGGCCTCGTCGGCGGCGGCCAGATGGACGACCCCGTTGCGACGCTGCACCGCGATCGGCCCGATGTCCTCCGGCGCGTGGACCCCGAGCCCGCCGCCCTCGATCATGGCAGGACCGCCCATGCCGATGTTGGCGTCGGGTGTGGCGATCACGACATCGCACATCCCCAGCAGCGCGGCGTTCCCGGCGAAACAGCGACCGGACACGATGCCGATCAGCGGAACCTTTCCGGACAGCTCACCCATCACGCGGAAGGTGGTGACGTCCAGCATCGAGATGCCGCCGTGGTCGGTGTCGCCGGGCCGCCCGCCGCCACCCTCGGTGAAAAACACCACCGGTAGCCGCTGCTCGTGCGCGAGATGCAGCATGCGGTCGGTCTTGGCGTGATTGCGCACGCCCTGGGTGCCCGCCAGCACCGTGTAGTCGTACGACATCACCACCACCCGCGCCCGATCCACCCCGAATCGGCCCGCGTCGACAGTGGCGACCCCGGCGACGAGGCCGTCGGCCGGAGTGTTGGCGATGAGGTCCTCGGCACTGCGCCGGGCCCGCTGCGCGGCGACGGTGAGCGCGCCGTATTCCACGAAGCTGTCCGCATCGACCAGATCGGCGATGTTCTCCCGGGCCGTGCGCCGGCCGAGCTTGTGCCGTTTGGCAACGGCCGCGGACCGCACCGCGTCGCGAGTGTTCTCGTGCCGGGCCCGCACCTCGGCGAGGTCGGCCCGCTCGGCGTTCAGGTCCACCACCGCGGCTGCGACATCCTCGCCGTCGTGGTCGGCCTCGGTCCAGCTCAACAGCATCGCGTGCGGATCGACGACGTCACCGGGCGCGACCAGCTGCCGCAGCACCCGCAAAGGGGCGTCCGCGCGAACCACGTGCTGCATCTTCATCGCCTCCAGCACGACTACTTCCGCACCGGCGGGCAGGACCGAACCGGGCGCGGCCAGGCTCACCACGGTCGCTCCCATCGGGCTGCGCAGCGCCTGCTCGTCCTCCTCGAGCACGACCTCCACCACGCTCGTCACAGCCGCACGCACCTCCGGTTGCGGCGCGTAATCGGCTGCGCGGGAGAGCAATCGGCCGAGATTGCGCTCGAACCAGGCGGTATCCACCGACTCGTCGCGGGGCAACTCGTCCAGTGCGGCACGCAACACCGCGACGTTGGTGTCCACGCCGGCGATGACCGTCTCGGCCAGTGCATCCGAACACCGTTGCAGCGCAGCGGAATACGATGTCCCCCGGGTGATGATCTTGGCAAGTAGCGAATCGAACAGCGCACTCTGCCGCATCCCCGGATACGCTGCGGTGTCCACCCGCACTCCCGCACCGGTGGGTGCGCCGAACTGGGTCAGAGTTCCGGTACCGGGCAGCAGATCGCCACTCGCACCGACGATCTCGGCATTCACCCGGGCCTGCACCGCGAATCCGCGCGGCGCGGCCTCGGGCAGGTCCAGATCGGCCAGCTGCTGCCCGAGCGCGAGCCGGAACCCGGTCGCGACCAGATCGACCCCGCTCACCTCCTCGGTGACCGTATGTTCCACCTGCAGACGCGGATTCACCTCGAGGAACCACGCCTGTGTGCCGCGAACCAGGAATTCGACCGTGATCACCCCGCGGCATCGCACCGACTCCGCGATCGCGGCCGCATCGCGATGCAGTCGTTCCCGCAGTGCCGCAGGCAGATTCGGCGCGGGTGCCACTTCGAGCAGCTTCTGACGACGGCGCTGCACACTGCAGTCCCGGTCACCGAGAGCGACCGCGTGCCGCCCGTCGGCCACGATCTGCACCTCGACATGCCGTGCACCGGTCATCAGGGCTTCGGCGTAGACGGTGTCGTCACCGAATCCGGCCAGCGCCTCGGCACGACACCGTTCATATGCCTCGGCCAGCTCGCCGGGCTCACGCACCGAACGCATCCCGCGCCCGCCGCCACCCGCGGCCGCCTTGAGCATCACCCCACCCGGATGCTCGGCCAGCAGAGCGGCGATTCCGTCGAGCCCGGCATCGGCCGAGGTGGCGGGCAGCACCGCCGTTCCGGTCGCCTCTGCCGCCGCCCGAGCCGCGACCTTGTCCCCGAAGATCCGCAACACCTCCGGCGAAGGGCCTACGAAGACGAGTCCGGCCGCCGCGCATGCGGCCGCGAAATCAGCACTCTCACTGAGGAATCCGTATCCGGGATGAACCAGCGCTCCGCCGCGGCCCGCCGCGGATACCACCGCGGCGATGTCCAGATACGCCGCGGCCCCGCCACCGGGCAGTGCGACCGCCTCGTCGGCCAGGCGCGCGGGCAGTCCGGCGGATTCCTCGGCGGTGTGCATCACCAGCGTCGAATATCCGCACTCCCGGGCGGTCCGCACGATCCGGACCGCGACCTCGCCCCTGTTGGCCACCGCAACACGCATGCCCTCAGCCTCGCATCCCCGCGCCCGGCTCGCGGCCCGGGGTGATCTTCCTCGGGATGCGGCGCGGCCCCCGCCGACCACCTGGGCGCACTGATCGCGCCTCGACACTCGCCCCCCCCCCCGCAACCGTGCCGGGTGTTCACCCATCGACACCCGGCACGGTCCGATGACATTCGGCCTGTCTCGTTGTCATCGAATCCCATTATCACACAATGGAATTCAGCAACGGAAGACTAGCCGACCGTGATGTTCTCGGTGAACGTCTGCGCGGGAGCCGATCCCGCCCGCACCGAGATCAGACGCAGGGTGGTGTGGCCGCGTCCCGCGGCGGTGAAGGTCCACACACTGGTACCCGCCGCGCCCGGAATGGGGTTGTTCGAACGGAACTGTGGCGTGCCCTCCTGGTGCAGCACGCCCTGATCGATCGGGCTCAGCTGCCAGACATAGCCCGAGGACGGATTGTCCGGCAATGCCACCGCCAACTCCTGTCCGACGGACAGGGTCCGGCTCTGCCCGTCCCCGTCGGTTCCGACGATGACCGGCTCGTCCACCGGCGAGGCGGTGGGGATGGCAACCGCCACCGCCACCGCATTCGCACCTCCGGCCGCGAGGGCCAGACCGAGGACAACCATCCGTAAAGGTGTACGCACCGCATTCCTTTCACACTGTCGAGGCGCCCACCTTACCGGCGATCTCGGCCGAACCTCATTTGTGCGCGAAATGCGTTCCCCGGCAGCCGGTTCCGTCAGCTCGGTTGAGCCTCACGCCAGGCCCGTACCGCCGCCAGTTCATCGGCGCGCGGATCCAACCGCACCGCCGGATCGGGGTCGTCGAAGATCCGCACCGCGCGATGACCGGCACTGAACCGTGCCCAGCCGGGATCGCCGTGCGTGGCGAAATCCACCCACGCCCGATGCACCCGATCGGCCAGCGCCTGCGGCGGATTCGGACCGGTCAAACTCGGCGCGGCGTCCAGGCGGTCGAAGACGAACGGCACCTCGAGCACATGGCAGGCGCCCAGGCCCTCGGTGCCCGAACGCCAACCGAATTCGTACATGTACGCCGGTTCACCGGCCGCCGCAACGGCTTCGGCGATACGCACCGAATCCTCCCGGAATGCCACATCGGTGACGATCGCGTTGAATACGTCCGCGGCCGAGGCATCGGGCCGATTGTCCGCGTAGATCTGAGCCAGCGCGGTGTCCAGACCGTAACGGTGCAGCACCATCGGCAGCGTCCGGTCGGTGATGGCCGCGGCCAGCCCGGCGGGCACGGTGAAGAAGCGGAACTCCTCCGCGGTGCATCCGATCAGCAGTGGCACGGCCCGATCCGGTTGCGCGGCAAGGGCGGTGCTGGACAGATCCTCGATCAACTCGCCATCGATCACCGGGAACAGGCTCATCACGCCCAATCCGCGGCTGATCACGGTCTCCCCCCAGCGCGCCGGATCCGGATCCTGCATCAGCTCCAGCGCCATCGCGTCCTGTGCGGCCCGCAACCGATCCGGCCCCAGCTCACCGAACGCCGCCGCGCTCGGTGCGATACCGGCCTTGTCCGCCAGCACCGCGGCCACCCGCCGCGCGTCCTCGGCGCGTGCGATCCCGATCCCGTTGCCGCTCTGGATGATCGCGCGACGGAACAACCCGTCGGTCAGCGGCGAGGCGATCAGCGCGGCGATACTCATCCCGCCCGCGGATTCCCCGAAAACGGTGACATTGCCGGGATCTCCGCCGAATGCCGCGATGTTCTCCTGCACCCACCGCAGCGCGAACACCTGATCGTGCAGACCGCGATTCAGCGGTGCGTCCGGTATCGCGGCGAACCCGGAGACACCCAGGCGATAGTTGATCGATACCGTCACCACACCGTCACGCGCGAAGGATCCGCCGTCGTAGATCGCGCGCGCATTGGACCCGCGCACGAATGCGCCACCGTGGATCCACACCAGCACCGGCAGCCCGGACCCGCCCGCATCGGGAGTCCAGACGTTCACATTCAGGTACTCGTCGCCGGGAATGCCGTCACTGCCCAGCAGCGCGTGAATGGGCGCGGGATACGGCGATTGCGCACACGTCGCGCCGTATTCGAGCGCATCTCGCACGCCGTCCCAGTCCGGCGCCCGGGCAGGCAGTTCGAATCGCGCGGGCCCGACCGGCGCCGCCGCGTAAGGAATCCCCAGAAAGGTGGCGATCCCGTCCCGGGTGACCCCGCGAACCTTGCCGCCCGTCACGGACACGATGGTTTCCACAGCGAACCTCCTCAGTCGTCTGCATTCTGCCTCGCCGGAGTCCGATCCCGGGTTCGCTGCACGATGTGCAGCGTCAACGGGCACAATGCTCGGGTGGTCCCGATTTACTACAGCTTGTTCATGCTCCTGTACGAGAGTCAGCGTCTGCTCGAGTTGCTGCTCGGTCCCTGAATGCCACCCGGCTCGTGGCAGCGGCCCGCTGGTCTCGGGCTATGCCGAACAGGCATCCTCGACACGATCACAGGAACGTGCGAGTCTGATAGTCATCTGAGAACAGCGCAAAGCGGACACTTTCGGCCGATGCCGGGCGTTGACCCGGTAAGCAGGCCCGCGACCACGAAGGAGTTCGTCATGGCCCTCATCGGAGCCCTCATCGGGTACGTGCTGACGCTGTTCATCCTCGTGCTGCTCGCGCGCATGGTGCTGGACTGGATCCAGATGCTCAGCACCTCACCCAGTGCGGAATGGCTGATGAAGGGACGGCGGATCGCCCATTCCTGCACCGAGCCGATCATCGCGCCGGTGCGGCGCGTACTGCCGCCGATCCGGGCCGGCGGTATGTCTATCGACTTGGCGTTCACGCTGGTGTTCATCGCGGCGATCCTCCTGCGCTCGATCGCCTTCAGCCTCTGACCGCGGTCTTGTCCGGTCAGCGGTGGTGTCGCGAGAATTCCTGCCACCCAGTCGAGTAGCCCCTGCACCCGGGACCGGCCCGGCGTTCCCCCGGCGTATTCACTTCTCCGGGAACGACTTCACGAACGCGAAACCGATGGCCACCGCGCTGAGCACGGCAAGGACCGCAATACTCCACATATGAATCCCTTATTCGACTGTGCAACAAGCGGTTTGAAGGTACCCCGCCGCTACCCGCCCTGTCCGGGAAACCGGCCATCCCCAGCCTCGTCCGGGCGCTTTCACCGGCAGCATGTCCGGATCGCGCGATGCAATCGTGTGAGTTTCATGTATCAATGCGCATAATTAAGTATGAACATGTTCCAAAGCGACGTTGTTGCAGAGCCCCACACTCTCCGGCAGCACCGCACCTCGAATATGAATCCGCACCCCTTGCCGATCCACGGAACGTGCGCGGATCTATCCAAGGGGCGCGGATGTGAGACGCTCCGGTGGACCAGATTCCCGGCCCATCGGAGATGGATCTACTTCTTCTTGCGGTCCCGCTTCTCGCGGACGCGGACCGAGATCCGCACGGGCGAGCCGTCGAAACCGAATTCCTCACGAAGCCGGCGCTCCAGGAACCGGCGGTACCCGGCCTCCAGGAATCCGGTGGTGAACAGCACGAACGTCGGCGGTCGCGTGGTCGCCTGGGTGACGAACAGCACGCGCGGCAGTCGGCCGCCGCGCATCGGCGGCGGGGTGGCCGCGACGACCTCCTTGAGCCAGGTGTTCAGGCGACCGGTCGGGATGCGCTTGTCCCACGACTCCAGGGCGGTTTCCATGGCGGGAACGAGTTTCTGCACCGCGCGGCCGGTATGCGCGGAGATGTTGACCCGCTGCGCCCACGGCACCTGCACCATATCCCGGTCGATCTCACGCTCGAGCTGTTCGCGGCGATCCTCGTCGACCAGATCCCACTTGTTGTAGGCAAGCACCAGTGCCCGCCCGGCATCGGCGACCATGCTGATCACCCGCAGATCCTGTTCGGTGATCGGCTGCGAGGCGTCGATCAGCATGACCGCGACCTCGGCGGCCTCGATCGCCGACTTCGTGCGCAGCGCGGCGTAGAACTCGGTGCCGCTGGCATTGGCCACCTTGCGGCGCAAACCCGCGGTATCGACGAAACGCCAAGGCTTACCGCCCAACTCGACCAGCGAATCGACCGGATCCACGGTCGTGCCCGCCACATCGTGTACCACCGAACGCTCGTCACCGGCCAGCTTGTTCAGCAGACTGGACTTGCCCACGTTCGGTTTGCCGACCAGTGCGACCCGTCGTGGACCGGAACCGGGCGCGGCGACGTCCTCGCGCGGCGTCTCGGGCAACACCTCGAGCACCACGTCCAGCAGATCACCGGTCCCGCGGCCGTGCGCGGCGCTGACCATATGCGGCTCACCGAGTCCGAGCGACCACAGCGAAGCCGCCTCCGCCTCGAGTTTCTCCCCGTCGACCTTGTTCACGACCAGCACAACGGGCGTCTTCGACCGGCGCAGCACCCGCACCGCCGCCTCGTCGGTAGCGGTCGCGCCGGTGGTCACGTCGACCACCAGCAGGATCGCATCGGCGGTCCGCATGGCCAGTTCGGCCTGACGTGCGACCGACTGCTGCAGTCCCTTGGCATCGGGCTCCCAGCCGCCGGTGTCCTGCACCAGGAATCGCCGCCCGGCCCACGACGCCTCATAGGAGACGCGGTCGCGGGTGACGCCCGGAACGTCCTCCACGACGGCCTCGCGACGCCCCAGAATGCGGTTCACCAGAGTTGATTTGCCGACGTTCGGGCGGCCGACGACGGCCACGGTCGGCATCGGCACGTACTCGTGCCCCTCGACGTCGCCCTCGAGATCGGCGATCTCCCAATCGTTTTCGTCGTTCCATACCCCGTCGGCGACATAGCCGACGGCACCGGAGTCCGGAAAGGTCATCGCCCTCCTCCCGAGGAAAGGTGTTGCGCCACAACCTGGAACAACTCGTCGATGACCTGCTCGCGGGTCAGCTCGCTGGTGTCCACGATGATCGCGTCCGAGGCCGGGCGCAGCGGGGACACCGCGCGGGTGGAGTCCAGGGTGTCCCGGCGTTGCACATCGGCCAGTACGGCCTCGTAGTCGTCGCCGCGACCCTCGTCGATGTTCTGCTGATTGCGCCGGTACGCGCGGGCCGGGGCCGAAGCCGTCAGATAGATCTTGGCATCCGCGCCGGGCAGCACGACGGTGCCGATATCGCGACCCTCGACCACGATTCGTCCTGCACCGGCGGCGATCTCACGTTGTAGCGCGACCAGCTGCTCGCGCACCTCGCTCACCGCCGACACCGCGGAGACCGCCTTGGTGACCGCGTCGCCGCGAATCTCGCCCGACACGTCCACACCGTCGAGTTCGATGACCTCACGGCTCGGATCGGTGCCGATCCGCAGCGGCAGATCCTTCACCGCCACCGCGATCGCCGCGGGATCGGCCAGATCGACCTCGCTGCGCAGGGCGTGCAGCGTCGCGACCCGGTACATCGCGCCGGTGTCGAGATACCGAGCGCCCAGCCGGGTGGCCAGCAGCCTGGACACACTGGATTTGCCGGTCCCGGAGGGGCCGTCCATCGCGATGACCAGCGAACCCGAACCCGACATGCGTTCCGGAATCTCGATCGACATCTTCACACCGTTCACAGGTCCACCGCCTCGTAGAGCTTGCCGATTTCGTCGCGTCCGAGCACCCGCAGCGTGCCGGGACGTTGGTCGCCGAGCGCGACCGGGCCGATCCGTGTACGCACCAGCGCGGTCACCGGGTGCCCGACCGCGGCCAGCAGCCGTCGCACGATGTGCTTACGACCCTCGTGCAGAACAACTTTCACCAACGATCGGCCTTCGCCGACCTCGAGCACCTGGAAGTCGTCGACCGAGGCCGGGCCGTCGTCGAGTTCGACTCCCTTGCGCAGCCGCTTGGCGACCTCGCGCTGCACCTCACCGTCCACGGTCGCCAGATACGTCTTGGACACCTCGAAGGAGGGATGCATCAAGCGGTGGGCCAGGTCGCCGTCGTTGGTGAGCAGCAGCAGACCCTCGGTGTCGGCGTCGAGCCGCCCGACGTGGAACAGCCGTTGTCCGGCCATGACCCGTTCGGCGACGATATCGCCGACGCACGGCCGGTTGAATTCGTCGGACATGGTCGATTGGAAGCCTTTGGGCTTGTTCAGCGCCAGATAGACCTGTTCGTCGCGCACCACGATCCGCACGCCGTCGACCCGGACCACGGCGGTGTCGGGATCGATGCGCAAACCCTGTTCGCGCACGATCACGCCGTCGACCTCGATGCGGCCCTGCTCGATCAGTTCCTCCGCGACCCGGCGAGAGGCGACGCCCGCCCTGGCGAGCACCTTCTGCAGCCGCTCCCCCTCACCCCACGGCAGCCGCTTCGGGCCCTGCTGCTCTTCCCCCTCGACGTTCTGGTGCCGCGCGGGTTTGGCGAAGCTGAGCACGGTCGGTTGCTTGCGCTGCGGTGTGGGCTTCGGCTTGCGGTTGGGGGTGGGCCCGCGCCCCGCGAATCCCCCGCGCTCGCCCTGCGAACCACCCCGGCCCGCGGCCGGACGGCCCTGCGCGGAGCTGCCGCGTCCGCGATCCTGGGAGTAGCCGCCGCCGGTGCGATCCGGCGTCGAGCCGCGGCCACTCCCGGAGCCACCGCGACCGGCGCCCCGATCCTGGGAATTACCGGTACGACCACCACGGTCCGGCGAATAACCACGACCGGTTCCACGCTCGTCCGAATAACCACCCCGCCCGGCGCCACGATCCGAATAGCCGCCACGGTCCTGCGAATAGCCGCCGCGACCGGCGCCACGGTCCTGCGAATAGCCGCCGCGACCGGCACCGCGATCGTCCGAATAGCCACCCCGTCCGGTGCCGCGATCCTGCGAATAATTCCCGCGACTCCCCCGCTCCTGCGAGGAACTGCCCCGCCCGGAACGCTCTGCCGAATAGCCGCCGCGACCGGACCCACGGTCGTCCGAATAGCCGCCGCGACCGGACCCACGGTCGTCCGAATAGCCGCCGCGGCCCGCACCGCGATCCTGCGAGTAGCCGCCGCGGCCGGTGCCGCGATCCTGCGAATAGCCCCCACGGCCGGTTCCTCGTTCGGACGAGTATCCGCCGCGGTCCGAACGATCCCCCTTGGAATATCCCCCACGGTCGGCTGCGCGTTCTGCGCGGCCGTGCCTGTTGCGATTACGATCCGGTGTGCCATCTCGGCGAGCGGGTGTGTGCACTGTGTCCTGTCAATCCTCGGCGCCGAGGTCGATATCCGACTCGGCGGGTTTCTTCAGCCTGGTGTACCGGGGATCGGTATCCAGACTCTCGTTGATCTCATCGATCAGGTCGACGCCCGGCAGCAGGGGCGCCAACGGCGGGAGATCCGCCAGCGACGCGAGCCCGATCCGTTCCAGAAACAGCTCGGTCGTGACGTACAGGGTGCCGTTGGTGTCGGGATCGGCCCCGGACTCGGCGATGAGCCCGCGGGCGACCAGGGTGCGAATCACACCGTCGACATTCACCCCACGCACGGCGCTGACCCGTGCTCGCGTAACCGGTTGACGATAGGCGATAACGGCCAGAGTTTCCAAAGCGGCCCGCGTCAGCTTGGACCGCGCACCGTCCAGCAACATGCGTTCGACATACGGCGCGTATTCGGTCCGGGTGTAGTAACGCCAGCCGTCACCCGCATATCGCAGATCCATACCGCTGCCCTTGGCGGTCAGTTCAGCCGACATCTCCCGCAGTATCCGCGTGACGCGTTTCTCACTGTCGCCGAGGGCCGAGGCGAGCAGTTCGACCGATGCCGGTGCGTCGACGACCAGCAGCATCGCCTCGAGCGCCGAGCGGAATTCGTCCTCGCCGAGCGACTGCGCGCCGAACTGCTCCTCGGCCGCTTCGCCGTCGGTCGCACGATCGACGGCGCCGTCGGCCGCCTCGGTACCCGCTGTCACCGTCACCCGTAATCCTCTTCGATAGTCACCGTCTGTGCCGTCTGCGCACCGTCCGTATCACCGATCCAGCTGACCGCCAGGGGCCCCAGCGGATCGGGCTGGTCGAACTCGATCGTCTTGCCCCGGTACAGCTCCAACAGCGCCAGGAATCTCGCGACGATCTGCACCGGTACCTCGCAGTCGGCACAGATCTCGTGGAACGTCGTCCAATTGCCCGCTCCGCGTGCTCGCAACATCTCCAGCACCATCGCGGCCTGCTCGGCAACCGAGATCGCGTGGGCATGCAGATGGTCCAGACCCACCCTCGGCACCGGACGTGGCCGGAACGCCGCCGCGGCGATATCGGCGAAGCCGGCGGCGTCGACCCCCAGCGTAACCTCCGGCAGAAGTTGCAGGTAGCGATCCTCCAGCGACACCGCCCGCGGATAACGCCGCAGCGCGGCAGCCTCCAACTCCCCCAGCAACTCGGCGACCTGCTTGAACGCCCGATACTGCAGCAGGCGCGCGAACAACAGATCGCGCGCCTCGAGCAGTTCCAGATCGTCGGTGTCGGTGACCTCACCCGAGGGCAGCAGACGCGCGGCCTTCAGATCCAGCAGAGTGGCGGCCACGACGAGGAATTCGGTGGTCAGATCGAGAATCTTGTCCGCGCGCAAGGTGCGGTCAGTGTCTATGCATACCCCCGCACCACCGCCCCGGTCATTCAGCGTGGAGGTCAACGCCTTGGTGTACGCGATGAATTCGTCGGTCACCTTGTGCAGCGCGACCTCGGTGACATCGAGCCGCCGCTGGCTGATCAGCTGCAGAAGCAGATCGAAGGGACCTTCGAAATTGGTCAGGCGCAGGTGGAATACGTTCGTTCTGTCCGGATTGTCGGTGGCCCCGGCGTCTTCGGAGTTCGGGGTGGCCGCGTCGGGGAGAGCGGGTGGATCCGTAACAGTGGGCAGTTCCGCGGTCACCGGCCCGACCGGTGGATGACTTCCCGTGCCATCGCCCGATACGCCTCCGCGCCACCGGATTTCGGCGCCCATGTGGTGATCGGCTCACCGGCCACACTCGCGTCCGGGAACCGCACGGTCCGATTGATCACCGTGTCGTACACCAGATCTCCGAAGACCTCCACCACCCGGGCCATCACCTGCCGCGAATGCAGCAACCGCGCATCGAACATGGTGACTACGATGCCGTACAGGCTCAATCGCTGGTTCAGCCGGTCCCGCACCTTGTCCACGGTGTCGGTGAGCAGCGCCAGTCCACGCAGCGAGAAGTATTCGCACTCCATCGGAATGACCACACCATCGGCGCAGGCCAGCGCGTTGACGGTGAGCAGACCCAGCGACGGCTGGCAATCGATGAGGACGTAGTCGTACCGATCGCTCAACGGCGCCAGTGCACGACCGAGGGTCTGCTCCCGGCCGACCTCGTTGACCAGCTGGATCTCGGCGGCGGACAGATCGATGTTGCTGGGCAGCAGGTCCATCCCGTCGACCTTGGTGGACATCAGGACATCGTCGACCCCGGCCCGGCCGCCGACGAGCAGATTGTGCACGGTCAGATCCAGATCGTGGTGCGCGACGCCGAGTCCCGCGGACAACGCCCCCTGCGGATCCAGATCCACCAGCAGTACCTTGCGACCGTACTCGGCCAGCGCGGCACCGAGATTGATGGTCGAGGTGGTCTTGCCGACGCCACCCTTCTGGTTGCACATCGCGATAACGAGCGCGTCTCCGTGGCGGGACACCGGCGGCGGTTCCGGAATGTCGCGCAACGGGCGTCCGGTCGGTCCCACTTCCGTGCCGTCCGCCACGATATCTTTCGCCTCCCATAATGTTCGGGCCGCATGCTCTATCCGCGATCCTGATCGGTTGGATGAAAGCGGGTCTGTCGCAGCTCTCCTATGCGGTTCGTCCGCACCGGCTGTCGTCATATCCGCTGCTCCTTACAAGTCCTGCATTGCCCCGCCCAGCGCTGCGGGGCCGATCTTCATCAGGGGGTGCCGCGTTAAGCACTGCCATAGACGCTACCGCTTCGTAGCACAAGACCGCCCTTCCGCCTCTCCGGGAGTTCAGCGTGTCTCCCCCGCCTCGCTCCCCCCGCCTCTCCGAATCTTCAGCGTGTCGTCAGGTCCTCGCGGACTCGGAGCTTCGGGCCGGCGGTTACGACCGATCACCTTTCGGGCGTCCCCGGTGAGTTACCTATGTGCATGCAAAAGAAGTTACCGCAGGTCATGAGCCGATTCCATGCCGTGACCTGGGGGGATTTGGCATTTATTTGTCAAGAATTCGGGTGACGTGCGGGCGGGGCGCAGAGCGGGTCGATCGGGGCGCCGAACGGACCAGCGACGCGAACGGGCGCGTCGTGCGATCCTTCGACTACATCCGAACCGGACCCGCGCCAACCGACCTACCTCGACACTGCCGTCGAGCCTGCCCCTTGGCCGACACGGATCGAATCACGCCAGCACGACCAGCCGCGGCCCTGGTCGGTCAGCGAACGCCCCTACTTCACGCCCAGCCCTCGCCGCCGACGGAAAATCAGAGTCCGCTGAATACATGACAATCCGGCAACTACGCGACACCGACACCCCGATCCCGGTCATTGCCCGACAGGCCAGCTATGCATCCGAATTCGCGTTCGCCCACGCGTTCAAGAGCGAATTCGGCTGCCCACCAGGCCGATTCCGAAAGCAAACCCCTCCAGCCCAACCATCGGAAAGAAGCCCGGAACCATCGACCGACCCGCGCGCTCCTGCACATGCCGCCACCTGCACCACCAAATCCGAAAGATAGACCCGAACACGCCGACCCTGGGAAACCGCATCAAAACTTTCGGAACCCACGTCGATGATCGGCCTATCCGAAAAGTCAACCCGGGCCGGACACCAGCAGTTCGTCCTGGATTTGCCTGGGCGTGATCTTGGGGTAGGTGTACTCGCTGACTTCGCCTGTGGGCAATTCAGCTGCGGCGAACATCTTCATGCCTTCGCGTTCATACCTTCGTGCGCTGCGCGGTGGAACGCACCGCCATGCCGAGGCATGAAACGTTGATGCCGGAGCCAGCGATCAGGGTTGCCGTGGAGCTGAACTGCCCGCTTCCGGTCCATTCGTGTGACCGGTCGGGCCACGCGGTATCCGAACCACCGCTCACTGATGTTATTGATCTGCAAGCCTGACATTTGAGAGTCGCGCATATGCGTCCGGGTCATGCGAGCTGAAGATAGTGACGTTGCTGTGCTGTTCGGAGTTGAGTTGGATCAGGCGACGGATGTTGGCTTGACGCGCACTGCGGATAGCGGTGCCCATCAGGTCGTATGTCCGTGTGAGGGCCGACGATATGGGATTTCGTGGATCGATTTCATGTCCGGCCAGGAATGAATCACCCGCGTGCAGCAGCCAGCCGTGGCCGGTGTCGACCGCAACGCCCGCGTGGCCTCTGGTGTGTCCGAATAGTGGCACAACGAGAATTTCCGGCGGCAGGCCGTCGAGGTCACGGACGGCTTCGAAACCGAACCATCGCTCGCAGCCCTCCTCGTTCACGGCCCATTTCGGACCGTATGCCCATTCGGCCTGGCGGTACCGGAAGCGATCATAGAGCCGACGTGATGTCATCGCCGCCCGGAATTCGGGGCCGTGCACGTGGACAGTTGCCTCAGGGAAGTCGGCGATGCCGCCGGCGTGGTCGAAGTCGAGGTGGGTGAGTATGACGTGCCGGACATCTGCGGCCGTGTATCCCAGTGACTTCAGTTGACACACCGCGGTTTCATGCTCTAGCAGGGCCGCCCCGAATCGCCCGAGCCCTAGTACTTGCTTCGAATGACGGATAGCCTGCAACCCGTAGCCCGAGTCCACCAACACCAGGTAGTCGGCCATCTCGATCAGCAGACAATGGCCTACAAGCTGCCGTCGAAACGGGGGCAGACGAAATGTCGCGCAGTTGAGATGATGAACTTTCATCGATACAAATCCTCGAGATTGATCTGGTCTGCGCAAGGTCGACCTGGAATACGACACCCAGGTCAACCAGCTACGCGCGGAGGTCGAACAAGCGACTGCCGACCTGAAACCTACCGCATCCTGCACCGACTACCGACGATGGCAGCCTTCGAGGAAACCATCACCGCTGCAATCGGATTGCATTTCCACCGACTCCGCTGAACAGGCCCCTGTGTCGGCACCGAGGTTTCGGTGGCACATGTGCGGCGGGTGGCGATACCTGTCGACGGCAGTCAGGGTCTGCGATTCAGGCCAGATGCCGGCGCAGGAATTCCAACTGGGCGGCGACGGCCGGCTCGTATTGGTCGAGCAGGGCCGCGTAGTGGCCGCCCGGGAATCGTACGAGCTCTCCCCGCGGTGCTCGATGTGCGGCCTGGATCGCCGGCTCGGCGTAGGCAACGCCGTCGTCGTCGAAGGCCACAACGAGCAGAGGGCACTCGATCTGCGGTGCACTACGCGCCGGCCGGCTCAGAGCGGTGGCGAGAGCCGATCGGGCCGCGACTTCCTGGCGCCATTCCGGATATTTGTTGCCAGGGTTGAGCGCTCGGTCACCGTTGCGTGAATCGGGCATGGTGAGCGCGGACGCCGTGCCGTGTTCTCCGTTGAGTGCCACCAACCGTGGATCGCGGCCCAGCAGGGCACCGCTCGCATCCTTGACGGCTCTCCACACCATGCCGTTGAGTTCCGACAGCGTGGTATCCCCCTGACGCAGGGCGATCCGACCGGATGCCGGCCCATCGGCCAGTGGAGCCACGGCCATCGCCGCAGCAAGCCGATGGTCGCGCGAGGCAAGGCGGAAGATGTAGCCGCCCGAGAGGGAAAAGCCCCAGATCGCAATTTTGTCCCGGTTCACCTCGGGCAACGTGGTCGCGAATTCGATTGCCGCCCGCCAGTCGGCCAACTGTCGATCGATATAGACCACCTGGCGTGGTTCGCCATCGCTTTCCCCCATATGCCGAAAGTCGAACGCAAGCACTGAGAAACCCGCATCCTGGAATCGAGTCGCAAATGGATCCGTCGCCGGCTCCTTCGTCACACCCAGACCTCCGGCCATGACAACGCATGCACCGTTATCACCCGGATAGTGCCACGCGACACATTCCACGCCGCCGCTGGAGGATCGAACCTTCGTCCGCCTCATTGTGGTGGTCATCTTTACCTCTCTCGACGCAGTGGTCATCGAAATCGAATCGATTCGAAGCCATTTCTGACACCTATGACCAACTTGCTACTGCTGATGTGTGCCGAATCAGTTGCTGGACGATCGAGTGATGTTCCTGCTGTCCCAGATCGGCTATCACGTCTCGCGCAGGTTCACGACGCGGCTTGCCCCGCTCGGACTCGACCCCGCACACTTCGGGATCCTCGGCCATCTCGCCGCCGCCGGTCCGCCATCGGTGGGGTACACCGATTCGGCTGCGCTTCAGCAATCGAGACGGTAGCTATCGCGTCAGTTCTGCCAGATCCGCGCGTGCCGCACGCCCCGTGACCTTCTGCAGCAGCGGGGTATAGATCAGTGGCGTGGCCAGTTCCACGACGATCATGGCGGTATAGAACCAGTGCGGCCACCCGACGTAGGCGACGGTCAGCAACCGCACCAGCCCGCCGACGAAGAACACGAGCATCAGCAGGTGGACCAGGCCAGCGTGCCGGCGCAGATCCCGTGCGGCCCACACACAGGCGATACCGTAGCCGAGGAACAACACCATCGAGAACCGCATGTCGCCGTCCAGCGTGGCGTTCGGGGTATTCGCCCCGATGATCGTGCCCGGCCCGATCAGGATGTGCGCCAACGCGATCAGTGCACAGGCGATACCGAAAATGATGAGATACCAACGCAATACGGTCTTCACAACCGCCTCCTTCTCACGCAACCCGGAGCTTGGACCGGTTCGCTGTCTCCGAGGTGGGTCACCGCCGCCCGACCGGATCCGGTGATATCAGCGGCCGCCGTCGAGCTGACGAAACCCTCGTGCGTAAACGGCAAATCAGCCAGATTCGGCTGCCTGTCGACACTTTCCGCAACTTTCGTGATCTGCAGGTCGCCGTTCGAATTCGTGTTACCGGCGACGCCCGGATCTTGCCACTTCGCGATCAGACCAATAGGCGTCCCCCGCTGCCAATTCCGGCACTACTCTGCCGTTGCGGCATCATGCCTTATCGGTTTGTCGACGGCCCGAGACCGCGAGCACATTCAAACATACGAATGCGACGGTGGCGGCGATGGTGCGGATCGCGTGCGCGACCTGCCAGTGATCTCGTTGAACAGCCCAGTCCGCTGGGGGCGCCCCGACGGTCCACCGACCTTCCGCGGCGGTGATCTGAACGTTGATCGCTGAGGAGATAGCGAACACGGTCAACAACAGCATCAACGCGGACAGCGCCCACCACTTGGCTGCCCCCGGCCGCCGGATCGTGACGACCACCGAGAGCGTCGCGCACAGCATCGCGGGAATCAATGTTGCACCGGAAAGCCATGGGATCCCGATGAGATTGATCTGCGCTACCTGCGTGTACACCGAGCCATCGAAGCGCCGCAACTCCAATTCGAGGACAAGCAGGGTGAGCAGAGAGCCTGCATAGAGACCGGCGAACACTGGCCCGGCGAACCGGGCAACCTTGGCGGCAGGACCCATGACGCTGATACTCCTTACTGGGCAACCGATGCCGGCGAGCCGGTCAAATAATGTGAATTCAATATTATATGTATTCAATAGCATCACTCGTGGCACATGGAACTCGGTCGGGCCCCAGCGTCGACGACACGTTCACCTCACGCTGGCCCGGATGTTCCGCGCGGCGGCTCGGTTGTGCGGAACAGGTCAGCGAACTCCCGGATGATCCGGGCGAGTCTCGCTGGTTGGTCGAGTGGGATGAGCGTGTAACTATCTGCTACCTCGATCAACTGTGCGCGGGGAAGGACTTCGGCGAGACGTTTGCCGTGTTCGGGTGGCATTACGCGGTCGTCGGCCGCCCAAACCACAAGGGCGGGGCGATCGAAACTCGGCAGATACTCGGCCGAGGCGAGCAAGAAGCTCGTATCCGCCGCCGCGGCTCGCAGCATTCGCACTGCGTCGCGACGGATCTCCGGCTGAGTCAAGGTCGGCTTCATCCAACCGGCGACCGTTGCGTCTCCGCGTTTGGTCAGCCACCCGAACGCGAGCCGGCTGCGCCGCATGATGCGAAGCCGCATCTGCTGCATGAAGAGCCCGAACAACGCTGGCGAGAGCTTTCCAGTGAGCATGAGCAGCTTGCCGGTCAGCCCGGGAGGGAAGTTGTCGAACGCCTCGCACGAGACGAGTACGACCCGCCCCACGCGTTGTCGCGCGAGCGCGGTGCCATCGCCCATCAGTAGCTGGACAAGCGCGCCGCCGGTGTCATTGCCGACGAGGGTCACGTCGTACAGGTCGAGGCGGTCGAGGAATTCCGCGACCAGCTGGGCTATCGCGGGCAAAGACAGATCGGCGTCGGCGTGCATCCCGTGCCGATGCGCGCCGAGCGGCAATGTCGGCGCCACACATCGGTGGTCGACGGACAGTTCGGCAATTGGTCCGTCCCACAGCGAAGCGTCCATCATCAACCCATGCAGCAGCACAATTGTGGGGCCGTCACCGCCGGTGTCTTGGTAGTCGACAGTCCCTGCGGACAGCTCGATCTGCTTCATACCGTTCGCTTCCGCGAGGCATGGGGGACGCCGGAATGATCCGCTGCCGGATGATCGAACAGGTGCCGGCGCAGGAAGGATAACTGCGCTTCGACGGCCTGCTCGTGCTTATCCAAGAAGGGGGCGTAGTGGTTACCGGATATTTCGACGACCTCCCCGCGTGGAGCGCGGCTCGCCGCCTTCACGGATGGCTTGACGAGCGACGTCTGATCGTGGGCACAGACCATGACAAGTAGCGGCGACTGCACATGGGACGCGGCGCGGCCGGGTTGATAGAGAGTGAAGCGAAGCGCGGTACGGGCAGCGATCATCTGCTGCCAGTCCGGGTACATGTGCGAACGCAGTGCGAGTCCGGTGTCGATTCCGTCCGGCGTCGTGAGCATCGCGACGGTCCCGGGCTCTCCGACGAGCGGCACCAAGCGTGGCGGACGCCCTACGAGACTACCGAGGGCATCCAAAACGCCCAGGCCGGTGAAACGTAGCATCGCCAGTGGCTTCTGGTGGCGCATGGCGTTGCGGCTCAGGGCCGGACCGTCGGGGTTCGGTGTCTGCGCGATCGCCGCGCCGAGCTGCGGGTTGCGCGCCGCGACCCGGAAGATGTGACCGCCGGTGGCGGAGAACCCCCAGATTGCGAGTTTGGCCGGATCGACTCCCGGCAGAGTCCGGGCGAAGTCGATCGCAGCCTGCCAATCGTTGAGCTGGTTTCTGGCCGAAAACGCGAGGCGCGGCTGCCCATCGCTCTCACCGACGCGGCGGTAGTCGAAAGCGAGGACCGCGAACCCCGCATCGTTGAATCGTTTCGCGAACGGGTCGGTGGCCGGCTCCTTGGGTACCCCGAACCCGCCGGCCATGATCACGCAAGCGCCGTTGGTTCCCCGATAATGCCAGGCGGCACATACAGTGTCGCCGCTGACGAATCGAACCTTCTTCCGTTCGACGGACTCGGATGTGTCCTGTTCGGTCATTTGGGGCGGTCCTTTCTGATATAGCTGGGTGCTGATCGGTATGACTGTCAGCTCGCGATGGGATGGCCGGTTGCGTCTCATTGCTACGTTCCATCCCTGGCCTCGTCGGGGCTCAGCCGACGCACCGAGACCAGACATAGCCCGAGATCACGGACTTTGGTCAGAACACCGTGCAACGCGGGTTGATCAGCAATCAGGCCAAAGATGGCGGTCTGAGTGGCCTCGCCGTTGACCTGCAGTCCGCCGAACCAGCAGGCCCACCGGTCGTCGAGGACGCCATCGACGCGGATCTCGTAATGCGCCGGCCATCCCGAGCCCGTCACACCCGCTCACAGTCCTGGCGCAGAACCAATGCCCGGCCGCATCGGCGCTGTCGCTCGAGGAGCCGGAGGGCGGCGGCCATGGCATGGGGCAAGGGGTTACGCATCGGGAGCGCTCCCCCGGCGCCCGCGGGACAGGTCGTGTACTGATCGAGCCTGAGCGCATCCATTGCCGATTCCTTCTGCTGATGGGCATTTCCGTCACCGATACGCTACGAACGCCCCCC
This sequence comes from Nocardia vaccinii NBRC 15922, assembly GCF_001613305.1. Lineage (GTDB taxonomy): Bacteria > Actinomycetota > Actinomycetes > Mycobacteriales > Mycobacteriaceae > Nocardia > Nocardia vaccinii. Next base: position 151,466 of record NZ_BDCC01000053.1, read on the forward strand.
GGCCGGCGCGTCACCCAAAGGTGGATATGCAGGTGGAATCTTCGAAGACGCGTCCAGCCCGAAAGTGGTGCCAGGGCCGGCGCAGCATTCTCCGGTTGCCGCACATGCCGGGCGGTTCCGCAGCGGGAGCGCATGGTTGGCCCGCTATTACAATCGGCCCAGCCAGCAACCGAGCTAACCATCGCTGGACGTGCTGAGCGGCAGGTTACCGATGGCTGAGCCGTCCGCGGCTTACCCGTTACGAGGTGTCATGTCCGAGCAGGATGCGCTGCTAGCCACCAAATTGCGTGTGCCCGGGCTACGCCTGGGCTTCGTGCGCCGCCCGCGGCTCGTCGATCGGCTCGACGCAGATCTGGAGCAGGGGCTGGTGCTGGTCTGCGCCCCGGCAGGATTCGGCAAGACGGGCTTTCTGGCGGAATGGGCTCGAAGTGGCCGACGGCCGGTTGCCTGGCTGTCGCTCGATGCGGCAGACAATGATCCAGCGCGGTTTTGGCGGCACGTGGTTGCGGCGCTCGATCGGGCGCGCCCGGGAATCGGCGAGCAGGTCGGCCCGCTGCTGGGCCCACCTGCCCCAACCTCGTTCGAAGGACTGGTGACGGCGCTGATCAATGAGCTGGACGCCCGGTCCGGTGAGGACGAGGTATTGCTGGTCCTCGACGACTATCACCTGATTGATGCGCAGGCGATTCACGCCGCCCTGACGTTGCTGGTGGAGCACCTGCCGACAGGTCTGCGGCTGGTGCTGGCCAGCCGGTCCGACCCGCCGCTGCCGCTAGCACGGTTGCGGGCCCGGGGTCAGCTGGCTGAGCTGCGCGCCGACGAGCTCCGCTTCGCACCGGACGAAGCGGCGGCGCTGCTGCGGGGAGCGACTGGCGGCGGCTTGCCCGACGCGGCAGTAACGATGCTTACCGCCCGCACCGAGGGATGGGCAGCCGGCCTGCAGTTGGCCGGCCTCTCGCTGCGAAGCCAGGCGAATCCCGCCCAATTCGCAGCAGCGTTCAGCGGCAGCCACCGCTATATCCTGGACTACCTGGCAGGGGAGGTACTCGAGCAACTGAGCGAGCAGGTGCGTGGGTTCCTGCTGGAGACCTCGGTTCTCGAGCGCCTCAGCGGGGAGCTCTGCGATGCTGTCACCGGCCGGGCGGATGGCCAGGAGATGCTGGAAGGGATCGAGCTGGCCGGCCTGTTCCTCGTGCCGCTGGATGAGGTACGCGGCTGGTGGCGCTATCACCATCTGTTTGCCGAGCTGCTCCGCGCCCAATTGCAGCACGAACAGCCCGGACATGCCTCGGCCCTGCACCGAAACGCGGCAGCCTGGTGCGAAGAGCATGAGCTCGCCGACGAGGCCGTACACCACGCATTACGTGCGGACGACCCTGTCTGGGCTGCGAGAATGATCGAACGGTACTTTGACGGGACCTTCCGTCAGGGCGAGCAGGCAACGGTGCATCGTTGGCTTTCCGAACTGCCCGCCGAGGTCATCCGGTCACGGCCCCGCCTGTGCCTGGCGCAGGCGTGGATGGCGCTCGTGGGTAGCAACGTGGACGCGGCCGGGCCGCGGCTCGACGCTGCTCAGCGGATACCTGCAGACGCTGCTGAAGCGCCGTTCGAGCCATCGGTGGGCAGGGCCGCGAGCTGGCTGGCGAACGTCCCCGCAGCCATCGCACTCGCTCGTGCCTGGCTCGCCTATTTGCACGGCGACGCCGAGGCAACGGCCGCGCTCGCCGCGCGGACCCTAGCCGAACTCGACGAGGACGAGTGGATGCTGGAGTCCCTGACCTGGTGGCAACTGGGCTTGGCCGAATGGCTGCGCGGCAGGCTCGTAGAAGCCGGGCAGGCTTTCACCTCGAGCATCGCCCAGTGGCAGGGGGCGGACGAGCGTTCCCTGGCCGTTCGAGGTTACTACCACCTCGGCCAGGTGCAGCACGCCCAAGGCTACCTGGACGCAGCACTCGGCGCGTACCAGCAGGCACTCGGGATCACCGCACCGCGTGGTGTGCCGACTCTGGCGACTGCCGGCATGGGATACGTGGGCACGGCGGAGGTGGCCTACCAGCGGGGCGATCTCGAGGCGGCCCTCCGGGACGTCACCGAGGGCATCGCACACTGCCGGCAGCTGACCTACACTCAGCCGCTGGCCGCGGGGCTGACGACGCTGGCGTGGATTCGGCAGGCCAAGGGTGATCCGGCCGGGGCCATGGAAGCGATCGGCGAGGCCGAGCAGCTCACGCTGGGCACAACTATGGCCGACCCGTTCAACCCTGTTCCAGCGCAAAGGGCGCGGTTGCACCTCGCACAGGGCGACATCGTCGCGGCGGCCCATTGGACGAAGGAACGCGACCTGAGCGCGGAGGACGAGCCGGACTATTCCCGGGAGCCCGAGTATCTCGTGCTGGCCAGGTTGCTGCTCGCGCAAGATTTGCCCGGGCCGGCGCTTGCACTCTTGGAGAAAATGCTCACCGCGGCGGCCACCCAAGGCCGTGTGGGGAGCATCATCGAGATCCAGGCGCTACAGGCGCTGGCCCTCGCCGCTCGCGGCGAGGAGAACAACGCTGTCGACGCACTGGCCGATGCGCTCACACTCGCCTGCCCGCAAGGCTATGTTCGGGTCTTCGCCGACGAGGGTGCTCCAATGGGCGTCCTGCTCGGCCGACTGATCGCGGCCCAGCGGGCCGAACACGCCGCCCCCGTTGTGCCCCTCGGATATCTGGCCCAGGTATTGCAAGCGCTCAGCCAGCACGGCGTCCAAGGTTCCGGGTCGAGTACCGCGGCAATGGTGCCGGGCCTGGTCGAGCAACTGACCGCCCGTGAGCGCGACGTAGTGGACCTGCTGGTCTCAGGCAGATCGAACCGGCAGATCGCCGACGAGTTGGTAGTCAGTGTCGACACCGTCAAGAAACACCTAACCCACATCTTCGGCAAGCTCGGCGCCGCCAACCGCACCGAGGCTGTTGCCCGGGCACGGCAACTGGGTTTGATTCGCTAGGAACGGCGTTCCGTCGGCATCGCGGCGACGCATCGCCGCCCGAACCAGCAAGGTTGCGTCGTTCATGCGGTACCGATAAAGTATGTAATGCATATATTATTGACCCGACATGATGGGTTCGGGTCGCGTCTCGAGATCATCGCAGCTCAGCTCAGAACGGACGCCAGGAGCAGCCCTCCCGCCTCTGGTACCGCGTTTCCTCCTGCGCCGACCCGCCGACCACCGATGACGCCGATCGCCGAACTCCATCCACCACCCATGGAGAATTGCATGCCGAATACCGATCGCGTCGCCCTTGTCACGGGCAGTGGACGCAGCATCGGCCGGGCGATCGCACTGCGTCTGGCCGCCGACGGGGCGCGGATCATCGTCAACTACAAGAGCAACGCCGAGGCCGCCGGGCAGGTCGTCTCGACGATCGAAGGGGCCGGCGGACAGGCCACCGCCGTGCAGGCGGATGTGGCCGATCCGGTCCAGCTGGCGTTGCTGTTCGACGCTGCCGAACAATGGTACGGCGGTCTGGATGTGTTCGTGCACAACGCGTATGGGTTCGCCGCCGGCCCGATCGCCGGATCCTCCGACGAGGACTACGCGCGGTCGTTCGCCGCCAACTCCCACGCCACGTTCGTCGCGTTCCGAGAGGCCGCCGGGCGGGTGCGCGACGGCGGCCGAATCGTCTACATCTCGTCGTCGGCCACTCGCGCAAGCGACCCGTCCGTGTCGGTGTACTCGGCGAGCAAGGCTGCGGGCGAGCAGTTGGTTCGAACTTTCGCCCGTGAGGTGGGGCCGCGGGGAATCACCGTGAACAGCGTATTGCCGGGACCGACGAATACCGATGCGATGCAACATATGAAGCACATGCTGGCGGAGCGGATCGCCCGCACACCATTGGGGCGCTTCGGTGAGCCGGAGGACATCGCCGATGTCGTGGGTTTCCTGACCTCTCATGACGCTCGATGGGTCACAGGTCAGAGCATCGCTGCCGACGGAGGCCTCACAGCGTGACAAGCCATGTCGCGCACTGCCATCGAACTCCTCGGCACCCACTGACTTTCCATTGCATCCGGATCGGCACGAGAGGGTTCTCACCCCGGGACGCGCGATACGCCGACGACGTCGTGCGCCGCGACAGGTCCGGTCGGCCGCTTCATGAGAAAGGACAACCCAGATGACCCACAGCAGCGCAGAACCGAACAACGAATCAGCTGGAGCCGACTTCGACCGGATCAATCGCGGCGAGCCAGTCAGTTCGCCCTGAACGACTTCCGCCCCGAATTCACCGCCGACGGACTGATGCTGATGCCGGTCTGGGCATTGGAAGCGCAGCGGCTCTGACGAACTCGCTGTGCGAGAGTCGCCGGATCGTCCGGGACCCAACTAGAGAAGGAGCTGCCCATGTATCTCGTCACCGGAGCAACGGGGGTGATCGGCCGACCACTCACCGACACCCTGCTCGCGAGCGGAGCGCAGGTCAGAGCGATGACTCGTCGACCCGACGCGCGCCTGCCCCGCGGCGCCGACGCCGTCACACCCGAGGACCTCGACTCCGCCCTGCGCGGCGTCGATTCTCTGTTCGTCCATCCGCGCGCAGCCAAGGACGACATCGCCGACCTGCTCGCTCGCGCTGCGGCACACCACGTCGGACGCGTGGTGGTGATGTCGGCAATCAACGCCGACGACGACGTGTCACTTCAGCCCTCGTGGTTCAACGGCGACCGCAATACCGACGTCGAACGCGCGGTCGTCGACAGCGGAATGCCATGGGTGAGCATACGGCCGAGTTCGTTTGCGATGAACACACTGTCGATGTGGTCCGGTCAAGTAGCCAACGGCGACACGGTGTTCGGTCCGTTCGCCGAGTTCGCGGAGCCACTCATCCACGAGCGCGATGTCGCCGATGTGATCGCCCGGGCGATGGTCGATGACTCACTTCTGGGTCGGAAACTCCCGATTACCGGCCCCGAGTCGCTGCGCATCGACCAGCTCGTCGCCATCATCGGAGAAACGCTTCAGCGCCCCTTGGGTTTTCACGAGGTTCCCGCCGAGATGGCTGCCGCGGGCATGACCGCGCACGGACTCGACCAGCGGTTCGTAGACGCCCTGATGACTCGATACGCCCGCGAGATCGAGCGACCGATCGCAGCGAATACCAACGTGGAGGACATCCTCGGCCGTCCGGCCCTCTCGTTCGCCACCTGGGTAGCCGACCACAAGGACGACTGGTCATAACCCGAGCCGTTCCATCTTGCGCACGACATGTCATATGTAGATGATGTGTTATGGAAGGCATATGTTATTTGTACGATAGGGTTCGACGTCTCGGCGGCGCGGCGCGGAATCGGCGGCACACATCGCCGATTCCGTGCCGCGCCACCTACCGCGAGCCGCACCTGCGACCGAGTCCGGCAGCACATACGGGCGGTCAGCCCTCGGTCAACTCCTCCGCCGCCTGACGACCAGCTACGCCTGTCCGTTGTAGGAAGTCGGCGATCACCTCGAGCTCGGCACCGGAATAACGAGCACACAGCTCATCCACCCGGTTGTTCATCCCGGAGAACAACTCGAAAACAATTCCGAGTTCCGCTCGCGCACCGCATGCAAGGTGACCGCCCGACGATCCGAGGACTCCGGATCGCGCTCTCGCACGATCCATCCACCCTTTTGCAAGCGGTCCAAGACTCCCGTCATCGTTGCGGGATGCAATCCGGCCCGCCGCGCCAGCGAGGAGGGCGACAGCGGGCCATATCGGTTGATCAGATCCAGGCATGTCCAATCGATATCCTTGAGCTCGACCCGGCCACCGAATCTGCGGTTGAGCAGTGACAGCTGAATATTCAAGTCACGCAACGCTTCCCGCACGTCCGCAGTCAACCTGCGCCTGGTACGCGCCGGAGCCCGGCCTGCTACTGAATTCATCCTGCGCCACCTCGCCCACATTTATACGGTTTACATATCATACGCAAAGCCGAAGCCGCTGATAGCATCGGCTCGCCGCCGTGGCCGGGCAGATAGATCTGGAACTGCGTGAGGGGGAGCCCATCTGTCACCCGCGGACTCCGGCAATCGGTTCATTGGGTCGATCGAATGAACTCGTCAATTGTGCCGGCCAGAACGGGGCCTTGATCTTCCTGCACAAAGTGACCAGCGTTGACGATCGTCACGTGTGGTTGCCCAGCCGCGCCCGGAATATGCTCACGAAACATCCGGGCGCCGTCGCCGACTCCGTAATCGTTGTCGCTGAAAGCGCACAAGAATGGGGTCTGCATCGTCTCGAGAATGTCCCACGCCCGGCGGTTCGCCGCGGCCGCGTCGTCGAATGGCGCGAGGGGCACCAGTAGCGGAAATTGGCGGGCGCCCGCCAGATGTGACTCATCGGGAAACGGTGCATTGTAGGCCGCCAGAACCGCCGGATCGAGATCGCTCACGGTCCCGCGGTCGACGACCTGACCGATGTCGAAGGGACTCGAACGCTGACTGAGCTGCAGCCACAGGGCAAAGGAGCCGCCGAGATCCTGGTCACCGGTCGGAAACGAGGTGTTCGTGGCGACCACGCGACGAAACCGATCTCGATGCTCTGCCAGCATACGCAGCCCCAGCAGACCGCCCCAGTCCTGGCACACCATGGTGATATCACGCAGGCCGAGACGGTCGAAGACGGTGTGTGCCAGCCAGTCGACGTGCGCCTGATACGTGTACACGAAACGGTCGATCGGTTTATCCGCCTTACCGAACCCGATGAGATCGGGCGCCACGCAGCTGCGCCTACTTCCTTCGGGAGGATTCGTGACCGACAGCGCCAGGGCCGTAGCCCGAGTCATGTATGCGGCGTTCGACAGCGGCAACCACGCCGCCGCGAAAGACATCTTCACGGCCGACTTCTGCGGCCGCCCTCTCGGCGCAACCGGACCCGACAGCGTGACGCGGTCCTGGCGGCGGTTCCGCAAGCGTTCCCCCAAGCTCAGGTGGCTATCGAATATCCCCACCGACGAATAGGCGAAGCTTCAGAGTCACGCGACGGACCGGCCCGCGAGGCCCTTCCGGCCGATCGTCTGGAGCCGACGTCATCGATCGCAGGTGACGATCATCACGGATGATGATATGCTTTCCATATTGTATCTAAAGGAGATTACTTAGTAGCATCGTTGTACCCCACGGACATTGGGGCCGAAACACCAGTCGGCGTCGCATCGGCGCCGATCCAGGCAGCCGCACACCCCGGCCCGGTGCCGAACCTGTGACGTCGCGCTGCGTGAATCCGCCACGGGGCGGGAACAGCTGCCCGTTCCGCTATCGAAAGACCTGTGATGACTATTGATTTCGCCGTCATGTACGCAACACACGACGCCTTCCGCCGCGACCTCCGACGCCTGTCCGCAGCCGTCGAATCCGGCCACGCCGACTCGCCCGGCGTCGAAGCCGGGTGGTCGAACTTCGTCCGTCAATTGCATGTTCACCACACCGTCGAGGACGCCGCACTGTGGCCCCAGGTGATCGCCGCTGTGTCCGGCCGTCCGGACGACCTGGCGCTGATGGCCGAGATGGAGGCCGAGCATGCGGCGCTGGATCCGGCATTGGCCGCGGTCGAGGACGGCCTCACCGGGCGAGCGGCCGACCTGCCCGAGCGCATCGACACGCTGTCGACGATCCTCGGCGAACACATGGCGCACGAAGAGAACAGCGCGCTCCCACTCATTCAAGAGGTTTTGACCCCGAAGGACTGGGACACTTTCCGCAGTGCGATGGCCCGCAAGCAGGGGCCGTCGGGGGCGGCGGTCTATATACCGTGGGTGCTGGATGACACCACACCCGACCAGCGCAAGCGTTTCCTGGCGGCGATGCCCGGCCCGGTCGCGGTAGCCAATCAGCTGGTTTTGCGGCGGCGCTACAACAGCAAGGCCCTGTGGCGATGATGGCCCAGCGATAGTCGGCTTTGCCCGCGTATGTGTGCGCTTCACCTCGTCCACCCGCACGATCGACCGGCGGTGGCCTCGGACCGGCCGCCGGTCGATCGTGGACGCGGTCGAGCCGCAGATCCGCGAGTTGTTGAACGCGCGTCCGACGATGCCGCCTGCTCGGCCAGGACATCGATCGTCATCTCCCGATAGCCGCCCAGCATCACCACGTCCTTGCGCAGCCCCGCGGTCGCGGTCCCGGCGATGTGGGTGATCTCGAAGGTGTTGCGGTGCAGGTGGATCGGGTGGACGTCATCGGTCGTGTTGCGCCACCGCAACCGATAGCGGCGGCCTCTGGTCAGATCGAAAACCGATGTGGCGGTGCTCATGTCGAACGCTGCACCGTGTGCCGCCCGATGTCCGGGCCGCTGTCATGACATAGGCATGGATCCGGCACCATGACTGGTTCGGCGGGAGCGGGCCAGGGCCAGCCCGCCCAGGAGCATGCTGATCAGCCCGAACACGACGGCGAGCCAGGCCCCGACTATCCCGTTGCCAGTGCCGGGCCCTCCCTTGGCGGTAGCCGACAGCACCACTCCGAGGACCATGCTGATCAGTCCCGCCAGCAGAGCCGCGGTGGGCGCGCGTCTGCCGAATCGGTTCCGGCCGCTCACGCGTAGCGCCAGCCCGCCGGTGAGGATGCCGGCCAGCCCGACCAGCGCGGTGATAGCGGCCTCGAGTCGCGCGGCGGTCATGCCGTAGCCGACGGCGGGCTTGACCGCGACTGCTGCGTCGGCCAACAGGTGAGGGACTGACATAGCGGATCCTTTCGGTCGAACAACGGCGACCGGGTCGGATCACCGAGGTCTCCGTCGTGCAATGGACTCGCAAGAATCGTCTCGTTCCACAACCGGGGCGGCATCCGTCGACGGGCGGTGCCCGATACGACGTTCGGCGTAGACGGCTCGCCTGGATTCGCGCTCCTGGACGTACAAGCTCACGCAGCTGACCGCAGGTCTATCGTCAGGGCAGATCCTATGATCGCACCATGCCGGATCGCATCACGTTGTTCCGCATACCTGTGTGGGTGCAAGACGTGCTGTTGGCGGCGTTCATCACTGTCATGCAGGTCCAGGGAACCCTCGTGCGTAACAGCGGGACACCCGAAGCCGTGTTGCGCCCGCTGTCCGAGCTTGGATATCTCGGCTACGTTCTGCTGATCGCCTCGGGCGTGGTCGTCTTCGTACGTCGCCGCTGGCCGGTCGCGGTGTTCGCGGTGACCGCGTTGGCCAGCGTGATCTACTACATTCTCGACTTCCCTGACGGGCCCGGATGGCTGGGCCTGTTCGTGGCTCTCTACACCCTCACTGCCCACGGCGACGGGTATCGCTCGCTGAAGGTGGCGGGTGCGGGGATCGTCGTCCTGACCGCGGTGTGGCTGATCTCCGCCGCCGATATCGAACCCCGGGCCGCCATTGGCTGGGTCTACTTCCGCATCGGTGTGTCGGTCATGAGTGCCACCCTCGGTGAGAGTGTCCGCTCGCGGAAATTCATTGCGGCACAGGCGCTCGAGCGCGCCGAGCTCGCGGAACGAACGCGTGAGGACGAGGCCCGCGCCCGGGTCGACGCCGAACGCCTGCGGATCGCCCGCGAAGTCCACGACACAGTGGCGCACGCGATCGCCATCATCAACGTCCAGGCCGGGGTCACCGCGCACGTGCTCGACAAGCGACCGGAACGAGCAGGCCAGACCCTGAAGGCCATCGAGCAGACCAGCTCTCGGGCACTGTCGGAGATGCGGGCCATTCTCGGAGTTCTGCGCGAGAACAACGACGACCGTGTCCCGCCCGAGGGTCTCGCGCAGCTCGAGGACCTCACTGCCATGGCGCGAGAGGCCGGGCTCGATGTCGACCTCGAAACCATCGTCCCGACCGCACCGGTACCCAGTGCCGTGGGCAATGCGGTATATCGAATCGTGCAGGAATCGATCACCAATGTGATTCGTCACGTCGGACCGACTCATGTCACGATCGCGGTGAACTACCGTGCCGACGCGGTAGAGGTGCGAGTGGCCGACACGGGTCGGCAGCCGGGTTCGAAAACCGATGGAGCAGTTCACCATACGGACCGCAGCCGGGCAGACAGTGGGCTCTCCGGCTTGGGCTCACACGGCCGCGGCATCCTCGGGATGCGCGAGCGCTGTGAGCTGCTGGGCGGGCACCTGCACGTTGGCTCACTGCCGGGCGGCGGGTTCGCGGTCACCGCTCGGTTGCCGTGGCCTGCGACCGGAATGGCGGGCGGATGAACAGCGTGGCAGGCGCATCGAACGGCGCTGTTCCGATCGAGGTCCTGCTCGTCGATGACGAGCAGCTGGTGCGGTCCGGGTTCCGGCTCCTGTTGGATACCGAGGACGACATCACAGTGGTAGGGGAAGCCGCCACCGGCGGCGAAGCCGTACAGAAGGCTCGTGCGCTGCGCCCGGATGTCGTACTCATGGACATCCGCATGCCCACGATGGACGGCATCGAGGCCACCCGGCAGATCGCCGCCACGACCGGGCTGCGCGACATCCGCATCGTGATCCTGACCACCTACGACACCGATGCCTACGTCTTCGAAGGCCTGCAAGCCGGTGCCAGCGGATTCCTGCTCAAGGACTGCGGCCCCGCCGAACTTCTGCACGGGATTCGTGTGGTCGCCGCGGGTGACGCCCTGCTCGCACCGCGCATCACGCGCCGCCTCATCGCCCAGTTCACCGTGCGTCAGGCGGCGAACAAGGCCGGCGAACACCGGCTCGCGGTCCTCACCGAACGCGAACGCCAGGTCCTGTCGTTGGTCGGGCAAGGGATGAGCAACGACGAGATCGGCGCCGAACTCTTCCTCAGCCCGGCAACCGCCCGCACCCACGTCAGCCGCGCCATGGTCAAACTCGGTGCCCGCGACCGCGCGCAACTGGTCGTCATCGCTTACCGCACAGGACTTGTCACCCCGTAGGGGCAACGGACTACTCGCCCTCAGCAACGGCAGTGCCCGCCCACCAGGAGTTGGATGCGGATCCACTCCGCCCGATCACGGCATCTCCGGGTCGTTGCTGCCCACCATCGCCGCTGGTGATTAATCCCGCCATTTAATGTCTGACGTCAACCAACGACGCTCATACACGCCAACGCCAGTAAGCGATTTCACAGCAGGAACGGGGCGGGCCTTGAACGTATTCGCAGGTCAGATGTCAAGTGTAACAACCACACCCAACGCTGTACGCTCTTGACAACGGCACCAATCGCAAGCTGGCTCGATGCGAGTACATGGCGGTACCCATGTTCTTACGAAATCAGTTCGTAGGTCCGCCTCTCCGAGGCTTCAGCGTGTCGGCGGGTGCTCGAAGACCCATGTCTCGGGCCGGCAGTTGGGTAGCGGATCTTCTTCTGGACGTACTCGCTGAGTTACCCATGTTCTTACGGAATCAGTTCGTAGGCGCGCCTCTTCGAGGCTTCGGCGTGTTGGCAATCATGCGCAGACTCACGCCTGCGACCGGGACCAGGGAGCGGCCACCTTCCGTGGATACCCGGTGAGTTTCCCATGTTCACGGCTCTTGCGAAATCGGTTGTCCAGACCGTTCGTCCGGACCGTCGAATACCTGAAGGCTTGCGTTTCGGGCGGGCGATGAGCGCCATCGTCGCCCATGCCGGTCCCCCGTGCCCTCGCGAAACGAGTTGCCGGATAGGCCGTTCCGGGACGAACAGGTGCGAGCAGGACGGCACCAGGGCCGGATTCCGCGTCACTCGAAGGGACGATCGGTTGGCTCGGGCGGCAGTAGCGGCCCGAGGGGGCCGAGGTCGATGTTGAGGTCTTCCGGAGTGAGCCCGAAATGATCGCGCAGTTCGTCCATGCGTTGTTCGAGCAGCATCAGGGTGGTTCCGATACGTTCGATCTGGACCTCGGTGAGATCGCCCGCATCCACCCGGCGCAATGCCTGTCGCTCCATCAATTGCCGTAGGAGCTCCACCAGAGTGAGCACGAGGGTGACCAGACCGCGCTCGACGGATTCCGGATCGGCATCGATCCGCGGTGCGATACCGTCGAATTCAGTCATCGCACGGTTCCGGTACAGCGGGCGTCGCGGATCCGGTCGGCGGGTACAGGGTGCTGATCGAGGAGATCAGCGCTCGCAACGAGATCTGGACCAGGTCTACGTCCGCGATGGCGAGTTTGATATCACCGGAAATGACCACGCCACCGGCAAGCACCCTGTCCAGGAGGTCGACCAGGGCGATACGGCGCTCGGTGTCGGCGGTGCGATCGGCCCGGATCATGGCTCCCCCCGCTGGATACCCGCGAACGAGTACGGCGGCCAGGGGCCGGTGAGCTCGAGCCGTATGCCCGGAAATTCGGAGCCGAGCATCGTCACCGTCGCGGCGAAGTCCTCGGTGCGGTCGTCGTCAACGAGATATGTCCCGTTGAGCACCATCCAGTCCCGGCGGCCGCTCACCGCCGGATCGGTCAGCGGCTGACACCGTCCTGCCGCGGCGTGGCGCACCAAACACGCATGAATCTGCTCGGCGCGCTCGGCCGCGTCACGCTCGACAGTCTCCTGCGCGGACAATTGCGCCCGACGCCGAGCCAGGTAGGCGGCGCCGGGCGTCATGCGGCCTTCGTCCACGGCCCGGGCCTCGGCAACGGCGGCGGTGAGAGCGGCACGATCGCCATAGGCTCGTACGCCCCACTCGGTACGCGCGCTCACCAGCTCGAGCGCGGCAGCGAAATCCGCTTGCCGCTCGTCGAGCAGCTGACGCACCCGGTTGTCATCGTGGAAGACGGTAGCCAGCCGGAGCGGAACGGCCGGACCCCGGCCCACCACGGCCGATACGACCGCGTCGTGTGCCCTCGCTGTCGCTGCCAGCCAGTCCAGATCCTCGAAGTTCCTACGCAGCGGCTGCTCCCCGAAGACATCCAGCGGCACCGAGCCTACGACGGCGGCCAGGTCTCCCGCCGCGACCATCCGCACCGGCTCACCCGCGACCCCAGCCAGGTCGACCGGACCCGCGTCCCCCTCGTGCCGAGGTGCCACGACGTACAGCCAGACCGCGAAACCTGCGGTCACAATTGCTCTTCCGTCGACTGGTGGCCGCGCTCGAGCGGTTGCCGGCGTTCGCTCGCCGCCTCCAGCTGGGCGATCCGCTCTCGGAGTTCGCGGTTCTCGAGCTCGAGATCCGGGCTCTGCTGTTGCACCGCGCGAGCCCTGCTGTTGAGCCAGGGGTCGCTCTCCCACCAGTCGATGCCCACCGCCTTGGCCGTCTCCAGGGACGCGATCACCAACCGCAGTTTGATGGTGAGCAGTTCGATGTCGAGGAGATTCACTTGGATATCACCGGCGATCACCAAGCCCTTGTCGAGGACTCGTTCCAGAATGTCGGCGAGGTTCGTGGATTGGTGCCCACTGCCATAGGGCTGCGGCGCGTACGAACCGCCTCCGGCTACCGTCATCGTCGTTCCCTCGACCCGATGTCGGTGCTGCCGCGGCTGTAGCGTTTGATTCTCCGGTAGGCCAGCAGATTTTCGTCGAAATCGATCTCCACCTCATAGAGCGCCAGAATGTCCGCCGAGGAGGGGATGCGGCGGTCTTCGAGTGCCTCGACCTCCACGAGCCAGCCATCCTCCGTCGGCTCCACGCTCGTGACTCCCTGGGCGTCTTTCGAGGTCAGTTGCACCAGGCGTTCGACCGCAACCGCGGCCGCTTGTTCCGCAGTCAAGGCGGGCTGTTCATCCGCCGACGCACGAGCATCTTCGGAATCGTCGGAAATGGTGTTGCGGGCCACGTCGGTCACTCCTTCTGGTTTATCGCTCCGCCCTTCTCGGATCGGGTCATGCGATCCAGAACCGCTTGCTGGGCTTGCTCGGCTTCCTGCGCGGACAGATCACCGGTCGCTTCGGCCCGGTCGATTTCCTCCAGCTCACCGCGCAGCGCCGCAGGGTCGTAGAGCTGCTGCTCTACCTGGTCCTGGATCAACTCGCTCACCCAGATCACGCCGCGGATCGGCGCGAGGGGCAACGAGAAGATCGATGAGAGCAAACCCATATCACTCCTCGGGGGCGCGCTTCGTGACGAAGTCGTAGGCCGCCATCGGGCCGAGCAGGTCCAGCTCCACGCGGCCGTCCCAGTCCGCGATGAACTCGGCCACGATGTCTTCCAGCTCTTTCCGCCGGGCCGATTCGACCAGTACCGCCAGGTGAACGGCGTCCTCCTCATGACTGGGTTCGCGTTGGTTGACCAGCACGTCGAGCTTCTCGACCTCGGCGACCACGCGGGCGGTGTCCTCGGCTCGCTTGACCTGGATCGCCTGATCGACCAGTTCGCCCAACGCGATTCGCGCGTTACGGGTGGCATCCTCCGGTTTGCTGTGGATCTCGTCTTTCAGCCGGACGGCGTCGGCATTCTCGTCGAGCAGTTCCCGCAGGAAAGCGTCTTCGATATAGCGTCCTCTGATCACGAACTGAACCCGCCCCTCGAGTTCGTGCAGCGCGGCGCGGAATTCGTTCTCGTTCGCCGCGAGCAGTTCGTTCTCCACCGCGTCCGTGTCGGTCATGACCGCACCGAACCGCAGCGGCAGCACCGGAGCGACGGCGGCCGAGCCGTCCAGCAGTTCGGCATGGGCCGTGAGGTCCCGGGGTGCGCCCAGTGGCCGATCGGAGTCCAGCGTGCTGACCAGCGCGGCGATCTCACCGTGCCGCACGACCGCGACTTCGGCCGGCGGATCGCCGACCCCGGTGGCATGTGGCTCGGGTTCGACGTCGGCGGGCACAATCCCGTAGACGTACACCGCTGTCGACTCGGAGGCCATCACTCCTCCTCGCGCTCGGGCGACCTGCGGGTTGCCTTTCGCTTCTCCTGCACGCCGCCGAGGAAGTCGGAGACCTTTTCGCCCGCCGCGTCCAGAGCACCCTTCGCCTTGTGCTTCGACGCGCCTTCGGTGACGTCGCCGACGATGTCGGTCAGGCCCTTCGGCTCGCTACTGGCGATCTCGAGCCGATCGACCGCTTCGGCGAAACGCAGGTACGTGTCGACACTGGCGACCACCACGCGTGCGTCGATGGTCAACAGTTCGATGCCGACCAGCGACACTCGAGCGAACGCATCGATGACCAAGCCCTTGTCGAGGATGGTATCCACGACATCAGCCAGACTGGAGGAGTTCGGCCGCGCCAGCGTGCCGGTCCCACCTCCATTTCCCGCGGGTTCGATAGTCATCGGCTTGCTCCTGGGCTCACACGTCGCGAACGGTTCGCCGAACTCGTGCGGCGAGCCGCTGTTCGGCGCCGCGGCGGCTCCGGCTCCGGCGGCTCGCCCTCATCGCTCTCGTTCTCGTCGCCCTCGTCCTCCGCGTCTTCATCGGCTTCTTCATCGGCTTCCTCATTGGCGAACGGCTCGTCCTCCGCCGCGTCGCCACCGTCCGGCTGCTCCTCGCGCTGTCTCGCCGACTCGTCGTCTTCGACAACCTCGCCTTCGCGGATCTCGCCGTGCCAGCCGACGATGTCGTCGCCGTGCAGCACAGCCTCGGTCATGACATGGCGTTGAAAGTGCTTGAGTTCCAGGCGACACCGGCGTCCTGCGGCGCGCCACAGATTGGCGGTCTTCTCGAACGCCCCCTGCGGGTGATACGCGAGCACCACGAGAATGCGGGTGAGGTCCGGGGTTATCTCGTGGAAGCTGACCGCACCATCGATGTAGCCTTTAGAGCCTTTCGAACGCCACACGATCCGCTCGAACGGCACCTGCTCCATAATCGTGGACTCCCAGGTCCGTCTCGACCAGAACACCTTGCCGGTCCAGCTGAGTTTCTCATCGGAGATCTGCTCGACCTGTTCGACCTTCTTCGTGAATTTCGGAAAGTCCGCGAATTGGGTCCACTGGTCGTATGCCAAATCGATCGGCACTCCCACGTCGATGTGCTCGACGATATTGGTCATTGTGAGCTTGTTCGAGCCCCCTCCTTTGCGGTTGCCCTTGGTCAACGACTCTTTGACCGACTCGAACTTCTCCCGGGCCGCGTGCCCGAGTTTGCTCACGCCTCCGCTCACAGCCGCCCGCAGCGGCGTGGCACCGTCGGCCAGCTTCTCCACGCCGGTCACCGCCGCCAGCAGATTCCCGTCGCCGCCCGCGTATTCGTTCAGCCGGTCGACGGTTCCCGACATCCGGTGCGACAACCGGTCGACTGCCCGCTCGGCCAGAGTCCCGGCGAGGTTCTGCACGGACTGCTGGAGCAAAGCGGTCGAGTCCGCTGGTTGAGCCGCTTTCCGGGCCTTCGCCCCGGCTCGGGTGACGGCCTCGGTAGCCTGGCCGACGGTCTGGGAAGCCACCTTGCCGACGCCACTCGCCGTGTCTTGCACCATCTTCGACATCGACCTCACCTCCCGGTGCGGCGCACGGGCGGTGCGTCGGCATCGGAATGGCTACGGCGCCGGGTGGACGAGGCGGACCTGCGATCCGCGGAGCCGGCCCTGCGGGCCGGAGCCCGGGAGGTCGTTTTCCGCGTTCGCGCGGTTTCCTGCCGACCTGCTCGCGTAGCGGATTTTTCCCGGTCCCGCTCGTCGCTTTCGCCGCGCTCGGTCTCGGAATGGTCTTCGTGCTCGAGATTCTCGTCGGCGGATATTTCCTCGTCCCGGGCGTCCTCGTCGCCGGCCTCGCCGGAACCCGGGGAAACGTCCGAGACGAGTGTCGAGCCCTGCTGTAACCGGGCGTTGAGCGTATCGATCCGGTTGCTTGCGGCGGTCACCGCCGCCGACCGGACCGCGCCCATCAACTCGCCGCGCACTGTGTCTGTGAGCTGCGCGAATTCAGGCGAGGATTTGAGCAACGAAGTTCCCTGCTCCAGTAGCGCCCCGGGTACCCCCGAAGATCGTTTCGCCATCGAGGCGCCCACCAGCGCCAGCGCGAAGCGCATCTTGCGCGTGCGTCCCAAGACATAACCGATGCCCACCCCTATCGCAATTCTCGTGCCACCCTTCATGGCTCACTCCTTGCTTGCTCAACTACTCCTGCGCCGGCGCTGCCGCGAGGTCGGTCGAGCGATGACACCCTGATTCATGGGTGGGCCACACTACCGATGGCCATACCTCAGCGTATACCCAGCTACTTTTTCGGGCCGACGGAAACGATTACTTTTCGACGACCGACGAGCACGACCACAGCCTGTGCAGGTGTGCAAACCCCTGGACGTGCGCACGTGATCATCCCTGGTCGGCCGAGCCGGGCCAGGCCGCCGAAACTGGACTGGCACAGACATTTTCACCCGACCACGGGAAGCGCCGGACGGACCGTGCGTCTCGTCGCCGTTAGCGGCGTGGGATGGATATCCCGGCGAAACACATTTCGATCGGGCGCCAGGACACCCGGGCCGAGGCGCGCAGCCATGCACTCCGGCCCTGTGGGTCCTGTGGCCCGTGATCAGTCCTTGAAGACGTCCTTGACCTTCTCGCCCGCCGCCTTCAGGTTGGCCTTGGCCTGGTCGTCCTTGCCCCTTTGCTCACGATCGGCATTGCCCGTCGCCTGGCCGAGCTTCTCCTCGGCCTTGCCGCCGAGTTCCTCGGTCTTGTTCTTGACCTTGTCGGTAGCACTCATGATGGCTATCTCCTTCCGGTGCGTCCGGGCCGCAGTACCGGCCCGGTGACCGTCTACCCCGGCACCGGTCGGGCAAACAGCACTATCCGCACGCCACCGGGCTGAACCTGGCGCATGCGCCAAGACCGGCAACCACCGTCGATTGCGTGAGCGGCCCACAGATCGCGACCTGACAAACCGATTCGACAAGACTCGGCCCCGAGGGGACGACTCAGCGCTTGTGAACGCTCGTATCGAACGAACGTCACTGGCGGAACTTGTCGGAGTCGAGAAGAAGACTGGACATCGATACGCTCGGCCCGGCCTGGCCCGGCCAGTGGCCGGGCAGCCGAGTGCGAATGATCAACGGCGAGGGGCGGATTCGCAGTTACGGCTATCGGGCGCGGGGGTGGGCCGTGGCCCAGACTTCGTGGAGGGTGTTGACGGTGACCAGGGTGTAGATCTGGGTGGTGGTGACCGAGGCGTGGCCGAGTAGTTCCTGGACGACGCGCACGTCCGCGCCGCCGTCGAGCAGGTGGGTGGCGAAGGAGTGACGCAGAGTGTGGGGGGAGACAGCCGCGCCTATGCCCGCTCGGTCGGCGGCGTCCTGTAGGACCTGCCAGGCACTCTGCCGAGAGAGTCTGCCGCCGCGGGCATTGCAGAACAGGGCGGGATTCCCGGTGCCGCGCATCGCGAGTCCGGGGCGGCCGCGCACCAGGTAGGCCTCCAGCGCCTCCAGGGCGGGGCGGCCGATCGGGACAATACGCTGTTTACCGCCCTTGCCGCGCAGCACGACAGCGCGGGTGGCGGTGTCGATATCGTCCACATCCAGATCGATCGCCTCGGAGATTCGCGCACCGGTCGAGTACAGCAGCTCGAGCAACGCCCGATCGCGCAGTCCGCGCGGGCCACCGTCGGCCGCACCGGAACCGCCCGATGCCTCCAATAGCTGCGAAACCTGTTCGTAGGGCAGGGCTTTGGGTAGCCGACGAGCGGGCGTGGGCGGTTTGACCGCATGGGCGACATCTCCGGCGGTGATGCCCTCGGCCGCGGCGAAGCGATGCAGTCCGCGCACCGCCACCAGCCCCCGGGCGGCGGAGCTGGCCGCCAGCGGCGGGTATCCGTGCGCACCCGCCCGCAACGACACCGTGAAATCGCCGATATCGCTCTCGGTCACCTCGGCCAGGCCCGCAATCCCCCTGTGGGTCAGGAACTCTCGGTATCGACCCAGGTCACGCCGGTACGCGCTGAGCGTGTTGCGCGCGGCCCCGCGCTCGACCGTCAGATGGTCGAGATACGCATCGATCTCCCGCTGCAACACGCCCACATCATTGCAGCAGGGTCCGACATCCGGCCGCCCGAAACGCTCAGCGCCCGCGGTGCCCGCGTCACCGGGCGCTGCACCGCTTCCACCGGATGAACGCGCCTCGCCCGCACGGCACACCTCGGCCAGGCGCAGCGGCAACTCGCGGCGGACTCGCGGTCAGGCGCTGTCGGCGGCGGACTTGCGGTCGAGGAACCGAGTCGGCATACCTGGCCAGGGCGCATCGGCGGGACGCAGCTCGATTCCGGACGCCCGGGCGGTGGACAGCGCCAGCACGCCCGCCACGGCGGTCGCGTTGACGATCTCACCGGCCAGCGCGGCGCGCACGGCATCCTCGACGGACATCCGCACGAGTTGCAGATCGGCCTCCTCCAACTCCGGTTCGGGCCGATCGGTCCGGTACAGGTCGGTGGCCAGATACACCCGCAGCGACTCATCGGTGAACCCCGGCGACAACGCGACATCGACCAGCACCGACCAACTCCGCGCGGCCAGCCCGGTCTCCTCCGCCAACTCCCGCCGCGCCGCGGTGAGCGGATCCTCGCCCGGTTCGTCGAGCAGACCCGCAGGCAGCTCGAGCAGGCGGCGGCCGATCGGATGCCGATACTGATCGATCAGCACCAGATCACCGTTCTCGTCCAGCGCGGCGACCGCGACGGCGCCGTGATGTTCGATCACCTCGCGTTCGGCGATCCGCCCGCCCGGCATCTCGACCTGATCGAGCCGCAGCGCCAGAATCGCCCCCGAGTAGACGATTCGGCTGGACACTGTATGGAAATCGTGGCGCCCCGGAAGCCCGGACTCGTTCGACGGCGCGCTCTGCGCGGACTCGCTCATGACTCCGCCTCGCCGGCGCTCGGCGCCGCCCCGCGCGACGCCCGCTGTGCCGATGGTTCGCTCACCGGGCCACACTCTGCGCTTCGCCGAGTTCCATATCGCCATCGATGTCAACCGGAAGACGTTCGGCCGCTTTGTATTTCAGCGCCGCCGCGATGAGCGCGGCGAACAGCGGATGCGGGCGCGTCGGGCGGCTCTTGAGCTCGGGGTGAGCCTGGGTGGCGACGAAGAACGGATGTTTGTCGGCGGGCAGTTCGACGAATTCGACCAGATGTCCATCCGGGGAGGTGCCGCTGAAACGCAGTCCGCTCTCGGCGATCTTGGCGCGGTAGGCGTTGTTCACCTCGTAGCGGTGCCGGTGCCGCTCGGAGACCTCGTTCTCCCCGTACGCCTGCGCCACGACCGACCCCTGCTCCAGAATCGCGGGGTACGCGCCCAGTCGCATGGTGCCGCCCAGATCGGCCTCACCGGCGACCGCCTGCTCCTGATCGGCCATCGTGGAGATCACCGGATGCGAGGTCTCCGGCTCGAATTCCGCGGAATTGGCATCGTCCAACCCGACCGCACGTGCGGCCTCGATCACCACGCACTGCAGACCCAGGCACAACCCGAGCAGCGGAATGCCGCGAGTGCGCGCGTAGCGAATCGCGCCGACCTTGCCCTCGATACCGCGAATGCCGAATCCGCCGGGGATGAGCACCGCGTCCACATCGCCCAGATATGTCTGCGCACCGCTGAGAGACTCGCACTCGTCGGACCGCACCCAGCGGATGTTCACCTTCGCCCGGCGCGCGAATCCGCCCGCACGCAGCGCCTCGGTGACCGACAGATAAGCGTCGGGCAGATCGACATATTTGCCGACCAGCGCGACGGTCACCTGCTCGCGTGGGTTGTGCACCCGCTCGAGCAGATCACCCCACACCGTCCAGTCCACATCCCGGAACGGCAGGCCGAGCCGGCGCACCACATAGGCGTCCAGGCCCTCGCGGTGCAGCACCCGCGGAATGTCGTAGATCGAGGGCGCGTCCGGGGTCGAAATGCACGCCTCGACCTCGACGTCGCACATCAGCGCGATCTTGTTCTTCAATCCCTGCGGGACCTCACGATCACAGCGCAGCACCAGCGCGTCGGGCTGGATGCCGATATTGCGCAGGGCCGCCACCGAATGCTGGGTCGGCTTGGTCTTGAGCTCGCCCGAGGGCGCCAGATACGGCACCAGCGTGACGTGCAGGAAGAAGCAGTTGTCCCGGCCCACCTCGTGCCGGATCTGCCGGGCCGCCTCGAGGAACGGCTGGGATTCGATATCGCCGACGGTGCCGCCGATCTCGGTGATCACCACATCGGGGGTGTTGCCCTCGCGGTCCGGGGCGCTCATCGCCAGGATGCGGGACTTGATCTCGTCGGTGATGTGCGGGATGACCTGGACGGTGTCGCCCAGATACTCGCCACGCCGCTCCTTGGCGATGACCGACGAATACACCTGTCCCGTAGTGACATTCGCGTACTGGGTCAGATTTCGGTCCAGGAAACGCTCGTAGTGACCGACGTCGAGGTCGGTCTCGGCGCCGTCCTCGGTCACGAACACCTCGCCATGCTGGAACGGGTTCATGGTGCCGGGATCGACGTTGAGGTACGGATCGAGCTTCTGCATCGTCACCCGCAGGCCACGCGAGGTGAGCAACTGGCCGAGGCTGGAAGCCGTCAGGCCCTTACCCAGTGAGGAGGCGACGCCACCGCTGACGAAGATGTGTTTGGTAGCCGTTCGCGACGGAATCCGTGATTGACCCACGGGTCTTCACGTTAACACGAAAAAGGCCCGTGAATCGAATACGGCGCACAGTAGCCGAACGGTGGCTGGCCGGTGATTCGCGCTGGCGTCACATCATCGCGACCCCCTCGAACAGCATCCGGTCCTCGGGCGTGAATCACTGCTGCGAATGTGCCCGCAACGCCGCGATGTGATCACGAGCACCGGTCAGTGCCCCGGCTACGGCAGCGCCGCGACGGTCAGCGAACTGGCCTTGGCCCCGGTGCCGTACCGCCCGGTGAGCCCCTTCAGCTGTTCACTCAATCCGAGAGCCGTTGTGACCCTGCCGATTTCGTGATCCACATTGTCGACCGTCGTCACCGAACCGGCCAGCGGGCCGTCCGAGCGCACCACCGCGATCGGGCCCGCGCCGTCGGCTGACCCGGCCCGGCCCGCCAGCACGGTCCCCGCACCGCGTCCCCGCAAGCCGCCCGCGAATTTAGCGATGATCGAACCCTGGTCGTCCTGCGCGGCCTGTGCGCCGTCACCGGTGACCACGACGGCCAACTGGGCCGGCTGCACGTCACCGAAGGTGAGGAAACCGCCGCTACGCAGGGTGTTCAGGATCAGGGCACGCTCCTGGGGAGTGGCACGCTGATGTCCGTCGGCGGGATCGTCCAGCAATGCCAGCCCGAGCAGATCACCGGCGAGGCTGCCCTGGTCGACCGATGCGGTCTGCAGCTGCGCACCGGCGGGAATCATATTGGTCACCGCGGTGCGCAGCCGATCCCCCTGACCGGAGTCGACGAACGGATTCGTCAGCGCAATCGTGCCGGTCACCGTCGCGCCCGCGGCCCGCAACGCCTTGCCGACCGACTCCACGTCGCCGCGATCGGCGTCGGGCGTGGTGAACAACAACACGCTATGCCCGCCGAGGGTGCCGCCGAGCAGACGCCCCTGCGCCCCGGCGAGGAAGGCATCGGAGGCGGCGAGTTCACCGCTGAGCCGGGCATGCTGAGTGGTCAGCGTGTCGACTTTCGTCTGCAATCCATGATCCGGGCGTAGCGCGGTCAGCACCCCCGAATGCGAACCGAACACCACCCCGATTGCCATCGCGAGGAAGATCCCCGCAATCGAGACGGCGTGCTGGCGTAGCGAAATCACCTGTTCCCCTTCAGTGTTGCCGATTCAACAAGTTCGATAGGTCGTGTGCCACGCCGCGGACCTGATGCCACACCGACGCGGCCCAGTCCAGCGCCTCCCCGCCCAGATGCGAGGCCAGCACCGCGACGATGAGCGCGACCAACGCGGCCAGCACCACCAGTGCCAGAGCCCAACCCGAGGTGCGATGGCTGTAGAGCGTGGCGACGGCCTTGGCGTCCATCAGTTTCGGACCGGCCTTGAGCCGGGTCAGGAAGGTCGCCGGATTGGATTCGCGGCGGCTGCGATCGAAGAAATCGTCCAGTGAGGCCGCCGCACCGCAGGTGATGATCAACGCCGCCCCGTGATGGTCGGCCAGCAACAAAGCCAGGTCCGGGGCCGACCCCGAGGAGGGGAACGTGGTCGCCCCGACGCCGAGGTCCTGGATGCGGTCCAAGCCCTTCGCGTGACCGTCGGTGTCGGCGGGCAGGATCACCTCGGCGCCGGATTTGAGTGTGGTGGCGGTGATCTCCTCGGGATCGCCGACGATCAGATCGGGCCGGTAACCACAGCGCGCCAAAGTGTCCGCACCGCGCCCGACGCCGACGAGAATCGGTGCGTACTCCTTGATGAAGGGTTTGAGCGAGCGTAGGTCGTCGCGATGGTCCGGCCCGTCGGCAACCACCACGACATGCCGGTTACGCATGTCCAGATCCAGCTCCGGAACACCGAAACCATCGATCAGCAGCGCACTCTCGGTGCGGATGAATTCGATCGTATTGCCCGAGAATGCCTCCAGATGATCGGCCAGCCCGTTGCGCGCGGCGATCATCCGTTCGGCGATGGTGGATTCGGTGAGCTCGATCCCCTCGACCAGCACCTCGGGATCCTTCTTGGTGAGCCGGTCGGCATAGACCACGCCACCGTCGATGCGGACCTTCGCGCCGTCCTTGATCTTGGCGAAGACGTCGTTGGATACCGCGTCCAGCAGTGCGATTCCGTTGGCGACCAGCACCTCCGGCCCGAGATTCGGATAGCGCCCGGAAATCGATGGCGAGGCGTTGACCACGGCCGCCACTCCCGCCTCGACGAGCCGGTCGGCGGTGAGCCGATCCAGGTCCATCTCGTCGAGCACCACGACATCGCCCGGTCCCACTCTTTTGAGCAGACGCCGGGTGTTGCGGTCGACGCGCGCCAGCCCCGTATGGCCCGGCAGCATTTCGTTGTTCTTCGACAACAGCGCCAGCATCTTCATGGCAACCGATACTGACCGCAAAGTCTCAACCATTGCTGGAGGCGCGCCGCATTCTCTATCACATTCATTACCGCGACGCCACTGACACTTCGCGCGCCGAAGGGATCCGGTACCGATATGCTGTCCCCGCGGCGTATTGCTGAGACTACTTGTCACAGGAATTTCGCCGCGCCGCCGCGCCCGACCAGAATCGCAAGGAGATTCGCCCATGGCCAGCACCACCATCGACACGGTGATTTCCGCTCCCCGCGACGTCGTCTACAAACTCTTCAGCGAACGCGACAGCCTCAACGGTTATTTGCCCGTCCGATTCACGCTGAAGAAGCCCGGCGACACCGAGCGCACCGGCGTGGGTGCGCAATTCCTCGTCGGCCGGGGCGGCGTGGGCGTCACCGAGGAGACCACACTGTTGGTTCCCGGCGAACGCATGGAATACAAAATCGTCGCCGGCGCACCCGTGCGCAGCCACGTCGGCATCATCACCTTCGCCGACGCCCCCGGCGGCACCCTGGTCTCCTACCGCATGGATTCCGAGCCCAAACTCCCCGTCCCCGACCGCGTCACCGAACTCGCCCTCCGCGGCCTGATCAACCCATTCCTATCCGCAGCACGCAAAGCTGTGCGGTAATTTCGGCCTCCGCTTCGCTGCAGTATCTTCGGCCTCCGCTTCGCTGCTGTATCTTCGGCCTCCGCTTCGCTGCGGCAGGTTTCCGGCGCTGTAAGGCTCGTCGTTGCACGCTCGAGACTCGGCCTTCGGCCATGCGCTTCGAGCTCGCAACGACGAGCCCGCGCTGAAAACCTTGGGCGACCGGCTTCGGGCGGCGACAGGTCGTGGCGTGTCAACTGGCCGCCGGAGCGGCGGTGTCCTTCTCGGAGTTGGCCGTTGCGAGGAGTTCTTCCGCGTGGGCTCGGCCGGTTTCGGTGTCGTCGAGACCGGCCAGCATGCGGGCGAGTTCCTTGACGCGCTCGTCGTCGGTCAGGGCGCGCACGCCACTGTTGACACCCTTGCCGTCGTCGACCTTGTCCACCACCAGATGGGTGTCGGCGAACGCGGCCACCTGCGGCAGGTGGGTCACCACGATCACCTGGTGGGTGCGGGCCAACCGGGCCAACCGGCGGCCGATCTCCACCGCGGCCCGACCGCCCACACCGGCGTCGACCTCGTCGAAAACCATCGTGCTGCCGTGTTCGGACCGGGCCAGCACCACCTCGAGCGCCAGCATCACCCGGGACAGCTCACCACCGGAGGCACTGCGGCTCAACGGCAGCGACTGCGCCCCCGAATGCGCCGACAACCGGAACTCGACCTCGTCGACACCGTTGGATCCGGCATGTAATTCCTCGCCGCCCACCGTGATCGGTGCCGAATCCTGGGCGCCGGCGGGCATCGAGCGCACCTGCACCTCGAGTTTCGCACGCCCCATCGCCAGCCCGCCCAATTCGGTGCTCACCGCGGCGGCCAGCTTCTTGGCCGACTTGGTGCGCGCGGCGGTGAGTTTGCGCGCGGCCTCGCGCACCTCACCGGCGGCCGCCTCGACCTCCGCGGCCAGCGCGGACAGCGCCTCCTCGGACACGTCCAGCGAATCCAGCCGCCCGCGCGCATCGGCGGCCCAGGCCAGCACGCCGTCGATATCGGGCGCGTACTTCCTTGTCAGCGTTTTCAATTCGGCCTGCCGGTTGAGCAGCGAATCCAGCGCGTTGGGATCCGATGGCAGGTCCGACAGATAACCACTGAGCTCGGTGGTCAGATCCACCACGACCGAGATCGCATCGCCCAGCCGCGGCGCCAGATCGCTCAGCGCCGGATCCTGCGCCGACTCCAGTCGCGAGCGGGCCGCACCCAGCAGATCGAGCGCCCCCGACTCCTCGCCGGGCGCATCGGCCGGACCGGCCAGCGCGTCGTGCGCCCCGGTCGCCGCCTCGCGCAGCGAATCCAGATCCGACAGCCGCCGCACCTCGGCGACGATGCGCTCGTCCTCACCGGATTCCGGTGCCAGAGCGTCGATTTCGTCGAGCGAATGCTTCAGCCGGTCGGCCTCGAGCGCGAGTTCGCGGCTGCGAGCGGTGCGTTCGAGCAATTCGCTCCGGGTCTGCAACCAGGTGCGCCGGGCCAGGCGATACTTGCGCAGCAGACTCGCGACCGAATCGCCCGCGAACTGATCCAATGCCTGCAACTGCTGATCGGGCCGCTGCAAGCGCAACTGATCGTTCTGACCGTGCACCGTCAGCAACGGTGCGGTGAAATCGCCCAGCACCGCCGCCGGCACACTGCGTCCGCCCAGATGCGCCCGGGAACGCCCATCACTGCCGACGGTGCGGACCGCGATGATGCTGCCGTCGTCATCCCGTTGCGCCCCGGTCGATTCCAGCACCTTCTCGACCTCGTCGCGAGCGGCGTCGTGCACCTCCTCGACCGTGAACCGCCCTTCCACCACCGCGCGCGTCGCCCCCCTGCGCACCCGGCCGGCATCGGCGCGAGCACCGCTCAGCAAGTGCAGGCTCGTCACCACCATGGTCTTGCCCGCGCCCGTCTCACCGGTCAGGCAGGTCAACCCCGCATGGAATTGCGCTGTGGCGCTGGATATGACGCCGAGACCGTCAATCCGTATCTCTGTCAGCACTCGTGCTCTCCGTTCGGCGGTTTTCGCTGTCGCCCGAGCGGGTGTGCTCCGGCCGCCGGCCTCGCCATCCTGTCACCGGCAACTGGAATTTGCGCACCATCCGATCGGTGAACGGCGCGGAATCCAGCCGCACCCACCGCACCGGCTCGTCCCCGCGGACCGCCTCGAAACGCGCACCGCGCGGCAGCGCCAAGGTGCGGCGGCCGTCCAGGAATACCACCGCATCATGTCCTGTCGCAACGGTTTCCACCGCGATCCGGGAGTCCGGACTGGTCACCAGCGGTCGCGCGAACAACGCGTGCGCATTGCTCGGAATCACCAGCAGCGCCTCGAGCTCCGGCCACACCACCGGGCCGCCCGCGGAGAAGGCATAGGCCGTGGATCCGGTCGGGGTCGCGATGAGGACCCCGTCGCACCCGAATTGCGAGACCGGACGCCCGTCGACCTCCAGCACCAATTCCAGCACGCCCATCCGGACGGCATTCTCGATACTGGCCTCGTTGAGCGCCCAGCCGCGTTCCACCACCACATCATCGACGCGGACACTGACATCTATCGTCATCCGCTGCTCGATGCGGTAATCGCCGCGCACCACCTGCGCCAACGCCTCATCGATGTTCTCGGCCTCGGCCTCGGTGAGAAATCCGATGCGCCCCAGGTTGATCCCCAGCACCGGCACCCGCGCCGAACGCGCCATCTCCGCCGCGCGCAGAAACGTGCCGTCACCGCCGAGCGCAAGCACCATCTCGCATCCCACCGCGGCATCCGGCCCGTGCGCGACCGACCGCACCGGATACCCGTCGGGTTCGGCGCTCTCATCACAGTCGAGTTTGGTGCTGTACGCCTCGTCGGCGAGTACGCGCAGGCCGATGCCCGCCTCGGAGAAGATCTTCGCCACCCGGTGCGCGGTCTCGGTGAGTTCGGCACGGCCGGGATGCGCGACCAGCAGAATCTCCCGGTTCACTGTGGGCCCTCCTCCACCGCGCGCTGCACCAGCGCAGTCACATCCACCTCTGCATCGCCATCCTCCCGGCGCAACCACAGGAAGTACTCGACATTGCCGGACGGTCCGGGCAGCGGGCTCGCCACCACCCCGCGGGTGCGCAGACCGAGGGCGGCGGCCGTCACAGCCACCTCCCGCACCGATTCGGCGCGCAACGCGGGATCCCGCACCACACCGCCGGAGCCTACTCGGTCCTTGCCGACCTCGAACTGCGGCTTGACCATCGGCAACAAGTCGGCGCCGGGACGGGAGCACTCCGCCAACGCGGGCAGGACGAGTCCCAGCGAGATGAACGACAGGTCCGCGACGACCAATTCGACGGGTCCGCCGATTGCCTCCGGGGTGAGCGCTCGGACATTCGTGCGATCCAATACCCGGACCCGTTCGTCGGTCTGCAATCGCCACACCAACTGCCCGTAGCCGACATCGACCGCGACCACCTCACGCGCGCCCCGGGTGAGCAGCACATCGGTGAATCCGCCGGTCGACGCGCCGGCGTCGAGGCAGCGGCGACCCGAGACGGTGAGGCCACGCGGTTCGAACGCCTCGAGCGCACCGAGCAGTTTGTGTGCGCCGCGCGAGGCCCACCGCACCTCGTCCGGTTCCTCCCGCACCAGCAGCGGTGTTCCCGCCTCGACGGCCGTCGCCGGTTTCGAGGCGACCGAACCGTTGATCAATACCCGGCCCGCACCGATCAGTTCGACCGCATGCTCCCGCGAGCGTGCCAAACCACGGCGAACCAGTTCCGCGTCCACCCGAGCGCGCTTGGCCACCTCAGATCTTGTCCACCGTCGACAGAGCCTGGACCAGCACGTCGTGTGCCTGCTCCAGAATGCGGGCACGCCGGGTGATCTCGGCTCCCGCGCCGGCCGCTTCCGCACCGCCGGTATCGGTCGCACGCGATCCGGCCCGCAGTTCGGACATCAGCTCGTCGATCTGCGCGCGCACGGACGCCGGATCGGCGAACCCCGCCGGATCGGCACCTTGCAGATGCTGGCCGGGCAGCGGCACTCCCGGCCGAGGCCCGCTGGGCCCGGGCGTATGCGACGTCGGCGTAGTCATGGTACCGACAACGCTACCGGAGATACGGTTCCACAAGTATCAGGCGGGGTTCGGGCCGAGCGCGCACGACCGAGTGAGACCGGAGACACCGTCCACACATGATCGGCGAGGGACGAGACAGCAGCCACTCTCCTGCCGTCGCCGGCCGCCGATTTCACGGCCGGGCCGCGGTAACCACGGCGACCAGGGCGTCGGCAATCTGCTGACAGAAGACCTCGGCGTCGCCTTCGCCTCGGGTGAGTGCCCCACGACCGTGGCGCCACGGAGAAATTCGAACAGCGCGTCGACGTCGGCGCCGGGCGATGCCGAGCCGGATTCGATTGCGGCGTCGACGGTTTCACGGAGGGCGCGGCGGGCAGGCCGCTCGCCGCGGTCCAGCAACCGGCGGTAGCTGTCGTGGTCGTCGTGATAGGCCGACAACAGACCGGGGATGGCCGAGCGCGCCGCGGGGTGGCCGGCGGCGGTGTAGAACAGTCGCGTCCACGCCAGCAGATCCGCACGCAGGTCTCCGGTCGGCGCGGGTGTCACGCCGGTATCCAGCGCGAAGATCGCGTCCTCGACCAGCGGCACCTTGCTGGGCCAGCGGCGGTAGAGGGCACGGTCCTGCCGCCACTGAACTCCGACGCACCGGCCGTGCCGGTCCGCAGCGTCGACCACGACCTGCGGTTCCGCGACGACTTCCGCATCGTCTCGGGCGGTTCCTTCACCGTCCGCGCGGCCGACCGCAGCGAGCGCGAGTTCACCATCACGCCGATCTCGAGCTTCTGGCCCGGACTGGCCGGGTACGACAACTACCGCGGCTATGCCTCCGGAATCTGGAAAGGACGCTTCTGGAGCGACAACTTCACCGCGGACCTCAACGACACCGACGACCTGCGGCAGGTCAGCATGCTGACCGAAACCTTCTGCCGGGTCGAATGCGACGGAAAAGTGGGTCACGGCCTGGTGGAAATGGTGTTCATGGGCCGCAACACCCGTTACGGCTACCGGGGGTACTGATGCCGCGACTTCTCACCGAGCAGCTACCAGCCGCCCTGGAACCCATACTGCGGCAACGAATCGCGGACGCAGCCACGGGGAAGGTCCGCAATTGGACATCCAGTCCTCGCGGACTGGCCACCGAAACCTACCTGTTCGACTTCGACTGCGGCGATACGGTGCACCCGCTGGTGCTGCGGCGACCACCGGAAGTGGCCCTGTTCCCCGACTACGATCTCCTGCGCCAAGTGCTGATGATGCGGCGCCTCACGAACACCGGCCTCCCGATACCGACCGTGCGCTGGCTCGACCGCGACGACAACCCCCTGGGCGGACCGTACTTCATCATGGACCGCATCCCGGGAGAAGCACCCAGCGACTACCCGTCCTACCACACCGCCGGCAACTATTTCGATGCCGATCCAGCAGGCAGGGCACAGATGTGGTGGGGGTGTGTCGACGCGATCGCCGACATCCACCGACTCGATTCCCGAGCCCTGAACCTCGACTTCCTGGCCTTCCCCCAGTTCGGCGACGACCCGATCGAACAAATCGTCGGTTATGTCGACGCTGCCCTGGCGTGGGCAGCGACCGATCAGCCGCCGGCGCTGCGGCGCGGCGTGGCATGGTTGCGCGCCAACCACTACCGACCCGAGCACGTCACACTGTGCTGGGGCGACGCCCGCATGTCGAACATCCTCTACGACCGGGATTTACGTGCCACCGGCGTGCTCGACTGGGAAATCGCCCACCTCGGTGACCACGAAGCCGACCTGGCCTGGATGCTGTTCCTGGACTGGGCCTGCACCGAGTTCGAAGGACACCCCCCGGCGCCCGGCACACCCTCCCGGCAGGAGACGATCGAATACTACGAACACCGCACCGGAATGCCGGTCGGCAACCTGGTCTTCAACGAAATCCTCGCCGCGGTCTTGCTCAGCATTCCGCTGCTACGGATGGCACACCGCCTGCAACTCCCACCCGATCTCGACCCGACCGCATTCTGCGCGGCACGAATCGAACAACTACTTCACACAACGAACTGACCACCTCGCACCGCCGGCGGCACCGGCACGGCCAGAGCCCCGGTGCCGCCGGTGCGGACCGTTCCGGGGCCCACCGCCATAAAGAACATTCCGGCACAAGCGCCGAACATCGAACGCAAAATAGTATTCTGAGGGATGGGTTCGCTTTCGGCTCAGGTTCCGGAATCGGCCCGTTTATGCGCCAACTCGGTGAAACCCCGGTGTCGGAATTACCACGCGGGGTACAGCGGCAATGAACAGATCGCAATCGGCCGAGGGAGGAAAAATGTCGGACCAGCCAACACCTACCGCGCAGGTACCACCGACGGGCCCGAACGCCAGAACCGAGCCTGCCGTCTCACGGGGCCGCCACGAGGGGGGCGCGACGAGCCTGCGCCAGGGGGCCGCGGCGGTGGGCACGATCGGGGCGATGGTATTGATGCTCGTCGCCGGCGCCCTCCAGATTCTGGAAGGTATCTCGGCGATCGAATACGACGACATCATCGTGGTAGGCCCGCACTACACATATCAGTGGAACGCCACCGGCTGGGGGGTGATCCACATCGTCATCGGCGCACTGCTGGTGCTCGCCGCCGTAGCGCTGATCACCGGCCGGCTCTGGGCGCGAACCCTGGCGATCGTGCTGGCCGCGGCGTCGATGGTGGCGAATTTCCTCTGGTTGCCACACAACCCGTGGTGGTCGGTCCTGATCATCGCCTTGGACGCGTTCCTGATCTGGGCCATCGCCACCTGGCATCACCCCGCGCACGACACGGCCGCGCACACCGCGACCTGACCCGAGCGAACTGGATGACACGACGGTCTCGCACGCCGGGCCGTCGTGGCAGCGATCGAATTCTCATGACGGCGGCCCGCCCCGTCGGAACGCGCGACGGGGCGGCGACGCCGGGATGACGCACGCGGACAGTGCCGGTTGGCACAATGACCGCATGCGAACCAAGGGAGTGGGCGCGATTCTGGGCTGTGCTGTCGCGACCGCGGCGGCGATCGTCGGCTGCTCGGAGTGGATGCACTGGCGTGCCACCCGCCGGTATCTCGGCACCCGGCCACAGACCGGCCAGGGGACCCACGCCCTCGTGGTTCTGGGTTTCCCCACCCGCGCCGACGGCAGCCTGCACCCGCTGCAGCGGTGGCGCTGCCGGATCGCGGCGCGCTCGATGACGCCCGGCGCGCTCGTTGTGTTCACCGGCGGCGCGGTCAAGAGCCGGTGGGTCGAAGCCGATGTGATGGCGCGTTACGCGCACGAGCGGCTCGGTATCCCGGCCGAATCCATCCGCACCGAGGCCGAGGCCGAAAGCACTTGGCAGAATATAGAATTCACGATTCCGCTGATCGAGAACGCCGAGCGGATCACCATCGTCTCCTCCCCCATGCACGCCGCCCGCGCTCGCCGCTATCTCCACCTGCAACGACCCGACCTGGCCGCCCGCCTGACTCCGGCCGCCGACTACCGCCCCTTCGAAGCATGGTGGTTGAAAATGCCTACCGCCGCACATGAATTCGCCGCCATCGTCCGCCGTAACGTCGGCCGCATGGTCGTGCGCGCCCTGGGCGAACTCGACCTCCGGCGGACCGAATAGCGCCACTCGAGTTCACGCACACCGTCGCCCATGAACCCGCGAACCGGCGAGACCGCAGCGACTCCGAACGCTGCGCTAACCGATGATCGGAATGGCCCTGCCCGGGTAGCGGTGCAGCCGTTCGGACACCCGATCCGCCAGGCCACCATCACTGTGCCGGACCGGATCATCTTGCACCACAGGGTGATTCAGTGCATCCAGACTGTCGGCCACATAGGCCGGGAGACGATCGGCGGACCGCGCGCCGAGATCGGCGAGGGTGCTGACGCCGGTGAGGACGAGCAGGGACTCCAGCTTCACACCCAGCGCGCCGTCGATATCGGTATCGAGGCGGTCACCGACCACC
This sequence comes from Nocardia vaccinii NBRC 15922, assembly GCF_001613305.1. Lineage (GTDB taxonomy): Bacteria > Actinomycetota > Actinomycetes > Mycobacteriales > Mycobacteriaceae > Nocardia > Nocardia vaccinii. The sequence continues at coordinate 183,878 of NZ_BDCC01000053.1, forward strand.
AGAGCCGACCGGGTTCCCGCTCGGGTGAGCGCGTCCTCGACCAACGGGGTGTACGGCTTGCCCGCGACGATCGGCTCGACATCGGTGGCGGTACGCAGCGCGGCGACCATCGCACCGTTTCCCGGGGCCAGTCCCCGTTCGGTGGGCAGGGTCGCGTCGGTGTTCGCGGCCACCCACAACGCACCCGCCCGCACCGCATAGGCGGCCTCGGCCAGGTCCGGCCAGGCGATGTGCGGCGAATAGCCCTGTACGACCGCGGCGGGCACATCGTCGTCGAACCGTCGTATCGGACGCAACCCGACGTATTCGACCTCCGCGGCCAGATCGTCCGCGCCGACGATGAGCACACCAGCCCCCTGCGGTAGCCGATCGGCGAGTACCCGCGCCGCGGCCTGGGCGCTGGTCACCACCTGATCCGCACCGGCGAGGAACCCCAACTCGCTCAGATGCGCGGCCACCGCCGCCGCCGATCGGCTCGCGTTGTTCGTGACGTACATCAGCGACTGCGCCGAGTCGGCACCCGAAAGCGCCTCGGGCGCGCCGGGGATCACCGCGCTTCCCCGATACAGGGTGCCGTCCAGATCCAGCAGCAGAGCCTCGAACCGATCCCGTAACCTCGTCACGAAAGCTCGCACCACCTTCATCGCCACCGACATAACCGCGCCGGGACGTTACCCGGACCGCTCGAGCCTACTTGGTCCGCCCGCGCCCGGTTCGACGCGCACGAGCCACCACATGTCGCGGAATACGGCCGCACGGTCGCTGGTTCGGCCTCGTATGAAGATCGGAGTCAACACCTTTCTGACCGACGAGGGCATCGTCGGTCCCGCACTTGGCCGGGCACTCGAAGAGCGGGGATTCGAATCGCTGTTCCTCGCCGAACATTCACATATCCCGGCCAGCCGGAAGACGCCGTATCCGGGCCGCGACGAGCTGCCCCGGCACTATTACCGCACGCTCGATCCGTTCGTCGCCTTCGGCGCCATCGCGGCCGCGACCGATCGCCTGGTTCTGGGCACCGGCGTCACGCTACTGATCCAGCGCGACGTCATCCACACCGCCAAGGAGGTGGCCAGCCTGGATCTGCTCTCCGGCGGCCGCGTCGTCTTCGGTGTCGGTGTCGGCTGGAATCGTGAGGAGATGGCCGATCACGGTACCGACCCCCGCACGCGCGGTGCGCTACTGGACGAACAGCTGGTCGCCATCCAGGCGATCTGGAGCGAGGACACTGCCGAATTCCACGGCGAATTCATCGATTTCGACCCCATTTACGCCTGGCCCAAACCCGTCCAACAACCTCATCCACCCATCTTCATCGGCGGTGGGGCGGCCGCCAGGGATCGCGCGACCCGCCTCGGCGTCGGCTGGATTCCCAACGGCGTCGCCACCCCCGCGGCCGTCACCGAACAACTGGCCGAATTCCGCACAACCGGCCTGCCGATCATGATCACCCCGGCCCCGGCCGATCCAGCAGTACTGGACGCCTATGCCGAGGCAGGCGTACAACGCGTAACCCTCGAACTCGGTACGGCCCCCGAAGCCGAAACCCTGCGCGCCCTCGACCAACTGGCAACACTCGCCGAGAAATACACCGATTAGGCTCGGTTCCTGTCACCGATCGCCGGAACCCCGTGCCCGACACTCCGAATCACATGTTCGCCACAGGGTTCCGGCGGACCGGACGGCCGAACCCGTTCTCGCCTCTACCGCACGCAGTCGGCACGAGCATCTCCCGTCATCCCATCGGAATCGAGCGTGCGGCACGAGCTGAACCGTTCGGGATCTGGGCGAACGTGATTCAGCTGGGCGGCATCGACACTTCGTTCGCCGACGCCGAACACCACACCTTCCACAGCGGACACCGCGACGGTCAGTACCACCAGTTCAGCACCGAGGCCGTCGACCGCCTCAGCCGCAACCTCGTGGTTGGCACCGGATCGAGTCGCACGAATCATCCACCGGACTGCGACCGTCGAACGCCCGCGATCGTACTGCCGCATCGGCGGCGCGGCTCACATCATGCTCGGCCTGTGCGGGGCTGTGCCGGACCGGCTGTGGGACCGATTTCGTCCCCGCGATCGCAGCCAGATCCGATCGGTCGGCGAGCTACCGACAGGCGACCATGTAAGTGCCACTCGCCGCTGGGAGCGGCGCTGCCGGCCCGATATCAGCGACCGTCGTCGCCGGGGGTTCTGCGTACCGCTGTCGCCACTATCCCGGCCCAGGCCGCCCGGGACGCTGTTTCACCCTCGTCGAACTCATCGCCATCGTCGCACACGCGTCGGGACCGCAGGCCAGCCGCGCGGATCACCTTGCCGCGTGGCCTGTGGGAGCCTCACGCCTCGCTTGGTCGAGCCGCGAGATCAGCGGCTGTCGTCGCCGGAGGTTGTCGGACCGGCGTCGTCACTGTCGCGGCCCAGGCCGCCCGGGACGATCTCGCCCTCGTCGAACTCGTCGTCCTCGTATCCTGCGGCGGCGAGTTCCTCGGCGCGCTCCTCGGCGTCGGTGTCGCCCTCGACGTCCGCGGCCGCCGCATTGAGGAACCATTTCAGGGCCTCGTCCGAGCGATCGGCGGCGAGCAGCGCCTCGGCGTAGGCATAGAACAAGCGCGCCGACGCCGGGCCGACCCTGGCCGGATCGAGCTCCGGCGTCTGGAGGGTCACGACGGCCTGGTCGTATTGGCCCAGATCCATGCGGGCACCGGCGACGACGATACGCAGTTCGGTGGCCTCGTCCGCGGTCAACTGCTGGGCCTCGTCGCTGCGGCCGAGTTCGATCGCCCGTTCCGGACGGCCGAGACCACGTTCACAATCGGCCATCACCGCGAGCAGACCGGCACCGCCGGACATCCGCCGCGCGGTGCGCAGTTCCGAGAGCGCCTCGGCCCATTCACCCGCGTGATAGGCGATGACACCGGCGGTCTCCCGAACCACCGCGATCCGCCCTGCGCGCTGCCGTGCGGCACGGGCGTGTTCGAGCGCGAGTTCCGGCTCATCCTCGATCAGGCGCGCGGCCATCACCAAATGCCGGGCGACGGTCTCGGCATTGCCCTTGTCGAGACTCAGCAGGTCGCGCCGGACGCTCGAATCCAGGTCGATTGCCTGCACATCCTCGGGGAGTGCGGGCTCCTCCGGACGAGGCGGACGGCGATCTCCGCCACGTCCGCCGGCTGCGAATTGCGCACCCTCCCCGCCACGGCGACGGTCCGAGCCGAAATCACGGTCCGCACCGGGCCGGTCACCGCCCTGCCCGCGGCCGCGGTCACCGCCGTACGGGCGATCCGAGGCGCGCCCAGGCTCCGGCCGCCCAGCATCATCCTCGAAGGAACGCGCAGGTCCCCGGCGATCATCGCGACCCCGGCCACGATCGTAACCACCCGGACGATCGCCGTCCCGGCGTGGTCCACCGCCCTTGCGGTCGGGACGACGTGCGTCCTCTCGACCGGAACCGCCGCGGTATCCACCCGTCGAGCGATCCCGATCCCGGCGATCATCATCCCGGTCGGCACCACCCGGCCGACCGGATTCACGCCGCTCCCCGGTCCGGCCGAACCCGCCGCGATCACCACGGCCCTCCCGATCAGGTCCGCGACGGAACCCGCCACGGTCACCGGACTCGGCCTCACCACGCCGGAAATCACCTTGGTCGCCGCGATCGGAGCCACCCCGCCGGAAACCCCCGCGATCATCGGGACCGGAGCTGCCCCGCTGGAAACCGCCACGATCGTCCGGAGCGGACCCACCGCGCCGGAAACCGCCTCGGTCGCCGCCTTCCCGACCGCCGGAACCACCACGACCGGCGCCGCCCGTGCGATCCCCGGAACCACGGTTCCGCTCGTACGGACGATTCGACTCGGTGCGGCCGGAATCGCCGCGATCGGAACCGGAGCGCCGGAAGCCGCCACCGGACCGCCGCTCACCACCGTGCCCGGCGTCCTCGCGCGGCGGATACTGCCGATCTTCGTCACGCCGCTCACCACCGGCGCCCTGGCCACCGCCGTTGCGGCGGAACGGTTTGCGACCGTCGTTCTGCTCCGACACGGTGGTCCCTTTCTCAACTCTGCTCGTACCCGGCCGCAGCGCACGCAGTGACGGGTGACCTGCGGGAGCGACCCGCACGATCAAATTCAATCATGTACGGGTGACACCCCGACCGGGCGGCACAGGGTTGTAAACGCAGAGAAGGGGACCCAAGACTGGGTCCCCTTCTCGCAAAGGA
>NZ_BDCC01000054.1 GCF_001613305.1 Nocardia vaccinii NBRC 15922
AACCCTTCGTTAACCAACAGCGTACCCCTGAGAAGCGGCGGCAATAGAGCACACAGGAAGGTGCTTCGGGCTGCCGGGCCGCCGCGCCTGGGTCAGCGATTCCAACACATGTCGTGTCGGTTCGCATGCGCGTGAATCATCGGAACAGTGCGGCCGCCCGACCGCCTCGCCCATCATCTGCGGATATCACTGATGGCAGAGCCCCAGCAAAGTCTGCTTCAGCAGGTGAGCAGTAGTTCCGCGGGTCGGTGGAAATCGCGGGCATGGTGTCGTAATGCGGCGGCGATGTTGAGGTGACCGGCCAGCCGGAACAGGCTGATGATCGTGTTCCGGAACGTTGCCAGAACCTGCGGTCCGTTGCCGGTGCGGACAGCTGCGGTCCTCGTGGAAGGTGACATCACAGACATGATGGACGGAATTCTCGATCCGCCGACGCCCCCGCAACCATCCGGCGAGCTGCTGCTGGTCGGCGTACGGTTTCGCGGTTTGCTTGCGGTAGAACGATCTACCCGATGAAAGCCGGGGTACATCAACGTTCGGTGTCCAGCACACCGCTGCGTTTCGGTGTCGCGACTATCAACGAGGTTTCCACGGAAACAGCCCGGGATGACCATGGCGACCGAGTGACGCAGTCGTGCAGCGCGCGCATGTCCGCGACGATGAGTTGCGCGACGAGTTGGTACTCGCCCATCGTGGCGGCGGCGTAGCGGATGAAAGGCGACGCCGCGAGTGCCTCTCCGATGGCATCGACATCGCGCGGTCGAGCGCGGATCCACAGCATTGCCTCCGCCGGCAGGCCGATCAGTCGCGGCTCGATGACCGCCCGGATCACCGCTCGGCCACTGCTCCGCAGGGACTGAACGCGGCGCCGCGCGGTGGGTTCCGACAGGCCCGCGAGTCGCGCCAGCGCCTCGTAAGGCATCCGTCCGTCCGTACCTAACGCGCCCAGGATCGTCTGTTCCTCCCGAGTCAGCGGCGGCAGTCCGGAAATGCCGGTGCTGAAGCGTGCCGGCAGGGAACAGTTGGTGATCGCGGTGGCCTCGCTCTGCGTGATTAGTCCGGGCTGCCATCCATGTACTGCGCGGTAGTACCGGGTGATCGGGTCGGTCCGGATATCGACCACACCCGGCGTGCCGCTGATCTCGTCGAGCGCGAGAGAGGCGAGACGCTCCTGCGGGTAGAAGATCTCCGCGAAGCAGTCGACCGCGCCGGTCAGCAAACAGCACGAGGAGCTGTCGGATCGACGTGCCAGAGCCGCGCCGACCGGTCGCGCCATACCAGGACCACATCGGACCCGGACGATCACCCCCTCGCCCTGCGGGGACGCCGCGATGACCGTGACCACACCGGATCTCAGCAGCGCATCGCCACGTCGGGCGATCGTCCGCTCGGGTTCACCGATCGCGGCCGCGATCTGCCGCCAGGACGCGCGGCCGTCCACCTGGAGTGCACCGACGATCCTCCGGTCCAGATCGCTCAATGCCGTCTGCGATGCGCACATCGGCCAATCTTATGGCTGATTCCGTCACAGTTGCAAAATTGTTGTCTGTATCAGTCATCGGGTGCCATTCTCGTCGTGATCACATCGATGAACGCCAAGTTGCCGAGGAGATTTCCGATGACCGACCCGTTTCGGATCGACGCTGATTTGCTGATCCCCGGCCGCGGTATCCCCGTTCGCGACGGCACTGTCGTCGTCGAGTCGGGGAGTGTGCGTTACGCCGGGTCTCGGGCCGAGGCGCCGGATATCCCGGTCCAGGCCACGGTGCCGACTGTACTGCCCGGCCTGTGGGATGTGCATGTGCACCTGGTCGGGACCACCACGGCCAGCTTCGAGGTTGCCCTGACCACGTCACCGGCGTTGGCCGGGGCACGGCTGGTCAAGGACCTGGAGGCCATGCTGCGTGCCGGCTACACCTCCGTCCGCGACGCCGCCGGGCTGGGGATCTGGATCGCGTCGGCCGTCGACGACGGAACGATCGCCGGACCGACCATCTACGGCGCCGGGGCGGCTATCAGCCCCACCGGTGGCCACGCCGACGTGCACTCCTACCCCGAGCACTGGGTCCACCCCGCCAACTTCCGCGAGCAGTACCACCGTACGGCTGACGGTGTAGCCGAGTGCCTCAAAGCCGTCCGCTCGCAGTTGCGCAACAACGCCCGGGTCATCAAGGTCTGTGCGAGCGGTGGGGTCGTCAGTGTGGTCGATCAGCCACAACACCAGCAGTTCTCGTCCGATGAACTCCGTGTGATGGTCGAAGAGGCGGCCCGTGCCGATCGCGCCGTGATGGCCCACTGTCACGGCAAACGCGGAATCATGGCGGCCATCGAAGCGGGCGTGCGCACTATCGAGCACGGCAGTTACGTGGACGAGGAAGCCGCGGCGGCGATGCGGGAAAAGGACATCATTCTGGTCCCGACCCGGACGATCATCGACGTCGGTTTGCGGCAGCTCGATACCTTTCCCCGGCACGTGGCGCGGAAGTTCGAGGAGATCGCCGACGATCACGCCCGTGCGATGGCGGTCGCCCACGACGCTGGCGTGACCTTCGCGACCGGCTCCGATATGGTCACCGCCGGCCCGACAAGCCATCTGTCGTTCACCCATATGGGCGGCGAGGCCGCATTGTTGGCCCGTGCCGGATTGTCACCATTGGAAGCGATCGAGGCAGCCACCGCGAACGGGCCACTGACCTTGGGCCCGCAGGCTCCCCGATCGGGTCGGCTGGCCCCCGGATACGACGCCGACCTGATCGCACTCGACATCGATCCTCTCGAACACCTCGACCAACTCGGCCAGGAAGAACACGTCCTCGGTGTCTGGAAAGGCGGCGAACTCCTGCATTCGACGCTCGGACTCGGCGGATGAGCCGTCGGCTGCGGGACGACGCCAGTGCTCGCCGCCGCTCACGGCCGTAGGCCGACGATCCAGATGAGACACAGTGCAGGGCCGTGCAAGCATGATTCCTCATCAGTGAGGTAACCCGGATTCACGTTGCATATCGAGTTTGTGTGATCGTTGTCATGACACGGTACGGGGCAGATCGGCAGCAAACTCGTCCGGCAGTTGCTCGACCAGGAGTGTGCGGTCCGAGGCAGCGTCCGCGACGCCTCACTTCTGGGCGATGGCGTCGGCGAGCAGGTCGAAGGTGCCCATGAAGATCCTGAGGGGCTGGAAAGTATTCGGACAGCGAGGTGTTGGTCTCCTCGAGCCGCCTTGTTCCGTTCGAACCATTCGGACTCTACCTCGTTCGGAGTCCGATAGTCAATGCTGGAATGGAGCCGAATCTGGTTGTACCGCAACTCGATATAGGCGACGATATCCTTTCGGGCATGTTCCTGTGTCGGGTATTCGGTGCGGTGGACGCGCTCGTTCTTCAGAGTACCGTTGAACGATTCCGCCCAGCTGTTATCCCAGCACACTCCTGTCCGGCCTACCGAACGCCGAACACCCAATTCCCGGGCCGCGGATGCGAATTCGGCCGACATGTACTGGACGCCGCGATCGGTATGAAATATCGTCTCTCCACGCTGAAACGGCAGATTACGGGCCGCCATCCGCAAGGCGTCGGTCACCAATTTGGTGCGCATATGCTCGGCCATCGCGTACCCGACGACCTTCTTCGAGAAACAGTCCAGCACGGTCGCCAAATAAAGCCATCCCTCCCAGGTCCGGATATAAGTGATATCATCGACGAGCTTGGCCGCGGGCTTCTCGGCGGTGAAGTCGCGACGTACCAGATCCGGCAGGCCGGCCGAGTCGCCGGCGATCGTCGTCACCGGACGCAACGGACGTGGCTGGCACGGGACCGGGCCCAGCTCACGCATGATCACACGGACCGTGTCCGGGTCCACCGCCGTGCCCCAGCGGGCGAGCTGGGCATGAATACGGCGATAGCCGTAGGTGCCGTCGGAATGCTCGAAACAGAATCGGATCTCGGCTTCGAGGATCTCACGGCGCTGCGCGGTGGCCGACGGTTTCCGGTCCCGCCACGCGTAATAACCCGCCGGACCGCTGTCCGGTCCGGCGGACTGCCCTACTCGGCCGCTTCGGTCCGGACTGTCAGCGCCCGGCGGATCAGTGTCCGGGCAGCTTCCCCGGTGACGGACTGTCCGGCAAGGGTGTCGAACGCCCGGCTGTATATCGCTACCTCTCGCGGTTGGGTAATCGTCAACTCGGCTGCGGTGCCTTCAACCATCACCATGCGGTTGTCGTACATGACGAAACTCGTAGACAACGTTAGAACTTCCGCTGTAGCGGGGATAATCCCGATAGTCATTCGCGGCATACCGGAAAGAGTCGTCAGCCGGTCCAGTTGACCTATCATCACGTCGTCGTCTCCGACCGTCGAATACAACGCTTGCTCAGACAATAAGAAGCTGAATCGGTGGTCACGCCGGTATAGAACCCGTTGCCGTTCCATCCGTGCGGATACCCCCGCATCCAAATCGTTAGCCATCCGGTAGAACTCTATGAGTCTCCGCAGTAGCGCGGTAGCGTATTCGGCGGTTTGCAGTAGCCCCGGAACGATCTGCGTCTGATACGCGCGGATGAACCGTGCCTCTGATTCAAGCTGAGCTGATTTCTGCTGTCTCCGCTTGTGTCCGGTACCGAGAACCTTCCGCCATTCGAGGTACGCGGCATCAATGTTGTGCAGCGTGGCTAACAGGTCTGTTAGTTGGTCTCGTGAGCCGGTGTGTTCACAATACGCCCGAATATCCGCATCGGATGGGTTGATCCGGGCGTATTCGAGTTTCGACACTTTGGTTTCGTGCCATCCGGACAGTTGGGCGAGCTTACGGCCGGTCAGACCAGCTGTACGGCGAAGCTCCCGGAGACGCGCTCCGAGAGCTTCCCGTGCATCGTGGATATTGTCTGTCACTGCCCGGCGTACTCTGCGTACGGCGTAGCCAAATCCCAGAGCCGTTCGCGTACTTCACGGCAGTGCCGGACTATTCCAGGGTCGATGGTTAACCCGATTCCCACAGGGTTACCTTCGGCATCCCACAGGTTGTAAGCCACACGTTCCCAATCGAGAAACCACCAGTCGTCCGGCGGTACGTCTCCCGCTAGGTGTCGCGGCACATACCGAATGTCTTCACCCGCGTTGATATTGTGCACAGTGACTGACAGCAACCATTGCTGATAGTCCGAGTGTGGTTCTGTGACTACCCGGACCCGAGAGACCGATACGCCTTTACCGGTGATTTCCCGTATCAACGCCTGCCACGGCGTTGCAGGGTCCGGGGGCGGTTCGTTGTTCAGAAACCGGTGCAATCGTTCGGACTCGTTGATTTCACGGTACGAGTCCCTGGTTTCCAAGTGGAACGCATCGTGTCGGCATTCGCGGAACAATGCATCCCAGTGGTCACCGGTCCGATATTCCACCGTAGTAACTCCTCTTCAGCTTCGGCACCTCGATAGCGGTTTCATCTTCGGCAAGGTCGAGCTGTGCGAGCAATTCGGGCGCCGTGATCGGCCGACCGGTGAGCCGGAACGTTCCCCGGCCGGTGTCGGTCAAGGTTGCACCGATGAACGTATCCGGTTCCGCGAAGCCGAGTAGCAGATGCGGAATCTCAACTGTCCCAATGGTTTTAGTCTCCCATCCTTGCACGACGTATCCGCTCGGGTCGTTCGCCAGCAAGGTAGGGCACCCGTTACCGTCCGAGCCACCCTTGCCGAGGAATCGTAAAGGCATGATCTTGTCCTTCGTCCAGTCGTATGCAGAGGTATGCACTACACCTGTTGATCGTCCCTCATAGGGGCATGCCACGCCAGATATCAGCCCGATCCGTGCATACTTTGGCAAACTTGTAGACCCGCTCGGGGATGCTTCGTAGCTTCGGACTCAGCCCCCGGTACCGGCTGACGTTAGGTCTCGGTACCGGGGAGCCTTCCAATCTACGAGGGGTCGATATGACAGACCAACCACGCAGGGGCACAAGGCTTTACACGTTTCCGGGTGGGGTGTTCGAGGTAGAGGAATCCCCCGGCGACGTACCGGGTACCGGGGTGTATCTGGAGTTCTACCAGCCCCGGCAGTCTTGCAACGACGCTCGGCCGTTCGGCCCCGGCGAAGCGGAAGTGCTCCGGTTCGTGGACGACGAGACGGAGCCCGCGTGATGGGGCTGTGCGTAGCGTTCGCTGTGCCCTTGGTCGCGTTCTTCGCTTTGTTGCTCTGGCCGCGTCGGGAGTGAGAACCGTGCTTGACCAACGTAGCGAACCCGGAACGTACATGGTTCCGCAGTTGGCTACCGGGGCGAAGGCTGAGCCGTTGCCGGTAGAGGTGATCACCCGGTTTCGTGACGCACTCAAGTCCGTAATTGACAACCGAAATATACAGGGGGACAGATGAATACGCGATCAGGGCTGGTTCTGGTAGCTGCACTTGTCGGATTGAGTCCAGCGCTCACAGTCGGCACGGGTCCGGCTCATGCAGCGAACGATTGTGATTTCGAGTTCACGCGGTCGGTGCCGACCGTGTTGGGTGCACAAATCACCGGTTCCGGGTGGGCCGCGTGCATCGACGTACCGCCCGATTCCCACAGCCTCACGCTGGCACTGGAGTACGAAGACCGGGGTCGGTGGGTGGTTGCCTCTCAGAAAACGGATACGACCGTGCCGCCCCGGTACCCGTCTCGTCACTCGTACGACGTGTCCGCAGCGTGCTACGCCGGTACATGGCGCATCGCAGTAGCGATCGCGGCACAATCCAGGGACACACGTTCCGGTTCGACAACGTGTCGAACACTCGGGACGTGTCCGGCCCGCAATGCCCGAAGCGATTCTGATCAGGAGATTACTGGTATGGCCACCGAACCTACGGGGATGCTTGACCGGGAGACTTCCGAGCGGTTGCGGGAACAGCTCGGGCAGATCACCGAAGAGGCGGGCCGGTTCCTGAAACCGGAACACCCCGCCATCAGGGCACTGATCAACGCGGCTGAGGAGTTGGGCGTAGCCACGCCCCCACGCTGGCAGTACGCCGAGTACACCCCGGAGGATCGCTGACGCGCTTACCGATCCGCGCATCCCTCTGAACTGAGAACCCCCGGAGAGTATTCGGGGGTTTTCTGTGTATGGCTGCCCCGGTCTCCCCACATATCGGGGTTGCTGCACCTGGTCGAGCCTTGCCTAGGCGGTTCGCACACGGTTCGCACGATTAGATGTTCTCTGTTCAATCTCGATGTATCTGGAGGTATGTTCTCGGTCTGAAAATCGCTGTCTACCTGGTAGTTTGTGAATGTCGATCAATCTTGTGTAATCCCAGTAAAACTCAGAAGTGATAACTCGTAATGAAAAGGTCGGGGGTTCGATTCCCCCAGGCGGCTCCACCTCACACCACCCCTAGCCAGCGGTTTTCCGGCCTTTCGTCGTTTGTGGCGGCCCCGGGCGCAGAAACCGTCTTGTCACTGTTTGTCGTAACCCCCTCCGGAATGCCCGCCGCGGAGGCCGACGCCCGTCCTGCGAATGCACGTAGGTTCGCATGGAGAAGGCGCTATCGGCGTGACCGAGCCGCGCGGTGATGACAGGTGCATCAGCGTGCCGCAGGTGTGGCGAGCATCATGCGCCGGATCCGGCGCGCCTTCGCCGCCTTGGGCGGGGGAGAGTAGGCAGTAGGCGGATAGACGGCCTATCCGCCGCTCGGGGCCTCCGCGGGATCAGGTCCCGGGTGTGGTGTGACTGGGGCGGTCGCCGGATGATTTGAAAAGTGGGTCAGGCGGTCTGTTCGGCGGCCCGCTTGACGCGTTGGAGAGTCTCGAGCATGCCCCGGCGGTTGCGCCGCCCGCGCGCCCAGCCCAGCAGCCTCCAGTAGATCCGCAGCAACAGCATGCCGTCGAGTTCGAACGATTCGGTGACCGTGGTGACCTCGGCGGTGGGGGTGAGACGGTATCGCCAGGTATTCAGGGCGCGGCCACCCGGGCCGAGTACAACGAAGGCGAATTCGCGCCCCGGCTCGCAGGACACGATCCGGCATACCGTCCAGTAGACCGGCCCGATCTCATTGCGCCGCACGTGTCCCCGGAATCGGACGCCGACAGCGGGTCCTGTGGCGCCGTCGAGCCACTCGGCCTCGAACGTCTCCGGGCTGAACCGGCCGATCTGGGTGACATCGCTGATCAGTTTCCACACCCGATCCGGTGGGGCGGACATCGTCAGACTCACTGCATCGCGCATCCCAACACGGTATCAGTATTGTTACTATGTAACAATATGAGTCGCATCGTTACGCCACTCCGGCCGGAATCCATCCGCGAAAGGGGTGGCGGCGAATTGGTGTGTGGGCGTGGCCGCTTGTGCGACCGGGCCCGCCTTGGCTGTGCGTGAGTTGCTGTCCTGACTATCGGAGCGGAATCTCGGCACCGAGATCGTCTGCGGATCGTGGGCCGAAGATTCGCCGGTCGGCTTCGCTGATCTGTACGTCGTTGATGCTGGCTTCGCGTCGTTCCATGAGTCCTTCTGCGTTGAACTGCCACAACTCGTTGCCGTAGCTGCGCCACCACTGGCCGGTCGAGTCGTGCCACTCGTACTGGAACCGGACCGCGATGCGGTGCTCCCGGAACCCCCACAGGCTCTTGCGCAGGGCGTAGTCGAGTTCGCGTTCCCACTTGCCGGTCAGGAACTGAACGATCTCCTCGCGACCCGTGACGAACACGTCGCGGTTACGCCACACCGAATCGGGTGTGTAGGCCAGCGCCACGCGGTGCGGGTCGCGGGTGTTCCACGCATCCTCGGCTGCTTGCACCTTTTGGCGTGCGGTCTCTTCGGTGAACGGCGGGAACGGCGGGCGGGATTCGCTCATTGCTGACCTTTCCTTCTGGAGAACGATCGTTCTCTAGGTGTTCCACTACCGTAGGGAACGACCGTTCTCAACGTCAAGGAGGCATGGCGTGCCAGCGCCTATCAGCGAAGAAGAGATGTTCCGAAATCGCGACGTACTCCTGGATGCCGCCGAAGCGCTCTTCTATGACCGCGGCATCCAGGCGGTCGGCATGGACGCCATTCGGGCCTCGGCGGGTATGCCGCTGAAGCGCATCTATGCGCTCTTCGCGACCAAGGAAGATCTCGTCGTTGCCGTGCTGCAACGCCGGGACCGCCGGTGGCGCGCGAGTCTGGCCGAGTACGTGGAGCAGCACGAAGACCCTCATGAACGGGTCTTGTCTCTCTTCGACTGGCTCGAGCGGTGGTTTGCCGAGCCCGGTTTTCGCGGCTGCGCCTGGATCAACGCTTACGGCGAACTGGGATCCGCCGCACCCGCGATCCTCGCCGAAGTTCGTTCGCACAAGCAGGCCTTCCATGACCAGATCGCGGCGTGGGTCCGGGCCGCGTCCGACGCACCGGCGGAACCTGTTTGCCTACTGGCCGAGGGCGCAATCGTCACCGCGTCCATCACCGGGGACGCGCGGGCGGCACGCGCCGGGCGGGCGGCCACCCGAGCTCTCATCGGCTGACCGTGGGTGCCCAGCCCGCCCTGGTGCCGATCGCACAGCCCGAGCCGCTGACCGATACTCGTCCGAATCCGCTTGCAAGAACACCGTTCTGATCGGTGACAGTCCGGGGTATCGAGACCGCGGTGTCGGGCGGTGCCCACGTCATTGCCGTCGCCGCCGGGCGAAACTCCGGTCGAGCACCTGGTCGGCGCTGACCATGTATTGCCGGACTCGACCGACGTGCAGAAGCTGAAGCAAGTGATGAGCGGGTTGGTGCGGTCCGAGACCTGAGGGGATATCGGTGGTCACCCGGACTGCCATCGGCATTGCCTGTCGGGTCGACAGGCGTGGGGCCTCCGCGATGGTCAGTGTGTGAGTGTTGGCAATCGGTGTATCGGCGAGTTCTTGGGGTGGGTCGGCGGCTCGACGTGGCTGAACTTCGTGCATTCGGGGCAGTCGGCGATCAGGGGGTGGCTGCAGGTGGTGAGGTGGGCGAGGAAGGTGTCGGTGGCTTCGAGGAGACGCATTCGGGCGTGGATCTCGGCGCGTTTGGTTTCGATGAGGGTGATGCGGGTGGGGCTGGTGTTGGCGCCCAGGGTGCGGATTTGTTCCAGGGAGAGGCCTGTGCGTTGGAGGGTGCGGATCAGGCGGGCGATGTCGAGAGTCTGCTGGGTGTAGATGCGGTGGCCTGCGGGGGTGCGGGGCGGGTGTAGCAGGCCGACGGATTCCCAGTGGCGCAGGACGTGGGCCTCGATGCCGAGGATCGCCGCGGCGTCGCCGATGCGCAGGTTCGGTTCGGTGGTCACGATCGCCTCCTTGACTTCATGTCGACATCAAGTATTAGCGTTCCGGCATGCCGAAATCAGTTCGCAGTCCGAATTTTTTCGAATGTTGTTCCGCAGCAACAGGTCTGGTTCTGGGAATGGTGCGGCCGCGCAAGCCCGACGAGACTTTCCTGCGGTCGATCACCGATGCCGGGTTGCCGGTCGCACGGCGCACGGTCGAGATCACGGCCCTGGAACAGGTGCCGCGTCCCGTGCCGACGGCCATGGTCGTGGAGGGGCGGTTCGATCCGAAGCGGATTCGCAATGCGCTCACCTCGTTCGTCGTTCGGCATCCGGAGGCCACCTTCCTGGTGGATCCGAGTTTCTGCCTCGACGCCGAGCGCCGGGCCATTGCCGAGTTGCCCGCGATCCTGCGGGTCGCGGTCCGGCCGCCCACCGGCACCATCGCGACGGTCACCGCCTTGCACAGCGAAAAGCAGCTCCCCGCACCGGATTTCGCGTTGCCGACGCACGCGCACTGGGATCATGTCTGCGGCCTGCTCGACTTTCCCGGGTTGCCGGTTCGCCTGCACAGCGACGAGCACCGGTGGATAACCGGCGGTGCGGTAGCTCCGGTGGGCGGTGTGCGCGATTCGTTGCGCGACCGTCCGCTCGAGCAGTTCGAACTCGACGGACCGCCGGTGCTCACCTTCACCCGCAGCCACGATCTGTTCGGCGACGGCAGTGTCGTGCTCGTCGATCTGGCCGGTCACACCCCGGGCAGCATCGGGATTCTGTGCCACACCTCGAGCGGTTGGGTGCTGCTCGCCGGCGATGCCGCGTGGCACCACCTGCAGATCGAGGATATTCGCCAGAAGGCCAGTTACCCAGGGCTTTTCGCTGACGTGCAGCGCGACGCCACCTTCCGGACCCTGCACCGGCTGCACCTGGCCCGTCGCACGGTGACCATCGTGCCGACGCACGATCACGACGCGAGCAGCCGGTTCGCCACCAACCGGATCGATCCCGCGCGGGCGCTACCGTGAACTCGTGAGATCGTCGTTCGCGCGGGACTGGTGAACCCGCACGGGGCGGTGCGGGAGTACGGGACGCGGACCTGTGCACAACGCGTATATCGTTGTGCCACAAGGAATGCGGCAAACGCCGACCGGACATCCGCCGATTCCCCGGACAGCTCCATTTCCCCCGACAGGGGGGGCTACGGGTTCCAGGCGCCTCGAGCAGGCCAGATACCGTGCTGTCTGCTCTGGGCTTCCGCCCAGGCGATCACGTTGCCTGCGAGGGGACCGTTGCCCTCGCGCTGGAAAGTCCGTTTGTCGATGGTGAGGTTGTACTCGGCGTTCTCGGCCGGTGGGGTTGCCAGGGACAGCACCTGGACGTGGTATCCGACCGTGCCGGGGGTTTCCCCGGTCCGGCGAATCGTCA
This sequence comes from Nocardia vaccinii NBRC 15922, assembly GCF_001613305.1. GTDB lineage: Bacteria > Actinomycetota > Actinomycetes > Mycobacteriales > Mycobacteriaceae > Nocardia > Nocardia vaccinii. The sequence goes on from NZ_BDCC01000054.1 coordinate 11,643, forward strand.
GCCGCCACAGGGGTGGATGGATCTGTCTGCCGTTGGGGCGGCGGCCGTCTTGTTCGGTGGTCGTGTAATCGTCCGCGACCATATCGACGGACCAGCTCGGGTACTCGAACACGACCGCTGTTTGCGCGTCGATCAGCAGGTTCGTCCGGCCGAGGCCCTGGCCTGCCGCGATCTGTTCCGGGGTCGGTTCCGGCTGGCAGATCCAGCCGTGCCGGAACTGGTAGATCCGCCATTCCCGATCGTCGGTGGGGAATATCTCGGCCAGGTACTCGCGGGTGTGTTCCCGGGTACTGAGGTCGGGCATGTGCGGCTCCTTGTCGGGGCGAGCGGGGATTTCGACTCCGGGGACCGGATCGCCAACGTGCGGGTGTCAGCTGGTGGGTCCGGCCGGTGTGGTTGTCGGCCGGGGCACGAGCAGGTATTCCATATGTGCTGACCTGTCGACCAACCAGGCGGGCGGGTGGTCGGAGGTGACGCCGCTCTGGGGGTCCCACCACACCGGTCCCGGTGTGCGGTTCGGCGCCACGGTCGTCGGATAGACGACCACCGTGGCATGGCTGATGTCGCTGAGGACCGGGAACCCGTTCGAGTAGAACAGCGGTTGCTTCGTGATCGGGTCCTGTTTCTGCCAGATGTTGTGGACCAGCGCCGCCGAGCCGGGGCCCTGCTGCTCGATGGATTCGTGCAGAGCCGCGAACTGTCTGTCCATGCTACCGGCGGAATTGAAGCTCTGGATCGGGGTGCCGAGGAAGTTCTGGGCACGCTGCATGCCGCCCGCCTCACCCCAGCGATTGTCGAGCCACCGGGGCAGTGCGACCTGCGGGTCGCCCATGAAGCTCGCCAGACCGGCCAGCGACGTGTCGAGACAGTTGTTGTTACGGCCCGGCTCACTGGTGCCGCCGGCGTTGACGAGCGTGCCGTAGTCGTTGTCGCGCGGGTCCGCGCCGACCAGGAATCGGTCGCCGTCGCGCAGGGCGTCCTCGACCTCGTGCTGGAAGCCGGGGTCTTCCAGCGGTTGGAGGTAGTTGAGTCCGAAATGGCGGGTGCCGCCGAGGCCGGTGAGTCGTGATGCGGTGAGCGCGCGGGCCATCGCGTTGCCGAGGTGCCGGAGATCGTCCGCGCTCAATCCGTCGGGGTTCGAGGGACGTGGCAGGCCGAGGTGCTCGCGCAGATTCTCGGTGAAGGACTCGACGGACATATCGGGATGCCACTGGCCGTGGCCGTGGCCGATGGTGATGTTCAGGTGCGCCGAAGCGATGTCCGCTGTGCTCTGTGTGGGCACGAGGTCCACGTGCAGCAGTTGCATCGGCTCCAGAATCTCGCCGCGACCGAACTCCGAATCCGTTGCCAGATGGGCTCTCTGCCAGAACTGGAGAGCCTGATCGGGAGTGACGCCCGGACCGAGGCTGGTGTGCATGACGATTCGCGCGACCGCGACCGGCGCCACGAGGTCCTCGCCACCGGCGTGCTCGTACCGGAGGTGATCGAACGAGGCCGTGGCGCTGCGAGGATTCGCCGCGACCGGCGTGGTCGGTCCGACGGGCGTCGCCGCCTTGAGCATCGCACGCCTCTCCCGGGCCTGTTCGAGGACTGCCTCTCGATCCTCGGACAGGCCGTGGGCGGGCGAGTTGCTGCCGCTGGCGGATTGTGAAACAGGTTGTGGGAGTTGCTGTTCGGTCACAGATGTTGCCGAAGCCTGTGGTTCGGAGATATATGTGTCCGTCGCCGGAGCGCCTGGTGCGGTGGACGATGGCGGTGCGATCGCGGGGTCGGTATCGAGGGCCGGGAAGACCGGTCGTGCGGGGCCGGGCCGGGCCGTACCTGCGGTCGGCTGCCCGCCGAGTTCGTTGTCGCGCTTGGTCTCCCAGTCCGATGTGACCTGCTGTTCGAGTTCCGCGAGAGTTTCCGGGACGGTGAATTCGTGGATTCGGGCGTCGTGTGGCGCCTGCAGGTGGGTGAGGACCTCCTGGATCAGCATCGGTGACCTGCTCAGGGCCGGGTCGAAGACCTGCCAGGCGGCTATTCCGCCCTCGACGGTGTGCACGAGGTTCGCGGTGTACTGGCTGATGGGCACGGACTGTTGGCTGGAAACGTTGCGGCGCAAGGCATCCGGCACCGTGGTGGGCGCCCGCATACCCTCTGCGGTGATGACGAGTTTGCGGGGGTAGGTGCCCTGCCGGATCAGGGCCGATGCGGTCAGGTGAGCACGTTCGATGGACCCGACCTCGGTGGTGAACGGGAGCTCGCCCAGTGCCCGGATCCAGTCCGTGGCCGTATCTTCCAGGACCGGGGCCGGGTCCGCATCCGACGCCGAGATCGCGGCCGGGGGACGGGCGAAGGCGTGGTCGATGTAGTCGTGTTCGTCGGGTAGAGCGGTGCGTAGGTCGTCGAACAGTTCGCGGCCGCCGGTGGCGGTCCGGTACGCGGATTGGACGGGCCACAGTGCGTGCGGATCGCGGTCCAACTGCATGATCATTGTCAGTGCGGCGAGAGGCTGTCCGGAATCGATCCGGTCTCGTATCGCATCGGTGTACGCGCGCACCGCTGGCGTGTTCTCCCGGGACACGGACGCCGGGAGCGCGGATGCGGGAATCGTCGCCGGTTCCCAGCCCATCAGGTGCCGCACCCGGGATGCCTGCCCGTCGGACAACCGGCCCGTCTCGTGCGCCTGCCGCACCGCGGCGGCCAACGGGATGTGGTGGGCGATCTGGTAAGCGCCCTCGAGGAAGGCGGGATCGCGTTGCACCGCCGCATGCCGCAGCGTGTCCAGCATCGCGGGGAAGGCGATCGGACCGTCGCCCTGCAAGGCGGTGGCGAGCTGGGCGGCATATTCGTGATCGGAGTCCGTATCCCGATTGCCCACGATGAAGCTGTGGAACTCGGTGGGCAGGTGGGATTGCAGGAATCTCGCGAGTGCGGGGTTGTCGTCGATCAGTCCGACTCGTGCCGGATTGCCTGCCAAACGGGCATCGATGATGGCGAGGATGTCGCTCTCGACCGCTGGTGCGCCCTCGGCCTGATGTGTGCGCAGATAGTCCTGCACCGCGTCGCGGATCTGTCCGCCGAGCTTCCGGCGCGCCATGATGTTCAGGCTCTGCAACAGACGCTCGTCGGTGTCGGCGTCCGCCAGGGCCCGGTCGAGTTCTCGCAACGATTCGGGTCGGTGCACTTCGTTCTCGGTGCGCGGCGGGAGCAAGCGCCCCGGGGCCAGGGCCATCGCGTGCGAGTCCAGCAGCTTGGCCGTACCGTCCGGCAGGATCTGGTTCATCCGCAGGTCCTCGCCGTTGACGAGAATCTTGCGCGGTTGGGTGCCGAGCGAAATCAGTTCCAGCGCAACGTGATGCGCCAACTGGACGCATCCGGTGTCGAGATAGCCGTGCGGCATCGGGTGGTCGCCGGACCAGTGCTCGAAGGTCATGGTGTCGATGTGTGCGAACCATTCCCGGGCGGTATCCCACTCCACCGGCACCCGCTCGTCGTCCGAGCCCCAAAGCGAGTGCCGCTGCGGGGATTCGGCGAAGACGTGGTCGAGATACTCCTTCTCCTCCGGCAGGCCGTTGCGTAGATCCGTAACCAGATCGCGCCCCCCGGTCTCGTTCCGATAGGCGTCCTGGACGGCCCAAAGTTTGCGCGGGTTGCGGTTCAGATTTTCGATGAAGGCCAGGGCGCCGTCGGTATCATCAACCGACAGAAGCGATTTCACGTACTCGCGCACCGCGGGTAGGTCGGCGGGCGACTGGCCCGGACGCGCCGCGGTGCGCGGCACGCTCACCCCGGCGGGCAGGTCCTGCTTCGGTTGCCAGCCCATCAGGCGAGCCATCCGGCGTTCCTGGGATGCGGACAGTCGTCCCTGCTGAACCGCTTCGCGGACAACGTCTCTCAGCGGGCGGCCGGATGTGGCGGCGAACGCGTTGTCGAGCACCTCCGGTGCGGAGTGAGCGCTGTTCAGGATGGTCAGCACTCGGGCGAAGTCGATCGGTCGGTCGCCTGTCAGCGCCGCGCCCAGGGCACGTGCGTACGGATGCTCGGGCACGGATTCGGTCTCGGATGCGAACGCCGCGGGCGCGGTCTCGGTCGTTGGGAGAATCGCGTCGGTCCGGGATCGCAATGTGGTGCTGTGGCCGGTGGGTTCGCCGGACCGCGTGCCCAGCACAATGTTCTGGTTGTCGGGGGCCTGAAGGTTCGGATGCCGGGCTGACGAGAGGCCGTGGGCTCCGGGGCCGCTCATGCCGATCGCCAGGAATTTCGGTAAGTGAGTGAGGTCGACCGCGAGAATGCCGCCGCGGCGTGGGACTGTGGTGTCGGGTGGGTCTTCGCGGTCGGGGTCGGGGACCCAGTCGGAGGTACCCGGCGCTCTGCGTTCCTTGACGCCGTTGGGCTCGGTCGAGTACCGGGTGCCGTCGGAGGATATGCGGAGTCTGCCGCCATCCGGGTAGGTGTACTGGATCGCGCCGCCGGGTTCGCGGTGGTAGCGGGTGCCGTCGGATTCGGTGCCGTATTCGGTGCCGTCGGGGTCGCGGCGGTAGCGCAGGCCGTCGGGTTCGGTGCCGTATTCGGTGCCGTCCGGTTCGCGCCGGTAGCGGGTGCCGCTGGTATAGGTGCCGTATTCGGTGCCTCTGGGGCTCTGGCGAGGCGGGGTGCTCGGTTCGCCGATGTGGTCGCTTCCGCGGGGGTCGAGTCGATACTCGATACCAGCACCCGGGACGGGGAACTGGCCGTGGTCGCCGTACGGGTCGTCCAGCAGGAGACGCACCGGGGTGCCGGTGTCCTCGTGTTCGATCGCCAGGACGGTGTAGACGTGATTCTGGGTCAGGCCCGGTACCGCGCCCGAGCCTCCGAAGGTATCGGTTCCGACGGTTACCGTCGTCCCGCGGCGCAGCGCCCATTCGATTCGGCTGCCGATCGCCCGGGCCACGGTCGCGGACCTGCTCGACAGCACGCGGTCCTGCGTCCGCCTGTCGTATATCTCGCTGAAATAGTCTGTGAGAGCTTGCTTTTCGCGTTCCCACTGCTGCGGATGGAGCTGATCCAGATACGCGCGGAAATCGTCGGAAGGCATGGAGTTCTGCGTGCGCAAGAACTCCTGCCAGGCGACGGCGAAGGCGTCCGGGTCGTTGTGGTGGCGCATGGCCAGTCGCGCCCGCGTGGAATTGAACAGCGCCAATTGCCCGACTTGCTCGTCCTGAAAGGTTTCGGCGAGCCGGCGGGAGAATTCCGGATCGGCTGCGGGGGGGGGGGCCGGTCGTTCGCCGTGTCCGAGCGTATGTAGTCGCTCACCAGCTCGTGCAGTGTGTCGATGTCGAACCGGAGTGGATGCAGGATGTCCACATTCCTGAACCGGGCGACGGGTTGTGCGAACCAGTCGCCTTCGGCCCGGTGGAAGCCCTTGCCGAGGCGCGCGGCCGCGGTGGTCATCGGTAGTCCTTCGATCGCTCGGTACCCGTCGCCGTTGCCGAACCGGTGCGCGAACGCCTTTTCGATCATGGTGGCCCAGAGGGGTTCTCCGGGCTCGTGACGGACGAAGTAACCGGTCTCGGTGCCCGGGACGACATAGATCGTCTTCTCGACCCGTACCCATTCGAGAGCTTCGGAACCGTCCGGCTGTTCGGCGAGGAAGCGGACGCTGACGGTGCCGTCGCCGTGGTCGTGCAGTATCTCGGCGATCGCGTGGGGATCGTATTGGGCGAGGGATCTCAGATCGGCCAGCAGTGAGCAGTCCCCGGCCGAGCCTTGGCGTACCTCCTCGGGTGCGGGTAGTCCGCTCGGCCCGAAGAGCGGGTCGTTGTGTCGTCCGCGTATCTCGGGCAGCGCCGGGAGCGCACCGCCGGAGGTGTTGACGCGAATCCACGGGAAGTTCCCGGCGTATTTCACCCATCGCCAGGGCTCGTGGCCGTCCCGTGCCACGAGTGGGGCGTCGTACGGCATATGCGCCGGTTGCCACTGGCCGTGTTGGTCGAAGGCGAGGAATCGAATGCCTCCGCCCGCCACATTCCAGCTCAGTGTCCCGGTGTCCGTGCCCGAGGTCTGCTCGAAGGTGAAGTTCTGCGCCAGATCTCGCAGGACGTTGTGCACTTGTCCGTCGGCTCCGCTGAACTGATAGTGAGCGGGCAGGCCGGGCTGTTGGACGAGTCGTGCCGGTACTTTCGCGCCGACTGCCGCCAGTCGTTCGACGCGGCCGTTGTTGTCGACGAGAGTGAGGATGTCGGTGTCACCGGCGGGGCGGGCGATCCTGGTCGGAACCGCGGGCATCGGCAGCAGTTGCTCGCGCTGGGTGAGGGTCAGCTGCGGTAGCTGCTGGTCGCTGTGCAGTTGCTGTGGGCCCGGGTCGGGGCGGTCCAGTTGTGGCCGCGTGATGTGGGTTTCGCCGTCGAGCTCGATTTGCAATTGCTGCCGCAAGTTGTCGCCGAGGTAGGTGTCCCCGGCAGCGGGTTCGAAGATCCCGGCGGCCCGCGGAGCATGCGACGAAGCCGTGCCGGGCCCGGAAGGACCGACGGGCAGCACCTCTGCCTCGCTGCGCCCCTTGCCTTTCGGGTCGCTGGGCGTGCGGCCGTCCTGGTCATGTGCGGACGGGCCCGGTTCCGGCTCGCGGCCGGACGTGCGGCCGGGTTGTGGCGGCAGTAGCAGTTCGGCGTGCAGGACGGGCAGGCCGCGATTGGGGCGTTCGACACGGGTGATCCGGTAACGGGTGTCGCGCGGCAGGATGAGTTCGAGTTTGTAGGGGTCGCGGGCATCGCTGCCGATGTAAACCCCGCGTGCGCCCGGCGGAACAGCCAGTGCGACACGGTATTTCATCTTGTCGGGCATGTGCAGGACGCGGGATGCGAACGAGGTGGACAGGTAGCCGGGCTCCTGCTGGACGGCGCCGATCAGAAGGTCGGGGTTGCGATCGCCGAGCGGCTGCCCGTCCGCGGCGGTCAGGAAATCGATCGTGGCGAGACTGCGGGTGACGTGGACCGTGCCGTCCAGCCGCAGCGGTGCGCCGGTCGCCTCGTCGAGCACTCGCATGTGGTCGTGCAGCGTGGCGGCGTCGAGTGGCGCGGAGGCATCCCGGGAGCCGAAATGGTCGCGGACCAGCTCGTACATCCGGGCGTCGGACCGGATCTGCTCCCAGCGCGCCGCCGGGCGGGCATCCAGGAGGGTGCTCGGCACCGCCAGTTGCTCCTCGTCCGGCCCCCAGGGGGACACTCCTGCGCGGTGGAGTTCGTCCTCGCGGGCCTGCCACAGATCGGCACTCTCGACCAGATGGGCGACCCACTGGTCGATGCCGGACGCTGTGCCCCGGCGCATCGCGATATTGATAAGAGCGCCCTCTTCGTACCGGCGCAGGGCGTGTCGTACCTCCGCGGAGAGCTCGTCCCAGGTGCGCAGGACGTTGTGCGCGAAAGTCTGGCGGGCGGCGTCGTCGGCGAAGTAGCGCACGCCGCCGACGACACGCCCCGAATCCGGGCGCGAATTATCTTGCGAATCAAACGAATCGATCGACGAGCGACGGGGTTCGCCGGTCGGCAGGTACCCCGTGCCGGTGCTGCCGGGCGCGGGTGGGACGACCTCGGCCGTGATGCGGCCACTGTCGGAGAGGCCGGTGAAGCGGAATACGGTGTCGCGAGGAAGCAGCAGCTGCGGCTGCGCGGGATCGCCGGACAGAACACCGCGCGCGCCGGGCGGCACGGTCAGCTCGACCAGCGGACTCGACGACGTTTCCGCGGCGGCGGTGAAGGTGCGGTGCAGGACTTCCGAATCCACGCCGCTCGTCGATAGCAGATCGGCGAGCGTGCGGTCGTCGCTCACCAGGCGCATCGGTGTGGTGATCGGCAGCTGTGCGGATGTGGCCTCGTCCAGTAGCCGGATCTGCTTGCGGAGTTCGTCGATGCTGAACGGCGCGTTCAGGTTTGCGCCGAAGTGGTCGTTGAATTCGTGGTAGCGATCGAAGTCGTCCGCCACGTTCTGCCACTCGCGGCGCGGATCGTCGGCGGCCAGGAGTTCGTGCAGCCGATCGATCATTTCCAGCTTGGCGTACTCGAGGTCCTCCTCCGGAATTCGCTGCATCTCCTCGAGTTGCGGGCGTAGGTCGTCGAACGCGGGCGGCCGCTGGCCCGGCCAGAGGATTTCGATGCCCGTCGGCGCCCCCTCCGCGGCGTCCCAGTCGCGTACGAAACCGTCCGGATCGGCCAGGAACTCGTCCACCACAGCGGGTTTGCCGGTGTGGGCGAGGATCGCCGAACGCTGTCCCGGGTTCAGTCGATCGAGTGAGGTCGGCGCAGGGCTGGTGAGTTGTGTTGTGCGCGAGGTGGCTCCGTCGCCCGGAACGGTGGTGTCGCCGAAGCGCTGTGCGGTCCCGGTGACGGTGATGTCCGATGTGCCGACGCCCGATACGCGGTTGCGTCCGAACAAGGTGCGGATGCTGCGGAAGGGTGATTCCGCAGCAGGCCGGGTTCTGTTATCCCGTGCTGCAGAGGATGTCGACGGTGTCGAGGACGACGCGACGGCCGCGTTCCGGCCACGCAGGCGGGATACGAAGCCCTGGAGTCGTTGCAATCCGCGTCTGCGTACGGAGCCCGGTGCCGTGTCGTTGGTGCGAGCGGTGCCGTCGATCCCCGGACCGGTATTTCGGTGACCGGCCTGGCTGGATGCCGTGTCGCCGTGTGGATTTACCGATGAGCTACCGGTCCGGTCGGGGACGGTGGACGAGGTTCGGTTGCCGCCCGACCGGTACTCGGGTGCGCCGATGCGGATGTCGGACGGGAATCGGGGGACCGTTGCGCCGCGTGGGAGCAGCGGGCGGACCGTATTCCCCTCGGGGGTGTACAGAATGGCGTGCACGGCGGCCGGGTGGTGTTGCCCGGGCAGCGTGTGGGTGGGGTCGGCGACGTCGTGGACACGGACGAGGCCGCGGTCGTTGAACATCAGGTAGGCATGTGCGCCGATGCCGTTTGTCATGGGTGTGGCGTGCTCGGCGACGACGATGGCATGTGCGCCGGGGCCGTGGATCTGGAGGTTCCGGACGATCGCGCTCTGGTCGGGGAATCCGCGCAGTCTGCCGCGTGCGCCCCATTCGAGGTCCCGCCGCGTCCGGCCGGGCAGCGGAGTGGAGCCCTGCGGTATGCGAATTCTGTTGCCACTCGGAGTATTTCGGAGGGCAGTGAGGGTTCCCACGACGCAGTCCGTATTCGTCAGCGAGTCGCGCAATGTCGTGGTTCGGCGGTTCGTCACCATCGTGTGGGCGGTGGCGCCGTCGCCACGGGCGGTCCTCGAGCTCGGGACCGGGGTGGGCGTGGTCGTCTCGCGGCGCAATCGGTCCAGGGGACGGCGGAACAGGTCGCGGAAGTGGCGGCGCGGAGTGTCCGCGGTCGGAAGGGGCGTCGCGGCATTGGTCGTCCGATCCGATGGGGTGCCGATTCGGGAAGCCCAGCGCCGCAGCCGGTTCCAGGGGTTACGGCCCTCTCGGGCGGTTGTGGGCGTGTCGCCGATGCGTGTCGGGGCGCTACCGTCGGACAGGGGGATCGTGCGGCCCTGCGATGACGGGGCGTCTTCGGTGGATTCCTCGACCGACTTGGGCAGTGGGGGGTCTTCGGCCGAGGTGATCGCCTCGGCCGGATCGACCTTCTTGGTGACGTCCTCGGGCGGCGTGAGGTCCTCGGGGGAGGTGACGCCTTCGAGCGGTGTGATCTCCTCGGCGGTGGTCACCTTCTTCGAAGACGTGCTGTCCTGGGGAGTGGTGAGATCGGAAGTCTCTTGCGGCGAAATATTTTCCAGAGAACGCGCGGGCCCACGCCTCGTGGTTGTGATGTTCAAGCGTGGATCGACGCCCTGCGGCTGTTCGCCGGACAGCGAGGGGAAGGGCCTCGTTGCCGAATCCGCGAACTCCCTTGGGGGGACCAGCGGGAAGACGCGTTGTCCCGTGTCGGGATCCCGGAACGTCCTGCGCGGGGGGACCAGCGGGAATCGGCTTTGCCCGGTGTCCCGGAATGCTTCGTGCTGGACCGGACGGAAGGAAGGTCGTTGCGTGACAGCATCTTCGGAATCGTCGTCCCACCAGCGTACGGTCCGGTCCGGCCTGAAGGGTCGTGATTGCGATGGCTGATCGCGTCGATCCGAGGCGTTGGTTCGGTCCTCGGGCCGGATCTCGAGCGGCGAGGTCTCCGAAGAGTCCGTGGCGGTGATCGATTCGGTGTGCGGCGGCAGGTTCGTGTTGTCGGTGCCGTGTACCGATTCGTCCTCGTCGTCGTGGATGCGGATCGCGGCGCGGATATCGGTCAGTCTGAACGGACGGCCCGTCGGGTGGATGGTCGGGCTCATGAGCGGCGCGGCTTCGGAGATCACACCGTCCGTGTTCAGCAGGGATGCCTGCGGTGTCGCGTCGTCCTCGTATTCGGACTCCTGCTCCCCGGGTTCGTCCGGTCTTTCCAGGCCCGTCCGGTCGACCGGCTGTCGGGCCCGTGCCTCGGAGACCGCGGCGCCCTCGCGTGGCAGAGAGCTCGAACGGAGCTGGGGTGTGGTCGGTTCGAATGCCGTTTCGTGCGCGGGGGTTCGGGGTTCCTGATCATCGGGTTGGAAGAAGTCGTCCGATTCCTCGTCGTCCGTGCGGAGTTCGAATTGGATGTCGCTCAGTCTGGGCGGGCGGATCATCGAGCCGATGACCGCGGGCATTTCGGCGTCGTCGCCCTCGTGATCGGGCTCCGATTCATGTCCCTCGTGATCGTCGCCGACCAGGGCCGGATCCTCTTGCGTCCCTTCGCCCAGGGGTGCGTACCGCATCGTCTCGGTGGACCGCATGATGCGGATCCTCGGGGGAATCGTGCCGCTGTGCTCTTCGTCGTGCTGCTGATTCGACATGTCGTCCGTCGAATCCTCTTCCACCACTTCGCGAATCGGTTCTTCCCGGGTGGACTCGTCGAGTCCGGTCGGGCGAGCCGCGGTGTTGCCCTGCGGAACAATTCGCTGGTCGAAGGATTCGGCGGGGAAGTACTGACCGATTGCTTCGGAACTCTCGTCGAGCGTGAGGTCCACCGCGCTGTGCTCGTCGAATTCGACCGCCGCAGAAGACAGTTTCGCGATGCCGGCCGCGGAGAGCGGGGCTCCCACTTGCTGGTCGTCGCGCTGTTGCTCCAGTGGCGGGGTCTCGAGGGTCGTGGCTTTCTCGTCGTGCTGTTGCTTCGACGAGTCGGCGGTCAGGTCGGGCTCTACTTCCGTCGGCTGGGCGAGCTCACGCTGCGGCCGAGCGGAATCGCTGCTTTCCGATGCTGGTGGTGTGCTCGTCTTCGGCCGGAGAGGTTCGTCTTCCGAGGCGTCGTCGTGGGCAAGGTCTGTCTTCTTCTGCGGCAGAGTGGATTCGGCGACTTCGATCGGCTCTGCGTCAGTGATCGTCTCCTCGACGAGTTCGGCGGACTCGAGCGGCTTGCCGTCCGAGGTGATCGCCGGGTGCGACTCGTCGAGCTGTGGTATCGGTCGGATGCCGGTCTGCGTGAGGGATTCGGGCGGGTGCAGAGTGAAGGAATGATCGCCCAGCTCGGTGTCGAGGGGACCGAACTCCTCGTCCGAGTCGAGCTGTTCGAAGTTCGTGGTCTTGGGCGAGAGATGCCCATCGTCCGAGGAGTCGTCGTAGTGTTCGACGGGTTTGATCGATGACGTCTTCTGCTGCGTCGAAACCGGTTCGAGCGACGAGGGAAGCGGGCCGAAGGGGATGTCCGGGTCGAGCTTCTTCGCGACGGATGGTGTTGTGTCGCCCATCGATTCGCCCTCGGACAGGGCCGCTTTGCTGTCCTCGGCCGAGGGATCGTGGATGATCGTACCCGTGGGCGATGCGGGCGGAAGGATGAGTTTGCCCTCCGCGTCGTAGAGCCCCTTGTCGAAACTCTTGTCGAGCCCGCTGTCGAAGACGGCCGTCGCCGTCGGCTCGGTGCTGCCTTCCTCGAATTCGGTTGCGGCGGTGGCTGCTTCGGCCACGGACTGGGTGCTCTGGCTGATGGTGCCGGGCTTTTCGAGCCCCTCCAGCGACAGGGCGATGGCAGCGGCGAGGTCGGGGTCCTTCTCCTCGGCCTCGACCTTGGCCTTGGCGGCGGCCGCGTGGAACTCGGCCACCGATTCGTCGATGGCGGCGGCGAGCTCCGGGTCGGTCTGCTTCAGGTCCGGCCCGGTGGCTTCCTCCGCCACGGCGGGTGTGCGCACGACGGTGACGGCGGGGTCGGCGATCGCCTCGTCGAAGGTGAGATCCACGGGTTGGCTGTTGGCGTCGAGCATTTCGCCGGGCTTGGAACCGGCCGACGGGAACCAGAGGTAGCGGGCGGCCTCGGCGTCGCCGAATATCGTGATCCGGCCCGGACCGGGTGCGGTCTGGGTGTTGTCCTGCGGGTTGTATTCGTCGAATTCGAAGGTGAGCAGGCTCGCGAAATCGTCCCAGGGCCTGGTCGGCAGGGCGAGCGTGGGGGCGTGATCGCCGGTCGGCACGGCGAGGTGGTAGTGGTTGAAGGCGACCAGGGTCGCGGCATCGGCCGGTGCCGTGGCATTCGGGCCGAAGGTCTGTCCCCTCCGCATGTCCTGGCCGTATACGCGCACGTTGCGGCTGTTGTTGCTGAGGCGGGCGAGTGCGGCTGCGGCGGCCTGGGGGACCACATGGAAGACGTCGGTTCGCCAGACGCCGCGCTGTGTCAGCTGTCTGACCTGACGGATGTATTCCGCGAAGTGGGCGATCTGGTCCGCGGCCGAGATCGGGTTCTGCTCCTCGGCGGCGGTGAGTTGTCTGCCGAGGTTCCGGTCCGCGTTCCTGATGGTCGTGAAGGCCAGCAGGTACTCGTTCATCCTGGGCCCGACCAGTTCGGCGGCGGTCATGAGGCGCAGCTCGCGGATCCGGCGGTCGAGTTCGGCCGCCGAGGTGTACGGAGTGCTGTACATGATGCGTTCGAGGGCGTGGAAGAAGCAGTCGCCGTCCGGCGGCATCGATTCCCACACATATCCCCGCGGTGCCGCGATCCCGTCCACGACGTGCGATCGGGGGCCCGTCTTGCGTCCGACCGTCGGCGACACACTGCTGCCGCCGAACAGGGTCGAGATGAATCCTTTGGACTTGGTCTTCGGCTTGGACGACTCGGCACTCGCCTCCGCCTCGGTCCCGGCCTTGGCCGCCTTCAGTTCGGCAGCGAGCTTGTCGGCCGCCGCGGCCTGCGCCTTGATCTCGTCAGGATCGAGTTTCTCGGCACCGGTCGGATCGAACTTCTCGGTTTTCGGGGTGGTCGCGTTCGAAGACTTCGTATCCGGTCCGTTCGCGGCCTTCTCGGCCTCGGCCTTCTCAGCTGCGAGTTTCTCGGCTGCGAGTTCCTCGGCCTCGGCCTCGGCTTTTTCGGCTGCGAGTTTCTTCGCTGCCGCCTCGGCCTCGGCCTTCTCGGTAGCGGCGTCGTCTTCCGTCTTGTCGGGGTCCTTGGTCGTGCTGCCCTCGCCCTCGGTGTCGCTGTCCGACTGCTTCTTCTTGGGCTCGGACTTCTTCTCGGTCGCGGCCTTCTTCGCTTCGGCGTCCTTGTTGGCCTTCGCCTCGGCTTCTTCCTCGGCCTTCTTTTCTGCCTCGGCCTTCTCTGCTGCGGCCTTGTCTGCTGCGGCCTTGTCTGCTGCGGCCTTGTCTGCTGCGGCCTTGTCTGCCGCGGCTTTCTTTTCCGCTGCGGCTTTGTCTTCTGCGGTTTTCTTTTCCGCCGCGGCCTTGTCCTCTGCCGCCTTCTTTTCCGCGGCTGCCTTGTCCGCGGCGGCTTTGTCGTCTGCCGCCTTCTTCGCGGGATCGGTCTCGTCCGTCTCGTCGGCCTTCGGCTTGCTCTCCTTCGGCGGGACGAATGGAGCCGAATCATCCTTGGGCGCAATGAATTTCGGAAGGTTCGCGCTGTCCGGCGGCTTCTCGTTGGAACGCAGGATGAGATCACCGGTGACCCAGAGCGTCCCCTTGGGTCCGATGACCTCGACCACGGCCACCGAACGCAGTCGCTTGCCTTCCGGCTTTCCGCCTTTCACGTTGGTACGGAACAGGTTTCGCAACACGCTGCCGATCGCGACGGTGCCGCCCTTACCCGAGACGTCGCCGCCGAGCGGGATGCTGCTGGGTCCGCCGCGGTCGTTGGTCTGCTTGGCCCCGCTGTAGCCGAAACTCAGTGCGGTGCTGGTGTTTCTGCTCGACGAGGACCCCATATTGTCGACGGAGAATTCGAAGACGTCGAACGCGATCTGGTCGTTGCCGTCCTCCTCGCGCGGCGAGTACAGGCTCATCTTGACGACGGTGTCGCCGATCTTGACACCCGTCGCATGCTGCTGCGGGGTCGGCACGGTGCCGGTCTGCTCGACATTCAGGAACGGCGCGGTGGACTGCGGTCCCAGCTGGACGAAGTCACCCTTCGCGACCAGCGTGACCAGGCGGTTGTACATGCCCTCGGCGACCCGGGTGTTGTCGTTGGTGCGCAGCGACGGGTCGACGCGCAACAGCGCCTCGGCGAACTGCTGTGACGCGTCGAACTCACGGATGTCGAATGCCAGCTCGGGCTTCCAAGAGGGCACGGACAGCAGCTCGCGCACGTTGTCGGGCACCTTCTCGGCCGGCTTGACGGCGGTGGCCGCCTCGAGGTCGACGGTCTCGGGAGTCCCGATGGCCTTGGCCGGTTCGAGCTTGCTCTTGGTCGGATCGAATCCGAACACCTGCGGCTCGGTGCGCGCGACCTCGGCCGCGGGTGTCTCGCCGTCCTTCGCTATCGGCTTCGGCTTCGGCTTCGTGTCACCCTCGTGCACGCGCATGAAGGTGGTGGCCTTGACGGAGTCGGATTCGGACTGACTCGGTGTCGGAATCTCGTCGGGATCCAGGCCCTCCGCGACGCCCCGCCACTCGCCGGTCGTGATGAGCGCCTGTCCCTCGGCGATCGCGGTGCCGCCCGTGACGAGGAAGTCGCCGAGCTTGTCGTACAGGTACCCCGACAACGTCTCGTCCATCGTCCGCCAGTCGACCGTGACGGTCCATTCGGTGGGGATCTTGAACTCGTACTGCCGCGCGGCGCTGCGCTGCCATGCGCTCAGGTCGCGGGTCGAGTTCTGTACCTCGCTGTGCGTGCCCGTGCGCTGGATCGCGAGCGTCGCCCCGGGACGCTGCTGATTGCTCTGCCCGCCGATGCCGACACTGAGCTGGTTGCTCTGACTGTGGCTGCTGCCGACGTTGGTCGCGCCGGGCTCCACCAGGGCGTTGCCGTCGGCGCGGATGTGCCGGTGGACGTTGTCCAGGGCGGCGGTCCGGGGGACCATCTTGCCCTCGATGGTGGCCAGGGTTCGGCCGTCCGGCATGTCCTTGTCCGATTGGGGGCGTTGGGTGAACGTGACGCCGACCATGCGCGGGATGCCGCCGGACCGGTCGACGAAATGGAACGAGTGTTTGCCCTCGGATCCGGCATTGGCGAGGTTGCGCACGCCGTAGCTGGTGGTGTGCGCGTTGATCAGCGGTGCGACGCCGGGGTGGTAGTTGTTGTGGCCGACGACGGTCGCACCGGGGGAGATCTTCTCCAGCAGAGTCGTGGCGGCGTTCTCGAGCGCTCCGCGACCATCGTCGAAGATGACCTCGGTCGCGCCGCCGAAGGCGGGCAGGGCCTTGGCCGTGTCGGGAGCGTCGGGGCGCTTTCCGACGTAGGCGTCCGACAACAGGCGGGGCTCGACCGGTACGTATTTGTCGACCTTTTTCTCGGTGCCGTCGTCCTGGGGCACGGTGACGGACTGCTTCTCCTGCCCCTCCGGGATGATGTCGAGCTTCCAACCCTGCTCTCCGGCCGTCTTCACGAGCAGAGCCTTGTATTCGGGATAGTCGTGCAGGTCGTTGTCGGTCAGGAAGAACTCGAGCCGGTTGGGGGCGTCGACGATACGGGTGCGGGTGCCGTATGGCTTGCCGTGCGCGAGGCCGGACAGGAAGTTGCGCCAGCCCGCCTTGACAGTGACGGCATAGTGGCCGTCCGCGACGAACCGGTACACCTTGCCGCCGTAGTCGGAGGTCACGCGCATGGTGTCGGTGGCATCACCCTTGGTGACATGGGTGTTGGTGGAGTTGCTGCCCTGCCACCCGCCGCTGGGCCGCAAGCTGTGATCGGATTCCTCGCCGTAGGTTCCGCCGACGATGAACGCTCCCTTGTGGCCGCTGTTCACGCCTGTGGTCCGGGTCGTCGCGTTGTTGGCCTCCAACCAGTGCTCGGTGTCGACCGCGGTCGGTTCCAGCGCCCTGATGTTGTCGAAGAAGCCGCGGATGTCGACGCTGTAATCGGTGCCCGTCACCTTGCCGGGGATCTCGGTCTCGAACTTGTACGAGTCGCGGAAGATCAGCGGCGCGTACATGATCATGTGCTGCGGGGACATCGAGGCGTGCAGGACCGAGCTGGCCTGGGACGCCGGGTCGGTGGCGGGATCGCCGAATGCGGTGCGCCAAATCCACTTTCCGACGCCCGTGGCCTTGCTCCACGCCCAGTGGCCCCAGCTCTCGCCGTCCTCGGGTGTGGTCGTCCCGGTGTCGTCGCCCTTCTCGTTCTCGTCGGGCCAGTCGCCGGGGATCTTCGGCTTCTTCTCGCCCGGCTCGAGTGGATTCGGGAGCGGCTCGAGTTCCTTCAGGGGCTTCGGGGCCTCCTCGGCTTCGGTACCGGTGGTGACGGCCTTCTTCGGGATGGTGATGGTCGTCTCGGGAACATCCGCGCGGGAGGTCGAGGTGGTGCCGTGCTCGGGGAGATCGATCGATTCCGGCTCGTGATCCTGCTTGCGGAACCACGGACCCAGGCTCGGCCGCCATCCGCTCAGGTCCGGAACCCAGGAGTGGAAGCCCGCGCGATGGTTGCTCCACCAGGAGGACGGATCTTCGGTCCGCCGCGAGCGTGGTTCGGCGATCGGGAGTATCGGGCCGCGGTCCTCGGGGAATTTGCCAGGTATATCCAGTGTGCTGGGGTCGAAGTCGCGGGCCTCGGCCGCCGCCTCGAGTTCGATGTCGTCGATGAGACCACGGGTTGCCTCGTGGAGTATCTCGCCGACCGGGTGGTTGGCCACGACGGCGGACAGCGGGATCCTGCCGACGCCGTCCTCGATGGATTTCTTCGAGGCCAGGCCGAGTCCCTTGGTGATATCGGCGGGGAGCGCGTCCTTCGCGCCGTGATCCGCGCGGATCCTCGGTAGGGCCACCGGGTCGGTGTTCGGTGTTCCGGTGGTCAGGTAGTGCGGGACGGCCAGGCTGACCTTGCCCTTGCCTTCGATCGGAGCCGGCCCGTGGCCGTGGCTGTAGGAGATCTCCGCGATATAGCGAGTGCGCACGCCGAAGATCTCGAGGCCGGCATTGCCTTCGTAGTCCTGCTCCCCGGAATTCTTCGGGCTGAAGGTGTAGTTCTCCTCGGCGTGGTACTGGGCGGCGCCGCTGCCCTTGGGCTTGCCGTAGGAGAAGTCGTAGGAGGCGGTGAGGCTCGACAGCCGCTGGGTGCCGAATATGTTGAGTGGATTGGTGAACGATGCGCTGGCGCCGGCATCCACGGCGAGCGGGGTACTTTCGGATTCCTCACCGGAGGACAGGATGATGCCGCTGTAGTTCATCGTCTGGAGGATGGGTGTCCGCCAGTCGTGGGTGACACCCTGGTTCGGATCGGCCTTCGGGTCGTACTTGCCGTCCGGGGTGTCGTACTCCCGGACGGCCTTGATGGTGACGGTGATGCGCGCGGGATCCAGACCGGCGGCGGTGGTCCCGTTGAATTCGGTGCGGAAACCGTTCTGGAGCATTTCATCGAACGTCGCGAGCTTGGTCAGCCGGGCTTTCATCTGCGAGAGTTTGCGAGAGTTCTCCAGGCGTTCCTCCGCGGTGGAACTCAGGTCGAGGAGGTCGTTCGCCTTGCTCGCCGAGGGGAGGAAATCCATATCGGAGACGAATTTCTCGACACCGTCGAGGATATTGTCCGGTATGTCGACCTGGAGCGGGGTGGTCAGCAGGTCGAGATTTTGCAGATGCAGCAGGTGCGGCGGGAGGAATCGTTGTTCACCTGCCTGGGGTTTGCGGCCGAGGGAAGCCTTCGACGGCACCAGCATGTTGATCGGATACCGCTTCCCGGTGGCGGCGGTCGGCGTGGTGTCGGTCGTGTCCTTGACCGGGTTCGTGCCGTCTTTTGCCGGACTCGTGGCGTCTGCCGCCGAGACGACGTCCTTCGTGGACGTCGTTTTTCCGGGGTTGTTCAGGGGCGTGCCCGACTTCGGCGGAATGGCCGCTCCGTCGGGGCGGACGAATTTGACCCGGATTTCCATCTCGGGTGTGGTGTGCAGCAGGCGCGCGACCAGGCGCAGCGCGCGGGATATGTAGCCGCGGCCACCGTAGGTCAGCGCATGGCTGTTCTGATGCGTGATCCCGCCCTTGAAGGGGGTGATATTGCCGCCGCGTGTCGCATAGCCGGTCGCCTTGTCCGATTTTCCCTGCGCCAGACCCAGGGAAAACGCTATCGCCGCGCCGAGCCGGTTGGAGATCGCGGATCGAGCCTGGGTGCGCAGGCCGCGCACCACGTTGTATTCGAGCCGTGAGTTGCCTTCCGCGGTGACGGGGCCGGTGAGTGTGTCCCCGCCGTGGAAATCGACGATCTCCACATCGAAGAATCCGAGTGGTTTACCGGATGAGGTGTACATCGTCGGTGATTGCACAGATCCGCCGTGCATCATGGGGATATTGCCGCGCAAGTTGTCGCCGAAGAATGTCCGCAGCTGGACCGCCGATGCCTTCGAAATATTCTTGATCTGGTCGGGGAACCCCTTCATCACGTCGGCGAACAGTTCGTCGTGAGCCGGAAAATCGAGCGCACCGTAGAAAGGCATCTGCTCGATGGAGATGTACGGCTTCGTCTTGCCGTCGGATTCCGAATAATCGGCGGCGCGATGGAACGGAGGCGGGGTGTGCTTGTCGTCCTTACCTGCCTCCGGAATTTTTATCTTGTTGTCGTGCAGATGGTTGGGGAACCAGGCGGTCAGGAGGTCGGGGGCGGCTTCGTGATCGATTTTCACCCAGTCGTCTTCATGATCGCGGATATCCGGTGACAGCACGCCGGCAAGCCCCTCGGGGTTGTACCGCATCTCCCAGTGCATATCGAAGTCGTGTGGTATCGCGTCGGAGTCCGTGCTGCGCTTCTTGATGACCGACTGCACCGATCCGATCACGGCCATGGCGGAGGACAGCTGATTGTGCGTGAAATTGATCTGCGGGGTCAGACCCCAGTTGACCAGCTTGCCTTTTTCCACGTCGAACAGGTGCGTGTACGGGAAACTGAACGATCGTTGGCTGTGCTCGCTCGCGGAACTACCGAGGTCGACGTTTCCGTAGGTCCAGCGCTGGAGGCTCACCGGCGGCCCGTTGTTCGGTCGCGAGTTCTCGCGCGGCGTCAATTTCAGGCGCAGGAATACCGGGAACGGGTTGCCCTTGTATTCCGCGGCCAGCGGCATACCGGATTTGCTGAGCAGGCGGTACATCTCCGCCGTGGTCAGGCGTGGGGTCAGCTTCTGTTTGACGGCGGCGTGGAACGGGTCCTTCGGGGTCTCGGGGCCGTCCAGCGCTTTGGTCAGTGCGGTCTTTCGCTTGGCGTCGGGACCGGTATAGGCCGGCTTCGCACTGTCCGTCGGCTTCTTGTCGTCTGTCTTCTTGTCGTCTGTCGGGGTCGCCGCCTTCTTGCTGTTGTCGGCGGCGGCCGGTTGTTCGGTACCTTCGGTGTCCGCTGGCTTGGTGCTGCTCACGGTGGCGACCGGTTGTTTGGCAGCTTCGGTCTCCACCATGTGGATGGCCTGTTGGCGAAGCCACTTGATCGTGTTCTCCGGAATCGGCGCGACGTAAACGAAATCCTCGGCGCCTTTGAAATGCTTGCCGAAATTCCAGACCGTTCTACTCAGATTCGAGCCGGACGGGGGGTCACTCGATTCCGAGTCATCCGTGGACCGTGCGCCGATCATGGTCGTCGCGGGCAGCTGATCCGACATCGCGGGATCCACGGTCATCGGGACGCCGTCGGCGGAGTAGAGCACCGCGTGCGTACCCGCCAGCTCCCGCGGCACGTGCGGCGGGAACGACCGGGTATCGGGATCGGACGCGTCGTGGACCGCGACACTGCCGTCATCGTTGACGCGCAACAGATACGCATGCGCGCCAACGCCGTTGGCGTCGGTGTACCCCCGGTACTCGTCCACCACCAGGGCCACCGCACCCGGGCCGATTCGGGTCAGCTGCGTGGCGATGTGGTCGTGGTTGTCGAACCGGGTCAGCGGCGCACCGGCGCGGTCCGACAAAACATTCGCGGGCATACCGGTGATACCGGCGAGTGATTCGGGCACCTGGGGGCGCGGGCGTCCGGTGAACGCGGAAAGCTGTTCCAGCGCAACGACGGCGCAGTTGGCCCCGCCCCATACCGCCGCTAGGTCCTCCGGAGCCGTGTAGTCCGGCAGTGCCGGGTAGGCGGGCGGACCTTCACCCACGTTCCCATAGGTCGGCAATACCTCATGGGCGGAAGTCACGGCCTGAGTCGCGGAAACTTCGGTGGGAGCCACGGATCGGTCGGCGGGTCCGGCGATCACCAGATCGCTGATGCCGTGCTGCCGCATCAGATTTTCCAGCACCGAGACATGCGATTGCCCTTGCCGACCGGTTTGCGGGTCGTACACGCGGAACTCGTCGCTGTCGCCGATGCGTTGCACGGCCAGCGCGCGGGACTCGTACGGGTTCAGCATCCACACGCGGGTATCGGCCGGCAGATCCCGCAGTTGGACCGAATCGCGGAGTTCGTGCCGGGCGTCGTCGCCCAGACTCAGCTCCGCCCAACGGAGCCACTGCGCGAGGGTGCGTTCGTCGCTGTTCGCGCGCAGACCGGCGATCACGTTGATCGCGTCCTGGCGCTGCGTGGATGTGAGTGTCGTGTAATCGAATTGGTTGGCGCCGCTGGAATCGTGCTGCAGCCAGTGCATCGCCAGCCAGCCGCCGAACCGGCCGACCGTATGGCCGGGCAGGGCCCGGGTCCGGAGTTCGGGAAGGACCGCCAGTCTCCGGTCGTTCGAATCGCCGCTCAGATGCAGATACGGATTGCGCATGGTGGCGGGCGGATGCCAGGGCTCTTCCTGCACGTTCGTCCGGCGGCCGTCGACCAGTGCGGTCGGAATCCGGCGAGAGAATCCCTGGAACAGCCGACCGAGCCCGAATCTCGACCGAGCGGGTTGCTGACGTTCGTAGGGGGCGAGGGAGGCGGGGAATTCGCGCGGCGGTTCGGTCCGCGGCTGTTCCTGTGTGTCCGGCGGCGGCAGTTTCGCCGGTGCGGCCGAACCGTCGAACGTCGGGGTGCCGAACTGGTATCTCGCCGGCGCCGAGGGGCCCGCTTGGGTCTGTGTGGTCTGCGGGAACCCGGCATTATGCTGGGCCGCAGGCGAATTCGATGGAAAGTAAGTCGAGGAGGCGGGTCGGGAAACGGTCGGTCCGGGCAGGTCCTCCGGGCGGAAGCCGGGGGGCGGGGTGGCCGTGCTGGTGCGGTTACCGTCGTCGCCGAGGTTGTGCGAGGTGTTCGAGTGCGGGGTGCCGGGCTGTTCCGAATCGGAGGTGGTCGACCCGAATTCCGGGTCGCCCAGCAGGGTTTCGATCGTCGGGAAGTCTTGCCGCGGCTGGAATGCGAAGGGACGTGAGCCGGGAGCGCGGTATGCGCCCGGTTGTTCGGATGATCCGTGCGGCAGTCGATCCGGGGGGAGTACCGCGTGCATATTGTTGCTGCCGTCGGTATTCGGGGCCGGACGGGTAGATGTGCTGGTGCCTTCGGTCGATCTGGGTGGCGGAGTGACGGGGCTCTGCGAGTCGGTGCCGTCCGCGAGCGGAGGTGCGCGCGAGGGGTCCGAATCCGTGCGACGCGAATTCAGCAGCTGCTGTTCGACGGCGGCCTTCTGCATGGGCGTGGCGAGATCGCGCAGATCTTTCTCGGCCGAATCCAGTGCGGTCCTGGTCTGTTCCAGGTTCGCCTCGGTGTGCTCGTTCCCACCGTTCTGGTGTGCCGCCGTGGCCTCTCGATATTCGTTCGCCGCCTCCTGATAACGCGTGATGAAGGTCTTGACACGGGCGTTGGGCGCGGCGCTGCGGTAATCCTCGGGCGAGATGTAGTGCACGGCTTCACCGGGAGTTCCGCCGGTCGCCCAGTCTCCGTTCGGGTTACCGCTGCGCGCGGCACGGGTCTCGGCCTGATGGTTCACGCGTTCCGAATATGCCGGGCCGCCACTGATTTTGACCTTCAGGCCACCGTTCGCGATGGCATCCTTGGACGGGGTGATGTCCACGCCCCGGCCCATCATCTTGTTGCCGAGGATGATTCGGCCCATCTCGCCGCCGTTGGCGATGACCTTCTGCAGTTCGTCGTTCGCTCGGTCCTTACTCCCGTGCGAATCGACCCATGCGACATCGAGTTTGTCGTATTTCACCTCGAGTCCCCGTTCGGACGCGGCGTGGTCGAGCGCATCGGACAGCCGAGCGACATCCGCGTTGTCCATGGCGATGGCCAGCTGCGGCGAACCCTTCTGCTCCCATTCCCCGGTGTCGGTATTCCGCACGAACGCGGTGTCGAGGATATCGTTCGCCATCGCCTGGAATTTCTCCGCACCGGAGGTGAAGTGCCGTGCGTCCGGGGTTTGCAGCTGCGATTTGAAGAATCTGTCCACCTTCGAGATCGGCCCGGTGCCGTACTCCTCGTGCATGACGTCCTCGACGCCGCGCGGATTGCCCTCGGTGGGCGTGAGCAGGGTGCCCGACATTCCGGTGATGTGATCGAAATGACCGCCGCTGAAGATCTGCTTTCCGGTGATGCTCAGCGAATGCTCCGAATCCGCCGTGATCGACAGGCCGTTCTTCGCCTCGAGATATTTGGCGAACCCGTTCCACCGGCTCGAGCTCTGCTTCTCCGGATCGTCCATGACCTGGTCGTTGGTCTGCGAGGAGATGATCTTGATCTTCCCGTCCTCGCTGACGTGGTAGTCCGAATTCCGCTCGGGACCCCATTCCGCCTGTGCCGCATGCGCCAACTCCTCGGCGTCCGCGTCGCTGATGTCCCGCTGGCCATTGCGCAGCATGATCGCCAGCTTGGCCCGGCCGAAACGGGTCATCTTCGAATCGAAGACTCCGCGCTTGTCCGGATCCTTGCCGAAATCCGCCGGGCCGAGTACGCCACGTTCCTTGGCCTCCTGCAGCGTGTTCCAGATGTCGTGAACGCGGTTCGCGAACGACTCGTCGGCGGGGCCGGACTTTCCGGGCGAGAGCACGTAGTGGGTCTGCTCATCGATCAGCTGCGCGTCGATCTCGTCGATGATCAGATCGCCGCCGGGGAACGGCTCGAAACGGTCGGGCAAGCCCCGGCTTTCGGCAGCGGCGTCGAGAATTTGCTTGTACTCCTTCATCGAGGGCGCCTGCTCCAGGTCCGCGCGCAGCTGCGTCAGTTCCTCGGTCGACATACCGCTGTCCTTCAGTTTGTCGACCACCGCCTGCGCCTCTTTGACCGCGCGGAAGCCGTAATCCTGGGCAGTGCCCAGGACGATAAGCTTGCGCCCCTCCACCCGCTCCGGGAACGGCTGATCCGAATCCAGGTGGTACACATCGATTCCCAGGCCGTGGTCGCCCGCGACGAGACTCTCGAATTCGTGCTGCATATGCACCACGAGCGGATCGCTACTCGTCATCACATGGGCGATGCCCTTGTCCAGGACGGTGCGAGTGGCCCGCGAAATGGCGGTCAATTCCTTGCCCTCGCCGGTGTCCATTTCGACCGGGCCGTGACGCATCAGAATTTCGGAGGTGAGCTGCGTCCACCGCAGCACCTTGCCGCCCGGACCGCCGATCTCGCCACCGGTACCGCGGCGGAACAGTTCGATCTGCGCCGCACGGGAGTCCTTTTCCGAACCGGTGAGAATTCGCTGCTCCAACTCCTCGGTGCTGAGCCTGCCCAGCGGTCCCGACCGGTCCTTTCCGGCCTGGATGTCGTAATGTTCCAGCAGCGCTTCGGCCGCCGCCTTCGCGGCCGACACCCGTTGCCTGCGCACCAGCGGGAAGGCGTCGTCCTGGCCGATATGCCCGTCCTGGAACGCTTTCCAGGCATCCGTGCCCGCCTTATCGGCATCGGCCATGAGTTTGTCCACGGCCGTCTCGACGGTCTGCCGGTGATCTTCGGCCGCCTGCTCGTAGACCGCCCGCGCCTCGGAAATGCGTGCGTCGTCGTGGGATGCCTCGGCCGCCGCGAGTGCGCGCCGGGCCTCCTCGACACTGCTGCCGGAGCGTTGGATGGCCTCCTTCACCTGCTGCTGGTGCTGCTCTGCACGCTCCTGCGCGGCGACGAGGCGCTGGTACACCTCGGCGTCGTGCTTCGGTGTCGTCGATTCGGCGGGAAAGTCGTTGTGTGACTGGGGATCTTCCGGCCCGGTCTGCCTCGTCGCCGGGTGGTCGGAATTGCCGGGAACGCGGATATCGGTGATTCTCGAATCCGACAGAACCGTATCCAGGGTCGTCGATCTCGGCACCGCACGCCCCTCGGCATCGGTCAATCCGCCGGAGCGGGACCAGATGTACCGTGCGCCGGACTCGTCGCCGAACGCCACGAGGTCGTGTGTGCCCGAGGCGCTCTTGCCGAATGCGGCCTTGGTCAGCTGCTGCGGTTGGGATCCCAGTTCGGTGACCTCGTCCCAGCCCCTGCCGGGCGGGCCGTCGAACTCGTGATCGGTTGCGGCGGCGGGGATGTCGTCCGGCGGCGCGGGCTCATCACGTGACGAAGTCTCGGTGAGGTGTGGTTCGGTCGCGGTGGACGAGCCGATGCGGACGTTGCCGGTGGCGCGGGCGCCATCGAGAGCACGGCCGGGAGCGTGGGTCGGACTGCCGTCGGCGCTGTAGAGCACCGCGGTGACGCCGGCGACATCGCCGCGATCGTGGAATATCAGCGGGGTTTCGCGGTTGGTGGCCGGGTCCCAGACCCAGTCGTTCTTGTTCCGGACGGTCATCACCACGGCGTGCGCGCCGATGCCGTGCTGATCGGCGGGGCCGCGGTAGGTTTCGATGACCGCCGCCTTCGCCCCGGGACCGAATTCGCGCAGCGCCTCGCCGACCGCTTCGTGGTTGGGGAAACTCTGCAGTGTTCCGGTGGAGCGCATCTCGAACTCGAGCGCGTCCATGCCCCGCAGGCCCACCGGCTCCTTGGGCGCCAGGATTCTGCGGTTGCCCGGGAAGTCGGAAGCCAAGCGCTGCAACACTTGTCGGCTGCAGTCGTTGACGACACGCGCACCGGTGAGGTAGTCGGTGAGGCTGTGCTCGTGGGTGGGACCGGGGAGGTCGCCGGATCGGTCCGTGACGGTCGGGCGTTCGGCCCTGTCCTCGGTCGAGGTCTCGGTCGGATCGCGCCGTTCAGTGCTGATGCGCGAGAGCGGATCGTCGCCGGATTTGATTGCCTGAGAGCGCGTTTCGGTCTCGTCGCGACGCAATGGGCTGCTGCCGCCGGGATTCCGCTCGTTGCTCTGCTGAGCGGGCCGGAACGGATTCGTGTTGCCAGTCCGGTTGTCGGGTCCGGTTCTGCTGAGCGGGGTGCTCTGCGTCTGGTCGGCGGGACGCAATGAGCTGCTGCCGTTGCGGGTGTCCTGGGTAGTGCTGAACCGCGTATCGGATTCGTTGGGGACTTCTTCCACCGTGGTCCGGAACGGGTTGCGGCGCTGGGGATCCGTGGGTGCTGGGCGCGGCGTCTCCGACTCGTCCGGAACGTCTTCGACGGTGGCGCGGTACCGGTTGCGGTCCGGGTTGTCCTCGACAGTGGTGCCGAATGGGTTGCGGGAGGGCTCGGTGCTGGGGGTGGCGCGGAGCTGGTCGGTGCCGTTGGCGGTGAGCTTGGTGCCGGTGGTGCGGAAGGGATTCTTGCCGTTGCCCAGCGTGGCGGTGGGGCGTGGCTGGTCCTGGGTGCCGGTGCGGAACGGATTGGTCTGGGTGGAACCGTCCGCGACCTTCGTGGCCGTGGAGTAGCTGCGGGGCGGCTGGGCCGGTCTTGTCGATGCGCCTTCGAGGTTGGACGACATCGCCTGTCGCACAGGCGAGCTGGTGTCGCGGGAGATCCCCGACGAACGAATCGGGGAACTTTGTGTGGATGCCGGGTTCGCGGACCGGTCGGAGCTCTGTGTGAAGGGGTTGGTCTGCGAGGAGCCGTTCCGACTGCCGTTGGTGGTGATGGCGTCGGAATTCCCGTTGACCTCCGAACCGGTGGACTCTCGGATGGGGGACCACCGCGAAGCCGGCGCATCCTCGAAAGACCGCCCGTTGGAAGTTCCGTTTCCGATCGACGTCTCGCGCTGCGGCGTCCGGTCGGCTCTGCTGTTCGCGGCCAAATGAGTATTGCTGTCGCCGTTGATGTTTCGGCTTGTCTGGTCGAATCCGGCGGCCGGACCGTTGCGGTCGCCGCCGTTGGATGTGACGGTCTCGTGGGAATTGCCGTTCGTCGAATTCGCGTTGACGTTGCCACGGTTGCCGTTGATATTGCTGCTGTTTCGAGTGCCTTCGTCGACACTGCCGCCGTTGCGGTTGGCGCCGTTCGCCGGAATGCTGCCGCCGTTGCGCGAGGTCTCGCTCACTATCGGCGGGTTGTTGCTGCCGCCCGCTGGACGTTGCGAATTGCCGTTGACCGGTGTCGAATCGAAGGCGGTGGGGTTGTCGGACTTGACGTCCGATCCCCAGGATTTCGTATCGGACAACGATGAGCTGCCGTCGCTGTACGAAGGTGGTTTGTCTTCCGAGGTGTAGGGCGGCAGCTCTTCGAATCCGCCCATGCCCGCGGTGAATTTGCCTTGGAAGTGTCCCATCACGCCGTGGACGCCACCGACGAGACCACCACCGACACCGCCGAGCAGCGCGGCGGGGTCGAACTCCCAGTTGCCGGTCATCGCGCCGTAGGCCACGATGCCCGCACCCGCGCCGACCACACCTGCCGGGATGCCGGAGCCGACGGCGACCAAACCTGCTTTCCACCAGGTCATTCCGCCGTTCTTCGCAACAATGTTCCCCAGGTACTTACCGCCGAAATGACCGATCGGCGTGGCCACGCCACCGGAGATCGCCCCCACCGCGCCGGTGATGAACATCTGTTTGACGTTGAAGCCCTTGCTGTGTCCCTGGCTCAGTTCGATGCCCTGGGCGAGGGCGTCGGTGCCGAGTCCGATCGCGCCCTGTTTGAGCACCTGGATCGCGGTCAGCTTCCACAACGGCGTCGCGGCCAGTCGCGAGGCGCGCGCGGCCAGTGCGGTGGCCAGTCGCGAGGCGATCAACCGCATGATGCCCGCGCCTTCGGCCTCGATCAGCGAGACCGCCCATGCTCCCCACAAAGTCGCCAGGGCATAAGCGATTTCGGCGGCCATCACGGCCAGGGTGATGATGATCTGGAGCTTCGCGTACTCGGTCTGCTGCCCACAGTCGAACACCGAATCCGCCAGCTGCTCGAGCCCCTCGACGATCTTCTCCACCGAATTGTCCCCGGAGAAGAACTGATCGAACTGCGACTTCATCTGATCCGCGCCGCTACCACTGTAATTCGCCGACGCCGTATCACACGCCGCCTGCAAAGGCGCCAAAATCCCGTGCAACGCCTCGGCCGCGTCGGTCCAGTCGTGGCTCAACGCGAAGAGAGCGTCCTCATCCCCCTTCGGCCACGACGAACCGGCGAGGTACGACAACCACTGCAACCCGGGCGGGATTTCCAGACTCATCGCTCAGCAGACCTCGTGCGCGCCACATGGTCTCAGCGCCCGAAAGGCGCCGAACACCGTGCTGAGCGCAGCCCGGCGGGCGATGCAACAGCAAACTCGGTTCGACGCGCTTCGGTGGTCGAGCACCGCCGCGCACGCGTCGAACTGGGTAAGTCGGTGGGGTCGAACCCTGCTCCCTCATCCACGATGCGTACTCCTGACCGGCCCGAATCCGTACATGGACTCTCGGTAAACGGTACCGCAATTCGGTGGGAATGCGGGGCATCCGAGTGCGTGAGCCGGACGGATGCTGTGATGAGAGCCGAAAAACATTGCGGCTCAACGAAGCTGGTCGAAACGTCCGATTTGCCCGTGGGTGGTGGTAATTCGCGGGGTGAGGCCGGTGAACAGGGCAGGTCGATCGGACGGACGGGTCGGCTCCGAGGCCGTGGTCGGTGTGATCCGGCCTACAGTGCGGGATGTCTGTGTGATGGCTGTGATTCGCCGGATGCCGCTTGTGAGGTTACGCGGGTATGAACTCGGAGTTGCGCCGACAGGCGTCACGGCACCCCTCGGCGGGGCTGTGAATCACTGTCCGCGGCGGGGGTTCTCGGCGCCATCGCGGCCTAGCTGGGGGTTTGGTCTATACCGACTGCATCGATAGCTGATCGATGACTCGAGCCGATGGTTCGGCGGGGGAGCGATTCACGGCGGAGCTGCTCCGCGATGCGCACGCGGAATGTGTTGCCGCTCACATCTGGTGTAAAGCCCCATACACAACGCCGGCGGCTCCGAATAAGGGATGGTGCACGCAACGCCGCGCAGTTCGAGGCCAGCGCGCACTGTCTCGGATACACCCGGCGCCGGTGGATGAACGCAATGAGCCGCTGACAACCACCGGCGTCCGGATTCGGGCCCGTCGAGACGGGTCAGGAAACCAACCCGCGACCGGTGGTCAACGGGATGTCGATGGCGGTGAGCAGGCCCGGACGGGCCGCGACGACCGCGGGGACCGCACTCACCAAGCGGGCGGCCGTGCCGACCAGCCCAGCGCGGGCATGGTCACCGTCGCTGTAGAGCTGCAGGTCCAGTCGGTAGTCGGGCTCGCCCTCGACCTCGACTCGGTAACAACCCTTTCCGGCGGGCTGCGGCCACTGCGGTGCGAGATCGGGATGCAGCCTGGTGATGTGCTCGAGGGCGAAAACCTCACGTCCCGAGCGGATTCCGCTGACCCGGAAGCGCAGGGCCGCGGCGGTCCCGGCCGCGACGGTGCGCCCGGCCACCTCGATCGGATCCGGTGTGGCGATCCGCTCGAAATCCTGTGTCACCTCGTCCAATTCCACATCCAGCGCGTCGGCGAGCTGACGCATTACACTGCCCCAGGCCAGGGTCAGCACCCCGGGCTGTAACAGCAGCGGCAGATCGTCCAGCGCGCTGCCGAAACCCATGATCTCGAACAGCACTTTGGGATTGTCGTAGGTGGAGTAGTCCATGAGTTCCGAGCACACGACGCGGTCGATGCGTTCACTGCCGCTGGTCAGCAGTAGCGGCAGCCAGTCGTTGGCCCAGCCCGGATCGATCCCGTTGACCCACAGCGACACCCCGCCTTCCTCGGCCGCCGCGACGATCGGATCGATCACCTCCGGAGGCAGTGTGCCGTAGGGGAATTGCAGGAATACCGGACTGCTCGACACGACGTTGATCCCGGCCCGCAGGAAGGTCTTCAGATCCTCGACCGCCTCCATCAGCCGGTCGTCGGCCATGGCGGTATGCACGATGCAATCGGGTTTCAGCGCGAGCAGCGCCGCGGCGTCGGTGCTGGCCGTGATGCCGGTCGGGGTGTCGAGTCCGGCGAGTTCGGCGGCGTCTTTACCATTTTTGGCCTCGCTCGACACCCAGACGCCGACCAGTTCCAGCTCGGGCCGGGCGATGATGGACCGCAGCGCCCAATGTCCGACATTGCCCGTGCTCCACTGCACTACGCGATAGGTCATCGCAACTCCTCACAGATCCGGAAGGCCCAGTGCGAGATTCGGGGCCTCGATACCGCCGTCGACCTCGAGCACCTTGCCGGTGACGTAACCGCCCGCGCGAGAACTCAGATAGACGATCGCCGCGGCGATCTCCCACGGCTCGCCCAACCGGCCCAGCGGCGTGGCGTCCTCCATGGTCTTCTTGACTTCCGGCTGCTGGGCGACGACCTCCAGCGCGGAGGTGAGCACCGAACCGACCGCGATGGCGTTGACCCGGATCCGGGGCGACAGGTCGGTCGCGGCCAGCCGAGTCCAGTGTGCCAGTGCGGCTTTCGCGGTTCCGTAGGCGAGGAAGCCGCGGCCCGGGGAACGGCCCATCATCGAGCTGATGTTGACCACCGAACCGCCGTCGCCGCGCAGCATGTGCGGCACCGCGGCCTGGGTGAGCACGTGTGCGGTGCTGACGTTGAAGCGGAACGCCTCCTCGAGGAATTCCGGCGTGGTGGTCATGAAGGTGTTCGGCATGGTGCCGCCGACATTGTTGACCACGATATCGATCCGGCCCAGCTCCGCCGCGGCGGTTTCGGCCAGAGCGGCGACCGCCGTGAGGTCGGACAGATCGCAGGGGACGGTGATCGCCTTGCGGCCCAGCGCGCGGATCTTGCCCGCCACGTCGTCGAGTTGGCTGGCGGTGCGTGCCGCGATCGCGACATCGGCGCCGGCCTCGGCGAGGGCGAGCGCGGTCGCCGCGCCGATGCCGCGGCCGGCGCCGGTGACGACCGCGACGCGGCCGTCGAGGCGGAAGGTGTCCAGAATCATCGAGTTCTCCTCCTTTGTGGATCGCCGTGCGGCGTATCCGGCGTGGTGGGATGCCGCGCCGGCTACGCGGCGCGATATGGATAGTGTGGCTCCGGTCACAAAGTCTTTAAGATAAGTTGCTTAATTGTCAAGCGATCGTTCCGTTCGGCCTGGTGAGTCGTTATTCTGCTGCCTGTGGTAGAGATAACAGCGCGCGAGCGAATCCTGCTCGCGGCAGAGAGGCTGATTGCCGAACGTGGACAGCTGGTGCCGCTGCGCGATATCGCGGCGGCGGCCGGACAGCGGAACAACTCCGCGGTGCAGTACCACTTCGGTTCCCGGGACGGGCTGATCGAGGCCGTCGTCGCGCAGCGGATGGCCACCCTGGAGGTGCGCCGCCTGGAGCTGCTCGCCGAACGCGCCGCCGCGGACGAGCAGGACGGGGTGCACGAACTGCTCGAGGTGCTGGTCGTGCCCATGTTCGAATTGGGTTCGCGACACGGAATCGGTTATTACGCAAGGTTTCTCGAACAGATCCGCACCCACCCCGCGGTAACCGACGAGGCCAATCTGCACGGCACGCGCCGCACCTCGGTCCGGGTGATCATGCACCGCCTCGACCGCGGTCTACCGGAACTACCCGCCCCCCTGCGTAGGCGTCGGCTGCGGGCCCTGCCCACGGTCCTGTTCGCCCTGCTGGCCGATCATGAACGCGCCGTCCAGGATGGTGTCGTCGCCGCCGACGACACCGCGGCCTGGGCCGAAATCATCGATATGCTGGCAGGTGTGCTGACCGCGCCGGTCAGCGAACGAATCACCGCGCAGCACGGTCGGCGACCCTAGGATCGGCGCATGGCCGACCCGATCAGCTTCGCCGGCGCGGTGAATGACCGCGGCGCAGTCCCTCGACGCTACGCCCGCCCGGCCCGCCGGAGGACAGATCGGGGCGGCCTCGGATCGCGTGCGGGGGTGGGGATCGGCCGGATCGGAGAATCTGGCGGATGTGGATGGAGGGCGATTACCGTGCATGGTTGTGGATAACGCGCGTGTGCTGCCGATCGCGGTTCCCTCCGGGTGGCGGGGGCTGGGTACTCCGGCGATGATCGGGGGTGCGGCGGTGGCCGCGGCCGCGCTGGTGCATTTCTACGATCCGCACGTGGCCGGTTCGTACGGGATTTGCCCGTTCTATGCCCTGACCGGGTGGTGGTGTCCGGGTTGCGGGGGATTGCGGGGAATGCACGACCTGACCGAGGGGCATGTGCTGGACGCCGTGCACAGCAATCTGTTCTTGTCGCCGCTGATCGTCGGCTTTTCGGTGTGGTGGTGTGAGTGGGCTGTGCGGCGTTGGCGCGGGGTGCCGGGCCGGTCGTGGGCGATGAGCCGGACCACCCTGTGCATACTTCTGATCCTGCTCACGGTGTTCACCGTCGTGCGCAATACGCCCTGGGGTAGCTGGCTCGCGCCGGTGTAGTCGTGGCGGCGTCGTGGTGCGTTCGGCATGCTGGGTGGCATGGCTGATTCTCTGAAGGCACGCATCCGGGACAAGCTCATGCGTCAGCTGAACGAGGACGGCGTGCCCGACAGCGAGCACGACGATCCCCGGCAGATCGCGGTGGAGGCCGACCTCGAGGCGCTCGACGCGGTTGCCGAGGACGATCCGCTACTTGAAGTGCTGGCCGCTCGCTATCTCGTGCCCTGAACGGGCGTTCACCCGGTGCAGGGTGCGGCGCCCGACGTTCCGGACAGGCCGGGCCGGGTTTCGGGGCTCGGATTCCACTGGCCGTCGGTGCAGGTGTAGTTCCAGGTCGGACCGTGGGCGGTGAGGGTGGCGACGGCCTCGATCAGGCGGTCCACGTCCGCGACACGCGTGCCCAGGCCGATGCTCGCGCGGATCGCGCCGTCGACACCGAGGCGGGCGAGCAGGGGATGGGCGCAGAATCGGCCGTCGCGGACGCCGATGCCGTGCTCGGCGGACAGATACGCCGCGACCCGGCCCGAGGGAAAGCCGTCGAGCGTGAAGGCGAGGATGCCCACGCTGTCCGCGCTGTCCGGCCAGATGCGCAGGAAGTTCACTCCCGCAATGGCTTTCAGGCCGTCGCGCAGTCGTTCGGTGAGTGCGCGCTCATGTTCGGCCGCGGCCCGAGCATCGATCGATCCGAGGGTGTCGCAGGCGGCGGCCACCGCGGCCGCACCCAGAACATTCGGGGATCCGGCCTCGTGACGTTGCGGGGCGGGAGCCCATTCGGCGGCCGTCTTGCTGACCTGGCGGACCGCCCCGCCCCCGGCCAGGTACGGTTCGGCCGCGTCCAGCCAGTCGCGGCGGCCGGCCAGCACGCCCGCGCCGAACGGCGCGTAGAGCTTGTGGCCGGACAGCGCCAGATAATCGATTCCGATGTCGCACAGGTCGATTCGCCGATGCGGGGCCAGCTGCGCGGCATCCACGAGAATGCGGGCGCCGCACTGATGGGCGATCTCGGCCAGCCGCCGCAGCGGCAGCACCTCGCCGGTCACATTCGATGCCCCGGTAATCGCAAGCAGCGCAGCCGGTTTGGTGCACAACTCAGCCACCAGGCGGCGGATGGTCTCCTCGATCGTATCGGCGGCGGTCACCACGCGGCGGCCGTGCCGGGTCCAGGGCAGGAAGTTGGCATGATGTTCGATATCGAGAACGACGGTCTCCCCGGGAACGCAGCTCGCCAGTAGATTCAGCGAATCGGTGGTGTTGCGGGTGAACACGACCACCTGGTCCTCGGCGCAATTCAGGAAGCGGGAAACCGATGTCCGGGCGTTCTCGTAACAATCGGTGGAGATGCGCGAGGCGTAACCCGCGCCGCGGTGCACGCTGGCGTAGTAGGGCAGCAGCTCGTTCACCCGGTCGCAGACCTGTGCCAGGGCCGGGGCGCCGGCCGCGTAGTCGAAATTGGCGTACGTACGAGTTCCGCCCTGTACCAACGGAACTCGCAGATCGCATCCGGAAACACGAGCGATCGGAGCGTAGGTCTGGTCGAGTACGGCAGTCATCACACGATCCCTTCGGAACAGGGGACCCCAAGAATGATGAACGGGAGCCCGCGCTTGCCGCACCCGTTCGGGCTACGGCCCGGTCGTCACCCGGAGCACCCCGCCGCGGTGGAGGGTTGCCGACCAGCCAGCCGGGGCTTGACGCTGGTACTCATGACCTGAGTCGAGGTTGGCAGAAGCCGCCCGATCTTGTCAACCGTGCCGCACAATCCGTTTGATTTCGGTTCTGAACTGCGCTCGTGTGATCCGGCGAGTGTTTCGTTGCTGCTCGGTTTCCTCGGCCTGTGCGTTCTGCCGGCCCTCACGCCGGGCCCCGGTACGTTCCTGGTGCTGCGCTACGCGATCGCCGGGCGACGGCCCGCCGTGGCCGCACGCGCCGGGAATCGGGGCCATCGCCTCCGCGGCCCGAGTGTTGTCGATCGAAAAACCTTGTCTCGCAGTGTTTCTCGCCGCTGAGACTCACCCCAATCCGCGCGGGCGGTGATAGGAGCCGTTGTAATACAGCAGCGGCGCTGCGATCGGTTCGTCGTCGGTGGTGTCCTGCACCCGGGTGACCAGGCCGATGACCAGCGTGTGATCGCCGATCGGAATGAGCTGATGGACGGTGGCGCGCACCCAGATCGGGGTGTCGTGCAGAACCGGCTCGCCGGTGTCCAGTGACGTCCACAGCGAATTGTCGGCGAACCGCTCCTCGGCGGCGCGCGAAAACCGTTGGGCCAGATGGAGCTGATGATCCCCGAGGAAATGCACGACCACGGATTCGGCCGCGAGCACGGCCTCGATACTCGAGGAGGTCTCCGCGATGTTGAACGAGATCAGCGGCGGATCGGCGGACAGCGAGGCGAACGAGGTCGCGGTGAAGCCCACCGGACGACCGCCGTCATCGAGTGTGACAATGGTCACTCCGGCCGGATAGTGTCGCATCGCGCCGCGGAATTGCGCCGCCGTGATCCCGCCGATCTCGTCCCGAGGCTGCACCGGTGCGGACGATCCGGTCGATTGCACGCGATCGACCTCGGACATCTCCGACTGCCGGGAATTGCTCATCACACCGCCTCGCAGCCGGGACGGATGCTTCTCACTGGCTCGCTCACACTTCCAACCTACGTCGCGCGGGGCGGCGAGTGGTCCGGTGTGTCCGACTCGGCGTCTCAGTCCACGTCGATCGCCAGCCCCGCGGTGATGCGCACCAATTCGGTGAACGACGTCCGGAACACCGTATTGGGATGCCCGCCCGCCGCCCACAATTCGCGATGTCGGGACAGCGCGTTGTCCACATATGTGGACAGATTCGCCGGATGTCCGACGGGTGCGACTCCGCCGATCGGCTGACCTGTGAATTTGCGTACCATTCGGGCGGGCGCCGGGGTCAGCGTGCCCTGTAATCGCTCGCCGGTACGCGCGAGATCGACTTGGTGCGCACCGGAAACGAGCAGTAGCACCGGCTCGTCGTCGAGCATGAAAAGCAGTGATTTGGTGATGGCGCCCACGTCGACGCCGAGCGCCTGCGCGGCCTCGGCGGCGGTGTGGGTGGGTTGGGCCTGGGTGACGATGACGCCGTGATGACCACGAGCGATGAGCGTGTCCGATACCCGCGAAGCGACGGTGGGCAACGACCTGGACATGGCACCAGAGTAGAACCGAAACCGGCGCGCCGCCGGGCGTTCAGTATTCGGGGAATCCCGCTGCGGGGCCGAGCATGCGGTCGATCCGCTCCCTGGTGATCCGGCGCAGCTCCGCGAGGGTCCGCTCGGAGAACGGCTCGGGCGCAAGCGGTTCGAAGGCGCGTTCCAGATCCGCTGCGGACAGCGCCGACAGTTCGGCCTCGGCCGCGGTGAACAGCGCCGGATGATCCGCGTACGGGCGTAGATCGGCGAGCTTCTCCGCCCAGGTGACGTTCGAGCAACATTCGAAGAGCGCGTGCACGGCTCGCGCACGCGGGAGTTCGTTGAATCGGTCCAAGCCGATGCCGGTGTGCATCACTGTGCGGGGCCTCACCTGTTCGCCTCAGCCGGCCCCCGGATTCGCCGGAACGAAGCCGGAGTCGGTCGTCGATTGTGATCTGCCCCATACTTCACCGTGCCGAGCTGGGGAGACACTGCGCCCCACCATATTCAGCGCAGGTTTCACACACCTCGCCGGGGTTGCTGACACGGCCGCTACGCTGGGCGGATGACCGATTGGAAGGCTTTCACAGTCGAGCGCGCGGACAACGTCGCCACGGTTACGTTGACCGGCCCCGGCAAGGGTAATGCCATGGGCCCGGACTTCTGGCGTGAGCTACCGCAGATCTTCGCCGAACTCGACACCGACCCCGACGTGCGTGCGGTGGTGGTGACCGGCGCGGGCAAGCATTTCTCCTATGGGCTGGACCTGCGCGCGATGGCCCCGACATTCGGTACGTTGCTGGCCGACCGCGCCCTGGCCGCACCGCGCACCGACTTCCTGAACGAGGTCCGGCGCATGCAGGCCGCGGTCACCGCGGTCGCCGATTGCCGCAAGCCCGTCATCGCGGCGGTCAGCGGCTGGTGCATCGGCGGCGGCCTGGATCTGATCGCCGCGGTCGACATCCGGCTGGCCAGCGCCGAGGCGAAGTTCAGCCTGCGCGAGGCGAAGGTCGCCATCGTCGCGGACGTCGGCTCGCTGCAGCGCCTGCCCGGCGTCATCGGGGACGGGCATCTGCGCGAACTCGCGCTGACCGGCAAGGATATCGACGCCGCCCGTGCGGAGAAGATCGGCCTGGTCAACGACGTCTATCCGGATCAGGAGGCGGTGCTGGAGGCGGCGCACGCGCTGGCCCGCGAGATCGCCGCCAATCCGCCGCTGGTCGTACAGGGCGTCAAGGATGTGCTCGATCAGCCGCGAGCCGGCCGCGTCGCCGACGGGTTGCGTTACGTTTCGGCGTGGAATTCGGCCTTCCTGCCCTCGGAGGATCTCACCGAGGCCATGCAGGCGGTGTTCGAGAAGCGTCCGCCCGAGTTCAAGGGCCGATAAGGCGGCCGGGCGAGGCCGCTGCGAGGAGAACATACGATGCTCACCTTCGCCGTGCTGGGTGAGGTCCGCGCGTGGCGCGGCGATCATCCGCTGGACCTCGGTCCCAAGCAGCGCCGGGCCGTACTGGCCGCGCTGCTGCTACGGTGCGGGCGCTCGGCGACGGTGCGGGATCTGGTCGCGGACATCTGGGGTGAGCAGGCCACGGCCAGCGCGGTCGGCGCCCTGCGCAATCACGTGCTGCATCTGCGCAAGGCGCTCGAACCCGACCGCGCGGCCGGGCGCCCGCCCACGGTGCTGGTCGGTTTCGACGGCGGTTATGCCCTGCGGTTGCCGCCCGGCGCGGTCGACGCCGAACTGGCCGATCGGTACGCCGCCGAGGCCGAACGGGCCGTCGACGCCGAACAGGCCCGCGAGCGCCTGCAGGCCGCGCTAGCGCTGTGGTCGGGACCGCCGCTGGCGGGAATTCCCGGCCCGCTGGCCGAACGGCTGCGCACGCAGTTGTCCGAACGCCGCCTGAGTCTGCTCGAGCGTCGTCTGGAGACCGATCTGCGGCTGGGCCGCTTCGCCGCGGCGATCGGTGAGCTGCGCCCGTTGTCGTCGGAACATCCACTGCGCGAGAAGATTCGGGAACTCCTGATGGCCGCGCTGTACCACGCGGGCAGGCAGGCGGAGGCGCTCGAGGTGTTCGCCGACACCCGTCGCACCCTGATCGATTCGCTGGGCATCGAGCCGGGTCCGCTGCTGACCGATCTGCACGAGCGGATCCTGCGCGCGGATCTGGCGCCGGTTCGCTCGCCCGTCGCGGTGGCCGAGCCGGTGTCCCGGGTCGCGCAGTTGCCCGCCGATATCGCCGACTTCACCGGTCGCGACGAGCAGGTGCGGCGGCTGACCGAGCGGCTCACCGATGCGACGGGCGCGGTGGCCGTCTGCGCGATCGCGGGGATGGGCGGGGTCGGCAAGAGCACCCTCGCGGTGCACGTCGCGCATCGGGTGCGCGAGCACTTTCCGGACGGTCAGCTGCACACCGATCTGCACGGCGCCGCGCAGCCCGGGGACATCCTGGGTGATTTCCTGCGTGCGCTGGGCGTGCCCGAGGGCAAGATCGCCGCGACGCCGGATCAGCGCGCCGCGCAGTTCCGCAGCCTGCTGGATGGCCGGCGGGTGCTGGTGCTGCTGGACAACGCCCGCGACGCCGATCAGGTGATCCCGCTGATTCCCGGTACCGCCGGGTCGGCGGTGCTGATCACCAGTCGCGCGGCGATGCCCGAACTGTCCGGTGCGTCGAGCGTGCGGCTCGACGAGATGAGCGAACCCGAGGCGCTGGCCCTGCTCGGCGGTGTCGTCGGGGCCGAACGTGTTGCCGCGGAACCGGATTCCGCCGAGGCGGTGGTGCGGGCGTGTGGTCGGCTGCCGTTGGCGGTGCGGATCATCGGCGCGCGCCTGGCCACCCGGCCGCGCTGGAGTATCGCCTCGATCGCCGAGCGGCTCGCCGACGAGCAGCAGCGGCTGGCGGTGCTGCGGACCGGCGATCTGGCGGTCGGTTCGGTGTTCCGGGTCGACTACGACCAGCTCGAGCCGTCGCAGGCCGAGGCCGTGCGGATGTTGTCGGTGCCGGAGGTGGAGGATCTGTCGCTGCCCGGTGCGGCCGCGGTGCTGGATATGAGCCGTGACGAGGCCGAACTGCTGTGTGAGACGCTGGTCGATCTGAGCCTGCTCGATGCGCCCGCGCCCGGCCGGTACACCCATCATGATCTGCTGCGACTGTTCGCCAGGGAACTGGTGGATCCCGCCGATGAACCCGCCGCATTGCGCAGGCTGCTGGAATTCTATCTGGCCACGATGAAAAATGTTGTGGCCGTGTGTAATCCGGGAACCAGACTGCCCGAGCACCTGACTCCTACCCGGGTGCGGGGGCTTTCGTTCGGTGACGGTATCGGCGCACAGGCGTGGGTCAACGCCGAGCGGCCGAATCTGGTCCGGCTGTTCGGGCAGGTCGCGCGGCGCAGCGCGGTGCCGGACTCGCCCGGTGTCTGCGCGGAATTGGCGTTGTGCGCCGATCTGGCCTGGGCCATGGCGGAATTGATCGACGGCGGCCCGAATGCGCAGGAGCTCGCCCGCGCCCTCGAGGAACTACTCGACGCCGCGTTGCGGGCGGGGGATCGCAGACTGGAATGTCGCGTGCGGGTCGCGCTGGGCTCGGTGCTCACCTATTCGCTGGCCCGGATGCGCATCGGCCGCGATCACGAGCGCATCGCCCTGTCCCTGGGGAACGACGATCCGGGCGACGCCCGGCTCACCGCCTTCGCCGCTCAGCTGTTGGCCGGATCGACCCGGCAGGGCCATGAATCCGCGGCCTCGCTCGCGCATGCCGAGCGCGCGCGGAGGATCGCGCGCCGGGTCGGCGATCCGGCCATCGAATGCGCCGCGCTGGTGCACGCCGCCAAGACGTTGTCCGATGCCGGGCGCTATCGCGAATCGGCCGAACAGGCAAGGGCCGGATGGGAATTGGCCGAGCAGATCGGCAACGTCGCGGTCGCCGGCATGGCCCTGCACGAATGGGGCGCGGCGCTGGCCTTCCAGGGCGAATTCGAGCATGGCGCCGAAATGTGTACGCGGGCAGTGGCATCGGCCCGCCGCAGCGGATCACAGCTGCGGGTGGGGTTCGCGCTGGCCCGCCATGCCCAGGTATTTCTGCTCGCGGGCGCGCTGGATCGGGCCGAGTCGATCGCGGCCGAGGCGGTGGACACCGTGACCCGCGCGGCCGGACCGCTGCATCGCGCCCGGATCATGCTGCTGCACGCGATGGTTCTGGGCGCGCTGGGCCGCGCCGAGGACGAACAGCGGGTGTTGCGCGCCACCGCGGAGATCGTGTCGGAACTCGAGGACACCCATCTGGTCCACGAGCGCGTGGACACCGAACTCGAGGCTCCCGTCGTGGCGATTCTGCGCGCACGTCTGGCGGACACCGCACCGGCCGGACGTTAGCCGGACGATCGGTTGTCACATCATTTTTCGATCATTTCCGTCTCATCAACACGCTGATCTGGGAAAATCCCGTATCCCGCGAGATGCGGCCGCCGGGTGCCGCGGGTTAGCGTTCCAGGCAGCGGAATTCGGTCGAGAGCCCGTGAATTCCGTTGCGGCCGTGTACCGAGGCCGACATCGTCGCACGGGGGGTCGGCGGTGACGGCCGAATCCTCGGCCTCCGCTCCGCTCCGGCAGGTTTGCGGCGCTCCAAGGCTCATCGTCGGGCGCCGCAAACCGCTGGAGCGGTTCAGGTTCGGGCTCAGTGCCCGCCCTGCTCCTTCAGCCGCGCGAACGCCTCCTCGACCAGCGTCTCGGCCTTGGCCTTGTCGCCCCAGCCGTCGACCTTGACCCACTTGCCGGGCTCGAGGTCCTTGTAGTGCTCGAAGAAGTGCTCGATGGCCTTGCGGTCGAACTCCGGGATGTCCGCGACGTCCTGGATGTGCTCCCAGCGCTTGTCGCCCGCCGGAACCGCGACGACCTTCTCGTCGCCGCCCGCCTCGTCGCTCATCAGCAGCACACCGACCGGACGGGACTCGACCAGCACGCCCGGGAACACCGATTCGGGCAGCAACACCAGGCAGTCCAGCGGATCGCCGTCCGAGCCCAGGCTGTTCTCGACGTAGCCGTAGTCGGCCGGGTAGACCATCGGGGTGTACAGGTACCGATCCAGCCGCACCCGGCCGGTCTCGTGGTCGACTTCGTACTTGTTGCGCTGACCCTTGGGGATCTCGATGGTGACGTCGAACTCCACGTCATCTCCTTGTCTGCTGCTCGTATTCGATTGGCCGCGACTCGCATCGCGGCCCCGGGTGGGGCTCCGACTCGCCAGCTTGGTCGGCGGAACGCCGGCGAGGTGAGGATAGTGTGGTCGGTGGGCGCACTGGTGCGGCAGGGACGGAAAGTCCGCGCGATACGGCGGTGTTGCAAGTGTTATTAGGGAGACTACGGTCAGGTGGCAGGTCGAAGTAGCAAGAACATCGGTGGTCTGGCCGCTCGGCGGCGACGCAACATCTGGATCTGGGTGAGCGCGGCCGTGGTCGTTGTGGTGGCCGTGGCCACGGCGGTGGTGCTCACCGTGCGGCCGTGGACCGAGGAGTTCCGGCACGGCGGGCTGAAGATCGAGGCCGCGCCCTCGCCGCAGGCCCCCGCGCCGCAGTTGTCCGCCGCGTCGGCGACCGCGCCCGCCCCGTCGAAGCAGGGCTTGAGCAGCGCGCTCGCCGGGGTCGCGGCCAGTCCGGATCTGGGCTCGTTCAGTGGTTCGGTGACCGACGCGGTGACCGGGGACGTGCTTTGGAGCAAGGATGCGGACAAGCCGATCATTCCGGCCTCGACCGCGAAGATCCTCACCGCCGCCGCCGCGTTGCTGGTGCTGCCGTCCGATCACCGGGTGACCACGAAGATCGTCGCCGCACCCGGTTCGAACACGCTGGTCCTGGTGGGCGGCGGTGATCCGACGCTGACCGCGCAGGCCGACGGCAAGGGCTACTACACCGACGGACCGGAACTCTCGGATCTGGTCTCGCAGATCCGCGCGACCGGTCGCACCTTCACCAGCATCCTGGTGGACAACTCCGCGTTCACGGGCCCGACGCAGGCCCCCGGCTGGGATCCGGCCGATATCGCGGGCGGTTCCTGGGCCCCGATCGAATCGGTCATGCTCGACGGCGGCCGGGTGAACCCGCTGGTCGAATACTCTCCGCGCACGCCGACCCCGGCGCTGGACGCCGGACGCCGGCTGGCGCTGTCGCTGGGAATGGACCCCGCCTCGGTCCGCGCGGGCAGGGCCGCGGCCGGTGCGGCCACGGTCGCGAAGGTGCAGTCGGCTCCGCTGCACGATCGGCTGACCCAGATGATGACCCACTCCGACGACGTACTGGCCGAGACGATCGGTCGCGAGATCGCCGTCGCCGCGGGTAGCGAGCCGTCGTTCTCGGGCGCGGCGAAGGCTACGCTGACGGCGCTGAACGCCGCCGGATTCGACACCACAGGGGTGGTACTGCACGACAACAGCGGCCTGTCCACCGACGATCGCGTCCCGGCTCGGTTGCTGAACAAGCTCCTCACCGAGGCGGCCGGATCCCCGGGCGCCGCCCGGACCACCAGCACCCAGACCACCGGCGCACAGACCACCGGAACGCAGAGCGCCTCGGTCGCCGGCACCGCGGATTCGAGCGCCGATCCGCTGGCTCCGCTGCTGGACTATCTGCCGGTCGGGGCGGGCACCGGCTCGCTTGCCTACCGCTTCACCACGCCCAAGGACCACGTGGCCGCGGGTTGGGTGCGGGCCAAGACCGGAACTCTGTCGGTTTCGAGTGCGTTGGCAGGGTATGTCCTGGACAATGACGGCCGGGTGCTGACATTCGCACTGATGTCGAACGACCGGCCGCCGGAGGCGAGTCGGCCCGCGCTGGATGCCGTCGTTGCCACGTTG
Source organism: Nocardia vaccinii NBRC 15922 (assembly GCF_001613305.1). GTDB lineage: Bacteria > Actinomycetota > Actinomycetes > Mycobacteriales > Mycobacteriaceae > Nocardia > Nocardia vaccinii. The sequence continues at coordinate 53,583 of NZ_BDCC01000054.1, forward strand.
CGCAACTGCGGTTGCTCCTGACGGGCGGAGTGAGCTATGACCGGACCCGGTGACGGCGTGGTCGGGGAAGCCCCCGGCACATCCGAACCCTCGGCCACGTCCAAGCATTCGGCGCTGGCCGGTGCGGTCGATTGGCGGCTGGCGGCGCGCACCGGCGCGGCCGTGGTCCCGGCCGGGCCGCATACCTCGCGCTATTCGGCCGAACAGGTCGTCGCCGAACTCGCCGAATCGTCCGCGCGAGCGGAGGGGCCGGTACGCGAGGTCAGCGAACTCCTCGACGACGGTGCGGTGCCCACGGCGCGAATCGTGGACCGCCCCGGCTGGATTCACGCGGCGGCGGAGTCGATGGCCTCGCTCACCGGCGACGTCGAGTCGGGCCGGTTCAGCGGTAAACCGGCCGGAATGCAGGCGGGGGCCATGCTGGCATTCCTGTCCACCGCGATTCTCGGGCAGTACGACCCGTTCAGCGGTGCGGACGGCACTTTGTTGCTGGTCGCGCCCAATATCGTGATGGTCGAGCGGGCCCTGGGCGTGGTGCCGCGCGATTTCCGGCTGTGGGTGTGCCTGCACGAGGTGACCCACCGGGTGCAGTTCTCCTCCGCGCCCTGGCTGGCCGACTATATGAAGCACAACGTCGAAGTGCTCGGCGATGTCGGGGACGAGCCGATCAACGAGATGCTCACGCGATTGCTGGACGAGGTGCGCGAGCGTCGTCGCGCGCCGAGGGATTCCGACGATCCGGCCGATCGAGGTGTGCTGGGCCTGCTGCGCGCGACCCAGGCCCCGCCGCAGCGTGAGGCGCTGGATCGGCTGCTGATGCTCGGCACCCTGCTCGAGGGGCATGCGGACCATGTGATGGACGCGGTCGGTCCCGCGGTGGTGCCGACGGTGGAACAGATTCGCCGGGCCTTCGATCAGCGCCGGCGTCGTCCGGCGAATCCGGTGCAGCGGCTGATGCGCGCCCTGCTCGGCGTGGACGCGAAGGTCGCCCAGTACGTGCGCGGGAAGGCGTTCGTGGACGAGGTGGTGGGCAAGGTCGGCATGACGCGGTTCAACACGGTGTGGGCCGACGGCGATACGTTGCCGCGCACCGACGAGATCGCGGTGCCGCAGCGCTGGATCGATCGGGTACTGGGCTGAATACCTCACTGCCGCAAGGGTTTCCGGAGACCCCGGCGGCGTTGGCGCTGCGTCACGCGGTACGCGAGTGGCTGCGTCGGTATGCCCCGGCGGGTGTGGTCGCGGTAGGGCTGTCCGGCGGTGCGGATTCGTTGGCGCTGACCGCGGCGGCGGTGGCCGAGGCCGCGGTGGTGGATGCGTTGATCGTGGATCACGGTCTGCAGGAGGGGTCGGCCGCGGTGGCCGCGGAGGCCGCGCGGGCGGCGGTCGGATTGGGGGTGCGGTCGGCGCGCGTGCTCACGGTTCGGGTGCGAGGCGAGGGCGGACTCGAGGCCGCGGCCCGGCGCGCCCGGTACCAGGCGCTGGACGAGGCGCGGGCGGGGTTGCCGGTGCTGCTCGGGCACACCTTGGACGACCAGGCCGAGACGGTGCTGCTGGGCCTGGCGCGCGGATCCGGCGGGCGGTCCATTCAGGGCATGGCCGAATTCGCCGAGCCGTGGGGTCGGCCGCTGCTGGAGGTGCGTCGCGCGCAGACCAGGCAGTTGTGTGCCGATCTCGGGCTGCGGCCACACGAGGATCCGCACAACAGTTCGCCCGCGTTCACCCGGGTCCGGCTGCGGACCGAGGTGTTGCCGCTGCTGGAGGATGTGCTCGGCGGTGCGGTCGCGCCCGCGTTGGCCCGCACGGCGGCCCAGCTGCGTGAGGACGGCGCCGCACTCGATGCGATTGCTGAAGAGTTGCTGACTGCCGCCGGTGATGGCGGGACGCTGTCGATCGAGACAATTGCCACTGCGCCGGCGGCGATTCGGCGACGTGTCATCCGCGCGTGGTTGCTGGCCGGTGGAGCAAAAGCGTTGACGGAGAAGCATTTACGCGCGGTCGATGCTTTGGTCACGAACTGGCGCGGTCAGGGCGGGGTCGCGGTCGGCGGGTCGAAACCGGGGACGAGGTTGGTTGCCAGACGCGAACATGGGAAGCTGACGATGGCGTTTACACCATATTGATCCGGGTGACCGGGGTCGTCCGGGATCATCATCGAAGGAGACCCGCGCACGTGTATGGGGACGACATCGCGTCGGTATTGATCACCGAGGAGCAGATCAAGGCGAAGGTCGACGAACTCGCCGAACTGATCGCCAAGAGGTATCCCCCGGACGCGCCGGAGGGCGATCTCCTCCTGGTCGGGGTGCTCAAGGGTGCGATCTTCTTCATGACCGACCTGGCACAGGCACTGCAGATTCCCACTCAGATGGAATTCATGGCCGTGTCCTCGTACGGTTCGTCCACCTCCTCCTCGGGCGTGGTGCGGATCCTCAAGGACCTGGACAAGGACATCGCGGGCCGCAATGTGCTCATCGTCGAGGACATCATCGACTCGGGCCTCACCCTGTCCTGGCTCAAGCGCAATCTGTCCAGCCGCAACCCGGCCTCGCTCGAGGTCGTCACCCTCCTGCGCAAGCCCGACGCGTTGCGCACCCACGTCGAGGTGGCCCACGTCGGCTTCGACATCCCGAACGAATTCGTCGTCGGCTACGGCCTCGACTACGCAGAGCGCTATCGCGACCTGCCCTACATCGGCACTCTGGCTCCGAAGGTCTACACCCCTGTCTGACGCCTCGCGTCGGCGTGTTCGCGGTCCCCGAGGACTGCGGTTCACCGCTCGAGACCCGGGCTTCGCCCAGGCGCTTCGAGCGGTGAACGGCGACCCGGCCGCGAACTCCTCGCTCGAAGGCTCGTTCCGTCGGGGCTGGGAGAGTGCGCATCTCACGTCTTGTCGTCGACTCCTCCGTTCAGGGGTGTGCGTAGCAGGATGCGGCGCGAACTCCGCATTCGGAGGTTTGCTTCGTGGAACTGGGTGGGAGCCGCATCGCATGTTCGATTCCGTTGTGCTGGTGAATAACGTGAACTCCTCGCTCGAAAGTTCGCTTCGCGCTGGGCTGTGAGCGCGGGTACCTCACATTTCTGTTGGGGGCGTGCGTCATTCGGGCCTTGTTGCGCTGCGAGCGTGGGTCTCCGAGGTGGCTCCCTGCCGGGCGGGGATACGGCGGACGCCGAGCCCGGTGGATATTGCGAACGCCGGGGCCGCGTTTCGCTCCGGACAGGCTGGGGGGCGCATCGCACGTGCTGTTCCGTTGTGCCGGTGCGTGATTCGTATCGGCGATGAAGGAGTTGTCCGGTAGCGCGCAGTCGTCGCCCGAATGCTTTGTGGGAGTCCCGTTCTGGGGTTGCAATTGGTTCCGGGGTTGGTTGCGGCCGAATGGGGTGGTATCACCGCGTGACGTTTCGTCGGGTGCGTCGCGGGTCTCCGGTTGGACGTTCAACGGCGTGAACCTGGGAATATGTGACTAAAATCACCGTTTGGTAACGGTACCTGTCGGACTGTTTTCCGGTGGGGTTGCTGGGGTTCGAAATGGGACGTGGCGGCCGCGGGGGTCGGGGATTTTCGGCAAGTCGTGTGAGAGTCGTTGCTGCTCGACAAGTTTCATCGACGGCGCGATCTGCTCTCTTATCTGTTGTCCAGCTGTTCGCTGAGGCGGGTGCGCATTTGGTTCCGTCACACCATATGCTGTTCTTAACAAACCTATCGGCTGTTTCTGTCCCTTTAACCGGACTCGAGGGCTCGATACGGCTGGATTTTCAACACCGATTCTGATAGCAAGGTGCTATGGACCCGCATTTGCGCGACCTGCGGTATTTCGTCGCCGTCGCTGAGGAACTGCACTTCACCAATGCCGCTCAGCGGCTGCACATCGCTCAACCCACCTTGTCGCGGCAGATCCGCCAGCTCGAACGCCAGCTCGACGTGGTGCTGTTCGATCGCAATCAGCGCAGCGTGGCGCTCACCGTCGCGGGTAAGGAACTGCTCGAGGGGGCGCGCAAGATCCTCGATCTGTGGGAGGTCACCAACGTCGCGCTGCAGGAGGCGGGCGAGGTGCTGCGCATCGGCATCGAGAGTTCGATCGGCCGCGGGCTCATCGCCGAGCTGGAGAGCGCCAGTGGGCACCGGCTCGCGCTGCACTCCGCGTCCTGGACCGATCCGTCCAGCGGATTGGCCGGCCGGCAGGCGGACCTGGCGTTGATGTGGCTTCCGGTCCCCGATGTCGGCCGGTACCGCTGGCGGGTACTGCGCACCGAATCGCGCTGGGTGCTGCTGCCGGAGAATCATCGGCTGGCCGAGCGCGCCGCCATCGAATTCGCCGAACTGGCCGAGGAGACGTTCGTCGCGATGCCGCCGGAGGCAGGCGCCGCCCGCGATTTCTGGCTGGGCAGCGACGCGCGCGGCGGTCGTCAGCCGAAGGTCGGCGGTGAGGCCGCGACCGCGGAGGAGCGGCTCGAGGCGGTCAGCCTGGGCCTGGGAGTGTGCCTGCTGGCCGAGAGCAATGTGCCGATGTACCGCTGGCCGGGGCTGACCGCACGTCCGGTCGCCGGCCTTCCGCCGTGCGAGCTGGCCGTGGCCTGGCGCGCCGACGACGACCGCGCCACCATCCTCGACTTCGCCAATCGAGTATTGGCCGGCGGCTTCTGAGCTGTGTCTAATTGCCTCCGCTTCGCT
>NZ_BDCC01000055.1 GCF_001613305.1 Nocardia vaccinii NBRC 15922
CTGGTGTCGGCGCTGTTCGGGGTGGGTGAGCCCCGGTGACCTTCGGTCGACTGCTTCTGGAGACACCACCGCCATGCCCTAGCGGCGATACCGGCCGCGAACCTGGTGTCGGCGTCGTCCTGGTGTCGGCGTCGTCCTGAGTTGGCGGAACGAGGTTGACGGGTTGTGGTTGCGCGAAGCCGGTGCGGCGTTATTTCGTTGCGGCAGATTGCGGTACTATCCGCTGCCAAGGACGTTCGGCTTCGAGCTGGGCGGCCAGGCGGAGCAGGGTGGATTCACTGCCCGGCGGGCCCGCCAGCTGCGCGGCCACCGGAGTCTCGGTGCGCGGATGCAGCCCCATCGGGACGCTCAACGCGGGCCAGCCGACCAGATTCCACAGCGGCGTGAACGGTGAGAACCGAACGCTCGCAAGCGTATTGCGCAACCAGCCGCGACGATGCCAGGCCGCCGCGCGCGGCGGCGGGGCGGCTAGTGTCGGGGTGATCACCACATCGTGTTGGTCGAAGAAGTCGACCAGCCGGGATTCGATGCGATCTACCTGTCCGGGACGGATCAATCCGGCGCGCAACACCGCACGGCCCACGGCAGCATGTGTGCGGGTGCGCCGCTGTAGTCGTTCCGGGTGGGGTATCGCGGCCGCCTCCCGCGCGGCATTGCCGACCCAGCGCAGCGCCAGCGCGAGCGCCGCACCGGAATAGGGCAGCCGCACCTCCTGCACGATGTGCCCGGCCGCCCGGGCGGTCAGCGCGGCATCGGAGGCGGCTCGCACCCACTGTTCGTCGACCCGGATCAGCCGCGACGGCGAACCCGCGGCCAGCGCGACCCGCAGTCCGGTGGGTGGTTCCAGATCGGCCAGCGCGGGCTGATCGGCCAGCACCGACAACACCAGCGCGGCATCGGCGACGGTCGTCGCGAGGACGCCGTTCTCGGTCATACCGCCCCAGGAGTCGAGACCGATCTCGGCGGGCACCACGCCCCGCCCGGGTTTCACCCCGAGCACACCGCAGGCCGCGGCGGGGATGCGGACCGAACCCAGTCCGTCGTTCCCGTGCGCCACCGGAATCAGTCCGGCCGCCACCGCCGCCGCGGCTCCGCCCGAGGAACCGCCCGCGCTGTAACTCGTGTTCCAGGGGGAGCGGGTGATGCGCTCAGGTGCGTCGGTCGTGCCGAACAAGCCGAGTTCGCACATTTCGGTCAGTCCGGCGACCACCGCGCCCGCCGCGCGCAGCCGCCGCACCACCGGATGATCGGTCGCGGCCGGACGTTCGCCGCCGGCCAGCGAACCGCTCCGGGTCACCTCACCGGCGACGTCGATGTTGTTCTTCACCGCGATCGGCACACCCGCCAGCGGCAGCGCTTCCAGATCGGTATGTTCGGCCAATGCGCGCGCCTCGGCGGCGGCCCGTTCGGAACGGACCACAGTGAAAGCGTTGATTTTCGGATCTGCGCCGCGAATGCGCTCGAGGGCCGTAGCGACGACCTGCTCGGGATCGGCGGCTCCGTCGCGAATCGCCGCCGCGATGTCGGTGGCGGTTTCCGGAAGATCGGTCGATACCGCCCGCGCGGCGGGAGGCACCGATGTGGCCGGGGTAGCGTCCGCTATCGCGGAGCCCTCGTTGTGCATACTGTCGAGCCCCCGTCGCGTCGTGGTCGATATGGGCTGATTCAGTGCTGATGCGCAAATTATCATTTCGGCGGCGGTAGGGGGATGATGATGTGGGGTGTGGCGGAATCTCGCTTCGGTCCGGGTGTTAGGTGTACAGATGAGTAACAGTTCCGACGCCGCCGACCGGTTCGGTCCGGTCGCAGCCGCGATGGAATTCGCCACCGTGGCCGACTTCGCCGAGGCCTGGGAGTCCGCCGGGCAGCCGCCGCGCATCGCGGACTATCTACCCGATGCGCAGACATTGCGTCTGGTCGCACTGATCGAGCTGATCCGCGTCGATCTGCGGCATCGCTGGCTGCGCAATCCGCTGGGCGGCCGGGACAGCGAAGCTCCGCCGGCCGCGCCCAAGCGGCTGCGTGACTACTGTTCCGAATTTCCCGAACTCGCGCCGCGATCGATTCCGGCGGGGCTGGTGTACGAGGAGTTCGTCATCCGGCGGCACAGCGGCGATCGGGTGGATCCCCGGGAATGCCTGCGCGAATATCCCGATCAGGCCGCCGAGCTCCGGGGATTGCTCAATGCCGACGACGAGGATCGCAGCACCCGGCGGGCGAGTCCGGAGCTGACGGCCACCGGTTTGCAGGCCGACGAGGTGACCCGAACCACCGCCGGCCTCACCGCCGCGCCGCTCGCCGCCTCCGGAGACGTCCTGGATCGTTTCGAAATCGGCCAGCGCGTAGACGATTTCGATCTGCTGACCGGTTTGGGCAGCGGGGCGTTCGCGCGGGTGTTCCTGGCCAGGCAGCGGACCATGCAACGTCTGGTCGCGGTCAAGATCTCCGCCGATCGCGGGACCGAACCACAGACCCTGGCCCAGCTCGACCACGACTACATCGTGCGAGTCTTCGATCAGCGTCTGCTGGAGGATCCCGGCATCGGCGATCCGGCCTCGCGCCGCCTGCGGTTGCTGTACATGCAATTCCTGCCCGGCGGGACGCTGCTGAGCGTGCTGCGCTGGGTCCGGGCCACCCCGCCCGAACAGCGCACCGGACAGTTGCTGCTGGACGCGGTGGATGCGGCGATGGAGGAGAAGGGCGAGATCCGGCCCGCGGATTCGACTGTGCGCGCGCAGATCTTGGGCCTGTCGTGGCCGGAGACGGTGGCGTGGCTCGGGCGCCGGCTCGCCGAGGCGCTGTGCTACGCCGATGCGCAGGGTGTGCTGCATCGGGATGTGAAGCCGGCCAACGTGCTGCTGACCGCGGAGGCGGTGCCCAAACTCGCGGATTTCAACATCAGTTTCAGCCGCACGCTCGCCGGAGACAGTCCGGTCGCCTACTTCGGCGGCTCGCTGGCGTACATGTCGCCCGAACAGCTCGAGGCGTGTCATCCGGAGCGTGAGCGCACCGCCGCGGACCTCGACACCCGCTCGGACATCTACTCCCTCGGCGTGGTGCTGTGGGAATTGCTCACCGGCGCAAAGCCTTTCGACGACACCACCCCGGGCGAAGCGGGGGACGCCACCACGTTGTCGGCGATGCTGGAACGCCGCCACGCCGGAGTGGGCGGACCGGCCATCGATCGGATTCCGCAGGACTGCCCGGCGGCGCTGCGCCGGGTTCTGCTGACCTGCCTCGAACCCGATCGCGAGCGCCGCTGGGCCGATGGCGCGGAACTGGCCCAGCAGTTCGAACTGTGCCTGGACAAGCGGGGCCGGGATCTGGTCGATCCGCCGCCGTCGAGCTGGCGGCGGCGGCTGCGGCCCTGGCTGGTGCCCGTGGTGGTGCTGGCCATCGGGGTGCCGAACGTGATCGCCTCGCTGTTCAATATTCAGCACAACCGGATGTTGATCATCGATCGGCTCAGTCTTCCGGCGCAGCACTACTTCATCGGGTTGACCACCATCGTCAACTCGATTCTGTTCCCGGTCGGGATCGTGGTGGTGGTGTATCTGTCGCGGCGGTTGTTCTCCGTGCCGCACAGGCTGCGCAAGGGGCGTGATGTGGACTCGAAGCTCATGGCCGAGGCCAGATCCTCGGCCCTGTTACTGGGGGATCGCGCTGTGCTGGTGTGCTTTTCGCTGTGGGCGCTGGCCGCGATCACCTTTCCGATCACGCTGCAGCTGGCGACCGGCGAGGTCACCACGCAGGCGGTGGTGCACTTCCTGGCCTCGGTGCTCATCTGCGGTGCGATGGCAGTGGCCTATCCGTATCTGCTGGTCAACTTCTATACGGTTCGGTGCATCTACCCGATGTTCCTTCGGCACGGCGATATCGCCACCGGCGATGCTGCCCACCTGCGTCGTCTCGGCCGCCGCTGCACCGCCTTCCTGGCCCTGGCCGCATCGGTCCCGCTGCTGGCCGTCGCCGGCCTGACCTTCCTGTCCTCCGAGGACATGCAATCGGTGATCCCGACCGTGCGCGTGCTGTGCGTGGGCGCGATCATCGCCTTCCTGATCGCGTACGTGCTGTTCCGCGCTCTGGAAGCCGACCTGCAGGCGTTGCAGCGGGTGGTGGACCCGGCCGTGGCCAAACGTGCGGCGGGAACCTCGGCGGCGGCCGATCGGTCGTGAAACGGCCCCTGCCGGGCGAGCACGTGATCGGTTGGGTGCCGGTGAGCTGTGGCGGACCGTGGTCGCGGTCGCCTGCGACCGATGCGGCCCGGTCCGGTGCCTCGGCCCCGCTGCCCGGATCGGCGTCCGGCGGTGGAGTGCGGGCGGCAGGGGTGCGGTCGGGTGCGAGTCGTTCGTCGGCGGGGGCCGTCCAGCAGGTCCGCCGGTAGGGTCGGCGATATGACGCGCAACGATGCCGAGATATCACTCGACGGTCTGGCGCGGCGGGTGTGGGAACGGGCGCAGGGGTGTCGCGGGCGGTTCGTGCTCGGGATCGCGGGGCCGCCGGGGGCCGGTAAGTCCACGCTCGCGGAGGCGCTGCGGGATGCGGTGAATGCGCTGGCGGGCGCTCCGGTTGCCGAGGTCGCGCCGATGGACGGATTTCATCTGAGCAATGCCGAGTTGCGGATCGCGGGGGCCGTGGCGCGCAAGGGGGAACCGGATACGTTCGATGTCGCCGAATACCTCGCGGGTCTGCGCCGGTTGCGGGAAACACCCCCGGGAGAACCGGTTTCGTGGCCGCGATACGACCGGGAGCGGCACGATCCGGTGCCCGGCGGGGTGGTGTTCGACCGGCACCGGATCGTCATCACCGAGGGGAACTACCTGCTGCTCGACGACGTCGGCCCGGCGCGCTGGTCGGCGGTGCGACACTGCCTCGACGAGGTCTGGTATCTGGACGTTCCGGCCGAGGCAATACGAAAGCGGTTGTTACACAGGCACATCAGCGGCGGCAAGAGCGCCGGGTTCGCCGCGGACAAAGTCGCCCGCAGCGATCTGGTGAATGCCGAGCTGGTTGCCGCGACTCGCGATCGCGCGGATCTGGTCCTCTATGGTGAAGGGCGGCACTACCGCCTCGCGTGATCGGGAAGGGCGCGAATCCATTCGCGCGTGCCGAGGTACGCACAGGACAGGCCGGCGATCGCGGCGGCACTGCGTAGCGCCTGCGGAAAAGATTGGCCCGCAACGTGATAGTGGCAGAAGGCGCCGTGCAGGATATCTCCGGCGCCGAGGGTGTCGATCGCCGAGACCGATGGCACCTCGATGGCGCCGCGTTCGCCCGGCATCGAATAGGTGATGGCTTCGCCACCGCGGGTCACCGCGGCGCAGCGGACACCTTGTCCATGCAGGTGGTCGAACAGGTCGCCGGTGCGGTCCGGCGGGGCGAAATCCGCCGAGCAGATGGCGATATCGACCAGGGGAAGCAGTTCGGCGTGGATGTCCCGCCAGCGTCCGGCATCGAGGATCACGGTGAGGCCGCGGGTGCGGGCCGCGGTGGCGAAGCCGAAGGCCAGTTCGGGATAGTGGCCGTCGATCAGAACGACCGACGCGTCGTTGACCGGACCCGCGTGGGTCGGGTCGAAGGAAGCGGCTATCTGTGACCCGTCCAGGGAAACCACTGTGCGAGTGCCGGTTTCGGTCGCCACCACGATCGAGGACACCGGCGGGCGATGTCGCGCACCGGGTGTCGCATCGATCGTGGCGACGCCGAACTCGTCGAGGTCGTGCCGGATCAGTTGCGCCAGTTGATGTTCGCCGAGCGCGGTGACCAGTGCCGGTGTGCGCCCGGACAGGGCCGCGTAGGCGACCGCCGCATTGGCCGCGGGACCCCCGGCGCCCAGGAACTGGTCCTGGGCCCGGGTCTTGGAGTCCTCGTCCGGATACCGTGGTACCGAATAGGCGATATCGAGTGTGGACAACCCGACGAATACCGCTGTTGCCATGGCACGACCCTAGCGCGCGGACCGGTCAGTCCTCGGTGCCACGCACCCGGTCCTCGTACTTCTTGCGCGCCGTGGCGTCGACATCGTCGAGGAAGGCGCGCTGTGAGCCCAGCGAGCGACCGATCGCGTCACCGACCGATTGCGGGAGCAGCCCCACGATCTGCGAGATCACCCCCGCCACGGTGGTGACCCGGACCTTCGATCGCCGCGAGACCAGTATCTTGACGATAGCCGCCGCGATCTCCTCCGGCTCGGCCGCGCGCATCACCTTGGGCGCGGTGACGCCCGAACCCAGTTCGGTATTGGTCAACGTCGGCAGCACCGAGGAGACCGCCACCCCGCTGCCGCGATATTCCTCGCGCAGCGTATCGCTGAAGCCGAGCACCGCGTGCTTACTGGCGTTGTAGGTGGCCAGCCCCGGAATGTGGGTCTCACCGGCCAGCGAGGCGATATTGATGATGTGCCCGCTGTGCCGGGGCAGCATGCGCGCCAGGGCCAGCTTGGAACCCAGGATGACGCCGTAGACGTTGATCTCCAGGATGCGCCGGGTCAGGGCGTCCGGCTCGTCGATCACCTTGCCGGTGGGCATGATTCCGGCGTTGTTGATCAGCACGTCGATCGGGCCCAGCTGCCGTTCGACCTCGTCCAGGAAGTCGCTGAAAGACCGCTGGTCGGTCACGTCCAACGGGCCGTAGTGCTCGAAATCCGATGCGGCGCCGGACTCTTTGACCGCCGTCTCGTCGATGTCACCGATGGCGATCTTCGCGCCGAGCTGCTGCAACGTCTTCGCGGTGGCCAGGCCGATGCCGCGGGCACCGCCGGTAATCACCACGACCTTGTCGCGGATGATGCTCACATCGGTCATTTGCCCTTACCTCCAACGGTATTGATCACATCGAGCACGCCCAGTCGGCGCATGCCACGCGCGCCCGCCGCTCGCATGGCGGACAGCGCGAAAACGAGTTTTCCCGAGCTGTACGGGAACCAGAACGGTTCCTTCTGCTGGGTCGGCAGCATCGGCGTCGTAATCGCCTGTTTACGACAGTATTTGCGCAGGCCCTCCGCTCCGCCCCAGCGCGCGCCGACGCCGGACTGCTGCCAGCCGCCCATCGGCAGGGCGAAGTTGAACAGGTTGGCGAAGACGTCGTTGATGTTGACCGCGCCCGCATTCAGTTGTCGCGCAACACGTTCCCCGCGCGACTTGTCCCCGGTCCACACCGACGCGGATAGGCCGTAGATCGAATCATTGGCCAGTGCAACAGCTTCGGCCTCGTCGGCGACCTTCATCACCGGCAGCGTGGGGCCGAAGGTTTCCTCGGTCATACACGTCATCTCGTGATCGACGTCGACCAGCACGGTGGGCTCGAAGAATGTGCCGACTCCGGTCGCCTTACCGCCGGTCAATACCTTGGCGCCCTTGGTGATCGCGTCCTGGATGTGCCGGGTGACGATGGCCTTCTGTGCTTCGTTCGCCATCGCGCCCAGTTCGTTCTCCGGCTCGCGGCCGTCCGCGCCCTGACGCAAGTCGCGCACATGGGCGGTGAGCTTTTCGACGAATTCGTCATAGATCGGGGCCTCGACATACACCCGCTCCACCGAGATGCAGACCTGACCGGAGTTGAACAGTCCGCCGAACGCGACTCCGTATGCGGCGCGGTCGATATCGGCGTCGGCGAGCACGATCGCCGGATCCTTGCCACCGAGCTCCAGGCTGTAGGGCACGAGCCGCTCGGCGCACGCCGCGGCGATCCGCTTACCCGTCGCGGTGGAGCCGGTGAACTGCACGTAATCGACCGAATCCACAACGGCCGCACCGGTTTCCCCGCCTCCGGTGACCACCGTGAGCACCGGCGGTGCGCCGATCTCGGCCCAGCCGCGCGCCAGCTCGAGCGCCGACAGCGGCGTCACCTCCGACGGCTTGAGCAGCACCGCGGCCCCGGCTGCCAGCGCGGGAATCACGTCCAGTGCGGGCATGGCCAGCGGGAAGTTCCACGGCGTGATCACCCCGACCACCGGATACGGCCGATACACCGTGGTGAGCCGCTTGACCCGGGCCAGCGGACTGTGTGGCGAAGGATGCTCGTCGGCAAGGAACTTCCCGGCCCGCCGCGCGTAGTAGCCCAGCAGATCCACCGCGAAACTCGAATCGATGAGCGCGTCCACCCGCGGCTTACCCGTTTCGGACTGCACCACGTCGGCAAGCTGATCGGTGTTGTCGATCAACCAATCCTGCAGTTTCAGCAGCCACTTCTTACGCCCCGAGGCGCCCAGCGCCTCCCACTCGGCCTGATACAGCCGCAACTCCCGAACCGCCGCCGCAACCTCACCGGCCGACTGCGCCGGGACCGACCCGACGACCTCTCCGGTAGCCGGATTACGCACCGCGATCTCGTCCCGCTCCGCGCCACCGGGTTGTTCGTTCCCAGTGGCATCCGAACTCGAACTGTCGGCGACCTCGAGCTTCTCGCTCATCACGTTCTCCTCCGGGGGCGCTTCGGCACTAGGCTCCTCGGCTGCGATCGCGTCGGCGGCCGGTTCCTCGGCGGTTGCGCTGGTTTCCGAGGCGGTCGCGGTGACTCGTTCGCCGTCGGACGCGGCGCTCGCACCCATCGAGGAATCCCCCGAAACGCCTGCGGCCGTGGGCCCCTCAGCCGCCGTGTCATTCGCGGCGGTCTCGGTTGCGGCGGCCGAGGATGCCGAATCGCCTTGCGCTGTTGTGCCGGTGACCGATTCCCTGGAATCAGCATCCCCATCGGGGGCGCCGGTCGTGCTCGTGGTCGTCGCCGTCGTGTCGGGTGCGGTATCGGCCGTCGAGGCGGGTGTGGCTGTGGCAGCGGTGGTCTCGATCTGGGTGTCTGCCTGGCCTTCGCTGCCCGTTGCGGGTGGGGTTGTCGCCGTGGCTTTTCCGGCCGTGGCGCGCTTCGTCGGACTCTTCTTCGCCGGTGTGCGTTTCGCCACCGTGGACTTGGGTTGGGTGGCTTTGGCGGCGGTCTTCTTGGCGGTTGTGGCTTTGGTGGTCTTCCGCGCCGGTGTGCTGCCGGTGGACTTGCGGGCCGCGGACTTGCGCGGTTCGGATTCGGACACGATCTGGTTCTCCCACGTGGGCTACTTGGGGGCAAATGTGAATCAGTTCACTGGCCTATGATCGTGGCACAATCGGGTGTGGAGTTCTTGGCAGTTACGGTCAACTATTCCCGGCGTTTTTGTGCATTGCGGCCGAAAATCGGGGGACAAAAATCGGAGGATGCGTCGTGGTGAGTGCGCAGACCGCCGTTGTGGTCCGGCAGTGGATCGCCGATTTCGTCGCCGAAACGCTGCGCACCGAAACCCTCGATCAGGTCGTGGACCGGCTCGACGCCGCGATCATCGGCCAGTTGCCCGAACTCGCCGATCGGGATATGCGACACGATCTGGCTGCCAGTACACGCGCGCACGCGATGGTGATGCTGGGCGGTCTGACCCAGGATCGGATGGACTATCCGGTGCCGCCCGAGGCGCACGCCTTCGCTCGTACGGTCGCACGGCGCGGTCACGATCTGCGACTGCTGCTTCGGGTCTACTACCTCGGGCAGGAGGCCGTACTCGATTACCTGACCGAGACACTCGAAAATCGCCATCCCCCACCGGATATCGAACGTTCGGTGCTGCTGCGACTGTTCGAGCGGTCCAGTCTGTGGGTGAGCAGTTCGGTCGAGGCGCTCACCGGGACCTATATGCAGGAGCGCGAGCGAGGTCTGCGCGCCGCGCTGAATCAGCGCACCGAGATCGTTCGCGCCCTGCTGGCGGGCGCCGACCCGGACGTCGACGCCACCTCCGCGCGGCTCGGCTACCGCCTCTCCGGTCGGCATATCGCCTGTGTGCTGTGGACCGATGAGCATCAGCCGCGGATCGCTCCGCCCGGCAGCGGGATTCTCATGCCCGGCGTTGAAGTCGCCTGGCTCGTCGGCGACGCCGACCCGGCTCCGGCCGATCCCGGCGACACGGAGACCTTCGGAATCCTCGACCGGGTGGTCGCGCGGCTGGCCGCGGCCCTGGGCGGCGGCGCGCTCACCGTCCCGTCCGGTGCGAGCGCGCTGTGGGCGTGGATCGGTGTCGACTCGGATGTGGGTCTCGACCGGTTGCCCGACGTGGTCGAACCTCCGGTGCGGTTAGCGGTCGGCGGTCCGGCCGCGCATATCACCGGGTTCCGGGAAAGCCACCGCGAGGCGATGGCCGCGCGTCAGGTCGCCGAACGCGCAGTATCCGACCTCGGCCGGATACTGCGGTATCCGGAGGTCGAGGTGGCCTATCTGGTCGGCGCCGACGAGGCCGCGATGCGCGCGCTGATCGATCGGGAGCTGGGCGCCCTGGCCCGGCCGGGCGTGAACGCCGCCCGCCTGCGCGAGACGCTGCACGCCTATCTGCGCTGCCGCCGGAGTCCGGATGCGACGGCGAAAGAGCTTGGCGTGCACCGGAATACCGTTCGCTATCGGTTGCAGCGGATCACCGAACTGCTCGGTCGGCCGATCGAGGAACGCGGCCTGCACCTGGAACTCGCCCTGGACTGCGCGGCGGTGTACGGGGTCCAGGGGCACGGTTGAACGCGGGTGGTGCGATGACAGGGGCCGCGATGCCGTTCGGAAGGGCGTGTGGTGGGCATGCGGCAGCGGCCCGCGACACTGCGGGTGCGGCGTGCCCGGTTCGGGGCGGCGGCGTCAGTCGGTGGCGGCGAGGCGGCGCAGCGGCGGTTCGGTCGAGGGGGACACTCGCCGCTCCGGCAGTTCGGCCAGCAACGTGGTCGTCGCCGCCGCGACGGCCGCGACCGCCTTGTCGAAGGCCGGTTTCGTCGTCGAGGACAGCCCCGTCAGCCCACCGACCTTCCGCACGTACTGCTGTGCCGCCGCGTAGATCTCCTGATCGGTCGCGGCAGGTTCCAGCCCACGCAGGACGGTGATGTTCCTACACATGGCGCCGAGACTAGCCCTCGCTCAGCCCGCATGACAGCGCAACGAGCGGCTAATGTGAAAACTCTGTGTTGCTGATCTTCGGCATCGGTTCCGACGGTCCGGAATCGGGCCGGGCCGCAGACTCGGGGTCGGTGTTATCCAGGGGGAACGGACCTGCGCGATGTTCGTTTCGGCGGCACCCGGGACGGCCCGCCCGGCTGATTTCGGTGTCACCGGTTGGCGCAGTTTGCTGGGAGGCGTATTTGTGACATGAGCGAATCCGAGGCAATCGGAGACTGTCCGGCGAATACCGGGCCCCGCCGAGATCGATGGGACACAATCGGAGATATGGCTGCCCGCGACCTGCCGACACTGACCACATTCCCGTACGAAGAACTCGATCAGCGCGAGGACGATCACTGGTCCGGCGCGCAGATCTCCGACGACGAGCTGCGGGCCCTGTCACTGGGCGCGTTCTATTCGGCGCGTTGGGACGCCTTCCACGACGCGCTGCTGCTCGGACCCGAGCGCGAGCATCCCCTCGGTGATCGCCGCGAGCTGGCGATCGACACGTTGACCGGCGCATGGGGCATCACCGACGGAGCCGAGGCGATGGCCTCGATGGAACAGCTGCTGGACGGCATGCACTCCCCGCTGTACGCGATGGTGCATCCGCTGGTCATGGCCGGGATCAACTCGCCCGAACGGGATCGTTTCGGTGAACGGGCCGATCGGCAGCGGGCGTTCCTGCGTCAGGTCGGTGCGTTTCGGGGGATGGACAATCCCGAGGCGCTGGTGCGCGACTACGACATCTGGTCCCAGGCGATCAAATTGGATCTGGTCGACCATCTGGTGCAGCCGCTGCCCGCCGACATCCAGGCCTGGGATCTGGCCCGCGTGGTCGCTGTTGCCAGGATGGCCTTCACCGCCGGATACCTCGACGCAGACGTGGCCTGGGAATACGTGATGCGCGCCCTGACCCCCGCCCAACGCCGCTACCGCAATTGGCGGCAGTTCGGCGACGCCTACCTGACCGGCTGGACCTACTGGCAAGCATGCGAAGACCTGGCCGAACTCAAATCCGGCGGCGTCGACCGCCGCCTGGAACTCATCCGCCTGTGGCAGCGCCAGACCTCCCCGTGGCGCCGAGTCACCCTGCAATCGGAGTGACGCAGCCACGGATTCACGCGCAATCCGTGTGAATCGTCACCAGCTACACGCGCCCGGACAGCCGACTCGGGACCAATTGTCGTAAACCCCCATCAACGGAACCCGCTGAGGCCGCCCCACCGACGCCCTCAGTGGCGAAGCGTTCCCGTCCGCGGGAAGCCGTCCGCGAAACGAGGGGTGCAGCAAGACGAGCCCCAGCGGCCTCCGGCGCGGATCACACCTAACCTTCACCGAAGCGAAGCGAGGCGATGACCAGCGCGCCCAGCGGCGAATCGTCTCTGTCGGGCTGGAAGTCGCCCGCGAAGCGAAAGGCTCAGCAAGATTAACCCCA
>NZ_BDCC01000056.1 GCF_001613305.1 Nocardia vaccinii NBRC 15922
CAGCGAAGCGGAGGCCGAATACACAGCAGCGAAGCGGAGGCCAAAATTACAGCTCAGTCCGGTAGGGAGCGCAGGATGCCGCGGCCGTATCGCTGGAACTGCGCGTCGTCGACCATGCCGAGCGAATGCCGCTCGACCAGCAATTCCCACTCCGAATACAGTTGTGCCACACCGGGATCGGGCGGTGCGACCGCACCGTCCGCGGCTTCGCGCTGGATGGCGAAGTTGAGCGCCCCGATGACGCGATCGGTGTCGGCCCGGTCGACTCCGGTGAAGTACATGGTCTGATTGCCGTCGTGGACGGCCATGCCGAATTCGGCCGACGGGTCGCCGCCGTCCTCTGCCGCTCGATGGTCCACCTGCCGGGCCGAGAGCAGGGCCGCAACCGGAACCTCGTAGGCGTAGCGGTCCGCCGAGCCGACGGACAGGAACAGCAGCCGCTCGGTGGTGACCACGAGCAGGCCGCGCCCGCGCCCGGCGGGCGGTGTCGCGGCGGCAAATGCGGTTTCCAGCGCGAACTCGTCGGGGCCGACCATCTGGTGCAATGCGCCGATCGCCGGTTTGGTCTCGCGCCGGGGCGCCATCCGGCGGACCGCGCGGTCCACATCGGCGCGCGTCGGGCCGGATTTGCCCCACGCCGGAGCCGGCGGTGTGAGATCGGGCACCGACATATCGATGCGCTGGGTCTCCAGGATCTGGTTGTTGATCCGCTCCACGATGACGATCGCGGTCGGCATGTCGTGTTCGGCGATGAGTACCGGTAGCGGGGTCCGGTCGGCGGGTACGCCGGTCAGGACCGGGCTGGGGTACCGGAGGTAGATCTCGATGACGACCGCGTCGTCGACACGCCGGTTGAGCCGGACCTTGAGCAGGTCGGAGACCGGAACATCTAGCACGCGCTCGCCTTCGGCGCCCGGTCGCAGGACCTGAAGCCGCCCGGCGCCGTGGCGCAGTATCGCTGTGGGTGTCCGTAGCTCGACTATGTCCATACCCCCTGCGCTCTGTCTGACTTGTGGTGCTCACGGGTTCCGGTGGTGGGAGGACAAGCTACCGCCGGAGCCATCGCTCACACCACAGGGTTGTGTTGTCGCTCACAATAGGTGGTGCATGCCATGATTGTGACTGCTCGAGCAGACGCCGCGAGGTACCTGCCCGAGCATGAGCCGGGGAACCAGCTGCGTTCTCCGACCGTTTACCTTTTGAACTGCATTAGCTGCCGAACTGCGCGATGTATCGGTTAGACCGTACGCGGTAACGTGGCGTGTCCGCATCCGTTCGCTCCGACCGGGGCGGGTTGGTGGTGCGGAGGCACCGCGACGCACGCAGGCACACACCGGAATCACCGGAAAGGACTGGCCCGCCGGCCGACGCTCTATGAACCGCAAGACAGTGTTTCGCAACCTGGCCATAGTCGCGGGCATCCTGCTCGTGATCTATCTGGTCAGCTATTTCAGCAACGACACGCGCGGCTGGAAGAACGTCGACACATCGGTGGCGCTCACTCAGCTCGCCGACAAGGCCAACGTCCATCAGGTCCAGATCGACGACAAAGAGCAGCAGCTGCGCATCACCCTTAACAAGGGCAACGACGCGACCGGCAACCAGACCCAGATCATCGCGAAGTATCCGGGCGGCAGTGAGGTGTCCGCGCAGGTTCTCCGGGATGTGCAGGCATCCGGCGCGCCGTACAACACGACGGTCAAGCAGGACAGCTGGCTCACCCAGGTGCTGCTGTTCGTGTTGCCGATGGTCGCGCTGCTGATCGTTTTCGTCTTCGTGATGGCCCGCATGCAGGGCGGTGGTCGCGGCGGCATGATGGGGTTCGGCAAGTCCAAGGCCAAACAGCTGTCCAAGGACATGCCCAAGACCACCTTCGCCGATGTGGCCGGGGCGGACGAGGCGGTCGAGGAGCTCTACGAGATCAAGGACTTCCTGCAGAATCCAGCCCGCTACCAGGCCCTCGGCGCGAAGATCCCGAAGGGCGTGCTGCTGTACGGCCCGCCCGGCACCGGTAAGACGCTGCTCGCGCGCGCGGTCGCCGGCGAGGCGGGTGTGCCGTTCTTCACCATCTCCGGTTCGGACTTCGTCGAGATGTTCGTAGGTGTCGGCGCCTCGCGGGTGCGAGACCTGTTCGACCAGGCCAAACAGAACAGTCCCTGCATCATCTTCGTGGACGAGATCGACGCGGTCGGCCGCCAGCGCGGCGCTGGCCTCGGCGGTGGCCACGACGAGCGCGAACAGACGCTGAACCAGTTGCTGGTCGAGATGGATGGTTTCGGCGATCGCACCGGCGTCATCATCATCGCGGCCACCAACCGGCCCGACATCCTGGACCCGGCGCTGCTGCGACCGGGCCGGTTCGACCGGCAGATCCCGGTCAGCAATCCGGATCTGGCCGGTCGCCGCGCGATTCTGCGGGTGCATTCGCAAGGCAAACCGATCGCGCCCGACGCCGATCTGGACGGTCTCGCCAAGCGCACCGTCGGCATGTCCGGCGCCGATCTGGCCAATGTGATCAACGAGGCCGCGCTGCTCACCGCGCGTGAGCACGGGAACGTCATCACCGGGCCGTCGCTCGAGGAGTCGGTGGACCGCGTGATCGGCGGCCCGCGCCGCAAGAGCCGCATCATCAGCGAGCACGAGAAGAAGATCACCGCGTACCACGAGGGCGGACACACCCTGGCCGCGTGGGCGATGCCCGATATCGAGCCGGTCTACAAGGTCACCATTCTGGCCCGCGGCCGCACCGGTGGCCACGCCATGACCGTGCCCGAGGACGACAAGGGCCTGATGACCCGCTCCGAGATGATCGCGCGTCTGGTGATGGCGATGGGCGGCCGCGCGGCCGAGGAACTGGTGTTCCACGAGCCGACCACCGGCGCGTCCTCGGATATCGACCAGGCGACCAAGATCGCCCGCGCGATGGTCACCGAATACGGCATGAGCGCGCGGCTGGGTGCGGTGCGGTACGGGCAGGAACAGGGCGACCCGTTCCTGGGCCGGTCCATGGGAACCAATTCGGACTACTCGCACGAGGTCGCCCGTGAGATCGACGAGGAGGTGCGCAATCTCATCGAGGCCGCGCACACCGAGGCGTGGGCGATTCTCAATGAGTACCGCGACGAGCTGGACTCGCTGGCCACCGCCCTGCTCGAGCGGGAGACGCTGCACCGCAAGGAACTCGAGCAGGTGCTCACGACCGTCATCAAGCGGCCGCGGATCACCACGTTCAACGATTTCGGCGAGCGCGTCCCCTCGGATCGCCCGCCGGTGAAGACCCCGCGTGAGCTGGCTGCCGAGCGTGGCGAGCCGTGGCCCGACGAGGCGCTGGAACCTGTTGCACCGCAGCCGGTTCCGGCCAACGGATATTTGCAGGAGGCGTACCGCGACCAGCAGCCGGGTCATCCCGCGCCGCAGCCGGGCTACCAGGGCTCGCAGCCCGGATATCAGGGTCCGCCGCCCGCGTATCCGAATCAGGGCGGCACGCACGGCTCGCGGCCCGATTACGGCGCTCCGGCGGGTTGGTCGGCCCCGGGCTGGCCGCCGCAGGAGGAGGGCCAGCAGCAGCCGGGCTACGGCGGTGAGCAGAACCGCGGCGGCTGGGCTCCCGCGGGCGGACAACGCTATCAGCGGCCGCAGCATCAGCAGGGCGATCCGGAGGACGCCGGATACACCATCCCCCGCGAGGGCGAGGGCGGCGAATGGGACGGACCGAACGGCCGGAACTGACCGGTGGTGGTTAGGCTCGGCGGTCGGGGTACCGGAAGTTTGCCCGGTGCCCAAGGATTTTGTGGAGGTGTCCTCGAGTGTCGGCCGAAAACAATGGGTTCTCCGGCGTAAGTACCGAACCGATCGCACTCGGCACCGGACGTGGTTTCGATCAGGCTCGGGCGGAGAAGGCGGTGCGGGAGTTGTTGCTCGCGGTCGGAGAGGACCCCGATCGTCCCGGGCTGCTCGAAACCCCGGCGCGGGTCGCACGGGCTTACAAGGAGATGTTCGCGGGTCTGTACACCGAGCCCGACGCGGTATTGAACACGACGTTCGACGAGGGGCATCAGGAATTGGTACTGGTGCGCGATATTCCGATGTATTCGACCTGTGAACATCATCTGGTGTCCTTCCACGGGGTCGCGCACGTCGGGTACATCCCGGGCCCGCACGGCCGGGTCACCGGACTGTCGAAGCTGGCCCGGCTGGTGGATCTGTACGCGAAACGTCCGCAGGTGCAGGAGCGGCTGACCAGTCAGATCGCGGACGCGGTGATGCGCAAGCTGGACCCGCGCGGCGCGATCGTGGTCGTCGAGGCCGAACATCTGTGCATGGCGATGCGCGGCATCCGCAAGCCCGGCGCCAGTACCACCACATCGGCGGTGCGCGGGTTGTTGCAGAGCAGCGCCAGCTCGCGTGCCGAGGCCCTGGATCTGATACTCCGGAAGTGAGCGCCTTGGCCACACATCGCGAGCCCGCCCGGGGCGTGCGGCAGGACCGGGTCACACCACGTGCCGAGACCGGCACCGGGTTCGCGGTCGACGTCGGCTCCGAGGCCGTGGCCCAGGGCGATTCCGGATCGACGGAGCGGGGGAGCCGGGTGCAGGAGCGGAGGAGGGGGGAGCCGGCCCTTGGGGGGAGGCCGCCCGGCGGAGCGGAGCGGAGGCAATTGAACGCAGTACTTCCGCGGAACGGGCGATCGTGTGTGGTGATGGGCGTCGTCAACGTGACGAGTGATTCGTTCTCCGATGGTGGGCGCTATCTCGATCCGGGTTTGGCGGTGGCGCACGGCCTGGCGCTGCACGAGATGGGTGCGGACGTCATCGATGTGGGCGGTGAGTCCACCCGTCCCGGTGCGGTGCGCATCGATCCGGCGGCCGAGGCCGAGCGGGTGGTGCCGGTGATCCGGGAACTGACCGCGGCGGGTGTGCCGACGAGTGTGGACACCATGCGCGCGCGGGTTGCCGAGGCCGCGATCGAGGCGGGGGTGTGGATCGTCAACGACGTGTCGGGCGGCCGCGCTGATCCGGATATGGCGAAGGTTGTCGCCGCGGCGGGCGTGCCGTGGATTCTGATGCACTGGCGGGCGGGTGCGGACTATCGGCACACCGGTCCGGCCGATCACTACGACGATGTGGTCGCCGAGGTCTGGGACGAACTGCGCACCCAGGTGGATCTCGCGGTGGCCGCCGGTGTGGACACCGACCGCCTGGTGCTGGATCCCGGACTGGGTTTCGCCAAGAACGCGGCCCACAACTGGGCCCTGCTGGCCGCCCTGCCGCGCTATGCCGCCACCGGACTGCCGATCCTGATCGGCGCCTCCCGCAAGCGTTTCCTGGGCGCGTTGCTGGCCGAGGGCGACGACCTCCGTCCGCCGGACGGCCGCGAGGTCGCGACCGCCACCATTTCCGCGCTCGCCGCCGAACACGGCGCCTGGGGCGTTCGGGTGCACGATGTGCGCGCGTCCCTGGACGCCATCGCCGTGACCGACGCCTGGTCCCGCGCTGCCGATCGTCCCGGTACCACGGATGGAGCAACCACCCCATGACCCGAGAACCCGATGAAACCCCCAGGCGCTCGGGCGATTCGCCCATCTCGAGCAGCCTCGATGCTGCGGCCCGGGTCGATCCCGGACCGACGGAGCGGGGGAGCGAAGCGAAAGCCAACCAGCACAGGATCGAGCTGGAGGGGTTGCGGGCGTTCGGGTATCACGGAGTTTTCGAGTTCGAGCGACGTGCGGGGCAGGAGTTCCTGGTGGACATCACGTTGTGGCTGGATTTCACCGAAGCCGCTGCGACGGACGATCTTTCGCGGACCGTGGACTACGGCGAGCTGGCCGAGCGGGCGGTCGCGATCGTGCAGGGCCCGCCGCGCGATCTGATCGAGACAGTGGTCTGCGAGATCGCCGACGATGTGATGACCGATCCGCGGGTGACCGCGACGGAGGTGGTGCTGCACAAGCCGTCGGCACCGATCCCGCACACCTTCGCCGACGTTCGCGTGGTCGCCACCCGCACCCGCGCGGACATATCCGCCGGGACGGGGGCGGCATGAGCCGGGCGGTGTTGTCGATCGGCTCGAATCTGGGCGATCGGCTGGCGCATCTGCGCAGCGTGGTGGCTGCCTTCGCGCCCTGGCTGGTCGAGGTGTCCTCGGTGTACTCGACCGCGCCCTGGGGCGGTGTGCCGCAGCAGAATTATCTGAATGCCGTTCTGCTGGTGGAGGACTCGGCCGCCGATGCGCGCGAATGGTTGCGGCGCGGGCAGCAACTCGAACAAGCGGCCGAGCGGGTTCGCGAAGTGCGCTGGGGCGCAAGGACTCTGGACGTAGACGTGATCTGGTGCGCGGAGCGCCGACCCGAGGGACTACGCGTGTGCCGAAGCCTCGACCCGACCCTGACCCTGCCGCATCCGCAGGCGCACAACCGCGCCTTCGTGCTGGTGCCCTGGGTCGAGGTCGAACCCGACGCGATCCTCGAGGTGCAGAGCCGCCCGAGTCCGGTGCGCGAACTACTGGCTGCGCTGGACCCAGCCGAGCGCGCCGGGGTACGCCTGACCGAGCTGACGCTGCCGCGGGCGGTGTCGTGAGCGGAGCGCAGCGGAGTGAGCCATGGGCACAGTGCGCATCGCGCACGACGGAGGCGAGCGCCGGCGAGGTGGAGTCGTGAGCGCAGCGATGGCGGGCGCACCGCGAGTGGTGAGTGAGGCCGCGGCATGAACGTCATGAAGCCGACCAAGATCCTCGATCTGCTCGCGAACGTCTTCGTCGCCGCGGTGGTCGCCTGGATCGCGACGCGCTGGGCGTATTCGAGTTTTCCGCCGATCACGGTGATCGCGGGCGCATCACTGTATCCGGTGGCCGCGCTGGATGCGGTGCTGGCCTTCGTGATTCGGGCGCGGGTCGGTGATCAACGGATCGGTGACGGGCCAAAGCAGTTGCATCCGATCACCGCGGCGCGCGCCGTCGCGCTGGCCAAGGCCTCGGCGCAGGTGGGCTCGCTGGCCGCTGGGGTCTGGCTGGGGTTCCTGATCTGGACGCTGCCGCAGCGTTCGACGCTGCGCGCGGCGGGCTCGGATACGCCGGGCGCCATCGTCGGATTGATCGCCGGAGTGCTGCTCGTCGCGGCGGCTCTGTGGCTGGAGTATTGCTGCCGAGCGCCCAGCGAACCACCCGACGAACCGGCAACTTGACAGCAAACTAACCGGGTGGAATCACCCCCTGAGCTGCGAGCCGGAACTCCGCGCGCAGGCTACCCTGTCGGGCATGGTGCCACCCGCCCGAAGCAGTACTTCCCGCCGCCGACGGGTTGACGCGGGGAAATTGATCATCGGCGGTCTGATTCTGCTCGGACTGATCGCCAGCGCTTTCCTGATTTTCAGCAGCAGTGTGCAGTTGGTCCGCGTCGGTCTCGTCGTGGCGTTGTGGGCCGCGGTCATCGGCGCGCTGGCCGCGTCCCGCTACCGCCGCGAGGCCGCGGTCGACCAGGCCAAGGTGCGCGATCTGCGGACGGTCTACAAACTGCAGCTCGAGCGCGAGATCACCGCCCGGCGCGAGTACGAACTCGGCGTCGAGGCCCGAGTCCGGCAGGAGGTCGCCGCCGAGGCCGGTGAGATGGCCGCACTGCGCGCGGAACTGACGGTGCTGCGCGAGAGTTTGCAGCGGCTGTTCGACGGCGATCTGCTCGCGGAGCGCCCGGCGCTGCGCGCGGACGCGATACGCCTGCAGGAACTGCCCGGCGCATTCGACGCGGCCGACATCCGAGCGAACGATAACCCCGAGGAAACCGACACCTGGGACGCCTGGAGCTCCCCGGTCGTCGCCCGCTATCCGGTGACTCCGGTCTTCGAACCCGACCACCCCGAACCCCCCTCCTTCGCCAGCCCGTACGACGATCCCGTCACCGCGGAGACCTCGGTGGTGACCGCCGAGGACCTGGCCGCCGCCGATGCCGAGGACGGCACCGATTCGACCTCCGAGCACTCCGCCCACGCCGCGGACACCCCGCCCGGCCCGACCCCCATCGGCACGACCGCTCGCCGCCGTCGCCTCGCCGAATCCGGCGACGGCCGCAAGCTCTCCGTCGCCGAGATCATGGCCAACCTGCAGTCCGAGCGCGGCGCGAGCTGATCTGGTCGGATCGCCCTGTTCGGCTCGGGGGTGATCGGCCGCGCCGAACCGCGTGAGGTGATTTCGATCCGCGGGCCGATCGGCTGCGGGGGCATGACCGAGCTGTAGACACGCGGCGCGAGCTGATCCGGCCGGGGCAGTGCGGCGAATGTCACCGGGTGTGGATCTGGTCGCGTGAGTTGCGGGGTTCTATCCTCGGGAACGTAACGTCCGGTACCCGCCGCAGTCGCGGGACTGGAACGACTTCGAGAGGACAATGGTGACCTCGGACATGCCTGTCTCAGGGGCCGACCCTGCGCCCGCACGGTTGACGGTGGGAATCGTCTCGGCGGGACGCGTCGGTTCGGCGGTGGGTGCGGCACTCGAACGTGCCGGTCACATCGTTTTCGGGGTATCCGCGATTTCGGATGCCTCGATCCAGCGTGCCCGCACCCGATTGCCGGATTCGCGGATCATGCCCGCCGAGGAGGTGGCCGGGCGCAGTGAGCTGCTGATCCTGGCGGTGCCGGACAGTGAGCTGGCCGCTCTGGTGGCCGGGCTCGCGGCCGCGCAGGCGGTGCGGCCGGGCACGATAGTCGCGCACACCTCGGGCGCCAACGGCATCGGCGTGCTCGGGCCGTTGACCGAGCGGGGTGCGCTACCGCTGGCGATTCACCCCGCGATGACGTTCACCGGCCACGACGAGGACCTCACTCGCCTGGCCAACGCCTGTTTCGGGATCACCGCGGCCGATGAGATCGGGTATGCGATCGCGCAATCGCTGGTGATCGAGATGGGCGGCGAACCGGTCCGAGTGGCCGAGGAACATCGCACCCTCTACCACGCGGCGCTCGCGCACGGCAGCAACCATCTGCTCACCCTGGTAGTAGACGCGGTATCGGCCCTACGCGCCGCGCTCGCCGGTCCGGGACTGCTCGGTCAGGAATTGGTCGGCGAGGAGCCCAACGGGCTTGCCGAGCGCATGCTCGCCCCGCTGGCGTCGGCCGCGCTGGACAACGCGCTGCGCCGCGGACAGGCCGCACTGACGGGCCCGGTGGCGCGTGGCGACGCCGACGCGGTGGCCGCGCACCTGAGAGCCCTGGAAAAAACCGATCCCCGCGTTGCCGAGGGCTATCGCGCACTGTCGTTGCGCACGGCCGAACGGGTGCGATCGGACCAGGTCATGATCGATTTGCTGAAAGATTGCGAACCGAGTGTGCCGCGTCACGCGACCACCGAGGGGGCCGATCAGGCGGAAGAAAGGCACAGCTGATGTTCGATACCGAACTGCGCGGCGCGTACACCCCGGGCGAGCTGACCGTCCTGCACGATCCGGCGACGGTGACCGCGGTGTCCAACGCGCTGCGCTCGGTGGGTCGCAAGGTCGCGCTGGTGCCGACCATGGGCGCGCTGCACGACGGGCACCTCGAGTTGGTTCGTCAGGCCAGGCGAACCAATCAGGTGGTTATCGTCTCGATCTTCGTCAATCCGCTGCAATTCGGCGCGAACGAGGATCTGGACAAGTACCCGCGCACCCTCGACGCCGATGTGGAGCTGCTGCGCGGCGAGGGGGTGGAACTGGTCTTCGCGCCCAGCGCCGCGGAGATGTACCCGGACGGCCCACGCACCTCGGTGCATCCCGGCCCGCTCGCCGCCGAACTCGAAGGCTCAAGTCGCCCAACGCATTTCGCGGGCGTTCTGACCGTGGTGAGTAAACTGCTGCAGATCACCCGCCCGCACGAGGCGTTCTTCGGTGAGAAGGATTATCAGCAGCTCACGCTGATCCGGCAGTTGGTGCGGGATCTGAATTTCGACGTGAAGATCGTCCCGGTGGCCACGGTCCGCGAACCGGACGGGCTGGCGATGTCCTCGCGCAATCGCTATCTGGATCCGGTGCAGCGCGATCTGGCGGTCACGTTGTCCGCGGCGCTGACCGCTGGACGGCACGCCGCGGGTCTGGGGACCGACGCCGTGCTCGCGGCCGCGCGCGCGGTGCTGGACAGCGTCTCCGGTGTCGAGATCGACTATCTGGAACTACGCACCGCGGATCTGCGCCCGATTCCGGAAGCCGTTGCGGCACAGGGGAATACCGCCTGGAACGGTAACGCCCGGCTGCTCGTCGCCGCCCGCCTCGGCGCGACGCGCCTGATCGACAACATGCCGCTCACGATCGGCGTCCCGATCGACGGCCATCCGACCACTCCCGACCACGCTCCGGCGACCGCATAGGAAGACCACGACGATGTTGCGCACCATGATGAAGTCGAAGATCCACCGCGCCACGGTGACCCAGGCCGACCTGCACTACGTCGGCTCGGTGACCGTGGATCCGGATCTGATGGACGCCGCGGATCTGCTCGAGGGCGAGCAGGTCTGCATCGTCGACATCGACAACGGCGCCCGGCTCGAGACCTACGTGATCGCCGGTGAACGCGGCTCTGGAGTGATCGGAATCAACGGCGCGGCAGCGCATCTCGTGCATCCGGGCGATCTGGTCATCCTCATCGCGTACGGCATGATGGACGAGGCCGAACTGCGGGAGTACGCCCCGCGCGTGGTCTTCGTCGATGAACACAACCGCCAGGTCCACCTCGGCGCCGATCCGGCGCATGCGCCCGAGGGTTCGGGCCTGACCTCTCCGCGTTCGCTGACTCCGGCCTGACCTCATCTCCCCCGCTGGATGGTTGTTTACGTGCGCGATTCGTCTCGCAACCGACTCCAACCCCAACCGCTGAAGTTCGCCCAGTTCCGCCCACCCCGAGCAAACGCCGACACCAAAGGCCGCGGCCCGGGTCGATTCTGGACTGACCGGAGCGGGGGAGCGAAGCGGAGGAGTGGAGGGAGGGAAGAATCGGCCCTTCGGGGGCCGCGGCCCCGCCGGAGCGGAGCGGAGGCCAAAAATACAGAAAGGGATCGGGGCATCCGATGTTGCTGACGATCGATGTGCGCAATACCAGTATCGAGGTCGGGCTGTTCTCCGGTAGCGGGGATCACGCCAAGCTGGTGCGGACCTGGCGCACGCATACCAATCCGCTGCTGACCGCGGATGAATTCGCGATGCAGGTGCGTGGGTTGGTCGGTGAGCAGATCGAGCAGGTCGTCGGGGTGTCGGCGCTCTCGACGGTGCCGCCGGTGCTGCGCGAACTGCGCGAGATGATGAGCCGGTACTGGGGTCATCTGCTGCACGTGCTCGTCGAGCCGGGCGTGCGGACCGGAATTCCGCTGCTGGTCGACAACCCCAAGGAGGTCGGCGCGGACCGGATCGTGAATTGTCTTGCGGCATATCACCGTTTCGGTAATTCTCCCGCGATTGTGGTCGATTTCGGCAGTGCGGTCTGCGTGGACCTGGTCTCGGCGAAGGGGGAATTTCTCGGCGGCAGTATCGCGCCCGGGGTGGAGATCTCCACCGAAGCGCTGGTCGCGCGCACGGCCTTGCGGCGCGCGGAACTCGCGCGTCCGCGCTCGGTGGTCGGCAAGAACAGCATGGAATGCATGCAGTCCGGGGCGATCTTCGGTTTCGCCGGTCTGGTCGACGGCCTGATCGATCGGATTCGCGACGAACTCGACGCCTTCGCCGGAGATGACGTCGTGATCGTCGCCACCGGGCCCAGCGCGCCGCTGATCGTGCCCGAATCGGAGACCATCGAGCATCACGAGCCACATCTGACGCACGAGGGCCTGCGCCTGGTCTACGAGCGCAATCAGCAGCGTTCGAGCGGTTCGGTGCGCGCGCGGCCGGCCAAGTAGCCGGTGGCCGTGCTGCGGATGTTGCCTCGGCCACACGGTGGTGTGCGCTGCCGCGATCCGCTGCTACTATTGCGCTCGTGTCCCACCGCGTGAGCATCCAGGAGTGTTGTCGAGGCTGATTCGCCTCGGCTGATGTCGGGGCTTGGTATCCGCCCTCGACCGCCACTTCTCCTGGAGCCTTCCTCATGCGTTCCGCAGGTATCACTCGTCCCGCACGCGTCGCCTCGCCGCGTTTCTCGGTCCCGAACTCCCGGCTGTCCGCCGATATCGCCGACCGCGCCGTGGCCTCGGCGCTGCCGACGCGGCTGCGCCCCGCCGATCTGCTGCGCCTGACCGATGAGGGCGCCGAGGATGTGCTGGCCGGCCGGTACGATCACCTGTTCCCGGCAGACGGCGTCTGGCCCACCGAAAACCGCTGGGCCACAAGGCTGCTCGCCGACGACGAGGTCGACGTCTGGTTGATCAGCTGGGTGCCGGACCGCTCGACCGAACTGCACGATCATGCCGGGTCGCTGGGCGCGCTCACCGTGCTCAGCGGCGCGTTATCGGAATTCCGTTGGAACGGAAGGGAATTGCGCGAGCGCACGCTGACCGCGGGTGATCAGGCATCGTTCCCGCTCGGCTGGGTGCACGACGTCGTGCGTGCCCCGGACCTCGCGCTCGGCGCGAAACCCGAACCGGGACCGTTGGATCCGACGTTGTCCGTGCACGCGTACTCCCCACCGCTGTCCGCGATGTCCTACTACGAGGTCACCGGCCACGGCACGCTGCGCCGCACCCGGACAGTACTCACCGACGAGCCCGAGCCCGACACGGTCACCAGCGGCATCCTGCCGTCGAATCCCGGCCCGGCCACACACACCCCGAAGGCGATGTGAAATGACCCATCTGACGATCGAGGGCATGCTGGACGAGGCTCGCGCCCGGCTGACGCGGATCTACGCATTCGAATTGCCGCAGGCGATCGAGCGTGGCGCGATGCTGGTCGATATTCGGCCGCAAGCGCAGCGCGGTAAGGAAGGCACACTGCCGGGCGCGCTGGTGATCGAACGCAATGTGCTGGAATGGCGGCTGGACCCGACCAGTTCCGCACGCCTGGCCCTGGCCACGGATCACGATGTGGAATGGATCATCGTGTGCTCGGAGGGCTACACCTCGAGCCTGGCCGCGGCCTCGCTGCAGCGGCTCGGATTGCGCCGGGCCACCGATCTGGTGGGTGGATATCAGGCGCTGAAAGCGGCCGGGCTGCTGTCGGTGGCGGCGGGCGCCACGCACTTCAGCCGTGAGGTCGGCGCGCTCGTCTCGCTGTAATTCACCCGTTCCCGAGACGAACGGCGGACCGGCGCAATAGATTTCGGTCAGGTGTCCGGAATATCACCATTCCGGCCCGCTTCGTCGTGCCCGCATATGCCCGGTCGGTGTACCCGAAATGCGTCCGCGCGGGTTACGCTCCGGTAGTGCTCGGGCGGCGCGCCGAACGAT
Source organism: Nocardia vaccinii NBRC 15922 (assembly GCF_001613305.1). Classification (GTDB taxonomy): domain Bacteria; phylum Actinomycetota; class Actinomycetes; order Mycobacteriales; family Mycobacteriaceae; genus Nocardia; species Nocardia vaccinii. The sequence continues at coordinate 13,324 of NZ_BDCC01000056.1, forward strand.
TTCCCGCGCACGCTAGGGTATGTGCTGTGAGCACGCCGAACACCCCTTCATCCGGTCGCGCCGCGGGCTCGAAACCCGCGGGGCAAAGCCGTCCTGCCGCAGCGGAAGTCGATGTCCCCGAGCAGATGCGGATTCGCCGGGACAAGCGGGAGAGGCTGCTCGAGCAGGGGGTGCAGCCGTATCCGGTGGTTGTTCCGCGCACGCATACGCTCGCGGAAATCCGGGCGGCGTATCCCGACCTGGAACCCGACACCCGCACCGGTCTCACGGCCGGCGTCGCCGGACGCGTCATATTCGTGCGCAATACCGGCAAGCTGTGTTTCGCCACGCTCCAGGAGGGCGACGGAACCAAGCTGCAGGCGATGATCAGTCTGAACGGCGTCGGTGCCGACGCGCTGGCGGCCTGGAAGGCCGATGTGGATCTCGGTGACTTCGTATTCGTGCACGGTGAGGTGATCTCCTCGCGCACCGGTGAATTGAGCGTGATGGCGGATTCCTGGTCGATGGCGGCCAAGTCGCTGCGTCCGCTCCCGGTCGCGCACAAGGAGATGGGCGAGGAGTCCCGGGTCCGGCAGCGTTATGTGGACCTGATCGTGCGCCCGGAGGCCCGGGAAATGGCGCGCACTCGCGTAAAGGTTGTTCGCGCGATGCGAAATGCGTTGGAGCGCAGGGGTTTCCTGGAGGTCGAGACGCCGATGCTGCAGACCTTGCACGGCGGTGCTGCGGCTCGTCCGTTCATCACCCATTCAAATGCCCTCGATATCGATCTGTACCTGCGCATTGCACCGGAGCTGTTCCTCAAGCGGTGCGTGGTCGGCGGTATCGAGAAGGTCTTCGAGGTCAACCGCAACTTCCGTAACGAGGGCGCGGATTCCACGCATTCCCCTGAGTTCGCGATGTTGGAAACCTACGAAGCGTACGGCACCTACGACGATTCCGCGCTGATGACCCGGGAATTGATCCAGGAGATCGCACAGGAGGTCTTCGGAACGCAGGTGGTGACTCTGGCCGACGGCACCGAATACGATCTGAGCGGCGAGTGGAACACCGTGGAGATGTACCCGTCGCTGTCCGACTCGTTGGGTGTGCCGGTCACTCCGGAAACGACCGTACCCGAATTGCTGGCGCTGGCCGAACAGGTCGGTCTGGAAATTCCGCAGGGCAAGGCCTACGGACACGGCAAACTCGTCGAGGAACTGTGGGAGCACGTCTATGGCGACAAGCTCTACGCGCCGACTTTCGTGCGTGACTTCCCGGTGGAGACCTCACCGCTGACTCGGCAGCATCGCAGCCGACCGGGCGTGACCGAGAAGTGGGATCTGTACGTCCGCGGCTTCGAGTTGGCGACGGGCTATTCCGAACTCGTGGATCCGGTCATTCAGCGCGATCGGTTCATCGATCAGGCCAGATTGGCCGCGGCCGGTGATGACGAGGCGATGCGGCTCGACGAGGACTTCCTCGCCGCGATGGAACACGGTATGCCGCCGACCACCGGAACGGGTATGGGAATCGATCGCTTGCTGATGGCGTTGACCGGGCTCGGAATCCGGGAAACGATACTGTTCCCAATTGTGCGCCCCGCGGCGCGCTGAGTGGTACCGGATTCATTCCACTGACCCCGGCTTGGAAATCTCCGAATTCGAGGTATTCTCGACTCGGGTATCGGCCTAGTATGCGGGTCGCACGATTTCGAGAGGACGTTCATCTCATGGCAAAGAAGGTCACCGTCAGCCTGATCGATGATGTCGATGGGGAGTCCATCGCGGATGAGACCATCGAGTTTGCGATCGATGGTGTTTCGTACGAGATCGACTTGTCCACGACAAACGCGGCGAAGCTGCGTGACGGCCTGGAAACCTGGGTCGCCAGCGCGCGTCGAGTCAGCGGTCGTCGACGCGGTAAGGCCGCAGGCGTGAACACCGGCGCGCCGAAGAGCCGCGTGTCGATGGATCGTGAGCAGAGTGCGGCAATTCGTGAATGGGCCCGCCGCAAGGGCCACAAGGTCTCCGCGCGCGGACGTATCTCCGCGGAAATTACCGATGCGTACAACAAGGAAGTCGGCCGCGCCAGCTAGTACATCGGCCACCGGGGGGCCGAAGGGTTGTTCCCATTGTGCCGTCGCGGTCCGGAGGAATCGTGCGACATCCGGACAGCGACGGCGTTTTCATGCATATCGGATATGACTGGTGCCTTCAACTCGTGGTAGGTATCAACTTTACGATCTTGCTCGTGTTGGGAGGGCGCGGCACCATGGAAACTGTGCAGAATACGTCGTTGGTTTCGATGATCGAGGTGTCGCCGCGGTGAGCGATTTTCGGGGATCGTTCCTGCGCTTCGCCGACGACACGGGACGTCAGCAGGAGTTGACACTCGATCCCGAACAACAGCGCATCACCATCGGCCGCTCTCCGCAGGCGGATCTGACGCTGTCCTGGGATGCCGAAGTCTCACGGGTGCACGCGGCCGTGGAGTATCTGGGCGCGCAGTGGACGATCGTCGACGACGGCCTTTCTCGCAACGGCACTTTCGTCAACGGCGAGCGTCTGGCGGGCCGCCGCCGCCTCGCCGCCGGCGACCGGATCCGGGTCGGCACCTCGCTGGTCTCCTTCCACGACTACAGCGGCGCCGCCGACGATGCGACGCGCATCTCCTCCGGCACGTTCCCCACGCTGCGCACGCTGACCGATACCCAACGCTCCGTGCTGATCGCGCTGTGCCGTCCGTACAAGAACAACGCCGGATTCGCCACGCCCGCATCGAATCAACAGATCGCCGACGAGTTGTTCCTGAGCGTCGACGCCATCAAAACCCATCTGCGCACGCTGTTTTCGAAGTTCGGCGTGGAAGACCTCCCGCAGAACCAGAAGCGAGTCCGCCTCGCGGGCCTGGCCATCCAGAGCGGAATCATCGCCGACCGCGACCTGTAATTTCGCTGTGTTTTCGGCCTCCGCTTCGCTGCGGCTGTTTTCGGCGCGCTTGGTGGCTCGTCGTTCAGCCCTCGAGACTC
>NZ_BDCC01000057.1 GCF_001613305.1 Nocardia vaccinii NBRC 15922
CTGTGTCTATGGCCTCCGCTTCGCTGCGGCTGTTTTCGGCGCGCTTGGTGGCTCGTCGTTCAGCCCTCGAGATTCGGCCTTCGGCCATGCGCTTCGAGGGCTGAACGACGAGCCCGCGCCGAAAACCTTGGGGTTGGCGTTGCTGAGCCTTTCGCTTCGCGGGCGATTTCCAGCGGGACGGAGACGCTTCGCCGCTGGGTGCGTGGGAGGTGGTTGGTTGTGCAGGACGAGTGGCCGTAGTCATCGGGGGTAGACGGTAGCCATCAGGGGGGCGCAGGGGCTTGCGCATCATCAGCGGCAGCGGGCTTATTCGAATCAGGTGCGCGAGCGGCCTCGTGACACAGTTGTGTGGAGACTCTCTCATTCTCGCCTCAGATAGAACGCGTTCCATTTAAGCTTGGGTACGCGTTTCGAGTCGGGAGTGGCCATGCGTACTGCGCCGCGACGTAGGTTGTCCGGATCCTTGCTGATCATGGCGATACTGACCGCATTGTGGGTGAGTGCCGCGGGAGTGGCGGCGGGAGCGCCCGCCGCGCCGGGATCCACCGCCGACTATCCCGTGGATTACGACTTCTTCTCGGGCATACCCGCCGAACTGGCGCATCCGGGCGGTTCGCTCCCGGGCTCCAACGACTGGTCGTGCCGGCCGAGCGCCGCGCATCCGGATCCGGTCGTGCTGGTGCACGGCACAGGCGGTGGGGCGCAGACCAATTGGGGCGTGTACGCGCCGCTGCTGACCGATGCGGGTTACTGCGTCTACGCGCTGACCTACGGTGCGCTCGATGTGTCCTGGCCGCTCTCGGCGATCGGCGGGATGGCCCCGATCGAGAGCAGCTCGGCGCAGCTGGCGGCCTTCGTGCACCGCGTGCTGGCGGCCACCGGCGCGGCGAAGGTGGATCTGGTGGGGCACTCGCAGGGAAATCTGGTCGGCAACTATTTCGTCAAGCGGCTCGGCGGTGCGAGCGAGGTGAACCGATTCGTCGCCATCGCCGCGCCCTGGCTGGGCACCTACGGCCCGGTGGCGGACCCGGTGCGCGCATTCGCCCGCGGGCTCGGCGCGGAGCCCGCGATGGATGCCCTGATCAGCGCGGACCTTTGCCGAGCATGCGCGGAGATGGCCGGAACCTCGGCGTTCCTGCGGTCACTCGACGCGGATGGCGTCTACCACCCGCAAGTGACCTACACGAATATCGAGACCCGCTACGACGAGGCGATCGTCCCATACGCCGTGGGCCTGGTCCCCGGGCCGCACACGACGAACATTCTGGTCCAGGACGGTTGTCCGGCCGACCACTCCGAACACGCGGGCATCGCGGGCAGCGCCCGCGCGGCGGCTTTCGCCCTGAACGCCCTGGACCCGGCCCGCCCACGACCGGTGCCCTGTCACTTCATCGCTCCCCTGACCGGTGGGTAGCTTCGGCTCGTTCCCTGTTCGCTGTCGGCATAGTTGGGGTGGAAACGAATGCGGGGACCTCCGCGTTATGCATGAATGAGTCGAGTTGTCGGCCGTTCACAATAGGGTGGACGGAAGACGCCCGCGACCCCGGCCAACTAGAGTGGAGGCCGGGGAGGCAACCCCAGGGCTTCATGGCAGGCTTGCGCGAGAGACGTCTGGAGCGCCGGATGCCGGAATGTCGGAGCAGGAGAGTGAGGGAGCGATGTTCGAGAGGTTCACCGACCGCGCGAGGCGCGTCGTTGTCCTGGCCCAGGAAGAGGCCCGGATGCTCAACCACAACTACATCGGTACCGAGCACATCCTGCTGGGTCTGATTCACGAGGGCGAGGGTGTCGCGGCCAAGTCGCTCGAGTCGCTCGGTATCTCGCTGGAGGGTGTGCGCAGCCAGGTCGAGGAGATCATCGGCCAGGGCCAGCAGGCCCCGTCCGGGCACATCCCGTTCACCCCGCGGGCCAAGAAGGTGCTGGAGCTGAGCCTGCGCGAGGCGCTGCAGCTCGGTCACAACTACATCGGCACCGAGCACATTCTGCTCGGTCTGATCCGTGAGGGCGAGGGCGTGGCCGCCCAGGTGCTGGTCAAGCTCGGCGCCGACCTGAACCGGGTGCGTCAGCAGGTCATCCAGCTGCTCTCGGGCTACCAGGGCAAGGAGCCGGTGGAATCGGGCTCGCGCGGCGAGTCGGGCACCCCGTCCACCTCGCTCGTGCTCGACCAGTTCGGCCGCAACCTGACCCAGGCCGCGCTCGAGGGCAAACTCGATCCGGTCATCGGCCGCTCGAAAGAGATCGAGCGCGTCATGCAGGTCCTGAGCCGTCGCACCAAGAACAACCCGGTGCTGATCGGCGAGCCCGGCGTCGGTAAGACCGCCGTCGTGGAGGGCCTGGCCCAGGCCATCGTCAACGGCGAGGTTCCCGAGACGCTCAAGGACAAGCAGCTGTACACCCTCGACCTGGGTTCCCTGGTCGCGGGCAGCCGCTACCGCGGTGATTTCGAGGAGCGCCTGAAGAAGGTGCTGAAGGAGATCAACACCCGCGGCGACATCATCCTGTTCATCGACGAGCTGCACACGCTGGTCGGTGCGGGCGCGGCCGAGGGCGCCATCGACGCGGCCTCGATCCTCAAGCCCAAGCTGGCCCGCGGTGAGCTGCAGACCATCGGCGCCACCACCCTCGACGAGTACCGCAAGTACATCGAGAAGGACGCCGCTCTGGAGCGCCGGTTCCAGCCGGTCCAGGTGGGCGAGCCGACCGTCGAGCACACCATCAACATCCTCAAGGGTCTGCGGGACCGGTACGAGGCGCACCACCGCGTCTCGATCACCGACTCCGCGCTGGTCGCGGCCGCGACGCTGGCCGATCGCTACATCAACGACCGGTTCCTGCCGGACAAGGCGATCGATCTGATCGACGAGGCCGGCGCCCGGATGCGCATCCGCCGCATGACCGCGCCGCCGGACCTGCGCGAATTCGACGACAAGATCGCCGATGCGCGCCGGGAGAAGGAAAGCGCGATCGACGCGCAGGACTTCGAGAAGGCGGCCCGTCTGCGGGACAAGGAAAAGCAGCTGGTCGCCAAGCGCGCCGACCGCGAAAAGCAGTGGCGCTCCGGTGATCTGGACGTCGTGGCCGAGGTCGACGACGAGCAGATCGCAGAGGTGCTGGCCAACTGGACCGGTATCCCGGTGTTCAAGCTCACCGAGGAGGAGACCACCCGTCTGCTCCGCATGGAGGACGAGCTGCACAAGCGGATCATCGGCCAGGAGGACGCCGTGAAGGCAGTCTCGAAGGCCATCCGCCGCACTCGCGCCGGTCTGAAGGACCCCAAGCGTCCCTCGGGCTCGTTCATCTTCGCCGGTCCGTCCGGTGTCGGTAAGACCGAGCTGTCCAAGGCGCTGGCGAACTTCCTGTTCGGCGAGGACGACGCGCTCATCCAGATCGACATGGGCGAGTTCCACGACCGGTTCACCGCCTCGCGGCTGTTCGGTGCCCCTCCGGGCTACGTCGGCTACGAGGAGGGCGGCCAGCTCACCGAGAAGGTGCGCCGCAAGCCGTTCTCGGTCGTGCTGTTCGACGAGATCGAGAAGGCCCACCAGGAGATCTACAACACCCTGTTGCAGGTCCTGGAGGACGGCCGCCTCACCGACGGTCAGGGCCGCACGGTCGACTTCAAGAACACCGTGCTGATCTTCACCTCGAACCTCGGTACTTCGGACATCTCGAAGGCCGTCGGCCTGGGCTTCACCCAGTCCAACAGCGAGGGCTCGAACTACGAGCGGATGAAGCTCAAGGTCAACGACGAGCTGAAGAAGCACTTCCGCCCCGAGTTCCTGAACCGCATCGACGACGTGATCGTCTTCCACCAGCTCACCACCGAGCAGATCGTGGAGATGGTGGATCTGATGATCAACCGCGTCGCCACCCAGTTGCGGAACAAGGACATGGAGATCGAGCTGTCCGATCAGGCCAAGAGCCTGCTGGCCAAGCGCGGCTTCGATCCGGTGCTGGGCGCTCGCCCGCTGCGCCGGACCATCCAGCGCGAGATCGAGGACCAGCTGTCGGAGAAGATCCTCTTCGGCGAGATCGGCCCCGGCCAGATCGTCTCGGTCGACGTCGAGGGTTGGGACGGCGAGGGCCAGGGCGAGGATGCCAAGTTCACCTTCGTCGGCCGGGCCAAGCCCGCCAAGCCCGCCGAGGAGGAGCCGGTGGCAGCGCTCGCCGGTGAGTCCTCCGCCGCGTCCGGAGAGTAGTCGGTAGTTTCGACGGCCCCTTCCCGCAGTGCCGGGAGGGGGCCGTTGCCGTGAGGCGCGAGGAAAGGCGCTCATGCTCACCGAAACCGAGAGCGCGGCATTCGTGGCGGACGGCTTCGTCGAGGTGGAGCAGGCGTTCCGCGCGAGATCGCCGACTCGGGGCGGGAGATGCTGTGGCGGACGGTGGGCCGTTACCTCGATGGTGTGCCGACTTGCGCTGTGTGGCCGGTACTCTGGTCGGTTGTCATGCGAGCGGGCCGGTCGATGTCCGGCCCTCGACTGGAAGGCCGAACCGCTGAAGGTCACCGTCAGAAATGCCAGATTTCAGCAGTGGGAGGCGTTGCTGGCGAATCGGAACAAGCGGCAGCGGGCCGGGTTGTTCCTGATTCAGGGGGTGCGGCCGATCTCGCTGGCGGCGGCGAACGGGTGGCGGTTCGAGAGTCTGTTGCGCCCGGACGGCAAGCAGTTGTCCGAATGGGCGCGCGGGATCATCGCAGGCAGCGACGCGGACGTCATCGACGTCGCGCCGGAGTTGCTGGCCGAGTTGGGAGAGCGGGGTTCGGGTGAGCCGGAGCTGATCGCGGTGGGCGTGACCCGGCCCGATGATTTCGACCGAATCGCCTGTGGGCCGGATTTTTTCGGAATCGTCTTCGATCGGCCGGTCAGTCCCGGGAACGTCGGCACGCTGATCCGATCGGCCGATGCCTTCGGTGCGTCCGCCGTCGTGGTCAGCGGTCATGCCGCGGATATCTACGATCCGAAGGCGGTGCGGGCGAGTACGGGTTCGCTGTTCGGCCTGCCGGTGGTGCGAGCCCGATCCACCGGTGAGGTCGCATCCTGGGTGCGCGATCGGCAGCGGGCGGGAATCGCGCTGCGCATCGTCGGCACCGACGAGCACGGCACCGCCGATATCGCCGACTACGACCTGACCGGACCGCTCTTGATCGTCATCGGCAACGAGACCACGGGCTTGAGCGCGGGCTGGCGTGAGGTCTGTGACGATATCGTGCGTATCCCGATCGGTGGCGGCGCGAGCAGCCTCAACGCCGCCACCGCGGGCTCGGTCCTGTTGTACGAGGCGGCCCGGCAGCGCCGCGCCGCTCAGCGATAGTGCCGCACGCCCACCGGCGGTGCCGACCCGCGAGTGCGGTCATCCGTCGGTGGTCGGCACGGACGCCCACTCCGCGGGATCGCCGGTGATGCCGCGCCGTTTCAGCGCAGACGGTCGAGAATGGGTTGGAAGGCCTCGGCCAGCGCACCCGGGACGATCACCTCATCGATGCCGTAGGCGTCACGACGGTGCTCCAGAACCGCGACGGCCTCGCCCGGGTCTGCGGGCAGGAGACCGACCGAACCCACCGCGCGCAGTTCGGCAACGGTAGGGACCTGCCAATTACCCGGCGGCGGGGCGAGCTGATCACCGATGCCGATCAGTTGCGTGGTGAATGCGACCGGACGATCGGCATTCTTCCGCACGGTGGCGACCATGTCGGCCAGTTCGCTCTCGGTGGCAGTGGGATACAGCGCGGGCAGGACACGGTCGGCGATGCGTCCCGCCGCCGCGAGCATGCGCGGTCCCGAGGCGGCGATCATGACCGGCGGCGCGGGATCGACCTCGGCGCGCACGGCCGCCACGGTCTCGATCAGATGGGCGCGGCGTCGGGATGCCGAACCACCGGGCAAGCCGAGTTTTTCCGCCTCCTGCAGTGCGTCGGGACGTCCGATGCCGATACCCAGTTCGAAGCGACCGCCGGAAAGTTGTTGCAGTGCGGCGATTTCCCGCACGGTCGTCGCAATGGTGCGCAGAGGAGCCGCGATGACGTTCGGGCGCACCCGCAGAGCGGTGGTCACCGCCGCCGCGGCCGCCAAGGCCGGGAAGGGAGATGCGGTGCGCAGCGTATCGGGCATCAGGATCGTGTGATATCCCTGTCGCTCAGCGTTTCTGGCCGTCTCCAGCCAGTCCGCCGCCGATCCCGGGGCCTGCATCGTGCCGAATCGTATGGTCATCGAACCTCCTGCGAATGGATCTCGTCGCTATCACTCAGCGCTGGGGAGCCGGTCGGTCATTCCCGCACCGGCGCGTCACTACTGCCAGCCCGGGCGGACCAAGCCCGACTCGTACGCCATCACGACCAGCTGAGTACGGTCGCGTGCGCTGAGTTTCAACAGGATTCGGCTGACATGTGTGCGGGCGGTCGCGGGGCTCATGAACAGGCGTTCGGCGATCTCGGCATTGGTCAGGCCCTCGGCGACGAGGGTCATCACCTCGCGTTCGCGATCGGTCAGTTCGGTGAGTTCGGCCGCGGGCGCGGGCTTGGCGCGTGCGGCGAATTCGGCTACCAGCCGGCGAGTCACGCTGGGGGACAACAGCGCATCGCCCGCGGCCACCACGCGAACCGCCCGGACCAGATCGGCCGGTTCGGTATGCTTGACAAGGAAACCCGTTGCGCCCGAACGCATTGCCTCGAAGACGTACTCGTCGAGTTCGAAGGTGGTCAGCACCACCACCTTCACCGCACCCAGGGCGGGATCGGCCGCGATCGCGCGGGTGGCGGCCAGGCCGTCCAGCACCGGCATCCGAATGTCCATCAGCACGACGTCGGGCGTGAGTTCTCTGGACATCCGCACAGCCTGTTCGCCGTTGTCGGCCTCGCCCACGACGGAGATACCCTCCTGTGCGCCGAGCAGGGCTACGAACCCGCCGCGCACCAGCGCCTGATCGTCGGCCACCAGAACTCGGATACCGTCTCGTGCGGGGGTCATCGGGGCTCCTGGGGGATCGGAAGGCGTGCGGTGACGCGAAATCCGCCGCTGGGCAACGGGGTCGCGGCCAGTTCGCCGTTGAGCGCGTGCGCTCGTTCGCGCATGCCCGGGATACCGTTTCCGCCCGGGGTCGTGGATGGTTGTGGAGTATTCGCGGGTCCGGTGTTCTCGACGGTGAGCCGCAGCTCGTCCGGGGAATAGACCACGCCGACAACGGCACTCGCGCCCGGAGCGTGCCGCAGCACATTGGTCAGCGATTCCCGCACGATCCGGGCGGCGGCCACATCCAGTACGGCGGGCAGCCGCACGGGATCGCCGGACACCTCGGCTCGAACCGTCAGGCCCGCCGCGCGAGCGGGCTCGATCAACGCGTCCAGATCGCCGACGCGCACGGCCGGACTCTTCGGCGCCGCAACGGTTTCCGTGCCGGCCCGAATGGATCGCAGCAGTGCGTGCACCTCGCCGAGTGCGTCGCGGCTGGCGGACTTGATGGCGGCCAACGCCGTCGCGGCTTGTTCGGGTTTGCGATCGAGTAGTTCCAATGCCACCGAGGATTGCACATTGATGAGTGAAAGACTGTGCGCGAGAACGTCGTGCAGCTCGCGCGCGATCGCGAGACGTTCCTCGCTGGCGCGCTGTTCGCGCTGGGCCTGCTCGCGTGCCCGCTCGGCCCGCTCGTTGCGCTGCGCGGCCTCGGCCCGCTGTCGCCGCGCGATCAGCACCGCACGCCGTTGCCGCATGCCCTCGGCCAGCGCCACCAGCACCGACAGCCAGGCGAACAGCCCGATGATCTGCCAGTAATTGATCGGATGCCCCCGGATGAACGGCGCGGGCCACACCATCAGCAGATAACCCAGCGGCACGATCGAATATGTGTACCAGCGCGAGCCGCGTCGAGCCGCGGACAGGAACGCGATCGCCAGCGCGATGAAGATCGGGCCGTACCCGTATCCCAGCAGCAGGTAGGCCAGCGTGACGACCAGCACCGCGTACAGCACCGCCCGCGGATACGCGCGCCGAGCCAGCAGCAGCGCGGGCCCGGCCAGCAACAGCGCATACCCGAGGACATCGAGCTGCCTCGCGCCGGTCTCGTGCCAATGCGCATTCGCCCTGGCCCCCGCCCCCGCCTGGACAACGGCGGCGATCAGCGCCGGCAACAGAACCCTGCCACTCGGCCGCATGCGCGCATCCACAGTCGAACCGTAGCCCCGCCGCACCGGTTCCGGACGCCTCGCGCGGTGAATTACGTCCAGATACGTATGTCCGGATCCACCGGTTGGGAGCGCCGGATATTGCCGACTCCGGCTCACTTTCGGTGGTGCCCGGGGCGTCCTCGTTGATTCCGGCGCGCACATCGAGGCGATGGTCGTGCTGGGCGAGGCGCGAATTCCATGGCCAGGAACATGTTTCGGCTTGTTATCGATGCGTGCACGGACGGAGAGTGTGTGGCCGCGAGTCGCCGGAAGCCCGTTGCGTGGCTGTGGTTCCGGCTGGGCCCGGGAACGGCGTGCGGTCCTGCATGTTACGGGTACGGCCGGTAGTGCGATGAATCTGATCGAGGGGCCAGCGATCTGGCCCGATATCGAAGGAGGCGGTATGAGGCGAGTTCGGGTGGCGGCCCTGGTCGCGGTGGTCGGTGCTGCGGTAACCGCGGGTGTGCTGGAGGCTGGTGCGGCCAATGCGCAGAATGTCGATCCAGCGCCATATGTGGTCGGCAATAGTGTGTATTTCAACACCAACGGGCTCAACTGTTCCATCGGGCCGGACGGATCGGCCGGATGTGATGTGGCGCCGCCGCAGCTGATGATGTCGGTGTCGTTCGGCGGGATGCGCGGGCCGGGGCTGCCGTGGCCCTACGTTCCCGCTGTGGTGGTGGACAACTCGGGACTGCCGGCGCATCCCGATTGGACCGGCGGCAACCGGCACACGCTGCCGGGCGGCAATCCGCCGCTGGTCGGCCAGCCGCGGAATCCGCCCACCATCACCTGGAACGGCACCACCTGCTTCGGCAGCTATTCGGTCCAGATGGGCTGCTTCGACAACGCCAACGGCCACGGCTTCTACGCGGGCGGCGGGCAGAGCAACGGCTTCTGATTTCCGGCGGACGGCCCGGCCTGTGACAGGACCGGGCCGCTCCGGTCGTCAGGACACCGGCCGCGGGTGAATGCGTCCGATCGCGGCGGGCAGCGTGTGGTGGATTACGTCCGGATGCGTACGCCGGGTCACGCTCGTCGGCGGATGTGCCGGGCCAGGTCGCGGGCGGATTCTCGATGGCATGAACGAATCGGATTCCGTAGCGGTTGTGCATACCGAGGCGCTGACCAAACGCTACGGCGCGCACACCGCCGTCGATGCCGTGGGCATGACCGTCGAGGCTGGGCAGATCTACGGCTTCCTCGGGCCGAACGGCGCCGGGAAAACCACCACGCTGCGCATGCTGGTGGGTCTCATCCGGCCGAGTTCGGGCCGTGCGACCGTCCTGGGGCGGCAGCCCGGCGATCCCGCGGCGCTGCGCCGGATCGGAGTGTTGATCGAGGGGCCGGGCTTCTTCCCGTACCTGTCCGGCCGGGACAACCTGCGGGTGCTGGCGCATTATCGGGGCCGCACCCGGGACGACGCCGAGGAGGCGCTCGACCGGGTCGGACTGGCCGCCCGCGGCAACGACCGGTTCCGGGCCTACTCGCTGGGGATGAAACAGCGCCTCGGGGTCGCCGCGGCCCTGCTGGGACACCCGGATCTGCTGATCCTCGACGAACCCACCAACGGGCTCGATCCGGCGGGAATGGCCGAGATGCGTGAGCTCATCACCGGATTGGCCGCCGAAGGGCACACCGTCGTGCTGTCCTCGCACCTGCTCAGCGAAGTGCAGGAGATCTGCGACCGCGTCGGCGTCATCTCGCGGGGCCGTCTGCTCACCGAATCGACGGTGAGCGAATTACGCGGCACGGCAACGCTTTTCCTGCGAGCCGAACCGGTGGAACTGGCCTTCCCGGCGGTCCGTGCCGCGCTGGGCGGTCGAACCGCACTGCTGACCACCGGCGGTATCAGAGTCGATGCCGGAGTGGCAATGGCGCCCGAGGTGGCACGTGCGGTTGTCGAGGCGGGTGCCGACCTGCTGGAACTGCGCAGCGACGAGCGTTCGCTGGAAGAGGTCTTCTTCGAGATGACGAAGCTGGAGCAGGTGTCGTGACCAGGAATGGAGAATCTGTCATGAGGGACCTGATCGCTTGTACCCGAGGCGAATTCGCCCGCCTGTGCCGATGGCCGGCGTTCTGGATCATCCTGGGCACCTGGATCGTGCTCAACCTCGTATTCGCCTATCTGTTCAACTATCTCGCCTATGTCACCGGCTCGTCGATGCGCATGTCCAACGGGCAGCCTCGGGCGATCCTGTTGCAGCAGATGCTCCCCGCCGCGGTACCCGAGGTGTTCACGCAGGGTATGGCCATGTTCGGGGGTGCGTTGATGCTGGTGCTGGGCGCGTTGGTGACCGGAGGCGGATATGGTTGGGGCACTTGGAAGACCGTCTTCACCCAGGGGCCGTCGCGCACTCGGGTGGCGGGCGGGACGGTGCTGGCCCTGGCCGTGGTGGTCGTCGCGCTGGTCCTGAGCGTGTTCGCGGTCGACACCGGGGTGGCCGCGATCATCGGCACGGTGCAGCATCAATCCCTCGCGCTGCCGGGGGCCGGGCGGTCGCTGCTCGGAATCCTCACAGGCGCGGCAATTCTCGGGATGTGGACGCTGGCGGGCGCAATGATCGGCGTGCTCGCTCGCGGTCCCGCCCTCGCGGTCGGCCTGGGGCTGGTGTGGGTGCTGGTGGTGGAGAATCTGCTGCGCGGCGTCGCGTCGATCTTCTCGCCGATCCGGGCGATCACCGACCATCTGCCCGGCACCGCGGCGGGTTCGCTGGCGGGTGCGATGCGCACGATCTCCGGGGAGTCGACCCCGGGTGTGCTCGACATCCTCTCGCGCCCCGCATCTTTCGTGGTCCTCGCGGTCTACATCGTCGGCTTCGCGGTCGCGACGGTGTGGTTGCTGCACCGCCGCGACATGGCTTGAGCCGCAGCCGTCGTCGACTCCCGGATAACGCCGAACTCCGAGTAACGTCGACCCCGGACAACGTCAACCCCACGTTCGCGGCGCGGCTTGCCGCCCGGACGCGTGGCGGGTGCCAGGAATGAGTGCCCGGCACGCGTACAGCGCCGCAAACCCGCCCGAGCGGGCGAGGGCCGAAGATACGGAAAGGACCGTGATGCCAACACGTAGCGCGCACACCGCATGGACCGGAGGTCTGCAGGACGGCTCGGGCCGGGTCGAGCTGGCCAGCTCGGGAGTCGGCACGTTCGACGTCTCGTTCCCTAAGCGCACCGCCGACACCGCCGAGGGCACGACCAGCCCGGAGGAGTTGATCGCGGCGGCGCATTCGTCCTGCTACGCGATGGCCCTGTCCGCGGAGATCGGCAACGCGGGCGGCAGCGTGCAGAGCCTGGACGTCAACGCGGATGTGACACTCGGACCGGATCCGGCGGGTGGTTTCCGCCTCAGCGGCATCAAGCTGACCGTCCGGGGTCGCGTCTCCGGTATCGACGCCGCGGGCGCGCAGAAGGCGGCCGAGGCCGCCAAGGCCGGCTGCCCGATCAGCAAGGCGCTGGCCGGTGTCGAGAACATCGAACTGGATGCCGCCTTCGAAGCCTGATCCCGGCGGGTGGCGGTTCGGGTTCCCGGTCGTGCGAGTGCCGCCGGGAACCCGGTCACGCCGCTGATCGGCGCGTTGTCGAATTATTCGGATTTGGCCGTCACGTCGAGCACGACCTCGAACTCCAGCAGCGAGGCGCCGGTGGCGACCGCCTTGCGCGACGGATCGCCCGCATGCGCGGCTTTGGCCGGACCGTCTCGCCACGCCTCGAAGGATTCGTTCGAATCCCATTGCGTGACAACAAAGTACCGGTTATCTCCGGCGACCGGCCGGAGCAGCTGGAAGCCGAGGAAGCCCGGCGAATTCTCCACCGCATGCGCCCGGTTGGCGAATCGCTTCTCCAATTCGGGCCCCGCACCCTCGGGCACCTCGATTGCATTGATTTTCACCACAACAGCCATGGGTGCCAGGTTAGCGGTGGCACGTCGGCCTCCGAACCCGGGCACACCTTTCCAGGCGGAGGGCCACGAAATGTGTGGATGGGGCTCGGGACTCACGACGCGAGCTCACGGTCCAGCACAGGGTCACGACAATTCCCGAGCCACTTCGGCATGCAGGTCCAGCAGATCCGGGATCTGTTCGGCGGGCCGCCGACCGAATCCGCATTCGGTAGCGATGCCGAATCCGTCGACGACCTGCCGGGCGGCCGCGATGCGACGCAAGGCGCCGTCGCGGCCGTCGGTGGCGTGCACCAGTCCCAGATACAGCCGAGTCGCCGCCGGCAGGCGCAGCTCGGCCAGCGGTGCGAAGTAGGCGCGGTCCGCCCGCGGGCGCGGCACCGGCATGTGGAGCCAGTCGACCGGTCGCGACAGCGCCGCCAGCACACCCGAGGCCACCGCCACCATGCGCTCGGTATCGGCCGGCTCGGCGAAATGGCGATGCCCGAAATCGCCATAGCACAGGTGGTATCCGAGCTCGATGCCCTCGGGCACGGCCGCACCGAGCCGCGTCAGCCGGGTGACGATCTCGGTCAGCCGAGTACCGTCGTCGGAGCCGAACCACGAGGGGAACACACCCGTGAAGATCGCGAATTCGACGGGGCAGTCCCACTGCACCGCGAGGTCGGCGTGCGGAATCTCCGCGGCGATCCGGGCGAGTTCGGCGAGCAGAGCCGCTTCGTAGCGCTGTTCGAGAACGTCCTGGGGATCGCCGACGAATGCGCCGACCACCGAGATCGGCGTCGGCAGGCACACCTGGAACCGCACACTCGCCTCGATGTCGCCCCGCTCGCGTAGCTTGCGGAAGATTCGCCAGGACTCGAGTGCGGCGTCCGCATAGCCCAGTGCTCCGAAATCGATCGAGGCGGGATCCACACCGGGTTTCGGCCGCACCCGTTCACTAGGCCCGTATTCCGGACTCGGCGGCGGCACCGTCTCCAGGTCCGGATGCGCGGCCATGCGCGGCAGCTGCCAGACCGTGAAATTGTCCCGCTCACCGGTCTCACCGTCGGGAATGCGGCCGAGCCACGGCCCCAGCCGCCGCGCGGCCTCACTGAATACCGCCTCCGCATTCGGCAGGGGCACACTTCCGCACAGATGGACATCGCCGCGGGTCATCGCGAACTCCTAACGTTCCCGGCTGATCGAGGTCCGGGCGCGAAATTCGTGGATTCGGACGGCTCGATCGACGCGATGAGAGTAGAACCTGCCGCCGCCCCCGCGATTCCCACGCGCGAGAAACCCGCGTGGAGTCAATAGTGGCTGTCGGCGTTGCCGATCAGTACGGCCGGAAGTCCGCGCTGCATTTCAACTCGCAGGATCCAGCTCCACGCGCACGATCGCACTGTCCGGCCACAAGACCTTCGCTCGAGTTCGTCGCAGCTTCTCGCGCGTGCTCAGCTCCCGGTGCACGTTCACCACGCCGGGGATACGGATCATCGGGACGACGTTCCACTGCCAGCCGTACCGCTCCCGCAGCGCCCGGTTCGCGGCCTCCGCGTCCTCCCCGGAGAGGATCGTCGCGCATCCCGTCACCGCCAGGTGATCGCCGGTGATCCGGCCGCGGTAGTCGCAGGGCCGCAGCTCGACGCGCGGGGAGTTGGCCAGTCGCCGGGTCTTCGGGCCGATCTTGGTTCGGAACAGGAGGATGCTGCCGTCCAGCCGGAACCAGATCGGCGTGTCGACCGCGGTGCCGTCGCGCCGATAGCTGCGCAGGAGCGCGTAATGGG
Organism: Nocardia vaccinii NBRC 15922; assembly: GCF_001613305.1. Lineage (GTDB taxonomy): Bacteria > Actinomycetota > Actinomycetes > Mycobacteriales > Mycobacteriaceae > Nocardia > Nocardia vaccinii. The sequence continues at coordinate 13,826 of NZ_BDCC01000057.1, forward strand.
ACCGGGCCAGATCGGGGTACGGGATCGACATGCCGATATTCGACAACTTCGAGCCGACTGGAAGTCAAGCCCGATTTCGAGCCATGATCGATGACATGACCGCACCGCTGTCCATCGGTGAGGTCGCTCGGCGCTCCGGTGTCGCGGCGACGACACTGCGCTACTACGAGGACCGCGGGCTGTTGCGGCCGCCGAACCGCGTCGGCGGGCGCCGGCGTTACGACGAGTCCGTGTTGATCAGGCTGCGGGCCATCGAGATCTGCAAGGCCGCCGGATTCGGTCTCGACGAGATCGCCGTGCTGCTGGCGGACGAGATGCCCGGCCGCCTCGCGACCCGCGCGCTGGCCGCGGCGAAGCTGGCGGACATCGATGCGCGCATGGCTGACCTCGCACAGGCTCGGGCCCTCATCGAATGGGGTCTGCGCTGCACCTGCCCCTCCCTCGAGACCTGCACCTGCGGTGTCCACCCCCCGCTGGGAGCCGGAATCTCCGGACAGCCGACTCCGTCCGATAGCCTCCGACACGGTAAGGGTCGGAACGACTCCCGTTGACGCACCGTTGCGATCCGGTTGGGGTTCCAACTGGTCGGCCATGACCGGATCAGGTGGTAGAACGACGAGCGTCCCTGAGAATCAGCGCCGCAGCACCTGCCGCCCGATGGCCCACTTGTGCACCTCGGTGGGCCCGTCGTAGAGGCGGAAGGCGCGCATATCGCGGAAGATCATCTCCACCACCGTCTCGTCGCTGATACCGATGCCGCCGAGGACCTGGACGCAGCGGTCCGCGACCTTGAAAAGCTCTTCGGACACACTGGCTTTGGCGATCGAGCTCTCGTGCCGGGCCTTGTGGCCGTTGTCCATCAGCCAGCAGGCGTGCCAGATCGTCAAGCGGCACTGGTGTAGCGCGATCTCGTTGTCCGCCAACAGGAATGACACGCCCTCATGCTCACCGATGGGCTTACCGAACGCGGTGCGGGTGCGCGCGTGTTCGACCGCGATGCTATGCGCCCGCTCGGCCGCGCCGAGCCAGCGCATACAGTGCGTGAGGCGGGCCGGAGCCAGCCGCAGCTGTGCGTACCGCAGCGCCTGACCGGTTTCGCCGAGTACGGATTCCCTTGGCAGCGTGAGGTTCTCGAACCGGACCACACCGTGCCCGCCGACGTAGTTGCGGTCCATGGTGTTCATCGTGCGCTCGATGACGATGCCGCCGGCATGGAGCGCAGCGCCGCCCTCGGCGAGGAACAGCGTCGGCCCCTCGGGCAGGTGCGGATTGGCCTCCAGCCGGGCCATGATGATCCACGTCTCGGCGCCGTCCGCGCCGGTGATGAGCCATTTGCGGCCGTTGATGGTGAAGTTCTCGCCGTCGAACGTGGCGGTCGTGGCCAGCTGACCCGGATCCGATCCGGCCCCGCCCGGCTCGGTCATCGCGAAGACCGAACGCTGATGTCCGGTGATCACCGGCATCAGGTACCGGTCGATCTGCCGCGGGTCGGCGACCTTGGACAGCAGGAACATATTGCCCTCGTCGGGCGCCGCGCAGTTCATCGCGACCGGCCCGAGCGTGGACCAGCCCGCCGCCTCGTACAACACGGCCTGCTCCACATGGGTGAGCCCGCGCCCGCCCAGCTCGACCGGGGCCTGCACGGTCAGCAATTTCTCCGCCCGCGCCAGCTCGACCAATTCCTGGCGCAGCTCGTCGCTCGGCCCGTGCGAGGTCAACCGGGGATCGCGCTCGTACGGAACGATCTTGTCGATGACGAACTGCCGCACCCGATCGCGTTCGGCGGCGAGGTCGGCGGGAATCGAGAAATCGATCATCTGGTCACCTTCGTTCGTTGGCCTGCGACGAGCATACGATGCATCTCGACATGGACTGACGGCAGACGCCCTCAAATACCTCGGCGAGTATTGCCGCACGTCACGGTCCCGGGATCTCGCCGCCGAGTTCGGTTCGCCGGTCTCGAGTTCAGCGTGCGGGACGTGCGCGGGCCGGCCTCCGGCCGGGTGCGGCCGTCGGCGGATCAGCCGAGGACCTCGGACAGGAAGCCGGTGACCTCGGTGCGGTAGGCGGCGGGCTGATCGTCGTGGACGAGATGGCCCGCATCGGAGATCAGGACGTGGCGGGCGTTCGGATGGTCGGCGGCCATGCGACGCATCTGACCGGGCGGAGTGATGGTGTGCTCGCCCTCGATCAGCAGGGCGGGGGCGCGCACGGCGTGCCACTGCGACCAGAAGTCCCGGGTGCCCCACTCCTCGGAGATATCGCGGAAGGTCGCTACCGCACCGTGCAATCGGTAGCCATCGGCACCGCGGGTGAAGGCCCGCAGGAAGTAATGCCCGGCCACCGGACCGAAGAAGTCCAGCATCGCGTCCTCGTCGGGGAAGGGCTGCGGCCAGGCTTCGATCATCCGCGCCCAGTCCCGGGCGGTGCGGCCGCGGAAATCCGGGGCCATATCCTCGACCACCAGCGCACGCACCCGCTCCGGATGCGTCGCGGCGAACATCCACCCGTGCAGCCCGCCCATCGAGTGACCGATCACCACCATCGGCTCGGTGATCTCCGCGGTGGCGGCGGCCAGATCCGCGACGAATGCCTCGGTGGTCAACTCCGGCGGTGCGGGCCGACCGTGTCCGGCGGCGTCGAACGTGTACAGCCGCCCGAACGGGCGCAGCCAGTCCACGTGCGCACGCCACGTCCGCGCGCTGCCCATCAGCCCGTGCAGCAGCAGAATCGGCACACCTGTGCCACCCTCGTCGATCAGCATCGGCTCCGACCATACGGCGAACCTCGACGAGTGCGTCGGCCGGTGCTTCGCTCCGGAGACCCCGCGGCTTCCGATAGCCCGAGGCTGTGGCGGTCGGCATCGGTTCGCCGCTTCGATGGACCGAGCTGGTCCCGCCGGGAGTGTGCGTGTCCTGAATGCGCACGGCCCCCCTGATGCCCGGCAGCGGTGTCCTAGGATGTTGTCGCACGCATGAGCTGGTCCGGCGGATCGGTTTCGTGCCGGAGGTACGCAGCACGTCCGGTCGGCAATGCGCCGTGTAACACCGAGTCGTGCGGGAAAGATTGCGGTCGGTAAGCCTGCGACGGTCGTGTCGCAACGGGTTCGCCCGCCCCGGAAGGACATTGCATGAGTTCGGAACTGCACGTCGATGTTTCCGGCGGCGTCGCGGTACTCACGCTCAACCGTCCCGCTCAGCAGAACGCGCTGACCCCGGCGTTGACGGAGGAACTCGGCGCGGCCCTGCGCCGCTGCGATGTCGAGGACGCGATTCGCGCGGTCGTGCTCACCGGGACGCCACCGGCCTTCTGCGCGGGCGCGGACCTGTCCCACCGGGTCGGCGATGTCAGCGCCACCCTCGATCCGCCGCCCTGGCGGGTGCGCAAACCGGTGATCGCGGCGGTGAACGGCCACGCGGTCGGCATCGGCCTGGCGCTCGCGCTGCAATGCGACCTGCGGTACCTGGCCCGCGACGCGGTGTACGGCCTAAATCAGGTCCGTCGCGCGGTGCTTGCCGACGGCTACGCGCACTGGATGCTGCCCCGGCTGGCCGGAATGGCCAATGCCGCCGACATCATGCTCACCGGCCGCACCTTCGACGGTGACGAGGCCAAGGCCATGGGCTTGGCCAACAGCTGCCTGCACGCATCCGAGGTGCTGCCGACCGCGATGGCCGTCGCACACGACATCGCGGGCGGATCCGCGCCGCTTCCCGTGGCGTTGTCCAAACGGCTGCTATGGGAGAGCCTGGGGATGACGCAGGAGGCGGTCGGCCGGATGGAGACCGAGCTGAACGGCTACGTCGCGCAGAGTATCGACGGCGGGGAGGGGATGGCCGCATTCCGCGACCGCCGCCCGCCCCGCTGGACCGGCAGCATCACCGACGAATGGCCGGCTTGGGAGATGCTGTCCGAGCCCGAACGCCCCGGGCTGGACTGAGAGCCTGCTCGGTCAGGCACGTCCACCGATGACCATCAGCAGGAAGACGATGGCCACCAGAACCATCAGCACCGTTCCGACGACGCCGAGGACGTACCCGGTCAGCACCTGCGAGCGGCCGCCGAGCGTGCCGCCGGATCGCTCGATCTGATCCAACGCCTGCTTGCCCAACGCCCATGCCACCGGACCCAGTGCGCCACAACAGAATATGCTCAGGGCGCCGAGCAGTAGCACTGTCGTCGCGTGCGGATGCTCGACGGGCTGACCGATCGGCTGATCGGGCAGCTCTCCCCCCCAGTAGGGAGGCTCATTCCACATGGCCACCGGTCAAGTCTACGGTGACGCGGGCCATTTCATCGTCCGGACGCGCGCCAATTCACATCGGCCGACGCGATCACGAGGCAGAATTCGCCTCCTGGACGGGCGGATTCGCTCGTCAGGACCGGCGCTGACGTGCGATGTCGGCCAGTACGACACCCGCCGCGACCGAGGCGTTCAGCGATTCGACCGGTCCGGCCATCGGAATGCTCAGGATCTCGTCACAGGTCTCGCGCACCAGCCGGGACAGGCCCTTGCCCTCCGAGCCGACCACCACGACTGTCGGTGCGGTGCCGTCGAATTCGTCCAGGACGGTGTCTCCGCCCGCGTCCAGGCCGACGATCTGCACGCCGGTCGAGGCCCAATCCTTCAGTGTGCGAGTCAGATTCGTCGCGCGCGCGACGGGCAGCCGGGCTGCGGCGCCGGCGCTGGTGCGCCAGGCCACCGCCGTGACGCTCGCGCTGCGCCGCTGCGGGATCACCACGCCGTGACCGCCGAAGGCCGCGACCGAACGGATCACCGCGCCGAGATTGCGCGGATCGGAGATGTTGTCCAACGCCACCAGCAACGCGGGTTCGCCCGAGCCATTGGCGGATTGGAGCAGGTCGTCCGGGTGAACGTACCGGTAGGGCGGCACCTGCAGGGCCACGCCCTGATGTAATCCGTTGGTGCTCATGCGATCCAGGTCGGTGCGCGGCACCTCCAAGATCGAGATTCCGGCGTCGGCGGCGAGTTTCACCGAGGCGGTGAGCCGTTCGTCGTTCTCGGTGCCCACCGCGACGTACAGCGCGGTCGCCGGGACGCCGGCGCGCAGGCATTCCACCACCGGATTGCGGCCGAGCACCAGTTCGGGTGCGTCGGCGTTGCGGCGTCCGGCGACCCGGCCGCCGGAGGAGGGGCCGCCGCGAGTCTTGGCCGCGGCCTTGGCCGCCGCGGCCGCGCGTTTGGCCGCGGGGTGGTATTTGCGTTCGGTCGCGGGCGGGGTCGCGCCCCGCCCTTCGAGGCCGCGACGACGCTTACCGCCGGACCCGACGACCTGTCCCTTCTTGCTGCCGCCCTTGCGCACCGCGCCACGCCGTTGCGAATTGCCTGCCATCAGTTCGTCTTTCGTGTCATCGGTGATATCAGCGACCACTCCGGGCCGTCGGGTGTGTCGGTGACCTCGACCCCTGCCTCGTGCAGTCGATCGCGCACCGCATCGGCCTCGGCCCAATCCTTCGCGGCGCGAGCCCGCTGGCGGCGGTCGAGTTCGGCGCGCACCAGAACGTCCAGCGCGTCGTTCGCCGCGGACGAATCCTGCGGCCCGGACCAGTGCGGATCCAGTGGATCCACACCCAGGATGCCGAGCATCGCACGCACCTGTCCGGCCGCCTCGCGGGCGGTATCGGCCGCACCGGATTCGAGCGCCTTGTTGCCCTCGTGCACGACGCGGTGAATTTCGGCCAGTGCCTTGGGAATTCCGAGATTGTCGTCCAGCGCCTCGGCGAACGCGTCGGTCCACTTGCCGACCGGAACATCGCCCAGCCGCTCGGTCGCCCGGCGCACGAATGCCTCGAGTCGCTGATAGGTCTGGGCCGCATCGCGCAGCGCCTGATCGGAGTACTCCAGCATCGAGCTGTAGTGCGCGCTGCCCAGGTAGAACCGAAGTTCCACGGCCCGAACATGTTCCAGCACATTCGGCACGGCCAGAGTGTTGCCCAGCGACTTGGACATCTTCTCCCCGCCCAGGGTCACCCAGCCGTTGTGCAACCAGTACCGCGCGAAACCGTCACCGGCGGCACGGGATTGGGCGATTTCGTTCTCGTGGTGCGGGAACACCAGATCCATACCGCCGCAATGGATATCGAATTCCGGGCCGAGATAGAACCCGGCCATCGCCGAGCATTCCAGATGCCAGCCGGGGCGACCCGGACCCCACGGCGAGGGCCAGGTCGGCTCGCCGGGTTTGGCGGCCTTCCAGAGCGTGAAGTCGCGCGGATCGCGTTTGCCCTCACCCGCGCTCTCACCCTGATGTACGTCGTCGAGTTTGTGGCCGGACAACGCCCCGTATTCGGGATAGCTGCACACATCGAAGTAGACGTTCCCGGACGAGGCGTATGCGTGACCGCGTTCGATCAACCGCTCCATCATCTCGACCATCTGGGTGATGTGCCCGGTCGCGCGCGGTTCCACCGACGGCGGCAGCACGCCGAGCGCGGCATAGGCGCGGTCGAAGACGCGCTCGTGCGTGGCGGCCCACTCCCACCAGGGGCGGCCCGCGGCGGCGGCCTTGTTCAGGATCTTGTCGTCGATATCGGTGACATTTCGCACGAACGCGACGTCGTAACCGCCCGCGAGCAGCCATCGGCGCAGGACGTCGAACGCGACGCCGCTGCGGACGTGTCCGATATGTGGCTCGCCCTGCACCGTGGCGCCACACAGGTATATCGACGCTCGGCCGGGGACCAGAGGCGTGAAATCACGCAGGGTCCGCGTCGCGGTGTCGAACAGGCGCAGAGTCACGACCAGCCATCCTACTGTCGGGAATTTTGCATAAGGTACAGGGCGGGCGCCGGGTGGGGGGTATCCGGCAGCTCAGGTGTGCGAGGGAGTCAGCCCGGCGCGTACGGTCAGCCCCGGAGGCGGCAGCTTGTGTCACCACGCAGGGCCCCGTTCGCGCCGACGATCAACATCGCCGACACAGCAACGCTGTGGCGACCGCCGCGACACCCTCGCCGCGCCCGGTGAGTCCCAGACCGTCGGTGGTCGTGCCGGACACCGACACCTGTGCACCGAGTAATTCTCCCAGTACCTGCTGCGCCTCGCTACGGCGAGGCCCGATCTTGGGACGGTTGCCAATGACCTGCAGGGCCGCGTTGACGACGGTATATCCGGCCTCGTCCAGCAGACGCCGGACCTCGCGGAGCATGTCCGCACCGGACACCCCGGCCCATTCTGGCCGTCCGACGCCGAATACCGCGCCCACATCGCCCAGCCCGGCCGCCGACAGCAGCGCGTCGCACAGTGCGTGCGCGCCGACGTCACCGTCGGAGTGACCGGAGCAGCCGCTCTCGCCCTCGAACAGCAGACCGGCCATCCAGCAGGGACGGCCGGGTTCGATCGGGTGTACGTCGGTGCCGAGGCCGACCCGCAGACCAGTGGGATCGATCACCGCGACACCGAGCTGTTCGCGGCCGCCCGGGTCCGCGACGCGGTGCGGATATCCACGGACTCGTTCGCGGCCTCGGGAGTGTCGCGCTCGGCGAGCAGCGTGCGAGCCAGCCGCAGATCCAGCGGAGTGGTGATCTTGAATGCCAGCGGGTCGCCGGGGATCACCCGGACATGTGCGCCGAACGCCTCGACCAGGCCCGCGTCGTCGGTCGCGTGCATTCCCGCGGCGTAGGCGTCACGCAGGAGTTGCGCCTCGAAACCCTGGGGAGTCTGGATCGCGCGCAGTAGGGCGCGGTCGGGGGTGCCGGTCACCTCGCCGGTGGCGTCCACGGATTTGATCGTGTCGGCGACGGGCAGACCCGGGACGACGGCCGGGCAACCGGACGTCAGTTCGGCCACCACTCGCGCGATCATCGACGGCGGCGTCAAGGCGCGCGCGGCATCGTGCACGAGGAAATGGGTGGCCTGCGGTGCGGCGTCGATTCCGGAACGCACCGAATCGGAACGTTCCACGCCGCCCGCGACCACGCTCACCGGCACGGGGCATGCCGGTTCGACGCGGTGGCCTAGCAGAATCCGCGCCTCGTCGATGAGTTCGGCGGGCGCGGCGATCACGATGTGGTCCACGACCTCGGACGCGATCAGACCGTCTATTGCGAGTGTGAGCATGGGCGTGCCGCCGACCGGCACGAACGCCTTGGGCATGGACTCACCCAGGCGAACGCCCCGACCGGCGGCAGGCACCAATGCCACGACACGACTGGTGTCGTGCAGTTGGTTCACGATCAGGAGGCCGCTGCGAGAACCTCGTCGAGCAGGGTCTCGGCCTTGACATCATCGGTGCCCTCGGCAAGGGCGAGTTCACCGACGAGGATCTGACGAGCCTTGGCGAGCATCCGCTTCTCGCCGGCGGACAGGCCGCGATCCTGTTCGCGTCGCCAGAGATCACGCACGACCTCGGCCACCTTGTTCACATCGCCGGAGGCGAGCTTCTCCAGGTTGGCCTTGTAACGCCGAGACCAGTTCGTCGGCTCCTCCGTGTGCGGCGCACGTAGTACCTGGAAGACTCGATCGAGACCCTCCTGGCCCACGACGTCACGAACGCCGACGTATTCGGCATTCTCGGCGGGAACTCGTACAGTGAGATCGCCCTGGGCGACCTTCAGGACCAGATACTCCTTCTGCACACCTTTGATGGTGCGAGTCTCGATAGCTTCGATCAGCGCCGCTCCGTGGTGGGGGTAAACGACGGTGTCTCCGACCTTAAAAATCATGTGTCCCGTGCCCCTTTCGATGCTCACAGTTTAACATGCGACTCGATAACGGCGCGATCAACGACGCAGGTCAGGGCCACAACAGGCGCGTGCTGGGGGTTGACAGAACAAATTCGGTGTGCATCCTGTTGTGCCAGAACGAGTTACGGCAGGGCGGTCGCGCGGCGGGTGCGACGCCGGGACCACCGGGGGCCCTGCCGATCCGCGTGCCCGGACAACTATTACGCTCCGTACTACTACTCTGCATCGTGGAGTGAGCCCGGTCGACATGGAGGACAACCCGTGACTGCCCTGAAAGCCACCACAGCGTCCGAGGCGCGCCGCAGTGCCGTGCGCCGCAGTGCTGTTGCAGTTGCCGCGCTGGCCGCGGGTGCCGCACTCGCGTTGTCGGGCTGCAGCTCCGGCCAGATCGCGCAGACCGCGCGCCAGGTTTCCGCGGTGAACGGCAATACCGCGAACGTCGGCAATGTGGCGCTGCGCGACGTGCGCGTTCTGCTGCCGCAGTCCGAGGAGTACACCAACGCCAAGGGCGGTAAGGCGGTGCTCGCCTTCAGCGCGGTCAACTTCGGCACGTCCCAGACCGACGAGCTCAGCAGCATCACCACCGACCTGGGCACCGTCCAGATCACCCCGTCGGACGCGACCCTGGCCCCGGGCCGGACCGTCGTCGCGGGTGGCCCCGAGGCCGTGCAGGCCAGCGCCCCGGCCACCTCGACCAGCACACCCGCCGGCGGCACATCCACCAGCGCGTCGAGCACCACCGCGCAGGCGACCACCACGCCGGCAGCCGCCGACGGTAAGGCGACCTCCGGCCCGGCCAAGCCGATCCTGGTCGAGATCACGGGCCTGACCAAGGACATCACCCCCGGCTTGACCTATCCGGTCACCTTCAATTTCAAGGAGGCCGGGACCGTTCTGGTGAACGTTCCGGTCGACGGCGACAGCGCGCCGCACGCCGCGAGCTGATCCCGGACGACGGTCGCACCCGGTGGCCGGAACCGGCCCGCCGCCGGGCCGAAAGGCTCTCGGACCGGCGGTGCGGCAGGGCATGCGGAATCTGTCGGAGTCGATCCCTAGGCTGCGCACGTGCCCAAGGTGAAATCGCTCTACCGCTGCTCCGCCTGTTCGCACGAGGTCGCCAAGTGGGTGGGACGCTGCCCCTCCTGCGGTGAATGGGGTTCCATCGACGAGCAGGCCGCGGCACCCGCATCGGTCGCCACCGGGCGGCGCGCCCTGCTGCCATCGACGGCCGCCGCGCCGATCTCCACCATCGATTCGCAGGTCACCCGTGCGCGTCCGACGGGCGTGAGCGAGCTGGACCGGGTGCTCGGCGGCGGTGTGGTCCCCGGTTCGGTGGTGCTGCTGTCCGGCGAACCCGGTGTGGGCAAATCGACGTTGCTGCTCGAGGTGGCTCACCGCTGGGCGCGGCAGCGGGAGGAACGCGCGCTCTATGTGACCGCCGAGGAGTCCGCCGGACAGGTGCGGCTGCGTGCCGATCGGACCGGCGCGGTGCACGAGCGCGTCTATCTCGCCGCCGAATCGGATCTGGCCACCATCCTCGGGCATGTCGAGCAGGTCCGGCCCTCGCTGCTGGTGGTCGACTCGGTGCAGACCATGCTGGCCGCTGATGCCGAGGGCGTCATCGGCGGCGTGACGCAGGTGCGCGCGGTGACCTCGGCGCTGACCTCGCTGGCCAAGGCCACCGGTATCGTGGTTCTGCTGGTCGGGCACGTCACCAAGGACGGCAATGTGGCGGGTCCGCGCACGCTCGAGCATCTGGTCGACGTGGTGTTGCAGTTCGAGGGCGACAAACACTCCGCCCTGCGCATGGTCCGCGGTGTGAAGAATCGCTTCGGCAGCGCCGACGAGGTGGGCTGTTTCGAACTGCACGACGACGGGATCGCCGGTGTGCCCGATCCTTCCGGACTGTTCCTGCATCATCGCGCCGATCCGGTGCCGGGTACGGCGATCACGGTCGCGATGGATGGCAAACGTCCGCTGCTGGCCGAGGTACAGGGCCTGACGGTGTCGACGCCCGCGCCCGCGCCGCGTCGAGCGGTCAGTGGTCTGGACTACAACCGGGTGTCGATGGTGCTCGCGGTACTGCAGAGCCGATGCCACGTCTACCTCGGCAAACACGATGTGTACGCGGCCACGGTGGGCGGTATGCGGCTGACCGAACCGGGTGCGGATCTGGCTGTCGCACTGGCGATCACGAGTTCCGAGCGCGGAATCTCGCTGCCCGGCGGCATGGTGATCCTGGGTGAGGTCGGGCTGGCCGGCGAGGTTCGGCGTGTCACGGGGGCCGGGCGTCGCCTCGCCGAGGCCGAGCGGCTAGGTTTCACTGAGGCGCTGGTGCCGCCGGGCGTGGATTGCTCCGGCCTGTCCATGAGGGTGCGCGAAGTGGCGAATGTTCGTGCGGCGGTTGCGTTGAGTGGTTTGTCGAAGCGAGGGGGCGAACATGCGGAGGCTACCCAATGAACCCTGGCCGTTGGGTCACCAACCTGCTCGGCAAGCCCACGCCGGGCATCGAGCCGGCGAATTCCGCTGCGCCGTACTGCGATAGCGGGCATCTCGGGTTGCGTGACGTCATCGCCCGGCTGGTTCCGGGCACCCAGTTGCGCGACGGTATCGACCGGATCCTGCTGGCGCGCACCGGTGCGTTGATCGTGCTGGGGCACGACGAGTCGGTCGAGCGGATCTGCGACGGGGGTTTCGAACTCGATATCGAGTTCTCCCCGACGCGCCTGCGCGAATTGTCGAAAATGGATGGCGCGGTTGTGCTTTCGACCGACGGCGGGCGAATCCGACGGGCCAACGTGCATCTGGTCCCCGATCCGGCGCTGCCCACGGTGGAGTCCGGCACCCGGCACAAGGCCGCCGAGCGCACCGCGGCGCAGACCGGATATCCGGTGGTCTCGGTGAGCCGCTCGACCGGGATCGTGACGGTGTATCTGGGCGGCCTGCGGCATCTGGTCCAGCCCTCGCAGTCGATTCTCTCCCGGGCCAATCAGGCGATGGGAACGCTCGAGCGCTACCGTTCGCGGCTCGACGAGACGATGCGGCTGCTCTCGATCGTGGAGCTGGAGGATTTCACCACCCTGCGCGATGTGCTGACCGTCCTGCACTGCCTCGAACTGGTGCGCCGGATCGGTCGCGAGATCGACTCGGATGTGGGCGAACTCGGTATCGACGGTCGTCAGCTCGCGCTGCAACTGGCCGAACTGGTGGGCGAGACCGACACGCTGCGGCGGCTGCTGGTTCGCGACTATCTGCGGATGCATCCGGTGGACGAGCGGAGTGTCGACGCGGCGCTGGCCGAACTGGACGCTCTGCTCGAGGTGGATCTCCTGGAGCTGGCGAATCTCGGTCCGGCACTGGGCTTTCCGGCCACCCTGGAGGCTCTGGACACCGCCGTGTACCCGCGCGGCTACCGGCTGCTCGCCGAGATTCCCCGGGTGACCCTGAGCACCGTGGAATCGGTTGTCGCGGTGTATGGTTCGCTGTCGAGCCTGCTGTCGGCCACCGCCGACGAACTGGAAACCCTGGACGGGGTGGATCCCCAGGCGGCCCGGCAGATTCGCGAGGGTTTGTCTCGCCTCGCCGAATCCGGCGGGGTCTGAATCGCGTCGGCGGTACGTCTCGGTCAGGAGATGTTGAACGTCTCCGGGGAGCTGTGCACGGAACCGAATTGCGCGCTGACGGCGTAGGAGCCCGCCGGGACGGGGACGCGATCGCCCGCGCAGTTGGGCTGCGAGGTGGTGCCGGACCAGGTGAGGGTGAACGCCGCCTGCTGGCCGCCGTTGAGGGTGCGCACGTCGGGCTGGCCGCCCTGATCGCAGTCGGTGCTGGTCCACAGCCGGCGCTGGCCGTCGAGCGATTGCACCGAGACCTGTTGCAGGCCCGAACCCATATCGCGAGAGCAGGCCATGGTGGAGATATTGGTGATGACGATCCCGAACACCGGCTTGTCACCCGCCTTGTAGCTCGGCTGACCGACGGTCACCTTCACCGCCAGCGATTGATCCGGGCAGGCCGCCGGTGCGCTGGCCGCCGTGGCATTCACCGTGCCCGACGGCGTCGAGGTGGACGAAGCCGCGTCATCGGCCGACGTCGCGGTCGGGGTGGCCGTCACCGATCCGGCCGCGGGTCCGGTGGCGTTCGCGGAGGTCGAGGTCGCGGCGGCGGTCGACGTCGACGAGCCGCCGCCGTGCAACAGCATGATCGCCAGCCACACGACCAGCGCCAGCGCGAGCACGATCGCGCCGATAGCGAACACGCGACGACGCCAGTAGATCTCCGGCGGCAGTGGTCCAGTCGGTTCCAGCACGACACCACGGTAAGGGCACGATCGGGTGAGCCGCCGCTCAGTTGCGCGGCGTGTCGGTGTGGAACAGCTGTGGGACCGGGTACTTCTCGCCGGATCTACGCTCTGCTCAGACCGTTTCTCCTATGTTGCCCACCGAACGGTGCAGCTGGGCGCGGCCGTCGGCGAGTTTGTAGGTGACCGAGGCGATCGCGCACTGGCCGGTCGCCACGCGCTGGGAGATGATCATCGAGCGCTGCATGAGCAGTCGGCTCGTCTCGACGACGTGCCGCGCCTCCAACTCGTCCACGCCGGTCAGGCCCTCGCGGCGGCCGATCAGGATGGACGGGGTGACCCGTTCGACGACGCTGCGGATGAAACCGCCGGGGACGTCTCCGCCGTCGAGCGCGTTGATGGTGGCGGCGACCGCGCCGCAACTGTCGTGCCCGAGGACCACGATCAGCGGGACGTTCAGGATCTCCACGCCGTATTCGATCGATCCGAGCACCGAGGCATCCAGTACGTGGCCCGCGGTCCGGACCACGAACATGTCGCCGAGCCCCTGATCGAAGATGATCTCCGCGGCCACGCGGGAATCTCCGCACCCGAACAGGATCGCGCCGGGCTGCTGTCCGTGGACGAGTTTGGCCCGGTCCGCGGTTCCCTGGCCGGGATGCTGCAGGTTACCGCTGACGAACCTGTCATTGCCCTCGCGAAGGGACTTCCAGGCACTGATCGGGTTGCTATGAGGCATGCGTCCCATTTTCCACGTGGCCGCGGTTACCGGCCAGTCCGCTCGGTTACTTCCCGGCAAAGACTTGTGCCGATATCGCCCGGGTCGATGGTGAGGCTCCGTGATGTGGACCGGGTGCGGGTGGCGGTTGGCTCGGGGTGAATCATGGCTGTGTGATCGTTCGGCAGCTGAATTCGTCCGTGTGGGCAATGGATCCGGGAAGTGTCGAGGCCGGGCGCCGTGGGTGGGCGTCGGGGGTGCGCCGGTGAGTATCGATTCCGATGTGCTGATCGACTGGTACGGGGAGACGGCGCGGGATCTGCCGTGGCGGCGGTCCGGGGTGTCGGCGTGGCAGATCCTGATGAGCGAGATCATGTTGCAGCAGACGCCGGTGGTGCGGGTGGAGCCGGTATGGCGGGAATGGGTGGCGCGCTGGCCGGTGCCCTCGGCGATGGCGGCGGCCACACCCGGAGAAGTGTTGCGGGCCTGGGGAAAACTGGGATATCCGCGGCGGGCGTTGCGGTTGCACGAATGCGCCCGGGTGCTGGCCGCCGAACACGGTGACGAGGTGCCCGGCGATGTCGACGTGCTGCTCGGGCTGCCGGGGATCGGCGCGTACACCGCGCGGGCCGTGGCCTGTTTCGCTTATGGGCAACGAGTTCCGGTGGTGGACACCAACGTTCGCCGGGTCGTCGCGCGTGCGGTGCACGGCAGGGCCGAGGCGGGTAATCCCGCGGCCCGCGATCTGGTCGAGACCGAGGCGCTGCTGCCCGTCCGAATCGACCGGGCCGCCGTTTTTTCCGCCGCGCTGATGGAACTGGGCGCGGTGGTGTGTACCGCCCGCGCACCCGGCTGCGACCTCTGTCCGCTGCCGCGCTGCGCCTGGCTCGACGCCGGACGGCCCGCCTCGGATGTGGTGCGCCGCACGCAGAAATACGACGGTACGGACCGGCAGGCGCGCGGCCGCCTCCTGGATGTCCTGCGCGGAGCTTCCGGACCGGTCGAACGCGTCGCCCTCGACCTGGCCTGGACCCGCGATACGGGTCAGCGCGACCGGGCCCTGGACTCGCTGCTCACCGATGGCCTGGTCGAGCAGACTCCCGATGGGCTGTTCGCCCTGGCCGGAGAGGCCGGAGCCTGATCGTTTCGGCCTCATCCACATTCGCTCGTCCGGAGCCGTTCGGCCTGTGCCGGCCGAGTATCGGATGCGGGTCGGGCCCGCCCGCGGCGGTGCGGATCGCGCAGTCGCGGGGCAATCGAGCTCGAGGACGACATCAGCCCGGCGTGGAATTCACTTCGACAGGGGAGAATGCCGTGGAGGGGGTTTGCGCGCGTGCGCGACGACCGGAGTTGATCCGGGGCGAGATCGCTCTGCAGATCAGGTAGATCGCGAAGGAGATGGCGGTGACGAAGGTCGACACCGGAACGCCGGGAGCCAGGGATGCGATGATGCCGCCGACCGCGGCCAGTTCGGCGAAGACGATGGACAGGACCGCGGCGCGCAGGGGACTCGCGGTGAGTTGGGCGGCGGCCGCGGCGGGGGTGATCAGCAGCGACAGGACCAGTAGGGCGCCGACGATCTGCACGCCGAACGCGGCCGTGATGCCGAGCAGTACCGCGAAGACCACCGACAGCGCCCGCACCGGAACTCCGCGTGCGACCGCCACTTCCGGGTCGGTGCTGGCGAAAAGCAGTGGGCGGTAGATGAATGCGAGTACCAGCAGGACACCGGCCGTGCAGACGGACAGCAGGGTGAGCCCGTTACCGCCGACGCTGACCACCTGTCCGGTGAGCAGCGAGAACTTCGAGCCGGCGCGGGTGGGCCCCAGCCACAGGAACAGCACCGAGAGCCCGAGCCCGAACGAGAGGACCACCGCGATCACCGAATCACGTTCGCGCGCACGCGATCCGAGCAGGCCGAACAGTACCGCAGCGACCACCGATCCGATGATCGCGCCCGCGCCCACCCCGATTCCGGCCAGCAGCGCCGCCGCCGCACCGGTCAGGGACAGCTCGCTGGTGCCGTGCACCGCGAAGGACATCTGGCGGCTCACGATGAGCGGACCGATCGCACCGGCCAGCAGGCCCAGTAGCGCGGCGGCCAGCACCGCCTGCTGTACGAAGTCGTAGGACAGCAGATCGGCGGTGGTGTGGAAGTCGAGCATCTCGGCGAAGATGTCGGTGAGCTTCTCGTTCATGCGTTCTCCCCGCCGAGGGCATCCATCGTGTCTCCCGTTCCGACGACGACCAGCCGGCCGCGTACTCGCAGCACATCGACCTCGGTGCGGTACAGCTCCGAGAGCACCTCGGAGGTCATCACCTCGTCCGGTGTGCCGATCCGGAACTTCCCATCGACCAGGTACAACACCCGATCCACCAGCGGCAGAACGGGATTGATCTCATGCGTCACGAACAGCACCGCGGTGCCGTGGCCGCGTCGCCGGGCATCGATCAGTTCGGCCACCAGCCGCTGATTGGCCATGTCCAGACTCAACAGCGGCTCGTCGCACAGCAGCACCCGCGGATCGCCGACCAATGCCTGCGCCACCCGCAATCGCTGCTGCTCACCGCCGGACATCGATTCCAGCGGCGCGTGCGCATAGTGCTGCGCCCCGACCTGAGCCACCGCCTCGGCGATCTTGCGCCGCCGCTCCTTACGTCCACGCCACCCCAGTCCCCACCGATGCCCGTCCACCCCTAGCCCGACCAGATCGACCCCGCGCAACCGGACGCCCGAATCGATCGTCTTCTGCTGCGGCACATATCCGATATGCGGATTACCCAGCCGCGCGGGCACTCCCGCGATCTCCACCGCCCCGGCGCTCGGCGCGACCTGCCCCAGCAACATCCGCAGCAGGGAAGTCTTCCCGGAACCGTTCGGCCCGAGAATCGCGATGAATTCCCCCGCCTGGACCGCCAGATCCAGCCCGTCCCACAGGGTCCGCTCCCCGTACGCCAAGCGCGCGCCGCGCAGCCGTACCACCGCCCCGCGATCCGGTGCAGCGTCCGAAGCGAGCCGTACCCGAGGGCTGATCGTCTGACCGGATACGGAGGCCGTTGGCGCAGAGGGGTTTGCAGTTCGACCTACAGTGGCGGCGTCTGCTCTCGGCGTCCCGGCCCGCTCGCGAATGGAGTGGTCCGATGTGGCTGTCCGACTGATGGCGTCGGCGCCCGTTACAGCCTTGTCGGCCTCGGCGGTTTCCGTGACTGCTCTCGGCTCCGCTATGGCCGGAACAGGTCTCCCGGTCGTGACGAGCGGTTGTGAGGCCCCGGTTTCAACTGCGCCCGAGGAGGTTTCGTGCGGTTCGGCGCGTACGCCCCGGACCTCTGCGTCCGGAGATTCGGTCGGTCCGCAGATCGGGCAGTCCGCCGCGGCCAGGCTGTTCGTCAGCCGAGAACTGGATTCCGATGTGGCGCGGGATGCGGGTTCGGGCGCCATGGATTCGGTGGAGCTGCGAGAGGTGGGCATGGGTGTTGCCGATCAGTTCAGGGCCGCGGCCAGGGCCTCGGCGTTGCGGGTCTGCCAGCCGAGATAGTCGGTGCCCTCCGGCAGGGTTTCGGTCACGTTCACGACGGGAACTCCGGCTGCCTTCGCGGTGGCCGCGACGTTCCGCGTGGTCTTGTCCTCGGTCTGGATGTTGTAGACCAGGGCGCGAACCTGCTTGCCGTTCAACAGGTCCCGCACCGCCGCCAGATCGGCGGGGGCCGGGTCGGTGCCCTGTTCGATGGCCTCCTCGAAGGGGCGTGGGGTGCGGTCGTCGGCGTCGGCGTCCAGCAGCAGGTAGTGGGCGATCGGCTCGGTCTGCAGGACCGGAGCCTTGGGATGAGCGGTGGCGATCTGATCGGTGATCGCGCTGATGTTCTTCAGCTTGGAATCGAACTGGATAGCGCGATCGGTGTACGCCTGGGCGTGCGCCTTGTCGATGGTCCCGAGTTCCGCGGCGATCTTGGTGGCGACGGCGGCGACGGTCCGCACGTCGTACCAGACGTGCTCGTTATCGTCCTTCGACGATGCGGCCGGGCGCAGGGCGAAGGCGTCGATGGTGGGCTTACCGCGCCCGTCGGCGGCCTTCTCGGCGAATTCGTCGTAGTCGCCGCCGTTGTAGACGACCAGATCGGCGTCGTGGATCTTCGCCGCGTCCTCGGGGGTGGTCTGATACGAGTGCGGGTCATCGGTTGGCTTGGAGATGATGGAGCTGACCTGGGCGTCCGAGCCGGCGACGGCGGCGGCGACGCTACCCCAGACGTTGGTCGAGGCGATGATCGACGGTTTGCCGGAGGTGTTCTTCGAACTTCCGCACGCGGTCAGCGTTGCGGCAGTGGCAACCCCTAATGCGATGACAGCAACGCGAGCGATGAGACTTCTGGACACGCGGGGTACTCCTGGCACTACCGATAACGGAAACGATTTCCATTTGAATGTAGCTCACATGTCCAGAACCAGCGGTATCGTCTGTCCGATTCGTCCCTGTGACGCCGCGCACTCGCCCCCCGAATACGCGAACGGCCCGTCCGAACCGGACGGGCCGTTCGACCGATCTCGCGCGAATTACCGCATCACTGCACCAACGCCGGCACCGGCTGACTCAGCAACTGAGCGCAACGCAGCAGACCCAGGTGGCTGTACGCCTGCGGATGGTTACCCAGGGATCGCTCCGCGACCGGGTCGTACTCCTCGCTGAGCAGTCCGGTCGGCCCCGCGACGTCGACGAGCTGCGCGAACAACGCCTCCGCGTCGGCCCGCCGGCCGATCAGCAGATACGCCTCCACCAGCCAGGCCGCGCACAGGTGGAAGCCGCCCTCGCCGCCGGGCAGTCCGTCGTCGTGGTGGTACCGGTACACCGTCGACCCGCTGCGCAGTTCCGCTTCGGTCGCCACGACCGTCGCCTCGAACCGCGGATCGGAAGGATCGATCAGGCCGCTCAACCCGATGTGCAGGGTCGCCGCGTCCAGGTCCGAACCGTCGTAGGCGGCGGTGTAGGACTGCACCTCGTCGTTCCAGCCCTTGGCCCGGACCTCGTCGGCGATGGTGTCGCGCAGTTCGGTCCAGCCCGGATCGGCCCGGCGGGCGAACTTGGCCGCCAGCCGCACCGCGCGGTCCACGGTCAGCCAGCCCATCACCTTCGAGTACACGTGGTGCCGCGGATTGCCGCGGATCTCCCAGATGCCGTGATCGGGTTCGCTCCAGCGCCGCTGCACCGCCGAGACCATGGCCGAGACCAGCTCCCAGTCCTGGTCGGACAGGGCGTGCGCGGGGTCGTCGATGCCCTGGCGTTCGCGGGCGTCGGCCAGGGCGGCGATCAGGTCCACGATCGGACCGAACACGTCCAGCTGCACCTGCATATTGGCCGCGTTACCCACCCGGACCGGCCGGGAGCCGGCGTAACCGGGCAGCTGATCCAGCACCGCCTCGGGGCCGAGGGTCTCGCCGTAGAGCGTGTACAGCGGGTGCAGGCGTTCGGGTCCGGCGAGGGTCTCCAGCACCCGGTGTACCCAGGCCAGGAATTCCTCGGCCTCGGTCAGCGAGCCCAACGTCACCAGCGCGTGCGCGGTCAGCGAGGCATCGCGCAGCCAGCAGTAGCGGTAGTCCCAGTTGCGCACGCCGCCGATGTCCTCCGGCAGCGACGTCGTCGCCGCGGCCAGGATCGACCCGGACGGGGAATGCACCAGACCGCGCAGGGTCAACGCCGAACGCTTCATCAGATCGGGTTTGAGCGGCGGCAGCTCGAGCTTGGCGGCCCAGTCCTTCCAGTACCGCTCCGCCTCGCTTCGCCGGTCCGGTTCGCTCACCATCGCGGGTGCCAGATCCGATGTGCCGCAACGCATTTCCAGGACGATCGGGCCGCGCGAGGGGTCCACGACCGCGGTGGCGACGTGGTGGATACCCTCCTCGAGGATGGTCCACTGCACGCCCGGCGAGCGCAGCACGATCGGATCGTTCGTACCGTGCACGCGCAGCCCGGCCGGTTCCTGCACCAGTGTGACGGGCACCTGCCCGAATTCCGGACGCGGCGCGAAGGTGACCACGGCCTTGGCGTCACCGGTGATGACGCGGGTCAGGTCGGTCCGCTCGGCAGCCACGTCGTGCGGCAGATAGTCCACGACCTGCAAACTCGCCCAACGGGTTTCGACGGTCATGGTGCCGTCGATGTAACGCTGGGACAGCGGCAGTCCGGGCCGCTCGGGCACGATGGTGAAATGTCCGGCCTCGGGCCCACCGAGCAGGTGCGCGAACACCGCTGCCGAATCCGGCTCGGGATGGCACAGCCAGGTGACGGTGCCGTCGGGAGTGACCAGGGCCTTCGCACGCGGGGCGGCCAGCATGGTCAGCCGTTCGATTCGGGGGGCCGAGGCGCCGGCCAGCCAGGTGCGGCGCTCCTCGAGCAGGAACGCCAGGGCCCTGGACACCTGCTCGGTGCTGGCAACCCGATATCCGGCCTGGCTCTCGCCATCGCCGACCTTGATGCCCACGTCCGGCCCGGCCAGGCGCGCGAAAGCCTTCTCATCGGTGACGTCGTCACCGAAGAACACCGCCGCCGAGGCGCCTTCCTGATGCCGGATGATGTCCAGCGCGGCGCCCTTGTCGGTCTGGATGACGGCCAGCTCGATGACCGATTTACCCTCGGTCACCTGCACGCCGACCCAGCTGGCGGGCCCCAGATTCGCCTGCTGTAGCGCGCGACGCCCGACCTCGGGTGCGGCATTGCGCACGTGCAGCGCCACACTGGCCGGTTTGACCTCGACCGATACGCCCGGATTGTCCTGCGCGATGCGGGTCAGCGAGTTCTGCACTTCCTGCAGTAGTTTCCGGGCGTCGTTATCGATGGCATGGACGAAACCCACGTCGAATTCCGAGCCGTGGCTTCCGATCAGCTGTACCTCGACCGGGAGCCGGGATAAAGCCGCGAGATCTCGCAGGGCCCGGCCGGAGATGACGGCCGCCGTGGTGGCGGTCAGGCCGGCGAGCGCGCGCAGAGCGCTCACCGATTCCCGATGGGGATAGGCTTTCGCCGGGTCGCTGACGATGGGCGCGAGTGTCCCGTCGTAGTCCGATGCGACCAGTAGCCGCGGCATGCGGGCTACCGCCGACAACGCACGGCGAAGTTCGATTGGCAGATCCTGTGCGCTCACGCATCCAACCTTGTGATCGGAGGAGAAAATACCGGGGGCGCGAGAAACCTTACTGGGTGGGGGTTGCTCACGTGTTTCGCGCACGTCGCGGACGTCTCGGCCGTGCGCATCCCAGGTTGTGAGGTCTCCTGCGGTGCGTCACCTTATTAGCCGCAGGGAAGCCGCGACAAACTTCTCATACGCGGCTGGTCCGCTCGCGTCGGCGAGTCACCCGGATTCGGTGTGAATCCTCCCGATCCGATGCGGGTCGGGACTACGAGCCGAGCAGCAGGTCGACGGTCAGTTCCAGACGCTCGGCGACGTCGGTCGCCGAGGCGCGGCGGGTCAGCCAGGCGACCAGATTCGACAGCCACACATCGCTGATCACCCGGGCGATGGCCAGATCGCGCTCGGAGGGCTCGTCCTCGTTGAGGGCGCGGGCGAAGAAGCGGTCCATCACCTTGCCGACCCGGTCCACCTCGGCGGCGGCCGATGCGTCGGCGAACATGAACGCGCGGGTCATCGCCTCGGTGAGCAGCGGGTCGCGCTGCATGGACCGGGTGATCTGGGTCAGCATCAGGTGCATGCGCTCGCGCGGGCTCTGCCCGGCCAGCGGTTTGCGTTTGCTGTCGAACTGCTCGAATTCGCGGGCCAGCGCCGAGACCAGCAGATGCACCTTGGACGGGAAGTACCGGTACAGCGTCCCCACCGCGACGTCGGCGCGTTCGGCCACGGCGCGCATCTGCACCGCGTCGTACCCGCCCTTGGAGGCCAGGGCCAGGGTGGCGTCGAGGATGCGTTTGCGACGTTCGCGCTGCGCGGTCGAACTCAGTTCGTCCTCACTGAGTGTGGACACCGGGGTCGCGCGTGAACGGCCGCCGTTCTGCGCCCCCGAGTCCGCTGCCTGCTCTCGGGAGGGACTGGCCATCGATGAAAGTCCTTTCCTGCACGAGCCTCATTCGGTGGCGAGGAGGTGCGTCTCGTCTGTTCGGTGGGACGGCGGTTGACATCCGCCCGATCTGGATATTAGAACATGTTCTAGGTGTGGGAGTCACGCCGGAAAGGCGGTATGGACTGTGACCATCGCCACCACTGACGAGCATAAAGCCGTTCAGGAGTCGATGAGCGCATGGGCGGCGACGGTCGGCCCGATTGCAACAATGCGCACCGGCCTGGGGTCGAAGGGTCCAGCGGAGCGTGACCATGCGGGCTCCTCGACCGGTCCCGGTGAACACCGAGCGGACGATTCCTGGCGTGAGTATTGGCCGAGCCTGGTGGGGCTCGGGATTTTCCGTGTCGCCGTGGCCGAGGGTGACGGAACCGCGGATGGTTCGGTGAGCGATCTGGCCGTGCTGATCGAGCAGGCGGCGCACGATCTGGTGGGCGGACCGGTGCTCTCGACCGCCCTGGCCGGTCTGGTCACCGGCGCGGCTCTGGCCGAGGATACGCCCTGCGGCGTCGCGCTGGAAGGCCCGGTTCGGGTGCAGGACAACGTATCCGGTGACCTGGATCTCACCGGGACGTGGCCGGCTGTGCTGGGCGCGGCCCCCGGCGGCGCGGTGCTGCTGCCGGTGTCACGCGGTGATCGCGAGGCGTGGTGCCTGATCACGCCGGGTACGGCCGGGTTGCGCATCGAACCGCTCGAACCGCTCGACCACAGCACACCGCTGGCCCGAGTGGAGTGCGCCGGAGTGCGGGTGCCGGCCGAGCAGGTCTTCGAACCCGGTTATGCCGTACGGGATCTCGCCGCCGTGCTGGTCGCCGCCGAGGCCGCGGGCATCGCGGGCTGGTGTCTCGAGACGGCGACCGAATATGCCAAGGTCCGTGAACAATTCGGCCGCAAAATCGGCGAATTCCAGGCGGTGAAACATATTTGCGCCTGGATGCTGTGCCGCGCGGAACTGATCCGCGCGGTCGCCGCCGACGCCGCGGCCGCCGCCTCGGTCGATCAGGGACGCAATCCCGAACTGCCGATCGCGGCCGCGATCGCGATGACCATCTCGCTGGACGCGGCGGTGCAGACGGCCAAGGATTGCATTCAGGTGCTCGGCGGGATCGGCTTCACCTGGGAGCACGACGCGCACTTCTATCTGCGTCGCGCGATCGCGTTGCGGCAGTTGCTGGGTGGTTCGGACCCGTGGCGGGCCCGGGTGACCGAGTTGGTGCGTCGTGGTGATCGGCGCACGGTAGGGCTCGATCTCGGTGCTGCGTTGGATTCGGCGCTCGCTGGACCCGCCGTGGTTACGCAAGCTGCCGCCTCCGGGCCTGAAGCGAGCGCCGCGGACACCGCCCGGGACGACACCGACGCGTGGGAGTCGCTCGGCCTGGACGCCGCACAGGCGGCCGAACTCGCCGCGGACCTCGCTCGGATCGCGGCACTTCCGGTCGAGCAGCAGCGAGATGCCCTGGTGGACACCGGACTTTTCGCGCCGCACTGGCCCGCGCCGTACGGTCGGGGCGCGGGACCGATTCTGCGCACGCTGATCGACGAACAGGTTCGTAACGCCGGAATCACCGTGCCGGACATCACGATCGGCAACTGGGCGGTGCCGACCCTGCTACAGCACGGCAGTCCGGAGCAGATCGAACGTTTCGCGCGGCCGACGTTGCGCGGGGAGGTGATCTGGTGCCAGCTGTTCAGCGAACCCGAGGCCGGATCGGATCTGGCGGCGTTGCGCACCACCGCGACGCGCGTGGACGGCGGTTGGCAGCTGCGCGGGCAGAAGGTGTGGACCTCGCTGGCCAACGTGGCCAACTGGGCGATCTGCCTGGCCCGCACCGATGCCGGCGCACCCAAGCACCGGGGGATCAGCTACTTCCTGGTGGATATGAGCAGTCCCGGCATCGAGGTGCGGCCGCTGGTGCAGATCACCGGTGAGGCGCGCTTCTCCGAGGTATTCCTGGACGATGTCTTCGTCCCCGACGACTGCCTGGTCGGTCAGCTCGGCGCGGGCTGGAAGATCGCGCGCTCGACGCTGTCCTCGGAGCGAGTCGCCATGGGCGGCAGCGGAATCGGCGACGCCCTCGAGGAGCTCATCGCCGCGGCCCCGACCTCGGGCCCGGGTGCGGAGCTGATCGCCGACCGGATCGGCGAGCTCGTCGCCGACGCTGTTGCCGGACTATTGCTGGAGACTCGTGCAGCGCAGCGCATGCTCGCCGGCGGGGATCCGGGCCCGCAGAGCAGCGTGCGCAAACTGGTCGGTGTGCGGCACCGGCAGGCAGTCGCCGAATTCGCGGTCGAACTCGCCGGTACGGCGGGTGCGCAGGATATCGACGTGGTGAAGGAATTCCTGCTGACGCGCTGTTTGTCGATTGCGGGCGGTACCGAGCAGATCCTGCTGACGGTGGCCGGTGAACGGATACTCGGACTCCCGCGCGAACCGCAGGCGTAGGTCCACACCTCGATCTGGAGTATGGAATTGGATTTCGACAGAGACGAGAGCCAGGACGCCGTCGCCGAGGTTGTCGTAAGTTTGCTGGAACGCAATACCGAGCGTGACATCGAGCTTTGGCCAACCCTCGTCGACAGCGGTCTGCTGGCCGTCGCCCTCCCCGAACGTTTCGGCGGCGACGATATGGGTCTGCTCGAGGTGTCGGCGATGCTGACCGAGCTGGCCACCGACGCGGTGCAGGTGCCCGCCCTGGCGACGTTGGGGCTGGGTGTGCTGCCACTGATCGGCAATCTCCCGGAGGCCCTGGCGGAGAAGATCTTTCCCGCCGTCGCGAAGGGGGCGGTGCTCACTGCCGCCTTGCACGAGCCGGGTGCGCCGTTCACCACCGCGCCCCGCACCACCGCTGTCGCCGAGGGTGGTTCGGTCCGGATCTCCGGCCGCAAAACCGCTGTGCCGTACGCGGATCGGGCGCAGTGGATACTGGTGCCGACGGATGCGGGCCTGGCCGTGGTGGATGGTGACGCGTCCGGAATCAGCCGCGTCGAGAGCCCGACCTCGGCCGGATTCCCGGAATTCTCCGTGCAATTCGACGATGTGATCATCCCGGCCGAACAGCTGCTGTCGGTCGAGCTCGCCGTTCTGCACCGGCTGGCGCTGGCCTCCATCGGCTCGGTCGCCGACGGGCTGCTGAAGGGTGTGCTGACGCTGACCGCCGAACATGTGCGGACCCGTCAGCAGTTCGGTCGTCCGCTGGCCGAATTCCAGGCTGTGGCACAGGAGATCGCCGACGTCTACGTCGTCTCGCGCACACTGCACGTCGCGGCGGTGTCGGCGAACTGGGCGCTGGCGACCCACCTCGGCAGCGGCCTGGCTCGCTCCTGGACTGACGGAGCGGGGGAGCGAAGCGGAGGAGCGGAGGAGGGAAGGAGCGAGCCTTCGGGGGCCGCTGCCCGCGACGCCGGAGGCGGCGTCATCGAACACAGAGTCGACGACGATCTCGAGGTGCTGGCCTACGCGGTCGCCTCGGATCTGCCCGCGGCCATGCAGAAATGCCATCACCTGCACGGCGGCATCGGCGTCGACGTGACCCACCCAATGCATCGCTATTACTCACAGGCCAAGGACATCGCCCGCTGGCTCGGCGGCGAATCGTTCCGGCTGGACCGTCTGGGGGCGAGATGTTCATCGATCTGACGCTCGAACAGCGCAACCTACGCGCCGAACTACGTTCGTACTTCGCCGATCTCGTCACTCCCGAGGAGGAGGCCGAGATGTCGGTGAACCGGCACGGCGACGCCTACCGGGCGGTGGTGCGTCGGATGGGCCGGGACGGTTGGCTCGGCGTGGGCTGGCCGAAGGAGTTCGGCGGCCAGGGATTCGGAGCCGTCGAACAGCAGATCTTCTACAACGAGGCGGTGCGCGCGGATGTGCCGCTGCCGCTGGTCACGTTGCTGACCGTCGGCCCGACGCTGCAGCAGTTCGGCACCGACGAGCAGAAACAGAAGTTCCTGCCCGGAATCCTCTCGGGTGACATCCATTTCGCGATCGGCTACTCGGAGCCGGAGGCCGGGACCGACCTCGCCGCGCTGCGCACCAGCGCCGTTCGCGACTCCGACGGCGACTGGATCGTCAACGGGCAGAAGGTATTCACCACCGGCGCGCACGAGGCCGACTACCTCTGGTTGGCCTGCCGCACCGGCAGCACCGAATCGCGGCATCGCGGCATCACCATCCTGATCGTGGACACCACCGATCCGGGCTACTCCTGGACCCCGATCATCACCTGTGACGGCGCGCACCACACCAACGCGACGTATTTCGACAACGTCCGAGTTCCCGCGAACATGCTTGTGGGCGAAGAGAACCGGGGCTGGAAGCTGATCACCACCCAGCTCAATCACGAGCGGGTCGGCCTGGGGCCGTCGGGCAAGATCGAGCAGCTCTACGACCGTGTGCACGACTGGGCGAAGGCACAGGGCGTGCTGGGTCAGCCCGGGGTGCAGCGCGCGCTGGGCCGGTTGCACGCGATCACGCGGCTCAACGAACTGCTGAACTGGCAGGTCGCAGCGAAGGCCGATCAGGCTGCCGAGGATCCCAACGGGGTCATCGCCGACGCCTCCGCGACCAAGGTCTACTCGACCGAATCCCTGCAGGAGGCAGGACGTTTGGCGGAAGAGGTCGTCGGTCGCTACGGCGATCCGGCCGAACCCGCGACCGCGGAACTGCTGGGCTGGCTGGACCGGCGCACCAAACAGAACCTGGTGGTGACCTTCGGCGGCGGTGTCAACGAAGTCATGCGCGAACTCATCGCGACTGCTGGTCTGCAGCTGCCACGCGTACCGAGATAGGAGCCTGGAGTGCCGGAAACCAGCACAACCGACGAGATCGTCGCCGCCGGGGATCGGATCATGGCGCAGGGCGAATGCGCCCCCCGCTACGGTCGTGATCCGGTGAATCAGCCGATGATCAACAACTGGGTCGAGGCGATCGGCGACGCGAATCCGATCTACGTCGACGAGGAGGCCGCGCGCGCCGCGGGGCATCCGGGCATCGTCGCGCCGCCCGCGATGGCACAGGTGTGGACCATGCCCGGCCTGCGCGGGGCGCGGCCCTCGGACGATCCGATGAACGCGGTCAACGATCTGCTCGACGCGGCCGGTTACACCTCGGTGGTGGCCACCAACTGCGAGCAGACCTATCACCGGTATCTGCGGCTCGGCGAACGGCCGTATGCGCGGACCCGGTTGAAAGATCTGGTCGGTCCCAAGCGCACCGCGCTGGGGGAGGGCTGGTTCGCGACCTACCTGCTGACCTGGTACGTCGGGGACGAGGCCGTCACCGAAATGTCCTTCCGGATGCTGAAATTCATTCCCGGCACCGGCAAAGCCGCCGCGCCGCAGGAGGATTTGAGCAAACGCGTCCGGCCGATCGTCTCCAAGGACACCGAATTCTTCTGGGAGGGAGCCAAACTCGGCGAGCTCCGGATTCAGCGTCTGCCGGACGGTTCGCTGCGTCACCCGCCGATTCCGGCGCTGTGGCAGGACAAGGAGAAGTCGCCGGACTACGTCGTGGCGTCGGGACGCGGCACGGTTTTCAGCTATGTGGTGCACCACGCGCCGAAGGTGCCCGGCCGGACGCTGCCGTTCGTGGTCGCCCTGGTCGAACTCGAGGAGGGGGTGCGAGTGCTGGGTGAGTTGCGCGGCATCGAACCGAGTGAGGTCGGCGTGGGCACGCCGGTAGAGGTCGCCTTCGAGAAGCTCGACGATGACAACACACTGCCGTACTGGAAGGCGGTCCCAGTGAGTGAGCTTGCGAGCGAGCCATCGGCACAGGGCGCACCGCGCACGACGGAGCCGAGCGTCAGCGAGGTGGAGTCGTGAGCGAGACACTGCAACTGTCCGCGGTGCGGGTCGGAAATACGCTGCCCGAGCTGGTGATTCACGCCGATCCGACGTTCGTGGTCAGTTCTGCCCTGGCTACCAGGGACTTTCAGGACGTGCACCACGATCGGGACAAGGCGGTGCAGCGCGGTTCGAAGGACATCTTCGTCAACATCCTCACCGACACCGGCCTGGTGCAGCGGTTCGTGACCGACTGGGCCGGGCCCGGTGCGATCGTCAAATCGCTGGCCCTGCGCCTGGGCGTGCCGCTGTACGCGGGCGACACGCTGACGTTGAGCGGCACCGTCACCGCCATCGAGGGTGCACAGGTGTACATCGATGTGGTGGGCCGCGACAGCCTCGGCGACCACATCACCGCCAAGGCCGTGATCGAGCTGCAGGAGACCGCATGAGTATCAGTGGCAAGGCCGCCATCGTCGGCATCGGGGCCACCGACTTCTCGAAGGATTCGGGTCGCAGCGAATTGCGTTTGGCCGCCGAGGCTGTCACCGCCGCGCTGGCGGATGCCGGGCTGACGCCCGCGGATGTGGACGGCCTCACGACGTTCACGATGGACACCAATACCCAGGCCGCGGTGGCTCGTGCGGTCGGCGTGCCGAATCTGAAGTTCTTCAGCAACATCCCGTTCGGCGGCGGCGCGGCGGCGGCGACCGTGCAGCAGGCCGCCATGGCGGTGGCGACCGGAATCGCGGATGTCGTTGTGGCATACCGCGCTTTCAACGAACGGTCCGGACATCGCTTCGGCCAGTTCTCCACCCAGCTGGCCGCCGCGCCGACCTCCTCGGGTGTCGACGCGGCATGGGGATATCCGCAGGGCCTGGGCACCCCCGCCGCGCAGGTGGCCATGGTCGCCCGCCGCTATATGCACGTATACGGCGCTACCAGTGCGGATTTCGGCGCCGTCGCCGTTGCCGATCGCAAACACGCGGCGGTGAATCCGGCAGCCCATTTCTACGGTAAGCCGATCACCCTGGAAGATCACCAGAATTCGCGCTGGATCGCCGAGCCGCTGCACCTGCTGGACTGCTGCCAGGAGACCGACGGCGGCGTTGCCATCGTGGTCACGAGTGCCGAACGGGCCCGCGACCTTCCGCAGAAGCCAGCCGTAATCGCTGGCGCCGCACAGGGTTCCGGCGCGGACCAGTACGTCATGACGAGCTACTACCGCGACGCCCTCACCGGCCTGCCGGAAATGGGCCTGGTCGGCGACCAACTCTGGGCCCAAAGCGGTTTGCGCCCAGAGGATATGCAGGCCGCGATCCTCTACGACCACTTCACCCCCTTCGTTCTGATGCAGTTGGAGGAGTTGGGCTTCTGCGCCCGCGGCGAAGCCAAGGACTTCATCGCCGACGGCGCCATCGAAATAGGCGGCCGCCTCCCCCTGAACACCCACGGCGGCCAGTTGGGCGAGGCCTACATCCACGGCATGAACGGCATAGCCGAAGCCGTCCGCCAAATCCGCGGCACCTCGGTCAACCCGGTCCCCGATGTCCAGAACATCGTCGTCACCGCAGGAACCGGCGTTCCCACATCGGGTTTGGTCCTCACCGCCGCCTGAGCACGCCGTACCCCGCACCTCGAGGGCCCGTGCCGTCGCGCCGTGCCCCCGGGGTGCGGGACTTTACGGCGGATTCGTGTGGTCGGGGCTCGACTGGGCCGAACGTTCCACGGCAGTCCGGCTACGGTTGGCTGAAAGCAGCCGGTCCGTGTCGTGAGGTCGGGGCAGCCCTCGGTGGTGCGGGCTGTGCCACGGTCAGGATGGCCGCCACCTGTTAGGCCGTTCCGCGTGGGCGCAGCAACCCGCCCAGGTCATTTCACTTCGCCCTTGTTCCGATCCGGTGCAGCCGAACCGCGGAGATCAGGAAGAAAACCCCGCCCAGAACCGCGTATCCGGCCACGGAGGTGAGCGTGGCTTTCGGCCCACCCGCCATCGCGACGAAACTGGCACCGGCGAGGACGGAGATCCCACCACTGAGAATCATCGCCCACTGACCGCCGAGCCGATAGCGCAGGATCGCGACGACGAGCTGAACGATCCCCGCGGTGATCGCCCAAATTCCCCACACCCGCAACACATTCGGGATTCCGGAACCGGCCGCGGCGCACAGTCCGACGGTGGCGAGCAGGCTCAGACCCATGTTGATGTAGAGCGGCGCTTTCGCCCGCGTGTTGCCCGATGAACGGAAGTCGATCACGGCCGCGGCGACATCGAACAGCGGATAGATCACCAGTAGAACGACGGTCCCAGGGCTGATCGTCTTGGCGACCGCCATCATCAGAACCGCCCAGACGATGGCGAATCCGAACCGGACGTAGTACAGATTCCGCAGCGCCTTGGCGCCGTGGGCGGCATCGGCCACCGTGTCGATGTCGCGGGCTTCGGTGGCGAATGGACTGGACATCAGGTCCCTCTCGATTGGTGAAGCGGTGGGTGATTCCGACGTTCCGACAGCAAGAAAGAACGATCGGTATACCTCTGAGCCTGCGGTACCTGGTCGGCATTGTCAAGACCGATCGTTCTTTCTGTTAGCCTGGAAGTGACACTTCGAGGGAACGGATGGACAACGCATGTCGGAAGCGCGGGCGCGACTGCTCGACACGGCGACCGGCCTCTTCTACGCCGAGGGCCTGCACGCCGTGGGCGTCGAGCGCGTCATCAGCGAGGCACGGGTGACCCGAGCCACCCTCTACCGGCATTTCCCGGGCAAGAACGACCTCCTCGTCGCCTACCTGAGACGAGCCGACGAGGCGGTTCGCGCCCAGGTCGACGCCGCCCGTACCCCCAACGCGACCCCCGACGACGTCATCCGAGCCGTGGCCCGATCCATAGCCGACGACATCCAACGAAAAGGCTTCCGAGGCTGCGCCTTCCTCAACGCCGCCGCGGAATTCCCCGACCCGGCCCACCCGGTCCACCAGGCAGTCCTGGACCACCGCAATTGGTTCCTGACCACAATGACCGAACTCTTCTCCGCCACAGGCAAACCCGACCCGGACCCCGCCGCCCGCCACTTCGTCATGCTGCGGGACGGCGCCATGGCGGCGGGGTGTCTGACCGACCCGAAACCCGTCAGCGAGACGTTCTTGCGGGGAGTCGAGGGGCTGCTCGGGTATCGCAGCAGTCGGGCGTCGGACGCCTGGAACTGTCCCTGATCAGCGGCCTGCACTACCTTTTGCCCATAGATCCGCTGATGCGAGTCTTCGGCGATGAATAGATCGTTACCGCCTTCGGGCACCGAAGCGCGCAGTAGCGCCCAGTGGGTCGCATGCAGATCCTGGGCTTCATCTACGAGCACATGGTCTGCGACGAAGGGTTTCCCGGCTTGCTGTCCGAGTCTGAGGTATTCGGCAGCCACCGCGAGGATCTCCGGGAAGCTGAGACTGCTGTCGGTGCGGCTGTGCCGTCGGAACGCTTCGACCAGCTTCCAGACCGCGATTCGCTGTGACCGGCTGAGTCGCACGCCGCGCCCCGCCCGCGCAACTCGGACGTACTGTTCCAGTGTCGTCACCTTGTTGGCCAAAACTAGCGAAGTCGGGGGCGATCCGCCTTGTTGTCGCCATATAACGACACGACGCGGGTTTCGCTCCGGCGCGTGGAACGCCTTGGCCTGTATGCGGAACCGACGGACGTAGCGCCGATTTTCAGCCGAGGATGCCGCGCTGTCCGGATCATGGTGCCTCATGCGTCGGCCAGTGACCATCACTCACTTTTGAGCCTAGAACAGCGGAAGCTCTTGGAGAACAGCGGCTTTCACCCGAGGGTGTCTATACTGAGCCGAATCGGTGCTCGATCGGCACAGAGGGGGCTTTGATGAAAATTACTCCGGAATCCTTGGTGGAGGCAGCTCTGGAGATAGGCAAACTCGGTGATGAAATCGAGGACAAGAAGGTCTTTCCGGACCTCGAAGCCGAACGTGGAATCCTGGCTCTGTCCGGTTCGCCGATCGCCCTCGCTCTGGGTGACGTCGATGGCGCGAGTCTCGTTGCCCAGAAGGTCATTGCATCGCGGCACGCCGCAGTGGCCGACTTGCTGTACACGACCGCCGCGCAGTTCAAGGATCAGGACCAGGAGCTCGCGGACAAGCTGGCCCAGTTCGGTGACCTGAACTCGACGGGAGCCTGATCATGGGAACGCCGACGAAATCTCAGGTCTCGAAATGGAGATCCGGCATGCTGCAGCAGGTGTCCACCACTGCGGGCACTATCCGCGATGCCATCGACACACGAGCCGAGACGATGCAGCGCACCATCCACGGCCTTGATTGGTCCGGCGCGGCGAACACCGCGGCCACCGGCCGCGCCGACCGCGAACGCAATCAACAACGAGCCGTAGCCACCGCCTACGACGACCTGTGCACGACACTCGCGAGTGCCGAGAGCGATACCGGGTGGGTGATCGACAGGATCAAACAAGCCCTGGCGAACCTACCGACCACGTGGGCGGTCGCCGAGGATTTCACCGTGACGGCCCCGAAGGGAGCCAGCGATTCGGATGTGAATCAGGCCGCCAACGACACCGCCAGTCTGCAGAGCCTGGCGGACAGTCTGGGGCGGGCGATGGACAAGTGGGCACCGAAAATTTCGCAAGCTGTGGCCGATATCGGCCAGCTCGCACCCATCGCTGCTGAGAAACACACCGCGAATCCCGATGACCAGTTCACCGCGCAACAGGCTCAGACCGACCTGCAAGCGATCCGCAACGGCACGGCCGATGCCGCGACTCTGGCACGGCTGAAGGCAGCGACCACCTTGGCAGCCGATGAGAAGGACGCACTGTCAAACGGCAAGGGCGTCAACCTGCCTCAATTCGAATACTTGCAAGCGCTGTCCGAGAGCATGAACGGTATGAGCGGCCAGGACATCGCAGACCTGGGCAGCAAGCTCCCCGGAAATGGCAAGGATCAGGTACAGGCCGCCATCGCCAACGATTTCCGCTTGGTATCCGACACACAGGTTCACTCTGCTGGGCTGAACAGCCAGACCGGCGCCCTCACCGGTGGCATGAGCCAGCTGCCCGACACGATTCAGAACGCGTTGAAAAGCCAGCCCGGTGACCTCGCCGAATTCAACAGTCTCAATTCGCTCGGAACCCTGATGTCCAAAGGGGACACCACGATTCAGGGCAGTGATATCAATCGTGGGCTCATCAAACAGGGTTCCGAACTCGCAGCTTTCACAACCGCGCACCCTGGTCTCAAAGATGGTCCGGTCCCTGGAATAGCGAACGCCTTCCTGAACGATGCTTCCGGCGACCACGCCGCGATCCACGATGCCATCCTCGCGAATCCCAACAGTTCGGATGCGGATGCCCGCGCGGCCGCGGATCGGATGAACGCTACTTGTGCCAATGGCGGTAGATACTACGGGAACCAGCACGTACTCGATATCCTGCAACACCAGTGGTCACCGGACCAGCACGGCGCACAGAACGTATTCAAATGGATCGGCGACGACGCCTCGCTCCCGAAGGGCACCTTCGCGAACAACGAGGCCGGCCAGACCGCGTATGGCCTGGCATCGATACTCGGCGATTCGAACAACAAATCCCTGCTGAACAGCCCCGATAATCCGCTGGGTGCCAAGAACCCGGCACTTACACAGACTCTCGCAAATACGTTGTCACCCTACCTGGGTAATCTCGCCGGAGTCACGGATTCTCCGGGACTGAACATACTCAACAGTGCGCCGGTCGACTCTGCTGGCCACCAAATCCAATCCCCTTTCCACGACTCCAGCGAACTGGGCGGCATGCTTGCGGTACTCGACTCCGATCCACAAGCCGCACGTACCATTAATAGCGCCGGCATGCAGTGGCACGACGTGCTCGAGTATGCGTCCGGCGTAAATACCGATCACGCGGCGTCGCTACAAGCCAACGCGTCCAACCTGCAAGCGGCTCTCACCAATGGGCTGACCACCGATATCAACGCTCACGCCGCCGAGCGTTCCTATCAAGCGTCGCAGGAATATGCGAATAAAGGTGTGTTCGCCGATGGGGTGACCAGCGTTGTGCAGACCGGTGCTGCAATCGCGGGACCCGAAAGTGCGGTGGCCGTACCTGTTGTCAATGGCATCGCCGGGACGGTGGATTCGTACATCAAGTCCGATGTCATAGCCAACCCTGCGGATCCGGCTCATCCCCTGCCTGACGACAAGGTATCCACCGAGCTCAACTCAATCCTGAAGTCCACCTCGAGTGACTCCATTCGAGACGAGTATCTGCAAACTCAGGGATACGTGGAAAAACATCCCGAAGCTGCAAGTTATTTCAATCAGTCGGATGGGAGCAACCTCACGTCAGACTGGCGCAATGTAGCTACTGGCGACGGATTGAACGCCTGGCGCAATGATTACAGTCGATTTCAGCACGACATGGACCTACAGCTCCCGGAGAACGCCTTCCCCGCACCTAGCGAGTCGGATCATGGCCCCATCACAGAGACCGATATTGCGCCGCGCGGTGGACAAACGCCCCCGGGGAAGAAATGAGGGGCGTAGCGAGCGGGCTCGCTGTTCTGGCGATATTCATATGCGCGGCATGCGACAAGTCTGCTCCTCCGCAAGCAGCACTTCCTACAGCCAATCTGACCGCACCGAGTCTCCAACCCCCCACGCAGGGGCCGGACATCCATCCCAAAGTCACGTTCGACCCGTGCACGATGATCTCGGATGAAGTTGTACGCAAGGCCGGGTACGACCCCGCTTCCAGGAAGAGGTATTCCGGCTTCGCGCACGCGCCGAATATTAGCCTGGGTTGCGAATTCAAGGACGATGAACGCGGCCCCATAAATCCTCGATACGTTCTGGACGTAGCCTCCACGAACGAAGAAATCAATAAGTACAGAGAGTCGCTGACGAAAACTTTGTCGGCGCAGCAGTCGATAAAATCAATCACGATCGATGCGCGAGCGGGGTTCGAGCTTGCCGATACGGCATACTTCAAATGTTATGTCCACATAGCCACAAAAGCTGGAGAGGTCGTAATCATACGAACAAACGCGGAAGCCCTCCCTGATCCATGCACTGGCGTCTTGGATATCGCCAAGATAATCGAACCGACCATCGGGGACGATAAATAAGGCACTCGATTGTCTGCGCGTGCTCGGTGTGCGGCGGAGTCCTATGGGTACCAATGTAATTCGAGTATCGCGGCAACGCCTGTGGGCTGCCCGCTACCGACACACCCGGCTCAACCGGCGTACTCGGACCATGCCTCTCCATTCCACCATCGCCAGTTGGCAACGTGACGAGGGTCGGGATACCAACCCGGCGCGGGACGTGATCCGGTAGTCGGTGTGATGGCGGATCCGGCATGCGCATCTGCCGGATTTTGGCTGCTCGAGGCGGCCTCGGGAGTGAGTGTCGGCCTTGCGGCCAACTGCTGCGTGAATGCCTGTGCCGCAGCGATATTCGAGAACTGCCACAGCAGCGTGAGTCCTGGACCGGTGATCTCGAGTTCGGCGTACTGCATCACCGGAAGCATCGGGTTGTTCTTGAACCGGCGATCCGGCCCGCCCTTCTTGTTCGCGTACCTCCAGGTGTGATCGACCTGAACGGCATCCGGCGGTACGGCCTGCGCCTCGATGAACCGGCTCGTCGCGACCCTGGCGACCACGTTGCAGTATCGCCAGGACGCGAACTGCTTGCCGGATTGCACGAGAATCTGGTCGGGCAAGAAGTAGAGGCTGAATCCTGTTGTCCGCAGACCGGGCACGGTGATGTTGGTGGCCAACCATTTCGGCGATCAGTGCGGTCAGAATGGCGAGAGTGTCCGTGTGCACGGTGTAGACGATTTTCAGTCGGTGTTGCCGTGTCAGTGCTACGTAGGTGGCCGGGTCGTGGTCGCTGTGCAGCAGGGCAATCGAGGCTGCTGCACGGTGATGTTCACGTGCCTGTCTACAACAGACCGGATTCCTCGAGTCCGGCACGCAGGCGTTGCTGATGCTCCGGCGGGCCCTGCCGGTATGGCATACGCAGCGCATCGGAGGAGATGACGCCGAGCATTTTCATCGCGGCTTTGGCCTGAATGGCGCCCTGCGAGACGTGCATGATCGCATCGACGGCGGGGATGAGACGCCGGTGGATCTCGCGTGCCCGAGACAGGTCGCCGCGGTCGACGGCGGCGATCATCTCCGCGTAGCGATCGCCCGCGACGTGACCGACCACCGACACGACGCCGGTCGCGCCTTGAGCGAGGTGTGGCAGGTTGACGACGTCGTCGCCGGAATACCAGAGCAGGTCGGTCTGCGACATGATCCGGCTGGCTTCGAAGAAATCGCCCTTGGCATCCTTGACGGCGCGCACGGCGGGAATCTCGGCCGCGCGGAGAATGGTATCGGTACTCAGCGCCGTCCCGGTCCGGCCCGGGATGTCGTACAGCATGACGGGCACACCGCCGCCGGCCTCGGCGACCAGACGGAAGTGTTCGAGGATGCAGTCCTGCGGCGGCTTGTTGTAATACGGCGTGACGACGAGCAGAGCGTCGGCCCCGCAGGCGACCATCTCGCGCGCCGCACGAGTGGAATGCTCGGTGTCGTTGGTGCCGCAGCCGGCCATCACCTGGACACGGTCGCCCACGGCCTCGACCACCGCCCGCACGCAGGCGTAGTCCTCCTCGTCGGTGGTGGTGGCGGACTCACCCGTGGTCCCGTTGACCAGCAATCCGTCATGGCCGTGGTCGGCGAGATATACGGCGAGATTCTGCAGGCCGTCGTAGTCGATCGAGCCGTCGGCGTGCATGGGGGTCACCATCGCCGTGATGACTCGACCGAAGGGGGTGTCCACCATGATCGTGAGATTACAGGCGAGCACCTCACCGCCCGTGCGGAAGGCCCGTGCCCATGCGAAGTGCGTCGTCGGGGTGGTTCCACGGGCGCTCGCCGGGGGGCATAAGCCTCAACCAGCGACCGGCTCGACCACTCCTGCCGGTGGTCGAACGCGGCGTAAAATCGCGTCAGAGGGTTGCCCTATGCAACGGCGACGGTGGATTGCCGCGTTCCTGACGGCGCTAGGGATGTGCGCTGTAATCGCGTACATCAGCGGCGCCCGACCCGAGCGCGCTCCCTCCGGCCCGGACACATCTCCCCAGGTTGCGGCGCCCGTGCTGGTCGCGAAGATAGACAACAGTCCGCAGGCACGGCCACCGGTAGGGCTCGGAGCCGCCGATGTGGTCTACGTCGAGCCGGTCGAGGGTGGCTCGAGCCGGTTGGCCGCCGTGTTCTCGACCCACAAACCCCCGGTGATCGGACCTATCCGCAGCGTGCGGGAAACGGATCTGACGCTGTTGGACCAATTCGGCAACCCGACGTTGGCATCCTCTGGTGCCGCACCTGAGCTGGTTCCCGCCGTCGATTCCGCCTCGCTCCAGAACGCCTCGGCCGATCGGCAATCCGCGGCGTACTACCGCGACTACAGTCGCGCCGCGCCGCACAACCTGTTCGTCCGCTCTGATCAGTTGCCCGTAGGTGGCGGCTGGCCGCCGGCGTCGCAACTGCACTTCGGTCCTACGCCTGCCGGTGGCCGGCCCACGCAACATGAGGAAGCGCGGTATCAGGACGCGGTGATCGGTTTCGACTGGTCACCCAGCAACCACCGGTGGCTGGTGTCCATGGACGGTGCCGCCTACACCACTGCCGATACCGGACAGCTCATGGCGAGCACGGTCGTGCTGCAGAGTGTGCAGGTGCGCGACTCGGCGGTCCGCGACATCGTGGGCAGCGTCTCACCCGTGGCCCAGACGACTGGTAGCGGCCGGGCACTCGTACTTCGCGACGGTCGAGCGTTCCCGGCCGTGTGGTCCCGGCCCTCCCCACAGGCAGGCACAACCTATACAAACCCCACCGGTACAGCCATCTCCTTCGCGCCGGGGCAGGTTTGGACAGTTCTGATTCCAGAGCAGCTCTGGTGACCCCTGTACTCGTCAGTGCCGTAGATCGGCCCCGGAAATCCGCATGTTCGCAGGGCTCTCCGGGGCCGACCGGGTCAGTGCACCGTGCTCAGGCAGACGACCATTTCCTCGGGTTTGGAGTAGGTGAGGTATTTGGTGGCGGAGTTACTGCAGCCGCTGTCGCTGGTGGTGTTGTTCAGGACGTTGGTGACCTTGTAGTTCGCCTCGGGGCTGTCGCAGGCGACCTTTGTGGTGTTGTCGTACTGTTTGTCGAGGCAGTCGCCGTCCTTGACGTTCAGTTGCAGGCAGAGGTTGTAGCCGCCGGAGCCGGTCTGCCAGACGCTCGCGTAGTTGCCGTCGGGACAGGTCGACGTGCTCTTGTCCTGGCGTTCGGCCACCTTGTAGTTGGCGTCCATGCTGCTGCAGTCGGTGATGTCGACCTTCGGGTCGTGGGTGGTACCCGCGACCTTGACGCACTGGCCCACCTGGACCTTCTCCGCGTCGGGCTTGTTGATCTGGTGGCAGCCCCAGCTGGCGAGGTAGATCAGGCCGACCACGACCCCGAGTCCGACCAGAGAGCCGAGTCCGGATCTGATGCGCCGGCCCGCTCCTGCCACACCCGCGCCGAGTCCGGCGGCCGCACCGCCACCCCAGGACGGCGGCTGTCCGCCGGGAGCGATCGTCGGCCCCTGTGGGTAGGCATTCGGGTCGTACCCCGCCTGCCCTGGCGCAAATTGTCCCTGTGGATAAGTTGTCTGACCGGACGCGGGCTGCCCCTGTTGGCCGAAGCCCTGTTGGCCCGATTCCTGTCCGGGCTGGGGATAGTTCGCCTGCCCGGGGGTCTGCTGGAGATGAGTGGTCGGATCCGCTCCGGACTGTCCCTGCTGCGGATAGCCCGTCTGACCTGTGGATTGCCACGGGTGTGGATAACCGGGCTGCTGTCCCCAGCCCGGGGCGGGCTGTCCCTGCGGCATCTGTGTGGTCGGGTCGGCCGCCTGTGGATATCCCGTCTGCCCCGGAATCGGCTGGCCTGTCTGTGGATAACCAGCAGGCTGTCCCTGCTGTGGATAACCTGCCTGCCCCGGTGCGGGCTGCCCCTGCTGTGGATATCCGTACTGTCCCTGCGGATATCCGGGCTGCGGCTGAGGATTCCCGTCCTGCGGGTTCCCGGACTGTCCCGACGGGTTGTTCGACGATCCCGGCGGGGGTTGCGGTTGCATTCGTGATGTCCTTACGGTTTCTCGTCCGCCAGGGGTGCGAGATTCCCGCGGCCCGGCACCCTCGCGTGCCGCCGCCACACCCCGTCGGCCGCTGAGAACCGCCGAGTGAACACGAATCGGCAACCGACAACCGCCGCCTGCACAGTGTTCCCCCGACGTTCCTCGACACGACCGCCGAAACGTTACCGCCGCACCACACCACTTGCCAGCGAGAAAGAGTGCGCGGGCATCGCCGGTCGTCGCTGACCCGGGCATATCGGCGGTTCGATGTCGCCGGATGCCCGCCACCGATTGATACCGCAGTGCGGTCGTTCCAGGCTGGTGTGCGGTTATGTCACCAGGGCCACGGACAATTATCAGGACCCCGCACGTATCTTCGAGCCGATCCGGATGAGACGCCCCCTTGTCAGGCCGAGATCGATGCACGCTTCCAATCGCTCCCGGCTGGGGCCCGTGAGACGGCGTTGGTTGAAGATCGCCATAGTGGCGCGAAGCAACGATTCGATGTCGAGCTCGGAGCCGGTGCAGGCCGCCTTCATAGCATTGACTATCTCCTCCGGGGCGATCTCGCCGAGAGGGCGGGACACCTCGTCGGGCGTGGTGCGGTAGCCGTTCCACGTCATCCGGTCGAGCTGATGCGGCCACACGAAGGCGCCCATCGGATCGGAGTGAATGAGCTCGGTGGGGACACATTCGATGACGAAATCCTTGCGGGCAGCGGAAACTCGGTCGAAACCGAATCGCTTCGCGACGACGCGTGCGAGCCGTTCGAGCGCGATCGGCCCCTCCGTTTCCACGGTCTCCCGCACGGCATCGGTGATAGTGCGCCGCACCGACGGCGAGTTGGTTCTGTCGAGATCGGTTCGCTCCCCGAGCGCTGTCGT
Organism: Nocardia vaccinii NBRC 15922; assembly: GCF_001613305.1. GTDB lineage: Bacteria > Actinomycetota > Actinomycetes > Mycobacteriales > Mycobacteriaceae > Nocardia > Nocardia vaccinii. The sequence continues at coordinate 53,440 of NZ_BDCC01000057.1, forward strand.
CCGGGCACACGCGTAACGGACACCACAACCATCCCAGTTCCGTTCGGACAGTGGTGCATTCGGTGTGTCGACGGTGTTTGGTACGTGGCTCGACAGCGTACTCGCCGAGTGCTCGGATTCGGTTGTGTGCGGCATTCTGATCTCGATCGGTTCAGCTGCCGGAGAGAACGCGGCCGCATCGACTTCGACATCGGCCGCGTCGACCTCGACACCGGCGACGATCGTTTCGATCGATTGCTTCTGGGGAGCATCGGTTTCCGCCTGCGCGATGAGAGCCGAACGAGCCTCTGCCGCCGCGGCGAGCTGGGCCTGGAACTCATCGTATTGCCGACGCGCGGTTTCGATGGCGGCGTCGATGCGGTCGAGTACCGCATTGCGATCGTCGATCCAGCCGGGTAGCCATACCCGCAACGACGAACCCCAGTGCATCATCGTCTCGAGCAGCCGAGGCGTCAGATCCCGGTCGGTGACGGTCGGCCGCCCCGCCCATCGCGGGCCGTCGAGCATGATCGCCACTTGCCAATGGCCGCAGCCGGGTTCGCGCACAACGACGTCGAGCACGAATTCGGACTGCCCGTAATTGGCCTCCACCTCGTATCCACGCTCGCTCAGAGCGGCACAGATGTCCTTCTGAATCGGATCGAGGCCTACCGCATCGCGCGATTGTCCGCCTGCGTTCGGTCCGTTCGAGGCCAACTCCAGGTAGCCGCGTAGGTGTCCCAGGCCAACGGATTTGGTTCGCGACAAATCGATGTCGAACGGCGTGAACGAGGTGAACACGAGAACCTTGCGACGTGCCCTCGTGATCGCGACATTGAACCGCTTTTCGCCCCCGGACCTGCTGAGCGGCCCGAAATTGAGCGGCAGTTGCGACTCACCGGGTCTGGTCGAGAACGCGGTGGTGAACAAGATGACGTCTCGCTCATCACCCTGCACATTCTCCAGGTTCTTGACGAAGATGCCCTCTTCGGCATCGGAGCGCAGAAGTTCCCGGACGAGGGGATCATCGCATTCGTCGAGAAGATCCTCCACCAGTGTGCGTTGCTGGGTATTGAAGGTGACGACACCGATGCTCTGACCAGCCAGATGCGGTGTGGCCAAGCGTGTTCGGATCTCCTCGACGATTGCTTCGGCTTCGACACGGTTCGTGCGGAACTCGTTGCTGCGGTCCTCGCGATTGAAATGTCCTGCGACGTACCGCCATTCGACACCTGCGGTGGTGTCACCGCCGGGGGAGGGCAAACTGGCCAGACGCCCTTCGTAGTACTTCTGGTTGGAAAAGGTGATGAGTGTCTCGTCTTGGCTGCGGTAGTGCCACGACAACCACAAGCGCGGAACCCCTGACTCGACGCATTCGGTGAGGATGCTGTCGAGGTCCTCCGGGGCCAATTCGCCGTTCTCCTGCGCTTCATCGTCATCGGACGCGGTGACCTGACCGAAAGATGTCGGCGGCATCTGCTGGGAATCACCGACGATTACGGCCGATCGACCGCGGCCGAGCGCGCCGATCGCCTGTGCCACGGTCACCTGCGATGCTTCGTCGAAAACGACGATGTCGAATGTCGCGGAGCCGGGAGGGATGAATTGTGCGAGTGAGGAAGGACTGACGAAGACGCAAGGAGCCGCGGCGAGAATATGTTCGGCGTATCTGGTCATCAGCTGCCGGAAGCTGGCCCCACCGCGCCTGCGATCGAGGGAGCGTCGCAGCTCCCCGACCTCACCGGTGAGCGAACCCGCCTGGAACGGGCGCCGACCGAGCAGTGCGGCGGCCAGTGCGGTCACCTGTTCGCCCCGCAGCGCGTCTGCCGCGCGGACGAAATCATCGATCTCGCCATCGCGCAGATCCGTGAGGAAGCTCTTCAGGCCGGTCGACCGGAGGCGTTCTTCGAGTGACGTCCGCGCGGCGCCCCGAATGAATGATGCCGTCGCATCGGCGGCTGGAATCCCGGCAGTAAGAAGCGATTCCACGAACTCGTCCAGGCCTGCGCGGCGCAGCGGAGCGAGATAGCTGGACATCCGGGACCATTCGAGCAGGCGTCGCGACTCGAAAAGATCTGTGTCTTCGAGGAGTTCGTTGCGGGTGCGCTCCCATGTGGTGAGCCAGTGCGTACCGTTACGCCACCTGGTGAGGTCATCGTTCGCTGTGCCCAGGCTCGAGCGAAGGTGGTTCCACGCCGCGCTGACCTCCTCGAGCAGCGCGATTTCCCCCTCCGTCGGAAAGCCGATCGACTCGAGTAGCCGCCATTCGTCCGGCGACTCGTCGATGAACCGGATGGTGGCGGCGATGTAGTCGAGGGTCGGCCGCAATTCTTCGGCGCTGCCGGGGATCAGGGGGTTCCAGCGCGGCGGAGCGAACGAGCCGAGCAGTTCCCCGGCGAGCAGCTGTGTTCGGGAAATATGTTCGCGGGCACCGGGTATCGCATGCAGCAGCGGCAGGACGGTATGCGGCGCCAGGTCCGCACCCGCATGTGCGAACGGAGACAGGTTTCGCTGGAACTGTTCGACCTTCTTCTTCCGGCCGAACATGCCTCTGTCGCATTCCTCCGCCTCGGCGATCGCGCTGGAGGTGTTGCCGGATTCGATATACATCGGCGTGAACGTCGCGAGGAGAGGCGTGCAGTTCTGTTGCAGCAGCCCGATTTCCGACTTCAAAGTCTTCAGCGAGACGCCGAATTGCGGATTACGCATCCAGGCGAGTGCCGTCGCATCCGGAACCGGTCTTCCCAGTTGCCGTTTCGCCGGCGGTATCAGCGCGTCGATCTGTTCCGGATCGGTGAGGGCGGCCAGTAGCGCTCGCACTCGGGTGTTCGGCTCGGTGGCGTCGAGTGCGTCGGCGAACCGGTGTACGGCCGATCGGAGTTGCTCGCTACCCACTTCGTCGGGGACGGATCCGGCGATTGCCCACGGCACGCCCGGCGCGATCTTCAGAGGGCGAGCGGCTCGCGAGAACAGATCGAGCGAATTCTTCACCGCCGACCAACTTTCGGCCGGACGAGCGACGTACGAGATGGGAATGGGTGCCGCAGGCCCCTCGCGGGTCTCCAAGATCTCTTCGAACGCACTCCAGAGCGAATGGTCGATCCCGTTTCGCTCATGCAGTTTCGCCGGGTAGTCGGCCAGCGGACCCAGTCTTGCTCGGTAGTCGGCCAACCGAGCATCCCAGGTGCGCTGGTTGTAATGGATCGAATTATCGATGGCTGCCTTGAGCTGGTCACGAATCGCGTTCGGGCTCTGGCTCTTTCCGTGCAGATCGAGGGTGAAATTCTGTAGTCCGACCTTTTCGAGGCGTCGCTTGACAACGTCCAGCGCAGCCTGTTTCTCCGCGACGAACAATACGGTCTTGCCCAGGCCGAGGGCATGTGCGATCAGGTTCGTGATCGTCTGGGATTTTCCGGTGCCGGGAGGGCCTTCCAGGACGAATGTGCGTCCGGCTCCGGCGAGGGCGATCGCCCTGAGCTGTGAGCCATCGGCTGGAATCGGAACGGGCACAGCGCTTTCGTCGACGTCGAGATGTTCGAGACCGGCCTCCCCATCCGCCTGCGGGTCCTGGAACGACTCTCCCGGATGGTGGGTCAGGTGCCGGACGATGGGACTCTGCTCCAGCGTCGCCCAGCTGTCGCTCAGGTCTTTCCACATACCGAATGTGCCGAACTGGCAGATGGCCACCGTTGCCACTTCGTCGATTCGCAGGTCGATGTTGTTCTCGACCAGGGCACTGCGAATTCCGCGGAGCGCAGCCACGATGTCCAGGCCGCTGTCATCCAGTTCGGGCGTCTCGAGAGCCTCGATGGAGACGTTGTGCTTCAGACGCAGCCACTCGACGAGGCAGTAGTTCGGCGTCGCCACTTCGGTTGTATTGGCGATGATCTGGAACGACTTTCGCCCCGTACCACCGGTGATCTTCACCGGAAGTAGAAACAACGGAGCCCGCGCCTCGGCGCCGGTCGAGGTCTGGTGAACGAGTGCGCCGAGCGTCAGGTAGAGGTTCGAACTTCCGGTTTCCTCCAGCAATGTGCGAGCGGTCCGGGCGAGCTCTTTGAATCGGCGTGTGTAAGTGCTCTGCGGCACAGCGGCATACAGTTGATGGTCATCAGATAGGTGGGCGCGCAGGACTTCCGGGTCGATCTCGGCGGCGCGTCGGGCACCCTGTAGGCGATGAATGGACGACAGATCGTCGTGTGGGGTCAGCGTAATCGGAACCCCCGCATGAATGATGTCGTCGAGTATCGGCAGACCGTCATGGGGGACGTGCAGATCGACAACCTGCGCAGAGGCTTTCAGGTTCAACAGCCGGTTCCGGGTGCTCAGATCGAGCAGCGACCGTTTCCATTTCCGGACGCGGGCCGGAGCGGAATCGGTCGTGTCGAGGATCTCGTCGTTCCGGTTCCTGGTGCGCAGGTCACCCGGCAGTTCCAGGACGATGTTGCTGATCTTCGCCGGTTCGGAGCTGGAGACCGCGACGATGTCATCGACACTCGGCAGCGGCCGCACTCCACTCTTTCGGGCAGCCGCGATCCCGACCACACCGGCCAGGGACTCGGGGGAGCTGAAATGCTGTCGCGCCATGGTGATCGCATTGGTGAAGTCACCCTTCGGAGACTCGTCGTAGAACACGGCCTCGACAGGTACGGCGATGCCCGACTCGACTAGGTTCACCATGGCGTTCTGCTCGGTCAGGGACGGATGGGACAGGTTCACCTCATCACGCAGGAACCCCGCGAAAGCGTGTCCGTCGACCAGCCATACGAGCGGACGAAGTCCGGCTGCCTCCAGACAGGCCGCGTAGGTCACGGACAGATCGATGCAGGTGCCGAACCGTTCCTGCAGGACCTGTGCGGTGGTGCGGATCTTCTGCCCGCTCGCCTCGAACGACGCGGGCGGGTTTGTATAGCGGATTCGCCTGGCGCGCAATGCTTCGTAGAGAGCCGCGGCGATGAGAGCGGTGCGTTCCGGGCCGTTCTGATAGCCGCTGATCGAGGAGTCGCCGGTATTCGACCGCAGGAGTTCGGCGGCATCGTCGAGAACCGTCTGGACCGATTTCGTATTCGGTTGTACGAATGCCGCGAGGGAGTCGTAGAAAATGGGTGCGTTGAACCACTCGTTGTGCGCGAGGACTCGGAGCGGGGCGGTGAGATGGATGTCCCGGCCCCAGAGCCGCGACACCGTGACAGTCAGGGTCGAGGGGTGACTCTCGTTCAGATCTCGCAGATAGGACGTCGATGGTGTGAAGGCGCCGAAATCATCCCAGAACACCTCTGCCCCGTCGGCAAGGTCCCCGTCGTGGGTTCGTTCCCAGGCCGGTGCGAGTTCAGCGCCTTCGCCGTGCAGTCGAACGGTCACCGTCAGGTCGACCACCGACGATCCCGAATTGTTGGTGACACGAATTCCGGCAATCAGGGGTACGCCGTTGTGCACGAGCGCCAGGTTTATCGCCGGTTGGGTCAACACCTGGACGGTGAGTCCCGACTCGACCGTGGTGGTGTCCTCCCAGAGCGGGCTATGGGCCACGCCTGCCTCCATGTGCCTCGAACTGTGGTGAATCGGGCCAGGTCATGGCCGTATCCTCGGATTTCCTGTTCTCACATCGGCGAAGGAGCCGAAAGTGTGACAGGCGTTATCGGCGGGCCCGGACAGCGGCCTCTATCGCGGCCACGATGCGCTCGGAACTCTCCTGCCACCTCCGCAATTGCTGCACGGCCGGGGCCAGTTCGTAATCGTGATGGTGGGTGGCCGCGGAGAGTTGCGACCAGAGCAGTCTGGCCTCGCCGGCCATCGGCTCACCGATATACCGGGACAGCACCAGCAGCTGTGCGCGCGCTGTCACGGAGGTCATTCCCGGTGAAACTGTTTGCCACAGTTCGCGAACCGCGTGCTCCAAGGCGATGCGCATCATCCAGGCCGACGCCCGGGACCAGAGTCCGTCCAGGTCTGTGGTGGCGTCGGTGATGAGCCTGTCTGCGGTGCCGAGGCGGGAGCGGACGGTGGTCAGCGACCCAGCCATGCGGCGATCCTCTCGGTGTGCTTGATGAGCTTTCCGAGGTCGTCGCGAGTGCTGCCGTGCGCACCACGGTTGCAGAGCCCTACTGCCGCCGACGCCCAGTGGCCGACTTCTCGATCGAGTTCGGCAAGGGCGTCTGCCACCCTCGTACGATCCAAAAGCACTGCCAGAGCCAGCTTTTCCTTGGTGCGCTCAGCGGCGATGAGCTGCTCGGCGATAGCAATCTGACTGAAGCCCTCTTCGCCCAGGATCTTGTGAACCCTTGCGGTACTGGCAGATTCGATCGCTTGGCGGCAGCACAGTGCGATCAGCTCGTTGGCTTCGTCGTTGGGCAGGTTGGTGGTGAGCTGCAATGCGCGGGCATCGGCGAGACTGCGGCGGACGGGATCGATCGATACCCGGACTTCCACCACGGACCGCTCACGCCGCTGTACTTCGAGGATCGTCGCCGGAATCTGAAGGTGGCGAACGGCTTCCGTCAGCCGCAGGTCGTGAGTGAACACGATGACCTGCCAGGTTCGCGAGACATCGGCGAGAACCTTGGCGAGTCCGTCGACTTTCGCCGGATCCATGGACTGGACCGGGTCGTCGATCATCAGGAACCGGAACGGGCTCTGCGCGGTGGTGGCGCGCGGCAGAAACAGCGACAAGCCCAGCGAATGCAGCTCGCCCTGGCTCATCACGCCCAGTGCGGCCCCGGGGACGCCGTCGACGGTGACGTCCAGGCTGACGCGCCGTTGTTGCGCATTGCCCGTCAGGACGACGCCGCCGAGTTCGACGTTGCTCTGTTGCCGGAGCATCGTCCACACGCGTTGGGAAACATCGGCCAACGGCTGCATACGTTCGGTGCGCAGACCGGCGGCCGCTTGCTTGAGCCAGGTTTCCGCAGCTTTGACGATTTTCAGTTCGTCGGCGGCGTCGGCGCTCGCCTTGGCGCCTTCGACCCATGCGGCTATGCGTGTGGCCAGCGGTGACCAGATCGTGTCCAGGCGGGACAGTTCGGCTTGTGCGCGTTGTTGCAGATCAGCCGAGGCTTCGCGCAGCTTCGCATAACGGTCGCGCAGCTGCGTCGGCAATTGTGCGGGATCGGATGTGCGCAGGTCCGCCCAGGAGCGCCAGGCGTCCACGGCCTCGCCGGAATCGATCGGGCAGTTCGACAGGGCCTGTGGAACCGTGTGGATCAGCGCCCTCGCGGTGGACACCGCCGCGTCGTATTCGCGCTTGGCCGTGGTGAGTTCGGCAGTGCGCCGGCGGATATTCGTGATCGTGTGCGCGGTCCGCTCTCGCCAGTGCTCGTCGAGTTGTCCCTGCCCACAAACAGGGCACGGGCAATCACCCGATTCGGCGATGCTCGAGGCCAAATCGAGAATTTGCAGGATCGCCGTGTCGGATTCGGCCTCGGATGTCGCCGCATCGACCCGACGCGCGGTTGCGGAGTCGAGTTCGTTCGCCGCGGACTCCACGGCGGTGTCGGTAGGCAGGCTCAGCGCGATGACGTTGGTCAAAGCCGCTGCCATACCCGGCATATCGCCCTTCGTGCCGGATGCCAACTGCACGACGGCGTCGAGATCGATGGTGCGGTATACCAGCAGTGCCGCAACGCTTTTCGCCCGCTCGTCATCCACCGTGGACAAGGCGAGCGCGAGCTCGTCCTTCTCGTTCTTGACCGCCTTGGCGGCCTTGTCGAGATCGAGCCGCCGCCGCGTCAGTCTCTCCAACGCGCTGGTGAGGTCGTTCAATCCCAGGAGCCGGTGCAGCGCGTCGTACATGGCGGTCGGACTTCCGTCGATCAGCGATCCGAGTTCGCTGTAGGACAGGAAAGGCCGGAACGACTCCAACGGTCCGGACAGTTGGGATCGGTCCAACGGTACGGGAGCATCGGACTTGCGGCGGGCGGTCCACACGCCGTTATCGAGATCCGTTGCGGAGCCCCAGGTTCCGGCGATGGTCAATGGGTTCTCGGCGGCCTCGGTCTGCAACTCGACCTCGATATTCGGCGTCGCACCGTCGTGCAGGTTCCGCCAGCCCTCGCGCCAGATCTTCTGGCGCCCGGACCACCGCATATTGTCGCCGGTGATGGCGAACTCGGCGGCCTCGGCGAAACTGGACTTACCGCAACCGTTTCGGCCGACCACTAGCGTAAGGCCGGGCGAAGGCTGCAGGGGCAGCGTCGTTTTCGGGCCGATGCCGCGGAAACCCTGCACGGTGATCGACCGGAGAAACATCCCCGCCAGCACGCCGCCGGAGTCGGGACCAGTCGTACCGGAATCGGCGAAGGCTGCCAGTACCTTTTCAGCTACCGTCGGCGAAAGGGATGGATCGGACGAAATCTTTGCGGACACCAGGTCGATCAGTGTCGCGGTGGTCTTCTCGGAAAGATCAGCGGTGGATGGTGTGTTCTGCATAGATGATCCCCCAGAACTAGTGCGAATACCTGTGTGAAACAACGAGGAACGCGTGCTCTCCAACCATGCGAGTGACTCACTTTATCGAGAAGTCGGGTCGGAAAGGGGCGGCTCGCCCGGCAACTTCCTCCAGGCAAACCGCCCGCGCGATGGTGGTTACTGTCCCGGAATGCAGCCCGGCGGCACCTGATAGGCGTTGTACCCGAGAGCGGCTCCGGCTCCGGCCCCGAGGGCCATCCCGAGCGGAACCGTAACGGGCGCATCGAGTCCCAGCGTCACCGCACTGGAGCCGGCTCCCGCGGCCGCACCGCCGAGCAGACCGAGGGCGAGGCCCAGGCCCATCGACTGGTTGCGCTCGAGAATTCGCAAGGGCTCCGGTTGGCCGGGGAAGTAGGTGCACGACGCGGCGGTGGCTTCGGCGGTTACGGGTTCTACCGTCGAGTTGGGCTCGGGACGCTCGGCGTGTGCGGTTGCCGCAATCCCCGTGAGGATGGAGGCGGCGGCCGTAGCGGAGATCAGGCTTCGACAGATCGTTTTCATGGCTGGTTCCGTTCCGCCGCTCGAAAGCCGAGCGGCGTGGTCGGTTCGGTTGGTATGCCCGTGGGAGCGGGAAAATGTCGGTCTCCCAACGGGTGTGGGAATTCGAGGTGGGTGATCAGGACTGGCAGCCCGACCACCACACGCTCGCCCCGAGTCCGGGGTTCTTCATGATCGCGTCGAGATCGGCGTCGCCGAGATTGTTTTCGACCGACCAGGAGTAGACCGTGGTCTTGATGTCGTCGTCCGCACCGGAGTACCGCGTACCGGTCGCGACCGCGCCGCACTGGCCGCTGGAGTAGACCAGGGCCAATCGGCAGTCGTGTGCCGGTGCGCTGGAGCCGGCCGGCGGCGGGATCCGCTGATCGCAGGCCGCCAGGACACTGTTCTTCGCCTGCTCGACGTCGGTGGCGTCCCGAGAAGCATTGAGCAGGCCGTTACTGGGCGAAACCGCGACTGCGGTCCAGCGGATGTCGTCGGCCTGGGCCGGCGTGGCTGCCAGAGCGGTGGTGCCGATAACGGCGGCGGACAGTGCGGTTCCCGCTATGAACTTTGTGATCCTCATCGTGCTTATTTCCTTGGTTTTCGAATCGAAGGTCGGTCGGTTAATTCACCGACACGCGTGCACCGCCGGAGAACATCGAGTCGTGGAACTCGAGGGTGGCGGGGACGGTTTCCGGGGATACGTCGAATGCGATGGCAACGGAAATCGAGTTGCCCGGGTTGATATCTGCGCCGACGACGCCGCTGTCGTTGATGGCGATGTCGGCCATGGTGTCGTTGGTGTATTGGCGGCCGCGAGCGTCGATGAGCTTCTGGTTGCCGCCGAAGTAGCTTTGTGGTTTGGTGCCGATGTTGCTCACTCGGACATGAACGACGACGAATTCACCTTGTGCCTTGCGCCGAAGAAACTCGTTGTCGCCCAATGCCGTGACGGGAGAGTCGATTCCGGTGACGACGAACGAGAATTTGCCGTCGCGGACTTCCGATCCGGCCTGCGCGATGGCCGGCCCCCGCGTGATACTCGGGGCAGCGGATGTCGATGGGGCAGCTGATGACGTCGGCGCCATCGGTTCGGCCGCGGCCGCGGCGGTCGTCCTCGTCGTGGTCCGAGTCGCCGAGTTCGACGAGTTACCGGCAATCCCGACGAGTCCGAAACATCCCCCGCACATCAGTACCATTCCGCCGATCAGAATCCACGGCCAGACCACTCGCTTGCGCGGTGGCGGCCCAGAGTACTGGGGCATCGGGTAGGGCTGCGATCCGTACGGCTGCGATCCGTAGGGTTGCTGGTACGGCGGGGGCGGAGTGGTCATCTCGGTGGTTCTTTCGACGTAGTTCGTGTTGGCATCCGGAGAGATAGGCCCGAGAGTTGCTGGCGTTACCGGGATTTCCGGATTGGATCTGCATCGCGCCTTCATCTGCCTTCAGAATCACGCCGACTCGAACTCACCCCAGGCAGCATGAGCGTATTGGTGACGAATTGCGCGTTCTCCGTGGTATTTCAGGTTGGAAGCGAGGGACTTTCGGCTTCGTGAATAGGTGACTTTCGCTTAGTACTCCAGCC
>NZ_BDCC01000058.1 GCF_001613305.1 Nocardia vaccinii NBRC 15922
GTCGACCGGAAACTCCGATACGGCGTCGCCGCCGCGAACTACCAGGTCCCACAGATCATCTGCCGACGCGACGCCGCCCGGAAACCGGCACCCGGAGCCCACGATCGCAATCGGCTCGCTGGAACGCTCGACCAGTGTCCGGTTCTGCTGCTTCAACCGCTCGATCTGAACAAGTGCCTTGCGCAACGCCTCGGTCGCCTGGTCGAGCTTCGTAGTCATGCGGTCTCCACATTCATCGATCGTCTTGATCACCGAGAGCGACAGTGAGAAGGTCGTCCAAGCTCATATCGGCGAAATCTTCTTCTTTGTGACTCGACGCGCTCTGATCGTCCGGCGAATTCGCCAGCCGGAGCAAAGTATCCAGAACTCCCGACCGGCGGAGGGTATCGATGGGTATGGACGAAATGAGCTGCTGAATTTCCGCATCCCGGGATACGCCCGCATCGGCCTTGCGCGGCGACCCGATATCGAACCGGTCCCGCAGGTACCGGGCGAGGGCCGCGGGTGTCGGATAGTCGAAGACGAGGGTCGACGACAATATCTGTCCGGTCGCCGCTTTCAGGCGATTACGCAACTCGACAGCGGACAACGAATCGAATCCCACCTCGCGGAACGCCGCGTCGGATGCCACATCCTCGGGTCCGGTGTACCCCAACACCACTGCGGCCTGCGAGCGCACCAACCGCAGCAGCAGCGTGTACTGCTCCTGCTCGGCCAGCCCCTGCAATTGCTGGGCCAACGGCGACGTCGACTTCGCGGCACCGTCATCGGCCGATCGCCGCCTCGGACCGCGGACCAGGCTCGCGAACAACGGCGCGGGCGCATCCGCCCGGGAACGCATCCCCGGCAGATCGAAGCGCGCCGGTACGAGGCAGGGGCGGTCGAGGCGTAATGCGTTGTCGAACAACGTGACCGCGTCCTGCGACGACATCGCGACCAGTCCGCCGCGACTCATCCGTGCCATATCCCGTGTCGCCAGATGTCCGGTCATGCCGCTGGGCTGAGCCCACAATCCCCACGCCAGCGACACGGCGGCCGACCCCTCCGACCGACGATATGCTGCCAAACCATCCAGGAAGGCGTTCGCGGCGGCATAGTTCCCCTGCCCAGGTGTGCCTACGGTGCCCGCGACCGACGAAAACAGCACGAACGCGGGAAGATTCATATCGCGAGTCAGCTCGTGCAGGTTCCAGGCGCCATCGACCTTCGCACGCAACACCCGGTCCACGCGCTCGGCGGTCAGCGATTCGACCACCGCGTCGTCGAGCACACCGGCGGCGTGGATCACCGCGGACAGCGGAGCCGCCGCGGGAATCTGGGCCAACAACCGCGCCACCGCATCCCGGTCGGCAACATCGCATGCCACCACCCGCACCTGCGCACCCGATTCGGACAGCTCCGTCACCAGATTGTCCACCCCCGCGGCCTGTGCACCACTTCGATTGGCCAGCAGTAGATTTCGCGCACCGTGCTCGGCTACCAGATGCCGGGCCAGCGCGGCGCCGGCCATACCGGTACCGCCGGTGATCAGTACCGTGCCCGCGGTGAACACGCCGGGCATCGTCAGAACGAGCTTGCCGGTGTGCCGGGCCTGGCCGAGGAATCGGTAGGCATCCGGGGCGCGCCGCACATCCCAGGTGGTCACCGGCAGTGGTCGCAGGACTCCGGCCTCGAACAACTCGACCAGATCGGCAAGCATCCGCTGTATCCGGCCGGGCTCCACCTCGAACAGATCGAACGCTCGATAACGCACGCCCTGATACCGGTCGGCGATCATCCCCGCGTCGCGGATATCGGTCTTCCCCATCTCCAGAAAACGTCCCCCGCGCGGCAGCAACCGCAACGACGCGTCGACGAACTCACCGGCCAGCGAATCCAGCACCACATCCACACCGTTCCCCGCGGTGCCGGTGAGGATCTTCTGTTCGAACTCGAGCGTCCGCGAATTCGCGATGTGGTCCTCATCGAATCCCTGGGCCCGCAACGTATCCCACTTACCCGGGCTCGCCGTCGCGAATACTTCGAGCCCCCAGTGTGCGGCCAGTTGCACCGCCGCCATGCCCACCCCGCCGGTTGCGGCATGTACCAGCAGCGATTCGCCGGCCCGAACCTCGGCCAGATCCGCCAACGCGTAATAAGCGGTCAGGAACGCCACCGACACCCCGGCGGCCTCGGCGAAGGACCATCCGGCGGGGATCGTCGCCACCATCCGGTGATCGGCGACCACGCGCGGGCCGGCGCCGATGAGCACCCCCATCACCCGGTCGCCCACGGCGAAACCGCTCACCGCGGGACCGACCTCGACGATCACTCCGGCGGCCTCACTGCCCGGCACGGCCTCCCGCGCGGGATACATATCCAACGCGATCAGTACGTCACGGAAATTCACTCCGGACGCCTGCACCGCCACCCGCACCTGTCCGGCCTCGAGCGGGGCATCGCCCTGCGGAAAGGGCTCCAGGGCCAGGTTTTCCAGCGTGCCCTTCTCCGCGATGCCCAACCGCCAGGACCGAACGTCCGGCGGCGCCAACATCTCACCGACAGGCGGTGCGGCGAGGCGAGCAGTGTGCGCGATCCCGTCGCGCAGGAGCACCTGCGGTTCCCCAACCGCCAGGATCGTGGCCACGTCGACGTCGGAATCGGTGTCGGCCAGCACGATTCGGCCGGGATTCTCCGTCTGCGCCGACCGCACCAATCCCCAGACCGCCGCACCGGCCAGATCGGTCACCGCTTCTCCCGGCAACGCCACCGCACCGCGCGTCACCACGATCAGGGTCGCTGAAACATTCTGCGCCAGGGATATTTTCAGCACATGCAGCGCCCGGTGAACGGCGTCGTAGACATCGGGCACAACCGCGCCCCGCGACGCGCTCACCTCCAACACCACCGCATCTCGGGTGACATCAGCACCTGCGGCCGGATCCGGCCGCATCGCGTCCGGAGCGACGCGACCCCCGGTCTCCGCATCAATCCCATCCGGTGCGGCAATCTGCTTCTCGAATATCTCCCAGGCCACCGCGGTCACGGGCAAGGCGGGTTCGGTGGTCGTAGCAGCGGGCGACCAGACGACCTCGAGGATGTGGTCCGGACCGCTCCCGACATGCCCCCTTGCCGCTGCGCGCAACTGCTGAGCCGTCACCGGACGCATGGTCACCGACCGCGCCGTCAACACCGAAAGACCGGCGGCATCAAGCAATTCCAGGGACACCGCACCGGAGTCGGCGAGGTCGACCCGCACGCGCACCGCACCGGCCCGCGCAGCGTGCAGCGATACTCCCTCCCAGGCGAACGGCAACGCGGTTTCTCCCGTACCGGCGGCGACCACCACCGCGTGCAGGGCCGCATCCAGCAGCATCGGATGCACTCCGAAGCCCGTGACGTCCATACCGGCGTCCGGGGGTATGGCGACCTCGGCGAACAGTTCCGCACCTCGCCGCCACATCGCCCGCAATCCCTGGAATGCGGGGCCGTATTCGTATCCCCGCTCGAGCAATCGCGCATAGGCGTCGGAAACGTCGACTGCGACCGCGCCCGCCGGAGGCCACACCGACAGATCCGGTCCGGTCGATCCGACGTCATCGGAGCTCAGCGTTCCCTCGGCGTGCACGGTCCAGCCGGAGCCCTCATCTCGGCGCGAGTACACCGACACCGTCCGCTGCCCGGCACCGTCCGCACCGCCGACGAGCACCTGCACCTGCACCGACCCCTCGGCCGGTAGCGCCAGGGGCGCCCGCAGGATCAGTTCCTCGATCACACCGCAGCCGACCTCGTCACCGGCTCGAACGACCAGTTCCACGAATCCGGCGCCCGGAAAGACCACCACACCCGATACCGCGTGATCGGCGAGCCACGGTTGCGCCGCCAGTGACAGCCGCCCGGTCAGCACGACTCCGCCGGTATCGGGCTGTTCCACCGCCGCGCCCAACAGCGCGTGCCCGGTCTCAACCACACCGAACCGACTCACCTCGCCAGCCGTCGCCGTACTCGACAGCCAGAATCGCTGTCGTTGAAATGCGTATGTCGGCAGAGGAATACGACGAGCGGTCGTCCCGGGGAACAGTCCCCGCCATGCCACGCCCACACCGCGGACATTTGCCTGCGCGACAGACAGGAGGAACCGGTCGAGTCCACCGTCGCCCCGCCCGAGTGACGGAATCGCAACCGCTTCAACACTTTCGACGAACCCGGCCGCCGTGTCCTCGATTCCGGCGACCAGCACCGGATGCGGACTCGATTCGACGAAGATGCGATACCCCTGGTCGCAAGCCGCACGCACCGCGGGCTCGAACTCCACCGTCTGCCGAAGATTCCGGTACCAGTACTCGCCGTCCAGAACCGCAGTGTCACAGAGGTTTCCAGTCACCGTAGAGAAGAACGCAATCTCCGAGGTGCGTGGCTCGATACCCGACAACGCCTCGGCGAGACCATCGCGAATCGCCTCGACCCGAGCCGAGTGCGATGCGTAGTCGACATCGATACGGCGCGCCCGGATGTCGTGGCTTTCGCAGTGGAACAGCAACTCTTCCAACGCATTCCGGACACCGGACACCACCACGGCCGAACGGCCGTTGACCGCGGCAATACTCAACGCATCACCCCAACCCGCCACCACATCGCGCGCCCGATCGACGTCACACGCCAACGACACCATCCCACCCGAACCCGACAGCTCCACCAGCAACTTGCTTCGCAACGCCACCACGCGAGTCGCATCACGCAACGACAACGCACCCGCCACAAACGCCGCCGCGATCTCCCCCTGCGAATGCCCGATCACCGCATCCGGACACACCCCCACCGACCGCCACAGATGAGCCAACGACACCATCACCGCAAACAACACCGGCTGCACCACATCCACACGATCCAGCCCCGGCGCACCGTTCGCACCACGCAACACATCGATCAAAGACCAGTCCACGAACTCCGAAAGCGCAGCGGCACAAGCATTCAACTGCTCGGCGAACACCGGCGAACTCTCCAGCAGCTCCACCCCCATCCCCAGCCACTGCGAACCCTGACCGGGAAAAACGAATACCGTCTTCCCGGTCGTTCCAAGGCGCCCGTGCACCACATTTCGACCGGGTTCCCCCTCGACGAAACCGCTCAGCCCGCGAATCAACTCATCACGATGACTACCGATGACCACCGCCCGATGCTCGAACACCGACCGGCCGGCCAACGAAAAACCCACATCGGCCGGGCCCAACTGCGGACGCTCCCGCACATACTCCAACAGCCGCGCCGCCTGCCCGGCCAACGCCTCAGCAGACTTCCCCGACAACACCCACGGCACCACGGGCAAACCCGCACCAGGCACAGCACCATCAGCCGCGCCCCCAACCGGTCCGGCACCATCGGGCATATCCCCAACGACCCCGATACCACTGGGCGAGCCCTCCCCCACGGGCGCCACCTCTTCAGCTACCCCGCCGACGAATGCGACAGCATCAGTTGCATTACCGCCGGATACGGCACCATCGCGGTCGTCTTCAACGGGCGCAGCGCTTTCGGCCGCATCTCCAGCCGACGCGACGCCATCGAGTGCGTCGGTATCGGCTGTGGGACTGCCCGGGCGATGGAATGCTGGTTCGGGCAGCGCTTGTTCCAGGATCACATGTGCGTTCGTTCCGCTGATGCCGAACGACGACACACCCGCACGGCGCGGTGCACCGGTCTCCGGCCATTCGTGGGGTTCGGTCAGCAACGAGACCGCGCCCGAGGACCAATCTACATGCGGGCTGGGCTCATCCACGTGCAGTGTGCGCGGCAGCAGTCCGTGTCGCAGCGCCTGCACCATCTTGATCACACCCGCCATGCCCGCAGCGGCCTGCGTATGACCGATATTCGACTTCACCGACCCGAGCCACACCGTTCGCCCTTCGGCGCGGTCACGCCCGTAGGTCGCCAACAATGCTTGTGCCTCGATGGGATCGCCCAGTCGGGTGCCCGTACCGTGCGCTTCAACCGCGTCCACATCCGAAGCCGACAAACCCGCATTCATCAACGCAGCCCGAATCACCCGCTGCTGCGACGGACCATTCGGCGCAGTCAAACCATTCGACGCACCGTCTTGGTTGATCGCCGAACCTCTGACTACCGCGAGGATTTCGTGACCGAGCCGCCGCGCATCGGACACCCGCTCGACAACGAGAACGCCCACGCCCTCGGCGAATCCGGTCCCGTCCGCGGCGGCGGCGAACGCCTTGCACCGCCCATCCACCGACAACCCCCGCTGCCGACTGAATTCGGAGTAGATCCGAGGGGTGGCCATGACCGTGACGCCACCGGCCAGCGCCAGGTCACATTCGCCCAGCCGCAACGACTGCACCGCCGAATGCAACGCCACCAACGACGACGAACACGCCGTATCCACCGACACCGCAGGCCCTTCCAAACCCAACACATACGCCACCCGACCCGACGCCACACTCGAGGTCTGCCCGGTGCCGGAGTAGTCCTCGGATTCGGCTGCCGTCGCCTGAGCGCCGTAGCCCTGCGCGATCAGACCGGTGAAAACGCCGGTCGAAGTTCCGCGCAGCCGGTGCGGATCAATTCCCGCGTGCTCCAACGCCTCCCACGACACCTCCAGCAGCAACCGCTGCTGCGGATCCATCACCGTCGCCTCACGGGGGCCGATACCGAAGAACGCCGCGTCGAATCCGGCGGCGTCATCGAGGAATCCGCCGGCCCGCGTGTACGACTTACCCACCGCATCCGGGTCCGGATCGAACAGCCCCGCCAGATCCCAACCCCGGTCGCCCGGAAATGCGGATATCACGTCCTCGCCGCGAAAGACCAAATCCCACAGCTCATCCGGCGATGCGACACCGCCGGGAAACCGGCATCCCATCCCTACGATCGCAATCGGATCGCCCGGCGCCGCGCGCCTCGGGCGCTCTTCTCGCCCCCGGTCCCGCACTCCCACGATTTCCTGCCGCACGTGGGCAGCCAGCATCGCTGAGGTCGGATAATCGAAAACGAGCGTGGACGACAGGGCCGCCCCGGTAGCCGCCTCGAGCCGATGACGCAGTTCGACCGCCGAGAGCGAATCGAATCCCATATCCCGGAAGACCGTGTCCGGGTCGATATCGCCGGGGCCGTCGTGGCCCAGCACCACGGCCACCTGGGATCGGACCAGCCGCGACAGCACGGCGTACTGTTCGTCCTCCGTCAGCTCGTGCAACCGCTGCGCCACGGCCGACACCGGTTGCACGACATCCGCACCGCGTGCCCCCGCAGCGGACACCGACGACCCGGCTCCGGCGTCATCGAGCCCAGCCACGTCATCGGAGGGGGACCGCGGCAACCAGTACGACCGCCGCTGAAATGCGTACGTCGGCAACTGAATACGATGAGCATCGGTGCCGGCGAAGACCGCGCGCCAATTCGAGCGCACACCACGGACGTGCGCCTGCGCGACCGAGTTCAGAAACCGATCGAGCCCGCCCTCGCCACGCCCGAGCGACGGAACGACGACAGCGCCAACACCTTCGACACAATCACGGGCCGTGTCCTCGATGCCGGCGACCAGCACCGGATGCGGGCTCGATTCGACGAACACCCGATACCCTCGCGCACAAGCCGCACGCACCGCGGGCTCGAACTCCACCGTCTGCCGAAGATTCCGATACCAGTACTCGCCGTCCAGAACCGCAGTGTCACAGAGGTTTCCAGTCACCGTGGAGAAGAACGCAATCTCCGGGGTACGTGGCTCGACCGCTGACAACGCCGTGACCAACTCGTCTCGAACGGCCTCGACCCGAGCCGAATGCGACGCATAATCCACATCGATACGGCGCGCACGAATGTCGTGACTCTCGCAGTGAGCGAGCAACTCCTCCAACGCGATCGACGCACCCGACACCACCACGGCCGAACGGCCGTTGACCGCGGCAATACTCAACGCATCACCCCAACCCGCCACCACATCGCGCGCCCGATCGACGTCACACGCCAACGACACCATCCCACCCGAACCCGACAACCCCACCAACAACCGACTCCGCAACGCCACCACACGAGCCGCATCACGCAACGACAACGCACCCGCCACAAACGCCGCCGCGATCTCCCCCTGCGAATGCCCGATCACCGCATCCGGACACACCCCCACCGACCGCCACAGATGAGCCAACGACACCATCACCGCAAACAACACCGGCTGCACCACATCCACACGATCCAGCCCCGGCGCACCGTTCGCACCACGCAACACATCGATCAAAGACCAGTCCACGAACTCCGAAAGCGCAGCGGCACAAGCATTCAACTGCTCGGCGAACACCGGCGAACTCTCCAGCAACTCCACCCCCATCCCCAGCCACTGCGAACCCTGACCAGGAAAAACGAATACCGTCCCTCCCCCGGCACCGGCCCGTCCGTACACCACATTTCGCCCCGGCTCACCGTCGACGAACCCGCCCAGCCCGCGAATCAACTCGTCACGATCACCACCGACAACCACCGCCCGATGCTCGAACAACGACCGCCCCGCCAGCGAAAACCCGACATCCGAAGCATCCAGCCCCGGACGCTCCCGCACATACTCCAACAGACCAGCCGCCTGCCCGGCCAACGCCTCAGCAGACTTCCCCGACAACACCCACGGCACCACCGACGACCTCACACCCGCGGAAACACCATCTGCCCCGGCCCGCCCGGATACCGAATCCGCTGTCCCACACTCGTCGAGAGACGAAACCACCACATGACAATTCGCCCCACCCATTCCGAACGAACTCACACCGGCAATCCGCGGAACCCCCTCGGCCCAGACACTCGGAATATCGCAGACCCGAATGCCGTGAGAACCCAGGTCCATACCGGTCGGCGCTTCACGGTAGTTCAGACTCGCCGGGATCTTCCGATGTCGAACAGCCAGAACGGTTTTCACGAGACCGGCGATACCGGCGGCACCGAGCAGGTGACCGATATTCGTCTTGACCGAACCGACCAACAACGGGGCGTCCGCCGATCGCGGACCGAATACCGCACCCAGCGCCGCCGCTTCCACGGGATCGCCGACTCTCGTTCCGGTCCCGTGCAATTCGACGTAATGAGCCGAGTGCGGATCGATTCGCGCATCCTCATACGCTCGCCGCAGGACATCGACCTCTCCCGCGACGGTGGGGACCGCAATGCCGCCCCGGCCCTCTCCACCGTGTCCGGCGGCGCTACCGCGAATGACAGCCAGGATCTCATCGCCGTCCGCGAGAGCATCCGGCAGACGTTTCAGCAATACCAGCCCAGCACCTTCGCCCCGGACGTATCCGTCCGCCCGGGAATCGAACGTGAAGCATCGTCCCTGTTCGGAAAGACCGCCGAAATGCGCCTCGATCTGCTCGGCCGCGGAATCGAGATTGAGGTGCACACCACCGGCGATGGCCAGCACGGAATCACCCGACGCGAGACTCCGGCACGCCAGATGCACGGCCGTCAGCGATGAGGACTGACCACAATCCACCGTCAGGCTGGGACCGCGCAGCCGCATGAAATACGAAATGCGATTGGCGATCATCCCGCGGCTCGTACCGGTGTGCGAATAACGATCGAATACCGCGGAACCGCTCTGCCGCAGCACACCGGAATAATCGTCACCCATCGCACCGATGAATACTCCGACCTGTTCACCGGCGAGAGTTTCGGGATCGACGCCGGAACTTTCGACGAGATTCCAGGAAAGCTCCAGAGCGACGCGCTGCCGCGGATCCATGGCCGCGGCTTCCCGCGGCGGAATACCGAAGAAATCGGCATCGAATTCCTCGACATTCCGAAGAAATCTGCCCGACAGTCCGCGTGCCGACGATCCCGGATCACCCGACGGCCGGAGCAGATCCGTCGTCGTGGCGACCTCGACCGAGTTGTTCAGCAGATCCCAGTACTCATCCAGAGTTTCGGCACCGGGGAACCTGCACGCGGCTCCCACGATCGCTACATCCGCCACGACCAGACCACACCCCGATCACTTGATTCTCAGAAACCGCCGCTGTAGGCGATCTCCGACTCCCGATCGAAGACGCGCGACACCACCTCCGGGTGCTCACGGTAGAAGAAATGGCCGCCCGTGGAGGTGATCGAATCGAATTCGCCACGGGTATACGGCCGCCACCGAGTGAGGCTGGAAATGTGCAGACGCTGTTCGTCCGACGCCGAGATATCGGTGATCGAGGTCTGGATCACCGAATGCGACCATTCCCGGAAACCCGCGGTGAGATCCGCGACGTAGGGCCGCTGCATCACCTCTCTGTTCGCACCGCTGAGTTCGGGCGGCAGCTTCCCGGCCGCGTCCGCCGCGGCGAGCCGGCGCTTCGTATACCGAACCGGACCGCCGTTCAGCCACGCGTAGACCGCTCCCATCCGCCATTCGTTGGGACACGCGCTGACGATCGGAATGAACCGGCCGACCTGCACACCGAGCTTCTCCAACTCCTGGGTGGCGACGAAGGCGAGCAGACCGCCGAAACTCAGCCCGGACAACACCGGCCGGACCGCGCCGATCTCGGCGATCGATTCGGCGACCTCCCGACCGACGGCGCGGAGGCTGGTCGGATCGGGCTCGTCCTTGCGCACGCTCCGGCCCGGCATCCGCCACACCGCGAAGTCGTAGTCCCCGATGAACGGTATGAGCGGATTCGCCGTCCACGCCTGCTCGACGCCCGCGCCGCCGAACAACCACACCGAGGGCCGCCTCCCGCGATAATCCGCCGTCGGGAACCACCACTTCTCCAGCGCCGTGGGGCCCGAACGCTTCGCGCTCGTACTCACGATTTCTCCTGTTCCTGCTCCAGTAGCCGGACCACGCGAGCGGCGATCGATTCGATGGTCAGGTCCCCGGTGAACTGGAAGACGCTCATCTGCACGTCGAGCTGCTTCTGCACCCGGGCTCCGAATTCGACGCCCATCACCGAATCGATGCCCAGATCGGCGATCGGCCCGCGCGTGTCGATACTCTCCGGCTCGACGCCGAGCACCTCGGACAGCTGTTCGACGATCACCTTGATGACCGCGGGCGCTCGCTCCTCCGGCGGCAGATTGAGCAGCATCTGACGAGCCGCCGCGGCCTGCTGCGACTCCGGCACCTCGTCGACGACCTCCTCGAACCGGCCGCTGGCAGCGGCCACCCGATGACCGCTGCGCCACGTCGCCCAGTCGACATCGGCGAGCATCAAATTCGACCGACCGAACCTGGCGGCGTCGAACAGCAGGCCCGCACCCCGGTCCAGATCGAGGGGATTGAAGCCGAGCATCTCGAGATATTTGGTGACCGCGAGGGATGTCTCCGCCATACCGCCGCCGGCCATCGCGCCCCAGTTCACCGACATACCGGCCAGTCCCTCGGCGCGGCGAGCCGCGGCGAACGCATCGAGCGTCGCGTTGGCCGCCACGTAGGACGACTGCGGAATGGTCCCGGTGATCGCGCTGATCGAGGAGTACAGCACGAACGCGTCCAGCTCGATCCCTCGCTCACGGGTCGCGGCATCGAGCGCCAGCGTCCCGCCGAGTTTGGGTGCGAATACCGAACCGAGGGTCTCGGCGCTGATATCGGCAACCGGCTCGTCGGCGACCACCCCGGCGGTGTGGAATACGCCGCGCAACGGCCGTTCGGGATCGGCGGTCGCGTCCAGGACACGCCCCACCGACGCCGCATCGCTCACATCGGCGGATTCGCACAGCACATCGACGCCCCGCGCGGCCAGCACATCGAGCTGTCGGCGGATGTCGTCGGAGGTCACCCCCCGCCGGCCGACGAGGACGAGCCGGGTCGCACCTCGCTGCACCAGCGCACGCGCGGTCGCCAGACCGAACGCGCCGAAACCACCGGTGATCAGGTAGGTCGCGTCCGCCCGGACCGGCATTGCCGGGGGACGCTGCGGCAGCACCTCGGGAATATCGGTGCGCAGATCCACCACGACGCGTCCCACCTGCGACGCGCGCAGCACCGTCTCGAAAGCGGTGGACAGCTCGGTGATCGGAAACCGCACGTAGGGAAGCGGTTTGACCTCACCCTTGGCCAACGCGAGGACGCATTCCTGCATGAGTTGCCGGAAACGCTCGGGCCGCTGCGCGAGCAACCGGTCCATATCGATCGAGTAGAAGCTCAGGTTCCGGTTGAACGGCCGCAGGTCGACGGCGCCGCCGAAATAGACGTCCGCCTTACCGATCTCGATGATCCGGCCGAATTCCGCGGCGACCGTGAAGTCCTGACTGATCACCTCGCCCGGCATGGAGTTGTAGACGACGTCCACCCCGCGGCCGTCGGTGAGTCGCAGCACCTCGTCGACGAAACTCGATGAGCGCGAATCCAAAACATGGGTCGCGCCGAGATCCGCCACTGCCGCACGGCGTTCCGCGGAACCGGCCGTCGCGAACACCGTGGCGCCGAGGCTGGCGGCCACCTGCACGGCCGCCATACCCATGCCACCGGCCGCACCGTGGATCAGCACGCTATCGCCGGGCCCGAGATCCGCGAGCGTGCGCAGTGAGTAGTACGCGGTGATGTACGGCAGCCCCGACCCGATCGCCAGCGGATCCAGTTCCTGATGGTCGCCCAGAATCGCCCGCGGAGCCCGCACCCACGCGCCGCCGCCATCGACGTCGACGAGGGTGTATCGACGCAGCAGGCCGCGGGTCGCCACCGCCATCGCGTCGCCGGGCTCGATATCGGTGACCTCGGACCCGACCCGAGTGACGATTCCGTAGCCCTCCATACCCGGGACGGTGCCGAAATAGGTTCCGGACAGCTGTCGTTCGGTGAGGATGCCGAGCACCTTGAGGGGGTCCTTGTAGTTCAGGCCGATCGTCTCGACCCGGATCTCCACCTCGCGCGGGCCGGGCGGCACCCGGTCGCAGGCGCGCAGGGTGAGGTCCTTCAGCAGCCGCGTGCGCGGCAGCACCACCTCGTAGGGTTCCTCGGTGCTCGCCAACGCGCTCGGCACGTCCCACTTCTCGACGAATTCCGCGGCCGACCGCAGCACACGTTCGGCCGATCGGCTCCCGCCGCGCAGCCGGATCTCGTCCGATTCGGCGGTCGTCCCCCGAATCAGCTCCGCGACAAGGGAATCCGTATTCACCGAACCGTCGGTGTCGATCGACGCCCAGCTGATCGGGTTCTGCTCGTTGGCGAGGGTGCGGCGCAATCCGACCAGGGCGGCGTGCGCCGGATCGAGTTCGGTATCGCCCGGCCCGACCATGCCGTTCCTGGTCACGATGACCACTCGCACGTCGAAGTCGGCCGGGTCGCTGTCGAGCCGGTCGGCGGAGGCGGCGGTGACGACGCGCGCGAACGCCACCACGCGGTAGGCGAGCCCGGCGGCGTCGTATCCGGGCCCGGCGGCCAGGCCGATCCGCAGATAGCCGTCGCGGGCCAGCGCCTCGGTGAGCTGTTTGGTCGCCGCGCCCACCGCCTCCGCGTCGTCGGGATCGGCGTCCCAGGCGAGCCGGAGTGGTTCGATCGGCCCCTGCGTCACACCCGAGAGAACGGTTTCGGCGGGTGAGCCGATCGTGACCGCGACATTGATCGCCCGGCCCTGATCGTTCGGGGCGAGCGGATCGAGGTCCTCCCAGCGCCGCTCGTAGAACAGGCGCTCGAGATCGTCCAGCGGGTCGGGCGCGACACCGATCGGCGCGAACTCCGCGCCGTAGAGCGCGAGGGCCACCTCGCCATTGCGATCGGTCAGGAACGCGTCCACGCGCAACGGCTCGGTCGACACCACGGAGACGACCGCGAGGAGCTCGTCCGGTATCGGGCCGAACAGCCGCACCCGGTCCACGGCGGCGGGAACGTGCGCGACGGCCCGGGTGTTCCCACCGGTACCGCTCGCGGCGAGCAGCACCGCGGCGCACTGGAACGCCGCGTCGGTCAGCGCCGGGTGCACGACATGCGGCGCGTCGGGCACGAGACCGCCTTCCACGAGCTCGCGAGTGTCCAGCTCGGCCACACAGGTCGTGCCCTGGACCCTGGCCCGCCGGATCCGCCGGAACGCGGGTCCGTAGGCGAGTCCGAGAGCGTCCATCGCCGCGTAGATCTCGTCGTGGTCGAAGGCGATGTCGCCGGACTTCTCTGCCGGTACGTCGAGCCGATGGGCGCCGGACTCCATCTCGACGAGCCGGCCCCAGGCGTGCTGGGTCCACAGGTCCCCGTGGCCCGACCGCGACTTGATCGACAGGCGTTTGGCGGCGTTCTCGACGGCGACGCGCATCACCGGAACGTCGTGCTCGGAGACGATCAGCGGCGCGATGAACGCGAGGGCGTCCACACCGCACTGGTCACGGCTGGTGCGCTGGCGCGCCGCGGCCAGGGCCGCGTCGATGAATCCCGCACCCGGCAGCACCACCGCACCGCCCACATTGTGATCGCGCAGCCACGGCAGGTTGGCCGGAGCCAGGGTGAGCTCCCATTCCGATTCCAGGGAATCGGTGCGGTCGCCGAGCAGCGCGTACCGGTTCGGGTCGCCGTGCCGGGCGCGAAGTGTGCGGATGTTCTCCTCCCACACTTCGAGATCCAGCCACGGATACGGCGGCAGGTCCAGATGCGCGATCTTCGTGTTCCGGTAGATCTCGGCATCGCCCGGAGCATCGACCGCGCCGACCCGGTACAGCTCCGCGAGGGCGGTCAGCGCCGCGGACTCGGCGTCCTCGTCGCGGTGCAGGGTGCCGATGCCGGCGCCGCTCACGCTGTGCCGCACGAACGCCTCACGGATATTGCCGACCAGCACCGGATGCGGCCCGACCTCCAGGAAGACCCGGAACCGCTCGTCGATCAGCGAGTCGATCGCATCGGCGAAGCGGACGGTCTCGCGAACGTTGCGGCACCAGTAGCCCGGATCGGCGAATTCCCTTGCGTCGAACAGACTTCCGGTGACCGTCGAGTAGACCGGCACGGAGGGCTCGCGCGGAGTCAGTCCCGCCAGCGACTGCCGCAACTCGTCGAGGATCGGATCCATGAGATGGCTGTGGTACGGCACCTCCACCCGCAGCCGCCGCGCGAACATACCTTCGCCGGTCAGCTCCTCGCGCAACTCCTCGAGCGGGCCCTCGAGGCCCGCCAGCGTCACCGCGGTCGCGCCGTTGACCGCGGCGATGGACACCGCGTCGCCGAATCGCTCGAAGCGCGCACGCGCCTCGTCCGGGCCCAGTCCCACCGCGAGCATGCCGCCGCTGCCCGCGGTCTGCGCCTGCAACCGGGAGCGGTGATAGGCGACGGTGAGCGCGTCGGTCAGCGAAAGAGCACCGCTGACGTACGCCGCGGAAACCTCGCCGACGCTGTGCCCGACGATCGCGGCAGGGCGAATTCCCCACTGCGCCAAGTGCTCCACGAGTGCGACCTGGATCAGGAAGTTGCCTGGCTGCGCGATATCGGTGCGCGCGATGCGGGAGTCGTCCTCGTCGGCGAGCACCTCGTCCAGGATCGACCAGCCGGCGATCTTCCGGAACTCGGCATCGATCTCCTGGGCGGTATCGCGGAACCGGCCCGGCGCAAGCAGCAGGGCACGGCCCATCGCCCACCACTGCGGCCCCATGCCGCTGAACACGAACACCGGGGTGCGCAGGCCCTCCACCAGGACCCGGTCGCCGATCTTGCCCTCCCCGGAGGCGAACGAATCCAGCTGCGCCACAAGGTCTTCGGTATCGCGATAGACGAATCCCCGGCGGAGGTGGTGATGGGCGCGGCGCTGCACCACCGCGGCCTTGACCCGTGGCACGTCGATCGCGCCACCGCCACTGGCCGCATCGACGGTCGGAGACACCGGCTCGGCGGTGCCGGACGGCGACCTGAGCAGATCGCCGTACCCGCGCGCGAGCCGTCGCAGCGATTCCTCGCTGCGGGCGGAGACCGGGAACACCCGGACCGTATCGCGGGCCTCGTCACCGTGCACCGGTTCGGGAGCGCGCTCGACCAGGACGTGCGCGTTGGTGCCGCCGTATCCGAAACTGTTGACACCGGCGTGAATTCCGTCGAGATCCTCGACCTCGAGCGGTACGGTCAGACCCAGATCGTCGAAGGCGATCTCGGGGTTGGGATTCTCCAGATACGCCTGCGGTGCGACGCGTCCCTCCCGCACCGTGAGTGCCGCCTTGATCAGACCGGCCACCCCGGCCGCCGCCTCGGTGTGGCCGAAATTGTTCTTCACCGAACCCATCCGCAGCGGACGGGTGCGGCCCTCGGCCATCCCGTAGGCGCGGCCGAGCGCGGAAGCCTCGAGCGGATCGCCCACACCGGTGCCGGTGCCGTGCGCCTCGACGTAACCGACTCGGGCGGGGTCGATTCCGGCTTGTTCGACGACCCTCCGGGCCAACGCGAACTGCGAATCCGGATTGGGGACCGGCAGCGCCAGCGTGCGGCCGTCCTGGTTCACCCCGCTGCCGCGGATCACCGCGTAGACCCGATCCCGGTCGCGCACAGCCTGTTCCAGGTTCTTGAGCACGACGACGCCGACGCCCTCACCGCGGCCGTAGCCGTCGGCGGAGGCGTCGAAGGACTTGCAGCGGCCGTCCACGGACAGGAATCGGCCCTTGCACATCGTGATGAACGTCTCGGGCTGGAAGATCACGTTGGAACCGCCGACGAGCGCGATATCGCACTCCCCGTCGGCGATCGCGCGGACGCCGAGATGGGTCGCCACGAGCGAGGAGGAGCACGCGGTGTCCACGGTCAGGCTGGGCCCGTGCAGATCGAAGGTGTACGCGATCCGGTTGGCCAGCAACGTCTGTGACGAGCTGGTCGCGGCGAAGTTGTCGATCCGGTCCAGTGCGTGGGAGCCGGCCTTGCCCACCGCGTTGTCGTTGGTGAAGCCGCCGATGAACGTGCCCACCGTGGAGCCGCTGACATGTCCGGCGACACCCGCGTCGTCGAGCGCCTCCCAGGACACCTGCAGCAGGCGTCGCTGCTGCGGATCGAGGGTCGCGGCCTCGCGCCGGGAGATTCCGAAGAAGTCCGAGTCGAATCGGGCGAAAGGCTCGTCGACGAAAGATGCGTGCCTGGTGTACATCCGGCCCGGAGCCTCCGGGTCCGGGTCGTAGTAACGGTCGACATCCCATCGCGAGTCCGGGATCTCGGCAACCGCATCTCCCTTGCGTACCAGGAAATCCCAGAAACTGGACGAATCCACGATGCCCCCGGGATACCGGCAGCCGATTCCGATTATGGCGATGGCAACCATGGCCCCCACTTAGAGTGTCTCGAATCTGATGACGGCAGAATTATGGGATGGATTGCCCTGTGTTGTCCAGGTATTCCAGAGAATTCGTTCAGGCGGCGACAAACACGAACGCCCTCACGTATGGTGAGGACCATGCTGTGCCAAGATCGCTGTCGCACTTGGACATACGTGCTGCTGACAGCATCCGCAACAAGCGATCATACCCCGGTCACCGACGCTTCCGGGCCATCGATAATCCCACTGGTGGGAACCGCATGAAACTCCCATTCGACCTGATCGAGGGTTTCGGGCGGGTAGCTCGCAAGCATCCGCTGTTCGTGATCGGAATCTGGATCGCCGTCGCGGGCGTGCTGAATATCACTGTCCCGCAAATCAGCTCGGTGGCCTCGAACCATTCGGCGGATTTCATCCCCAGGGATGCACCTGCGGTGCGCGCGCTGCAGAACATGGGAATCACGTTCCACGAGTCCACTTCGTCCGGTTCCGCGTATGTGGTATTGAATCACGCAGGGGGCCTCGACGATACCGACCGCGCTTATTACCGGAAACTCGTCGGCGCCCTGCGGCACGACACGGCCCACGTCCAGTCGCTCCAGGATCTGTGGGGCGACCCGACGACCGCGCCGGCGGCGCTCAGCGCGGACAAGACCACGACCTACGCACTCGTTCGATTGGTAGGCGACTCCGGCACATCCGCGTCCATCGCGTCGGTGAACTCCATCCGCGCGACCATCCACGGCCTCGCCCGCCCACCGGGTCTGACGGTCCTCACCACCGGCCCCGCCGCCACGATCTCGGACGAGTTCTCGGGTATCGAGTCCTCGCTCCCGTATGTCACCGCGTTGACCGTCCTGTGCATCATGCTGGTGCTGTTCGCCGTCTATCGATCCGTGGCGGCGGTCGCGATACCGCTGGCCACGATCGGTCTGGCCCTTGGGGTTTCGAACGGGACGGTTGCCTTCCTCGGCATGCGCGGGATGCCGCTGTCGATCTTCTCCGTATCGCTGCTGTCGGCGATCGTGCTCGGCGCGGGAACCGATTACGCGATCTTCCTGATCAGCCGCTACCACGAGTCCCGCCGGACCGGCGCGTCTCCGACCGACGCGATGACGTCCAGTTTCCCGCGGATCGCCTCGGTGATCATGGCATCGGGCCTGGTCGTGACGCTCACCTGCGCGGGCATGTCGGTGACCCGGATCGGCCTGTTCCGCACCGTGGGTCTGCCGTGCGCGATCGGCGTCTTCGTGACCCTGCTGGCCGCGCTCACGCTGACCCCCGCGATGATCGTTCTGGCGATCCGGATGGGCATGCTCGAACCGCGCGAACAGTCCGGGAGATCACGGTATTGGCGCTGGATCGCGGTGCGCACGGTGCGACGGCCCGGTCGCGCACTGGCCTTCTCGCTCGGCGGTCTCATCCTGTTCGCCGCGGTCATCCCGACCATCCATCTGAGTTATGACGAACGGCAGGCCCAACGCGCCACCACCGACAGCAACCGGGGCTACGACATCGTCGCCCAGCACTACCACGGCAATATCCTGCTGCCCGAATACATCACTGTCACAGCCGATCACGACCTGCGCAACACCAAGGATTTCGCGGCGCTGGAATCGGTGTCGGCCGCTGTCGCGAAGGTGCCCGGGGTGGTATCGGTGCAGTCGATCAGCCGCCCGCTCGGCACGACGATCGCCGAGAGCTCGCTCGGCTATCAGGCGGGCGTGGTGGCGGACGGATTGTCCGGCGGTGTGGTCCAGCTCGCTGCCGCACAGCCGCAGATCCACCAGCTGACCGACGGCACCGGCCGCCTGGCCGATGGCGCACAGGCTCTGCACGAGGGCTCACAGCGACTCAGCGCGGGGATGAAACAGGCCGTCGCCGGTTCGGGACAGCTGGTGAACGGGGACGTTCAGCTCGGCAACGGGCTGACCGCAGCGCGTTCGGGCACGAAGCAGCTGCGCGACGGTGCGGATCAGCTGACGAAGGGCTCACGTCAGCTGGCGGACGGTGTGGGACAGGCGCTCGCCTTCCTGAACACCCCGCAGAGCAATCTCGCCGCGCTCCGGCAGCAAACGGCCGCGACGCCGAACTGCGATGCGCAGCCGATGTGCGCGGCATCGAAATCGCTACTGGCTTTTCTCGATTCGACCCCGGCCGGACAGGCGCTGACCAACGCCGAGCGGTTGCGGAACGGGGTGCAGCAGGTGGCGGACGGCAACCGTCGGCTGGCCGACGGCCTGGCACAACTGGACGACGGGCTGACCCGAGCCGGCGACGGGGCCGGCGCACTGCTGGACGGCCAGCGCCGCCTGGACACCGGCCTGCACCAACTCGACGCGGGCGCGGACCAACTCGTGGCGGGCAGCGGACAGCTCGCGGACGGTTCCACCCGGGTCGACGACGGCGTCAACCTGATGACCTCGCAACTGTCCCGGCTGCAAACCGGCCTGAAGACCGCGTCGGACTATCTGAGCGAGCTGCGCCGGAACACCGCGGCGGGTAACACCGGTGGCTTCTACATTCCGCAGTGGGCCATGTCCCGCCCCGATCTGCAAACCGCCATCGGCCTGTTCATCTCGCCGGACGGCCATATGGCACGCATGATCGTCACCGATTCCGGCGACCCGTTCAGCACTCGGGCGATGGCCCGTACCAGCGCGATTCTGAACACCGCGCGGCAGGCGGTGCACGGGACGGATCTACACGACTCGGCGGTCGAGATCACCGGCCTGACCCCCACCTACCGGGACCTGCGGGCGATGGCGCTGCGCGATTTCGCCACCATCGTCGTGCTCGCGAGCCTGCTCGCCCTGATCGTCATCGCGGTCCTGATGCGCAGCCTCGTGGTGCCGCTCTACGTGGTGGGCTCGGCGATCCTGTCGTTCGGCGCGGCACTGGGACTGAGCGTTGCGATCTGGCAGCACCTGCTGCATCGACCACTGCACTGGGCCGTGCCGTCATTGGCGTTCATCATCCTCGTGGCGGTGGCCGCCGACTACAACGTGCTGCTGACCTCGCGCGTGCGTGACCGGATGTTGCAGTCGAGTACGGGTCTGCGCGGGTCGCCCCGATCGTCCATCATCCAGGCGGTGACCTCGACCGGCGGCGTGATCACCACTGCGGGTGCGGTTTTCGCGATCACCATGCTGGCTCTCACCGCGGCCGCGGTCGGCAATACCGCCCAGGTCGGCTTCACCATCGGCCTCGGTCTGATCATCGACACGATGGTCGTGCGGACCATCGTCGTTCCGGCGATCGCGGCGGTGCTCGGGCCACGGAACTGGTGGCCGGTCGTCCGGCGACGGACCGGATCCGGCGAACCGCTGCCGCCACCATCCGCCGATTCCGCCGACGATGACGAGAAAGCTTGTATCACATGACATTTCGAAGGAGTATCAAGCCATGACAGGAGTCGATGTCACCTTTGTCTTCTCGGGGTACGGCGCCCTGTGGGAAGGCATGGGGGTGGCCCTCATGCACGAGGACGCGACCTTCCGGGACGCGATCCACGAGGTGTCCGGACAGTTCGACAACCATCTGGACTGGTCGGTCGAAGATCAGCTGAAATCCGCGCGGACCGGTGACTACCGGAACCTGACCGTCGGCGGACCGGCGATCTTCGCGATCCAGTTCGGACTGATCCGCGCGCTGGCCGAACGCGGTATCGCCCCCGCGGTGACCGTCGGGGTCAGCTTCGGCGAGTACGCCGCCGCGACCGCCTCCGGGATTCTCGCATTGCCCGAGGCATGCCGGCTCGTCGCCGCGTCGGCACTCGCGCTGAAGGCCGCCAACGGCATCGGCGGCACGGCGACCGCGGCCATCTCCGAGGACCGCGCACAAGAGATCGCCGCCGCCTCGAACGGCGATATCCAGACGGCCGTCGTCATGTCCGAGGGCGGAGTCCTGCTCGCGGGGACGAATTCCGCATTGGAAGACCTGGGTACCCGATTGGCCCGCGAGGGCGTCTACTACCGCATGCTCGACGAATTTCCGTACCCCTACCATTCACCGCTCATGGCGGGTGTCTGCACCCTGTTCCGGCAGCAGATGGATTCTGTGCACACCAGCCCGGCCACCATCCCGATGATCTCCACCGTGACCGGCGACTACGTCGACGGCCCCGACCTCGACATCGATTACTGGACACAACATTTCGTCACCACCACACTGCTGCGGCAGGCAGCCCGGCGCGCCGCCCGAACCCAAACCGTATTCTTGGAGGTCGGCCCTCGCCCACACCTGCAAACCCCCCTGCGCACCCACCGCCGCCCCGACGGCGAACGACTCCTCGTCCTGCCCACCCTGACCCGCCACAAACCCGGCACAGCCGCACTGGACGAGGCAGCAGACCGAATCCGGGCACACACCGAATGAGCGATACCCGCCCGCTCAGGTAGGAAATACCGACGAGACGAGTCCCATCACGATGGAGCTCAACGACAACGAACCGGTTCCGAAAGCCGCGGCGACGCCAGATGCGATGAGTACATCCTCAGCGGTCGGTTCCGGCGGGATCACCGTTCGCTTCAAGACAGCGATCCGCATCGGCAGAGCCCATTCGATCCCCACACTGCCGTCGGGGTAGGCGGTGAGCGAGCAGAGTTGTTTTTCGATCTCGTGCGGTCTGCCGTCGACGAATCGGCACGTCGTCATGTCCTTCGGTCCGAAACTCACAGTCCTGGAATCGAATTCGACCATGATTCGATAGGTTCTCCTGACGATCCTGCCGCTGCCCGGTCGAATACCGACCGGCCTGCCGGCCAGATCGGCGGCAAGAAATTTCTCGTTTCGCGTGCCGATAGGCACATTCCGCCGCGTCCTCGGCCCCCGGCGTTCGATCGCGAACACCCTCGACGCATCCGATTCGAGCCAGGTCGCCACTCTCGATTCGGCTCGCTCTATGAGGACGTCACCGAACGTCCCGCCATCCGCCCGAGCCCGACTGCTCTCCCGATCCGACATACCGTCCCCGCCCGCCCGTTTCGATCAGCGCCCCGCCCCTGGGGTCCTCACGACAAGTTTGCCAGACCGCGCACCGAGCGTTCGCCCGCCCAACAGCGCAATGTTCCTCCGCACGCACGCGACACAGATGCGGCAATGCCGAACGCGCGAAAGCCCCGACGGGTTGCCGTAGTCGTGGTGTCGCTGGTGGCCGTGGCGGCTCTGGTTCTGCGAGGGGGCATGCGCCGTCGCGGTAGCGACGCCCGCCCGAGCCGGTTCCTGGGCTTGCGGTGGCCGCACCGGGCCACGGATGAATGGTTCATCCAATTGCCCACTGCGGCAACAAGTTCGACGTCATCCCGCTCATGTGCCCGTGGTGGCATGCTCGGCGTGCGAGCACCGCGGGGACGGCGCCGCGCACTCAATGGCCGGCGTCGGCGTTTCCGGCCTTCCACACCGGCCACGGGACGTTCCAGTCGCCGAGGCCGTCGACACCCGAAAGTGTGCTGCCCACAGTGTTTTTCACGATGGCGATATCACCGCGTTTGGCGTTCTGGTAAACCCAGCGGGCGTCGGCGGGACTGAGGTTCAGGCAGCCGTGGCTGGTGTTGACGTAGCCCTGCTGGCCCACCGACCACGGGGCCGAGTGCATGAAGATGCCGCTGTAGGACATGCGGGTGGCCCAGTCGACGCGGCTGCGGTAGCCGCCCGGTGCGGTGGCGGCGACGCCGAAGGTGGAGGAGTCCATGATCATGTGGTCGAAACGGTCGCTGATGATGTAGATGCCGTTGTTGGTCGGCGAGGACGCCTTACCCATCGACGTCGGCATCGTCCGCACCACCTGGCCGTTGTGTTCGACGGTCACCGTCTTGCTGTTGTCGTCGGCGGTGAAGACCATGGGATCGCCGATGGTGAAATTGGAGTGGATATCGCTGTCGGCGATCAGCCCACGCCCCAGATCGTGGCCGTAGGTGTTCACATCGACGGTGATCCGGGTGCCGGGCATCCAGAAATGCTCCGGCCGCCAACGAACTTCGCGCCTGTTCACCCAGTAGAACGCGCCCTCGACCGGCGGTGTGGTGGTGACCTTGATCGCGTCCTGCACCGCGTGGCGATCCGGAACGTCCTCGTCGAACTGCACCGCCACCGGCTGGCCGATGCCCACCACCTCGTTCTCTCCCGGCAACAGCCACGGGTGGGTGCGGTTCGCCGGTTGCATCGTGGTGAAACTCATCACCTTGGTGCCCGCACCGCCGATGCCGATCGCCGTGGCCCGCAGGCGGTAGGTCCGCCCGAACCCGAGCTGCTCATCGGCCTGCCAGGACCGCCCGTCCGGCGTGATCCGCCCCGGCACCGGCTTCCCGTCCGGCGTCAGCAGCGATACCTCGGTGAGCAGGCCGTCATCGACCCGCACCCGCACCGGATCGACCACCGCAACGTTCACCGCGCCGTCCATGATCGGCACGACGATCTTCGGCGTGATCATCGCGAGCAACGGCTGCCGCCGGATGGCCGCCCCCGGCCCCCGCGCATCTGCCGCACACCCCGCCACCAGCGCAATCACCGACATCACCGCGACCAGATACGACAGCCCCCGATATCCCTGCCGACCCCTGCCCATAGGCAACCTCGTTCCAGTCGGGCACACCCGGGCAGCCCCGGCTGCGCAACTCACCAGACACACCCACACGGATGAACCGAGACCACGCGCCCCTCATACTGCCAGCCGGAACCACACCAACCCCGCAAAACACGACACCCCCACATCCCCACCCCCTCCGACCAGGCGATTTCACGTTCCGACAGCCGAACTGTTATGGTTTCCCTCGCACCGGAACGGAGCCCCAGGGCCCCGGAACGGAACACTGCACCAGCGCCATTAGCTCAATTGGCAGAGCAGCTGACTCTTAATCAGCGGGTTCGGGGTTCGAGTCCCTGATGGCGCACCTAAATTATGCGGTCAGGTCCAGTTTCTGAATCACATCCTTCTCGGCCTTTCGGCCGGATACCAAATATAAGCCAAGAATTTCGGGCCCAATCATCGGTCGACGGGTCCTGTTCCAGCCCGGCCGACCCCATGATCGTGACACTGGATTTAACGGTGGTTCCGGCCTGACTCGCCCTCGACGATGAGTTCGTAGGCCGCGGATTGGAACCGGTCCATCGCTGATTGGGCCAGTAGCGGGTCACCATCATGGTCAGGATTTCCGGGGGTTCGCGGTTGCTGGTGATGACAGTGAACGCTTTGCGGTGGCGTTCGACGGGTCAGTTCGTAGAAGTCGTTGGTCTCGACCGCTTCGAGCCGGTGCAGGGCCAGGTCGTCGAGGACGAGCAGGTCGACGCGGCAGTTCTGCTGCGGGCCGGTCAGGCGTTCGGGACTGTCGGCTACCGTGGCCGGTCGTGAGCGTTTCCCCGCTGGTGGCCGCATTCGTGGCGTTCGCCGCGACCACTGTCGACGATCTGATCATCGTCACCGCCTTGTTCACCACCGGCCGAGTGACCGGACAGCCGCGGGCCGAGATCATCGTCGCGGGCCAGTACGCAGGGGTTCGCCGCGATCGTCGGCATCTCATTGGCCGCTGCGACCGGTCTACAGGCTCTCCCGGACCGGTGGGTCGGGCAGTGTGAACCTGGTCGGCGAGAAATGGGGGGCGTTCACCCTGCGAAGCTCGTCTGGAGCGGTCGGCTCACTGTCGGTCAAGCACCGCGCACTGGAAGGCGCGCTGCTGTTCGGCCACTTCGCCGCCTATCCTTATTGCGACCCAGGACTTCCACAGGTGAGGACAAGTAGCGCAACACGATCCTTCTGCCCTGCCCCGAGGCGGGCCGATCGCGGAATTCGCGCAGGAGGTCGGCCTTGATGCCGCCGGACAGCTCGGTGACACCGGCCTCGACCGCGCTGTCGAAGGTGGACAGCCCCAACAGTTCCGGAACGGTGCAGGCGGCTTGTCGAGGTCCGCGCCTACACAGCACCACGACCTCCCGGATCCGGCTGACAGCCAAGGCTTCGAGCGCGTGGTCGGCGATATCTGTGCGGGCGAGCGCGTCGACGTCCGAGGCGAGGACACGCGCGACGTCGAGTGCGACGTTGCCGTTGCCGACGATGACCGCGCGTTCCGCGGACAGATCGAAGACGGAGCCCGCGAACTCCGGGTGGCCGTTGTACCAGGCGACGAACTCGGTCGCCGCGTGGCTGCCTGGCAACTGCCCTTCGCCGACCGAGCAGAAGGAGAAGCTCCCGCCCACCAACAGGCCAACGGCTTCCTCGAGATCGCACGATGGCAAGCGGCGCGCGCCAAAACGACGGCGCTACCGGCCTATAGCTGATAATCGGCTTCGATCACCAGCCGACCAGGCGAAAACCGCAGGTCGTCCCCGTTCCCATGTTTTGTGTGTCCTGCCGGGGAATCGAACCTGCGACACGGGGACCTCTGCTGCTGAAATGCCGAGCGGAGCCATCACCATCTCATGGAACGCAGGCCCGAGGCCGGGGTGGTGTGAGCACCGGCATGGCTCAGTGCTGCGACCGGAACTCAGGCGCCCCTTTAGCCGCGCCGCGTGCGCTGAACTCAGCGAACGTGTAGATCGGCCACGACGCGACCGACACCTCAGCCAGCACCTTGTGAGGCGGTCAGCGAAGCCTCATCCTCCTTCTCCGATTGCCCAGCGGGCAGTGCCTTCGCTCCGGAACTACTGGAATCCCTACGATCGATCGCCTGTCGAGCACTGTCGGGCAGGATGTTGAACAGGTCCTCAACCTGGCGGGCGGCGCACTTCCGCCGGGTCCCAAGCGAGTTCTTGCGCGAGATGGGCAATCGTCAGCCGCACTGAGGGATTCAAGTCCCCACCTGCTCGCGTTTCCGACGCATCCGCCAACTTCCACCCTCCGCGCTCGGCAGCAGCATCCGCCGCCGAACTGCTGCTGTCTCGGACCACCCTGACGTGTCGGTCGTGTCATCTTGCGTTGTTCGGCGAGAACGACACTCACGCCGCAGTGCCGGTGGTAGGGGAAGAACGGCAACGCTGGTCGATCGAGATGAACTCGGTGATCGAACGGCAGTGGTCGGCTGGAAGCCATCGACCGGATTCCCAGACGCGCGACATACAGCTGACCCACTTTCGGGGAATAATCAGCGCCCGAGCCGATTCAACGCGGCCATGAGATGGGGCCTATCAGGGCTCCACAAGACCGCGGTTTCTCTCCGATGCGGCAGATCGATAAGCAGCGTGACTCCCACACCACGCATCGCGGCACTTCGGGAAGGGCCTTGCTTTTGGCTGAGCGCCAGGTGCTCCGGGGGTTTGCCGGGAACCTGCCACGCATAGAGCCAGCCCTGGTCGCTCTGGTCCAACTCGGGCCCTGCATCGATGGCTTCCTGCGGGCTGACACAGAGGTCGAAGCGCACAGTCCGGACGGTCCTGGTTCGGATCGACATCGGGTTACCGGTCAACGCGACCGGTTGGGCATGCCAGCCGGGATCGATCGGAGAATGCCCTTCGATCACGACATACGCCAGATCAGGGTCGAATGCCCGGACCAACTCGGACGGGACGGCGTCGTGAACGCCAACGGACCAGCCCCCATCCGGCCTCTCCGAGGGTGAATCAATATGCACGCGCGCAATTTACCGAGGGGTGCGCGATCGCCAGCAAGAGGAATGTGCGCCGCCCGAAGCCATCGTTGTCACATGGGCTCAGCGCAGAGTGGATCTGGGTACGCTCACCGACGTGGACTGGAGTGTCGCCGATCGGGAGCTGGTTTCGTGGCCCGGTACGCCCGAAACCGATCTCGGATGGTGTGGATACAAAATCGAGTCACGACCGGACGCGATGTGGCTGCTGAACGCGATGTACGAACGCGAGTCGGGCTCAGCGGAACTCACCTACGACCAGCAGTGACGGCAACGGCTCGCTGCCGGACTCGAGGAGCCGACCATGGTCCCCGGCTTCGACCTCGAGGCCAACTCGTTCGTGATCGGCAACGAGCTGGGCCGCTCCGAGCACCCCGGAGCGGGCTGGAAGAGACTGCGCTGGAGCGAACTCGCGGCTCGGCTGGGCGAGCCGGCGGTTGCCGAGGGCCGGTACCCCGGATCCCGCAGCCTGTCTGGCGCACACGCGGGCGGGAGTTGGCCGGTGAGCATCCGCCCGCCCTCGGAGGGCTCCCTGGATCGGGAGTCGTGGCAAACGCTGATCGACGTTCTGATCGCGTGGTCCCCTGACGGTGCGGGCACCCCGTGCGTGGCGTACTTCGGGCCCGCGGTCAGCGGTGAGTTCGACACCGGAGTCACGGTCGCGGGTTCCCTCGGGAGCGCTGCGGACCTGTACGACCATCCCAGCGACGTCGGCTCCCCTTCGAATCTGTGGGCCGTCGACCGTTCCTGGATAACCTGGTCCGATTGGGACCTGTGCGCCACCAAGGTGTCCGGCCCGACCGAGCTGATCGAGTAACTCCAGGCGGCACCGGAACTCGAAGCGCTTCGCTTGCCCTGGTGCTGACACTCCGTGTTCGTGACTACGGAAGCCGACGGTCGCGTCCACCGCGGCAGAGGGCAGCATGGGGCAGCTCGACAACGGCCTCGGCCAAGGCCGCAGGCAGCAAGTCGCGCCCTGCCCTGGGTTCGCGCCCGTTCAGACCCGCCAGTTCCCGTAGCGCTGGGCCGTCGTGGCCGTCGGCGAGTCACTGCGCCGCCCACCAGGGGACGCGTTCGGAGGGCGCGGTGCCGAGTACCAGCCAGGCTGCGACGATGCCGGGCACCGGAGTCCGGCTCTCGTAGGGATCGAAACGGCGGGTCATTGGCGATCCTCTCAACGGATCCAGGTAGCGGTGCAGTGCGGTCTTGGGGATACCGGTCTTGGCGGCGATCTGAGGCTGACCCGGTCCGGTCAGCACCCGCGCTCTGCCACCGGTTCCTCTGCCATCCGCAAGCTCCCGTCACGCACACGACTACAGGCATTTTTACGTCGTCATGCAACTTTGCCCGCACCAGGATCTCGGCCTTCCAGATCATCGATATCTGCCTTTGGACGAGAAAGTTCTCGCATTCTCCAAACCGAGCTCATGCGTATAATTATCGGTTCCAAGAAGAATGCTGCGGCCACAATAAATAACGCCGTCCTGATATCAAATTTCTCTGCGAGAAGACCGCCTACTATCGCGCCGACAGGGATTACACCCCATGTAATCATTCTGGTTATCGCGGACATTCGCCCCAGCATATTCGGCGGACATGCTGACTGTCGGATCGTAAAGCTAATGATACTTGTAATCATGACTGACGCGGATAAGACAACCATCCCTGCAACAAATAGCGTGAGCCCCGCTCCAGAGAATGCGAGTGGAACCGCAATGCCGACAGCAGGTCCGATTACAAGAAAAAACCTCCAGGTCGCCAATTCTCCCCACTGACGCGTTAATCTGGGGACGGCAGCAGAACCGATTAGCGCTCCAATCCCCCCGGCAGAGAGCAAAATCCCATACAACCAATGCGGCGTGTTCAAACTTTTGAGGAAAAGCAAAACCAGTACAAACTGAGCAGCAACACAGGCATTGTAGGCGGTCGAGCTCAGTAAGAGCACCCGATACAACGGCTCGCGGAGAACGAGGGCAAGACCGTCCCGCATCTCATGTATTACCCCGGCAGAGCCTCGAGGGCTAGGCTCTCGCTGCTCATGAAGCGGCGACATCGTACGAATCAGCAACGCCGACACGATGAAGCTGACACAATCTGCGATCAACGCAATGGTAGCACCCAGGGTAGAGACCACCGGCCCCGCGACAGAACTCCCCGCCAGACGTGATACCGAATCGATAGCATTTACCCGCGAATTCACTCTCACGAGTTCGTCACTGTTCACCAACAGAGGCCCGACTGCACCATGGGATATTATCTCGAAGACATTGCAGACACCGACAGCGAGGCCGACAATCAAGAGAATGGGCATCGACACGGCATGCATAACCACGGATAAGGCCAGCATACCGAAAAGTAGGGCTCGAATCACATCCACGGCAACGAGTACACCTAGTTTCGGCAACCGGTCGACCCAAGTACCGGCCAACAGCCCCAGAGCGATCCACGCCCATTGTTCGATGCTTGTCAAAAGCCCCATTTGAAGCCCGGATGTTCGCAGCTCGAACAGCGCTACCATCGGTATGGCAATAGCCGATAGCGACGATCCAGCTGCACTGATCCCGATCGCAGACCAGAAACGCCTCAAGTCACGGGTCATATAAGCCGCTCATTCCTATCGACGAAGACGAGTTAGAGCAGCCGAATGCTCAGCCGCCCTTATGTCACGCAAATGACAGCATTACCACGCGGACCATCCAACTAGATTGATCGCCTCCCTCTATACGATATTCTCATGCCGAAGCGAGTAGGATTCGGTGCCCGTAATCATATTGTGGTTGCGAGCGATGGCGCGAGCTACCGCCTCAGTAACCGGACGTCGCCCGAAAGCGGTACGCATAGGATCGAATATGCGTCCAGCACCTTTACGTAGTGAATTATTCTCGTAGTACAACCAATTACCACTCGGATTCACTTCGAGAAATACAGCATCACCACCATCGCCGGATTCGGATGTCGTCCCGGATGCTCGCCGCGGGCCGCCCCGGCTTCGGAATGCAGCCCGTCGTGTACGTCTCCTGGTGTGCTCATCGCCGCCCTCCTCGGTATGTAGTTGATGATATCGTCACATATGCCGTTGGCGTCAGTCAATGGTTCGTTGACGATATCGTCAGTGGTACCGTGAGCTGTTCACGACGGGTGCGCGAGGAAGGTGGCGATCGACGTGGTCCGTCCCGACGGCCCCAGCCGTGCCGAGCGGCGCAAGGCCAACACTCGGGCGGCGTTGATCCGCGCCGGGCAGAAGCTCCTCGCCGAGGGCCGGACGAACGTATCGGTGCTCGAGATCACCACGACCGCGGACGTGGGCAACGGCTCCTTCTACAACCACTTCGCCACCAAGCACGAGTTGTTCGAGGCCGCCGTGGATGCGGTCCTGGAAGCCCACGGCACGCTCATGGACGAGCTGACCGCCCGGATCGACGACCCCGCGGAGGCATTCACACAGAGCTACCGGATGACGGGTCGGCTGTACCGCCGGGACCGTGAGTTCACCCTCGTCCTCCTGCAGCGCGGCACCCAGGTGCTCGGCTCGAATCACGGCGTCGTGCCGCGGGCCACCAGGGACCTCCGGGCAGCGATCGAAGCGGGCCGGTTCGGCGTCCAGGACGTCGACACCGCGATCGCCATGGTTGTCGGCGCATCCCTGGCTCTCGCGCAACTACTGCTCTCACAGCCCGAGCGCGACGTCGGCGAGACCACCGATGAGATGACCCGACAGGTGTTGCGCGGCCTCGGACTGCCGGAGCGCGATATCGAGGAACTGTGTTCACTTCCGCTCCCCGAGGTGGGGTGACCGCGACCGAGGCTTGCGGACCGGTCAGTGGGTCGGGACGGTGGAGCTGTCCTCGTCGATGTCGAAGAGCTCACCGATCAGGCCGCCGAGGAAACGGCGGTGCTGGGAGGAGATTTCGGCCGCGGCTTCGCCGTCGCCCGCCGCGCACAGCCTGATCAGGTTGTCGTGGTGCTCGAGCGCGTCCTGCCAGCCGCGCAGGCTGGAGAACTTGCGGTAGTAGATGCGGTGGATCTGCGGATGTACCTGCTGGATGAGACGTTTGAGCAACGGATTGCCGGCGGCGTCGACGATCACGCCGTGCAGGATGTCGTCGGCGGCGAGGGCCGCGCCGATATCGTCGGCCTTGATCGCCTGTGCCAGATCATCATTGGCGGTGCGCATGAGGACGATCATGTCGGCGGTGAGGTTGGGGACCCCGGTGCGGACGGCCAACTGGTCCAATACCTCGAGGACCGCCAGCGTCGCCTCGACATCGGCCCGGTGCAGCGGAGTGATCCGGGTGAAGGCGGCGGGTTTGGCCTCGACGAGTCCGGTGTCGATCAGCCGGGCCAGGGCCTCGCGAACCGGGGTGCGGCTCAGGCCCAGTTGATCGGCCAGGTCGCTGTCGCGAACCTTCGAACCAGGGGCGAGCTGACCGGTGACGATCGCGTCACAGATCCGATCGAACGCCACATCGCTCATGCGTCGCCGCTCCACCCGGTCACCCAACATATTGGATACTGTACGTCCGGCAAACCCTTGAAATACACGTGGCTTCGAGTGACGCTCTACACATCCAATATATTGGATGTGGTGTACTGTTCGACGCGGTTGGCGTACCGAATCTAATCCGCGCAGCGGGACAGCTGAGCGCCGAGAGGAAAGAAAACCGAATGACCCGTACGTCCGCGCCGCAGACCATCTCAGTCCCGGCGATCCACGCTCGCTCCTGGCTTCTGGTCCCGGGCTCGCGCCCCGATCGGTTCGACGACTCCACGAATTCGGCAGCCGACGCCGTCATCTTCGATCTCGAGGACGGCGTCATCCCGTCCGCGAAAGCCGTTGCCCGCGAACATGTCACCGAATTCCTCAGCACCGGCGGCATCGGCTGGGTGCGGATCAACAACATCACCACCGCGGACTGGAGCACCGATCTGGCCGCACTCCGCGGCGTTCCCGGCCTCAGCGGCGTCATGCTCGCCAAGACCGAGTCCGCCGAGCAGGTCGATCGCACGGCCGCCGAACTCCCCGGCATCCCGGTCCTGGCCCTGGTCGAATCGGCGCGGGGTATCGAATTCGCCTTCGATATCGCCTCGGCCGATGCCACGATCCGATTGGCTTTCGGCACAGGCGATTTCCGTCGCGACACCAACGTCGGCGCGGATGCCCTGGCCTATGCGCGCAGCCGCCTGGTGGTCGCCAGCCGGGCCGCCGAGATCGCGGGACCGATCGATGGTCCGTGCGTCACCGGTCCGGCGGACCTGCCCGCGGAACTGGCGGTGACCAAGTCGATGGGGATGAGCGGCAAGCTCTGCATGCATGCCCGCGATACCGCGGTGGTGAACCGGGCGCTGAGCCCACAACCCGACGAGGTCGCCTGGGCGGCGGAGACCATCGATCGGCTCGGCCCCGGGGGCGAGAACGTCGCCGACGGCAGCGATCTGCCCAAACTCGCCCGCGCCCACCGCATCAACCACATGGCCGACGTCTACACCGGAGCCTGATCAGCGCGGATCTCGGGTGCCGGGGCGGAATTGCGGCGAGGCGCCCCGCCCGCTCCGCGGTGCCCGCGGGCGTGGGCCAGTAACACCGCGATCTCGGTCGCGATACCGGTGGCCAGCGCCTCGATATCCGGGGTGCTGTCGTAGTCGCCGGTGATACCGAAGATCAATCGGCCTTCATAGCTCAGGATGGCGATCGTGGTCCGCAGCCGCATGGCGATCGGAATACACGGCCAGATTTCGATCACCTTGCGGCCCTGCATCGTCAGGGGATGCCGGGGGCCGGGAACGTTGGTCGCCAATGCGCCGATGCCGCGCTGCGGGAACCGCGTCGCCAGCCGGAACGTCCACGCCACCAACGCGAACGGGATCCGGTCGGCGAGCGCCAGCAACGACTTCTCGGCTTCGGCCTCGCCACGGGCGCGATGCCGTCCGATCCTGTCGTGCACGGACAACAACCGCTCGACGGGGTCGTCCATCTCGATCGGCAGGTGCGGGAGCATAGCCGAGACACGGTTGTCCAGAACGTTTTTCGCGTCCGCGGCCCGGGTCGCCACCGGGACCAGGACCCGCAGTCCGCGCACCGCCGGACGCTCGCCGCGAGCGAGCAGCAGTCGTCGGTAGGCGGCGGCGATGGCGGCGACGGCCACATCGTTGACACTGACGTCGAAGACGGCGCCGATCTCGCGTACCTCCGACAAGCTCGTCCGTGCGAGGGCGTAGCGGCGCTGCTGTCCGATCGGCCCGTTCAGCGAGGTCCGCACGGCGGGCCGCACCACCGCGTACAGCACCGGCGCCAGGGTACGCACGGTCGCGGCTGCCCATCCGGGTACCGCGAAGGGCAGTCTGGCGGCCGTCGCCAGTGTGCCGAAAAGTTCTGGGCGCGAATGGTTTTCCGTCTCCGCACGCTGAACCGTCGCGCCGCCGTCGGGGGCGTCGCAGAAGCTCTCGAACAACGAGA
This sequence comes from Nocardia vaccinii NBRC 15922, assembly GCF_001613305.1. Taxonomy (GTDB): domain Bacteria; phylum Actinomycetota; class Actinomycetes; order Mycobacteriales; family Mycobacteriaceae; genus Nocardia; species Nocardia vaccinii. Next base: position 33,186 of record NZ_BDCC01000058.1, read on the forward strand.
TGCCCGAAAGCCCGTCCACCATACTGTGATGCGCCTTGATGAGCACCGCCCAGCGATCGCCGCACACGCGCTCCACGGCGACGATCTCCCACAGCGGATGATCCCGATCGAGTCGCCGCGTCAACTCGGTGGCGACCAGCTCCCGCAACGACGCCTCGTCCGCGGGGTCCGGTAGCGCCGCCCACCGAATGTGATGTGCCAGATCGAAATTCGGGTCCTCCTCCCACACGGCCGAGGCGATGTCGAGCGGCGCCCGTCGCATGCGCTGGCGAAGCCGCGGATCGCGCGGCAGTCCCGCTGCCATGCCCGACAGGAACTCCGCGCGGCCCGGACAGGGCCCATCGATTATCGCCACCGCGCCGATCGCCAGACTGATCCGCCGATCGGCGTCCTCCAGCTCCATGAATCCCATATCCAGCGGGCTCGGTTCAGTCATGACGAACGCCTTCGGACAGCCGCCGCGACCGGCCTGCCGTGACTACAGAGCTGCCGCTTCCATCCAGAATCGTCGGACCCGGCCGGTTCCGGGCGGAAGATGCCGAAGTAACCGCCGAGGAGGACGTTCGACACCGATCCGAGCCGACACGCGCCGCACAAGGCTGATCATGGCCCGGGCCAGCATCGACGACAGCTGGGCAGCCCGGGTCGCCGGTCGTCCGAGTAGAACCCGCGCACCGGCCGGCCTGCACGCTGTCGTCATTCGATGGCGGCATCGCCGCAGACCAGGACCGGACACCGGGCGCGATGCAACAGATCGCGGCTGGTGGATCCCAGGAACACCGCGGCGGCGCTCTCCCTCGACCGGCTACCCACGACCACCAACTGGGCCTGCGCGCTCGCACGGACCAGGACCGGAACCGCGGGCCCGGGCACTGCCGATTCGATGACCGGCACGGCGGGGAATTTCCGCCGCCAGTCGGACACGGACTCCGACAGCAGAGCGCGGGCGGCGTCCTGGGCGCCCACATGCCGACCGATCGGTTCGATCCCGGGTGGCCAGGAGTGCACCGCCCGCACCGGCACCCCGAATGCCGCCGCCAGCTCGAACGCGTGCCCGATCGCCGGGTCGCTGAGCCGGGTACCGTCCACCCCTACCGCGACCGCGAGCCGCCGTGGGATCGGACGCCCCACCGTGCCGCGCCACACCACGACCGGGCAGTGTGCCCGGGTAACCAGATGCATCGTGGTGCGCCCGATCAGACCGGTTCCCAGCACTGTGTGCATGCCGACCACCAGGTAGCGCGCCCGCTCGCTGCGCTCGACGAGCGTCGAATCGGTTGCGCCATAACCGCGTTCGAATCCGATATCGAGGTCATCGACGCTGGTTCGCACCAACTCGGCGGTCTGCTCGACGATCCCGTCCGGGTCCGGCCGCGCGCCCCGGGAGCGGACGCTGACCCCCGCGGGCTCGGGACGCGGCACCACATGCACGATCGACAACGGCGCACGCAACGCACCGGCGAGATATCCGGCCCAGCGAGCGGCGTTCAACGAGACCGTCGTCCCGTCGACACCGACCACGACCGCACTCCGGTCCGTCCGCGGCGTCACCGGAGAGTCCGTTTGCGATTGGTGGCCGGCGCATTCCATCCCAGCTCCCTGCGCCGTCGCTGTCGCCGCTCGGTTCGACAGCGGATCCGCACCGGAGGCGGTCCGATCGGCAGCGTATCCACCCGACATCGTTCGATGATCGACCGATCGAGAGGTTGATCACAGTATCGAAAGTCCTTACCGCCGTGACCATCCGTCCGATTCCGGGCCCGGCCCGCCGTGACGTTCGTCTCTGCGGACGAGGGCCTTCCGGCTCGCGCACCCGGCGGACCAGGACGGCCCACCGCGCGATCGGCCGCCGGGTCGGGGCGAAAAGCGGTCCTCGGTGGCGTGGCGCGGCGCTACGAATGCTGGGCCGGGGTGTTGAACTTGTTGGTGTAGAACTTGCGCACGTCGAGTTGGCCGTGGACGGCGCCGGTGTCGCGGAGCCAGCCCTCCCAGCGAGTGAAGTCCTGGTCGGAGATGGCGCCGTATTTCGCGGGGACGCCGACCGAGAGCCAGTACTTCAGGGTGGAGGTGTTCTCGCCCGCGCGGTGCCGCCCATCGATGATCCGGGTCATCCTTGCGATCACCTGGTCGCGCGGGGTATCGCGTTCCCATTCGATCGCCTTGGCCACGCCGGTGGTGAAGGTGCGCACGGCGTCGGCGTTCTCGGCGATCACGTCGTTGCGGAAAACGTACGGCCCGCCGTTGATCGGGCCGCCGTACTCGTCGAGTTCGGTGAAGACCGGGCGCAGGCCGCCGACCGCGAGCGCGCGCTGCTGGAACTGCCCGCTCAGCGACGCGGCGTCGACCTGGCCCTTGCGGACCGCGTCCTCGATATTCGGCGGCGGCAGCGCGATCAACTGAACGGATTCGATCTGGTCCTGGCTCAGTCCGGCCTTGGCGAGCGCGTCGTGGATATCGGCCTCGTTCTGACCACCCAGCGTATTCACGCCGACTTTCTTCCCGACCAGATCGGCGGCGGTGCGGATCGGGCTGTTATCGGGCACGTAGTAGCCCTGGAACGACTTCTCGTCCGACCCGTAGTAGTTGATCACCGCTGTGATCGGTGCACCGGCGCTGATCAGCTTCGCGACGGCGCCGGCGAAGGCACCACCGAAATCGATCTGTCCGGTGGCCGCGGTCTGGATTTCCTGCGGCCCGCTGATGGTATTGCCCGACCACCGGAGTTCGACCTTGCCGTTGAAGAATCCCAGGCTCTCGGCCAGTTCGGGCAGGGTCACCTGATCGGTCCAGCCCAGGTATCGCAGTGTGGTGACACCGTTTTCCGAATGCACCGAATCCCCCTTCCCGCAGGCGGTCAGCGGCAGCCCCAAGGCGGCGACCGCGGCCAGTACGGCGACGGCCCGGAGACGGGAGTTCCGAAAACGGTTCGGCTTCACAACAGTTCCTCTCGATACGCCGCGCGGACGACGAGCGCAGCTCCTCCGCGCGCCGGCTCATGGTAGGGCGATCGACCGGCCCTGCCCGCCCGTTGTATTCAGCCTGATCGAAACCCTGCCTCCGAGCCGGATCCGACGACCACTTGGGATCAAATATTTGGTTGAGCACGATCCGATTCGGACCGCAGGCCGCCGAAACGCGGAATCCCGAGCAGCAGCCGGGTCATCTGGTGCATTATCCGATTCGGCAGTAATCCATTGGCCAACAACAGTATTCGAGCATCAGGGCCCACCGGGCGACGGGCGTAGGCACGGCTGTCCGCCAGCGCCGCGGCCAGGCCGCCGACGAAACGTTCCGGCGGCCGAGCGGCGCGCGCCATGAGGAGACGGCCGCGGCGATCGATCGTGCGATGCAGGCGGGCGTAGGGTCCGTCGAGGTCGCGGGCGTCGGTGGTGCCCGCATCGGTGATGATGTCGGTCGCATAGGTGCCGGCGATCAGCACCGTGACGCCGATGCCGAATGGCGACACCTCACCGGCCATCGCCTCGCCCCACCGTTCGACCGCACCTTTGACCGCGGAATACGTTGCGGTAGCTGGCATTCCGCGCACCCCGGCCTCGCTGGAGACGAGCACGATGCGCCCGTGCCCGGCCGCGCGCATGGCGGGCAGCAGCGCCCTGGTGAGCGCCACCGGACCGAACAGGTTGGTCGCGAACATCCTCTCCCACAGCGCGATCGGCGTCTCCTCGACCATTCCGGCCGCGGAGATCCCGGCATTGTGAACCAGCGCATCCGGCGCACCCGCGAGCTCGAGGATCTCCTTCGCGGCCCGCTCGATCGATGGCGGTTCGGTCAGATCCAGCGCGACGCCGACCAGTCGGGCATCCCCCGGCGCGGCGCCGGTCGACTCCCGCAGGCGCTCCAGCCCCGCGTCCACCGAGCGCATGGCAGCGATCACCCGCCAGCCCCGGTGGTACAGGTGGACGGCCGAAGCGAGCCCGAGCCCCCTCGAGGCTCCGGTGACGACGACGGTGCGCGACTCGGCCATGTGCTCACTCCTAGCCCGGATCTGCTGATGTCCGGATTCTATTCACTTACGGCACAGCACAATAGCCTGTTGACCAAATATCTGTTCCGGACTACAGTCCAGATCAGCGGCGGTCCGCGAACGGGTCGTGTTCGGATTTCGCGCCACGGGACCACCCGCAGAGCCCGAACAGGAGTGCAGCATGGACATGAACGACCTCGTGCTCGTCTCGGTCGATGATCACCTCGTCGAACCACCCGATATGTTCGACGGCCACATCCCGGCCAAATACGCCGACGACGTGCCCAAACTCGTCCAACGCGCGGACGGCACCGACGCCTGGGTGTTCGAGGGCCAGGAGGCGACCAATGTCGGCCTGAACGCGGTGGCGGGCCGCCCGCCGGACGAATACGGAGCCGAACCCACAAAACTCGCCGAGATTCGCGAGGGCTGCTACGACATTCACGAGCGCATTCGCGATATGAACGCCAACGGAGTCGCCGCCGCGCTGAACTTCCCGTCCTATCCGCAGTTCTGCGGGCAGTACTTCGCGCGGGCCGAGGACAAGGACCTGGGGCTGGCCGTCCTGCGCGCCTACAACGACTGGCATATCGACGAATGGTGCGGCGCGTATCCGGGCCGGATGATCCCGCAGGCGCTGCCGCCGATCTGGGATCCGGAGCTGATGGCCGCCGAGGTCCGGCGCGTCGCCGCGAAGGGCTGCCACGCGGTCACATTCTCCGAGAACCCGACAAAGCTGAACTATCCGTCCCTGCACGATCCGCACTGGGATCCGTTCTGGAAGGCGTGCAGCGATACGAACACGGTGGTGAATCTGCATATCGGATCGTCGTCGAGTGTGGTCATCACCTCGATCGACGCACCTGTCGACGTCATGGTCACCCTGCAACCGATGAGTATCGTGCAGGCAGCCGCCGATCTGATCTGGTCGCCGATGCTGCGGAAATTCCCCGATCTGACCTTCGCGCTGTCCGAGGGCGGCATCGGCTGGGTGCCGTATTTCCTCGAACGCATCGACCGGGTGTATCGGATGCATCGCGCGTGGACCCATCAGAATTTCGGTGACAAACTGCCGAGTGAGGTATTCCTGGACCGCATCGCACTCTGTTTCATCGATGACGGGTTCGGAATCCAGACCCGCGACAAACTCAATCTCGACATGCTCAACTGGGAATGCGATTATCCGCATTCCGATTCCACCTGGCCGGTTGCCCCGGAGACGCTGGCGATCCATCTCGACGGCGTTCCGGACGAGGAGATAGACAAGATCACCCACCGGAACGCGTTGCGGCTCTACTCGTTCGACATGTTCGGACAGCTGCCCAAGGCCGAGTTGACCGTCGGTGCGCTGCGGGCGCGGGCGACGGATGTGGATCTGGGATACCGGTCCTCCGAGCGGCTCAAGAAGACCGGCACCGATACGGTGACCGTCATGGATCTGGCCCGGCAGCTGCCGACCTCGTCCTGATCGGATACGGCCGCACGGCCGGAATTATCGCCTCGGCACGAAACCCGTACCGCAGCCGGAATGCCCCGGCCGGTACGGGACCACACCTGGTGATACCGTGGATCAAAGAATTGGTATTCTCGACCGCCGGGCTCGCCCTCATCCGATGACCAGGGCCCGATGACCGGGGCCGAGATGTTGTGGAGGTGTTGTGGCGCGTGGTCAGGTGAGCCGTACCGAGGACGACAGCGCCCGCCGCACCGAAATCCTCCAGACCGCCGCGTCGCTCATCGCGTCCTCGGGTTTGCGCACGTCATTGCAGGAGATCGCCGACGCCTGCGGCATCCTGCCGGGCAGCCTCTATCACCACTTCGAATCCAAGGAAGCGATTCTCGTCGGGCTGTTGCAGCGCTATCACGCCGCATTGGATCAGGCCGCCCAGCGCACCCTGGACACACTGGATCGCCCCGACTCGCGCGCGCCGTTCGATCGCATCGCCGACCTCGGCGCGCAGATCGCCGGCTGCGCGGTGGATCACCGTGCGGCACTGCAGATGTCGTTCTACGAGGGCCCCAGTTCGAATCCCACCCTGATCGAGCTGACCAGGCAGCGTCCGACCGCGATTCTGGAGGCCATGTTCCAGACCCTGCGCGCTGCGCGGTGGGCCGGATATCTGCGGCCCGAGATCGATCTGCACCTGCTGGCCGACCGGATCACCCAGACCATGCTGCACGTCGGACTGGACATCATCCGGCACAACGCACCGCCGGATCAGGTGGCCCGGCTGTTCTGCCGGATTCTGCTCGAGGGGATCGCCGCAGCGAGCCACTCCGACGCCGAACTCGATGCCTCTCCGGCATTTCTGGCCGCCGACGCGGTCGTGCGGACCTGGCCCGGCGATCAGAAGGACGACTCCAAGGCCGCGCACATCCGCGCGGTCGCGCGGGCCGAATTCGGCCGCCGCGGCTACGAGAGCACGACCATCCGCGATATCGCCGCCGCGGCCGGGCTCGGCACCGGGTCGGTGTACCGGGTGATCGGCTCGAAGGAGGAGTTGCTCGCCTCGATCATGCGATCGTTCGGCGAGAAGGTCGCGGTCGGCTGGACCGACGTACTGCGTTCGGAATCCTCACCCATCGAGAAGCTGGACGCGCTGAGCTGGATTAACACCAATATGCTCGATCGATTCGGCGACGAGTTCCGCATCCAGCTCGCCTGGATGCGGCAGTCCCCGCCGGACACCCCGAATCCCGGCTGGCTCTTCGGCAAACGCGTGCGGCAGATGAAAGCTCTGCTGGCCAAGGGAATTCGCTCCGGAGAACTCGTGATCCAGAGCCCCTCGGACGAGATGCTGGCGCGCTGCATGATCGGCGTGGCCTGGATCCCGGAGAACATCCTGGCCGAGATCGGCACCCGCGCCTCGCTGATTCATCTGCGCGACACCACGCTTCGCGGTGTCGTCGCGCGCCCGGAGTGATCACCGACCGATTCCGAGCGCTGCTGCGCGGCAATCGACTTCGACAATGCGGTGCGCGCGACGAGCGCGGCGCGCAGATACCACTGGCCGTCCGAGCTGAAGGGATCCACACCGGTGAGCCGGCCGATCCGCTTGAGCCGGTAGTCGAGGGTGTTGGTATGGATGTTCAGCATCTGGGAGATGCGGCGGCGCGAGAGGTCACCGCGCAGGTGCAGCCGCAACGTCTCCTCGAGATGTGCGTGGCTCGCCAGCGGCTCCAGCAGTGCGGCAAGGTGTTCCCGGCTGCTGCCGGGCCGGGTGAGCTGATATTCCAGGGCCAGGTCGACGAAAGTGTGCCAGCGGCCGGTGCGGCCGAAGACCAGCGCGAGCTCGAGCAGTTCGTGCGCCTGCCGTGCCGCGGCCGGGATATCGGCCCGCGCGGCCCACACACCCGCCGCGGTGACCGGAACCTGTGCGGCCGTGGACAATTCGGAGACCAGCGATACCGGGGCATCCTCGGCGCTGGCGGCCGGGACCAGGACCGTGCCACCGGCCGCGGACAGGCGCGGCAGTACCCGGTCACCGTAGCGCTCGGTCAACTCGATCCGGATCCGCCGCAGCACCGGCTCGGCGGCGGGCGCCGCGCCGGGTGGCACCGACAGAGCTACCACCCAATAGGTTTCAGCGACGGCGATTCCGCTCTCCCGGGACAGCCGCAGCGGACTCTCACCGGACAACAACGCCGCGGCCAGCGATTGAATCTCCCCCAGCCGACCGTCGCACCAGATCCGGTGGTGAACGTCCGCAACCACCGCGGTCGCGGCGATGACGATCTCCACCACGGATTCGGCGTCGCCGGTGAGTTCGGCCGAGCGCACCACGGTGCGGATGGCCTCGGTGAGACATGCCTGCAGTTCGGCGTTGAAGGCGCGCAAGGTCACCCCGGTGGCCGCCCAGCCGGTGGCGGCGGCCTCCAGACGCCGGACGGCGGCGGAAATGCCGCGACCGCACCGCAGACAATCGATCAGTTCGCGGAAGGCGCCCGACACCGCTCGCTCGGCGCTGCCGCCGGATACAGCTTTCGTCGACATGGACATCGCTTGCTGTAGAAAGGCTTTCGCCTTGCCGTGGGACGCGGCGTAGCGCCGGCGCCCGACGGTGGCACGTGAGGCTGTGTCACCGTCCCGCGGCCGCCCTTCGGCCGCGTCATGCAACGATAACGGGTCGATGCACAGAATACAATGTGATTCGCTATTCTTGAGAATCCTATTTCCGCTGGCTGCACGGTATCTCAGCGGAAAACACGGCAGGCAAACGAGCAGCACTCAGCGCAGGCGCACGCCTCTCGATACGTTGACCAAATATTCGTTCCGATGTAGCGTGAGGGCCGGGCCGAGACACGTATGCCGAGGGGATTCAGATGATCGACTTCACCGACCAGGTCGCGGTCGTGACCGGGGCGGGCCGCGGATTGGGCCGACTCTACGCGTTGGAATTGGCGGCGCGGGGCGCAGCCGTCGTGGTGAACGATCACCTCCAACACCGTGCTGCCATTCGGCTTCTCGCGCATGGTCACCGAGACCGTCGGAGATCCGAAAACCCTGGCGGACTTGGGATTCCTGAAGGTCATCGACCCCGAACTGGTCGTGCCCATGGTGGTCTTCCTGGCCAGCCGCGACTGTGAATCGACCCATCGCAACTATTCCGCCTGCGCCGGTCGTTTCGCCCGGGTGTTCGTGGGCCTCGGCGAGGGCTGGCTGGCCGATCCCGAGACCCGGCCCACCGCGGACGACATCGCCGCACATCTACCGGAGATCTCCGGGACCGAGCCCTTCACGGTGCCGGAGTCGATCTTCGAAGAGGTTTTCGGGATCTGCGCACGTCTCGGCGTGAATCCCCTTCAGTGACACGGTGGTTCCGCAGCGCACTGCGATCGGTCGAGGGCGGCGACCACGCGAACCGCGTCGGCGACGGCGCGGAAGTCCTTGCGCAGGATGCTGCCGTGATTGCTCGGCACCTTCGCGTGGATCTCGATGTTCGGGTTGCGTTCGACGACCTTGGACAGACTCGCGCGGATCCGTTCCTGCTCATCGCCTTTGCTGCCCAGCGACGATCCGGAGGCGTTGACGTAGCGGGTCGCGACGGTGATGCTGTCCATGATCGGCCCCAGTTCACGCTCGCGGGCGATCTCGCCGACCTCGATGTTGCTCTCGGCCATCTGTTCCGCGGTCATGCGCGGGGCCATGCCGATCGGGCGCAGCAGCGGCATCACCCAGCTCAGGCGCCGCCACAGCTTGCGCATGCCCTCGATATCGATCTCATCGATCCAGTCGTGCGGCTGCGCTCCGTCGACCAGAACCGCGCCCACGGCCCGGTCGGGATTGCGGCTGGTCCAGTGCGCCGCCACGAAAGCCCCGTAGGACCAGCCCACCACCAGCGCCCGGCGCACACCCCGGGCGGCGAGGACCGCGTCGATATCGGCGACGTTGGTCGCGAACGAATAGTCCGCCGAGGTCTTGGACTTGCCGCGGGCACGCATGTCGTAGGTGATGTGACGCCAGCCCGGCCCGAGCTCGGAGATCACCCGCCGCCAACTCCGCTGGCCGGCGACGTGGCCGTTGACATAGAGCACCGGGATGCCGGGACCGCCGGTGTCGGTGACCGCCAAAGCGGTATCGCCGATCGGCACCATGCCGGTCCAGGCGTTGGACGCTTCGGAGGTGATGTCGTGTTGTATGCGCATGGCGCATCCTTTCAAATTACGTATGCGTGTAAATATACGTATGACATTGGATAGAATTCGGTCACCGCATCGAGAGGCGATAGGAGCCGGGCAAACAGGGCCCGGCGGCTCCGGCGCGCAGGAGGTCAGAGCCGGGAACTGCGCGAGATGCCGAGCAGGTGCTCGACATGGTCCAGGTAGTCCAGCAGAGCTCGGATTTCGTTCCTCGTCACGCCCGCGCCGGCCAGGGCTCGAACCCGGACCAGTTGCAGCGTATCGGCGGACCGATACCGGCGAGAGCCATCGTCGTCGGGTTCGGGCTCGTCGAGCAGTCCGTCCTGGTGATAGCGCCGCACTGTCTCGACCGCGACGCCGGCGAAGGCCGCTGCCTGACCGATCGTGAATCCCCGCCCCGCCGCAGCCGGCGACGCAGCGGACTCGGTCAGGTCCGGCGCTCGGGTCGGCGGCACACGCCGGCTCGGCATTGCGGGAGCCTCAGCGTCCGGTTCCCGCGTCGTCGGCGGCGCGGTCGATGGCCTCGGTCAGTCGCTTGCGTTCGCGGTTCTTCCACGAGTCCTCTTGATAGTTGCGGGCGAAGGCTTCGATGAACTCCACCGGGTCCTCACCGACAACGGCTCGGATCGGGGTGGAGTCCGCGGCGCTCTGTTCGAACAGGTCGATCAGATCCTCGAAGATCGCGGTACTCCCACCCGGGCCGAGGTGCATCAGGTAGCGCTCGAACGCTTCGACCGCGGTCCGGTAGCCCTCGGGCAGCTGTTTGGCACGGGCCTTGTATTGGCGCCAGCGCTGCTTGTCGCCCATATCCCCGATCACCTTCGAGGTGAGCTTGCTGATGTCCATGATCACTTGCCTCCTTCGTGGAGCTGTGCGAGCCGGTCGGTGAGGAAGCTCCAGGTCTTCCAGAACTCGTCGAGGTATTCCCGGCCCTCGGCGTTGAGCGAATACACCTTGCGCGGCGGGCCCTTCTCCGACGGGATCTTCTCGACGTCGACGAGGCCCTTCTTCTCGATTCGGACCAGCAAGGCGTAGATGGTGCCCTCGGCGATGTCGGTGAATCCCTGCTCGCGCAGCCGCGCGGTGATCTCGTAGCCGTAGGCGGGCCGCGCCAGCAGGATCGCCAGCACGATCCCTTCCAAGGTGCCCTTGAGCATCTCGGTGATCTGCTTCCCCATCCGAACACCTCTTTTCTATTCAGTGTCGCTGACTACCGGTACAAAGTAACACTGACTACCAGTAGATAGCAACACCGAATAGTGGTGTGCGCCGAGATTCGCCGCGAAATCACCAGAACAGCAACAGGATTCAGCCCGTCTGCTCAGCGTGACCTTACTCCCGGATGTTCCTCGACCCCCGGTAACGCCATCCGGCAGTCGCCGTCTCGGCGTAGGCAGGCACCAGGATCTCGGCGGCCGCCGGTGGGTCGGCGCCATTTTCTCCAGGAAGACGTTTCGGCCCGTGCCGACCGTCTTCCTGCTCAGTCGACGGGGTAGCCGATCGACTTGATCTCGGTGTACTGGTCGAATCCGGCCACGCCGTTCTGGCGGCCGACGCCACTGAACTTGTACCCGCCGAACGGCACGTCCGCGCCGTACGCGGCGCCCCCGTTCACGCCGATGAATCCGGCGCGCACCCGGCGGGCCACGGCCATGGAACGTTCGAATGATGCGGACATGACATTGCCCGCCAGGCCGTATCGGCTGTCGTTGGCGATGCGGACCGCGTCGTCATCGTCGTCGAACGCGATGACCGCGAGCACCGGGCCGAAGATCTCCTCCTGGGCGATCGTCATACTGTTGTCCACATCGGCGAAAAGCGTTGGCCTGACCCAGAATCCACGGTCGCACGGGGCCGGGGCGGCATTGCCGCCGACGATGAGCCGGGCCCCCTCCGCGACGCCCTTGTCGATGTATCCGCGAATCCGGTCGCGCTGACGCGCGGAGATGACCGGCCCGCACAGCGTCGCCGGATCCTGCGGATCGCCCGGTTCGATGCCTCGGTACATCGCCTCCAGGAATTCCACGCCCTCGGCGTACCGCGTGCGCGGCAGCAGCAGCCGGGTCGGATTGGCACAGCCCTGACCAGCGTGCAGGCAGGGCGCGATCCCCAACAGGAGCGCCTCGCCGAAGTTCGCATCGTCGAGCACGATGCTCGCCGATTTGCCGCCCAATTCCAGGAACAGGCGTTTCATGGTCGCCGCACCCTTTTCCATGATGCGCTGACCGACCGCTGTGGAACCGGTGAACGAGATCAGATCGACGTGCGGCGAGAGCGTGAGCTCCTCCCCCACGAGGTGATCAGAGGCGGTGACGATATTGACCACTCCCGGTGGGAAATCCGTGTGTTCGGCGATCAGGCGCCCGATCCGGGTGGCGTTGAACGGGGTATCGGGCGCGGGCTTGAGGATCACGGTGTTCCCGGCGGCAAGCGCCTGCGCGAGCTTGTGGATGCTCACCTCGAACGGGAAGTTCCACGGCACGATCGCGCCCACGACGCCGACCGGCTCGCGCCACACCAAGCGCCTGGTCCGGCGGCCGGTCACCGATACGAACATCTCGCCGAGATCAGTTTCCCAGGGGTACTGGTCGATCAGCTCGGCGGGAACCTTCACCGCGTCGGCCAGCGGAGCGTCCAGCTGCGGCCCGAAGGTGATCGACCGGGGACAGCCCGCCTCGGCGATCAGCTCCTCCCGCAACGCTTCCCGGTCGTTCTCCAGCGCATCCTGAAGTTGTTCGAGGCAGCGGCGGCGCAGCGCGCGGTCGTTCGCCCAGCCGGTCCGGTCGAACGCCCGCCGCGCGGCCGCTATCGCGCGATGCATATCGGCCGCCGACGCGTCCGCCACCTCGCCCAGTACCTGCTCGGTTGCCGGATCGACGACAGGGAAACGACCGGCCTCGCCGTCGGTGAGGCGGCCATCGATGAGCATGCGGGATTCGAAATCGATTGCGACCGTGTCGGACATGGGTCTCTGCTTTCTCGACGAGATGCGGGCATCGGTGCGCCCTCGGCCCGCGGAGTGCTGATCGGTCGCCGTGAGCGACAGGAACCTAACTTTTGTTCACACGTTAACGACGAAGCCGCTGCCGGTCAATACCACAACCGAAACCCGCAGTCGGACTGCGGAACCCAGCGCCGACACCCCTCTGTCGCGTCTCGCCTTCCCGAGTCAGTCCGGCATATAGGCATCGATCACCGCGGCCAGCTCGGCGGCGACCAGCGGGTCGTCAGTGAGCGGCCCGGCGATGGCGGCGAGCGCCGCCTCTCGGGGTGCGAGGCCCTCGGCGACCAGCCGGGCCGCGCTGATCAGGACCCGGGTGGAGGCCACCTCGCGCAGACCGGGCGCATCGGCCTGCCGGACGGCACGGCCGATCCGCACCAACTGCACGACCAGGCGCTGATCCGCGCCGGACTCCACGGCGATGACCTTCTCCTCGATTTCCGCCGGCGGATAACCCAATTCGACGGCGATCATGCGCTGGCGGGTGGAGTCCTTGAGATCCTTGAGCACACTCTGATACCCGGGGTTGTAGGAGACCACCAGGCAGAACCCCTCGGCCGCGTCCAGGGTCGTCCCGAGCCGGTCGATGGGCAGCTGACGACGGTGATCGGCCAGCGGATGCAGCACCACGGTGGTGTCCTGGCGCGCCTCGACCACCTCGTCGAGGTAGCAGATCGCGCCTTCGCGCACGGCACGGGTCAGCGGGCCGTCCACCCAGCGAGTCTCGCCGCCCCGCAACAGGTATCGGCCGACCAGATCCGCGGTGGACAGGTCGTCGTGGCAGGCCACGGTGATCAGCGGACGCCCGGCCTGATGCGCCATCGCCTCCACGAACCTGGTCTTACCGCAGCCGGTCGGCCCCTTGAGCATGATCGGTAGCCCCTGACGGAACGCCGCGAGGAATACCCGTTCCTCGTTGCCGACCGGCACGTAGTAGGGGCGAACGGAATTTTCCATGTCGACCTCGCCTTTCTCGGTAGTCGTCGTCCGGGATTCGCCTGCGCGACAGAGCTATCGGGCCACCAGACGGGTGCGCGTCATCCGGCGACGCAGATCAGCGGAGCGCAGTGCGTCCCGCAAGAGCGGGGCGGCCACTCGGGACATTTCTTGCGGACGTCCGACAGCGGCGTAGGCGGCGGTGCCGAAAACGCGGCGCAGCGCGTCGATCTCGGTGTCCGCTCCGACACTCGAGCAGACACATCCGATGCCCTGGCGACGGGCCTCGGACAAGGCGCGGCGGGCATCCGCCTCGGCATACGCGCCCTCGTAACCGTGGTCGTAGGCGAATCCGTCAGACAGCACCACCAGTAAGGTTCTTGCGGCGGAACGGTATTCACCAGCGAGCGTGGCGCCGTGCCGAACGGCCGCACCCAGCCGGGTGTAGGCCGCGGGCTCGAGCGCCGCGAGCCTGCGCAGCGTCGCGGCGTCCAGCGGATCGTCGAATCGCTTGACCCGCAACATCCGGACCGCGGCGCGCCCCTGGGAGTAGAACCCGTAGAGCGCCACTCGATTGCCCAGTGCGTGCAGCGCCGAGGTCAACATCAGTGCGGCCGTGCGCTGCTGATCGTGCACGGTGCCGCCGCAGGCGCTGGGCAATGCGGCCGAACCGGAGATGTCGAGGAGCACGACTACCGCCAGATCCGGCGTGCACCTCGCACTCTCGATGTACACCGCACCATCCGGCGAAGAGCCGGAGAGTAATTGGACGCGCTCGTCCACCACCGCGTCCACATCGATGTCCTCGCCCTGCATACTGCGATGCCGGTGTTCGAGACCGGAACGCAACCGGGCCAGTGCGCGCATCAGCGAATTGTCCGCCGACGCGAAGGGGATCGCGTGCCCCCCTGCCCGAGGATCGGATTCGGAAATCGTGCACCAGTCCTGGCGGTATCGGCGGCGGCGAACGTCCCACTCCGGATAGCGGAGTCCGTCGCGCCGCGATTCGGTGACGGCCTCGGCCGCCGCCGGAGTCCCGGTGCCGCCCGTGCTGATGCGGCCCGGTTTCACCAGTGCCCGCGCCGATCTCGGCGCCCCGCCGCCGGTGATGCCGCCCTCGGACTCCCGGCCGAGGCTCAGCATGCGCTGGAGCAGTCGGGCCGGCAGGCCCTGTCCGCCGACGACATTGGTGAACAGGGCGGGTAGCTTGCCGCCGAATCCTCGTCGTCCTCCTCGTCCAGCGAATCGCCGTCGGCGTCGACCCCGTCCGGGGGGCGGGTATCCGGCGAACGCTGCTCGGCGAACTTCTCCCGAGCGGTCAGCAGACGTCTCGGATGGATCGCCCCGAATTCCGGTGGCGGACTGTCCAACGAACGCTTACCCGTCGCGATGACCAAAGAGGCTGCGGCGCAATCGGATAACCCGGCGATTTCCGGGTCGATCAGTCCGCCGGCGGCCGCGGGCAGTAGATCGCCGTTGGCGGCCAGCGCGCGATGTCCCTCCAGCATCAGATACCGATCGAGTACGACGGATGACCGGCGGACGAGCCGCCGGAGGACAT
This sequence comes from Nocardia vaccinii NBRC 15922, assembly GCF_001613305.1. Classification (GTDB taxonomy): domain Bacteria; phylum Actinomycetota; class Actinomycetes; order Mycobacteriales; family Mycobacteriaceae; genus Nocardia; species Nocardia vaccinii. The sequence continues at coordinate 48,309 of NZ_BDCC01000058.1, forward strand.
CGGACTCGAAGCTGCCCGCGGCGACCATCGACGCCTGCACCGTGAGCGCTGTAATCTGCTCGGGCACGGGAGCTTCGGCGTCCACGTACACCACGCGGCCGTCGGTCCAGGGCCGTTCGTCCGCCGCGGCCGGAGCCACCCGCAATGCCGAACCGGCCATCCCCGACGCCAGTAGACCCAATCGTGCCGGGCCGCCGTATGTTTCACCGCAATCAACTGCCACGGCACGATCCGTCCGCGCCGGGACCTCGGCGTCGATTCATCCGCGGCGGATGGATCGGCCCGTCCACCGCAACCCGAGGAGAACTCACGCCCTGCCTCCACACCGTCCGCCATCGGCGGGCATCGACGTCGCGGGACGGCCCGATTGCGCACTCTCCCACCGCGACCAGATCCCGGCCGAGTACGGCCCGGCCTGACCGTTCTTCTCGTAGAATCCCTGCGGGTCATAGACTTTCGTCTCCGGGAACGGCCACGGGCAGGCGACCGAGGTGGCCGCGCGGCTGTCGCGGATGACGGCGAAACCACCGCCGTAACAGAAGTAGGCGATATTGATCAGGACGAACATCACCGTGAATGCCCCCAACGCGGGATGATCGCGGAAGATCCGCGCCCGGCGCGAGAGCCGCTCGGCGACCGTGCGGCCGGTGTCGTCGCGGTAGAGCAGCACCGCGGCCGGGATCATCACGACCGTGACCAGCGCTGATTCCCAGATCAACGGGAACTGGTAGGACTTGCCGGCGAACAGCGAGCCGAACGGGATCACCTGCGTGTAGATGTACAGCTGGCTGCGCACCAGAATGCATTCCAGAACGGCGTCGAAGACGAACCCGATCACCAGGGTCAGCCCGGCCAGACTCCACAGTGGGTGCCGCGAGACGAACGAGTCGTGCGGACGGCGGGCCTGTAGGCGGCGCAGCACCCAGATCGCGGGAAAGTAGGGACCGAGATAGAAAGTGGCGTAACCGATCACGATGAACGGTTCGACCGTGGGCGAGAGCGACACCAGCGGCCAGTGCACCGGCCAGTGCCACAGCTGCGGGTTGTAGGCGGCGTAGGGCGCCCAGTTCATGATCGGGTCCTGCCATACGATCGCGGTGGTCACCAGCGTCATCAGCAGGACCGGATGGGCGGGATAGCGACGCCAGGCCACGACGACCGCGATGACCAGAACCACCATCATCGCGACGGTTCCGATCTCGTGCACCGTGATCCAGTGATTCCACCCGAACAGTGGCGGCACAGGCCGGGGAGCGCCGCTCACCGCGGGATTCGCGATGCGCGGATCGTCCGCACCGCGGCTCGCGTAGGCGGCGATCACGGCCAGAACCGCCACGACCAGCGCCGTGATCCCGAGTGTGATCAGGCGACGCGGGCCACCACCGGGCGCGGTGTCCGGCAGTGTGCCGGTCCGGAGTTCCTCCGGGGCGCTGATGGTTCTACTCCTCGCCGAATCGTGCGACCAGATGCGATGTCACGCCATCCGGATCCAGTTGCCGCGCAACCAGATATCCCGCGCCCATCCACCCGCGCCGGGTCCACTTCCCGAACGAGAGCCTGGTGCCGGGGGCGCCTGCCGCGGCGGGCAGCATCTTGACCCGTTCGAGCGCCTCGGCGACACCGCGCGGAGACAGCGGATGCGCATCGGCGAAGGCGTGCAGCAGTACGGTCGCGACGTCGCGGTTCACCACCGGGACGCAGTACTGCGGGCGACGACCGGAATCGGCCTCGTAGCTGTCCAGGAACCGTTGTCCCACAAGGTTTCCCTCGTCGTACTGGTCCACCCCGGTCCAACCGAGGAAGGCGTTCCACAGCAGTGCGTTGATCCAGGCGTTCTGGAATGCCGTTCCCATGAATCGCGGCGGATCCCAATTCAGCGCGGCGAGCGCCGGATTCACCATCGCGACACCGAATCCGAAGCCGCAGTGCACGATCGCCTGCGCCTTCGCCTCGTGCAACGCGCGCACCTCGTCGCTGATGTCCTGTGCGGTCTGCGGGATGGCCACCTCGGCGACGATGCGAATTCCCTCCTCGCGACAGGCTTTCCGGAAGTTCCGGATGTAGCTCTCGCCCACCAGGGAGCGTTCCACCAGCGCGCCGACCTCGGTATGCCCGCCCTTGGCCAATAATTGCGCCCAGAACACCGGCTCGTCGGTCATCGACCCCTGTGGCAGGGCGAAGGTCCACTCGCCGAGCCAGTCCTCGGTACCCGAGACGTTGATCGCCGGGACGCGGAAGCGGCGTTCGATCTCCTCGCGCACCGGAACGGCGTTATCGGTGATGTGCGGGCCGAATACGGCCAGACACCCCTCGTCCACCAGCTCTCCGTACGCATCGATCACCGCCTTCACCGAACCCTTGGGCAGCCCCTCCACCTCACGGAAGACGATCTGCACCGGGCGATCGATCAGGCCGAGCCGCTGTCCCTCGGCGAACACCAGATGGAACGGGCGGGTCAGATCGTCCCGCATGTCCGGCGGAAAGCCGTCGGGGAGGCGGAAGTCGAACAGATAGCCGAGTTTGATGGGCTCGGCAGTGCTTTCATAGGCCACGTACATCTCCGTCTGCCAGGCCGCTCGAGCAGCGAACCTAAAATTCGTTCCAAATGTTACGGATTCCGACCGGCTGCCGTCAACGGTCAACATAAAGCGGTACTCACGGGTGTTGACCCACCCCTCCGGGCTCAGTACGCTTCGGAACGAATATTTGGTCTTACCCGAGGAGGGTTCGTGAACACACACGCCAAGGCCGCCGCGGACCAGGTCGAGAGCTCGGCCGAGCAGGAGCGTGAGGCCGGTGACGACACCGCCTTCGAGGTATTCGACGACGACGTCGCGGGCGATGTCCGCGACCCGTATCCGGAACTGGCCGCGGCCCGTCGAGCACATCCGGTACAGCGCCTGGACACCTCGAATATGCCGCACGCCGATGATGCGGCGGTGTTCTTCGTCTACGGTTACGACGACATCCTCACCGTGCTGCGCGACGGTGCGACCTATTCCTCGGCGCACATCATCGACATGCTCATGGGCGACATCATGGGCAAGCACATCATTCTGGGGATGGACGATCCCGAACACCGCCGCTATCGGGCACTGGTGTCCACCGCGTTCCGGCAGAAGGCCCTGGCGAACTGGGAGGAACGGCTCATCGCCCCGGTCGCGGACGAGTTGATCGACCGGTTCGCCGGCCGCGGCCACGCCGATCTGGTCACCGAGTTCACATTTCCGTTCCCCACCCATGTGACCGCCGGGATGCTGGGGCTGCCACGGGAGGATCTGCGGCAGTTCCAGCGCTGGTCGATCGCGATTCTCGGCTTCCACTCGAACCGCGAACGCGCCGTCACCGCTTCACAGGAGGTCAAGGCGTATCTCGCGGACATCCTCGCCGAACGTCGCCGTGAACCGCGCGAGGATCTCATCAGCGATCTGTCCCGGGCCGAACTGGACGGCGAACGGCTCAGCGACGAGGAGATCTTCTCCTTCCTGCGACTGCTACTGCCCGCCGGGATCGAGACGACCTATCGTTCGACCGGAAATCTGTTGTACACCTTGCTGTCTCGTCCGGATCAGCTCCAGGCGCTGCGGGAGAATCGGGCGCTGATCCCCCGCGCGGTCGAGGAGGCGGTCCGGTACGAGACACCGCTGCTGAACATCACCCGCATGGCGACCACGAGTACGGTCCTGCACGACGTGCCCATTCCGAAGGGTTCCACGGTGATGCTGATGCTCGCCGCGGCCAACCGCGACGAGAGCCGCTGGAACGACCCGGACGAGTTCGACATCTTCCGCACGCCGCGCCCGCACATGTCCTTCGGGCAGGGGCCGCACAACTGCCTCGGCATCCACCTGGCCCGCACCGAAATGCGACTGGCCCTGGACAAGCTGCTGGACAGACTGCCGAATCTGCGGCTGGACCCCGAGGCAGACGATCCGCACATCCGCGGCCAGGTCTTCCGCTCCCCCACCGCGTTGCCCGTACTGTTCGGGTAGCAGTCTCAGCCGCCCCGGTACACGGTGCTGTCCTCGACCGGGTGGGTGCTGCTGACCAGTTTGGCGAAGCAGTGGTCCGTGGAGAAACCGTTGCCGTCGCACCAGGCATTGGCACCGGAGGGGTCTGGAAAGGTCGTGCCCGCCACGGTGATCCAGTAGTTGTGCCGACTGAATGTGCTCCACTCACCCGACCACAGCAATCGGACGCCGGGATATTTCGCTCGCAGGTCCCGGTGCTCGCGCAGGATCGCGACGTTGTCCCAGGTGAGGCCATCGGCGACGAGGCCGGGCTGCTTCGTGCTGAGTTGCGGGATCCAGCGGTCGGCGAGCAGGGCGGCGACGACCGGCCGATCCGAGTTCGCGATCCGGCGCAGTTCGTCGGCGGCGGCGGTGTCGGAATCGACCGGGGGCGTCGAAGTCACCGCCGGGGCCGCCGCCTGCGGTACCGGGGCCGAAGCGGTCACCTGGCCGGCGGTGACGACATGTCTCGGGCCGCGTGTCACGGTCAGCACGACGCCGGTCAGCATGACCAGCACGACGGTCACGAGTATGCCCAGGATGATGTCCTGCCCGAGACCGCGTTCGGCGCGACGCGAGACGTCCGGCTCCTCCTGCGCGTCCGGAACAGCAGCACCGGCCGCCGGCTTCGGCGTCGAAACTGCCTGCGCCGGTGTCGATTCGGCAACATCCCGGGCGGGTGACGGGGACTCTGTCGGCAGCTGGTCGGCGTCGTCGGAACCGATGTCGAAGACACCGCGGTCGGCTCGGACGCGCAATTCCGCAATGAGAGCATCGGATTCGGCGGCCAGTAGATCGAGGGTTCGCAGACCCGCGTCGCCGAAATAGGTCAGGGCGATCGGCAGCATGGACAGGTCCAGATCCTCCCGGGCGCGGATCGAGTCGAAAATCCCAGCCAGCCGATCCGCGCCGGACGCTCCGAACTGCTCGAGTCGCAGCCGACACCCCTCCCGGAACAGCACGACCGTCCCGGACAGCAGTTTCACGGGATCCATCCCATCCGGCCGGACGGCGGCATCCCGTGCCGCACGGGCACATTCGGCCAGATCGATCGACCGGCCGACCGCCGCGGCGAACAGCGGCTCGATCGGGCCGCGCGACCAGTCCCGGACATACGGCGGATCCTCGTCGAGCAGGAGGCCGAGCCGCTTCGCGATCCGATGCCACGGCTGTTCCTCCAACGCGACCGACGAGTTCGCCCAGCCGTAGATCGCGTAACCGGTGGCGAGCTCTTTCAGGTGCTCGACCAGTTTTCTTCCGTCCGAGGCGAAATGGAACAACTCACGTGCCCCGGTGAGGATGGCGTCGGCCTCGCTCGCCGGGTCGCGCCGATTCTCTCGGCAAGCTTCCCACAACTCCTCCAGCGCCAGGGCGCGGCTCTCTCGGAATTCCTGAATCAGATCTGTCATCTTCGATACTCGCTGTCGAGACTTCCCGTCCGGGAAGGGATTCGGATCACAACTCGTCGATGCGGATGAGCCCGTCCTGCAGGGCACGGGCCACCAGTGCGGCCTTGGTCGAGGCCGGCCGCGCGACGGCGGCGTACTTGTCGCGAATGCGGGACAGGTGGGTGTTGACCGTACCCAGCGAGATGTACAGTCGCCGACCGACCTCCAGCTTCGAATCACTGGCGATCCAGGCCAGTAGCACCTCGATCTCCCGTTGGCTCAACGACGGTTGAACGGAACGACTGAGCGACTCACCCAGGTAGTCGGCTGCGAGATTCATGGCCGGATCCCTTCTGCTTCCGAGTACCGCACTCGGACAATGCCATTCGGCAGGCATTAGTCATGAAATAGCAGGCAGGCCGTCAGATCACTCCGCTCGCCGGACCGACACGACTCGCGTGAGAGCGTTCGGTCTCACGCGACGCGTAACAACCTGGCTACCGGACCGAATCACTTCCCAGAGCGGGTGAACCTACCCCGCGTCCACTCATGGGGAAGGACCAGCATGTCCGCTGACGATCGAGTCATCGCCGACCTTCTGGTGCAAACCGGCCTGACACTCGCGATCGAGCACCCCGACCGGCTGCTCGACGGCGGGTTACGCACCGAAGAGGTGATCAATCTGGCGAACTCCGCGCACGCGACGTTCTATCGCAAGTTCGGCACTCGCTCACGGTATGTCGAGGAAGTGCTCATCCGCCTGCTCGAGACCGCACCGCCGTTGCCGGTCGACGTCCGCGAGCCGGTCCGCGCGGCCCTCGAGGCAGCGGACGGCGATCGGCGGCGCGCGCTGGACATGGTGGTGCAGCGGCATTTCGACCGCGTCTTCGACGATGCGGCGAGCGCCCACCGGCTCATCGCCGCCGCCTGCGGGCCGGCCACGCCGCGTACCGCCGCGGCGATGCTCGCCGCACACCGCCGTAGCGACGCCATCCTCCTGGACATCTTCGATCTGCTGTTCGCCCAGAGCGGGGCGACCTTCCGAAAACCGGTGACCGCCAGGAGTTTCGGCGTAATGCTGACCGCGCTGATAGACGGTCTGGTGCTGCGCCACCGCGCCGATCCGCGCACGGTCACTCCGGAACTGGTCACCGACGCGATTCTGACGGTGCTGAATTCCTCGGTCGGCAACGCGCAGCGGCACACGCACATCGACGACGCGCTGGCCGCGATCACGCAGTCGCGCAGCAGGACCCGGGCACTGCCGGCCGAGCCGCGCGCCGCACTGCTGGATGCGGCGCGCCGGGAGTTCACCAAGCGGGGCTACTTCATGACCTCGGTGGAGACGGTCGCCGCGGAGGCCGGCGTCCCGGCCGACGCCGCGTTCCGCATCTTCCCGACCAAGGCCCACATCATCGTCGGAGCACTCAAACCCGCGTTCGAGCAGCTACGCCAGGGCATCGACGACGATCTCGCCCTGGGGCGCGACGAGATCACCGTCATCGAGCAGCATTTCCTGCGCTGCGCGCGGCTGGTGGTGCAGGAGCGCGCCCTGATGGACGCGCTGATGGCCGTGGTCGCGCACGACACCTACGCCGAGCCCGAGGGGTTGATATCGATCAAGCGGGAGCTGGGTTTTCCCGGTCTGCTGGCTCCGGTCATCGCCCAGGGACAGCAGAACGGGACCTTCGCCGACGACCAACCGGCCGGAGAACTGGCCGCGCTGCTCACCAATACACTGCTGTTGCGGTGCTTCACCCGCCGCAACGCGAGCCCGGAGCAGAACGCGTCCTTCGTCTCCGGGCTCACGATCAACGGACTCGGCAAGGGCTGACGGCCGGATTACCGCTCCCCCAACTCCTCTCGCATCCATGCGACGGCCATCGCGAGCCACTGCTCGAAATGGCCCATCGCGCAGTGGTCGTCGCCGGCGTACAGGCGCAGTTCGCCGAACCGGGCGGCGGCAGCCAGCTCCCTCGAATCCCGCACGTCGACGATGCCGTCTGCGTCACCGTCCACCACAAGCAACGGTATCGCGATGTGCCGGTACAACTTTCGCAACGACAACGCCGACAGGGCGCGGCCCGTGCCCAAGGGCTCCCGCGCCCCGACGATGTCGCACAATGTGCGCACCATGATCGCCGGGGCGCCGATGGCCGCTGCCGGTCCGAAGCCGCGATGCGTCGGCGCGCCGCACGCCACCGCGCACCGCAGCCGAGGGTCGACCGCGGCCGTGCGCGCCGCCCAGTAACCGCCGAAACTCGTTCCCAGCATGGCGATCCGGTCCGCGTCCACTCGCGAGTGTGTCGCGAGATGGTCCAGCACGGCCGCGAAGACCCGCTCGGATTCGATCGACATGGGCCGACGCGCGGCATGGGTGCCGGGCAGATCCATCACCACGAATCCGAGCCCGGAGTTCCGGTGCCGCAGCAGCGGCAGCACAAGCTCCAAGGCCGAGCCGTCGAGCCCATTGGTGACCAGAACCGTGGCACGGCAGTCGCTTCCGGCCGGGAACATCGTCCACAGCCGGGTCCGCTCACCGTCCGCCACCAGGTCGGTGACCCCCATGTCGACCCCGAGCGGCGTGGCGAGCGCTTCGGCCAGGGCGCGAAACAGGTTCTGCGCCCGGACATATGCCTGCAGGCGAGCCGGAGAGCGGCCCGGCCACGCGGCGATCAGGTGGTATCCGACCGCCGAGCGCAGGGCCGCGACCGCACGCACCGCCCACAGCAGTCGCTCGTCCAGCGCGCCACCCGGGGTCCGGGTGCGCACGAACCGCTCGATTTCCGTTGTGGTCGGTGGCAATTCGCGATCGGCCAGGAACTCTGCCGCCGGGGCGAGCAGACCGGCGAGCACAGCGGATCCGGAGCGATCACCGGAACGCGACATCGCTGTCACCGCCACCGGGGGTACGCCGGAGGCGGTGGCCAGCTCCCCGAGCAGCATATGCGCCTGTGCCACATGATGTTCAGCGATACCGGTCCAGTATCCGCACCACTCCCGATCGGCGAACGACCGAACCCCGTCGAGCTGCGCGGCGAGGTGTTCCGGCGGGACGGCGGCCAGGCGCGCCCAGCGCGGTACGAAGACCTCCGGCAGAATGGCCCGCGCCCCGGCACGCCGGACCACCGGTCCGGTCGTGCCGGTGAGAGCGCAGAAGGTCGCGAGCAGCCGGGTGTGCCGGTTCATCGCCGATCTCCCCTCCACGATCGCGGCCGCCGCATTACCTTGTGCGCATGACCTTGTCCGAACACCGACTCCAGGCGCTGCTCGACCGCGCCGAACTCACCGATCTGGCCACCGCCATCGGGCAGTACCTGGCCGCCGGGGACTTCGCCGGCCTGGCCGATATCTACACCCCGGATGCCGAGCTCACGATGCCCGGCGCGGTGTGCGCCGGTGTCGCCGGGATCATCGATGCCGCCCGGCGCAATCACGAGATATTCGACCGGACACAGCATTTCGTCGCCGTCACGGCGATCCGGCCGGAGCCGGACGCCGCGCAGGTGCACGCGAACGTCGTCGCGACACTGGTGGCGGCGGACAACGTGCCGCGATTCGCCGCGAGTCGCTACGAGCTGCGAGCGGTCCGCACCGTCGAAGGGTGGCGTGTGGGAAGTCATATGATCACTCCTGTGTGGGCTCTGCCGGATTCATGACGGCGAGGAAGTCCTCGGCGTCCATCTCGTTCCACCGGGTCGCCCTCCGGGCGGCTTCGCCGCACAGCGCGAGATCCGGGTCGATTCGGTACCGGCCGGATGGCAGCGGGCTCCCGCAGACCACCAACCGGGCCGCGTAAGCCGCCGCGACGCCGGCCAGCGTCGCGGCGGTTCCCAGTTGTGGCCAGGACGTCAGCGAGCGGCCCACCTCGGTCAGGGAGTAGCGGGTGCGCGGGGTGATGTCCGCACCGACGATCCGCAGCGCCGCGCGCGCCCGCACCAGCGGATCACTCATCGCGGCAGCCGATTCGGCCACGTTCCCGGCCCGGCCGTGGAACAGCGGATAGCCGCGGTCGAGATCGAAACGCTCGACATCGAGGATCACGTTGTCGCCGTTGTCCGTTGCCATCAGCACCGGGATCCCGGCCGCCCGCGCCCGCAGCCGGATCTCGACCTTGGCCCCGAAATCGTCCATCTCCTCCACCAGCACCGTGAGCGGCTCGTCGCCGGGCGCGGTGCCGAGAAACGGCTCGGCGGTATCGGCGCGGTAGCCCTGTGGGAACGCCGTCACCGCGCTGTACGGATCCAGTTCGAGCACCCGCCGATGCGCCAGGGCCGTCTTGGACACGCCGATGTCACAGACCGAGGCGGGCAACCGGTTCAGGTTGCTGACACCCAGGTGGTCCGGATCGGCCAGCCGGAACCGGCCCGCGCCGGTCAGCGCGCACACCGTCAGCGCCGAGGAGCCGACACTGAGCCCGGCGATCCCGATCAACGCGCCGGACCACCGGCGCTGTTCGGAATCATCGATCAGATAGCGGTTGCGGGTGGTACGCAGCTGCCGAAAAGGCTCTCGCGCAGGCAGTTTGACCACCGTGCGGCGCCATGGGTACACCACGTACCGCGCCTGCGGCGGCGGCGAAGCCGGGGCGATCGCATGCAACTCGTGCGCGGCGATCTCCCAGGCATCGACGAACCGGTAGCCGGAGCCGGGTTCCAGGCACGCCGCGATGCGTGCGCCGTCGCGGGCCGGGTCGAGAATCTCGATCATCGTTCGTTCCTCACATAGGTGTGCTTGATGTCGTATCGAAATGCGTTGCCGCCAAACGGTTCCAAGGCGACGACCGGCTCGGCGGCCACGTCCAGCTCGGCGTGCAGACGGCGGTACTCGCCGTTGGTCCGGATCAGCGCCCGGACCACCCGATCACGAACGATCTCGGCGAAACCGGCTGCGGGAAGTGCCGATTCGCGCAATTCCACGGCGAGCGCGAGAATCTGCTCGAATTCTCGGCCGGTGCGGCGAGAGAGCACGAACTTGCCCGTCACGTACTCACGCACCCCCGGCTCGGCCAGCGCGATGCGGACGCTGTCGGGATACAACTTCACGGCGTAGAAGCTCGCGGCCACATCGGTGCGGCCCCGCAAGACCAGGAATCCGCACTCGGGCGTGGAGGTTTCGACCGGCGTCCGATAGCCGAACTCACGCAACGCGGCGTCGACGCACCCGGCGGTCAGGATCCGGCCGACATCGTTGATCCGGTAGCGGATCAACGGCAGGGTGTTGTCGACGGTGAACAGGAAACGGCCCTGTTCGTCGATCTCGGTGTACCGCATCGACGGGTCGTACTCGACCAGCGTCGGCAGGACCTCGTCCGTGCCGAACAAGGCGGTGGCCAACCGCCGGTCGGCAGCGGCCAGCCGCCGGACCGTGATCGTGGTCGCGGTCTCGTGGCCCATCACCCCGGCATCGGCGGTGCCGTAGATCGAGCGAATCCGCCCCGGGTCGCCCGGCGCGCCGATGCGGTCCAGAATGTGCTCGCGCCACTGCTCGGTGATGCTCTCCCCGGCCAGCAGTATCTTCAGATCCTGCTGCAGCACAGCGGAATCCGCTCCGTCGAGGACGTCTTGGACGAACGGCGGATAACCGGCGAGCACGACCTGCTCGTACTCGGGGCCGAGTTCGGCGATGCAGGCCCGCACGGTGTCACGGTCGATTCCGGGCGTGATCACCGACAGCTTGTGCCCGCGCTCGCGCAGTCCGGACACGGTCCGGCAGGTGTACGTGCCGCCGATCCACACGCCCATGGCGAAGGCGACGACCAGCAGCGTCGATCGCCGGTGCGAGCCGAATCCCGATCGGAAGATGCGGTCGTACAGGTCCACGGCGTGCGCCAGGGACACTCCCGCCCGGGGCCAGTAGTACGGCACACCGGACGATCCGGAGCTCGTCGACCAGATTTCCGCCTGCTCGATCTCGTTGTCCCACAACAGTGTTCGACGTGAAAATCGGTGCAGATAGGCAGCCTTGGTCACCGGGGGCAGCATGACGAAGTCCTCCGGCGTGCGGATCGAGGCGGGGTCGATTCCGTTGTCGGCCAGAAAGGTTCGATAGGCGGGTACATGTGCGGCTGCCCGGTGGAATACGTCCAGCGCCCGGTCACATCCCGGTGGGAAACCGGTGATGCCGGTCGGAGTTACGTTCATCGGGGATCTCCTCTCGTGAGCGAGAACCGAAGTCCTCGCCACGAACACCGATCCCCCGCTCATGCGGCCCGCCGCCGGTGTCCCCCGTTCGGCCGATGGTCCCGGGCAAGCGCCGTACCTACGCTTAATTCGGCGACGTCACCGGGGGAATCACACCGAAATTCCGAAAGGGTTTGGCCCATGAAATGCACCAAGTGTTACCGTCCGCTGTTGCGCTGCCAGGCATGCAAGGGGCACCCGGGACAGAGCATCCTGGGTGACTCGCTGCACTGCAGCAAGTGCAGAGACACGGGGTGGGTCTGCGGCGATCACGACGGCTACTGGGAGTAGTAGTCCGCCGAATCCACAGCACCCGCCGAGGCGGTCACGGCCGATGCGCCGACGGCCGCCTCGGCGCCACGGTATTGGTGATCGAGGCCCAGACCAACGGCGTCATGGCATCGCACGCACCGTCCGACCACGCGGCGAGTTGGGCGCGTTGCCATCGCGCCAGATCCTCCACCGGATCGGGTTCCTCGTGGGCCGCGTCCACCCGCAGCGTCAGATCGGTGGTCGGGCGGGTGGCGGGGTCCCGCCCGGCCCGCTGTCGCAGCGAATCGTCGGTCGGCAACGTCCATCGCGTCGAAGTCACCAGTGCCGCACCGGCATTTACCATCGCGACGACGAGTCCGAACATTTCGGCCGATCGGTAGTCGACACCGCTCTCACAGGCGATGAGCGCGACTCGCGGGGGCATCGGCCACAGGTCGGGACCGCTGCGCGGCTCGATGCCATAGGTTCGGCGCGCGTGTTCGTCCCCCGTTGTGGTTCCCAGCAACAGATCGATGGCCGCGAACGGGCGATGGTCGCCGGCGGACGGTGTGCTCCCGGGCCGGACGAGCGGCGCGGCCAGCCCCCAGATCGCGGCGGTATCACTGAGATGGACTGCGGCGGAGCCGGGTTCGTCGGGCGAGGCGGAGGCGTGCCCGAAGTACAGCAGCCGTGATCGCGGAATCGCCAATGCCTCGGCCAGATCCCGCCGGGTGAATATCGGTGCCATCGCCAAGTCGCGGTCATCGGCGCGGGCACGCCCGGCGGCGATGTAGTCACCGATCCGCTGCGCGAACGGTTCGAGAGAACCTGTCGACAGCGCCTGATTCAACCCGAATGCCGCAGCGCTCGAGGGGACTTCAGGATCTATGACGAGCAGGGCGGGCCGATCTCGCACGTCCTGCCAATTCTCCGGCGCCCGTGCGCGACCCGCGTGCACCACCGCCGGCGGTTCGTGGACGACGGTCGCAGCATCGATCAGGCGATGGCGCGCGTCGATCCAGAGCAGTTCCCACGGCACGCGGGCCAACCGTGGGCTGGGCGTCACCCGGACCCGCACTCGTGCACCCGCACACCACCGGTCCCGGATCTGCGCGCGCAGCCGATCCGGCAGGAACGCGTCGGTCAGGCTGCGCGCCAGGGCCCGTTCGCGATCAGGGTCCGCGAACGCCCCCGCGACCAGGGCCCGGTGCACCGCTTCCGCGCCGGTCTCGCCCCGTAGCGGGGTGAACAGCGCCGATTCGAGGGCAGCACCAGCGGCGGCCGCCGCGGCGCCATCGACGACCACGTAATCGGGCTCATCGGGACGATCCAGCCAGCGCCATGCCAGATAGGTGTGCCTGCGATCGACGGCCCGTAACAGCACCTCGGTCTCACCGCTCATATCCGGCCCCGCCGTGCGCACTCGACCGCAACCGTGCGCGCACGGGACTCACATATCCTCCGGATCCGGCGGAATCAGTTCGGCCAGAAGCAGTTCGGTGGTATCGCCGCCGGTCGGCTCGGCCAGCAGAGCCAGATACTCGTCGATCGCCGCGCGCCGGGCATGCAAGGTCGCGATCACCTCCTGATCCGCATATCCGGCGACGGATTCGAGCAGATCACGCAGCTGCCTGCGGGCGTTGCGCACCGACGCCGCGGCGGCGAACCACTGCATCTCCCCGGCCGCCCGGGCACGCCCGCCGGAGTCACCTGCCGCCGACAACTTCGCCAGCGCGGCGCGGTGCTGATTCCAGCCGTCCAGCACGCTGCGGTCGATGTCGACCAGCGCCCGCCCGAGCGGGACGCAACGCGCGGCGGCGGCCGCGACATCGCCCCGGCAGAACCCGAATGCCACCGCGCCCATCCGGGCGCCGGGAGCCGGGAGTTCGGCGCGAATCATTCGGTCCTGCACCCGAACCGGAACGACGGAAAGCACCCGGCCCGTATCGGGGTCGGCGGCGTACGCCAGCAGTTCGCCGAGCTCGCGGCAGGTCGGATCGACCCGCTCGGCCAGCGCCGCACTCACCGCGAAGACATCGCGCGAGCGCCGGTATTCCACCAGCAGTTCGCTCGACCGCGCGCCGTGCCAGGCGACGATTCGCGGCGGCAGTACGGCCGGGTCGAGCGGAGAACTGTCGACATCACGCCCGGGAGCGGACGCGTCGAGGGCCGACGCGACCGGTACAGCGCCGGCGACGCCGCTGGTCTGACTCCACTGCCCGAGCACCCGCAGCAATTCCTCGTCGTCGACCCGCTCGAGGCCGGCCAACGTCGCGACCAGCTCGTCATCGCCTACGCCGAGCACCGTCGCGTCCGTGGCCGCACGGCGCAGCAGTGGAAGCACATTGCCGGACAGCTCGCTCGACGCACAGCGTTCACCGAGGTCGAGCAGCGCCGCCTCGGCGTAGGTGAACAGCCGCCGGGCCACCGCCTCATGGCCGAGGTCTTTCTCCGCGACCGCCTCGTCGAGCAGGAACGCGCCGTTGTGCAGCGGACGCATCGTCCACCGGCCGATCGCCGCGACCAATGCGCGCCGACGCCAGACCGGGACCAGCGGCGGGCACCGGTAGGTGCACACCCGCTCGCCGTGTCGCCGCAGCTCGTCCACCACCTCGGCCAGCACCGGATCGCCGACCGCGACGGCGAGCGGGTCCGGTTGCGCTGCGGGGCGAATCGCCCAGGCGAGCAACATATCCGGCCGGGCGGCATCGGTCTGCGCGCTGATCCCGGCGGCGATGGTCAGATCGACCTCCCCCACCGCCGCCGCGCGACGCGACCACCAGCTCACCGCGCCGTCGGCCTCGACGACGAGTATCCCGTCCTGTTCCTCGCTCATTGCTGATCGTCTCCATCGATGTCGAACCCATAGCGGCGCAACAGGTTCGTGATCTCGGCCTGGCGGCTGGACATCCGGCCGATCGCCGACGCGTCCCGGAAGACATCGGGGAGATCGCCGGTCTGCGCGATCGACGACGCCCCGAGGAACAGCAGAGCCGAAACGAGTTCGGTGGCCGCGGTGGCGGTCGCGCTCACCGCGCCGCGCGGCCGGGTACGGTGCCCCGACGGCTGCTGCGCCGACCATGCTGCGGTCACCACTGCGGTCGTATCCGACTGCGCCGCACCGTCGGTCAGAATCGCGAGAGCGGTCGTCTTCTCCCAGCAGTCCGGGCAATCGTCCGGGCCGGGTGCGGACACCTCGCGCACGACCGCCGCCGCGCGCCGCAGAATGTCGGCATCGACGATCCGGCGCAGATCCATCGGCTCGTCGACGGTTTCGAGCACCGTGACCACCTCGGCGACCGGTTGTTCATGGTCCGCGACGATCCGGTCGGTGCGCTGCCCGTCCAGCCTGGCCGCACGCAGTTTCGTGTACAGCACGGCGGCATTGCCGAGCTCTCGTCCGTCGACGGCCCAGCGCAGCATGGTGTTTCGTGCCCGGCGATACGCCTCGTCGAGATACGGGTCGTCGAGCAGGCGCAGGTCGGCCCGTAACTGTGCGGTGAGCAGTGCGTCGACATGTCGGCGCTGCGCCTCGGTCGGGTCGGGTCGCGGCCGATCGGGCTCACCGAATGCCCGCAATGCCTCGACTGCCGCGGCGAAGGATTCCAGCGCGCCCGGATCACCTTCGAACGCAGGCATTTTCATCAGCAGGATCGACGCGTAACGACGCATGGCCAACGGGTGGTACACCCGGTGGCGGCTGTCCGGATCGGCCAGGAACCGGCACACCTGCGCCTCGGTCTCGACCACCCCGCCGACCTCGCCAACGGCGGGGCCGGCCATCGCCGCGCGTACCTCACGCGGCACCTGCAGCTGATAGCCGCGAATCGTCTCGGCCAGCGTGTTGGGCAGGCCCTGCGGCCGGTATTCATGTGCGGCAGCGGCGAATTGGGCCGTGAACCGGGCCAGCCCGTCGACGTGGTCGGCATACAGTCGCGATACGGCAAGCCATCCGCCGGGCTCGTCCACTTCGGTGTCCACCCGGGCCAGGAATACCGCCAGGGCACTGTACTTCGCCGCCACCCAGGCGAGCACGCCGAGCACACCGGACCATCCGCGCATCTCCGCGGCGAACTCCTTGACCCGAGGCTTGGGCGGCAGGGCCGCACGCACCCACAGATCCGTCACCCGCCGCCGCGATGTCGCCCGCGAATTCGGCGGCGACGCCCACCACGAGGGCGCCACCCATGTCGGCTTCGGGTATCCCGGCATCCGCCCCACCGTCCTCGGTCTCGGCCGCAACTACTGTCTCGCGCATTCTCACCCGCCTACCCCGGTGCGCGGAATCCCTTCGCCCCGAAGTTCATTCGAACAGCCGACAGGTGCGCGGCCGCCTCGCCGGGCCGGATCACTCGGATCGCGGGCAGCACACCGGATGTCGAGTGTTCGGACGACAGACACGCCGGATTCGCCATGCCATCGTGGGCTGACCTGGACGAGCACGGTGGGGAAGCGATGATGCGATCGAGCCATGACATGGCACTGGCATTGCTGGTCGACGCGACCGCAACGCAGGCACAACAAGACGCGGTGCGGGTGCGCGCCGAAACCGAGGCCCGGCGAGCCGAGGAGCGCGAACAACGGCGGGAGGCCGCCAATCAGCTCGTGCTGCGCCGACGGCGGGAACGTCGCGACCGCCTGCGCCGGATCCGGCGACAGTCACTCGGCCTGCTGATGGCCGGCGCACCGATCTGGCTGTTGATCCCGATCGTCGGATCGTTCCTGTCGGCCGCCGACGACAATGTCAGTCGCGTGATCTTCCTGAACGGCGACACCGGCGACACGGCGGGCAGCGGTCCGGGCACGCTGTATTTGATGAGCGCAGAACTGCTCATCGGCATGGTGGCGGCGCTGACCATCATTGCGCTGTTACTGCCGTACCCGAACGGCAAGGAGGTCATCTCCGGGCCTGCGATCGGCGGCTTCGCGATCGGCACACTCATCCTGGTCGTGCAGGCGTTCTCCGGGTCCGGGTCGGCGATGAGCTGGTGCTGGGCACCACTGCTCGCAGTCCTCGCCCACTGTGTGTACGGCCTCTACCGGCGCACCCTCGCCGCGGCGGAGAACCTGGGGGCGGCAGAATGAGCGGGCCGACGGCCATCGGATATCGCGTCCGCACGGCAGAACAACGGCTCGAGGACGCGCGGCGACGCCGACGCCGCCTGATCGGCCGGTTACGCGCACATGCTTTGCGTTGCAACGCATTCGATGCTCCAGATCTGTTGGTCGCGACACCGGACAACGCGGCGGGCGCGGATGTCGACGCGCTCGAGGCCGCGTGCGAAGCCCTGGAAGGGCAGATCCGCGCCGCCGAGGCACGGCTCGAGGACCGGTTGGCTCAGCAGCGCTCGCGCCGCATCGAGCACGACCTGTCCGGCCTGCTGGACGATCTGGCCCGACGCGAGGCTGCCACCGCGAACCCGGCCGACCGCACTCACGCCCCCGCACTCGAAATTCGGTCCCGGGTGTCCCGGATCCTCGCCTCCCTGACCGAGGATTCACCGGAACTCACTGCCGCCGCGTCGGCGGTACTGCAGGCCGAACCGGCCAGGGCACGGCTGCTGCTCGGCGATCTCGACGCGCGGGTGCGTGCGGCCAACACGCTCTCCGCGCGGCGGTTCGAGCAGCGCATTGCCGTGGAGCAATTGCGTTGCGAGGCAGCTGATCTGGATGACAACGAGCAGGTGATGACGCTGCTTCGGCACGCGGACTCGATACTCGGCGAGGGCGGTGAGGCAGCCCTGGTGATCGAGCACGCACGCACCGGACTCGAGCGTCTCACGATCGCCGCACGGGCCGAACGCGACCGGCGTTTCGTCCTGTCTGCGGTCACCGACGCGCTGACCGGACTGGGGTATCACGTCGCACCCGTCGAACTTGCTACCGCCGATTCGATCGTATTGCGCCCCGATCGTTCCGGCGCGCACGCAATACGGGCCCGGATCACCGACGACGAGATCGACCTGCACACGGTGCGCACCGGCCCGGAGACCGACCCGAACGCCGACCGGGACGCGGACGCGGCACTGTGCGCGACAGTGGATCCGTTGCTGGATGAGCTCCGGCGGCACGGAATCGAACCCGGCCGGGTGCGCCGGCTCCCGCCGGGCACCGTGACGCCCCCAGTAGTCCGGCTCACCACACCGGCCGCACGGGCCAAGCGCTCGGCCACACCCCGGACCATCGATCGGAGCACGTCGTGACGACGGCCGAGCGGATCGACCGGTTCCCGGAATGGCTCCGGGAGATCGATGTCGCCCTTGCGGCCCACCCGCAACTGCTGGTCACCGGCGATCTCCGGGATATCGTTCTGCTTCCCCCGGTGCAGGACGCCGCGCCCGCATCGGAAGCGGCGCCACACACCGCGTCCGGCGGCAGCGCATCGACATTGGCACGAAATTCGTTGCCGCACAACAGATACTCGGCAGAGGACACGCCACCGGTACGAGATACCCTGCCGCGCATCGTATCAGTGGTCGACGCACTACTGGCGGTACTGGCCGCCGCCGGACACACTTCCGTCGTCGTGGCCGATACGGTCGACGGCGCACGTCCCGCCCTCGACGGCGACAACGTCGCGTCGGCCCTCATCCGCGCGGCGCGGCCACAGGACGGGGGCATACCGCTGCTGGGCTGGTTGCCGGAACTGCTGCGGGCGGTGACCCATTCCACGCGGCCGGTCTGCCTGATCATCGACGGTGCGTCCCGGCTGACCCCGCAGGGCGAGTTCGCCGATCCGGCGATGCACCGGCTCCTGGTGACCGCCGAGAAGTCGATGATCACCGCGCCGCGCGTGCGGGTGCCCGGCCCGCACCGGGCCCTGTTGTACAACACGGTGATCTGGCTGCTCGATCGCGGAAACGATCTGCCGCACTGGTTCATCGGCGGCGAAACCGCTCGGGTGGTATCCATTCCCGAGCCGGAGATGTCCCAGCGCATCACCTTGACCACGACGCTGGTCCCCTCCCTGCTCGACGCGCCCGAACGGGGCAGCGAGGCGTTCGGCCAGGTGGTGCTGCGTTACGCTGCCCGCACGGCCGGACTCTCCCTGCGCTCGATCCGGGAGATCAACCGGCTGGCCATCGATCGGCGGATCGGTGCGCACTCCATCGAGGAGGCCGTGCGGACGTTCCGCGTCGGGGTGCCCGGAAACCCTTGGCAGGCACCGGATCTTCGCGAACGCATCGAGAATGCACCGGAGCTGCTGGGCGGCAAGGTCCTCGGACAACCCGCCGCGGTCCGCAAGGCGGTCGATATCCTGATCCGGTCCGCCATGGGCCTGACCGGCGCCCAGACCACGGGCAGCGCGACCCGCCCGCAGGGCGTGCTGTTCTTCGCGGGACCGACCGGCGTCGGCAAGACCGAACTGGCCAAGTCCATCGCCGAGCTCGTCTTCGGCCGCGAGGACGCGTTCGTCCGCTTCGATATGAGCGAGTTCTCCGCCGAGCACGCCGAGGCCCGGCTCATCGGAGCACCACCCGGATACACCGGATTCGACACCGGCGGGGAACTGACCAACGCGATCCGCCAGAAGCCGTTCCAGCTGGTCCTGTTCGACGAGATCGAGAAGGCCCATCCGCGCATCCTGGACAAATTCCTACAGATCCTCGAGGACGGCCGGCTCACCGACGGAACCGGCGCGACGGTGTTCTTCACCGAGACCCTCATCGTGTTCACCTCCAACCTCGGCGTCTATCGCCTCGACGAGCGCGGCGAGCGCGCACCGGTGATCGCGCGCGGAATCGCCTATCGGCAGGTCGAATTCACCATCCGCGCGGCCGTCGGCGAGCACTTCACCCGCGAGATCGGGCGCCCCGAACTGCTCAACCGCATCGGCGACAACATCGTCGTGTTCGACTTCATCGGCGAGGACACCGCGCGACTGCTGATCCCACGGTTCATCGGCAACGTGACCGACCGGGTCCGCGATACGACCGGGATCGAGGTGTCGGTGGCCGAGAAGGTGCACGACCAGCTCGTCGAAAAGGCACTCACCAAACTGGATTTCGGAGCCCGGGGAGTTTCCAGCGTAGTGGAGTCGCTGCTGGTGAATCCGCTCGCCCGGGCGCTGTTCGCACTCCCGGACGGCACGCGATCGGCCGCGGTCACCGACCTCACCGAATCCCCCGAGGGTTGGACGGCGGTGCTGGGATGACCTCGCTTCTGCTGTCCCGCTTGCACTTTCCGATTCACAACCTCGGCTTCGGATGTCGCGCCGGAATCTGGTTCCAGGGCTGCACCGTGTACTGCCGCGGCTGCGTCTCCCGGGACACCTGGCCGTTCGATCCGGCCCGCCGCAGCAGCGTCGAGGACGTCCTGGCATGGGTACACGCGCTGCCCGCGGCCACCGTGGACGGCATCACCCTGTCCGGGGGCGAACCCACCGACCAGCCCGGCGCTCTTCGCGAACTGCTTGCGGGACTGGATGATTGGCGCATCGGCTACGGCCGCCCGGTCGACCTACTGATGTATTCGGGCCGTTCGGGCGAGCATCTGGACCGGGAGTTCGGCTGGCTCGCCGACTCGATCGACGTACTGGTGAGCGAACCGTTCGTGGCGGCGCGGGCCACCGACTGCGCGCTGCGCGGCTCGGACAACCAGATCGTGCGGACCTTCACCGACCTGGGCCGCGACCGGTACCCGGAAGCCACGCTCGAGGACGGCTACCGGGAACAGCGGCACAATCTCGCGGTGCACGTCGACGACCGGGCCGTCTGGATGGTCGGCATACCGCTGCCCGGCGACCTGCGCCGGCTCGAACACGATCTCGCCGAACGCGGCATCGACCTGACGAGGACATCATGGCTGACGTAATGCGCGCTCCCGTCACCTGTGGGTGCGGAATTTGCTGGGACAGTGCGCAACTCGCACAGTGTCCGGACTGTGGCACGACTCTGGCCGAACTCACCGAAGCGGTCGAGCCGGCCCGCATCGACCTCATCGTGGACGGCGCGCACCACACCTTGACGGCCGGTGCTCAGCTACTGCTCGGCCGCGACGACGATTATCCGGCCGAGTCGTCCTTTCGCGCGCACACCAACGTGTCGCGGCGTCATGCGATCGCCCGCTTCGACGGCGAACGGCTGTTCGTCATCGATACCGATTCTCGCAACGGAACCTTCGTCGACGGCGTCCGCATCGCCAGCGGGCCCGAATACGAGGTCCGGCCGGGACAGAGCCTGCGCCTGGCCGCGGACGTACCGATCGACATCGTCCGGGAGCCCTGATGCGGATCCGGGTCGAGGCGCTCACCCATCGCGGGCTGCGCCGGGTTGTCAACGAGGACTGCGTCGGCTGGGGCGGATGGGCCTTCACCGGCCCCACCCCGGCGCCGCTCACCGTGGAGTTCGACATCACGCAGCCGACGACCATCGTCGTGTGCGACGGCCTCGGCGGTCACGCGGGCGGCCGGGAGGCCAGCCGGTTGGCCTGCGAAACCCTCACCGAACCGGGTCTTTTCGGCTCAGCGACGGCGACCGGCGAGATCGTCGCGATGCTGGGCGGGCAACTGCGGCGGGCATCGGAGATCATCGACGACGCCGGCGCGGCCGATCCGCGGCTGGCGCGCATGGGTTGCACCGTCGTCGGCGTGGTGATCGTGCCCGACGGCCGGGCGGTCGTGTTCAACGTCGGCGATTCGCACTGCTACCGCGTCGAGGGCCGCTACCTGGCGCAACTGACCGTCGACCATCGCCGTCCGGGTTCGAACGTTCTACGGCAGGCGTTGGGCGGAGGTGCCCGGATGGCCCCGGAACCGGACTACTTCGACTGCCCGATCCCGCCCGCTCCGGGACTGCTGCTGTGCACCGACGGTCTGTCCGACTACGCGGACACCACCGACCTCGAACGTCTCGCGGTCACCGCAGGACCCGAATTCCTGAGCGCTGCCAGGGATCTCGCATTCGCCGGTGGCGGCGGCGACAACGTCACGATGGTCCGGCTGGAGGCGATCGGCGACACGGCGGTGTGAGTACGACAGTCCGCCTGGCGAATACGCCAGAGGCGTTACGAAGGAGAATACAATGGCAGACCCCACTCGGCGGGAGACCCCCGCGCCGCGATCGGCGCCCGAAACGCGGACGGACGCGGCCACCGCCGCGCCGCCGACCCGGGTGGAGGGCACCGGTCCGGCCAAGACCGTAACCGCCTCTCCGCAGCAGGAATACCACCCCGAACGGCTTCCGCCCCGGCTGGAATCGCGCTTCCACATCGAGCGTCTGCTCGGGCGTGGCGGCGAGGCGTCGGTGTGGTTGTGCGGCGATACCGATACCGGCGAGCAGGCGGCGATCAAACTCTATCGGGACGCGCCGATCTACAGCGTCGACTTCGACGCACCGGAATACCGGGCGAATCTGGATCGCGAATTCACCGTCGAGGTCTTCACCCGCGACGCCGATCACGGCGTGCACTACGAGGTGATGGAGTACTGCCGCCTCGGTTCCCTGGAGCAGCTGCTCGTCGAGAAGCCCGGCCCGGTCACCGACGCCCGGGCCCGCGCGATACTCACCACACTCGCGCGGGCGATTCACGGTCTGCACGGCGGCGCGGGCGGTCCCGCGCTGGTGCACGGCGACATCAAGCCGGGAAATATTTTGGCCCGCAAGGCCGAACCGCTCGAACTGGTACTCGCCGACTTCGGATTGGCGGCCGAAATGGGCGACCGGTCCCGGGTGACCAACCTGGGCCTGGGCACCGCCGCTTACAGCGCACCCGAACTCGTGCTGTTCAAGACGCCCGCCGCCGACTGGTGGAGTCTGGGCATGGTCTTGTACCGGGTCCTGGTCGGGCAGCACTACTTCGTCCGCGCCGACGGCGACACGATCGACGAACGGGTCATCGGGCGCGCACTGTTCGACGGCGACGTCTCGTTGGCCGCGATCGACGACACCCCGCTCTCGTCCGAACAGCAGGCCCGTTGGCGACTGTTGTTGTCCGGTCTGCTGACCCGCGATCACCGCGAGCGCTGGGGCCACGACGAGGTCGTCGCCTGGCTGGACGGGAAGTCACCCGAGGTACACCGCCCGCCGGCCGACGCGGGGCCGGCCCGGCCGCGTGCGGCCGAATCCTTCGTGATCGCCGGAGTCGGCGAATTCGTCGACGCCGAGGAACTCGGTCTGGCGATGGCGGCACATCCCGAGGCGGCCGCCCGCGCCCTGGCCGGGAAGGGCCGCCTGCGGTTGATCGAGTGGCTCACCACGGAGGTGCGGACCAGCGAAACCTACTCGGCGTTGAAGACGCACGGAACCGATTGGGGCCCGGACGAATTGGTCACCTACTTCGTCGCCCGGCTGGCGCCCTCGGCGCCCCTGGTCTACGCGGGCCACGCGGTGTCGACGCCGGCGGATCTGCGCCGGCTGGTGGAGGACTGGTCCGCCGAGCATGTGGTCCAGGCGCTGTACGACAGTGAATTGCTCGCCGGGCTCGGCAACAACGAGCAGCGGTCCGGATTCCGGATGATCGACGCGAATTGGCACGACATGGTCGGCCAAGCGCTCGAAATTGCGAAAATCCGTGCGATAACGCTGGATTCGTCCGCGCGCGGCCACATCACCCGGCACGCGCTGCTGATGGCCGCCTCGGACGACACGGTCGTCGACGGGTATCTGGACCGGGTTCGGACCCGCCTGAACGGATCCGGACTGAACGCCGCCAAGGAAGTGAGCTGGTTCGCCGACCTGCGCCGCGATGCACGCCTGTGACAGCGACAAAATCCGGGCCGAGGCTCTCCCCGGCCCGGATTTCGGCACTATCGCCGAATCACTGTGCGTCGCTTCGCATATCGGCCTCCAGCTGCACCACCCGCCGTTGCAGCAACCAGACCTTGGTGACGACCCGATCGCAGAAACCTACGATGCCGCCCTGGGTCGACCACTGCGACATCCAGATGTCCACCTGGGTGATGCCGTCGTCGACCCGCTCGACATCGATGGACACCACCGGCTTCTTCAGAGTGGCCGCCGACATGCCGAATCCGCGTGGTTTGAAATTCAGCGCACCGCGCCCGTCCACGCGCTTCCAGCCGAACGTCCCGAATTCGTCCAGGATCGTCTCCATGACGAGCCCGACGGACGCGGACGTCCCCAAGGTCACCTGCCGCGTCGCCACGGCGCTGAGCACCCACCCCAACACCAGCACCGCACCGATCCAGATCAGGAACGCGACGAATCCCGCCCCGAACCCGCCGACCGCACCGACGCCGAACGTCGCGATCAGACCGACAGCCAACGCAACAAGGAAAATCTGCATGTCGAATACTCCAGTCTCGGAGTGGCCGAACACTTTCCGGCCTCCGTGAATTCCGTTGAATCCCATGACAACCGGAAAAATCCGTGGGGACGATTCAAAAATTAGCACCGCCGGGTGTGCCCGAAAATCATTCACATGTACGACATCCACGACGGAACCCAATTCGGAGATCACGCGATGGCCGATGCGGACATCGAAGTCGCGCAGGCTTTATTGGAGACCGGGCTCGACCTGCTCCAGCAGCAGGAAACGTCCCGGGCGATCGAATCGTTCGACCGGGCCCGGACCCTCTGCGCCGCACTCGGACTCGATCAGAATGCCGCACTCTGCCTGCGCTGGATCGGCCTGGCTCACCTCGGGGCCGAGAATCCGGCCGCCGCGTCGGAGGCGTTCATCGAGGCGATCGGGCTGCTCGATGACGGCAGCGAGTCCGAATTGCTCACCGACTGCGCCCATCTCGCGGCCGATACGCTCGACGCCCTCGATCGGCCCGAAGAGTCGATTCCGTATCTGCGGCAGGCGATTCGGGGTTATCGCGCCCTCGGTGATCCGGAGCGCGAAGCCGAATGCACGAGTGCGCTGGCGCTGGCGCTGGCCGACGTGGCGGAGTTCCGGTCCGCCTGGCAGACCATGCGCGAGGCGAGTGTGAAATTCATTGCCATCCAGAACCTTTCGGATGCCGCGGAATGCGTGCACGCCGCCGGGGATTTCGCTATGGCGGATGACGACGCGCACACCGCGCGCGAGCTGTATGCCGCCGCGGTGGAATCGTACCGGCGGGCCGAGGATGCAACGGGTCGCGCGTCGACCGAGCCGATCGCCGACTGCCGGGAGGCGCTGGCCGAGATACTCACCGAAGAGGGCCGCATCGACGAGGCGATCGAGGCGTTCGGCGCGGCGGCGACCGGATTGCGCACCGTGGGCAACCATCTGCGAGCGGGTGACTGCCACCGGCGGATCGGGATGTTGATGCTGAAGACGGGTCAAGTTGCTTTGGCGACAGAGGAATTCGGTCTGGCGACGGACGAATTGGCCGAATCCGGCGAACTCGGCATCGCCGCCGAGATGGCCGTCGTGCAGGGGTCGACGGCGCAGAATCTGGACCGGTACGACGAGGCGCGCGCGGCCTTCGAGCGGGCCCGTCAGTACCACGTCGCGACGGGTGACACGATCCAGATCGCGCGCTGTGACATGGAATTGGCCACTGTGACCCTGTCGCGAGGCGACTTCGAGGCAGCCGAACTCGCTCTCCGGCAGTGCTGCGCCGTATTCGAAGCCGCCGACGAGCGGCAGCTTTTCGCCCAGGCGCTACAGTACCTCGGTTCCACTGCGCTGCAACGAGGCGAATTCGCAAGGGCCCTCGAACTGGCCACGGCGACCGTGCCGCTCGCCGAGCAGGGCGAGGATCCCGAGTTCCACGCCGGCTGCCTGATGAACGTCGGCGCCGCACTGTTTTCCGTCGGCGAATACGAGCGGGCCACAACGCAAATCACGCAGGCTCGCCTGGCATTCGAGCGCATCGGGTCGTGGCCACTCGCGGCCGCCTGCCGGGCCACCGAGGGGGAATGCCTGCTGGCGCTCGGCCGCTACGACGAGTCGGAGCGAGCCCTCACCGAGGCTCTCGCCGCGCACAGCTCGTTCGGAACCCGCGCCCATCAGGCCTCTGCCGCACAGCATCTCGGCCTGCTGTACGCGGACACCGGGCGCCTGGACCGCGCGATCGACGCGTTCCACCATTCGATCGCACTGTTCACCGAGGTCGGCCGGACCGTGGACCTGGCTCAGGCGCGCGCGAATCTGGCCGGGGTGCACATGAAACAGGCCAACTTCGCCGACGCCGCCGCGGCCTTCCGCCTCGCCGCCGCGGATCTGGAGCGAATCGGTTTCCCACATCGGGCCGCCGCGTGCCGGCAGAACCTGGGGGTGGCGATCGTCATGCAGGGACATGCCGCCGAGGGGCTGGCCCTACTCGAATCGTCCCTGCGCCAGTTCGAATCCGACCCCGCGCACCGAGCGAACACCGCGGCCTGCCACCGGAACATCGGCATCGCGCACCGCGCCCGCGGCCACCACGAGCTCGCACTGACCCATCTGGCGCGCGCCCGCGAGATCAGCATGGAGCTGGGCGCGCTGGTCGAAGTGGCGCTCATCGACATTCTGATGGCGGAGACCGGCAGCATGCGGCCGGGCGGGTCCTTGCGTTCGGCTCTCGACCTCGCGCTTCCGGCGATGCTGTACGTGGAGTCCCGGCGAGTGCAGTTGTCGGACGCGGCCGGGCGCGTCGGCTCGGCCGCGTTGTACAGCGCACTGCAGGCCATGCTGTTCGACTGGGTGCACCGGCTCGCGGACGCGGCGCTGATGGCGGAGCTGATCGAGGTTTCGATCAACGTCGGCGTGCACGGCGGCCCTGCGCCGGACTCGACGACCACCGACCTCGCGTTGCTGATCGGCGAGACACTTCCCGGCCCTCCGGTCCAGGATCGCGCCCGGCGCCCCGGCGATGCACCCGCAAACCAGCCGTCCGATGCGGTGGGGGCGCTGATCCGCGGCGCGACCCTACCCATCCACCCGGCGCCGCCACTGCGGATGCCCGATGGCGCAATCGCACTGCAACGGCATCTCCGCGCGGCCGACGAGCGTTACGGCGGCTTCGACCGGCCGCCCGACCTGCGGGCCTGGTGACGGCGCGATCCTCGACCCGTTCCCGGCGCCGCGGCCCCTGCGCCCGATCGAACGGTCACGGGTGCAGGATGACGGGGTGAGAACTCCGTTCGGTCGTCCCGATCTCGCGCCCTACCGCGCCTACCAGCAGCGTTCCGGTGTGCGGCCCGGCGGGTTGACGGCGCACTTCCTCGGGACGAGCTCACTGCTGCTGTCGGATGGCGCGACCACTCTGCTGTGCGACGGATTCGTCACGCGTCCGGGACTGGTGCGGGTCGGGCTGGGGCGGATCGCGCCGGACGCGGGGCTGGTCCGCGCCGCGATCGAGCGGCTGAACGTGACGACACTGCACGCGGTGTTCTGCGCGCACTCGCATTACGACCATGCTCTCGATGCCCCGCTGTGGTGTCTGCAGACCGGGGCGGAGCTGGTCGGATCGGAGTCCACCGCGAATATCGGGCGCGGGCTCGGACTCGCCGAGAGCTCGTTGCGAGTGGTGGGTGACGGGGACACGGTCGACTACGGGGCCTTTACGCTGACATTCCTGGATTCGGTACACAGCCCGGGCGATCGGTATCCGGGCATCGTGACGCGCCCGCTGGTTCCACCGGCGCGTACCGGCGCGTGGAAGACCGGCACCGCGTACTCGGTGCTCATCGAGCATCCGACCGGACGAATCCTGTTGCACGCCAGCGCGAATCATCGCCCCGGGATGCTGACCGGGCGCAGCGCCGAGGTCGTCTACCTGGGCATCGGGGGCCTGGGCCGGCAATCGCGCGACTTCGTGCGACGGTACTGGGACGAGGTTGTCGGCGCGGTCGGCGCGCGCCGGGTCGTGCTGGTGCACTGGGACGATTTCTTCATCGGACTGGACAAGCCGCTGCGTCCGCTGCCGTACTTCGCGGATCGATTCGACGCGGCGATGGAGATGGTGCTGTTACTGGCACAGCGCGACGCCGTGGACGTGGTGCTGCCGGTCGCCTGGGAAGCCACCGATCCACACGGCGAGCCGAGCTGAACGTGCGGGACGGCCGGGCAGCCGCTCAGCCGTTGGCGTAGACGCGATCCGGAACGAGCAGGACGACCGCACGGCGTTCCTCGGCCATCACCCGGTCGTACTCGTCCCAATCCTCGTGGGTGCCCCCGGCCGCGGTGAACACCTCGCGCAGCAGCAGGCGCAGGCGTTCGGTGTCGATGCCGGGGACCGGATCGTCGGGTCCGGCGATCCACACCGGCCCCTCGGCCGCGGCCCACTCCCAGCCGACGCGCACGACGGCCGTCATCCGGGGCCGCGCCCGCAGATTCGTCAGCTTGCGGGTGCCACCGCGCAACACCATCCCGACCACGTCCTCGCCGGTCAGTGGATGTTTCAGCACGCCCGCGTTGACGAGCGAGGAGTGGATCGTGCCGTCCGCCCGGGCGGTCGACACCACGCTGAGCCCATGATCACCGGCGATCAGCCGGGCGAAATCCGCGAGATCGGTCACCTGGGCAGTCTACGGAATTCCGCGGCGGCGGATGCGCCCGTGGCGGCGTGCGCGCGGTGAATACGCAGTACGAGAAAGCATCTCGCTGAGGCTGACCCGTGGGCGATACCGCTGTGCCTGATCAGCTTCGCGGTATGGCAAGCCGCCCGCCCGATTCCCCCTGGTGGAGACTGAGGGCATGGTGGACGATTCGGTGCGGATGCTCGTCGTGGACGCGGCCAATGTCGTCGGCTCCCGCCCCGACGGCTGGTGGCGTGACCGCGCGGGAGCGGCCCGCCGGTTGCTGACGGGATTGGCGGTGTTGCGCGAACGCCTCCCGCAATCGTGCGAGGTGATCGTCGTCCTCGAAGGTGCCGCGAAAGCGGTGAGCGACAATGAATTCCGCAATCTGAGGGTGGTACGTGCCGCGGGTTCGGGAGACGACGCGATTGTCGCGGCCGCGGCCGGACACAGCGACCGGTCACGGGTCCTGGTCGTCACCGCGGACCGCGGTCTGCGCACCCGCATCGAAGCGCTGGGCGCACGCACAACCGGGCCACGATGGCTCCTGGACCGGATCGATTCGGCCCGAAATCCGTAGCCGAGGGGGAGACCGTCACCTCGCCCACACCGCTTGACCTGAACTTCGGTTGAGTTTGCAGGCTGTGATCAGTACCGGAAAGCGGAGGATGACATGAATACTCGACCGAACGTGCACGACCCGGCCGCCGATGCGACCGCACGAGCCGTCGCCGCGGACCTCGCCGCCGAATTGCAGCAGGCGGGTGAGACCGCCGACGCCGACCGCTACGACCACTCGTTCGCCGCGGATGTGTTGTGGGGCAGCCCTTTCGGCGCGCTGATCGTGGGATACAGCCGGATCAACGCGATCCACCGCCGAATGATGGGGCTGAGCAAACCCGTCGCTCCGCCGTCTCGCTTCGAGGTCGTGGTGGCCAACAGCCCGGCTCCGGGCGTGGTCGTCACCCAGATTCGCAGACAGGCCCTCGACCCGCGGGCGTTCTCCGAAGTCGCCCTGTATGTCCTGGTGGAACGCGACGGGCGATGGTGGCTGTCCGCCGCGCAGAACACCCCGGTAGACGAATCGAGATCGTTCCTGACGCGCACGAACCCCGATTCCTGATTCCGCGTCCCGCCGAGCTTCGTACCGTCGCCCCTGCGTAACAGCAACGGAACGGCCATCGTTTCGACATGAGTAAGCTCGGCGCGCTCCTGGCGGAGAGCGAGATCGATATCCGTCCCGGGCAAGCGGGCACCGACTGATCGGATCCCGGCCGGCCCATCACGGTCGACGATTCGTCCGATTTCCGCGTGGGTATGGCCACGAACAGGCAATACGGTGCCGAACCGGCGCCGAATGCCATGTCCGATTACCGCTGGTATCGGGTGTGGAACTGGGGCAGAGTCGTCGGTGGGGATATGACGCGACAAGTGAGAGGAATCGCGATGGCCGTGTACGCGACAATGAACAGCCCGGTCGGGGACTTGCTGCTGACCGGCGAGCTCGGCCGCAATGGCCTCGCGCTCGTTTCGGTGTCCATGAGCGGCGGGAAACAGCCCTCGTTCGTGGGCGAGCGGACCGCCACGCCGGAGGCGTTCACCGAGGTGACCACCCAGCTGAACGCCTATTTCGCGGGCGATCGAACGGATTTCGATCTCGAATATGCCAGTGCCGGAACAGATTTCCAGCGACGCGTGTGGCGCGCACTGGACGAGATCCGCTACGGAACGACCGTCAGCTATGGCTGGATAGCCGAGCGGATCGGCGCGTCCCGCGCGGCGGTGCGCGCGGTGGGCGCGGCCATCGGCGCGAACCCGTTGCTGATCGTACGGCCGTGTCACCGAGTCGTCGGGGCGAACGGTTCCCTGACCGGCTACGCGGGCGGCCTCGACAACAAGCGAGTACTCCTGGAACTCGAAAATGCCAGCTGTGCAATCTGATTCGAGCGATATCGCCAACCGGGTCGAGAACCAGAATTGGCCCGCACTGGTCGAGGAGCTGGACGAGTACGGGTACGCGCTCACCGGACCGCTGCTGCTTCCCGAGGAATGCCGGGCGCTGGCCGCTCTGTACGATCGCCCCGAGTTGTTCCGCAGCACTGTGGTCATGTCCCGACATCGCTTCGGCTCAGGTGAATACCGCTATTTCGACCACGATCTGCCGGGGCTGGTTCACGAACTGCGCACGGCGTTCTATCCGAAACTTCTTCCCGTCGCCCGGGATTGGGCGGTGAAATTCGGCCGCCCCGGAAGCTGGCCCGAACGCCTGGAGGACTGGATCGCCCTGTGCCACCAGGCCGGACAGCGCAAGTCCGCGCAGATCCTGTTGCGCTACGGCCCCGGCGACTGGAATGCGCTGCACCGAGACCTGTTCGGCGACATGATCTTTCCACTCCAGGTGGTCATAGGCTTGGACGAGCCCGGCCGCGACTACACCGGCGGCGAATTCCTCATGGTCGAGCAGCGCCCGCGAGCCCAATCCCGCGGCTCGGCGACGTTGCTACCGCACGGCCACGGACTGATCTTCACCACCCGCGAGCGCCCGGTACGTGGGGCCCGCGGGTGGTCCGCCGCCCCGATGCGCCACGGGGTGAGCGTCGTGCGGTCCGGCCACCGCCACACCCTCGGTCTGGTCTTCCACGACGCCTGATGCGCCCCGATCGCGCGGGCAGCACTCGAACCATCCAGGCGGTGAATAGTTGCCCAACACTGAGGTCAGCGGGTCGGCTCGCGGGCATCCGGGGCGAAAATGGCTGGACATCAAGATATTCGGGGGATAGATCCGAGTGGACAGCTATCTGGTGCAGATCGGGTTGCCGGTCATCGCACTCGTGGTGTCGTTGGTCGCGTTCTTCTGGGAATTCGTGGTCATGCGGCGCAAGCGCCTGGGCTATCGAGTGCAGATGGACACTCCGCTGACCGGGGAGACCAAGTCGGTATTTCCGGGCGTCCTGGAACAATTGGAGCCGGACGGGGGTACCGCGGATACGCATCTGCGGGACCTGTCGATCGTGTTGATTCGCGTGGAGAACGACGGTGTCACGAACATCGATTCCGCCGATTACGCGATGCCGGACGACGAACGGGTCGGGTTGCGGTTGCATTTCCCGCATCGCCGGATCGCCGGAATGGCGGTGACCGAGCTCAGCGATAGCGTGCTCGGGTCCTATCTCGAGCCGGGCCGGGGCATCGCCGCGCACGCGGACGAAGCGCACGACCTGGGCATCATCGACCTGCCGAAGGTGCCGATGAACCGGCGGGACCACTACAAGATCCTCGCCGTTCTCTCGCGCGGGACCGGCGACGGCCCGTATCCGGAACCCTCACTGCACGGCAAGCTCAAGGGCGGGCGAGTCCGCGCGACCCAGAGCCGCACCGGGCTGTCCCGAAATATCCTGGCGTTCATCGGATTTCTGGTGATCGTGATCGTCGTGCAGTTCGGCGTCTCGCTGGCCGGAGACAATCCGCCGGCGCCGGACTGCCTCGCGGGCCGGCTCACTGTGGTGGGGTCCTCGGCCTTCGAACCGGTGATCCGGGATGCCGCCACCGCCTACCGGAAGACCTGTCCAGCAGCAGATTTCACCTTCGCATTCGACGGCAGCGAACGCGGGCTGACCACCGTCGACGAGGAGGGCCACGGTGATCCGGGGCTGCTGGCGATCACCGACGGCCCCAAGGGCGTCGGCTATCCGGCTCTGCTGCCGCGCCCGCTGGCCATGGCCGTGTTCTCGGTGATCGTGCACGGCGATCTCGGCGTGCCGAATCTGACCGCCCAGCAGATCCGGGATCTGTTCGAGGGCCGGATCGGCAACTGGAACAAGCTCGGCGGCCCCGACCTGCCGGTGCGACTCGTCAACCGCGCCTTCGGATCCGGCACTCGGGAGACCTTCCAGCAGCGACTGCTCGGCGGCAACTCCGTGACGCTGCCCGAGGCAAGCTGCCGGACCATCCAGGTCACGAATCCGCCCGGCGTGGCCGCCTGCGAGGTGCCGCTGACCGGTGACATGCTGAAGGCCGTCGCCGCCATTCCCGGCGCGGTCGGCTACTCCTCCTACACCGAGGCCGCCGGATATCCGGGAGTCACCGTGGTCTCCATCGACGGGCATCAGGCCACCCGCGACGAGGTGCTCGCGCACGACTACGCGCTCTGGGGCGTCGAATACGCCTACAGCAACGGCGAATTGCCGTACGATTCGCTCGCCGCGGCATTCCTGCGCTATCTCACCGACCGCGCGGGCAAGGACATCATCCGCTCGCACGGCGGCACACCGTGCGGTGAACTCGCCGATCCCGCCGCGTGCAGCCCGCAGCGATGACGCCCGCGGCGGTCACAGCGATCGGGAGATGATCTCTTTCATGATTTCGCTTGTGCCACCGTAGATTCGGTTCACCCGCGAGCCGGTGTACATATTGGCGATCGGATATTCCATCATGTAGCCGTAGCCGCCGAAGAGTTGCAGGCATTTGTCGACCACCTTGTCGGCGGTCTCGGCGGCGAACAATTTGGCCATGGACGCGGTCGCCGGATCGTTCTGCCCGCCGACGTACTGCGAGATCGCGTAGTCCACAAGGGTTTTGATGGCCAGCGCCTCGGTCTTGACCTCGGCGAGGGTGAAGGCGTTGTGCTGGAACTTGCCGATCGGGCGGCCGAACGCCTCCCGCTCGCGCGAATACCGCAGCGCTTCGAGCACCGCGGCCTCGGCCAGTGCGGAGCAGATGGTGGCGATGATGAGCCGCTCGCGGGCCAGTTGTTCCATGAGCTGGTAGAAGCCCAGACCCTCCTGCGCGCCGAGCAGATTCGCGACCGGCACGCGCATATCGGAGAAGAACAGCTCGCGGGTGTCCTGCGCGTGCTGGCCCATCTTCTCCAGCACCCGGCCCCGCTCGAAGCCGGGCAGATCCCGGGTCTCGGCCACGATCAGCGAGACGCCCGCGGCGCCCTTGGACGGATCGGTCTTGGCGACGATGACGACCAGATCGCAGTGGGTACCGTTGGAAATGAACGTCTTCGAACAGTTTACGACGTAATGGTCGCCGTCGCGAATCGCGGTGGTGCGCACCGCCTGCAGATCCGAACCCGTCCCCGGCTCGGTCATGGCGACGGCCAGCACCAACTCACCGGCGATGATGCCCGGCAGCCACTTCGCCCGCTGTTCCGGACTGCCGTACTGGTGGATGTAGTGCGACACGATCGGCGAGTGCACCGAGAAGCCGAAACCGTTGTCGTGCGCGTAGACCAGCTCCTCCTGCACAACGGCCTGCATACCGAAATCGCCTCCGGCGCCGCCGAATTCCTCCGGCAGATCCAGTCCGAGCAGACCCGCCGCACCGGCCTTGTTCCAGAACTCGCGGTCGACCATGTGCTGAGCGCTCCAGCGCTCGCGGTGCGGCGCGCTCTCCTTGCGGAAGAAGGCCGCCGCGTGCTTGCGCAGTTCGCGATGTTGGTCGGTCTCCCAGGAGGGACGGTAGTCGGGGAAGAGTTCGGACATGCGTGATCCCTCTGCTTTCCGGCGCGCGGGGTGACACCCCCGGTCGTTCACGGCAACGGACAGTACAGTTGTACTGTTCACCGGTCAATAGCACCGCAACAACCTACGGAACTGAGCTACTACACGACGTAAGATCTCCGCCAGACCCAGACGAGCTGAGGACCGATGCTGAATCCACGCGCGACGAACGAGGATCTGACCGCCAAAGCGCGGATCCGCAATGCCGCCATGGATCTGTTCGCGCAGTACGGCGAGTCCCGAGTGTCGCTCCGGGCGGTCGCCGCCGAGGCGGGCGTGACCCTCGGCCTGGTCCAGCACCACTTCAAGACCAAGGCGGGCCTGCGCGAGGCCGTCGACCAACTGGTGAGCGAGTACTTCTATCAGGCAGTGCACTCGGTGCCCAATACCGGAACCCCCGGCGAGGTGGCGGGCGCTCGGGACGAGGCCGTGCGCGCGATGCTGCGTGAGAATCCGGCCGTGGTGAACTACATCCGTCGCGCGGTCCTCGAACCGGAGCCGGCGCGGCTGAAATTCCTGGAACGCCAGGTGGAGTTGGTGCGCAGCGAGGTCGTCGCGCTGCGCGAGGCGGGTTTGGCCTCGACCGCGCGTCGCGAATCGACCCAGGTGCTCGCGGTGCTGGTGCGACAGTTCGGCGAACTGCTGCTGGCGCCGATGATCGAGTCGGTCTGGCAGATGGTTGCCGACGAGGCCGATACCGCCAAACCACGACTCAACGTGACCGTCGAGGAATGATCCTGCGTTAGCCGTGACGTTGCCGAGCGCTGTGACCGGCATCACACATCTGTCGTCGAATCCTGCTCGGGCACAAATGAATCGCCGCTGGCGGTACAGATGTCCAGAAAATTGTTCAACTGCGCCGCCGGGGCGGCGCAACGCTGCTACCTTGGCTTACTACCGGGCGATGCCTCGTCACCAGCCGTCCCCGCCCCGAGGAGCAGCACCATGAAATCTGGAAGATGGGGCGCGGCGGTGGCGCTGATCGGCATGGTCGCACTGGTGTGCGCCGGTTGCTCGGCGATATTCGGAGGTCGAGGGCCGACCCACATCACGGCCGATTTCCGCAGTATCTCGGGCATGTTCGCGGGCAATCCGGTCACCGTGCTGGGCCTGCGGGTCGGCACGGTCGACAAGATCGTCCCGCATGCCCGGTACGCCGAGGTCCACCTGAGTATCGACCACGACGTCACGATCCCCGAAAACGTCACGGCCGCGCTGATTTCGCAGTCCATCGTGACCGATCGGCATATCGAACTGTCCCCCGCCTACACTGGCGGCCCGGCCCTGTCCGACGGCGCGCACCTGACCGTCGAATCCACCCGCAGCCCAGTCGAATTGGACACCCTGCTGCAGACCATCGACAAGTTCACCGCCGCCCTGGCTCCGCCGCCGGGGAGCACGGGGGGCCCGCTGTCGGGCACCCTGCTCTACGACATGGTCGACGGCCGGGGCGCGAAGATCCGCGACACCTTGCGGGCATTGACCGGCGCTCTGCGAACGGGCGTGGACAACCGCGACGCGATCTCGCAGATCATCGTCCAGCTCAACGATCTGACCTCGATGCTCGCCGACAACGACCAAGCCGTGCGGGAATTCGGGAACAACGTCACCCGGATGTCCACGATGCTCGCGGAGCAAGCCCCCGGACTCCAGGCGACCCTGGATCAACTCGAGTCGTTCCTGGCCAATACCGGCACCACCTTCGGGGGTTATCAGGATCGGCTGGCCACCAGCCTGACCGGGCTGACGAACGTCACCGATCAATTGCGCGCCAACGCGTCCCAGCTCACCGAGACCGTGGACGTCGCGCCGCTGACCCTGGAGAACCTCGATCGGCTGGTCGATCGCCGCGGCCGGTTCGGCCGCGCCCATGCGCTCATCGGCACCGTCAGCGGGGAGATCGTCAGCACCTTCTGCGAGCGGGTCGGGTTGCGGGCCGATGGCTGCCGGACCGGACAGGTTCAGGATCTCGGCCCTGATTTCGGCCTGACCGCGGCGATTCTGGGGCTCACCCGATGATTCCGGCTACTCGGCGACGCTCGCCGGCACTGGCGGGCAGGGCCGGACTCGCAGCACCGGCAACAGTTACAGTGCTCGCGTGGGTGAGACCTCGCAACGCGCACGCAACCCCTGGGGCCAGGGCGAGCGCTTGCGGCTGGAAATCCTCGAGGCCGCCGCGCGGTTGCTGTCCGATCTGGGCAGTGAGGAGGGGCTCACGATCCGCGGCGTGGCCCGTGCGGCCGGAATCTCGCCGGCGAGCATCTATCAGCACTTCGACGATAAATCCGCGCTGGTCGACGGTCTGATCGAATACGACGCGACCCAACTGGCCGCGGCGATGGCCGCCGCGCAGGCAGAGCTACCGCACGACGCGGTGCTGGACCGGGTGCGCGCGCAGATGAAGGCATACTGCCGATTCGCCCTGGACAGTCCGGGCCACTACCGCCTGATGATCGACAACCGGCCCGCCCAGGCCACGCGTCCGGGCCCGCTGATGCAGTTCGTTCAGCAGGTGATCACCGCGTTCGAACGTTGCCGCGAGGCGGGGGTGCGATTGCGGCTGCCACCGGATCGGGCCGCGGTGGTGGTGTTCGTGGGCACGCACGGCCGGGTCGCGCTGTGGCATGCCAGCCAGGGCGCGCAGCCGGCCGAGACCGTGACGGATTTCGTCGACGAGCTCATCTCGCTCGTTATCGATTGACTCCCTTCACATCTCGCTAATCGTTGCTTAGCAGAACCAACCGGATCTATCCTGGCCGAGTTAGTGAACGATTGTTTAGTAACTCTGTCAGGGGGTCACCATGACCGAAGCCCTTCCCGCATTCCCCATGGCACGAGCCACCGGCTGCCCGTTCGATCCGCCGCCGCAGCTGCGCGAGCTCGATCCGGTCTCCCGGGTGCGAATCTGGAGCGGCGAAACACCATGGCTCGTCACGGGTTACGACGAGCAACGCGCCGTTCTGGCCGATCAGCGGTTCAGCGCCGACACCACCAAGGAGGGCTATCCGCATCAGTCGGCCGCGATCAACGCACGGCGGCGCACCTTCCGCGCGTTCATCGCGATGGACGATCCCGAACACGATCGACAGCGAAAGATGTTGACCCGCAACTTCATGGTCAAACGGGTCGAGGCGATGCGACCGCGGGTGCAGCAGATCGTGGACGGCCTGATCGACGATCTGCTCGCCGGTCCGCGGCCCGCGGATCTGGTGACCGCGTTCGCGCTGCCGGTGCCTTCGCTGGTCATCTGCGAACTGCTCGGCGTGCCATACGAGGATCACGAATTCTTCCAGTCCTGCAGCCGAAAGATGGTCTCCCGCAACACGCCTGCCGATGAAGCGGTGGCCGCGAACGAGGCGTTGCGCGAATATCTGCTGAAACTCATTGCGGCCAAACAGCGGACACCGACCGATGACCTGATCGGACGACTGGTCAGCGGGCAGGTCGCCGCGGGCGAGCTGACCGTGGACGAGGCCGCGGACATGTCCGTGCTGATGCTGATCGCCGGGCATGAGACGACCGCCAATATGATCGCGCTGGGCACCCTGGCGCTACTGGAACATCCCGACCAACTCGCCGAACTGCGCGAGACCGATGATCCGGCGTTGATCGCGAACGCGGTCGAGGAGTTGCTGCGGTATCTGAACATCGTGCACAGCGGACGGCGGCGGGTCGCCTTGCAGGATGTCCAGGTCGGCGGACAGCTGGTGCGCGCGGGCGAGGGCGTCATCGTGGCCAATGACGCTGGTAACCGGGATGATTCGGCATTCCCGGACCCGGACGTACTCGACATCCACCGCAAGGCCCGGCATCACGTGGCATTCGGTTACGGCGTACATCAGTGCCTCGGGCAGCCGCTGGCGCGGATGGAGCTGCAGGTGGTCTACGGAACCTTGTACAAGCGGATACCCACGCTGCGCCTTGCGATTCCGATCGAGGACGTGCGGTTCAAACACGACATGGTCGTCTACGGCGTCCATTCCCTCCCCGTCGCCTGGTAAGGAGCTCGCTCATGAAAGTCATCGTGGATCAAGAGAAGTGCGTCGGATCGGGCCAGTGCGTGATGTTGTCCGATGCCGTGTTCGACCAGCGCGACGAGGACGGCGTCGTGGTGTTGCTCCAGGACCGGCCCGCCGCGGACCAGCACGAGGCGGTGCGTGAGGCCGCCCGGGTGTGTCCCGCGCTGGCGATCGAGATCGAGGAGTAGCGACCGGACACCTGGCAAACCGGATTGCGGGCCGTCGACCGGGTGGTCGGCGGCCCGCATCGCGACGCGTTCGACTCCGTACCTGCCCAGGTCCGGGAGGGTCGCGACCAATCGTGACCCGTTCGAGATCCAGCGAACCCTTCGCAAATGCTTCGAGCTCTTAATATCCTTCCCGAATGGGCCTCTGGCAACTGTCCGGCTCACGGTCGCTCGGCCTGCTCTGATCCGCCGACGGGCTCGAACCCGCCGACGCCGAGATACGGAGGATACGCATGCTGCACACCGATATTCCGACCCGCGGTGAGATCCTCGCCCTCGTATCGACCACGGAGCCGTGGTGCGTCTCGGTCTACACACCGACCGAGGTGGGCACGCGGACGCCGGACAAGAGTCGGGTCGCGTTCCAGAATCAGGCCCGGCAGGCGCTCGAGCAGGTCACCGACAAGGAGGCCCGGGTGGCTCTCGAGGAGGAGTTCGACGATCTGATCGACGACGACTACTACTGGCGG
This sequence comes from Nocardia vaccinii NBRC 15922, assembly GCF_001613305.1. GTDB lineage: Bacteria > Actinomycetota > Actinomycetes > Mycobacteriales > Mycobacteriaceae > Nocardia > Nocardia vaccinii. Next base: position 86,758 of record NZ_BDCC01000058.1, read on the forward strand.
TATCAGTCGCGCACGCTGGTGGTGCTCGCGACACCCGAGCGGACCCGGACGTTCCGGGTGCCGAATCGGCTCGAGGCGAGCACCACGGTCGGGGATCGGTTCGACATCACACCACTGCTGCGCACCGTCACCTTTCCGCAGGACGCCTTCGTGCTGGCGCTGTCGGAGCACGCGGTGCGCCTGGTCGAGGTGACCCCGGACGAGCCCGCGCAGGACGTCGCGGTGGCCGGGTTGCCGGTGAGCCTGCCCGAGCACATCGGCCAGCCGGGCATGAGCCGCAGCCCGCGCGGACGACTGCAGGGCACCGAGGGCCGGAAGGTCCGGATCCGGCAATTCTGCCGCGCGGTGGATCAAGCGTTGCGAAACGTGTTGTCCGGCAGTGATATTCCACTGATCCTGGCCGCCACCGAACCGGCCGCATCGCTGTACCGCTCGGTGAACAGCTATCCCGGACTGCTGGCCGAGGAGATCGCGGGCAACCCGGAACATCTGTCCGACGCGGATTTGGCCGCCCGCGCCCGCACCGTACTCGACGGGCACTACGCCGACGAACTATCCGAGCTGCGCAGGGAATTCGAGCGACGTCGCGGTGACGGGCGAGCCACCTCGGATCTCTCCGATATCGCCCGCGCCGCGACGTACGGCTCGGTGCAGACCCTCATGGTGGATATCGACACCCCGATCGCGGGAACCGTCGGCGAGGACGGATCAGTCACCTTCGCATCCACCGGCGAGGTCGAAGCGCCGGGTGTCCTCGACGAAATCGCCCGCCGCGCACTGCTTTCCGACGGCCGAGTAGTAGCGGTGCGCGCCGCGGACCTGCCCGACGGCGCACCTGCGGCGGCCCTGCTGCGCTACGTTCCCTGACCGGGCGGCCCGGCCGCTGCGCGGTTCCCGTAGGCGACCGCCGGACGCGGGCGACCACCGCGAGGACGGCCCCGGCCGCGGTCACCACGCCCATCGGGACGGCGCGGTGCCCGCCCAGGCCGACCAGGGGGCCACGGCGGAATCTCGATGGCCACGAGACCGCCGTGCGCGTGCGCCACGATCTGCGATCGCGCCCACGCACACCCCGGCCAGGTACGTCCGTAGGCACGCCGACGGACGGGCCTCCCGGTGAGGAGACCCGCCCGTTTCATCGATGCGGACTATTTCTTGGGTGCCGGCGGGGCAGCCGGGTTGGTGCAGTACGCACCGGGCGTGGTGCACGGCTCGTTGATGGTGCTGAAGTACTGGTACGCCGACCACAGCATCATCGGGCCGCCGACCAGGATCGTGCCCAGCAGCGTGCCCACGGTGCCGATGGTCGCGACACCGGCGACGCAGCCGATGATCGCGCCGGGCAGCACACCCGCGAACAGAGTGGTGATCGCGGTGGAGACCGAACCGACCACGCCACCGGCGACACAGCCGACGGTGACGCCGATCAGAGCGCCGACCACGGCGCCGATCAGGCTCGAGATGGTGGCGCGCGAACCGAACGCCGACAACTCCTGCTGATCACGCGGGGTGAACGACTCGTCGATCTGCTTCGAACTCACCTGAGCGACCGGCTTCAGATTCTGCAGCCGGCTCTCCGAGATCGGGTGCGCGACCGGAGTCCCATTGGTGGTCCGCGGAGTCAGACGCACCTGGTGGGCGGCGATGTCGGCGTTGATCGGGAACTGGGTGTCGTCCTTGCGGTACACCAGCGGAACCGAGTCGACGACGACGCCTCTGGTATTCGAAATGGCCAGGCTGTCGCCGACCTTCTCGAATGTCGCGTCGGCGGCCCGGACGACGGCCGATCCGCCGTCACGGGTCACCGTGTAGTGGATGCCGTCGATATCCGCGGTCTGCGTAGCCGGGACAGTGTCGAACGACTTCGGCACAACCCGGATCGACGACGCGGGGGCCGGGGCCGCCGGTACGGCCGGGGCGGCATACGCGGGCGCGGCGGCGATTCCGACGACGCTCACCACCAACGCTGCACTCGCAGCAATTTTCCTCATCTGGTACGACCTCAAACCTTTCTTCGACCACGGTGGTCCTGCTCAATTCCGCGCGGGACCACCGATCCTCACCGGTCAATCAGGCCGTGCCAATATTTCGGAAAGGTGAAATTGAAATGGAAAGCCGAGCCTTTCCACAGAAACTCATCAGAAAATCGCCCGGCGAATTACAATCATTGTATCGGCGATTTCTTTGATTGAAATCCCCGATACAATGATGGAAATCTGTTCGCTCGTATCGAAAGAAAATCGGGCGAACTATGCGGCGGCGATCCGCGCGTCGATATTCATCCGCTTACGGGCGTGCATCGAATAGGCGAACGCGAGGCCCAGCGCTACCCACTCGACCGGATTACCGAGCCCGACCACCGTCGATACCGGCAACGTGGCGATCATCCCGAACCGCACCAGCGCTACCGCGGCGAACGCGCCGCCCCAGACCAGGGTCGACCGCAGAAAGATCCCACGAACCTCGGAGTCCCTGTGCCACAGCTCATCCCAGGCCCGAACCTGGTCCGGCCCGGACGCACGCAGGCGCTGGACGATGCCGAACATCGCCGGACGCCCGATCACGCAACTGCCCAACAGCAGAACGCCGATCACCGCATCGACGATGGGGTCCTTGGCCAGGATCATCCGCTCGCTGCCGCTCACCAGCGCCAACAGCAGCCCCAGACCGTTGATCGCGAGAACGAATCCGGCCAGGCCGTCGAAGCGACCCCGCGCCACCGCCGGCACCACCACCCACAGCGCCGAGACGACGGTGGAGCACAGCAGTGCGATGAAGCTGCTGTAGCCGAGCGCGGTGAGCAGGTAGTACGAGCCGATCGGAACCACGACCGGGCACAGATTCGCGAGGATCCGCTCGATCCGACCGGAACCGGCTGTGGCCGCGGAGGCTTCGCCGGGCGCGGGCTGTGTGGCAGGTGCGGGCTGTGTGGCAGGTGCGGGCCGGTACATCGGGTTCTCCCTGGTGATCGCCGAATTGGTCTGCCCATCAAGCTATTTCGCACGAGCTCGCGGCGCGTGGGCCGACGGATGGAATCGAACATCTCCACCCGGAGGTGTAGCGCGGACATCTCCACCCGCGGAATCCACCGTCGACAGGTTTCCGCTCACCCACGCACTGCCTAGGGTCGACATCGTCCGGTACAGCGTGCGCCCGCCGCGCCGGCGACGTACGACACACCGCAGGCGCGCTGCGCCGTCAGCGATCTATGACGATGCTGGGCGGTGACGATCCGGAGGAGAGTGATGACGCAGACGATCCTGCGTGCCGCACGACGGTTACTCGGCAGCGATCCGGAGAGCAGCCCGCTGTTCCGGATCATCGGCGGAGTGCTGCTGGCGGCGAATCTGCTGTGGAATCACCGCGACCCGGTACCCACGTGGCTGTGGATCGTGTTCGGCGGCGCATACGCGATCTTCCTGATCTACGAGGTCTACGGCGACAGTCGGCCGCGGCTGGTGACGCCCGCGCTGATCGCCTCGATGATGCTCGCCGCCGCCGCGTCGGGGCCGTGGCCCGACGCGAACGCGGTGAACGCCCCGGTGATCCAGCTGTGGGTGACCGTCGCCGTCTTCGCCCGGCAGATCACGGTGAGCACCCGCAGGATCGTGACCGCCGTCGCCGCCGCGGGCATGGTGTTGGCCGTCAGCGATCTGCTCGCGGGAGAGCTCACCGCCCATCTGCTCACACCCGCCGCGGTTCTGGTCATCGTCCTGCTGATGGGTCTGTACCGGCGCCAGTACCGCTGGCAGATCCATCAGACCGAAATGCTGCTCGAACAGACCCGCCGCGCCCAGCACGAACACGCCCGCGCCGCCGCGCTGGACGAGCGCGCCCGCATCGCCCGGGAGATGCACGACGTACTGGCGCACTCTCTCGGCGCGCTGACCGTACAACTCGAGGTCGCCGAGGGCCTGCTCAGCGAGAAGGGCGATGTGACCGGGGCATTGACCCACCTGCGTCGGTCCCAACGCCTCGCCCGGGACGGGCTCACCGAGGCGCGCGGCGCGGTGGCCGCGCTCCGCGAGGACGTTCCCCCACTGCCCGAAGCGGTGCGCGGACTCGTCGAGGGCTATCGCCGGGACCGGCGGATGAGCGTGGACTGCCTGGTCGACGGCGAACCGCGCGCCGTGCAATCGGCCGCGGTGGTGTCGCTGCTGCGCACCGCTCGCGAGGCGCTCACCAATGCCGCCAAGCACGCACCCGGCGCGGCGGTGACCGTGGCGCTGACCTTCGCTCCGCAACGAGTGCGGCTGTCGGTGCGCAATCCGATCCTCGCGGACACCGAACCGGCCGAGCCACCGCGGGCGGACGGCGAGGAGGGCGGGTACGGTCTGACCGGAATGCGCGAGCGCATCGCGTTGGTCGGCGGCACCCTGTCCGCCGGACCGGGACGCGACGGCCGCGACTGGGTGGTGACGGCGGAAGTACCCGGCTGAGCGGGCGGCCGAAAGGGAGAGCATGAGCGACGAACCCGGCACCGAGATCCGGGTGCTGGTGGCCGATGATCAGCAGGTGATGCGCGAGGGTCTGGTCGCCCTGCTCGGACTCGTCGACGGGGTGCGCGTCGTCGGCTCGGCCGGTGACGGCGAGGAGGCGGTGCGGGCGGCGGGCGAGTTGTCCCCCGATGTCGTCCTGATGGATCTGCGCATGCCCGTGTTGGACGGTGCGGCCGCTACCGCCCGGATCATCGCCGAACATCCCGGCACCGCGGTCATCGTGCTCACCACCTACGCCGACGACGAATCCATCTTCGGCGCGTTGCGGGCGGGGGCGCGCGGCTACCTCACCAAGGATGCGGGCCGGGCCGAGATCGCCGCCGCCATCACCGCCGCGGCCGCCGGGCAGTCCACCTTCGACGCCACCGTCTCCCAGCGCCTGGTCGCCGCGCTGTCCGACACCACCGGTGCGCGCCCCCGGACCGCACGCGAAAACCCCACGGCCGCAACGTCGAAACCGGACGGATTGACCGCCCGGGAGGCGGAGGTGGTCGGCCTCATCGGGCAGGGCCTGAACAATGCCGAGATCGCCCGATCGCTCTACATCTCCGAGACGACCGTCAAAACGCATATCAACAACGCGTTCGCCAAGATCGGCGCGCGCAACCGCGCCGACGCCGTCCGCTACGCCTACCGGCACGGCCTGGCACAGCCCTGACATGGCCGATTACGCACACTCCGACTTCGCCGCCAAGGGCCGCGCCGAGAAGGCGCGCCGCTTGGCGGCCTACATCTGGCAGCGCGACATCACCGGCGCCGAACTCCTGGCGCTGTCCCCGGCAACCCGCCGCAAACTCGCCCGCGCCGCGGACACCAATCCCCCGAGCACCGACGAAACCTGGTCCCTGACAGCACGATTACTCGACGAGAAGGATTCCTGGGCCCAGCGCCATCCGAATCACCCTGCGGCGCAACGCGCCTGCTCCGACGAGAAGATTCTCTGGGTGAAACCGCCGGTCAAGCCGTGGCACGCGGCCCCGCCCGAGCCGCCCGGCGGCTGATCCCGGCGCGTCCGCACCCTGGGAACCGGCTGGGAGATTCGGGCGCACTCGGGACACCAGGTTGACAACGGCCCACGCCGACAGAACAGTAGACTCGCAAGCCCGGCCCGAGCACCACGGGGAGTGCCGGTCGGGTCCCGCCCAGTCATCCGTAGCTACTATCGAGGAATACATGAACGTTCGCAGGCTCATCGTGACCGTGGGCACGGGCTTGGCACTCGCCGCCCCGCTGGCCCCCTCCGCATCTGCCGGAAGCCCCAATATCCCGTCGGGCTCGGCGGGCACCGGGTCTTCGAGCATCGACGACCTGATCGGCGCCACCGGATCCGCGGGTCTGGCCCAGACCGGTTCCGCAGGCGGCCATGTGTACAAGAACTGCGACGAGGTCCGCAGGGCGGGCAAGGCGCCGCTGTTCCGCGGCGAACCGGGCTACGCCCCGTACCTGGACCCGGACGGCACCGGAATGGCTTGCCCTACGCATTAAGTCCTGCCCCGATACACGACACCCGGTGTGGCGCAACGCCACACCGGGTGTTCGTCGTTCGGGCCCGATACGCCCGAGCGGCGGAAGATCGCCGGCCTCAGCGGCGGAAGATCTTCACCAGTGTCACCGCGACGACCACGGCGCCCGCGCCGATGAGGCTGTACTTCACCTTGGGCTCGTTCAACTTCGCGAGCACCGCGTGTTTGGTCTTGTCGGCGATCCGCTGCGGGTCGGCCCGAACCGCGAGCTCATCGAGTGTGTTCGCGAGCCGGTTGCGCGCGGCTTCGATCTCCCGCTCGATGCTCTCGGTATCCTTCGCCACGTTATATCTCCTGTGATTCGTCCGGTGGGCGTGCGTCGCTGCCCGTGGAGTCTATCCGTCGGCGCGGGAGCGCCGAAGTATCCGCCGCCGCCTGCGGCCCCGGCCGGCGCACGAGTGAGCTACCGTGCTGTGGCATGACCGAGAATTCCCGGCTCGCTCCGGGCGATATCGCGCCCGGCTTCACCCTTTCCGACGCCGACGGTAAGCCGGTGTCCCTGGCCGACTACCGCGGCCGCAAGGTGATCGTCTACTTCTACCCGGCGGCCAGCACCCCGGGATGTACGAAGCAGGCCTGCGACTTCCGCGACAATCTGGCCGAACTCGGCGGCGCGGGCATCGACGTGGTCGGCATCTCGCCGGACAAACCGGCCAAGCTGGCCAAATTCCGCGACAACGAGAAGCTCACCTTCCCACTGCTGTCCGATCCGGACCGCGAGGTACTCAGCGCGTGGGGCGCCTACGGCGAGAAGACGATGTACGGCAAGAAGATCACCGGCGTGATCCGCTCCACCTTCCTGGTCGACGAGGAGGGCAGGATCGCGTTGGCGCAGTACAACGTGCGGGCCACCGGACACGTGGCCAAGCTGCGGCGAGATCTGTCGGTATAGCCGTCGAATCGAAGCGGTGCGGTCCGAAGCCGGAAATGGCCGGGCCGCACTGCATTCGCCGAGGTTGTCGTCCACTTTCGCCGGTATGCCTACGCGTCGGGTTGTTGGATTCAACGCGCGGAGGGATAGAACCCGGTCTCTCCTGACCCAATCACAGGGGCCGGAATATGCCGCTTGCGTTCACCTCCGCCGGTGACGCGAACAGTTCCTCATCGTCTTCGAGTGGCATTGCGTAGTACCGCATCCCGAAGTGCGCTTCCGTCTGCTCAGCCTCGCCCCTGACAACCCGCTGCGTTGTCTCGATGTCGATACCCGGGAAATCGGCAGGAAACCTGACGCCGACAAAGGCCGGAAATCCATCGGATGTGCCTACCCAGAATTGCGGCCCTGGTTGCTCGGGTACATAGATGGTTACCGGCCCCTCTTGCTTCTCAGCGCCTGCGTGGGCCGTTCCGGTGCACCAAGCAATCAAGGTGCTGGACCAAGCTGCTCACGAGCTGATGATCACAACTCCGTTCACCCCTCGGTACGCGGAGTACGACCCCGAGAAGTAAGCCTCCGAAACCGAATCCCCCGAACCTGCAACCCCCGGATGTTCCTCCGTCCGGGGCTTGCTGTGTCGGAGTTCCGTTGTCTGTCACGCGGATACACGTCGTTTGACCCTCTGTACGGTCCGTAGAGCGAGGATTACGGCTCGCACCGGAGGCGAGACGGTGCGAGCCCGGCTGCGAAGCGGTGTGGCCCGGACGCCGGAAACATCCGGGCCACACCGTTGTTCGCGGATGCGTCGTCCACGAAGCATCCACGTCTTTGACGGCCGCGAAGTCACATGCGCTGCGCCGCGGCCGGGCTCGATGGCTGGACGGCGTGCGGCGCCGGGTGCGGCATCAGTTCGGCGGCCCAGGCGAGCATCAGCCGCCAGTGGTTGTTCCACCACGCCGCGAATTCCGGCGAGGTGAGTGTCGGCGGCGGCGTCTCGCCCGGGAACAACAGTTGCTGATTCGGCCCGACCACCGGCGAATTCGGCTCGGGCAGCGGGGGAAATTCGGTCGAGGGGCCGACCGCGGCCGGGCCCGGGGTCACCTTCATCAACTGCGGGGTTCGCTGTTGCTGATCCATCCGGTGGGTCCCGGACGGCCCCCACAGCATTCCCGCAGAATCGATCGGAGTCCCGCCGGGCGCATCGACCCTCGGCGCGGGGTGCACCGAGAACGGCTGCGGGCGAGGCGATCTCGCGGGGGCGGGCCGCGCGGCGGGCTCCGGCGCCGGGACCGCGCGATGCCGCTGCGGGGTTGCGTTCGCGGCATCGGCCAGGTCGGGGGCGGTGCTCGTGCGCGAATCCGAGGTCGCCGCGTACACACCGCCCGCGACCAACCCACCGGCGAGCACACTGGCCGTGGTGACCAGCACCGCGGCGCCGCGAGTCACCCGCGGACGGTGGACCGCCACCTCCGGCTCGGGCTGCACGGCCAGTGCCGCACCCATCGCCGCGGCCGCCGAACCCCTCCGGCTCGGTATGACCGGAACCCCGAAGCCCCTGGCCAAGCTGCCCTCGACCACCGAGGTGCGCGCGCCGGAGCCGATCGGCACCACCGCATCGGGTTGCACACCCGCCGCATCGAACTGATCCCACGCCGCGGTCACCGCCGGACGCAGGGACTCCTCGCTCAGCGCGGACCCCGAGGCCGCGATCGAGGCCACCACCCGATCCCGGCCCGGGGAGATCAGCGAGAAGCACTGGTATCCCCGAACCACCTCGCAGATCAGCAGATGTTCGAACTCGTCGGTCCACGGCATCGCTCGCGCCAGGGCCAGATGGGCGGATTTGGCCGAGACCATCGACGCGCTGCGCCACGGGCCGGCGGCCAGGCCCGTCACGATCGCGCGCCGCTCGGCCGAGTCACGATAGGTGACAGCCGCACCGGCGACCTGCTGATCAGCGTCGATCTCCTCGGCCAAGGCCTCCAGCGCGGCCTCGACCGCCCGCGCCAGATCGGTCCTACCGTCGCCGATGGTGAACGTGCGCTGGACCAGCAGCCGATCGGACAGTGCGCCGTCCCCCTCGGACAGGGCTACCGCGTGGACCGCGCCGCGCTCGGTGCAAACACCGAAGGTGACCACAGATCGTGCTACCACAGATCATGCCTTTCGACGTGCCGGTGAAGCCGGGTTCCTGCGATACGCGCTCCGCGCGCCGCGCGCCGAGGTGCCGGACGCGGAATGCGGAATTCAGCGCGGGGAGTCGCCTAGATGCACGCGTACTCGGTATGTCTTCGTCACGACATCCGGCCCGGATGGGTCGTGAGCCGCAACGAAACCGGAATCCAACGGCGCAGCCGCGTGTCATCAGCGTGTCGCTACCGCTAGCCTGGTGGACGTGGTGGAAGCGCGCACGGCAACGAGGTCCAACCGACGCCCGGACCCTGCGTTGGAGTTGCAGGACGATCCACAGGAGCTCATGCCCCGGCGCCGCCCCACCCAGGAACGCAGTAAACGCAAATTCGACGCCCTGCTGCAGTCGTCCCGAGAGCTGCTGGTAGAGGTCGGATTCGAATCGTTCACCTGTGAGGAAGTGGCCGCGCGCGCGGAGGTGCCGATCGGCACGCTGTATCAGTTCTTCGCCAACAAGTACGTCATCGTGTGCGAGCTGAATCGGCAGGACCTGGTCGCGGTGACCCGCGAACTGTCGGATTTCAACGGCGAGGTCCCCTCGATGGACTGGCTGCGGCACATGAACAAGTTCGTGGACCACATGGCCGATCTGTGGATGACCGACCCGTCCCGGCGCGAGGTGTGGCTGGCCATGCAGTCCACCCCGTCCACCCGCGCCACGGGGACCATTCACGAGAAGGAGTTCGCGGAGGTCGTGCAGCAGATGCTGCGCCCGCTGATGCCGCGCACGCCCCGCGCCCGCCGCTCGATGATGGCGCAGGTACTCGTGCACGTGGTCTATTCGATGCTCAACTTCTCCGTGCAGGACGGCCTGCGTCACGAGGATGCCGTCGGCGAGCTCAAGCGCCTGATGGTCGCCTATCTCCTGGTGGCGGAGAAGGAATCCCGCAGCGGCGGACAACGCCGGCCCGAGGACTGAGGCCCGCGCAAGGCCGGACGGCCGACGCAGCACAACACCGGTCGGCCCAGCGTCGACCACCCGCTGCGTCGCGCACACACTGCGGGCCGAAGACGCTACTCCGAAGTCGCACAACCGAATTCGGTCCGCGGGCCGGGAGCGCCTCGCGCGCCCGGAAAGCGCTGCGACCCGAATGCGCCCGATACTCGGCTACGACACCGCCGGACCGGCATGTCGAACAGATGCCGTGTACCCGAGCACGGAGCGCGCTGCGACGCCGGCGTGCCCGGATGTGGAATTGCCGGGAGCTAGGACCGCTCGATGAGATCGGCGAGCTCGCCCGGATCCTCGAGAACCACCATCGCCGCGGCGGTATCGCCGTCGTGGGTCAGTGACAGGTGTACCCGGACCCGGGGCAGGAATTCGGCTGCCAGACCGTGCAATTTGATACTGGGGCGGCCCCAGGCGTCATTGACGACCTCGATGAGCGGATAGGGGTTGTCGCCGATCTGCGGGCTGCGGGCGAAACGAGAGGTGGCCCACGCCTTGAGCACCGCCTCCTTCGCGGCCCAGCGCGCGGCGTAACTGCGCGCGGGATCGGTGCCTTTGCTCTGGCAGTAGCGCCGTTCACCGGCGGTGAAACTCTCCCGGAGCATGGTGGTTCCGGCGCGGTCGAGTTGTTCGGCGAATTCGGAGATGGTGACCAGGTCCAAACCGATACCCAGGATCGTCAAGGCGTACGAGCTCCTCGTAGTAGTACGGGGTGAGGTGCGGGCGACGTGATACGGACGGGTTGTGCTGCGAGGCGTTTCCGCCGCGACCACCCGCCGACCTTACGGTATCGGCGCGCCGCCGCGGCGGAAACGAGTTGATATGCGTTGTGGCTCGGCGTCGTTCGCCTCGTGAGACGAACGGCGCCGAGCCGATCATTCCTATTCGGCGAGTGCGCCGGTGCCGCAGCCGTCCTGGGCCAGGTACAGCCCGTCCGATCCCAGGCGCGCCTGCTCGGAGAGCAGCACGTCGGCCTCGAGCTGACGGGACTGCTTGGCCGGGGTGCCGTCGCCGCCGAGCCGCCGGTCGGCCGGACGCTCGTACATCGGCGCACCGCCACACATCGCCTCGGCGAACCGCTGCCGCCCGTTCAGCCGGCGCTGCTGCGCCCGCTGCTGGTAGTCCTCGCGACGTTCGGGGTCGATCGCCTCGAGGAATGCCTGCGGATGCACGATCGCCAGCAGACCCGAGACGTGCCCGAAGCCCAGCGAGGTGACCAGACCGGCCTTGAGCGCGAAGCGATCTCCGAAGTGCAGCGGCTCCCGCGCCCACACCAGATGCGGGTACTCGCTCATCTTCTCGTCGACGCAGTCCAGGCTGCGGTTCGGCGGGACGACGCCCTGTTCGAGCACCTGGCACAGACCGATCATCTGGAATGCCGCCGCACCGCCCTTGGCGTGACCGGTCAGCGACTTCTGCGACACCACGAACAGCGGCGCGCCCTGCGATCGACCCAGTGCGTCCGCCAACCTTTCGTGCAGTTCGGACTCGTTGGGATCGTTCGCACCCGTGGACGTGTCGTGCTTGGAGACCACCGCGACCTCGTCCGGGGTGACGCCCAGCTTGCGCAGCGCGGCCGCCAGCCGGGACTCCGGACCGCCGCGGCCCGCGCCCAGCGCACCGAGGCCCGGCGCGGGGATCGAGGTGTGCACGCCGTCGGCGAAGGACTGCGCGTAGGCGACGACGCCGAGCACCGGCAGGCCGATCTCCAGCGCGACGTCACCGCGGGCCAGCAGAACCGTTCCGCCGCCCTGCGATTCGACGAATCCACCGCGCCGCCGGTCGTTGGCGCGGGAGAAGTAGCGATCGCTGATTCCCTTGGCGCTCATGGCCGCCGAGTCGGCGGTGGCGGACATGTCACCGAAGCCGACGATGCCCTCGATGCCGAGATCGTCGTAGCCGCCGGCGACCACCAGATCGGCCTTGCCGAGCCGGATCTTGTCCACGCCCTCCTCGACCGAGACCGCCGCGGTCGCACACGCCGCGACCGGATGGATCATGCCGCCGTAACTGCCGACATAGGACTGAACCACGTGCGCCAGAGCGACATTCGGCAGCGCCTCCTGCAGGATGTCGTTGGCCCGCGGCTCGCCGAGCAGGTTGTCGATGTACAGCGAGCGCATCGAGGACATGCCGCCCATACCGGTGCCCTGGGTGTTGGCCACCAGCGACGGGTGCACCCAGCTCATCAGCTCGGCCGGGCTGAAGCCCGAGGACAGGAACGCGTCCACGGTGCACACGATGTTCCACAGCGCGACCCGGTCGATCGAGGCGGCCATATCCGCGGAGATACCCCACTTGGTGGGATCCCAGCCGGTCGGGATCTGCCCGCCGACCGTGCGCGAGAGCTTGGCCCGGCGCGGCACCCGAATCTCGGTGCCCGCCTGGCGGATCACCTGCCAGTCGCTCGAATCCGCGACGGGCGTGATCACCGTGTGCTCCGGGTCCGCGGCGTGGAACGCACGCGCCTCGGCCTCGCCGTTCACCACGAAGGTCAGATCCTTGTCCAGGAACACCGAGGTCAGCAGCGGCGCGGTGTTCTCGGCCATGGCGCCGTCGTCACCGTAGCGGCGGATGCCGCAGCGCTCGACCACGGTGTCGTGGTAGCGCTCGGCGATCTCCGATTCGTCCACGTACTCACCGGATTCGGTGTCGTACCAGCCCGGCTTCGGGTCGTTCTCCCAGGTGACCAGACCGGTCGTCCAGGCCAGCTCCAGTACACCCGCCGCCGAGAGTTCCTCGGAGACCTCGAATTCGAAACGGGTGCGCGCGGAACCGTACGGGCCCAGCTCACCGGCGCCGACGATCACGACCATGTCGCTGAGATCCGCTGTGACCGAACCCCATTCGGGTGTCGGCAACGCCGAGCTCAGGGTCGGCGGGCAGGGCAGCGCCGCGATCGTCGGAGCCGAATCCCGCTCGTCCGCATCGGTTTGCGCCTCGGCCTGCTCGCGGGCCTGCTTGGCCAGCTCGGGCAGATCCAGCTCGGCGCGGGCCAGACCGCCGGTCAGGTCGATCTGCTGCGGACCGGATTCGCTGACCACGCGGGCCTGTCCGGTGCACCACCGCAGCAGCTGCTCGGCCATCTCCTCGGTGGACCAGGTCTGCACACCGGCCTGTTCCACGGCCTCGACCAGCGGGTCGTTACCGCCCATCAGGCCGGTGCCGCGCACCCAGCCGATCAGCGCGTGCACCAGGGTGACCCGCTGCGACCAGGACTTCTCGGCACGCCACTTGGCGACCACCGCGTCCAGGGCGGCCTTGGCCTCACCGTACGCGCCGTCCCCGCCGAACATGCCACGGTTGGGCGAACCCGGAAGTACCACATGCAGTTTCGCGTCCACATCGTGATCCGCGCCGATCGCGGACAGTCCCGCGATCAGCCGCTCCACCGACCACAGCAGCACCCGCATTTCCATCTCGGCGCGGGCGCCGGCGTCGGAGAGGTCACCGGCCACGCGCGGCGCGGCGAACGGCAGCAGCAGCGTCGGGGTCATCGCCGGCTTGACGAGAACCTTCGCGCCGCCGGCATTGTCGATCTGCTCGCTGCCGACCCACTCGATCAGGGCGTCCACATCGGCGTAGGCGGCCATATTCGCGGGCACCACCCACAGCGACGCGCCGTGCCGGGCGTTGTCGCGGTAGAGGCCCTTGTAGAAGGCCAGACGGGCGTCGTCCAGCTTCGAGGTGGTGACGATGACGGTCGCACCGCCGCCGAGCAGCCGCGCGGCCGTGGCCGCGGCGATGGAACCCTTACTGGCGCCGGTGATCACGGCGACGTCCGAGGACCACGCGCCCGGCTCGGCGGTGTTCAGCGCGGCCTCGGCGATGCGCTCGTACTGTGCGGCCAGCACGGAGCGGGCCTCGCCCATCGCCCGCTTGCGCCACCAGTTCGCCTGCGCGGCAACGGCTTCACCCGCACCGACGAAGCCGGCGACGTTCTCCTCGCCGTCGCTACCCAGCCACAGCCGGGCCAGATCCTCGCGAGCGGTCGCCCAGCGGTCGTCGATCAGCACCGCGCGCCGGGCGTCGAAGGCCGGGGCGACCAGCCGCGGCCAGTCCGAACCCAGTTCCGCGGCAACGAGATCCACCAGCGATTCATCCGATGCCTCGGGCGCGGAGACCCGATCGGTGAGGCCGAGCTGATCCAGCACCACGCGGGCCGCGGTCGCGAGCACCCCGTCCCGCCCGGTGATCTGCTCGGTGAATTCGCCCAGCGCGGCCGCGTCGACGGTCGCGCCGCCGCCACCACCGGCGGCGGGCAGCGATACCGCCACACCGCGACGCCCGGCCACGGCCTGCACGGCCGCGTCGATCGCGGCGTCCACCGCGGCGCCGTCACCCAGCGCGCCGGATACCAGCCCGCCCAGGTCGCCACCGCGGATACTCGCACCTTCGCGGGTGCCCAGGGAGACCTCGGCGGTCACGTGGTGGGTCCAGCCGTCGCCGAGTTCCCAGACCTTCTTCACCCGCTCGGCGATCGCGGCGGGCCGCTTACCGGACGGACCGAACACCTTGCGCAGGTGGTCGCCGATCGCGTCGGACAGCACCGAACCGAACGGCTTGTAGGTGCGGGCCAGGCGGTCCACCGTGGCCGACAACGCACCCATATCGGCGTCGGCGGCGCCGTCGATCGCGCCGAGGGAAAGCTCCGAACCCAGGTCGACCAGCAGCTGGTTGCGGCGCGAGGACACGCCGTCGCACAGGCCCTCGATGGTGTCCACCGGGCCGATCTGATCCATCCGCAGCTTGGTCCACAGCGCGATGAGCACGCGGGTGGCGTCAGCGGCGGTGAAGGCGATGTCATCGGGACGCGGGCCGCCGGACGGAGCGGCCGGGGCGGCTGCTTGAACCGCGGGAGCCGCTGCGGCAGAAGCGGTTTCGGTCGGAGCGGCGATCTCCTCCGGTTCGTCCGCCGGGGCGGGATCGGTGTCGGTGGAGTACACCACACCGGCCTCGCGCTCGATGTTGAGCACCTCCACCTTCGCGGTGCCGAACTGCGGCAGCTTGAGGGTGTTGCTCGCCAGGTTCGCCACGGTCGGCGTTGCGGCCAAACCGATTTCGACGAACCGCTCGACGCCCAGACCACCCTGGCCGGGATCGCCGAACAGCAGATCCTGGGTCTCGATCCAGCGCACCGGGCTGGCGAACTGCCAGGCCAGCAGCTCGATCAGCACGACCCGGCACAGTTCGGACGGCCGCGCGGACCAGCTCTCCCAGTCCGCCAGCACGGCCGCGAGCGGCTCGGACGGCACGTAATCGGCGATCTCGGCGATGAATTCGCGATCCAGCGAGAACGGCCGCGGCACCAGGTTGGGGATGTAGCGCCCGGTGAGCACCTCCGGGTGCAGCTCCTGCGGCAGCAGCTCCTCGAGTTTGCCGCGGAACTCCGGAACACCCTTGCGCAGCACGGTCGAGTGGAACGGCACGTCGATGCCGGGCACCAGGATGAACGCCCGCTTACCGCCGAATTCCGCACGGCGACGCTCGATTTCGTCCTCGAGTCGCTCGAGGCCCTTGACCGTGCCCGCGATCGCGTACTGCGCGCCGCGCAGGTTCAGGTTCACGACCTCCAGGAATTCTCCGGCATTCGCTCCTATTTCCGCGACCCAGTCGATCACCTCGGCGTCGGGCAGCCCGATCTGCGAGGGACGGATGGCGGCCATCCGATAGTCGCTGCGGCCCTGGGCATCCCGCGGCACCAGCTCGTGCATGGCCGAACCGCGCTGGAACACCACTTCGAGCACCGCCTCGAGCGGCAGTACGCCGGCGACGGCGGCCAGGGCGTTGTACTCGCCGACCGAATGTCCGGCCAGCATCGCGCCCTCGACGAACGCTCCCGCCTCACGCAGCTCGGCCACCTGCGCCACCCCGAGGGTGGCCATCGCGACCTGGGTGAACTGCGTCAGGTGCAGGACTCCCTGCGGGTGCCGGTACTCCACACCGCGCGCCTTGAGGTAGGTCGGGTTGTCCCGGACCACGGCCAGGATCGAGAATCCCAGCGCCTCGCGGGTGTGCTTGTCGGCGCGCTCCCAGATCTGCTTGGCCGCCTTCGAGCGCGAACGGGCATCCAGGCCCATCCCCTTGGCCTGAATACCCTGTCCGGGGAAGGCGTAGACGGTCTTCGGCGCGGCCAGCCGGCCCGTGCCCGTCATCACCAGATCGCCGTCGATACGGCAGGACACCTCGACGATCTCACTGCCCGCGTCCACCGCGACGCGCTCGACGCGCACGTCGATCTCCGCGCCCGGCCGCACCATGCCCAGGAATCGGGTGGTCCAGGCGGTCAGGCTGCGTGGCGGCAGCGGCGAGGACGGATCGACCGCCGACACCGCGTGCTGCGCGGCGGCGGACAGCCACATGCCGTGCACGATCGGGCTGCCCAGACCGGCCAGCTTGGCGGCGTTGTCGGAGGTGTGGATGGGGTTGTGGTCGCCGGAGACCGCGGCGAAGGCGGCCATCGCGCGCGGAGCCAGGATCGTCACGTCACGGCGACGGCGGCGCGGGGTGTCGGTCGCGTCGTCCGAGACGGTCCCGGCCGCACGCGGCGGATCGGTCAGCTCGCCGCTGCCGTTGCGACCGCGAATCGCGAAGCGCTCCACCAGCTTCGCCGCGACCGGGGTGTCCAGCCCGTGGTCGCGCATAACGCCGACGGTGACGCTCACCTCGACCACGCGACCCAGATCGGTGTCGAGCACCGCACCGGACTCCGCGCGCACGGCCAGCACCGCGTGCTCGTCCGGGAGATCACCGGTCAGTTCGATCCGGTGATCGAGGTGCACCAGATCCAGCATGCCTTCGATAACACTGCCGCCCTGTGCGGTGCGGGTCGCGCCGAGCACGGCGAAGACGGCGGGCCAGCAAGCGCCCACGAGCACGTCCGGCACGATCCGGCCGATGGTGCTCAGCGTCGCGGGCAGACCGGAGCCGGTGACGCCGGCGTGGTCCGCGATCAGATCGGGCGACCAGGCCAGGTTCACATGCGCGACGTGCGTGCCGTGTTCGATGCCGCTCGGGCGGGGGCCCTGCGTGGTTACGCAAGCTGCCTCCTCCGGGCCCTGACCGCCCGAGCGGGCGGCGGACTTGACCTCCGGCAGCGCCTGTCCGGCGGCGACGGCCAGCAGCGCGGACATCGCGGCCTCGGCGTCCTCTTCGGACACGACCGGCGCACCGCCGTTGTAGGCCGATGCGGGCACCGTCAGCCGAATCCGCACGCTCGCACCGGCATTCGCCTCGCGACCGGTCAGGCGGGCCAGCGGCACGCTCAGCTCGACGTACGCGTTGTCGGCGTCGGGCCCCTCGACCGACGCCAGCGACGCGCCGGTGGAGCGGTGGTGCGCGCCCTGCTCGTCGACGGTCCACTCGCCCGGATCGCCGAGTCGGTGCACCGGGTTCGGGGTGGTGCGACCGGCCCACTGCACGTCGGGTGCGGCCAACACCAGATCGATGACACCCGCGACGACCTCGGCGCGACGGCGACCGTCCACGGCGCGAGGCGTAACCCCCTCGCGCAGCAGGGAGTACGCGGTGTCCTGCTCGAAGCGGTCGAGCAGTTCACCGACCGGCTCGTCCACCCGGGTGATTCCCGCGACGGCGACCGTGCCGGGGATGATGCACACCTGATCGGCCGAATACCGCGGATCGTGCGCCTGCCACAGCGAATCCGAACGCCACCAGCGCCGCACGTCGCCGTCCACGACCGGCACGAAGTTGACCGGCTTCCCCGGGGTCTTGCACAGCGCGACGAAGAACGGCACGTCGGCGGGGTGCAGAACCGCCTCGGCGACGGCCGGGTACTGCTCCTTCAGTGTGCAGATCGCCTGCACCGGAGTCTCGAACGCGTCGTCGCTCGCGAAAAGCGTTGCGATCTCGCCACGGTCGGCCGGGTTGAGCCGGGATTCGGTGCGGCGCACCATTTCCGCGAATCGGTCCCGCCAGGTGATGTCCAGCCACACCGAACTGGTCGCGTCGGCGATCGCCTCGCCCAGGTCGGTACCGCAGTCGAAGTCCTTGCGCCGATCCAGACCCACCGCCAGCTCGACGTAGCGCTCGAGCCATTCCAGGTAGGTCATCGTGACCAGATCGCCGAAGTACGGCTTGGCGGTGCCGTTCAGCGCGGTGATGATCTCCTCGCGACGCTCGGCGACCGCGTCGGCGTCACCGGCGACCTCGTCCAGCAGGCGGCCGGTGCGCGAGGCGGCGTTGTCGATCTCGTGGATGTCCGCACCCAATTGGCTACGGCCCGAAGCCATTCCGCCGGTCGCGGTGCCCGCGCCGACCCAGTCCGGGGTGCCGGGGGTGTCCACCAGCAGCTGCTTGACCTCGGGTGCGGTGGTGGCCTCCAGGGTCGCCATGGCGGCGGTGCCGACCAGCACGCCATCCAGCGGCATCGCCGGATATCCGTGCACCCGGGACCACTGGCCGGTCAGGTATTCGGTGGCGCGCTCGGGGGTGCCGATGCCGCCACCGACACACACCACGACGTTGGCGCGGTTGCGCAGTTCGGCGTAGGTGTCCAGGAGCAGATCGTCCAGATCCTCCCAGGAGTGGTGGCCGCCGGCGCGCCCGCCCTCGATGTGCATGATGACCGGGTAGTCCGGCACGGCGTCGGCGATCCGCAGCACGGCGCGGATCTGCGCGACGGTGCCCGGCTTGAACGCGACGTGACTGATGCCGACCTCGGTGAGTTCCTCGATCAGCGCGACGGCCTCGTCGAGTTCCGGAATTCCGGCGGTGACGATCACACCGTCGAGCGGCGCTCCGGCCGCACGGGCCTTCTGCACCAGGCGTTTACCGCCCAGCTGCAGTTTCCACAGATACGGGTCCAGGAACAGCGAGTTGAACTGCACCGAACGTCCCGGGTGCAGCAGGGTCTTCAGTTCGGCGACGCGATCGGCGAAGATCTGCTCGGTCACCTGACCGCCACCGGCGAGTTCGGCCCAGTGTCCCGCATTCGCCGCCGCCGCAACGATTTTCGCGTCGACCGTGGTAGGCGTCATACCCGCCAGCAGGATCGGCGAGCGGCCGGTGAGCCGAGTGAACGAGGTTTCCACCACGACGCGGCCGTTGGGCAGCCGAATCGGCTTGGGCGCGAACGTCGTCCAGGCCGCGGCAACCGAGGGGGCCGCACCGGGGGTGAACAGTGCGCGCTGGCCGGGCCGCGTCGCCGCGGCGACGATGCCGACGCCGGTGCCCTTGAGCGATCCCTGGGTCAAGCGGGTCAGCAGATCACCCGGGCCCAGATCCAGAATCCACTGTGCGCCTTCGGAAACCGTGCTCTCGACGATGGACACCCAGTCCACCGGGTCCACCAGGATCTGCCGGGCGAGTTCACCGGCCAGTTCGGCGTCGATACCGCACTGGGCGGCCCAGCCGGACACCAGCTCCACGGTCTCGGCCAGCGCCGGGTGGTGGAAGCCGATCTCGACCTCGACATCCTCGAACACCGGGGAGAACACCGCTCCGCCGCGCTTCTTGCCCTCGCGATCGTGGGTCTGCTCGGCGTTGATCTCCGCACAACGCTGCCGCACCCGATCCAGCTGGGCGACGGTGCCGGACAGCACCACCCGGCGGCGACCGTTGCGAATCGACAGGACCGCGGCCGCTGCCGGATCCACGCCCTCGGCCACCTCGGCGACGATCGCCTGCAGCTGTTCGGGGTCGACATTGGACACCGCGACCATCGGGGACTTCTCGCCCACCGGAATCAGACCGCGACGGCGCGCCACGAGAGTCGCCGCCGCACCGATCAACTGGGCCATTACGAGCAGTTCGGCATCGCGCGCGCCGTGCTCCTGCGCGGCCTTCGCCGCGAGCAGGCCCTGCGAGTGGCCGACCACCGCGACCGGCGCGTGCCCGGCCGCATCGAGGCCCTGCAACCGCAGCGCCCGCAGCGCGGCGACCTGGCTCAGGAACACACCCGGCATGGAGACCGCGGCCGAGCGCAGCATCTGCGGCGAGGGCGCGCCGGAGATCTCCTCGGAGTCCTCGTCGGCCAGCTCGTCCTCGAGCATCCAGGCCACCGGGTCGAAACCGACCGGCCGGACCACCAGCAGCTGCGAAGCGACCGGTCCCAACAGGGCCGCCGCCTCGTTCACCAGTGCGGTCAGCTCCGGTTCCAGGGCGCTGTCGCGCCCGATCTCCTCGAGCTCGCCAAGCCACTGCGCTCCCTGACCGCCGAAGGCAAGCGCATAGGCCTCGCCCGCCAGCAGTCGGTCCACGAGCGACGACTTGATGCCCGTGTCGGGAACCCCCCCGGAAACCTTGGCGGTAGATCCGGTCCCGGTGCTCTCGTTGATCGTCAAGACGTTCGACTTCCTACTCGTGGTGGCTCGCCCCTGCACTCGGAGCCGCACCTGGTGTGCACACCGCACTCCTCGGCCCTGAGGACTGATCACTGGCGAGGATGACACAAAATCATGAGGAAATCCTCACGTTTGCCTCGTACCTCCACGACTACCGCCGAGTATTTCGGTACATACGTACAAGAACGCCGCCAAACATGACCCTCCCTCACGTTTGAACCCGCTGGTGAGGTCGGTAACCCCCGTTCAGAAAAGTTGAGGGTTCCTCATATTGACCGTTATGCAATTGTTATAACGCCAGGTGGTGTTACTCGCGAGTACGAAACGCCGATCCGGCGCTTCGCTCCAGCCGCCACGCCCGGTAGAGTTTGGACGGTCGTACCAGCACGCGCGAGTGGCGAAAATGGCAGACGCGCTGGATTTAGGTTCCAGTGTCCTGACGGACGTAGGGGTTCAAGTCCCCTCTCGCGCACAAAACGGGGTCACCCGTGACACATCCGCGGCGACGGTGCTCAAGAGCTACTAGAGCACGCGGAGGCCAACTATGAGAATGTGTCTGACCTGCAAGGTTTTCCGGGGAAGCTGCCGGAAACCTCCTTTCGTCCCGACCCTTCGGGTCGCCCGGCGTCGTGCGGGAGGGCCCGCATGATCGAGCCGATCGTGCCCCCACAGGGCACCCTGCACGAGATTTTGCACCGTCCAGCGGCAGCGGCCGCTCCCCCGACGCGCACGGATCTGCTGTACGGCATCTCGACGGTCGGCGAGGCCGGACGCGTCACGGACCGGTCTCTGTTCGCCGCGCTGGGCTGGGCACCGGGAACTCGCTTGTCCCTCAGAGTCACCGAGCGCCGGCTCCTCGTGGCAAACCCTGTGGCGGGCGGGCCGGTCACGATGCACGACGGCTTTATGCGCATCCCGTTCCGGCTCCGCCGACGAGCAGGCCTGACGATCGGCGACCGAGTCCTGTTGCTGGCCGACCCGAACGCCGCGTCGCTGGCTGTTCACGCACCCGGCGCGGTGGCTGACCTGTTCGCCTCGACCCTGCGTGCGCTCGAGGAGGCGAGCCGATGACCACAGAAGCGACGAATCCCGCCTCTACCGATGTCCTGACCGCGGCCCGTGTCCTGTTGGCGCAGTTGGGTGTATCTCCCGAGGATCTCACCGGCACCCCGGTCGCCGTGCCGACCTTCGCCGAGATCGTGCCGCAGGTTCGGGCGACCCTGACACCAGGTACCTTGCGCACCTATGACACCCATCTGGTCCGGTTGGAAACCGCATGGGGGACACGACAAGTCAACGAGCCGTCCAAGGCCGAACTGGAGGAGATGGCACGCGCCGTGCGACGCGACGCACGCGCTAATCGCGCCTCGCGCGGCGGAACCGGTGCGGTGGAGAACTTCCTCAGCGCCACTCGCCGCGTCTACCGCCACGCCGAAGACAACGGCTGGATCCAGCCGTCGGACAACCCTGCTCGGCGCGTGCCGATGCCCAAGCGCGGCACATCACGGCGACACGCGATCGCCTCACCACAGTTGGCGCAGATCTGCGAGATCGCCGCGGCCGCGGGCAACGACCCGGAGCTGGACTCGCTCCTGCTACGTCTGCACATCGAAACCGCCTGCCGCCGCGGCGGCGCACTGGAGTTGCGGCCCATGGATCTCGACCCTCAGCAGTGCTTGATCTGGCTGCGCGAGAAAGACGGCACCGATCGGTGGCAACCTGTCTCACCGACTCTGATGCGGCACCTGCTCGACCACGCCACCCAACGGCACGCAACACACTCCGGGCAATTGCTGCGCTACTCCGACGGCAGACCCATCACCAAACGCCGCTACGACCACCTCTGGGCACGCATCGGCGAAGACCTGCCCTGGGTCACTCTGCACGGCATCACCGCACATTGGCTGCGCCACACCACACTCACCTGGGTCGAACGCACCTTCAGCTACGCCCTCGCCCAGGCCTACGCCGGACACCGCGGCAAAACCCACGGCACAACCCTGACCTACGTCAAAGCCGACATCACCGAAATCGCCACCGCCCTGGCCGTCCTCACCGGCGAACCCCACCCCCTCGCCCCTACGGCGCTCTCTCGCTCTCAGCACGACACCGAGCACACACCGTCACACCTGGCCAAGGACGCGACCGCATGAGCGTGCATACCGATCACACGTCCACGCCCCTGTACACACCGGGACTGCCCCGGATCTGATTGACTCGCGGGTTGTGGTGGTTTCAGGCCGCGAGTGAGGCCTTGTTCAGGGTCTCATACTCGACCGGTGTCAGGCGGGCCAGGCCACGCTGACGCCGCCGGCGATGGTAGGTCCGCTCGATCCAATGAACCATCGCCAGGCGGAGTTCTTCCTTTGTGTCCCAGCGTTTCCGGTCGAGCACGTTGCGTTGCAGTAGCGCGAACCACGATTCCATCGCCGAGTTGTCCGCACATGCGGCGACCCGGCCCATAGATCCTTGTAATCCATTGCGGGACAACAAAGACACGAACTTTCTGGAACGAAATTGACTGCCACGATCGGAATGAACGATCGTGCCGGCCGGTTCCCGCAAGCCGATCGCGTTACGCAGTGCCGAGCACGCCAACGCCGCGGTCATCCGGTCGTCGATCGAGTAACCGACGATCCGGTTGGACCACACGTCCTTCACCGCGCAAATGTAGAGCTTCCCTTCGCTGGTGCGGTGCTCGGAGATGTCGGTCAGCCACAGCCGGTTCGGGCCCTCAGCGGTGAAATCGCGGCGGACCAGGTCATCGTGGACCGGTGGGCCCGGCCGACGGGTAAGGCCGCGTTTCTTGGCGAACGCACTGTAGATGCCCTGCAGCGAGCACAAGCGCTGGACTCGGTTCTCTCCGGCCTCGAACCCGAGGTCGTCGAGTTCGTCGGCGATGAACCGGTACCCGAACTCCGGATCATCGGCATGAATATCGAGCGCGGCGTGGATCAGGTGCGCGTCGTCCCAATCACGTTGGGACACAGGATTTTGCGCCCATTTGTAGTACGCCTGTTTCGTGAACCCCAGCACCCGGCAGGCCACCGCCACCGGGATTCGGTCAGCGGCAAGATCTCGGACCAGCGGGAACATCATTTTGGGGGCAGCTCGCGAGCGAAGAACGCTGCCGCCCGCCGCAGGACCTCGTTCTCCTGTTCCAGCAACTTGTTGCGTTTACGCAGCTCACGCAGCTCTTCGGACTCCGTCCGGGTGACACCGGACGGGACTGCTGCACGGAGAGGTGACACCGTGACCTGCCGCATAGTTGGGTTACGGTTTTGTCGACTGCCTCGGGGCCGGTCGGTGGACCAAGATGAGTGTGTCCGCACTCCCGTCGGGCCCACCGACCGGATTGGGCGACACCGTTCGCTGTCCGGTGGCCTCTGTTGACTGGTGGTGTGTGGTTACTTGGCTGGCGAGGCGGGCATCGGAGCGTTGATGGTCGTGAAGTACTGGATCGCGGCCATGATCACCACAGGGGCAGTCACCAAAAGCTGTCCCGCAAGAGTACCCAGCGCACCGACCGCGATGATCCCGCCCAGGCACCCGACCGCGGCGGCCGGAATGAACGGGCCGAACATTCCGACGATGGTCGCGGCAGCGACGGTCGCGCCGGCGATTCCGCCGAGCAGGCATCCCACCGCACCGCCGGTGACCCCGCCGACTAGGGTGCCGACCGTCGCACCCGTCGTCACTGTCGACGCCAGACGACTCCACGCGGCCTGTTCACGGTCGTACGGAGTCTTCCACGGTGCCGAATCCTGGTACGGCAGATCCACGGGTTTGTAGGTTGCGTGTGCCAGGTCGAACTGCGGTGTCAGCGTGGCAGTGCGGTCGTGGATCTGCGCGGCGATCGGGAACACGAAGTCGTCCACCCGGAACGACAGGTCGGTGCCGGCCAGCACAGTTCCGTTCGCCGCTTTGATCTTGAACACGCCGTGGTCCGCAGTCATCGAGCCCGCATCGGTCGAGATGATCGTGGAGTGGGCGTTCGTCGTGGCACGGTAGTCGACCGCACTGCTGGGCGCCGGCGCGGCGCCAGCGGACGCGGCCGTGACCCCGAGTGCGGCCGATATCAGGATTGCGGTCGCCGCGAATCGGGCTCCTTGTGTCGACTTGGACATTCGTGCGCCGTCATACGGATTCAGTGATGCTGATTTCATGGGTTCCTCATCTTGCTTTTCTTACTTTCTCGCCCATTGTTGAGCGAGAAGACCTGAGCCAGAAGAAATTCCTGTTGATTGATTCTCTGGCTTCGTTGCGGTTGCGCGTGCGTACACCGTAAGAGCGTCGATGTGTGGGCTCATGCTGTGTTGATCAGCCCTTCCGATCCAGCTGATCTGTTCGCGGTGCCGTTGACCAGGGCGTAACAGGCCGGGTTGATGAACGTCGACACCTTTCTATAATTGATTTTCCTGCGATTCTGCGACGAGCGGAATCGTATCCACCCACAGGGCGGAGAAATCATGGAGGTCAAAGGCATGGATGCCATGAAAAGTTCGGGCTATTCATTCGGTAGTTCAACAGCGAGCGTCGTTGCCCCCAGCGTGTCGCTGATGGAACTGACCTGGGACCGGCGACGCGCGACCTGCCAGAGCCGGATGACCGCGAGCGCCGCGATCACCAGTGGAACCGACGCCGCCGCATACATGCCTCTCGGGGTCATCACCGCCAGCGCATAGCCAGCCAGGATCGGCGCAACGATGCCGCCCACACGGCCCACACCGACCATCGAGCCGTATCCGGTCGCTCTGAGCTCGACGGAATACATTTGGGGCGCCATCGCTGTCACGGCAGCCACCGCGGTGTAGATCGCCAAGCCGAGCACGATCGCAATGAGTACTGCAACCCCAGAGTTGAGGAGACTGCAAAACCCGATGACACCAACCGCCGACACGACGAGGCCCACCCAAGCGACGTGAATCGCCGGTACTCGGACGCCGAGCACCGCGAATACGATCGAGCCCGCCAGACTCCCCACGCTCAATGCCGTCCCCACAACAGATCCTGTCGAGACGTCACCGGTCGCTTTCGCGATCAGCTGCGGGGTCCAGCTGGTCACGAAATAGAACGCGGCCAGAATAAAGCCGTACATCAGCCAGAGCAGGAGGGTCTGCTCCCGCAGCCCCGGACCGAGTACAGCGGTCAGAGGCCGCGCAGCTCCTCGACTCAACGTCGTCGAGCCCGATATTTCACCGGCACCTTCGGTATCGAGCTTCAGCCTGACCGCGATCTGCTCCAGTTTCCTCAGCGACTGCGGTGTGCCGCGAAGGGCAAGAAACTCCAGCGATTCCGGCAAACTGACCAGGACGGCCAGCAATCCGACGAAGCTGAGTACGGCACCGACCCAGAAAAGGCTCCGCCAGGAGCCGCCGGCTCCATCCACAAGCCAGACGCTGATCAGGCCAGCGAGCGTGCTGCCTACCGGAAAACCTATTGTCACCAGGCCGATCGCGGTGTTTCGCCGCCGCGCGGGTGTGTATTCGGCAGCGACCACCATGATGAGAGCCGTGATGATCCCGATTCCCAGCCCTGTCACGAACCTGCCGAAGATCAGAACTGTCGCGTTCGCGGCCAACGCGCTCCAACTCATGCCGAGGACGTCGATCACCAGCCCTGCGACGATCAGCGTCCTGCGGCCGAAACGGTCCGCAAGCGGGGCCAGGAAGAGCGCGCCGACTCCCATACCAACCAAGCCTGCGCTGACCAG
Source organism: Nocardia vaccinii NBRC 15922 (assembly GCF_001613305.1). Taxonomy (GTDB): domain Bacteria; phylum Actinomycetota; class Actinomycetes; order Mycobacteriales; family Mycobacteriaceae; genus Nocardia; species Nocardia vaccinii. The sequence continues at coordinate 112,810 of NZ_BDCC01000058.1, forward strand.
CAGACCTTTCTCTGCACTCGACGCGAAGCCAGGCGGCAGATGCGGCAGCGCGAAGCCGGTGATAAAGATGTCGTAACCGTCGAACGCGTTGCACAAAATACACATCGCCACGACCAGATACTGCAGCGGCCTCATTTTCGACCGATCGAGAACACTGGATACATTCATGCCATAATCTCTCATCAGTGTGTTCTCAAGAATTCCAAGGAAGAAGTTCCGGACGCTGATCGAACCACTGCCGGATCTCTGATTTCTGCACTTTCCCGGTAGTTCCTTTCGGAAGTTCTTCCACAAATTCGATGTGCTTCGGGACTTCCCACTTACCCATACGCGGTGCGCAATAGTCGATCAGCGCAGTGGCGGATACTTTCCGCTCCCCGACGGGCACCACCACCGCGACCACCACCTCGCCCCACTTCTCGTGTGGCGCACCGACGACGGCGACCTCGCCGACATCGGGATGTTCGGCCAGCGCATTCTCGACGACCGCGGGGTACACGTTGTATCCCCCCGATATGATCATGAACTTTTTGCGGTCGGTCACGTAGACGAACCCGCGAGAGTCCTGGCTGCCGAGATCTCCGGTGCGCAGCCAACCGTGGTGGAGGGCAGCAGCGGTCTCAGCTGGACGACCGAGGTAGCCCGCCATCACAGCACCGCGGACGCAGATCTCCCCAACTGCTCCACGTGGTACCTCCCGGCCGTCTTCCCCTCGGATGACAAGATCGACGTGGGCCATCGGCCGCCCCACACAGCGTCCGACCATTTCTGGCTCTGCCGACAACTCGGTGAGGTCCCAGGGCCGCAGCTGACACACGGCGCCAGTCGCCTCGGTCGAGCCGTACCAGTTCTGGACCTCGCAACCGAGCGTTCGCCGGACTCGGTCGACGACCGCGGGAACTGAAGGACTACCAAGGGTGACGACGGTACGCAAGCTGGTGTTCGTTATTCCCCGAACACGCGCTAGCTCCTCGATGCCGTGCAGCATCGTCGGTACGCAGAACATCACGGTGACACCGTGCTGCTCGATCAGTTCGAGGCTGCCTTCCGCGCTGAACCGGGTGGGTAGCACTGTCGTCGCTCCCACTGCGACAGCGTGTGTGTGTATGAATATCGGGAAGCCCGAACCGGGTAGATTGTTCAAGATCACGTCATCGGAACGAAGCCCGGCACCAAGCGCGGTGGCGAACAGAGCAGCACCGGCCGCCCCGTGGGTGAGAATCGCGCCCTTCGGCCATCCTGTCGTTCCCGAGGTATAGGAAACCGCCACAGTGTCATTCGGACCGACGGCCGCGGGCTCGCCGTCAGCGTGATCGCACAGGGCTCGCATGTCGTGCTCCAGATCGTGGCCTGCACCGATCCCGACCAGGACACGCCCCTCGTCTCGCCATCGGTGAATCTCCGCGGCAAGCTGATCCGAGAAGCGATCTTCGATAAAAATCACGCGCAGGTCGGCATCTTGCACAATGTGGTCGATCTCGCGAGGAGAGTAACGCCAGTTGATGCCCACCCTGACGTAACCGCCGACCAGGCAAGCATGCCAGTGTTCGAGCAACTCGACACGGTCGGAAGCAATAATTCCGGTGCCGTCCCCCTGCTTCATACCCAACTCGGCCAGCGCCCCGGTCAATGCGAGGCGGCGGGACGCGATCTCCGCCCAACTGAGGGAACGCTCGCCATCGGCGTACGCAACACCGTCGGCTCGGGTGACCGCCAGCCTTCCGACAAGGTCCGGCAGGAGAGGTTGATTCGCATCCCCCCAGGCGCGCGAGCCGGCACCCCGCATCGACCGTTGCGACGTACCCTCACCGAATACTTCGTGGCCGTAGTTCATTCGATCTTCTTTCCGGGAGTAGAAACAACATTGTCCGAACACTCACGTCAGACATATTGGGGCGGACCTGCCGCCATTGAGATGGACCGCGCACCATCGCCTGGCCGGAGCGCAAAGTGTGCGGCGGACCGGACGTAGAGGCAGAACTGTGGGATGAGGAAGGACTTGAAGGAGCAGTTACAGCTACAGCAAGGGCAAATTCCTTTCGAGAACAAATCCCCATTCGAAATGAAGGCGAATCTGGTCATTTCAACTGGGGCGCTCGGCAGTCCGGACTCGACGACCGTCTGCACGTGTGCCGCGTCACTACTAACGCATGTTCGTATCGTAGACGGACGATCAGCTCTGTCAATGGATTCGGAGAAAATTGACGAACGAACACCCGTTCGTATAGCATGCGGTCAGATTGTTCAGTAGAGGGAGACTGATGGGCCGGGTATCGATCGGCGTCCACCTGCCACACAACCAAGATCATGGGAAACTTGCCGCGATGGCCCGACTGGCCGAAGAATGTGGCGCAGATTCGCTGTGGGTGCCCGATCACACCTTACTGGTCGAGGACACCCAGTCCAGGTACCCGTTCAGCACTGACGGCCGCTTCTTCACCCCACCGGACGAGGACTGGTTCGATTGGGTCGCCACCCTCGGCCATCTGTCGGCGGTCACGACCAGAGCCAGGCTGGGCGTCTGCGTGGCAGTCATCGCCCACCGCAACCCGATCGTCCTGGCCAAGCAAGTCGCCACGCTCGACCGGTTGTCCGGTGGCCGTATCGAACTCGGTGTCGGCATCGGATGGTTGCGCGAGGAGTTCGCGGCGCTCGGAGTCCCTTTCGACCGCCGCGGACACCGAACCGACGGGGCACTGCGCCTCTTGACAGCCGCTTGGTCAGGTTCTCCGCCGGCAGGCCAGTACGGCCCCTACTCGTTGCCCGCCGGGGCACGCACACATCCCACTCCGTGCGAAGGCAGAGTGCCAATTCTGGTCGGCGGCGACTCTCCTGGCGCACTCCGGAGGATCGCCCGGCTCGGTGCCGGATGGTTCGGCACCGCTGTCGATGGCAGACTCAGCGCCGAGACGGTGCGCGATGTCATCCGCCGGATGCACGATGCCGCCGCGGCGAGTGGGCGTGACCCGTCGGAACTTCGCGCCGTCGTCCGAATTCCCGCCCCGGCCGCGTTAGTTGGCACAACCACCTATACGCGCTACCTCAGAGGGTTGTGCGCCGCTGGCGCGACCGAGCTGACCTTCGACGTCAGCTGGCGCGATGCAGCCCGTGCAGAAAAGACCCTGCGCATGCTGACCGCCGTAAAGAGCGAATTCTGATGTCGGGGCGCGCGTAACAATTTCCGCTGCGCGCGCCCCGAAATCTTTCTGATGTCATCGACTATTGCGACCGCCCGACCACGCGTCGGCACACGAAATCAGCTCAACTCAGCCATTGACGCTTTCGTCCGGCACGGCAACCTTACTCGGGCAACTGACCGGCGCGTACATCGCGATCAGACGATCTGCGATTTCATCTATACTCAAACGAGCATCGTTGCGATACCAGGTCGACACATGTGACGCGATCGCCACAGCCGCATACGCGGCCATCTGAATGTCCGGAATCTCAACCACACCGGCAGCATCCACCTCGGCGAGCAGATCCATAAGCCGCCGCTCGTACTCATCACGCAACTGCTGAATCTCCGCACGATTCTCCGGAGACAGCGCCCGCAGCTCACTATTGCCGATGAACGCCTCGCGACGATGCTCAGCGTGATAAACGATCGCAGCACGCATGAACCGACGAAGACGTTCCATCGGATCCGTCACATCAGCAACCGCAGCATCCGATTTACTCAAAAGCTGATTCATATTGTCGCGCATGATACGAACCAACAACTCTTCGCGAGAATCGATATGATTGTAGAGACTGGCGACCTTCAGACCCACCTCCCTGGCGATATCGCGCAGGCTCGCACCGGCATATCCATTCGCCGACCACAATTCGATCGCCGCCTCATAGATCGCTGAGGCGCTAGAACCTTCCCACACGGTGGCGTTCGATACCACTGTCATCTGTCTCCTCCGGGCCAACTCCAGAACTCATAGAACTCATCCGAGCCAAGTCCAGAATCATACTAGCAACTGTTCGTAACCTACGAACCAACGCTTGCGACGCCCCATAGGCACCATACCGACCGGCAACCGTTCCGCACGCACACCGCCATGAATCGCCGGCAAGTTCATACGGCAAGATACACCTTCGCGATCACTGCATTATTTTAATTTACTTTCAATAACGCCGCCGCAATATCCATCGTCGCACCACCTCCACGATCGACATCGTCGTTGCCGCCGATTAAATTCGGACAAACGGTATATTCGGGCCGCGCTCGCCGCACTTCGTGCGCCCCCTGGGTGGCAGGCAACACCTCTGCGGCCCGGATGCCGCCCTGGGCTACTGCCCAGCGGCGATCCGCATCACCACACTCTTCTCCTGCGTGTAATGCCGCAGCGCGGACATCCCCTTCTCCCGGCCGAGCCCCGAAGACTTCTGGCCGCCGAAGGGCACCTCTACATGTTCACCCAGGAATTCGTTGACGAGCACCTGGCCAACCTCGAGTCGACCCGCCATCCGGTGCGCCCGTTGAAGATTCGAGGTCCACATACCGGCGACGAGACCATACGCGGAGTCATTCGCCATCCGGACAGCCTCATCCTCCCCGCTGAACGGGACGATACATGCCACCGGACCGAACACCTCCTCGCGGTAGATCCGCATTTCCGACGTGACATCCGAGTAGACGGTCGGCTCGATGAACTGACCGGGGCGGGTGGCGACCCGACCCCCCGCTCTCAGAAGGGCCCCATCGGCTTCCGCGATACGGAAGTAATCCTGAATCTTCTCGAACTGACTTGTCGTGATGATCGGTCCCATACTCTCCCCGGGCCTGACCGAAGCCACCTCGTTCAGCAGCAAACGAGTGAACTCCTCGGCTACCTCCTTCTCCACGAGGATGCGACTGCCGGCAATACAGATTTGCCCAGCGTTGTAGGTGAATGCCCGAACAGCCGACGCAACAGCTGCTTCCAAATCCGCGTCCGCGAAAACGATGTTGGCGGATTTCCCGCCGAGCTCGAGGATCACGGGAACGACTCGATCGGAGGCGGCTCGTCCGATCGCACGCCCGGTGACGACAGAACCCGTGAACGCGATCAGAGACACCCCTGCATGGTTGACCAGCGCTTCACCAGCGACCGCGCCGGTGCCGGTAACAACGTTCAGAACCCCGTCGGGCAGCCCGGCCTCAGTGGCCAGACGGGCGAGAGCCACTGTCGACGACGAGGTGAATTCGGACGGCTTGACGACGACCGTGTTCCCGGTGGCGAGGGCGGGCGCGACCGCCCGGGCTGCCTGATTCAGCGGACCGTTCCACGGGGTGACGACGCCTACGACGCCATAGGGCTCCCGCCGGGTGTATACGTGGTAGTCGTCGCCAAGCGATATGACCTCTCCATGTTCGGCATTGACCAGTCCTCCGAAGTACTCGAAGAACTCGATGGCAGAGACGATCCCACCTCGGACATCCTCGACGGTACGGCCGGTGTCGGCGGCCTCCAGTGCGCACAGTTCTTCGATCGAGGCGCTCATCAGCCGACCGATCCTCTGCAGTTGCCGGCCGCGCTCCATCGGCCGAATCGCGCGCCACATCGCTCCGGCGGAAAGCGCAGAGGCGACGGCCACGTCGACATCCTCGGCAGTGCCACGGACAAGGCGGTAGACCAGCTCATCATCCAGCGGGCTTCGTCGCTCGAAAAGCCCGCCGGTGGCCGACCCTGCTTCCGCGCCGCCGATCCAGTGTCCGACCAACGGAGCGCTCGTAGTAGTAGGTGCAACGTCGATGGATGTCATATGTGATTCCTCTACTTGTAGATCGGCGGACACGAGCCGCGATGGATTACGGTCAGTCGTTGTCCGCGCGAATCTTCTGAGCGGCGATGTATGCCAATGCCTGGGTGGGCGCACTGTTGTTGCCGGAGGGCATCTCCGGGAAAACGGACGCATCGACGACACGCAGACCGGTAATACCGCGCACGCGAAGGTGATCATCCACCACGGAAGCGCCGTCACCTCCGACAGCGCAGGTGCCCAGCGTGTGATACGAGTTCGATCCTTGGTTCAAGGCGTAGCTGAGGATCTCCTCATCACTCTGGATCCGCCGTCCGGGAGTGAACTCATCGATGACCATCCCGGCGATCGGTGCGGACCGCATGATTTCGCGCGCCTTCCGGAAGCTCGCGACCATCAGCCGGCGATCTCGTTCGTCCGAGAAGAAGCACGGCTCGATAGCGGGAGCGTCCTCGGGAACGGGGCCGGAGATGTGGATCGAACCTCGGCTCTTCGGGTAGAGCGGATTGGTGAGCAGCATCGCGCCCGGTTTGTCGTCGACAACGAGGCGGGCCTTGGAAGGGCTCATGCCGGACGTTGAGATAGGGGTGAAGAGTGTCTGCGTGTCAGGACGCGTCGAATCGGGATCCGACCGGTACAGTGCCACAACGCTGTACCCCCCGAATGACATGATGCCGTCTCGGGCGGCCAAGTAGCGCGCACCCTCGAGCCCCTGCCGGAACTTGCCGTCGATCCTGGCGTTGTATCCAAGACCTTTCTCTAGATGGAACTGCATCCGGATTCCGCGATGTTCGCGGAGGTTCTCACCGACGTTCGGACTTTCCACGACGATCGGCACGCCCGCGGCGGCCAACACGTCCGCGCGCCCCACACCGCTGCGTTCCAGTAGTAATGGTGTATCGAGCGCGCCACCACAGATCAACACCTCTTTGCGCGCACGGTAAGTGACAGCACGACCACCGACTCGCGCCTGCACCCCCACCGCATGATTGCCATCGAAGACAATCCGACCGACCTGGTGGTTCGGCGCGACTGTACAGTTCAGCCGTTTTCGAGCCGGATGCAGGAAGGCGCGGGCAGCGCTTACTCGGGTCCCGTTGCTGACGCTCGACATCACGTATCCGGCTCGATCCCCGCCGCCGGAGTTGACGTCGGTCAGCGTCGGGACGTCGAATTCGCCCAGCGACTCCAGGAACGCGTCGCTGACCGGCTCGGCTGGGCCAGCCGGGGAAATCCGCACCGGACCGGAGCCACCGCGAATTCCATTCCTGCCGAATTCGTTGTTTTCCATCGCCTTGAACGCCTCGAGGAACGCTTCCCAGCCCCACCCTGTGACACCTCGCTCAGCCCAACTGTCGTAGTCATCCGCCCAGCCCCGGTTCCAGACCGATCCATTGATGGTCGTCGAGCCACCGATGACCCGACCGCGGGCCCACGACTCCCGCTGCGTGTCGTCCCCGAACTCATCGGTCGTGAACACCTTCGTGTAGCGGGGATTGGACATCGTGAAGTAGAAGCCCTTAGGGACGAGATGGAGTGGGTTTCGGTCCCAGCCACCCGCTTCCAGGACGAGGACCGCATCCCGACCACTCTCCGAGAGACGCTCAGCCAGCACACATCCGGCTGCGCCACTACCGACGATGATGTAGTCGAACTTGTCTTTCATGCGGCGTCGAGATCTCCTTCGGATGGGCGAGGACAACAAGCCCCGCGTTGTCGGCGGCATAGGTTCACTACGTGGTGGAAATCAACTGCCGTCCAAGACCGCCTGCACGTCTGACTCCTCGGTGTCACCCATTCCCAGATAGGCAGCTTTGACGCGGTTGTCCTCCCTGACGACGTCAGGCGTCCCGTCCGCGATAACCTCACCGAACTCCAGGACGACCACCCGATCGCAGACACTCATGACGAAGTTCATGTCGTGCTCGACGACAAGCACCCCGATACCCCATTCGTCGGCCAGGCTCCGCACGACGGTCGCGAGCTCGGCCGATTCCACCGAGGTCAGGCCAGCCGCGCACTCGTCGAGGAGGATGACGCTGGGACCAGTGGCCACAGCGCGGGCCACGCTCAGCAGGCGGCGCTCGCCATAGGAAAGCGAGTCCACTCGCCGGTCCATGAACTTGGTCAGCCGGAACTCGGTGAGTACTGCTTTCGCCGCGTCCGAAAGCTCCGGCTTCTTGGGGTAGACCAGATCCGTGAGTCCGGCGATTCGGTCGCGCTTGTCCGAGGCCGCCTGCATGTTCTCGCGAACGGTCATGTCCTCGAACAGTTCCAGCGACTGGAAGGACCGGGTCAGCCCACGGCGCGACCGCTGCATCGCGCTACGCCGGGTGAGGTCCTCCCCCTCCATCCGGATCGAACCGGACGTGGGAGTGACAAAGCCGGTTATCGCATCTATCAAGGTCGTCTTCCCCGCGCCATTGGGGCCGATCAGGCCCACAATGGTTCCAGGCTCGACCTCGAGCGACACGTCCTTGCAGGCAGCAACGCGGCCGTACATCACCGAGATGTCCCTGACAACAAGCGATTTGGGAGTCACGCGGTTGCGGTTCCCATTGCCGGCCACATGGGCCCGCGTCGACGTGGGTTTGTCGTGATCGTCCCGCTCAACCGGCTGTGGCAACTGGACGTTCCGCCGACCGCGCACGCGCTTCCACAGCCACCGGCCCTGATCGAGGTTGGCTTTCACGGCACCGTCAGGTTCTTGGATAAGCAGTAGCAGCAGGAGCAGACCGGACACCGCCTGGAGCCACGAGGACACCCCGGGACCGAATACCTGGTCGACCAAGAGAGCCAATACCGACCCGGTGGCCAGTAACGCACCAACCAACGGGCCGACCAGGAAACCGAGGCCGCCGATCACAGCCAGACCGACGTATGTGATCGACTGTTCGTTCGACAGGCCACCGAAAACGATGATCGGGGACCTGAAGAGGTAGATGATCCCACCCACGGCGGCAATCGCCGAGCTCAGTCCGAAGGCATAGAGTTTGGCTCCCATGACGTCGATGCCCAAGGACGCTGCGGCACGCTCGTTCGCACGGACGGCGATCAGGCGCCGACCCGCCCGGCCTCGACGAAGGTTGGCGACGAGAATCGTGCAGACTATCAAGGCCCCACCTGCCACCAGGGCATACCGTTCGGGGTAGAGCGTCGCACCGATATCGATCCCGAACAGCGTTGGCTCTCCCACCTCGGCGCCGGTGATCCCACCCGTGTAGTCGGCGTTGGCGAAGATCATCGCGTGCAGCGCGCCCCCCAGTCCGAGGGTGACGATCGCCAGGTTGATACCGCGCGTGCGAACGGCAGGCAGTGCGAAGAGCTGGCCCAGCGCGATGCACGCGATGATGCCGATGACTGCGGACAACTCGAACGGGAGCCTGAAGCTGAGGATCATCCGCGACGCGACCCAACCCCCGAACACCGCGACAGAGAATTGGGCGAGCGAGATCTGACCTGCGTAGCCGGTCACTACCACGATGGAAAGCAGGATGGTCGCGACCGCGAAGGTCGTCACGAAGGCATCGGCCCACAGGTAGTTGGACTGGACCACGATAAGGCCGAGAACCACCGCGACGACTACAAGCGGCACGAGGCGGACTCGTCCGGAGCCGAGCAAGGGCTGTCGGTCCAGGAAGGCGTCCCGAAGGGGCAGGGGCCGACCTCGAAACACCAGGAAGACAACGATAACGAAGAACGGCAACGCGTCCTGAAGGCCGAACGTCCAGCTTCCCCACTTCGGTCCGTAGTAGGCGAGCAGTGAGCTGGCGACACCAAGTCCAACGCCACCAGCGAGCGTTAGCCAGAAAGATCGGAAGCCTCCGATCAGCGCGGCGGAGAGGGTCAGCAGCAGCAGGCCTGTCATCGCATCGACTGTCAGGCCGGAGATCGGTGCGAGAATAATCGACGAGACCGATGCCAGGGCACAGCCGGCTGCCCAGTTGACCGCAGCGACAAGACCGGCCGACCACCCCAGGGATGCTGCGGCGCGTGGATTCTCCGCGACGGCGCTCGTCCCGATCCCGAACTTGGTGTACTTGTAGACGAACCACAGGATGGCGGCGAAAACCACACTGAGCACCAGATAGACGACGCGGTCCGCCGTAATCGACAAGCCCCCGGGCAAGGGGATGTTGGTGGTGGGAACGAGCTGCTCGGCATGCTTGAGCGAACCACCATAGCGCTTGGTGGCCAGGCCTTGCAGCAAGATCAACAGAGCAAGCGTGGCCACCACCCTGACCAGTGCTGAGGCATTGCTCAGGCGCATCATGACCAGTCGGTGGAAGAGCAAGCCCACAATAGCGCCGAACAGAACGGCGATGAGCGCTGCGGGAACAACCGGCAGAGACAGACCCGCGCGCAGGTCCCAGAAGAGAAACGCCGAGGCGATCCCGATGCCGCCGTGGGCCAGGTTCACAACCCCGGAGCCGCGGTAAACCAGGACAATCCCCTGCGCGGACAACGCATAGACCGCCCCACTGCCCAGTCCCAGCAAGACGAACTGGAGGAATTCATGCATGGCAGCATCCTTGGATAGATGATCTCGGTTGCGTGTCCGCGATAGACGCGGACACGACTGAAGAGCGCTTTCTCATCACCAGGTCTAACTGCCGCCCGTCGCTTGCCGGTACGCCGGCATGACATCCTGGAAGCCAGGCTGTGCGCGGGTGAACTCGCCGTTTTCGACCTTGTACCAGACGAAGCTGCTGTTGAACGTTCGCGAGATATTCGGATCCGCGGCCTTATCGCAGAAGTTGAGTACCGGGGCAACGGATCCGATATCTACTTTGCACGCCTTGTTGAGGGCGTCGAACATTGATCCGTTGGTGATGTTGCCCTTGATGGTCTTGGCCACCGTTTCGAATACCTTGAAGGCCAGGTACGTGCGTTCCACGCTGCCGTCACCGAGGGTGTCCTCGTACTTGCCGAGGTTTCCTGCCGCGTGCTCGACCTTCTTGTACTCGTCCCAGCCCGGATCACTGATCGGCGGGAAGTAGCTGTCCGACAAGAGCCCGTTGGTTTCCTTGGGGAACTGTTTCACGAGCTGCGCGGTGGTGCCCGCCGGCTCGTGTGTGTAGATGCGTCCCTTCCACTGGCCGAGTACGCCGAGCGTGTCCAGTGCGGGGATCATCTGGACGGCGTCGGCGGTCGTCCAGGACAGGATCAAGCAGTCGGGATGGTTCGCGGTGAGTTGGGTGACGTATGGAGCCATGTCCGTGGTGCCGGGCGGGTAGATCGCCTTCGACACAATAGGCACTTTGGCGTGGTCGAGGATTTTGCTGACATAGGGAAGCCAATGCGGCTCGGACTGCTGGTTGGCAGCAAAGCCGATCGATTTGCACGCCGGGTTCTGCAGCGCGTGCACCGCAGAGGCGACGAAGAGCATCGCACCGCTCGTGATCGGGAAGGACATGGGGCTGGTGTAGTCGACCGGCAGTGAGACGGCTCCGCCGACGAACGGAATCTTGGCCGCTTCGAGTACCGGGAAGATCTGTCCCGTGAGGGTGTTGAAGCCCCCGACCACGGATACGACCTTTTCGGCCACAGCCTTCCGTGCGCACTTCATCGACTCGTTCGGGTCGTTCTTCGAATTACACGACACGACCTCGATCTTCTTGCCGTTGATACCACCAGCCTTATTGACCGGGCCTGCGGCGTTCTCGACGATCGTCGGCAACTGCTGGTAGTCGAAGCTCGGATTGTCCCAGTCGCTGATCACCATGATCTTGGTTGTGTCACCCGAGCCCGACCCGTTGCTCAAGCCGCAGGCGCTCAAGCAGACCATGGTCAGCGCCATGAGCGGCGCCGCCAGTTTGCGTTTCATTGTTTTCCTCATTCGGTGAGTTGCGCACCACGTCGTGCGCGAGCTGGCGGGCACTGGTTAACCCGCGAGGTATTCGGTCTCGATTTCGTCCATGCGGGACCACAGTTCGCGAGCGCTTCCGGACAGGACGATGCGGCCCTGCCGCAGAACACAGGCCCGATCTGCGACTTCGAGAGCCTGCCGGACGTGCTGCTCGACCAGCACCACGCCGCAGGACTGTTGGTCGGCGGCGGATCGCACCGCCTGAAGCAAACGTTCGACGATGAGCGGCGCGAGGCCGAGCGACAGCTCATCGATGAGCAGCACTTTGGGATTGCGCCCGAGAGCCCGGGTCAGCGTCAGCATTTGCTGCTCTCCACCGGAAAGCATGCCGCCGCGCACGTTCAGCCGCGTCTCCAGTTCCGGGAACTGCTCCAGCGCTGTTGCCACGTCGACTCCGCCGACTCGCAGGTTTTCCGCGACAGTCATGTTCTTGAAGACAGAGCGCTCTTCCGGCACGAACCCGAGGCCCAACCGAGCGCGCCGAAACAGGGGCGCATCGGTCGGGGACCCGTGCAGCAGCACCGACCCGCTCTGGAGCGGGAGTTCTCCCGCGAGCGCAAGGAGGGTTGTTGTCTTGCCGGCGCCATTTGGGCCGAGGATCGCGACGATCTCTCCCGGCTGGACGGCGAGGTCGATATCCGTGATGGTCGCGCGATCGGGGGTGTACCCGGCACTGATCGCCCGGGCCTCGATGACAGGAACGACGGGCCCAACCGCTTCGGCGGTCTGTGCTGGTCTCGTCATTTCACTCCTACAGTTGAGTCGGTCTTGCCGGTCAGGGCGGACAACCACCGCTCTCTGCCTGACTTGCGATTTGGTGGGCATGTGCACATGTCGGTGCGCGGCTCAGTACCCTCCGGGCTCGGCATTGGGCGGCGCCGGGATCAGCGGGTCCTTCCTGGAGGTGTCCAAGAGGAATCCATTCGGCCGGAGCATCTCGACGGGCACCTTCGGACTCACTCCGGGCGGGTAGTGCTTCCCGTCGACCGGCCAGTCGTAGCCCTCGAGGTCGTCGGTGTCCTTTCCCAGGATCTGTCCGGAGTTCTCGTACTCGGCCAGGACCGCGTTCAGTCCGAATCGCTGCACGGGGCACACCTTCATGCAGATCGAGCACCCCGAGGCCTGCGCCATGATGGGCAGGCATCGCTTGGTGTTGAGCTTGGCCTTCACCACGCCGCGGTGTTCGCTGCGAGTAGCCGGAATCGCACCTACCGGGCAGCGGCGCACGCAGATCTGGCATTTGTCGCACACGCCTTCGATCCCGTAGTCGACGGGCTTGTCGGCCGAGAGCGGGGCATTGGTGGACATGACGTGCAACCGCGCACGAGAGCCCGCGGCGGGTGTCAAAAGCTGGCCATTGAGCCCGAGCTGCCCCAGCCCAGCTTCGACGGCGTAGGCGATGGTGAGCGATTCGCCGATATATCCCTCCGGACGGGCGCGGTAGCCGCGAGCCGTCAGCCATTCGGCCGCGAGCAACATGCGGCGTTCGAGTTCGCCATAGGCAGCGAGAGCGGCGCGCTCCGAGCGGATCGACGGCACCTGCTGGGTGGACTCGTAGTTCTGCTCGATGATTCCCACGACGATGACGTCACCGACCTGGTTCCCCCGATACTCGACAAACTGATAGTTGGGGTCGTATGCGGTCACGCCCACCGCACTGAGGCCGATGGCCTTGCAATAGGATTTGAAATCCTCCGTCAGCCGAGCAGAGTCCACGTGGGCTGAGGGACGTCGAGTAAGCGGTGACTGGTTATGACGCCGACGAGCCCGCCCCGCCCTCTGCAGGCGGGGCGCGATGCTGACGGTCGCCACCCAGAGCGAACTCAACAGTGCCCGGGCATCGCTGTGCAGGTGGAAGAAGTCGTAAAGCGGCGTCGTCTCCCGGATGGCGTCCTGCTGGTCGGGGTCGCGCCGGATGCCGGCAACCGTCTGCAGTTCCGCGGGCGGCGGGGTGATGGTCTCGTCCCACCATGTCGCTGGCGACCGAAGCGAGGGACAAAGCCAGTCGGGCAAGCTCGGGACGGCCCACATTCGAGGACGAAGTGGCAGAAGCCGTTTGCCGTGCGGCTCGGAGCCGTGAGCGACCGTGTGCAGTCGATGGTGCAGCTCGCGTTGCCGTGCGGTGCGTGTAAACGGCGCCGATGCCCCCTCGACCCGAAGGCGCTTCTCACGGCGAGTCTCGGTTGAAGTTCTCGCGTCGAACCGCGCTCTGACCCTGGCCGCCGACTCTTGGAACATGTGCGACAACACTGTCTCACCCCTTGGTGATGTTGATCACGAACGTATGTTTGTTCGGTGCATACGATCGCTCGTTCGTATCGTATTGTCAAGAGTCATGAGCCACCCGAAAGATCTTCACAATTGCCACAATCGCGACTGAGGCCACATTCGCGACCGTCGAGAAACATGAGCCACCACCAGGTGCTTGACCAACATGGCTATCCTCTGCAAGATTGACGAACGAACGTTCGCACGTACGGCAGGTGGCAACGCCATCAGCGCGGAAATGCTTGGTTACGAAGGACGATTGCAAGTGACCACAACACGCACACTCGAGACGGCTCGACGAATGACCGTCGACGAGATGCTGGCGCGCAACGCGCGACGCCTTCCACACAACCCAGCGGTCCGGTATCACGACCGGACGCTGACCTACGCCGAACTCTATGACCGCTCACTGCGGCTCGCGGCCGGTCTCCATGCTCGCGGTGTGAGCCGGGGCGATCGAGTTGCGGTCGTGATGCACAACGGGATCGAAGCGGTCGAGTCCTGGTTCGCAGCCCTCCACCTGCGCGCAATCGCCGTTCCGGTGAACTTCCGCCTCACACCCCGGGAGATCGCCCACATTCTGCGCGACAGCGGTGCGAGCGCGATCTTGACCGACCAGGCGCTCCAGGCCGCCACTGCCGAGGCCGCCTCACAGGTCGCGTTCTCGGGAGCGCGAATCAGCACTGCAGCCGAGCCGATTGCCGGGTTCACCCCATACGGGGAGGTGTTCGCCGAGCCCTGGGACGGGGAATCGCCAACGGAGGACGACACAGCGTTCCTTGTCTACACCTCCGGCACAACCGGCGCTCCGAAGGGAGCCGAGCTCACCCACCGGAACCTAGTCATTCACACCTTCAACTACGGCGGCACGCTCGGCATCGTTGAGGCGGACGAAGTAGTGATGTCCGGCATGCCGCAGTTCCACATCGGCGGGATAGACATTCTGTTGTATCCATTCATGGCTGGCGGCCTCAGCCTCATCATGGACACGGGACACTTCGACGCCGCCGAGATCGTCGACGTAATGGAGCAGAACCACGTAACCACGGCGGTCTTCGTGCCAACACAGGTCGACGAAGTGTGCGCAGTGCCAGGCATCGCGGATCGCAAGCTGGCGCTGCGGCGCATCGCATGGGGCGCATCGAATGCACCCCGGTCCCTGCTGCAACGTCTCAACGAGACCTTTCCCGGAGTCGGGATCTACGCCATCTTCGGGCAAACCGAGATGAGTGCCGGCACCTGCATGCTCCCGACCCACCGCTATCCCGAAAAGCTCGGATCCGTCGGGCTGCCGGTCATGAACGTCGAGGTCCGGATCGTCGACGAGCAGATGAACGACGTCCCGGCCGGCGACGTGGGTGAAATCGTCTACCGCGGCGCAACGGTGATGAAGGGTTACTGGAACCGTCCGGACGCCACCGCCGAGGCGTTCGAGGGTGGCTGGTTCCACTCCGGCGACCTTTGCCGAATGGATGAAGACGGCTTCATCTATGTCGTCGACCGCAAAAAGGACATGGTTATCTCGGGCGGCGAAAACATCTACTGCGCGGAGGTCGAGTTCGCAATCGCGACCCATCCGAAGGTAGCCGATGTCGCTGTGATCGGCGCATCGCACCAGCGATGGGGTGAGACCCCGATTGCCATCGTGGTTCCCGCGGAAGGGGACGAACCCCCCACCGAGGCAGAGATCATCGAACACACCCGGGGGATGCTCGCCCGCTACAAGGCTCCGACCGCCGTGCGGATCGTTGAAGACCTGCCACGCAACACCCTCGGGAAAGTCCAAAAGCACATCTTGCGCCGCGAATTCGGGTCCGCGGTCCGATGAGTCGAGAAGAGGAACATATGAACAAGCCGCTTACCGGCCGAGTCGTCGTCGTCACTGGGGGAGGCCGCGGCCTCGGTCGCGCCCACGCACTGGAGCTGGGGCGTCAGGGAGCAAGCGTCGTGATCAACGACCTGCGCAATGAGACCGAAGACCCGGCTGCTGCCGTGGCGGAGGAGATCCGCGTAGCCGGTGGGACCGCGCTGGGGCTTGGTTACGACGTCGCCGATGAGCACGCCGTCGACCAACTCTTCGATACGGTCGTCGATCGCTTCGGAACCGTCCACGCGGTGGTGAACAACGCTGGGATCCTGCGAGACAAGATGCTCGTGAACATGTCCGTCGAGGACTGGGACCTCGTGATGCGCGTCCACCTGGGCGGGACATTCTTGATGACTCGATGGGTCGCGCGCTACTGGCGGAATGCAGCGAAGTCAGGCGCACCGATCTCTGGTCGCGTCGTCAACACCACATCGGCAGCCGGCCTGTTCGGGAACATCGGTCAAGCCAACTATGCCTCCGCGAAGGCCGGGATCGCTTCATTCGGTCTCGTCGCTGCCGCGGAGCTGTCCCGGTATGGCGTCTCGGTCAACACACTCGCGCCGAACGCACGAACCCGGATGACGGAAGGACTTTTCGGCGACCTGATGGCCCCCGTGCAGGAGGGCTTCGACGCGATGGACCCGGCGAATGCCGCACCGCTGGTCGCCTGGCTCTGCTCCGAGGAGGCCGGGACAATCACCGGTCAGGTCTTCACCGTCTTCGGAGGCGAGATCCGCGTGACCGAGGGGTGGCACGAAGGGCCCGTTCATGATCGAGGCCGGCGGTGGACATTCGAAGAGGTAGGGCAGACGGTGCCCGAACTCGTGGCGCGGGCCCGGCCGGCCGAACCTGTCATCGGCACGGAACAGCCCACCACTTCAGGTGTGAAAGCGTGAGCTCGGAGATCTCCGAGCTCGAAGTCAACGCGCTGGTCGGTCGGGCGTGGAAGGAAGTCCACTCCTATACCGCGCGCGACGTGATGCTGTATGCCCTCAGTGTCGGCTACGGCTCGGACTCCGCTTTCGAGGAGCTCGACTACACCACGGACAACTCGAACGGGCACGACCTCGCCGCCGCCCCGGCCTTCCTGACTGTATTGGTCCATGAACGTACGAGCGGGATCGACGACACCGTGCCCCTCTCGGCGTTGTTGCACGCGAGCGAGCGAATCGACGTCTGCGGCTCGATCCCGGTCGAAGGCGAGGTCGCAATCGAGACCGAAGTGGTGAGCGCCCGACCACGGCGCTCCGGAACCGCGCTGGAGTTCCGTAGCACGATCATCCACCACCGCGCGGGTGAGATCGGTACTGTCACTTCAACTTTGCTCGTGCGGCACCCGCGCCCGGAGGTGACCAGACCGGTGGGCTCCACGAGCGCGCGCGGCCGAGTCTTCGTACCCACCGCACGACGAAGAGTGATGCTGCGGCCGGATCAGGCCCTCCTGTATCGGCTGAACGGCGACACGAACCCACTCCATTCGGATCCGTGGGCGGCGCGAGCCGCCGGGTTCCCGCAGCCGATCCTGCACGGACTGTGCAGCTTCGGGCTGACCGGCCGTGTCATCGGCCACCAGTTGCCGCCGGGATGCCGTGTACGCCAACTCACGGCGACATTCGCCCAGCCGATACGCCCCGGGGCGGAGCTGACAGTCGAGATGAACCTTGCAGAGTCGCCCTGCGCGGGTTCCTTCCGGGTGCTGGACGACAACGGCGAACTGGTCCTCCGAGACGGCCAGGTGGCGTGGGCGGACACGTCGAGCGCGGCGAAATAACAAGCAAACGTCCGTTGGTATTGCGGTTCAAGAGGAGAGAATATGGCTGAGGCATACATCGTCGATGCGGCGCGGACCGCCGTCGGCAAGCGTGGCGGGGCGCTCGCGGCGGCACACCCCGCAGACCTCGCGGGCGCAGTGCTCGCGGGACTGGTCGAACGTGTCGGCATCGACCCGGTCGTCGTGGACGATGTGGTGCTCGGGTGCCTCGACAATCTGGGTTCCCAGGCTGGCGATATCGCCCGCACAGCGGCGCTGGTGGCCGGCTTCCCGGAGACGGTGCCCGGCGTGACCATCGACCGCCAGTGCGGTTCGAGCCAGCAGGCTGTGCACTTCGCCGCGCAGGCGGTGATGAGTGGTACCTCGGACGTTGTAATCGCTGGCGGCGTGCAGAACATGAGTCGGATCCCCTTGCTGACGGCGTTCCGCAGCGAGGAGCAGCCCGACGGGGTCTCGGATCCGTGGCATGGTAGCGAGGGCTGGGTCCGTCGTTACGGCATCAATGAGATGACCCAGTTCTGGTCCACCGATGCGATTGCCGAACGATGGAACATATCCCGCGAGGATATGGAGATCTTCGCACTGGAGAGCCACCAGCGGGCAATCGACGCCATCGACAACGGTGTATTCAAGGCCGAGATCCTGCCTTTCGGCGACTTCGGCACCGACGAAGGCCCCCGCCGCGACACAAGCCTGGACAAGATGGCCAAGCTTCCAGTCCTCCGGGAGGGAGGCCGCACGACGGCCGCCGTGTCCAGCCAGCTTTCGGACGGCGCCTCGGCGATGCTCGTGGTCTCGGAGGACGCGCTGAAACGCTACGGCCTGACACCGCGTGCCCGTATCCACCATATGACTGTGCTCGGAGACGACCCGGTCATGATGCTGACGGCACCGATCCCCGCAACAAGGCGCGCGCTCGAGCGCACCGGACTCACTGTGGACGACATCGACCTGTTCGAGATCAACGAAGCGTTTGCCAGCGTCGTCCTTTCCTGGCAGCAGGAACTCGATGTGCCGCTGGACAAAATGAACGTGCACGGCGGCGCAATCGCGCTCGGACACCCGATCGGGGCCACCGGCACAAGGATCATGACGACGCTACTGGGGGCTTTGGAGCGGACCGGAGGCCGGTACGGGCTCCAAACCATGTGCGAGGGCGGCGGCCAGGCCAACGTAACCATCATCGAGCGGCTCTGATGGCCGCGAACACCACGAGCTTGTTCGTCCTCACTGACGACCAGCAAGACCTGAAGGCGTATCTGTCGTCCTACATGAAGGCATCGGGGACGACGCCGGCCCGCGACAGACTTGCGGGCAAGAATGTTGATGAGACCGGTTGGCAGCTTCTCGTCGATCAGCTAGGTCTCCATGCGCTCCTTGTTCCCGAGGAGCTAGGGGGTGCAGGGGGCAACGCCGTCCATCTGACTGTCGTATGCGAACAAATGGGGGCGGCGCTCAATACCACTCCATTCCTGTCCTCAGCGGTGATCGCGGCCGAGTTGCTGACTGGCGCCGGAGAACGCGCGCGACCTCATTTGGAGCAGCTTCTGGTCGGCAAGCGGTACGCGGTGGCGGTGATCGATGCGCCGGCTCCGTCCATCGACGGGAGAACGGGCACAGTATCCGGCCTTGCCTCCGATCTGCCGCTGGTGCTGGATGGCATGGGAGCCGACGCGTTGCTGATCGCCTACGGAGCGGATCGTGGCGCTATCTTGTGTGTCAACTTCGCCGACGCCGGGGCCGAACGAACACCGACGGCCAGTCTCGACCCGAGCCGAGCCGTCGCAGCCGTAAACCTAAGGGACACAACCGCAGAAGTCCTATCCTCAGGCTCCGAGGCACTCGCTGCCACCCGGCGAGCGCTGCAGTTCGCGCGACTCGCGGTCAGCGCCGAAGCTGTCGGCGGCATGGCCGCGCTGGTTGACAGAACGAGCAGCTATGTCCGCGAGCGACACCAGTTCGGCTACCCCGTGGGAATGTTCCAAGGTGTCAAGCATCGGCTGGCCGACATGCATGTCAGGCTCGAGGGAGCTCGCTCAGCCGTGGCCTACGCAGCGCACCTCGTCGACCTCGCCGAGCTCGAGGCCGCGCACTATATCGATCTCGCTTTCGCCTTCGCCTGCGACAGCTATGTGCAGACGGCATTCGACGCGATCCAGATGCACGGCGGTCTCGGTTTCACCTGGGAGCATGACGCACACCTGTTCCTGCGTCGTGCACGCGTATCAGCCGCACTATTCGGCGGGACGCGGGCCGCGCGAGGCCGTCTGACCGCTACCTTGTCCGAACGGCGAGAAATGGGGCCGATGTGAGTAGCCAGCTCGAACTGAATGGGAACTCCGATGCTGAACTCGTACGAGCCATCGACCAATGGGTCGAACAGCACAGACCAACCGAGTTGGACCGCGACTGGTACGTCCTACTCGGTGAAAGTGGCCTGGCGACACCGGCCTGGCCGGTCGAGTTCGGTGGCCTGAATCTGTCACGACACCAGGCCGGTCTCGTCTCCGCGCGCTTGAAAGAGCTGGGTGTGGAGCGGCCTCACGCCGACATGCTGGGCCTCGAACTTGTCGCGCCCATGCTGCTCAGCTGGGGATCACCCAACCAACGGAAGCGGTACTTGCCTGGCATCAGGCTCGGAACCGAACGCTGGTGCCAGCTGTTCAGCGAGCCTGGCGCGGGCAGCGACCTGGCTTCGCTGTCAACCCGGGCACAGCAGAACTCCACGGGAGCCTGGTCCGTAACGGGCCAGAAGGTCTGGAGTTCGTTCGCCCACTCAGCCGCCTTCGGTATCCTCCTGGCGCGCACGGAGAAAGCACCACGCAACCGGGGGCTATCGATGTTCCTCGTCGACATGAGCGTCCGAGGTATCGACATCCGGCCGCTGGTACAGATAAACGGCGATCGAGAGTTCAACGAGGTTTTTCTCGACGAGGTCGCGCTACCGACCGATTCCCTCATCGCACAACGTGGCCGCGGCTGGGAGATCGCACTGTCAATCCTGGCCGATGAGCGTGCGAGCCTGGCTGGTGGTGTTGTCGTCGGGCCGGGCCGGGCAGACAAACTGGTCGACGAAGCACTTGCGTGCGGGAGCTGGGACGAGCCGGGTCTGGCCACAGAGTTGACGGACCTGGTGATCCGCGAGCGGATCGACCAGATGAATATGTTGCGGGCATCAACCGTGGGAGCCGATAGCCCACATGTTTCCGTACTGAAGCTCTTTCACTCCGAGTTGCACGAAGCGCTCGGGCGCATGGCGATCGAGGTCGATGCGCCTGCACGTGTGACCTGGCTCGGCGAAACCCCGGCGTTCGTGCACGAATTCCTCTCCGCCAAGTACCTGACCATCCCCGGTGGCACCTCGGAGATCCAACGCAATCTCATCGGTGAGCAGGTCCTCGGCCTGCCGAGAGATCCCCGTCCCCCGACATCGACGCCACCGCGGTAGTCCGTGAGCCGGGTCGCACCAGGGGGCGGGCCCGACCAGCAGTGCAGTCCGGAATGGGGCTCGAGACGTCGCCGATACCTCCCGGGCCCGCCGAGATCGACGGTGCGCCTCGAACGGCACCGAGTTCGTTTGCCGGTCAAGCGCGCCCGAAAGCACGTGGCATCAGTTGCCCTGCAAGAGAGACAATTTCGGTTGACCGTCGTACGGTCTACGCCTCGACTCCCCAGTCCCGGAGTACTTCGCGGGTGTGCTGCCCCGGCAGCGGCGGCGGTGCGCCGAATGCGGTCGTGGAGATCGAAAACCGTGGCGCGGGAGCTGCTTGCAGCACGCCATCGCGTCGAACGATAGTTCCCCGCGCGGCAATCTGGGGATGGTCTGCGGCTTCAGGCAACGAGGCCACTGGAGCGACGCAGGCGTCCGACCCGTCGAAAACGGAGCACCACTCCGCCTGCGTCCGGGTGGAGAATGCCGCTCCGATCTTGTCTCTGATCGCCGGCCAGGCAGTGCGATCGTGCTGGTGTCGCGGGTCTTCGTCCAGGTCGAGCAAGTCGAGAAGTTCTTTGTAGAACCTGGGTTCGATCGCTCCGACTGCCATGTGACGTCCATCTGCAGTGACGTACGTGGTGTAGAAGGGCGCACCACCATCGAGCATGTTGGCTTCGCGCTGGTCCGTCCAGGCTCCCGCTGCCAGGAAAGCATGGATTCCGGTCAGTAGATGGGCCGTGCCGTCCACAATCGCCGCATCCACCACCTGCCCGACTCCTGTCTGTTCTGCAACACGCAGAGCAGACAGGATGCCCACAACCAGATACATCCCCCCCACCGCCGAAATCGCCCACCAGATTCAGCGGTATCCGCGGAGCATCACCGTCCCCTATAGCGTGCAAGGCTCCGGTCACAGCGATGTAGTCGATGTCGTGACCCGCCCGCTGAGCCAACGGGCCAGTGCTGCCCCATCCGGTCATTCGCCCATACACCAGGCGCGGATTCATCTCTCGGCAAACCTCCGGGCCCAGGCCGATGCGTTCAGCCACCCCCGGACGATAGCCCTCCACCAGCACATCGGCCTGCTCAATCAACTGCAAAGCGAGTCCCACGGCCGCCGGGTCCTTGAGATCGAGGACTATGGATCTTTTGCCCCTGTTGAGCAGATCTTCCTGCGGCTTGCCCGGAAAGACATCAGCGCCGACAGGCCGATCGATCCGCACCACGTCGGCACCGAGGTCGGCCAGAAGCATGGTCGCAAACGGGCCTGGGCCCAGCCCGGCCAGTTCGACGACCCGCACACCTGCAAGCGGCCCAGTGAATTTCGCCTCATCGGCATCTTCGGCAGTCATGGAGATCCGTTTCGCTTGGTCAGTTGTATGAGTTCGCTAGATGTGTGTGGGGTCTGCCCGTTGTCTATTCACTGGTTGTGGAGTATTGGAGCGCTCCGTCGTCGAGTCGCCCGAATCGCAGGGCCAGCATGTCTTTCCAGTAGGTATGCGTTAGTCGCCAAGGCTTCCGGTCCCCCTGTGAGGGAAAACTTCGGCCCGATCGAAGAAAATATCCGGGCAGGAAATCGGCGATGAAGGGTGCGCGAGTCATGGCAGACTTCGGCTCTGGAGTCACGCTGGTATGGCCATGGCGCTTCATGTGCCGCAGTAGCCGAACCATGAACTGGCACAACAGGTCCAGCTTCAATGTCCACGCAGCGTTGACATACCCGATCACGTACAGGAGATTCGGTACGCCGGACAGCATTGCTGCCTTGTACGCGTATCGGTCGGCTACCCGAACAGGTGCCCCGTCAACGATGAGGTCGATCCCCCCGAGGACCTGCAAGTCGAAACCTGTTGCTGTGACGACGATGTCGGCGGCCAGTTCAGTGTTGGATGCCAGCTGGAGCCCTTTACCGGTGAAGCCGGTCACCGTGTCGGTGACCATCTCGATCGCCCCTGAAGCGACGTCATGGAAGAGGTCGGCGTCGGCCGCGACACACATCCGCTGTGTCCAGGGATCATATCTGGGCTCGAAGTGGCGAGGATCGTGACATCCCGTCAGATAGCGTCGTTGTCGGCCTCTGATCCATCTCCGCATTTGGTTCGGATGGGATCGTGACAGACGGTATAGAGCTGCATCCGCAGCAATACCTCGGATTCGCAGCAGCGCGTAGGCGACGCGTGTCGGTAGCACGCGTCGAAGTACTGGCGCCCACCTGCTGTGAGTGTCTCGGGGCAAAATATACGATGGCGACCGCTGCACAATGGTCACCTGCGCGCCAAGGCGGACGAGAGAGGGCGCCAGAGTTACCGCGGTTGCGCCTGAACCGATGACGATGACTCGTTTGCCGACCACATCCAGTCCAGAGGGCCAGCTTTGCGGGTGCACGACTGCACCCGGAAAGTGCTCTCGGCCACCGAGTTCCGGGACGTAGCCGCGCTCATGACGAAAGTAGCCGGTGCAGCAGATCAGGAAGCGTGCCGACAATTCGATCGTCGTGCCGGTGTCCGTTCGCGCGACTGCCACCTGCCATCGCTGCCTGCTGGACGACCACTCTGCTCGCAAAACACGATGCCCTAACCGGATGACCGTGCCGATCCCCCCGGCCTGCGCCGCTACGTGCAGATAACCGAGAATGGACTTTCCATCGGCGATAGCGGTGTCGCTACGCCAGGGCCGAAACCGGTAGGCGAGGGTGTACATCTCCGAATCCGATCTCACCCCTGGATAACGAAACGTATCCCATGTTCCACCTATCGCATCCCGCGACTCCAGTACGGCAAGGGTACAGCCGGGGAAGGCTCGTCGCAGCCAGCACGCGGCACCGATTCCGGAGAGACCGGCACCGATGACGAGCACGTCGACATCCTCCTCCGATGCGGTCACCTCATCCACGGACCCGCCCTATGAGTACCGACGCCTGGAAGCGGCCGTGACACGCGGTTGCACACAGGGGAGTCACCGTCCTTCGAACGTCGGTTTGGTCTTCGAAAGGAATGAGCGAACTGCTTGCGCAGCATCGGCGGTTCCGCCTGTGCGAGTGATCGATTCGATCTCCGCATTCAACTGCTGCGGGAGAGTCGCCGCTGCTGAATCATGGAGCAATCGTCTGATCTCTCCGTAAGCGCATGTTGGCCCGGCGGCCAACTTTTCGGCGCGCTCGAGCGTGGCCTGCTCCAGCCGATCCTCTGGTACGACCTCCGAGACCAGTCCCCATTCGCATGCTTGCGTCGCGTCGAGTACTCGGCCGAAGTACATCTCCTGAGCACGGCGCAGCCCCACGAGCCGAGGTAGGTACCACGAAGTCGAGCCGTCACCGGAAAGTCCCAGGGCGGTGAATCCGGTGGCGAATTTGGTCCCCTCGGCGGCGAGAGCAACGTCGGCGCAGTACAGCATTCCCAGGCCACCACCACCGACCGCGCCGTGTACACCGGTGACAATCGGTACAGGCAGTTCGTTGAAGATCCGCAAGGCTTCGTGATAGGGGCTGACCATGCGCCGCAATGTCGTGGCCAGCGAATCCGGGCTGGTGTCGGCGAATACCTCGATGTCCCCGCCGACGGTGAACACTGGGCCGTTACCGAGCAGGACCAGGGCCCGCATGTCGTTCGCCACCACACAGCGCTGCGCGACCTCATACAAGTCGTCGGCCATAGCCGGATCGATCGCATTGCGTTG
The DNA here is from genome assembly GCF_001613305.1 of Nocardia vaccinii NBRC 15922. Classification (GTDB taxonomy): domain Bacteria; phylum Actinomycetota; class Actinomycetes; order Mycobacteriales; family Mycobacteriaceae; genus Nocardia; species Nocardia vaccinii. Next base: position 137,426 of record NZ_BDCC01000058.1, read on the forward strand.
CCGAGGCCTGTTCAACCGCAACACCGCAACCCCGTCGGCAACATCGAATTCGACTGCGCGCAAGCCGCTCTTCGGTGTCAACGCCTCATGCCAACGAGCGGTGTCGGTCAGTTGGGTCAATCCAGCAATCCTGCCCTGCGCGAACGTCAGCGTGTGGACGAATTCAGCATCCAGGGCCCCTCCCCCAACTCGCGCCTTCCCGTGATAGCGGCCGACGACACTCAGCCGACCATCGCCGGACCACAGGTATTCCCTGGGAACCGCACGAGCGCGGTAATGCTGGGCGATGCGCCCCCAGAACTCGCTCCACATCGCTTCAGGGCCCCGGTATACACCGCCGAGCCCGAACGGCATTCCCTCTGCAGTCCTGCCCTCGAAGTCCGGAATCAGGATGGCATCGAGCCTTTCACGATCTCCCGTCGCCAGGATCTCGTAGAGTTCAGCCGCAACCTTCTCGGCTGCAGCCTGTTCGTCCGTTCGACGCGGTCGATCCGCTTCGCCAGCCATCGAGCACACCAACTTCCGGGTAGTTTTTACTCTATATTAAATAGCATCAACAGCGTCACCCCGGCAACCCACCCTCCCGCAACCAACACGGGCCGATCCGCCTCGCGGCAAGACATCCGTAGAGACTTGTTGCACGACATCCACCGAGCGAGACACAACACAGAGACCCGCGCCGGACGAACAACCACCGACACAACGTCCCACGTCGTCGACCGCCGTTGACGGGGCATAAAGTCTAATCTATCTTCAATTAAGCATCTCGGTCGGCGCCAGCGAGTCCTTCACGCCGGCCGAGACCGACATTCCAACATCCGAGGTTTGCCTGTCACCAACGCTCGGCGGTGACAGTGTCGAGCCAACTCATCTATGTCATCAGATCGCTCACTGACGACCAACGATGGATCATCCACGCCCGGACAACCGGTCATCCAACGACGGCCCGAGAACCGGCGCTGCGGTGACCGGAAGGTCCTACCTACCCCGCCAGAGAGGTACACCGATCAGCACCAAAGACACAGACATCAAACTTCGCATCTTCAACCTGTGCTCATGGGGCGGCATTGTGGCACTCGCACTCACCGCCCTTGGTTGGCTCATCGCAGGTCTACTGCCGCTCCCCCTCGGTCCGTCGAACAGCATGCACTCGGTCGTCGACTTCTACACATCGCACAGCACGCGGCGCATGATCGGTTTCGTGTTGTCCACCCTTGGAGTGTGCTTCCTCATGCCTCTGGTCGGCGTGATTACTATTCACATGCTGAGGATGGAACGCCGACTGCCCCTGATGGCGTTCATCCAACTCGGCGCGGGATCGGTGACGATGTTCATCAACCTCGGATCGGGGACGCCGACGACAGCCACTTCTGCGACGCCCTCGACTGCCGCCAGCGCGTTCTCGACCTCCGACGAGTAGACGTTCTCCCCGCGGCGGTTGATCATGTCCTTGGCGCGGTCGACGATGTATACCCGTCCGACCTCATCGATCGTGGCGATATCGCCTGTGCGCAACCGCCCGTCGACGATCGTCGCAGCCGTCGGCTGCGGGTTGTTCCAGTATCCGACCATGACGTTCGGCCCACGGGCCAGCAGTTCACCAGAACTGCTGGCGTCGTCGGATCGATCGATGCGCAACTCGTTGGAGGGCATGGCGTAGCCGACCGATTCGGTGTAGTCCTCGGTCTCGTCGTGCGGCAACAACGTGAGCACTCCAGTGACCTCGGTGAGACCGAATCCATTGCCGACGTGTACCGCAGGGAACATCTTCTTCATCCGGCGCACTTGCGCCGGGGTGGTAGGCGCGCCGCCGTAATAGAGGCTGCGCAACGAGGACAGGTCAGTGCGCTCGAAGTCGGGGTGGTCCATCACCATCGCATAGATCGCCGGCGCGGACACCGTCGTATTGATGCGTTCCTGCTCGACCGTGGCCAGGAATCCAGCCGGATCGAACCGCGACATGATGACCGCAGTACCCCGCAGGAACATGCTGGTGACCAGCTGCATGTGGCAACCGGTGGCGTGAAACAGCGGCACCGCGATCAATGTGCGCAAATCGGCCAGTTCCTCGTCGCCCATGTCGGCTGCCATGGATCGGCGAGTGTTCTCCGAGTTCGTGAGGACCGCCTCGTGCGTCAGCATCGCCCCCTTCGGGCGGCCGGTGGTGCCGGAGGTATAGAAGATCGCAGCCACGGTCGTGGGATCGGCCGGGGTGACTGTGTGCGGTCCCGAAGGAAGGTCCGACGGGTCATCAATCAGTAGCGCCGCACCGCTGTCCGTCACCACGTATTCGACTTCCGACTTCGAGAACCGTGTGTTGACCGGCACGACGATCGCCCCCGCAAGGATCACGCCCAAGTAGGCTACGACCCACGCCGCCCCATTCGGCAGATTGATCGCGACCCGGTCGCCACACTGCACGCCACGTTCACGTAGCCCACCCGCCAGCTGTCCGGCACGATCCCACAACTCCGAGTACCGCAGACGCTCGCCACCGACCTCGACAACCGCCTCTCGGTCCGGCCGATCACGAACAGCGCGCTGCAAGACTTCGACCAGCGAAGATCCGAGGTCTTCGTAGTGCATGAGATCGTCCGGACCTCGGTTCATCCGACTGACGTCGAAGGGTCTCTCCATCGACTCCGCCTTTCGTTTCTTAATCAATTTTAGATTATAAGATGCCAACCTACGCACTGGAAGACTTTCAGCAACTTTGCGCCCACACTCTTCGCCGCCACCACTCCA